>NZ_JACHLI010000034.1 GCF_014204515.1 Pseudomonas nitroreducens | reverse complement strand
AGTTTGATGTAAAGCCGAACGGCACGTTGCCGATCCTCGTATGAATACATGAGCTACCACCTCAGGTAGTCCAAGAAATTGTCCGCACCTCCGGGTGGTCATCTGGCTATCAAGAGATGCAATCCATGACCTTCACAGCCCCTACCCTGCTTCACCTGAACGACGACCTCAGCTACCAGTCGCTGCAGGATGCCGCCTACGGCCGACATCGCGCGCTGCTGCACATGCTCAATTTCCTGGCCAGTATTCCCGACCACGGTACGCCCTCGGCAGAAGTGCTGACCGGCGCCTTCACCTGCCTGGAATACCTCGCCGAAGACTCCGCCCACCTCTACGACGCTGCCGACAGAACACGGACGTAGGATGGCGTGGAGCGCAGCGATACCCATCGATTCCGTGCGACGACAGCATGGGTATCGCTGCGCTCCACCCATCCTACCCACGAGGCTCCCTGACATTACCGCGTGCTCGGGAAGATTCGCGAGCAAGCTCGCTCCTACGAAGAGCGGGTCACCGATCAGTGGACGAAAAAAAGCGACCCGCAGGCCGCTGTCAAACACATCGGAGCGCCGGTGAGCGCCAGTCCCGCTCGCCTCAGCGGATGCCGGTGGCGCGCAAGGCGTTGGGGGTGAAGTCGTTGCTGCTGGACTTCACCGCGAAGTCGTAGCTGCTCTTCTCCTCGTTGCGCAGCCCGGACACCGTGTAGCGCCCGGACAGCACGTCGTAGTGGGTCTCCGCCGTCAGCCAGGTGAACTGCTGGTCGTAGAAGGGCCGTGCATGGCCTTCGGAAACACGCCAGAGGTTGCCACGACCGTCGTAGGCGTCGGCCTCGGCGATCTGCCAGCTGTCCTCGTCGATGTACAGGTCACGCTTGCTGTAGATGTGGCGCTGGCCCGGCTTCAGGGTCGCCACTACGTGCCACACGCGGTGCAGCTCGTAGCGGGTGTGGTCCGGATTGAGGTGGCCGGGTTTGACGATGTCGTCGTACTTGAGCGCCGGCGAGTCGAGCTTGAAGCTGTTGTACGGGATGTACAGCTCCTGCTTGCCCACCAGCTTCCAGTCGTAGCGATCCGGCGCGCCGTTGAACATGTCGAAGTCGTCGTAGGTGCGCATGCCTTCCGCGCCGGGGCTGTCGTAGCCCACCTGCGGGGCACGGCGCACGCGGCGCTGGCCGGCGTTGTACATCCAGGCCATGCGCGGTTCCTTGACCTGGTCGATGGTCTCCAGCACCAGCATCACGCTGCCCGCACGACGCGGCGGCGAGAGGATTTCCTGGCGGAAGTAGTAGAGGATGTTGTCCATCTTCGCCGGCTCGTAGTCCTTGAGCCCGAACGGGAAAGCGAACTGCTCCTTCATGTAGCTGATGGTATAGGCGCCGTTGGTCTGCGGGTTCATCTGCGCGGTGGTGCGCAGCATGGCGTTGCCGCGGTAGCGGGTGACGTGGTTCCAGATCACTTCCAGGCCGTTCTGCGGGATCGGGAACGGCAGGGTCATGTTGAAATGGGTCAGTCCGTTGCCGCCTTCGGCCAACGAGGTCGCGGTGGCGTTCTCCTTCGCCGCCTCGATCACCGCCTGCGGGTAACTGGCGCTGCGGTGGCTGGGGTAGACCGGGATGCGGTAGGTCTCGGGGAAGCGCTGGAACATCGCCAGCTGCCCCGGCGTCAGCTTGTCCTTGTACTGCTGGGCATTCTGCGCGGTGATGGTGAACAGCGGCTGGTCCGCGGCATACGGATCGGCCAGGAAGCCACCGGCGTCGGCCTTGCCGGCGTTCGGCGCAAGGCCGCCGGTCCAGGCCGGGATGCTGCCGTCGGCGTTGCCGGCCTTCTCGGCGCCAATCGGGGTGAGTTGATTGCCCAGGCGCGCCGCCTGGTCGGCGCCGACCGCGGCCATGACCTGCCCGGCGAGCAGGCTCAGCGTCAGGCAGCCGGCCTGCAACCATTGCTTGTTGTTCATGGGTGTACCTCTTGCTCTAAGGCTGGGGCTGGCGGACATCAGAAGCTGACGCCCAGGCTGACGGCGAGGAAGTCGCGGTCGGTGTTGACGTTGTAATCGCCGCCGAAGTAGTCGGTGTAACTGACGCTGGCGGTGTAACGGCTGAGGTATTCGGCATCGACGCCGACGCTGACCGACTTGTCGCCCTCGTTGAAGGTCGGGCCGTAGCCCTCCACGTCGTGGGAGAACGCCAGGTTCGGCCGCAGCGAGATGCCACCGATCAGGTCGTTGTATTCCAGGCCGGCGCGCAGGCGATAACCCCAGGAGTTCTGGGTGTAGAAGCCCTTGTCGTTGCACTGCCCGGGGTTGGCGGTGTTCACCACCTTCTCGCACAGCGCGTTGCCCGACAGGCCGAGCAGCGACGAGGTACCGGCGCTGGCCAGTTCACCGTTGCCGTAGACGCTGCTGCGGCCGAAGCGCAGGTCGGAGCCGTCGGTGGAGCCCAGGTCGCCGATGTGCCCGAAGCCGATCTCGCCCACCAGGGTCAGGCGCTCGGCGCCGATCAGCGGAATCTGGTCGAAGGTGTTGGTGAAGGTCATCTGCGCCTGGGTGTAGGGCATGCGCTTGTAGCCCTGGATCAGCGAGCCGTAGCTGGAATCCGCCCAGCCGCTGGCGAAGATCGGCAGACCGGCGTTGACCATGGCGCTGGTGGAGGCCGAGCCAAGGGTGGCGGCGCCGGAGACGTCGCTGGAATTGATGCCCATGGGCATGTTCGGCCGGTAGCTGATCTCGCCCTGCACCGCGGTGCTGCCCCAGGTGGTGTTGAAGCCCAGGCCGTAGAGGCGGATGTCTTCGGGGTAGTCCAGGTACCAGCTGGCGGTGCTGCGCCCGCCCTGGCCGATCAGCCCGCCCACCGGGTCGGCCAGCGCGCCCTTGCCCACCACCCAGTTACTGGTGGGTGTGCGGCTGTGGTAGTTCATCGCGTAGGCGGAAAATTCGGTGTCGTTGACCATCCAGCGCAGCGCCACGCCGAACTGGCCGCCATCGCGGGCGTCATGATCGCGGGTACGCGGCACATAGCCGTAGCCGCCCTTGATGCCGGTGCCGTCGATGTCGCGGTCGAAGTCGCTGCCGTTCACCGCCATGTTGATGTCGCAGCCCTTGGCCGCCACGTCGCTGCCGAAGAAGGTGCCGCAGTTGTCCGGCACGGTCTTCTCCCACTGCAGCTGGTAGAAGGCCTCCATGGACAGGGTGTCGGTGAGCCCCTGGTTGAAATACAGCATGCTCACCGGGATCAGCGCTTCCTTCACCTCGGAACCAGGGCGGCGCAGCGCGGCGACGTCCACCGGGTTGATCGAGTTGATGCCGTTCTGGATGAAGGTGCTCTCGCCCCAGCTCACCACCTGGCGGCCCAGGCGCACGGTGCCGGGCAGGTCGCGGAAGTCATAGTTGTGGTAGACGAAGGCGTCCAGCAGCTCGGCGCCGGAAGAGCGCGCGGCCATGTCACGGCCGTCGTCGTCGATGTCGTAGAGCGGGCGGTGTTCGTCCTTGAGCTCGAAGTCGTACCAGTACTTGCCACGCAGGAACAGGCCGCTGTCGCCGTACTTCAGCTCCAGGTCATGCAGGCCCTTGAAGATCTTGGAGAAGGTCTCGCCCTTCTTGAAGTTCAGCCGGCCATCGTCGGAGGTCTGGCTGGACGCCGTGCCGCCATTGCGGGTGCCGATGAATTTCTTGTCCGCATCATCCATCGCCCAGCTCGCGCCGATGGACAGGGTCGAGTCGAAGCGGCCTTCGATTTCCCCCACGTTGAAGCTCACTGCCTGAGCCGAAGATGCCCCGCCAAGGGCCATGCTGGTAGCCAGCGCCAGCGCGTGCGGCTTGAAGCCCGCGGCGCCGGTTATTGTTTTTTTCATGCTGCTCTCCGCCTGGATCGTGCTGGTCACGGCAAGCCGTGCCATCCCTGCTCCGCGGCTCGTGGGCCGGGAGGCGAGCGCAGGTTAGAGCGCTGTCACCGGACTGACTTCTGAAAAAAAGTGATGCCCATAGCCAGAATGAAAGCGCCGGCAGCTCCCCGCGCGCGAGGCTCCGCGGGTGATAACCGACGGCTATCGCGATACCCAGGATTCAGCCGACCGCGCCCGCGCATTGCCCTAAAGTCCGCCGCCATCAGCGACTCCCCGACCCTGAGGTGGACCATGAAGATTGCGTTGACCGGCGACAGCATCCTGCAGCGCCGCCTGAACAGCCGCGAAGACCAGACCCTGCGCCCGCTGTTCGACCTGCTGCGCGGTGCCGACGTCAGCTTCACCAACCTGGAGGTGCTGCCCAACGACTTCCAGGGCGACGCCGTGCTGGAAAGCGGCGGCTCGCACTTCGGCGCGCCGGCGTGGATTCTCGACGAGCTGGTGGAGGGCGGCATCGACCTGTTCTCCACCGCCAACAACCACAGCCTGGATTACGGCATCGCCGGCCTGCACGCCGCCCACGCCCAGCTGGACAAGCGCGAGCTGCTGTACGCCGGCACCGGCCGCAACCTCGAGGAAGCGCGCCGCCCGGTGTACTGCACCAAGGCCGCCGGCACCGTCTCGCTGTTGGCTTGCACCTCCACCTTCGGCAAGGGCCAAGAGGCCAGCGAACAGACCCGCGACATGCCCGGCCGCCCCGGCCTCAACCCGCTGCGCTACGACACCGTGCACCAGCTCGACGGCGCGCAGATGGAGGCCATGCGCGGCATCATCGCCAGCCTCGGCCTGGACCGCCTCTACCAGGGCGCGGTGGACCTGGGCTTCGCCCACCCGATTCCGGACCCGGCGCTGTCGGTGTTCGGCCCCTTCACCCCGCTGCTGTTCCGCCAGGGCGAGACCTCGCGCCTGCGCACCCTGCCGCGCAAGAAGGACCTGGACGACATCCTGCGCTGGGTCGAGGAAGCGCGGGCGTTGTCGGACATCGTGGTGCTGAGCATTCATTCACACGAACTGGGCCACGACACCACCGGTGACTGGAACCTGGAAGTGGCTGCCGAATTCCTCCAGCCGGTGGCGCGACGGATGATCGATGCCGGCGTCGACATCGTCGTCGGCCACGGCCCGCACCTGCTGCGCGGCATGGAGATCTACAACGGCAAGCCGATCTTCTACAGCCTGGGCAACTTCATCGGCCAGAACGAACTGGTGGAACGCCTGCCAGCGGACAGCTACGAGCAGTTCCGCGTGGACCGCAACCAGACCCCGTCGAAGGTGTTCCTGCAGCGCACCCAGAACGACACCCGCAGCTTCCCCTCCGATGCGCGCTTCTGGGAAAGCCTGGTGCCGGTCTGCCAGTTCGACGGCCGCCGCCTCACCGGCATCGAGCTGCATCCGGTCAGCCTGGGCCTGGGCGAAGCGGTGCATCGCCGCGGCCGTCCGCGCCTGGCCGAAGGCGATCACGCACAGGCGATCCTGCAGCGCTTCGCCGCGCTGTCGGAGCCCTACGGTACTCGGCTGTCGATCGACGGCTCGATTGCGCGCGTCTCATTCTGACCGCGCAGCGCGGAGCGGCCACAAGCCGCCCCGCGCCCTTCTCTTGCCATCGCCATGACCAGCCCCCGCATTCTCATCGTCGAGGACGACCTGCGCCTCGCCGCCCTCACCCGCGACTTTCTCCAACACCACGGCCTGCACGCCTGTATCGAGTCGGACGGCGCGCGTGCCGCCGAGCGTGTCATGGACGAGCGCCCCGACCTGGTGATCCTCGACCGCATGCTGCCCGGCGAGGACGGCCTGTCCATCTGCCGGCGCATCCGCCCGCGCTACCAGGGCGCGATCCTCATGCTCAGCGCACGCTCGGAGGACACCGAGCAGATCGACGGCCTGGAGCACGGCGCCGACGACTATGTCTGCAAACCGGTGCGCCCCAGCCTGCTGCTGGCCCGCGTACGTACCCTGCTGCGGCGTCCCCGTGCGGCCAGCGAGTCGGGCGATCGCCTGGAGCGTTCCGGCCTGGTCCTCGATGCCCGCCAGCGCGAAGTCCAGCGTGACGGCGAGCGCATCGACCTCACCGGCGCCGAGTTCGACCTGCTCTGGCAACTGGTCAGCCGCGCCGGGGAAACCCTCAGCCGCGACGAGATCTTCCTCGCCCAGCGCGGTTTCGCCTGGGATGGCCTGGACCGCTCGGTGGACGTGCGCATTGCCCACCTGCGCGGCAAGCTCGGCGAAGAACCGCAGCGACCGCTGATCGTCACGGTCCGCGGCAAGGGCTATCGCTTCACGGGATAGCACGAAACCTCCTTGTAGGAGCGAGCTTGCTCGCGAACAGAGCGCCCTGGCGGCGCCGTTGCCGGGCGGGTTCGCGAGCAAGCTCGCTCCTACGAAGAGCCTGTTCACGAGCAAGGACTGGGCGTCCTCTCGGTCCTGCGACAAACCAGCACCGTTGGCCACCACGACCGCCTGGCCGAAAAACCGTCGCGCGGGGAACCTCGTCGAGTCAAACCCAGCACTCTCACTGCCGCAGGAGTGCCCGGCATGACCGTCAATATCGACAACCTCAACATCGCCCTGCCCGTGGGCAAGACGCCGACCGACACCGTCTCCATCGAGATTCCCGGTCCGCAGGCGTTGGCGCAATACCCGAACCTGGTCACCCGCCTGCCGGACGGCAGCCTCCAGCTCACCGCGCCAACCAAAGGCGTGGCGAGCAAGAGCGTCCACCGTACCCGCTGCGAATGGAAGGAACCGATCTACTGGGCCCTGAGCAGCGCCACCGAACATGTGAACCACCAACTGATGAAGGTCACCCAGGTGAACTCGGCGCAGAAGGTGGTGGTGGCGCAGATGCACGTGAAGGACGACGACAGTCCCCTGCTCAAGGTGTTCTGGCAGAAAGGCAAGCTGACCATGGGTTTCCGCCAGAACTTCAACCAGACCACCCCGGTGAACAGCACCGTGCTGGACAACGTGCCGCTGGGGGCGGATTTCGACATCCTGATCCTCGCCACTTCCAGCCTGATGCTGACCGTGCAGGCCAGCTGCAACGGACGCAATTCCGCCGTGCCATCGATGCCGCTGGACGCCAGCTGGGCGGCACAGATTTTCGATTTCCACGGCGGCGTCTACAACCAGATCGACTTCAGCGACACGACACTGGCGAGTGATGCGTCGGTGTGCGTGATCAGGGACCTGCAGATTCGGCATGCCTGAACACAGTCATGCTGCGGGAATGCTCAGACCTGCGGCCAGAACAACAGCGTCAGCACCAGCATTCCCGCATAAAACCCCGTCTCCAGCGTTTCCGTCCACGGCTGAACCCTGCGCAGCGCGCCATGGATGTGCACCACGACCATGAGCCCCGCCACCGCCGCCAGCACCTCGAAGGTGGTCAGCAGCGCTTCCCCGGTGAGCGCCGCGCGCAGCATCAGGGCTTCGACGATGAGGATGAACGCACCCAGGCAGCGGCCGAAGTACACCGCCAGGTCGGTGTGTTCCGGCAGCGTCCACTGCATTATCCGCGCCCACGGCAACGGTGCGAGGAAGATGGGCAAAGCGAATACCAGGGTGGTGGCGATGGACAGAACCAGCAGGTAAGTCTGCGCGTGCGCGCTCCACGATCCGATCATGGCGAGCCTTCCTTGCGTGAAAGAAAAAAGGCGGGTGACACGCCGTGCCATCCCGCCGAAATGGAGCCAAAGGAGTCTTGCGGATTACCAGTTGAGGACGGCGCCCACCGCGAAGGTGTCGGTGTCCTCGCTGACGGTGGAGCCCTTGCGGCCGTCGATCTCGTAGACGTTGTACTCGGCGACCAGCTTGAGGTTGTCGTTGATGGTGCGGAAGTAGGCGATGCCCTTGGTGGAGTAGTCAGCGGCACTGCCCAGGCCGTTGCCGTCGTCGCGGGTCTCGCCGGTGGACAGCGCCACGCGGTTCTTGCCCCAGGTGTAGGAGCCCTGCAGCAGCACGCCGCGGCTGTCCACCTCGCGCAGCGCGGCTTCGCCGGCGTTGTTGGTGAAGAACGGGTTGATGCCCTTGGCGGTGAAGCCCGAGCCAGTCAGCGAGAAGCCGCCCAGCTTCGCCTGGATGCCGTAGCCCAGGCCCTTGGAGGTCACGCTGTCGACTTCGTCGTTGGTGTTCTTCGAGGTCTGGTAGGCGCCGTTGACCCAGCTGTAGATCTGCGCGCCGCCGACGTCGAACTGGTAGCTGATCTCGCTTTCGTAGCGCGGGTTGTCCTGGTAGGCCTTGTCGTCGAGGCCGTCGCTGGCGTCCTTGTCGATCTGGTTGGTGTCGATCGGGTCCATGATGCCGACCGCCACGCGCAGGCCTTCCACCAGGTTGTTGTTGCGGTAGGTGATCTGCGAGGTGGGGAACGGGTACGGGTAGCCGGTGCCGATGTTGCCGAAGGACACGCCCTTGCCGTCCACCAGTCCGAGGGTGTCGCTGGCGTTGCCGAAGCCGGCGAGCAGCTCGTCGAGGAAGATGTTGGAGCGCGAGAACAGGCCGAAGTCCTTGCCGATCAGCACCTCGCCCCAGTCGCCGGCGACGTTGCCGTAGAACTGGCGGACGTCGATGGCGGTGTCGGTGCCGTCCTGTTCGCTGTCGTTGATCGTCACCCAGAACGAGGAGCGCCCGGTGAGGGTCAGGCCGTCGATCTTCTTGCCGAAGTTGAAGCCGATGTAGTTGGGCAGGAAGCCCATCTTCACCCGCGACTGGCGACGGTCGTAGGTGTCGCCGTTGCGGTCGACGTCGCTGTTCACATAGAAGGCGTTGAAGTAGCCGTCGGTGGAGAAGGTGGTGTCATCCTTGTCGTACAGCATGATGTCGGCGCATGCCGGCCCGGCCAGTGTGGCAAAGGCCAGCGGCAGCAGCTGGCGGCGGACGGCGATCTTGTTCTTGTGCATGGCGCTCTCCGGGTGGGGGATCGACTGTGCTCAGTCGTGTCGGAGGCGATTATCGAAACGCGCCAGGCCAGGTCCTACGCTGCTTTGGCGCTGTTCCGGCAGGCATTGCGAGGGGTTTGGCGGCGTGCTGCGCAAGGCTCTGCGACTGCCCCGACCAAGGGCGCGCAGCGATGGTCGCGACGTTCTGCGACCGCCGGAGCACTACCTCGGCGCAGTGGCCGGGAGCGGGTCGCGGGGCGTAAGGCAAAAGTCGACCGGACCACCGTCTTGCGGACGGTGGCCTCGGTCCAAAGGAGGAGAAAGGCGTCAGGCGTGGCTGAGCAGCAACCAGTGGCCGCCCTGGGTGGAGGCCAGCTGGGAATGGGCGGCGCGCAGCTGGGTGAGGTCCACCCCGGCCAGCGCGGCGGCCAGGGTGCTGCGCTGATCCTGATCGACGCCAGCCAGCTGGTCTTCCCAGGCCTGCTGCAGTCGCCCGGAAAAATCCTCCGGCCGTTGCGCCAGTTCGGCCACCAGCGCGGCGCGCAGGCTGTCGAGGCGTTGCGGGTCGAACCGGCCCAGCGCTTCGCCCTGGCGATAGAGGAAACTGTCCACTTCGGCCTGCAGTTCCACCGCCGACAGCAACGGCGATTGCACCGCGAACAGCAGCCCGCGACGCCCGCCGATCTGACGGAAACCGCAGTACAGCGCGTAGGCCAGCTGCCGCTCGCCACGCAGCCAGTGGTAGAACGCCGGTTCCAGTACCCGTGCCAGCAGGCGCCAGGCGGCCTCGTCCTCCGCACTGCGGGTGGCCAGCGGGCAGAACAGCAGCAGCGCCGCTTCACCGGGAATCTCCAGTACCTGGCGATGACGTCCGGGCGGGCCGCTGCGCGACGGCAGCGCGGTAGCGGCCGAGGCGCCGGGGATCGCGCCGGGCAGTTCGGCGTTCATGCACAGCGCATCCCAGTGGGCGGCGCTCCAGTCCGGCGCCGCCTCGTTGTCCCCGGCCAGGGCCTGGGGCAACAGGTCGAGCAACTGGCGGATCGGCAGGTCACCCGCACGGCGCCGGCCCTCGGCTTCCAGCAGGCGGGCGCCCTGCCCCAGCACCGTAGCCGGCGGCTGGTGCAGCACGGCCAGCGCCTGCCCGGCCAGAGTATCCAGCGCGCCCTGTGGCCCGCTCAGCAGCAGGCACCAGTCACTGTCGAATGCCTCCAGGTGCAGGCTCGCCCCTTCGCGCCGTGCCGCCCCAGCCAGCGGACGCAGGGCCTGGCGGGCGGCGAGGAAGGCCTGGCGGCCGGGCGCCTGGGCGAAGCGCCAGCGCAGGTGCAGGGCCGCCCGCTCGCCCGCCTCCGCCGGCCGCGCTGGCGCGAAGCACCAGGGCTGCCCGGCGAGCGGCTGGAGGCTTTGCGCCGGGCTGCGCACCACATCGAGGACGAATCCGGCGCAGGTCAGGGACTCGCCGATCAGCGCTTCGCACGCCAGCAAGCGGATCATCCGCCGAGCCACCAACTGGTCGAGCCAACTGCTGGTCTGCCGCGGCCGTGCCAGTCGCTGCAGTTGTTCCAGTACGCCACGGGGTTGCTCACCCGGCGCGGCGGCGAAATCTTCGTCAGGTAACTGGCGCAGCGCATCGAGCCAACCCAGGAAGGCGGCTTCCAGCGGCTCGGCGGCCGCCGCTTGGGCCAGTTCGAAATCGAAGCGCAGCAGCGCCTGGCCGTTGCCCAGGCGGCTCAGGCGCAGGCGCGCGCTGTCGCACAGGCCGTTCTGGCCCAGGTGCGCCAGCAGCGAGCCGGGCGCCTCGTCGGCCAGCCAGCCCTGCAGCGGGTCCAGGGGCGTACCGGCCTCCCCGTCCACGCCGTCCAGCGCAAAGGCCAGCACCAGCCGCGGCACGCCGGGCAGGCGCAGTTTCAGCTCCTCGCCCGTCAGCGCCAGCAGCGAGTCATGGGCGCTGCCGGCAGCCGGCGCACCCGCGGGGAACACCGCGGCTTCGCGCTCGGCCAGTGCCGCGAGCTCGGCCAGCGATTGCGGTCCCTGCAGCCAGAGCTCCAGCCTCCCGCCGAGCTGGCAGGCGTGGATGAAGTCGCGCAGGGCCTGCTGGAATACAGCGCTCTCCACCGCCAGGCTGTCGCGCCGGCCGGCGACGAAGCGCGCCAGCTCATGCCCCGGCGCAATGGCCAGCGCCAGCGCAGCATCGACCAGGGTGTCCGGGTCACGGCCGCGGGCGAGGAATTCCGCTTCCAGCACCTCGCGCTCGGCCAGTTGCGTGGCTTCGTCCAGGCGCGGCCGCGCGAGCATGTCCACCAGCCGCGCCAGGCCAGCGCCCAGGGCCTGGGCCGGCACCTCGAAGAAATAGTCGGTGTGCCGCGCGCGGGTGCTGGCGTTGACCCGCCCGCCGTGCGCCTGCACCCAGGGCATCAATCGTTCGGCTTCGGTGAAGCGCTCGCCGCAGAGGAACAGCAGGTGTTCGATGAAATGGGCGAGGCCCGGATGCTCCACTGGCTCGTCATGGCTGCCGCGGGCAATCCGCAACAGCGCCGCCGCACGGCTGGCGCCGGGGCTGTGGACGAGGGTGGCGCGCAGGCCGTTGGCAAGGGTCAACTGCTGGGTGGGGAAAGTCTTCATCGGCATCCGGTCCGTTTCATCGCGCCACCTTGACCCAGCGCCGAAGGAAGGGGAATACGGCTTTCGCAGCAGGCACCGGCCTGCCTTCGGCATTGGCCGGTGGCGACTGGCCGGCTACCATTCGCAGCTCCCCTCGGCACTTTCTTTTAAGGAGCACGCTGGTCATGAGCACCGCCCTGCTGATCATCGATGTCCAGTCCGACCTGTGTACCGGCGACTTCGCCTGTTTCGATATCGACAACGTGCTGCAGCGCATCAACACCATCAGCCACGCAGCACGCGAGGCCGGTGTGCCGGTGGTACTGGTGCAGCACGAGGACGACGACCTGCAGTATGGCAGCGCCGGCTGGCAGCTGGAAACGCGCCTGCTCACTGCGGACGGCGACCTGAAGGTGCGCAAGACCACCCCGGACTCCTTCCTGCGTACCGAGCTGGGCGACCTGCTGCAGGCTCGCGGCATCGACCACCTGGTGATCTGCGGCCTGCAGAGCGACTACTGCGTCGACACCACCACCCGCCGCGCCCTGGCCCAGGGCTACGCGGTGACCCTGGTGGGCGATGCCCACTCCACCGTGGCCAACGCCGTGCTCAGCGCCGCGCAGATCAGCGCGCACCACAACGCCGTGCTGGGCAGCATCAGCAGCTTCGGTCCACGCGCCAGGGTCGTCGCGGCCGCCGCCGTCCGCTTCTGAAGCCTGCGCCATGAACTTCGACTGGAACGATATCCCGATCCTCCTCGCCCTCTCCCGCCACGGCAGCATGAGCGCCGCCGGCCGCGCGCTGGGCGTCGATCCCTCGACCATGAGCCGACGCCTGGTGGCGGCCGAGAGCGCCCTGCAGACGCGCCTGTTCATCCGCGACAACGCCGGCTACAAGGCCACCGATGCCGGCGTGGCCTTCCTCGGCTATGCCGAACGCATCCTCGGCGACGTGCAGAGCATGCTGCTGGAGACGCGCAACGAGGCCAGCGCGATCAACGGCTCGGTACGCATCACAGCGGTGGACTTCCTCTTCAGCCACTGGCTGGTGCAGCACATGCCCAAGCTGGCGCGCACCTATCCGAACCTGCAGTTGCAGTTGATCCCGGCGAACCGCGCGCTGTCCTTCACCCGCCGCGAGGCCGACTTCGCCCTGCGCCTGGCGCGCCCGGCGGAGGACGCCGCGCTGGTGATGCGCAAGGTCGCCGACATCGGTTTCGCCGTGTACGCCGCCACGCCCTTCGCCCAGCTGCCGCCCGAGCAATGGCCGCAGCAGCCGTGGCTGGGCTATGGCGAGGACCTCGATGACACCCCGGAAATGTGCTGGTTGCGGCGCTTCGTGCCCGACGCCTGCTTCGCCCTGCGCGCCAGCAGCGTGACCACGCTGATCCACGCCTGCCAGAGCGGCCTGGGCATGGCGCTGCTGCCCTGCCTGCTGGGGGAACGTGAAGGACTGGTGCGCCTCTCCGGCACCGTGGTGGCACGGGAAATCTGGCTGCTCGCGCACCGCGACGCCGGACGCATCGGCCGCTTCCAGGCGGTCAGTGACTGGCTGCGGGAGGTTTTCGACCAGGACGCGGCGCAGTTCAGCGGCGAGCTGCTGGATGGCCGCGCGCTGGGCGAGGTGGAAATCAGCCGCGGTTGAGGCTGACGGTAGGAGCGAGCTTGCTCGCGAACCGATCAGCTCGCTGCTGACGGGAAATCATCGCGGACGGAGTCCGCTCCTACGCGCGGAATTAACTCCGGTGCCACCCGGTACGTAGGAGCGGACTCCGTCCGCGATCGGCAATGGCTCCTGGCTGGTGTAGGGCGCATAACCCGGAACGGGTTATCCGCCACTTCAGAAGGCGAAGCCGGCGGATAACGCCGTGGACGTTATGCGCCCTACGGGAGCGATCGGCGGCAGCGGGAGCCGTCGGGTAGGAGCGGACTCCGTCCGCGATAGACATCCGGCCCTCGCGGACCGGACCGTTACGCCATCAGAAGGCGAAGCAGGAACAGCCGAACGCGCCCCAGAAGCCCTGGAAATCACTCACCGGCACGCTCGACTGGCGGGCGCGTTCGTGGCTGTGGCCGTGGACGCCGCAGGAACCGGCGCACTGGTGCACGGTTTGCTGCAGCGGGCCTTGCGGGCGCCAGTGGCCGGGGACCTTGGCCACCGGCGACCAGTCCGGCAGCACCGGGATGGCGGTCGGTGCCTGGCGCTCGAAGTCGCCGCTGCCGAACACCACCCGGCCGTCGACCACGGTCAGCACCGATTCGATGGCCTTGATCTCGTCCTCCGGTACGTTGAAATAGTCCGCCGAGAGCACCGCCAGGTCGGCCATCTGCCCGACCTTGATCATCCCTTTCCTGCCCTGTTCGTTGGAGAACCAGGCGCTGCCGTGGGTGTACAGCTCCAGCGCGGTGCTGCGCGACAGTCCTTCGGGGTACAGCTCCATACCGCCGACGGTCCTGCCGCTGACCATCCAGTACAGCGAGGTCCAGGGGTTGTAGCTGGACACGCGGGTCGCATCGGTGCCGGCGCCCACGGGCACGCCTTCGGCGAGCATGCGTTTGATCGGCGGAGTCGCCTCGGCGGCCTGCTTGCCGTAGCGATCGACGAAGTATTCGCCCTGGAAGGCCATGCGGTCCTGGATGGCGATGCCGCCGCCCAGCGCCCTCACCCGCTCGATGTTCTTCGGCGAGATGGTTTCGCAGTGGTCGAAGAACCAGTGCAGGCCGTTGAACGGCACGTCCAGGTTGACCTTCTCGAACACGTCGAGCATGCGCGAGATCGATTCGTCATAGGTGGCGTGCAGACGGAACGGCCAGCGTTGCTCGACCAGGTGGCGCACCACCGGCTCCAGTTCGGCTTCCATGCTGCCGGGCAGGTCCGGGCGCGGTTCGAGGAAGTCCTCGAAGTCGGCGGCCGAGAACACCAGCATCTCGCCGGCGCCGTTGTGCCGCAGGAAGTCGCTGCCCTGGCCGTACTGGACGCTGCTGGTCCAGTTCCTGAAGTCGGCCAGTTCTTCCTTGGGCTTCTGGGTAAACAGGTTGTAGGCGATGCGCACGGTGAGCTGGTTGTCTTTCTCCAGCTGTTCGATCACCTGGTAGTCGTCCGGGTAGTTCTGGAAGCCGCCGCCGGCGTCAATGGCGCTGGTGACGCCCAGGCGGTTCAGCTCACGCATGAACTGGCGGGTGGAGTTGACCTGGTAATCGAAGGGCAGCTTCGGCCCCTTGGCCAGGGTCGCGTAGAGGATCATCGCGTTGGGCCGCGCCACCAGCATGCCGGTGGGCTCGCCCTTGCTGTCACGAACGATCTCGCCACCGGGCGGGTTCGGTGTGTCTTTCGTGTAGCCGACGACACGCAATGCGGCGCGGTTCAGCAGCGCACGGTCATACAGGTGCAGGACGAACACTGGCGTATCCGGCGCCGCCTGGTTCAGTTCTTCGATGGTCGGCATGCGTTTTTCGGCGAACTGGAATTCGTTCCAGCCGCCCACCACGCGTACCCATTGCGGCGACGGCGTACGCAGCGCCTGCTCCTTGAGCAGGCGCAGGGCATCGGCCAGGGACGGAACGCCTTCCCAGCGCAGTTCCAGGTTGTAGTTCAGCCCGCCACGGATCAGGTGCAGGTGCGAGTCGTTGAGGCCGGGGATCGCGGTGCGCCCCTTGAGGTCGATGACGCGGGTGGCGCCGGCGCGCAGGGCCATGGCCTCCGCCTCGGTGCCCACGGCGATGAACTTGCCGTCGGCGATGGCCACGGCGGTGGCCTCGGGTTTCTCGCGGTCGACAGTATGGAAGCGGCCGTTGGTCAGGATCAGGTCGGCGTACATGGCGAGGTTCCTCTTGCGATCAGCGGGCATTGAGCCAGGCGGAGAACAGGCGCGTGGCCCGTGGCATGAAAACGTAGACCACCAGCAGGACGATGGTCGCGACGATGAGCATGTTGGCCGGGACGAATCCGCCCAGCAGCGGGACCTGGGCGAACAGCGGGCGCCACAGCTGCGGCACCAGCATCACCAGCGGCAGGATCACCAGGTAGGAGATGGCCGCCTGTTTCCAGCGCGGCGGCTGGGGTTTGAAAGCCTCCTGGGGGGCGAACCAGAATTCGTGAGCGGTGTGCAGCTCCTTCTGCTCGCCGTCGATCAGGTGCGGGTCGGCACGTTCGATCAGCTCGTGGCGTTGCGGCGAGTCGAGCCAGGCCTGCAGTTCATTGGCGCTGGCAAAGCGCAGGACCGAGGTGAACTGCTCGCCCTGGCGCATCACATCCACGCCCAGGTGGCCGGGGAATTCGCTGGCGGCGCGGGTCAGCTCGCGCAGGATGGCTTCATAGGCGGCGACGCTGTCGGGGCGGGCACGGTGGCGGATGATCAGGGTGACGGATTCTTGCGGGGTGGGCTGGGTCATGCAGGTTCCCTCCAGGAAAGAGGCCTCCGAAAAAATGGCCTCCCCCGCTCGGCGGCGAGGGAGGACAGCGTGTTACTTCAGGTGAACCTTCAGCTCTTCACCCGCCTGGCGCATGGCCGCCTGCACCGCCGGCACCTGGCTGACCACGTTGAGCAGACCGTAGTCGTGGATCATGCCGTTGTAGCGCACGGAAGTGACAGCCACACCGGCGGCGTCCAGCTTGCGCCCGTAGGCTTCGCCCTCGTCACGCAGCACGTCGGATTCGGCGGTCTGGATCAGGGTCGGCGGCAGGCCCTTGAGCTGGGCGGTGGTGGCGCGCAAGGGAGAAGCGTAGATCTCGGCGCGCTGTTTCGGGTCGGTGGTGTAGCTGTCCCAGAACCACTGCATCATCGGCTTGGTGAGGAAGTGCCCCTGGGCGAACTGGTTGTAAGAGCCGGTCTCGAAGCTGGCGTCGGTCACCGGCCACAGCAGCGCCTGGAAGCGCAGCTTCGGCGTGCCCTTGTCCTTGGCCATCAGCGCGACCACCGCGGCCATGTTGCCGCCGACGCTGTTGCCGGCCACGGCCAGGCGCTTGCCGTCGACGTTGATGTCCTTGCCGTGCTCGGCGACCCACTGGGTTGCGGCATAGGCCTGGTTGATCGCCACCGGGTAATGCGCCTCGGGGGACGGGGTGTAGTCGACGTAGACCGCCACCGCGCCGGAGTTCACCACCAGGTCGTGGATCAGGCGGGCGTGGGTCGGGTAGTCGCCCAGCACCCAGCCGCCGCCGTGGAAGTACATGAACACCGGCAGGGTACCCTTCACACCGGCCGGGCGGACGATGGTCAGCTTCACCGGGCCGACATCGGTCTGCACGGTCTTCTCACTCACCTGGGTGCCGGACAGGTCGACCTTCACCGAGGCCTGCGCACCGGTCAGGACGGCGCGGGCGTCTTTCGGCGAGAGGGTTTCCAGCGGCTGGCCCTTGCCGGCTTCCAGGGCTTCGAGGAAGGCCTGGGTGTTGTGTTCGACGGTGGGGTTGCCGGCGGCGAAGACGTTGCCGATGGCCAGGGCGAGGGAGGCGGCGAGCAGGGATTGCTTGGTGTTCATGATTCGGTTCCTTGAAAGTGGGGGAGGTTTTCCGAGAGGACGAACGAATCTTGATCCATGCCTGCAAAGCGCGGAATAGACAGGGTTGCAGGGTCACTTTGCAGTTCTGCAAGGGCACCCTACCGAGCTCTGCAAAGCTGCATCGCCCGTCTTTGCACAGACTTTCAGCGCCCGCCCGTTGATCCAGGTCAGGCGCGCCCCGGCCTGGCCATGACATCTGGCAATACCCCTGCCCGTTTCGAAAACCTTCTGACATAGCTCAAGGGTTGCCCCCGGCGCGGTAGTGAACAATCCCCGCCGCTACCAACTCCCGTGAGTGACTCACAGTGCCGGGACACTACCACTGATCCCCACCTCCCCACCCCATCACGCCGGGTTCTACCCGGTGCGGCACACGGAACATGCGCAACCGGGTTCTCTTCACCCATCCCGCCGAGAGGCGGTAGGAAACCGTGATGAAGAACACCCCATTGATGCTTCTCCTGGCCAGTCCGCTGGCCGTGGCCACCGCGACGGCGGCCAACAGCGTCAGCGAAACCGATCAGCGATACACCGCCAACCAGAGCGGGCAATACGAGGACTTCACCCAGGTCGGCACCATCAAGACCTTCGCCGTGAGCAACGGCGCCGTCATCACCATGACCGGGCCGAGCGGCTCGCCGCTGGTGCTCAGCGGCGTCAGCGGCAAGGTCGACGGCAATACCCTGGATATCAAGGGCGCCAACAGCCAGGTCACGGTCAACGGTGACCTCACCTACAACTACGGCAGCAACACCAACTCCAACGGCAAGTACGTCTATAACGGCATCGCCGTCACTGGCGGCGGGCGCTTCGTGCTCAATGGCAACCTCACCGCCACCAGCACCAGCTCGAGCTACAGCAGCCCCAAGAGCGCGATGTACGTGGACGGCGCCACCTCCAGCGCCGAGCTCAACGGCAACGCCAACCTGACCATCGCCGCCGGCAAGGGCCTGTTCGCCGCCAATGGCGGGACCATCGACATGACCGCCAAGAGCGGTGCGCCCTATGTGCTGACGGTCACCAACAAGTCCAGCCAGCGCTCGGTGGAAGCCAACAACGGCGGCACCGTGACCCTCGACCTGGTCGACATGAACGGCACGGGGTTCAGCAACGGCATCGGCCTCTACGCGACGAAGAATTCGTCCATCACCTTCCTCGGTGGCGACTTCAACCAGGGCAGCAACAGCCGCTACGGCGCCAATGCCCTGTTCGCGCTGAACCATTCCAGCGTCACCGCCACCGGCTATGACGGCGGCCACCTGCGGATCAAGACCGCCGGCACCAACGAGATCGGCGCCTGGGCCACCGGCAACTCCAAGGTGACCATCAACAGCGAACAGCACCAGGACTTCCAGACGGTGATCCATACCACCGGCACCGGCCAGTCCCACGGCCTGGCCGCGGGCTCCCTGGGCGGCGGCAACGCCAGCGCGCCCGGTGACAGCACCGGCCACGCCGGCTCGCAGTACGGCAACTCCGAGGTGACGGTGTACGGCAAGACCGACATCACCACCGAAGGCAAGGATTCCGCCGGCCTGCGAGTGATGGGCGACGGTGCGAAGATCACCCTGACGCCCCTGGTGGCCGGCGTGCGCAACAGCATCCAGTCCGCCGCCAGCGCGATCCGCTATTCCTTCGCCAACGGCTACAGCCTTGCCAGCAATGGCGACCGCCTCGAAGGCGGCCAGGTCATCGACCTGACCGACACCGACATGGCGCACCTCGCCGGCGCCACCGGCAGCGCCGGGTTGATCGAAGTGGGCGGACTGGCCGGGCGTACCAGTGACGGGCAGAACGCCGGCATCATGAACGTCGCCGACGCGGTGCAGGACGCCACCCTCAATCTCGCCAACAGCAGCGCCACCGCCCAGAACGGCCGCAGCCTGCTCAACGTCAACGCCAGCCAGAACAGCGCCGACGGCGTGTTCGCCAGCAGCTTCACCCTGAACGCCGAGAACAGCGAACTGGTGGGCCGCGCGGTGACCGACAGCACGGAGGCCACGGACGGCAGCGTCAGCAGCGCCAGCCTGAACCTCAAGGCTTCGCGCTGGTTCCTGCTCGACGGCAACAGCGACGAGGCCAGTCACTACGCCACCTCCAACCTCACCGCGCTGGACCTGCAGGACGGCTCGCAAGTCTTCCTCAACAGCCGCGAGTCCTGGCAGGACGGCTTCGCCGCCAACCAGCCGCAGCACTACGGTAGCCTGCAACTGGGCTCGCTCAGCGGCGCCGGCGCGTTCCACTTCTACACCGACATCGTCAACCAGCTGACCGACAAGCTGACCATCAGCGAAGCCGGTGGCAGCACTGGCAGCCATTCGGTGCTGGTGGCCAACGACGGAGCGCAGAGCACGCTGGGCAACGAGCGTATCGAGATCATCGAGACCAACGGTGGCAGCGGCCAGTTCGGCCTCTACGAAGGCGCCCTGGTGGAACTGGGCGGCAACACCTACGCCCTGCGCAAGAACGAGGACGACAACTGGGAGCTGTACGGCTACACCGCGCCGCCGGTGGACCCGGGCCCGACCGATCCCGACCCCATCGACCCTGTCGATCCGCCGCCGCCCGGTCCTGGTCCTGGCCCCGGTCCGGTGGAACCCGGCGATCCGACCGATCCCGTTCCACCAGGCCCTGTCGAACCCACGCCGCCCGGCCCGGCTCCCGGTCCCGGCACCTCGACCACCCGCGCCTTCCACGCCCAGGTGCACACCAACTACCTGCTGTCCTACCTCGACATGCAGACCCTGCTGCAACGCATGGGCGAGCTGCGCTACACCGAGCGAGACACGGACGGTAACGTGTGGCTGCGCACCAACGGCGGCCGCCTGCACTCCTTCGCCGGCAGCAACTTCAACGGCTACCGCCTGAGTTACCAGGGCATCCAGCTCGGCGTCGATCGCCGGGTGCCGATCAGCAGCGGCGACCTGTTCGTCGGCGCCATGCTCGGCCACACCGAGGCCGACCAGAGCTTCGACGAAGGCAGCGGCGGCGCGCGCAACACCCACTTCGGTTTGTACGGCACCTGGCTGCACGAGAACGGCTTCTACCTCGACGCCGTGCTCAAGGCCGCGCACCTGAAGAACAACTTCAGCGTCCACGACACCCAGGGCAACCGCGTGAAGAGCTCCGGCAGCAGCAACGGCTACTCGGCCTCGCTGGAAGCCGGCAAGCGCTTCAGCCTGCACCGCGAGAAGGACAGCCAGTGGTTCGTCGAGCCCCAGGCGCAGCTGGTCTACACCGACCAGGGCGGCTTCTCCTCGCGGGCCAGCAACGGCCTGAAGATCCACTACGACGACTACGACTCCCTGCTGGCCCGCGCCGGCGGCATCGTCGGCTACGAGCTGAGCAATGAGAAACACAAGTCCGAGGTGTATCTGAAAGGCGGCTATGTGCGCGAACTGATGGCCGACGACATCGGCTACCGGATCAACGGCACGCCCCGGCAGAGCTCGGACTTCAGCGGCGGCTGGCGCGAAGCCGCCGTGGGTGTTTCCACGCGCCTGGAAGGCGGGCACAGCCTGTTCATGGAGGTGGGTTACCGGGACGGCGACAACTTCGACCAGAACCACGCGAACGTGGGCTATCGGTTCGAGTACTGAGCCGTAGGGGCTGCCTGGAGCGACCCGTTCCAGGCAGCTCCGCCCTTCAGGCGACCAACAGCCACGCCGCCCGGCACGCCACGGATGCCGGCGCGGCGTTTGGCCGGTACAATGCGCGATTGCCCGTGCCTGCCTGATAAAGAAGAAACCATGTCCCTGCCCAAACACCATCTGGAACTGCTCAGCCCTGCCCGCGATGTGCACATCGCCCGCGAGGCCATCCTGCATGGCGCCGACGCCGTCTACATCGGTGGCCCGAGCTTCGGCGCGCGGCACAACGCCTGCAACGAGGTGAGCGATATCGCCCAGCTGGTGGAGTTCGCCCATCGCTACCACGCGCGGGTGTTCACCACGATCAACACCATCCTCCACGACAACGAGCTGGAGCCGGCGCGCGCGCTGATCCACCAGCTCTACGACGCCGGCGTCGATGCGCTGATCGTGCAGGACCTGGGCATCATGGAACTGGACATCCCGCCGATCGAGCTGCACGCCAGCACCCAGACCGACATCCGCACCCTGGATCGGGCCAAGTTCCTCGATCAGGCCGGCTTCTCCCAACTGGTACTGGCCCGCGAGCTGAACCTTGCGGAAATCCGCGCCATCGCCGACGAGACCGATGCCGCCATCGAGTTCTTCATCCACGGCGCGCTGTGCGTGGCCTTCTCCGGCCAGTGCAACATCTCCCACGCCCAGACCGGCCGCAGCGCCAACCGCGGCGACTGCTCCCAGGCCTGCCGCCTGCCCTACACCCTGAAGGATGACCAGGGCCGCGTGGTGGCCTTCGAGAAGCACCTGCTGTCGATGAAGGACAACAACCAGAGCGCCAACCTCAGCGCCCTGGTCGACGCCGGCGTGCGCTCCTTCAAGATCGAAGGGCGCTACAAGGACATGGGCTACGTGAAGAACATCACCGCCTATTACCGCCAGCGCCTGGACGGCATCCTCGCCGAGCGCCCGGACCTGGCCCGCGCCTCCAGCGGCCGCACCGACCACTTCTTCGTGCCGGACCCGGACAAGACCTTCCACCGCGGCAGCACCGACTACTTCGTCAGCGACCGCAAGATCGACATCGGCGCCTTCGACTCGCCGACCTTCACCGGCCTGCCGGTGGGGACCGTGGAAAAGGTCGGCAAGCGCGACCTGCTGGTGGTCACCAAGGACCCGCTGTCCAATGGCGACGGCCTCAACGTGCTGGTGAAGCGCGAAGTGGTCGGCTTCCGCGCCAATATCGCCGAGCCCAAGGGCGAGTTCGAGGAAGACGGCGAGAAGCGCTACCGCTACCGCGTCGAGCCCAACGAAATGCCCGAAGGCATGTACCGCCTGCGGCCGAACCACCCGCTGTCGCGCAACCTCGACCACAACTGGCAGCAGGCGCTGCAGAAGACCTCCGCCGAACGCCGCGTCGGCCTGTCGTGGGTCGCCAGGTTGCGCGAGGAACGCCTGGAACTGACCGTCACCAGCGAGGAAGGCGTCAGCGCCAGCGTCGCCCTGGACGGCCCGTTCGGCGCCGCCAACAAGCCGGAACAGGCGCTGGACCAGTTGCACGACCTGCTCGGCCAGCTGGGCACCACCCAGTACCACGCCGACCAGATCGAACTGGACGCCCCGCAGGCGTTCTTCATCCCCAACTCCCAGCTGAAATCGCTGCGCCGCGAGGCCATCGAGGCGCTCACCGAAGCCCGCGTGCAGGCCCACCCACGCGGCGGCCGCAAGGCCGAGACCAACCCGCCGCCGGTGTACCCGGAGTCGCACCTGTCCTTCCTCTACAACGTGTACAACGAGAAGGCCCGCGCGTTCTACCACCGCCACGGCGTGCAGTTGATCGACGCAGCCTACGAGGCCCACGAAGAGACGGGCGAAGTTCCGGTGATGATCACCAAGCACTGCCTGCGCTTCTCCTTCAACCTGTGCCCGAAACAGGCCAAGGGCGTCACCGGCGTGCGCACCAAGGTGCAGCCGATGCAACTGATCCACGGCGACGAAGTGCTGACCCTGAAGTTCGACTGCAAGCCTTGCGAGATGCACGTGATCGGCAAGATCAAGGGCCACATCCTCGGCCTGCCGCAGCCGGGCAGCGAAGGCGTGAGCAACATCGTCGGGCAGATCAGCCCGGAAGACCTGCTCAAGACTATTCGCAAGCCGGCGCACTAAAGGCATTGGCTTCGGCGCCAGGCTTGAAACCCCTCACCCCAGCCCTCTCCCCAGGGGAGAGGGGGCCGTCCGAGCGATGGTTCAAGTGTCGGAAGTCAGCCGGCTGACACCCAAGTGAAAGCCCGCACCGAAACAGTCCCCTCTCCCTCCGGGAGAGGGTCAGGGGGCCGCAGACCACCTACAGCCGACTACCAAGACCTGACCCAAACTGTAGGAGCGAGCTTGCTCGCGAACCGCCCCGCTGCGGGGTTTGTTCGCAAGCAAGAACTGGGCGTCCCCCTCGCTCCTACTAAAACAAGACCGCCCCTGCGCAAACTCCCGATCCCCCGCTATGATCGGGACATGCCCACCACTCCCCCGCTCCGCCAGCAATGCCCGCCCGGCGCCTGCAACTGCGACCGGGAACGCCTGCTGCAAAGCCCCAACCCCGACCTGCGCATCCTCCTGCTGACCCGGCACGAGGAGCAGCGCCTGCTGGAGCGCCTGGAGAACCTCAAGGACCTGGCGGACCTGGAGCGCATGCAGCACAAGCTGTTCGAGCAGCTCGGCATCCGCCTGCACATCGCCCCCGGCTTCAATGAAGTGCGCAGCATGCGCGGCATCGAGTTCGACTTCGACGAGCAGCCCGGCCTCTGCCGCAAGATCCGCCAGGCCATTCCCGCGGCGATCCGCCGGGGCCTGGAGAAGAACCCGGAAATCGCCTGGCGCCTGCTCGATTCCCACGACCTGCTTGGCGGGCTCTGATCAGAAGCCGCCGTCCAGCGGGTACTCCACGGCCACCCGCAGCTGATCGGTATTGAGCTCCGCCTGCGCGGCGTTAGCGCGGTGGCTGTTGTGCATCAGCACCAGCCGCAGGCCCTTGGCCGGGCCTTCCGGCACGCGGTATTGCAGCATCAGGTCGCGCTCCCAGTGCTTGCCGCCCTTGCCGTAGCCCAGGTACGCGTAGCCTCCACGCGGGTCGACGTGACTGCCATCGATGCCCGTGCCGCGCACATAGGCCGCGGCCATCGACAACCCCGGCACGCCGAAGGAAGCCAGGTCCAGGTCATAACGCAACTGCCAGGAGCGCTCGTTGGGCGCATTGAAGTCCGACAGCTGCACCGCATTGGTGAGGAAGATCGCCCCGCGCGTCACGTAATCGAACGGCGTGTCGCCATCGACCTGCTGGTAACCGATGCTCAGCCGCTGCGCGCCGAAGCCGTAGCCGCCGAGCAGGCTCCAGGTGATGTTGTCGATGCGCCCGGAGAGCGCCTGCCCAGTATCGCGGGTGCGATAGAGGTTGAGGTTCAGCGACAGCTCCTGCCCGTCATCCAGCGGCTGGCTGAGAGTGCCGCCGAGGTAGTCCTGGCGCCAGCTGTCCTCGTAGCGCGAAGTGAACAGGCTCAGGCTCGCCGCCTTGGTCGGTGCATAGGCGACACCCGCCAGGTCGAACGCATTCCCCTGGCGGCCGTTGGAGTAGTTCACCACGAAGCCGCGATCATGGCTGGAGGCATTGCGGTCAGTGCTTTCGGTGAAGTGCCCGCCCACCAGCCGCAGCCCGGCGAACTCCTCGCTGGAGAGGAAAAAGCCGGTGGCCGTTTCCGGCAGCAGGCGGCTGTCGGAGGAGCTGAACACCGGCGTCTTCACCCGCTGCTCGCCCCACCACAGGGTCGTCGAGGAGACGCGCGCCTTCAGCGCCGCGCCGCCGCGGGCGAAGCTGTCCTTGGGCTGGCCATCGTTGTCCAGGCCGACCAGCCGCGCCTTGCCGGCGCGCCCGCCGCCGCTGTCCAGCAGCACGCCCTGGTAAAGGTGCGCGTCCAGCCCGAGCCCGACGCTGCCCTGGGTGAAGCCGGACTGCAGGCTGCCCATCAGCCCGTAGGCCCATTCCTGGGCATAACCGTTGCGCTCGCCTCTCGGCTTGTAGGCGTTGCGCGCACCGCTGTTACGGTCGCCGTGGCGGTACTCACGCTGGTCGAACACCGTGCGGTTGAGCAGGCTCCAGCGGCTGTCCTCGACGAAGCCGGCGGATTCCCCCTGCGCACCGGCTCCCAGTGCCGGGCTGGACAGCGCCAGCAGCACGGCAGAACTGCGCAGCCTCACAGGTACTTCAGCCAGGCGATGTCACGGCGGCGGGCCTTGAGACGGGCAAACCAGTGAACTGGCGGATACAGCGCGGCGATCAGCAGCAGCGCCCCCAGCCAGACGGCCCACACCGCATCGAAGCCGAAGTACTGCCCGTGGTTCAGGCCGAAAACAGCCACGGCGGCCAGGTAGAGCAGCTTCAGCACGTACAGGTGCAGCAGGTAGAAGAACATCGGCGCGGCGCCGAACACCGCCAGCCAGCGGGCCAGGGCGCCCTGCCCGCGGCGCTCGAAGAACACCAGCAGGAGCAGGCCGATGCCCAGGGTCAGGGCGAGGAACAGCAGCGACGGCGGGTACTTGGTGATGTTGAAGAAGCTCATCAGCAGTTGCAGGTCGCTGTCGCCGGCGCCCCAGGGCTTTTCGCCGTAACCGTTGTTCAGGCGCAGGACGATGAAGCCGCCCAGGGCGATGGCCGCGCCGAGCAGCAGGTTGCGCGTGCGCCGGCCGGCATCGGCGCCACGACCGAACCAGGGCCCGGCGGCGTAGCCCAGGGCGATCACGCCGATCCACGGCAGCAGCGGGTAGGACGTGCGCAGGCGCAGGGCCTCGCCCACCTCGATCCAGCCGCGATCATGCAGCACCGCCCAGGGTACATGGGCCCAATGGCCGGGCGCGAAATGCACGCCATCGAGCAGGTTGTGCCCAGCCACCAGTGCAACGCCCAGCACCACCAGCGCCGCGCGCGGCAGCCAGACCAGCGCGGAGAGCGCCAGCATGCTCAGGCCGATGGCCCAGATCACCTGCAGGTAGATGACTTGCGGCGGCAGTTGGAAGGTCCAGGCGAAATTCACCAGGGTGACTTCCAGTAGCACGAGGAACAGCCCGCGCTTGAACAGGAAGGCCGAGACCGCTGCGCGGCCCTGGTATTTCTCGCCATAGAGGAAGGCGGAAAGCCCGGTGAGGAAGACGAATACCGGCGCACACAGGTGCGCCAGGGTGCGGCTGAAGAACAGCGCCGGGTCGGTCTGGGTCACATCCATCGGGTCGCCCACCTGCATATGCAGGTAGAACGTCTCGCGGACATGGTCCAGCAACATGAACAGGATCACCAGCCCGCGCAGGGCATCGATGGAGTGCAGACGGGTGGCAGTGTTGGCGACAAGCGGAATGGCAGGTGTGGCGGCGGAAGTCATAGGGGGAATCGATGGCGAGTGAATTGTAATATTATTACATTCCACTCAAGCAACCTGCCAACCCTTTGCAACATGCGGACACGTCTGGACCGGGCCTTCACGGCCCTTCCGTCAATCCATGGCGCGCTGCATCGCCGTGGAAAGCTCCCCATTGCCCAACTGCTCCAGGCGCTCGGCGGCGCCCAGGCGGTCGCGCTCTTCCTTGTTCTGGCTGAGCTTGGACTTGCCGATGATCTCGGTGATCTCCACCTCGATACCGACGATATTCGCCAGCATGCCGCTGATGAATTCCGGGGCGGAGTCGCTCATCTTCCACGGCTTTGCCTCGCCGGCTTCATGGGTGCGAGTCAGGCGGCCGACCACACCGCGGACGAAGCGCTCCTCGTCCATCACCTTCAGGCGGCCACGCACATGCACCACCTGGTAGTTCCAGGTCGGCACCTGGCGGTGCGCCTCGTGCTTGCTCGGGTACCAGTTGGGCGAGACGTAGGCGTGCTCGCCACGGAAGATCACCAGCACCTCTTCCCCGTCGGCCTCCTGCCACACCGGGTTGTTCCGGGCAACGTGGGCGCGCAGCAGCGGCTTGGCGCCGGCGAGCTCCAGTTCGAACGGCAGGTGGTTGGCGTCCAGCAGCCCGTCGTGAGCGGTGACCAGGATGCCCAGGGGATGCTCGCGGATCAGCCGGTGCAGCTCGTCCGGGCGGTTTTCCTCGAAGTGTGTGGGTACGTACATGGAAGCCTCGAAAGCAGGAAGTGCGGTCATCATGCCGCCGCATTGGCACCCTATAAAGATCCATTACAACCCCTGGCTACAGAGCCAATCCCGGGTGACCGACGATTTGGTACACCGTATGCATTGCCCTGCTGGACGGCAACGGTGCCGCCACCCTACTCTAGCCCTTGGCCAGCATTCGCCCCGGATGGCAGACACAGGCTCCCACTTTCGATGACCGCACCCGAATTCCCCCGCCCCTCTCCCCGGCAGCACCGCGGGAGAATCGCGCCGCGCCAGCACGACGCCTATAAGGCCTACGTGATCCAGCATTACCGGCGCTTCCTGCTGGCGATCAACTTCATCGCCATGGCCGCCTACGACTCCTACGTGCTCGCCGATGCCCTGCTGATCCCGGACATGGCCCGCGAATCGCTGTTCCTGCGCACCGGCCTGAGCCTGGTCGGCCTGCTCAACATCTTCCTGGTGTTCCGCTTCAGCCGCAGCGTGCTGGTCATGGACATGCTGATGCCGGTGCACGACATCATTTCCACTATCGCCTGGTTCGAACTGCTCAAGCGCAGCGCCTCGCCCGACGTGCAATTCTTCCTCTACGCCTCGGTGGTCTTCGTGCTGCTGGGCAACCTCGGCGTGCGCTATTCCTTCAAGGGCATCGCGCTGGTTTCGGCGATCATCTCGGCGATCATTCTCTACAACGTCTGGCTGATCCACGACGGCGCCGCCAAGCCGCTGCTGATCTTCACCCTGGTCTACCTGCCGATCGCGCTGTTCAGCCTGTTCATCAGCTGGACCAACATCCAGGGCGTGCGCCAGGCCTTCCTCGCCGACCTGGAAGAACGGCGCCAGCGCAGCGAACTGGCCTCGCTCAACCTGCGCCTGCAGGAGCTGGCCGCCACCGACGGCCTCACCGGGGTCGGCAACCGTCGCGCACTGGACCTGCAGCTCAACGAGTGCTGGCATGGCATGCGCGCCCATGGCCGGCCCTTCGCCCTGCTGATGGCCGATATCGACTACTTCAAGCCCTACAACGACCACTACGGCCACCAGGCCGGCGACCGCTGCCTGTGTCAGGTCGCCGAGTGCCTGGTCAGCACCCTGCGCGGTGGCGGCGCCAACGTCTATCGTTATGGCGGCGAGGAGTTCGCCATCCTGCTCGAGGCGGGCAATGCCGAAGACCTGCGCTGCGTCGCCGAACGCCTGCGCGAACAGGTGGCGAGCCTGGGCATCGAGCACTGCTACCGGCCTGACCGCCTGCGCCATCTGACCATCAGCCTGGGCGCGGCGATGGCCAACGACAGCGGGCTGGACGAGCCGCGCGAACTGCTCGCCCGTTGCGACCGGCGCCTGTACCGCGCCAAGCAGGCCGGGCGCAACCGCGTGCAACTCGACGGCCAGGAAGGCGTCTGAGGAACGACACCCACCCCGGCGCGCGCCGCCGGCGTCGCCCTGCTCCGTCGCCGGGCGATGCCATAGCCACAGGGAACGACCCATCGAGGCCAGTGTGAAACGCGATATCCGCCTAGCCATCCTCCTGCTGTCGATCATCAGCCTCACTGTGGCCATCGCCACGGCCTGGGAGCTGTGGTCGGCCCGCGAGCGGACGCTGGAGGAGACCACCACGCACAACCTCAACCTGACCCAGGCGCTGGACACCTACGTCGAAGGCATCGTCACCCAGAGCTCCATGCTGCTGCTCGGCCTGGCCGAGCGCCTGGAACACGAAGGCCGCGACGCACCGCAGCTGCAGCGGCTCAACGAACTGGTGCAGCGCCAGCAGCACCTGCTCGCCCAGCTCAACGGCGTCGGCATCTACGACGCCCAGGGCAACTGGCTGATGACCTCCAACGGGCGTTTCCCGCCGGGCGCCAACAGCGCCGACCGCGCCTTCTTCATCCATCACCGCGACAACCCGTCCCTGGACGCCTACATCGGCGAGCCGATCCACAGCCGCGCCACCGGCGTCTGGGTGATCACCGTCAGCCGCCGCTACAACGACGCCCAGGGCAACTTCGCCGGGGTGATAGTCGCCACCCTCGGCGTGCAGGATTTCCTGCGCCTGTTCGGCAAGATCGACATCGGCCGCAGCGGCGCCATCGGCGTGGCCACCCGCAGTGGCCAGGTGCTGGTGCGCTACCCCTTCCGCGAGAGCGACATGGGCCGCGTGCTGTCGCGCTCGCCGATCTTCACCCAGTACCTGGAGAACGCCACGGTGGGCAGCGCCACCTTCCCCTCGTCGCTGGACGGCATCGAGCGCATCTACGCCTTCCGCAAGAACGAGCGCTACCCGCTGGTGACCTCGGTCGCCCTGGGCAAGGACGAAGCCCTCGCCGCCTGGCGCGCCGACGCCCTGCGCACGGTGGCCATCGCCTTCGGCCTGCTGATGGTCGTGGTGGTCATCGGCAGCCTGCTGATCCTCGCCATCCAGCGCCGCATCGGCACCGAACGCCTGCTGCGCGACGCCCGCGAGGAGCTGCTCAAGGCCAACCAGCAACTGGAAGTGCTCGCCTCGCGCGACCCGCTGACCGGGCTGGACAACCGCCGCAGCTTCGACGACCACCTGATTGCCGAGTTGCGCCGCGCCCACCGCGAACGCGCGCCACTGGGTCTGCTGCTGATCGACGTCGACCACTTCAAGCGCTTCAACGACACCTACGGCCACCCGGCCGGCGACGACTGCCTGCGGCGCATCGGCCGCGTGCTGGCCGACAGTGTGCGGCGCCCCGGCGACCTGGCGGCGCGCTATGGCGGCGAGGAGCTGGCCGTGATCCTGCCCAACACCGGCGCCGACGGCGCGCTGGCCGTGGCCCAGCAGTTCATGCAACGCCTGCAGCAGGCCAACCTGACCCACGCCGGCAGCCCGCTGGGCCGCATCACCGCGAGCATCGGCATCACCACCCTGCCCGGTGGCAGCGACAGCAGCCCGCAATCCCTCATCGAAGCCGCCGACCGCGCGCTGTACCGCGCCAAGGCCGGCGGGCGCAATCGCCTGGAGATCGCACCGCCCCCGCAGGAAAGCCGACAGTGACCTTCGCTTCAGACCTGCTCGAAGCCCTGCGCAGTGCTCGCCACATCGTGGTATTCACCGGCGCCGGAGTTTCCGCCGAGAGCGGCATCCCGACCTTCCGCGACGCTCTGACCGGACTCTGGGAACGCTTCGATGCCGCCTCCCTGGCCACCGCCCAGGCCTTTCGCGCCGACCCGGCGCTGGTCTGGGGCTGGTACGAATGGCGGCGCAGCGTGGTCCACCGCGCCCAGCCCAATCCCGCGCACCTGGCCATCGCCGAGCTGGCGGGCAAGGTGCCGAAACTCAGCCTGATCACGCAGAACGTCGACGATCTGCACGAGCGTGCCGGCAGCCAGAACGTCACCCACCTGCATGGCCAGCTGGAGCGCCCGCGCTGCTTCACCTGCCAGCGCGAGCCGGAGACGCCGCTGCCGATACCGGACGAACCCGAAGCCGGCCGCCGCGTCCCGCCGCCGGCCTGCGCCCATTGCGGCGGCCCGCTGCGCCCCGGCGTGGTGTGGTTCGGCGAGAGCCTGCCGATGGAAGCCCTCACCTACGCCTTCCAGGCCGCCGAACAGTGCGACCTGCTGATCTCCATCGGCACCTCCGGCGTGGTCTACCCAGCCGCGGAAATCCCCGAGATCGCCTGGCGCCGGCGCGCCACCGTCCTGCACATCAACCCCGCTCCCGCTCCGTTGCACGGCGAACGCGACTTCGCCATCGCCAGCGCCGCTGGCGTGGCCCTGCCAGCGCTGATCGAAGCGGCGTTTCCGGCAGCGTAGAACGGCGGATAACGCTTTGGGCGTTATCCGCCCTACGGCCAGGCTGGACTGCTCAACGCAGGGTGGCGTGGAGCGCAGCGATGCCCATCTCCCGCCACGCCGACAGCCTGGCTAGCGCTTCGCTCCGCACCATCCTAGGGTCGAGGTTCTCCACTTATCACGCAGCGCTGTGAAGGATTCGCGGACAAGGTCCGCTCCTACAGACCGAGCGTGCGGCGCAACTGCCTTTCCGGCTGGTTTGTGCCAGGGACTCCCCTCACCCCAACCCTCTCCCTGGGGGAGAGGGAGCCGTCCGTGCCGACTGACACCATGGTTTCGTCCTGCACCGAATAGTCCCCTCTCCCTCTGGGAGAGGGTTAGGGTGAGGGCCGCCCCACACGCAGAAACATCACATGGAAGCGAGCTTGCCCACGAACCGCTACACCGCCGGCATCTGCAAGGTCACGCAATGAATACCCCCGCCCCCGGCGGCAATCGGGTCGATGTTCAGCTGGACGATCTCGCGGTCCGGATACAGCTCGCCGAGCAACGCATGGCAATGCTCGTCCGCCGCCGCATCGCCGAACTTCGGCGCGATTACCGCGCCGTTCACCGGCAGGTAATTGATGTATCCGGCGGCGAAGTCGGGATTGTCGCGGTTGTAGGCGCTGGGCTTGGGCTTCAGCGGCGGTGGCAGCGTGTGCAGCTTCAGCCGGCGTCCGTCGGCGTCGGTGGCGGTCTTGAGGATCTCCAGGTGCCGCCGGGTCACCGCGTGGTCGTAGGACTGCGGGTCGTTGTCCAGGTTGACCAGCACCACGCCCGGTTCGACGAAGCGCGCATAGAAGTCGACGTGGGCGTCGGTGATGTCCTTGCCACGGATGCCCGGCAGCCAGATGACCTTGCGCAGCCCCAGCACGCGCTTGAGTTCGGCCTCGATACGCGAGCGGTCCCAACCCGGATTGCGGTTGCCGTTGACCCAGCAGCTTTCGGTGAAGATCGCCGTGCCGTGGCCATCCACCTCGATGCCACCGCCCTCGCCGCACAGCTCGCTGACGATGGCCTTCGCCTCCAGCTCCTCCGCCAGCGCGGCGGCCACCTGGCCATCGCGCTTGGCAGTCTGCTTGCCGCCCCAGCCGTTGAAGTTGAAGTCGGCCAGCGCCAGGCCGCCCGGCGAATCGTTGACCAGGAAGCAGCCGCCGTAGTCGCGCACCCAGATGTCATCCACCGGCAGCGGCAGGAAGTCGATGCTCTGCCCTCCGCAAGCGCGCTTGGCCTCGGCCTGCTGCTCCGGCCGGCAGAGCACCGTCACCGGCTGGAACTCGGCGATGGCGCGGGCCAGCCGCGCCACCGTGGCGTTCACGTCGGGCGCGATGTCTTCCCAGATGTCGGCGCTCGCCGCATAGGCGACGAACACCCGCTCCTGCTTGCGGTGCTCGTCGGGCATGTACCAGCGTTCGGCCGCCAGGGCCACGCGGCCCAGGCCGAGCCCGAGGCCCGTCGCCAGCGTCATGCCGGCGCCGAGCAGGTTCCTGCGTGTCATCATCCTCGCCTCCTCAGCCGCCGGTGCCGGTCTTGAAGCTGGTCCAGGTGCGCATCCGCGCGCGCATGTCGCGCTGGGGGATGTCCTTGCCGGGGAACAGTCGCGCGTAGGCCTGTTCATCAAGATAGATGTCCGGGTTGTTGCGCATGCTCGCCTCGACCATCGGCCGCGCCTTGGCGTTGGAGGTCGGGTAGCCGGTGGCGGTGCTGATCGCCGCCATCACCTCGGGGCGCATCAGGTAGTTGATCAGCGCGTAGGCGTACTCGGGGTGCGGCGCGTCTGCAGGGATAGCCATGGTGTCCATCCACACCGAAGTGCCTTCGCGCGGCACGCGGTATTCGAAGCGCTCGGGTTTCTTCGCTTCGTCGGCGGCACGCTGGGACTGGATCACGTCGCCGCTGTAGCCCAGCGACAGGCACAGGTCGCCGTTGACCAGCTGGGTCACCGGCTGCGACTGGAACTTGCGGATGTACGGGCGGATGCCGTTCAGCGTCGCCAGCGCGTCGGCCAGGTCCTGCGGCTTGCCGCTGCGCGGGTCGCGGCCCAGGTAGTTGAGCACCACGGCCAGCACCTCGTCCGGCGAGTCGATCATCGAGATGCCGCAGTCGGCGAAGCGCTTGGCCAGCTCCGGCTTGAACAGCATGTCCAGGCTGTTCACCGGCGCGCCGGGCATGCGCTGCTCGATCTTCGCCTGGTTGAAGGTCAGGCCGATGCTGCCCCAGGTGTAGGGCACCACGGCATGGCGCGAGTACGGGTATTGGGTCTGCAGGTTCTGCAGGCCCTCTTCGATCTCGCCCAGGTGTTCCAGCTTGCTCTCGTCGAGCTTCTGCAGGGCGCCGGCACGCATCAGCCGCTCGGCGACGGTGTTGCCGGGGAAGATCAGGTCGTAGCCACTGTGCCCGGCCATCATCTTGGCCTCCAGCGTCTCGCTGCTGTCCATCACGTCGTAGATGACGCGGATGCCGGTCTCCTGGGTGAAATTCGCCAGGGTGTCGGGGGCGAAGTAATCCGCCCAGTTGAACAGGCGCAGAACCTTCTCCTCCGCCACGGCCGGTTGCAGGGCGCACGCCAGGGAAAACCCCAGCGCGCCGATCAGCAGGTGCTTGTGCATGGTCAGACTCCTTGCCAGCGCGGATGCAGGTGGCGGCCGTCGAGGCCGAGCAGCGGGCCGTACATTTCCGGGCGGCGGTCGCGGTAGACGCCCCAGGTCAGGCGCTCTTCGCGGGCCAGGTCGAGGTCCAGCTCGCGCACCAGTACGGCGGCCTCATTACGCCCAGCCTCGGCCAGCAGCGCGCCCTTGTGGTCGGTGATGAAGGAAGAGCCGTAGAAGCGCATGCGCAGGGCGTCATCGCTGGGCGCCACTTCCTCGCCGATGCGGTTGGCCGCCAGCACCGGCAGCAGGTTGGCGGCGGCGTGACCGCGCTGGGCGGTCTGCCAGTGGTCGCGGGAATCCAGCTGCTCGGCGCCCGGTTCCGAGCCGATGGCGGTGGGGAACAGCAGCATTTCCGCGCCCTGCAACGCCAGGCAGCGAGCGGACTCGGGGAACCACTGGTCCCAGCAGATGCCCACGCCAAGGCGGCCGACTGCGGTGTCCCAGACGCGGAAGCCGGTATCACCGGGGCTGAAGTATTCCTTCTCCTGGTAGCCGATGGCGTTGGGGATATGGGTCTTGCGGTACACCCCGAGCAGGCGGCCGTCGGCGTCGGCCACGCTCAGCGAGTTGAAATAGGCGTTACCGGCACGCTCGAACCAGCTGATCGGCAGCACCACTTCCAGCTCCGCCGCCAACCGGGCGAAGCGTTGCAGGATGGAGCTGTCCTCGTAGGGCTGGGCCAGGGCGAGGTGGCGGTGGTCCTGCTCGATGCAGAAGTACGGCGTGGCGAACAGCTCGGGCAGGAGGATCAGCTTCGCCCCGGCGGCCGCCGCCGCGCGCACATGGCGCTCGGCTTCGGCGAGGTTGCGCGGCAGGTCCCAGCTGCAGGAGAACTGCAGGACCGCGACGGTCAGCTTGCCCATCACAGACCTCCCAGCGGCCAGGCCGGCTGCTGCTGGGTGATGCAGTGCACGCCGCCGCCGCCGTGGGCCAGGTTGTTGATGCGCACCGGCACCACTTCGCGGCCGGGGAAGGCGCGGGCCAGAACCGCGGCGGCTTCGTCGTCGGCGGCGATGCCGTAGGCCGGCATGATCACCGCGCCGTTGGCCAGGTAGAAGTTGGTGTAGGACGCGCAGAACACCTCGGCCTCCGGGTCCACCGCCGCGCTGGCTTCGAACAGCTCGATCAGCTCGAAGGAACGGCCCTGGGCATCGGTGGCCAGCTCCAGCGCACGGCGGTTTTCCCGCGCCACTTCGGCGTAGGTGCTGGAAGCGTCATGGGTCGCATCCACCAATAGCACGCCGGGACGGGCGAAGGCGCATACGCCGTCGACGTGGCCGTCGGTCATGTCGCCGGTGACGTACTGCGGGTCGCCCGGCAGCCAGATGGTCTTGGTCACGCCCAGCAGGCGGCTGAAGATTTCCTCCATCTCGCGCTTGCTGACGCCAGGGTTGCGGTTGGGGTTGAGCAGCACCGACTCAGTGGTGATCAGCGTACCCTCGCCGTCCACATGGATCGCCCCGCCCTCGTTGGCCAGCGGCGTGCCGAAGCAGTCCAGGCCCAGGTGGTTGAGGACGCGCCGTCCCAGGCCTTCATCCAGGGTATGCACCGACTTGCCACCCCAGGCGTTGAAGCGCCAGCTGACGCCGGCCACGCCGTGCTGCGGATGGCAGACGAAGGTCGGGCCGGAATCGCGGCACCAGCTGTCGTCGATCGGCAGCGGCACCAGCTCCACGTTCGGCCCGCAAAGCTCGGCGGCGCGGGCCATGGCGGACGGGTCCACCACCAGCTTCACCGGCTCGAAGCGGGCAATGGCATTGGCGACCCCGGCAAAGTCCTCCTGCACCTGCTCCAGGGTTACGCGCCAGCCACTCTCCCAAAGTGGGCGGTTGTGCGGGAAGGCCATCCAGGTCGCCGCGTGGTTGACCCATTCGGCGGGCATGCGCCAGCCGTTCTGCCTATCGTCGTTGCGATGCATATTCGAACCTTTGGTAAGGAATTTTTATCGGAAGGAAAGGGTTAAGCGGCGCCTGATAACCATGCTAGGCCTGTAAAAACGCGACAACAAACGATAGATTTTGCGTAAATCTGATTAGACAGACTTATCGATCATGCTCAAGCACTGGCCACCCCTGAATGCCCTGCGCGGCTTCGAAGCCGCCGCCCGCCTGGGCAGCTTCCACAAGGCTGCCGAAGAGCTGCACCTCACCCAGTCGGCCATCAGCCAGCAGATCCGCAGCCTGGAAAGCTTCATCGAGCAGCCGCTGTTCTACCGCTCCGGACGCAAGGTGGCGCTGACCGACGCCGGCGCCGATCTGCTCAGCACCACGCAATCGATGCTGCAGCAATTGGCCGTCGGCATCCGCCGCCTGGACCAGTACCGCAAGCCCAACCAGTTGGTGGTCAACACCACCCCGGCCTTCGCCCGCCACTGGCTGGTGCCGCGCCTGGGCGACTTCCACGCGCGCCACCCGCAGATCGACCTCTGGCTGCTGACCACCGACGAAACCCCGGACATGGCCACCCAGACCATCGACATCGCCGTGCGTGACGACCTCACCGCCCAGGCCGACTGCCGTTTCCGCGTGCTGCTGGAAGATCGCCTCTACCCGGCTTGCCATCCGTCCGTGCTGAAGCAGGCGGAGCCGACGCGCACCACCCTGCACGGCGAACGGGAAATGGACTGGGCGCACTGGCAAGTGCAAGGCGGCGCCGACGTCGGCCAGCGCAGCGAGGGGCTGAATTTCTCCGACCCCGGTCTGCTGCTGGACGCGGCCAGCCAGGGGCTGGGCGTGGCTCTGGTGAGCCAGCTGCTGGCCGGGGATGCGCGGCAGAATGGCCTGCTGACGCCACTCAGCGAACAGACCGTGCGCGGGCCGAACTGGTCGCTGCTGGTGCACCAGCAGAGCGAGCGCAATGCCCAGGCGGTGGGGTTCTGCGAGTGGCTATCCACCGCGCTGGAGCCTTACATGTAGGAGCGAGGGGGACGCCCAGTTCTTGCTCGCGAACAAGGCTAGCCGGCCACTCCACAACCTGGAGGCGGTTCGCGAGCAAGCTCGCTCCTACAGAAAGCCCATTCGCCGAGCTTTCAAGACCGTAGGGCGCATAACGCCTACGGCGTTATCCGCCAAACCGGCGGATAACCCGTTCCGGGTTATTCGCCCTACGAAACTGATGCCGTGGTTTCACCCAACACCGGGCAGTCCCCTCTCCCTCCGGGAGAGGGTTAGGGTGAGGGCCGCCCCCGCGCCGAATTTTCACTACCGTAGGGCGCATAACGCCAACAGCGTTATCAGCCAAACCGGCTGATAACCCGCTCCGAGTTATTCACCCGACGAAAGCCCGGCTGATCCGGCTTTTCCCTGCTTCAACTTCCCGCGCTCCTTCTTCCCTTCCAGCGCACTCTCCCCAGCTGCCTTCACCAACCGCTGGAAAGTCGGACACTGCGCGTGACTAGGCGCCGGACACGCCGCCGCATGCCGCAGCCCGCGGCTCATCGCCCGCAGGCGCCGGATGGTGGCGTCCAGCTCGTCGGCCTTGGCCGCGAGCATCTGCCGGTCGATGTTCGTGCCGCCGTCGCCGGCGAACATCGAGCGGATTTCCTCCAGGCTGAAACCCGCCGACTGCCCCAGGCTGATCAGCGCCAACTGGTCGAGAATCTGCGGTGCGAACTGACGGCGCGCACCAGGCTTGGCCAGCGAGACGATCAGTCCCTTTTCCTCGTAGAAACGCAGGGTCGATGCCGGTACGCCGGAGCGTCTGGCCACGTCAGCGATATCCATGGAGCACCTCTTGACTTCAAGTTCGCTTGAACTTGTAGGTTCACGCCAAAGCCCCTCGCGGTCAATCCGCTCGGCGCTTCGACCTTGCGTGACCCCACTGGAGAATCCCATGAAAAGCATCGCCATCGTCTACCACAGCGCCAGCGGCCGCACCGAGCGCATCGCCCGGACCATCGCCAGCGGCGCCAGCCTGGTACCGGGCTGCGACGTCCACCTGCTCAGGGCGCAGGAGCTGATCGAGCGCCCGCAAGCCCTGCTCGCCTACCACGGCCTGATCCTTGGCTCGCCCACTTACCTGGGCGGCGTCTCGGCGCCGCTAAAGGCCCTGATGGACGCCACCGGGCCGCTCTGGCGTCAGCAGAAGCTGCGCGGCCGCCTCGCCGCCGGCTTCACCGTCTCGGCGCTGCCGGCGGGCGACAAGCAATCCACGCTGATCTCGCTGTTCACCTTCTGCATGCAGCACGGGATGCTCTGGGCCGGCAATCCGATCCTCCCCGAACAGCACCTGGGCGTGCCCGTCGAGGACGCGGCCAACCGCCTGGGCTCCTGGTCCGGCCTGATGGCCCAAGCCGACAAGACCGCCGCGGACTTCTGTCCCGGCGACCTGAAGACCGCGCGGATGTTCGGCCAGCACTTCGCCGAAACCCTGAGCCACCTGCATCAGCCGCAGTTCGAAAGTGCACAGGAGACCCACGCATGATCGCCCGCCGCTACGCACCGCTACTGTTCGCGCTGATCCTGTCCGGCGTGATGACCTTGCTGATCTCCGGCCTCGCCACCTGGCGCGCCATCGGCACGACGCCAGCCTTCGCCCAACTCTGGCTGGGCGCGTGGCTCACCAGCTGGAGCATCGCTTTCCCGCTGGTGCTGGTCATCGCCCCACTCACCCGCCGCCTGGTCGAGAAGCTGGTCCGCGCGTAGGAGCGCGGCGGGCGTCGGCTCCTGCGAAACATCAGGGAACCTCGAACGTAGGATGGTGTGGAGCGCAGCGATACCCATCGCCCCGGAGCACCCGCAGCATGGGTATCGCTCCGCTCCACCCATCCTACAAAGCCATGCCCTTGCCCCGGTGCGGCGTGAGAACATCGCGGACAGAGTCCGCTCCTACGCACGCTATCGAACCCGTAGGAGCGGACTCCGTCCGCGATGGGCATCCGCCCGCAGCAGAGCTTCGGCGAGACCTGGAGGAGCCGCTGGCGAGGGCCTTACTGCCGGATTCCGTCGGTGAACCGGCAGAAGCCGTCGCGCACCGCGCCCTCGGTGGTGTACATGCCACCCAGGGTGACGAAGACGTAGCTGACCTTCGAACCCGAGCCCGACTTTTCCACCACGACGTTCAACGGTGCGTTCCGGCTGCTGAGGATCACGCCCTGGTAGGCGGAGATGGTGCCGCTCTTCTCGTCGGCGTTCTGGATGGTGAAACCTTCCTTCACCAGCGTCTTCTGCGCGCGGTCGAAGACCTTGGCGACCGGCATGTCCAGCTGGACGTTGGAGGTGAAGGTCTTGCCGGCAATGAAGCCCCCTTCGGTGTTGAAGTTGTCTTCGCACTGGTTGCCGGTCTTCTGGTGCGCACAACCCTGCAGCAGGGCGGCAGCGAGCAGAATCATCGTGACTCGTCGCATCATCGTTCCTTGATCTCGTGGGGCCGCCATCCCTGCGGGTCTACAGCGGCGAAGGGGTTTTATAAGCCGAGGCCGCCAGCCCTGGCCAGACTTTTCCTCACCTGATGAGACAGCCAGCACGCAGGAAATTCCCTCGCATTCGCTCAAGAACGCGCTTTCGTGCCGTTCGTCCCGGAATTTTCCTGCCAGCCGTTACATGCTCGCCTAGGCTTTGTCCGGCCCACCCCACAAGGAAAAGACATGTCGCAGCATTTCGATAACAGCCGTCGCGACCTGATGCGACTGGCTGCGGTAGCCCTGGCCGCCACGCAGTTGCCCGCCATAGCGCTGGCCGCCAGTGAAAAGAGCAGAACAGTGCCCGCACTGAAAGCCGGCGCCCATACGCAGTTCAAGGCGATCCGCCAGATCGATGCCGGCCTGCTCAGCGTCGGTTATGCCGAGGACGGCCCGGCGGATGGCCCGGTGGTGATCCTGCTGCACGGCTGGCCGTATGACATCTACAGCTTCGTCGACGTGGCACCGGCCCTGGCCGCCCAGGGCTTTCGAGTGATAGTTCCATGGTTGCGCGGCTACGGCAGCACGCGCTTTCTTTCCGAGCAGACGATGCGCAACGGCCAGCCCGCCGCCGTCGCCAGTGACATCATCGCGCTGATGGACGCCCTGAAGATCGAGCGGGCCGTGCTCGCCGGCTTCGACTGGGGCGCACGCACCGCCGACATCATCGCCGCCCTCTGGCCAGAGCGCTGCAAGGCGCTGGTGGCGGTCAGCGGCTACCTGATAGGCAATCAGGCCGCCGGCCGGCAGCCGCTGCCGCCGGAGGCCGAATTCCTCTGGTGGTACCAGTTCTACTTCGCCACCGAACGCGGTGCGGCGGGCTACGCGAAGAACACCCGCGACTTCACCCGGCTGATCTGGAGGCAGGCCTCGCCAAAGTGGAACTTCGACGAAGCCACCTTCGAACGCAGCGCCAGGGCCTTCGAGAATCCCGACCACGTGGCCATCACGCTCCACAACTACCGCTGGCGTCAGGACCTGGCGGAAGGTGAGGCTCGCTACGCCGAGCTCGAAAGGAAACTGGCCGGCGCCCCGCCCATCACGGTGCCCAGCATTACCCTGGAAGGCGACGCCAATGGCGCGTTCCACCCGCCACCCCAGGCCTACGCGGCGAAATTCACCGGCCGCTACGAGCACCGCACGCTCACCGGCGGCATCGGCCACAACCTGCCGCAGGAAGCGCCCCAGGCGTTCGCGCAGGCGGTGATCGACGTCAGCAGGTTCTGAACGAACTTTTTCGCGCCCATGAAAAAGCCCCGCCGAAGCGGGGCTTTTCAGTCAGCGATGTCGATTAGACAGCGCGAACTTGTTCAGCTTGCGGGCCTTTCTGGCCGGCAGTCACAACGAAGCTGACCTTCTGGCCTTCGTCGAGGGACTTGTAGCCGTTGCCTTCGATCTGACGGAAGTGAACGAATACGTCCGGGCCGCTTTCCGGGGTGATGAAGCCGAAGCCCTTCTCAGCGTTGAACCACTTGACGATGCCGTTTTGACGATCGGACATGATGTTGTCTCCTAAAAGAATGCTAAAGGCCGGCCGAAAGCCGACCGGCGATGAGCTGAATGCGTAGTGAAGAGGTGCCGAGGAGATGGAGCATCTTGTAGAAGAACATCAAGTCGCGGAACTCGTTACTGGGCAGGCAGCCCATGCAGAATACAAGGTTTGGCGCCGATTCATAGCTTTTTTTCACGACCAGTGGTGATTTTGACAAATGGTCGACCTATCCAGGCACGATCCGGCAAACCCGTGTAGGCTGGCCGGGCCGGTTTGGCGCCCAACGCAAAGGTGACTTCATGACTGATTCACAGCTGATTCGCGAACGTTCGGAGCTTGATGAAAAGATTGCCGCTTTCCTCTCCCAGGGCGGCGAAATCCAGGAGATTCCCGTTGGCCAGCTGGCAGTGAAGGTCGAGCGGAAGTCGCAATGGGCGAAGTCCGAGGGCAAGAAACCGGCCCCCTAGCCTTGCAAGGCCCGAAGAAAACCCCGCCATCGCGGGGTTTTTCGTTTCAGTGGCTGAGGTAATGGTTCGACAGCCAGTTCAGCGCCCTCCCCGGTCGCGTCAGCGCGTCGATGAAGCTCGGGCCCCAGTAGCGGATGTCGTTGGCCTCCAGCACCGCGTACATGTCGCGGTGGCGCGCCTGACGTTCCCTGAGCGGCATGCGCAGGGCCTGGAGCATGGCATCGGCCAGCGCATCGCGGTCGTGGGGGTTGATGATCAGCGCGCCGCCCAGCTCGGCGGCGGCGCCGGCGAACTGGGAGAGGATCAGCACGCCAGGATCGTCCGGGTCCTGGGCGGCGACGAATTCCTTGGCCACCAGGTTCATGCCATCGCGCAGCGGCGTCACCAGGCCGATCCGCGCATGGCGCATGACCATGGCGATGTCGGCGCGCTGGTGGTTGCGCGCCACGTAGCGCAGCGGTACCCAGGACACTGCGCCGAAACGTCCGTTGATATGCCCGACCCGCGCGCTGACCGCAGCGTCGATATCGGCGTACTCGGGAATGTCCTGGCGGCTGCCCGGTGAGATCTGCAGACAGGTCACGCGGTTGTGCCAGTCCGTGTTGCGTTCCAGGAAGCGCTCGTAGCCATCCAGCCGGTTGACGATGCCCTTGGAGTAGTCGAGACGATCGACCCCGACCATCAGTGCGCGGCCGCCCAGGCTTTCCCGCAGGTCCTCGGCGGCCTGGCTCTGCGAGGCTTCCTCGGCGAGCTGGCGGAAGCCGGCGGCATCCACCCCCACCGGGAATACGCCGACGCGGAAGTGCTGGTCCTCCAGGTGATAACGCCGGCCATCGGGCGTCGCCGCGCCGACCACGCGGGTCAGGTAGCGGGCGAAGTTGCTGGCGTCGTTCTCGGTCTGGAAGCCGATGAGGTTGTATTCGGTGAGCGCGCGGATCAGTTCGTCGTGGTGCGGCAGCGCGGTGATGAGGTCGGCCGGCGGCATCGGGATGTGCAGGAAGAAGCCGATGCGGTTGGCGTGCCCACGCTGCCTCAGGGCGGCGGCCAGGGGGATCAGGTGGTAGTCGTGGACCCAGAGCACGTCGTCGTCTTCCAGTAGCGGGCTCAGGCGCTCGGCGAAGAATTCGTTGACCCGCTGGTAGCCGCCGAACTCGGCCTCGTTGAACTCGGCAAGGTCGACCCGGTAATGCAGGATCGGCCAGAGCACGCGGTTGGCGAAGCCGTTGTAGTACTCGTCGAAATCCTGCGGGGGCAGGTCGGTGAGGATGTACTGCAGGTTGTCGCGCTGCACCCTGGTCGGCGGCCCCGGCTCCTCGGCCTTCGCGCCGCTCCAGCCGAACCAGAGGCCCTCGCGATTGCGCATGGCGGCGTCCACCGCCACCGCCAGACCGCCCGGTGCCGGGCCGTTCTCGTCGGGGATCGCGACCCGGTTGGAAATCACCACGAGGCGCGACATAGGCCTTCCTCCCAACCGATGGACAGGCGCATGGCGGAGTTGATCAGCCCGGCCATGGAATAGGTCTGCGGGATGTTGCCCCACAGTTCGTAGGTGTGCGGGTGCAGGTCCTCGGACAGCAGCCCGTAGCGGTTGCGCGCGGCGACCAGTTGTTCGAACAGCTCGCGCGCCTCGTCGGTGCGGCCGATGGCGGCCAGGGCGTCGAGGTACCAGAACTTGACCACCAGGAAGGCAGTTTCCGGCACGCCGAAATCGTCCGCCGCGGCGTAGCGCAGCATCTGCCCGTTGACGTTGAGTTCACGGCCGATGCAGTCGACGGTGGCGATGAAGCGCGGATCGTCCGCCTCGATGATGCCCAGCTCGTTCATCAGCAACACGCTGGCATCGAGGTCGTCGTGGCCGAAGGCGCCGGTGAAGCACTGCTTCTTCTCGCTCCAGGCTTCGGCGAGGATGTGGGCGCGCAGATTGGCCGCCTTCTCCGTCCAGCCGCTGGCCTCTTCGCTGCGGCCCAGGCGCTTGGCGATGCGCGCCACGCGATCACAGGCCACCCAGCAGAGCAGCGCGGAGTGCGTGTGGACGCGCTGGCGGCCGCGGTACTCCCAGATGCCGGCGTCCGGCTCGAAGGCGGCGTGCAGCGCCCGGCCGGCGAGACTCTCCAGCAGTTGCAGCATGCCTTCGCTGCTGGGGTTGGGCAGGCGTTCGTCGACGAAGCTCTGCAGCACCGCCAGCGCCACCGAGCCGAACACATCGTGCTGGTTCTGCTCCACGGCCTGGTTGCCGACCCGCACCGGGGCATGATTGAGAAAGCCGGCGAGGTCCGGCTCGATGCGTTCGGTGAGGTCCTGATTGGGGATGATGCCGTACAGCGGCTTGAGTTCGGCGCCGCCGCTGGCCACGGTGGTGATGAAGTCGATGTAGCCCTCCATGGTCCGCGTGGCGCCCAGGCGATTGAGGGCGAGGATCACGAAGTAGGCGTCGCGCAGCCAGCAGTAGCGGTAGTCCCAGTTGCGCTGGGAGTCCGGCGCCTCGGGGATCGAAGTGGTAACGGCGGCGATGACCGCGCCGGTGTCCTCGAAGTTGCACAGCTTGAGGGTGATCGCCGAACGGATCACCACCTGCTGCCATTCGAAGCAGATGGCCAGGCCGCGCACCCAATCGTGCCAATGGTTCTGGGTGCGTTTGAGATAATCGCGGACCACTTCGTCCGGCGCGTTGCCCAGCGGCTCGTCTAGGCCAAGCACCAGGCTCACCGGATGGCGCAGGGCAAACGGCGTCTCGTGCTGGATGTAGGCCAGCGGCGCGTCGGTGGTCAGCCGCAGTGGCTCGTCGCCCTCCAGGTAGCGGATGTGGCTGGAGCCACTGGCACCCTGGCTGGGCTTGCCATAGCCATGGGTGGGACGCACGCGCAGGGTGATCTTCGGTACGCCTGCGATGGGTTCGATCAGCCGACACAGCTGCGCCGGACGATACAGGTGGCCGTGTTGCAGGAAGCGCGGAGCGAAGTCGGTGATGCGCACCGCCGCGCCCTTGTCGTCGCGCAGCACGGTGGTGATGATCGCCGTGTTGCGCTGGTAATCCGAGCTGCTGCTGACCTGGTTCTCCAGCACCACGTCGGCGAAGCCCTTCTCGTCGTCGCCGGCCAGCAGGCGGGAGAACACCGGATCACTGTCGAAATTGGGGTAGCACCACCAGACCAGTCGTGCCTGCGGGTCGACCAGGGCGGCCACCCGGCAGTTGCCGATCAGGCCCAGTTCCAGAGCACCTTCGTGCCGATTCGTCATCGATGGTTTCCTCCTGCTGCTTGCATGAGTGCGCCACGGACCTGCCCCGCGTCGCTGAATACCGCGCTGGCGCCGGGCAAGGCGCGCCCGACCGACAGGCCGAGGCCGCCCAGGGCAGGCATCAGCGCGATGGCAGGCTCATCGGTGACGTCGTCACCGATGTACAGCGGCAGGCGCCCGGCGAAGCCCGGCACGGCCAGCAGCCGCTGGATCGCCTGGGCCTTGTCGACGCCCGCGCTGACGACTTCGTAGACCTGCTTGCCACTGAGCAGGCGCAGCCCGGCGCCTTCGGGCGCCTGCAGCAGTGCCTGCAGTTCGGCGCGCAGCCCGGCGGCCAGAGAGGGCGCGGAGCGGTAGTGCAGCGCGTAGCTGCTGCCCTTGTCCTCGGCAAGGATTCCGACCTGCCGGTTCGCCAGGGCGTTCAGTTGCACCCGCACACAGGCGGGCAGGTCTTTGGTGGTGCGGCGCAAGGGGCTGTCGCCGGTTTCGCGCCAGTGGGCGCCGTGGCCGCCGCTGGCGGCGAGGCGCAAGGGTTGCAATAGCCGGTCGAGTTCTTCGACCGGGCGGCCGCTGATGAGGGCCAGGGCACCGTCGAGTCTGCGATGCAGTTGCGTGAGCGCATCGAGCAACCCGCGCGGTACGACCACTGCGTCGGGCGATTCGGCGATGTCCAGGAGGGTTCCGTCGACATCCAGGAACAGGGCGGTCTGCTGAGGTCGGCTGAGCCAGAGGTTCAGCAGCGCCGTGGCTGAGGCCTCGCTGGGCGGGACCATGGCGGTGTCGACAGGTCCCCGTGGTGCGGGACGTGACATATGCCATTTCTCCATGTTCAGGGCGTGCCGCATGGCCGTGGGTAGCCGGTGCGGACGTGAAAGGGAGCTCAAGGACCCTAACATGTGAGACCCCGATGGTCGACCGCGGGTTTCATCGAAGATCTCTTCAAAGCCGCAGGCCAGAGCGGGCGGGAGCTGAGAAAAAGTACTCGGCTGGATGCCGATAAGATTTTCCTGACAGCAGAACTGGAATCCTCCGCATCACAGGAAGGACGCCGTTCCTGAGAATGCGCCTGGCCAATCTCCCACGGGAAAAACCATGTCTCCGCTCTCCGCACTGGTGCTCCAAGCCTCCGGCCTGCACCGTTCCACCGCCATTACCGCCCTGCACCACCTGGGCTACAGCATGCTTTCGGAGGTTTCCAGCAACGCCTTCGCGCTGGACCGGTTGCGCAATCAGGGCGGCGTCCACCTGCTGATCTGCGATGCGCGCCTGGACCCAGTGGCGCGCCTGGAGTTTCTCCAGACCGTGGCACGCGAGCGCCTGGCCCAGGGCGTCGTGGTCAGCGGGGAGATGGCGCCGGGCACCTGGAGCGCCCTCTCCCATCTGCTGCAGATCCAGGGCATGCGGGTGTTCTGGCTGGGCAACGACGCTGCGACCCTGGAGCGACTGCGGGCCCTGCTCAGCGATTTCCAGCCGGCGAGCCTGCTGCCGGGGCCTGCCCAGGGAAACGATGCCGATGAGGCCGCAGAAGGCGCCAGCCTGCCCGCCGCAGGGAAGCTGCGTGCCTTCCTGCAGCCCAAGGTGCAGGTGAGCACCGCCCAGATCTACGGCTTCGAGGTACTCGCGCGCTGGCAGCAGGAAGATGGCAGCGTGCTGCTGCCGCAGGACTTCCTCCCGGCCCTGCGTCGCTCGGGCAAGCTCGACGGCATGCTGTTCGAGCTGATGGCCCAGGCGGTGGAGGCACTGCAGGCCCAGGGCAGCAGCGAGCTGAAACTGTCGTTCAACCTCGAGGCCGAGCAGATCGCCCAGACCGATTTCGCCGCCAGCGTCGAGCGCACCCTGCGCGCACTGGAGATCGAGCCGCAGCGCATCACCTTCGAACTGACCGAATCCTCGCCGCTGCACGCGCCCACCCTGAGCCTGGAGAACGTGCTGCGTCTACGCCTGCTCGGTTGCGGCCTGGCGATCGACGATTTCGGCTGCGGCCACTCCACCCTGCAACGACTGATGCAGCTGCCGTTCACCGAGATGAAGCTTGATCGCCACCTGCTCGCCAACGTCAACGCCGGCGACCCGCGTCGTCTGGTCGTGCTGCGCAATGCCCTGATGCTCGGCCGCGAACTGGGCCTGAAGGTCATTGCCGAAGGCGTGGAAAACGCCGCCCAGCTGCGCCAGTTGCAGCAACTGGAGTGCGACTGCGCCCAGGGCTATCTGTTCGGCAAGCCGATGGACGCCAGCCAGATCGGCACCTACCTGCGCGGTGCTCCGCTGCGTCTGCAGAAACTGGAAGCGGTCCCGGCGATTCGTCCGGCGCAATGACGGACAGAAAAGAAAACGGCTGTCGCGGACTTCCTGTCCGCAACAGCCGTTTGGATTGTCCTCAGCAAAGGACGTAGGAGGCGCACTGACGCGCCGCCTGGGCGGCCAGCCGGGCCGCCCTAGCCCGTCGTACCGGGCACCAGTCCGGGAATCGCCTCGATCAGCGCATCGATGGCCAGACGTACCTTGCGCGGCAACTGGCTGGTCTGCAGCCAGGTCGCGTAGACGTCGTAGGGGAATCCCGACTGCTGCGCCAGCAGCTCCTCCAGCTCGCCGGCGTGGATGGCGTCGCCCACCAGCCAGGAGGGCAGCCAGGCGATGCCCAGGCCCTGCTTTGCCGCATCGGCAATGGCCGCCAGGTCGTCGAAGCGCAGCCGCGAATTCGGCGCGAACTCCGTCGGCGGCTGTCCTTCGCGCGGGAACAGCCAGGGGTTGATCCTTCCGGAGCGGTGGTAGACCAGCAGCCGATGCCCCGCCAGCTCGTCGATGCCTGGCGGTCGCCCCTGCTCCTCCAGATACGCTGGCGCGGCACACAGCATCATGCGTTGCCGGCCGATGCGGCGGGCGATGACGCCGGCCCTGGGTTCCGGTTCGCCGGTGCGGATGGCCAGGTCGATCTGCTCTTCCGCCAGGTCGGTCAGGCGATCGCTGAAGCGCAGGTCCAGCTCCAGGTGCGTGAAGCGCTGCGCCAGTTGCAGCAACACCGGGGCCACGCAGTGACGGCCGAAATGCACCGGCATCGCCACCCGCAATCGCCCCCGCGGCTCGGCCACCTCACCGGCGGCAAGGATGTCCGCCGCCTCGGCGTCGGCCAGCAGCGCGCGGCAGCGTTCGTAGTAGATCCGCCCGGCCTCGGTCAGGCTCTGTCGGCGCGTGCTGCGCACCAGCAGCTGGGCGCCCAGGCGCTCTTCGAGGAAACGCACGTGCTTGCCGACCATGGGCGCGGACATTTCCAGGTCCTGGGCAGCCGCCGCGAACGATCCGAGGTCCACCGCGCGGACGAACACGGCCATGCTGGTCAGACGATCCATTCGAAACTCCTGATTTCGACTCAATGCCTCTATACGCCATTTATCCGCGAAATCCCATCGAAGATAGTGGGTTTACATCGAATCACTTTCTTTTTGGAGTATCCCATGGAAACAATCACCAGCCGCGCCGTGCGCTTTCACCAGATCGGCGGTCCCGAAGTCCTGCGCATCGAACCGGTGGACGTCCGCGCCCCCGGCCCGGAGGAAGTCCGCATCCGGGTCAAGGCCCTGGGCTTGAACCGCGCCGAGGCGTTGTTGCGCACTGACCGCTACATCGAAAGCCCGCGATTCCCTTCCGGCCTCGGACTGGAAGCGACCGGCTTGATCGAAGCCGTGGGCAGCCAGGTGCGCGGGTTTGCCGTGGGGGACGCGGTGAGCGTGCTGCCGCCGACTTCCATGGGCCAGCATCCGACCCATGCCGAGCACCTGGTCGTACCGCAGGCGCGGCTGGTGAAGAATCCGCCCGGGCAGTCCTGGGACGCAGCCGCAGCCACCTGGATGCAGTACCTGACGGCCTATGGCGCCCTGATCCAGGTGGCCGGCCTGCGCGCGGGGGATTTCGTGGTGATCACCGCGGCGTCGAGCAGCGTCGGCCTTGCCGCCATCCAGATCGCCCGGCGGGTCGGCGCACTGCCGATCGCCGTGACACGCACTGCGGCCAAGCGCGAAGCGCTGCTGCTGGCCGGTGCTGCCGAGGTGATCGCCAGCGAAGAAGAGAACCTGCGGGCACGCCTGCTGGACATCACCGGCAAGACCGGCGCGCGGGTGGTGTTCGACCCGGTGGGCGGGCCGATCTTCGAACCGCTGACCGCGGCCATGGCCGAGGGCGGCGTGCTCATCGAATACGGCGGGCTGAGCCCGGAGGCGACACCCTTCCCGCTGTTCGAGGTGCTCAGCCGCTCGCTGGTGCTGCGCGGCTACCGGGTCTACGAGGTACTGGAGGACCCGGTTCGCCTGCAGCAAGCCCAGGACTTCATTTTCGCCGGGCTTGCCGACGGCTCGCTGCGTCCGCTGATCGCCCGCCGCTTCGCCTTCGACGACGTGGTCGAAGCTTACCGCTACCTGGAGTCGAACCAGCAGATGGGCAAGGTCGTTGTTACCCTCTAAGGCCCTGACAGGCCCGGCGCCCCGCAGGCTCCGGGCAGTTGCCATCAGCCTTCGAAAGTCACCGGGCGCAACGGCGCGGTGTTGACCTTGAGCTCGAACACATCCGGCCGCGCATAGTGGCCGCAGACGTCGAAGTCGAGATTGCCCTGGTCAAGCTGGCCCATGTCGAGGTCGGCGTAGAGCTCGGTCTCGCAGTCGAACACCGGCCCGGCCAGCACCTCGCCCAGCGGGCTGACGATCATGCTGCCGCCGCGCATCACGTAGTCATCCTCCTGATGGCTGAGGCCGAACGCCTCGCGATGCTGTTGCGGGTACTCACCCAGGCGGATCGCCTGGCAGGCCGACAGCACGAAGACGCGGCCTTCCAGGGCGATGTGCTGCATGGAGCTGGCCCAGCTCGGGCGATCGTCCGCCGTTGGTGCGCAGTACAGTTGCACGCCTTGCGCATACATGGCCTGGCGCAGTGCCGGCATGTAGTTCTCCCAGCAGATCACGCTGCCCAGCACGCCGAACGCGGTCTGCACCGGCTCGAGGGTCGACCCATCGCCGAAGCCCCAGATCAGCCGCTCCTGCCCGGTGGGCATCAGCTTGCGGTGGTAGCCGGCGATACCCTTGCCGGGCACCAGGGTGACCGCCGTGCAATAGAGGGTGCGACCAAAGCGCTCGATGATGCCGACCACGGTGGTCACACCGGTCTGCTCGACGCTTTCGGCCAGCACCGCCAGCTCCGGGCCGTCCAGCGCCACGGCGCCCTCGACGTAGCGCTGGTAGAGCTCGCGGCCGGCGGCGCTACGGTTGCCCACCACGCTGCCGAACGCCGCGCCCTTGGGGTAGCCGCCGATGTAGGCCTCGGGGAATACCGCCAGCCTGGCGCCCTGCTCCGCCACCCGGCGCAGAATGCCGGCGGCCTTCTCGACGCTGGCCATGGGTTCGTAGGGAACGGCGGCGGCCTGGATGATTGCTACACGGGTCATGGGAACTCCTGAATTTCCTGGATTGAAGGCCTAGAAGCGGCTGATGTCGTTGTCACGGGTTTCCGGCAGGGTCTTCCAGAGCACCACCAGGCACACCAGGGAAACCGCCGCCAGGTAGGCCGCCGGCAGGTTCGCATCGCCGGTCTGGCGGATCAGCGCGGCAGCGATGAAGGGACCGGGGCCGGCAAGGATTGCCAGGGCCAGGTTGTGGCCCAGGGCCGCACCGGTGGAGCGGATCGAGGCCGGGAAGACTTCCACCAGCAGCACCACGTCCATCACCGCGGTAATCGCCACCAGCACGCCCATGACGGTCAGCCCGGCAAGGATCGCCACCGGGTTGCCGGTGTTGAGCAGCAGGAAGATCGGATAGGCCAGCAGCGTCAGTGCGGCGGCCGCGCTCAGCAACAGCTTGCGCCGGCCGATGCTGTCGCTCAGGCGACCGATCAGCGGGTTGACGATGACGTAGACCACCAGCGCGATGCTGCACAGCCACAGCGCGCTGCTGCGCGGCAGGCCAACGGTGCTGACCAGGTGGTTGTTGGCGTAGGTGATGAAGTAGTAGAGCGACACGCCGAACAGCGCGGAGAAGGCGAAAGTGGTGACGAAGGCGCGGCGGCGCACGGCCCTGCTCGGCGCCTGGGCCTTGAGCCCATCGCGCTGGCGCACCATTTCCTCGTACACCGGCGTGTCGCCCAGCTTGCGGCGGATGAACACGGCGATGCCGGTCATCACGATGGACGCCACGAACGGCAGGCGCCAGCCCCAGGCCGCCAGCTGCGCGTCGTCCAGCGCCGAGGAAATGCTCGCCGCGGTGAAGGTACCGAACAGGAAAGCCAGCCCGGCAGTGCCGGTGATCACGCTGGCGGCGGTGGCGCGGCGGTTCGATGGCGCGCTCTCGACGATGTAGATGCCGGCGCTGGACCATTCGCCGCCGACCATCATGCCCTGGATGAAGCGCATGGCGATCAGCAGGATCGGTGCGGCGATGCCGATCGCCTCATAGGAGGGCAGCAGGCCGATGATGGTGGTGCACACGCCCATGCCGAACACCGTGATGATCAGCACCGCGCGGCGGCCGAAGCGATCACCGATGGGCCCGAGGATCAGCGCGCCGAAGGGCCGCGAGAGAAAGCCCACGGCGAACACCGCCAGCGAGGAAAGCAGCGACACACCCGGTGCGCTGGAGGGGAAGAAGAGCATGCCGATCACCGCGGCGAAATAGCCGTAGATGGCGAAGTCGAACCACTCCATGAAGTTGCCGATACCCACCGCGACCGCCCGCTTGCGGATGTCCGACTGCCCGCCCCTGGTATGGATACTGCTTGCACTCAAGCCTTGCGAAATCGCGTCCACAGGATTCTCCATCCCTTGTTATGGTTGTGTGGACGCCAGACTAGGAATCCCCGCGGTCGCAGGGCAAACGATTAGGAAATATGAGCCGGATTAACGTACGTAATATCGCGAGGATCGACCTCAACCTGCTGCTCACCTTCCACTGCCTGATGACCGAGCGCAGCGCCACCCGCGCCTCGGCCGTGCTGCACGTGACCCAGGGCGCAGTGAGCGCGGCGTTGCGCCGGCTGCGCGAGCATTTCGCCGACGAGCTGTTCATCCGCACCGCCTCCGGCATGCAACCCACGCGCAAGGCCATGGAGCTGGCGCCGAAGATCGCCGAGACGCTCACCTCGATTTCCGGCGTGCTGGGCAGCGAGCCGGACTTCTCCGCCCATGAGTCGAGCTACGTGTTCAATATCGGCCTCTCCGACGACATCGAGGCCTGCCTCGCGCCGCGCATCGTCAACGCGGCGGCCGCGCAGGGACTGGGCGTGAGCTTCGCCTTCCACCAGAGCAACAGCTCGCTGTGGAAGCAGTCCCTGCAGGACCCGGACATGGACCTGGTGATCTGCAGCGAGCCCAAGGACTTCAACACCAGCTACTCGTCCCAGGTGCTGTTCTCCTCGTCCTATTCCTGCCTGTTCCACCCACGCGGCCGCGCCCCGGAACAGCCGATCGACCTGCAGGACTACTTCGCAGCGAACCATGTGCGGGTGTCCTACGATGGCCGCCGCGGCTTCATCGACGACATGTTCGAAGCGGCCGGCTACGCCCGGCGCGTCACCGCCTCCTTCACCCACTTCAGCGGCGCGCTGACGACGCTGATGAGCAGCGACGTGATCGCCACCATCCCGACCTTCGCCGCCGAGAGCTACGCGGCGATGACCGATCTTTGCGTCAGCCCGGTGCCCTTCCCGGTGCCGTCGTTCCGCTGCTTCATGGTCTGGGATATCGCCCGCCACAACAAAGCGCACCACGAGTGGCTGCGCCAGTTCATCGGCGAGCTGGGGCAGAAGCTGGGCTGAGGCGCCGGCCGGCACGCGACGGCGGTCCCGACCGCTGCCGCGCAGAGACCGGCAATCGGCTCAGCGGACGCTGTCGATCAGGTGGCACAGCGCGGTCTTCAGCTTCATCGGTCGCACCGGCTTGTGCATCAGCGTGTGCCCCAGCTCGCGCACCTGCTGTTTCAGCTCGTTGCTGTAGTTGGCGGTGATCATCAGCGCCGGCAGCGGTGTGCCACGGCGGGCGTTGATCGAAGCGACGGCATCGATGCCGTTCAGCCCATCGTCCAGGTGATAGTCGACGATCAGCAGGTCGGACTCGGCGTGGAAGTTGTCCACCTGCCGCGCCAGGTCCTCCTCCGACAGCGCCGTCACCACCCGGCAGCCCCAGGTTTCCAGCAGCGTGCGCATGCCGGCGCAGATCGCCGCGTCGTTATCCAGCACCCAGACGCGGGAGCCGCGCAGGCGCTCCAGCAGGTCATCAGTGGTGCGTTCCGGCTCTGGTGCAGTGCGCGCCACGCGGCGCGCCAGGGGGACCTCGATGGCGAAGCGCGAGCCCTTGCCCGGCACCGACTCCACCTGGATGCGATGGCCGAGCATGCGCGCGATCTTCTCGACGATGGCCAGGCCCAGGCCCAGCCCGCGATCCTGGTGGAAGCGCTGCACATCGCCGCGCTTGAACTCCTGGAATATCTCGCCGAGCTTGTCGGCAGCGATGCCCACGCCAGAGTCCCAGACCTCGATCCACAGGCTGTGGCGACGCCGCCGGCAGCCCAGCAGCACGCGGCCCGAAGGCGTGTAGCGGATGGCGTTGGTCAGCAGGTTGCGGAGGATTCGTGCGAGCAGCTGGATATCGCTGCGCACCTGGGCGCCACAGGGTACGAAGTCCAGCGCCAGGCCCTCGCTGGCCGCCACCTGGCGGTACTCGGCGGCGAGGTTGCCGAGCAGCTCGCTGACCTCGAAGGCGGCAATGTCCGGCTTGATCACCCCGGCGTCCAGCTTGGAGATGTCCACCAGGGTTCCCAGCAGGGTCTCGACGTCCTCCAGTGACTGACTGATGTTGCGCACCAGCGCTTCGCCGCTGCGCTCCTGCAGCGCGCTGGTGAACAGCCGCGCGGCGTTCAGCGGCTGCAGCAGGTCGTGGCTGACGGCGGCGAGGAACTTGGTCTTCGACAGGTTGGCCTGCTCCGCCTCGCGCTTGGCTTCGCGCAGGCGCCCTTCCACCTGGCTGCGCTCGTCGATCTCGCGCTTGAGCTGGTCGTTCAGGCTGGTCAGCTCGGCAGTACGTGCGCGCACCCGCTGCTCGAGGTTCTGGTAGGCCTGGTGCAGCGCCTCGGCGGTGCGCCGGCGTTCGGTGATGTCGCGGATCAGCACGAACAGCCCGCTCACCGTGCCATCGGCCTGGCGGTTGGGCACGTAGGAGCGCTGCATGTAGCGCTCCTGGCCGGCAAGGTTGGTCTCGGCGATCTCGAAGGTGACGCTTTCGCCCGACAGTGCGCGCTCGAAGTACGGCTCCAGGCGCTGGCAGTGCTCGGCGCTGTGCACCTCGCGCAGGTTGCGCCCGAGCATCGAGCCGCTGGGCCAGCGGTACCATTCCTCGTAGACCTTGTTGGTGAAGTCGTAGTCCAGGTCGGCGGTCAGGTAGGCGATCAGCGCCGGCACCTGGTCGGTGATCAGGCGGATCCAGCGCTCGCTTTCGCGCAGCGCCTCGGCATGCCGGTAGCGCTCGGTGATGTCGGTGAAGGTGTTGACGAAACCGCCGGTGGGCAGCGCGTGGGTGCGGATTTCCAGCATGCGCCCGTCGAACAGGCGCTGCTCGATCACCCCTTCCGCCTCGCCCTTGCGCGGGCGGCTGCGCGGGGTCAGCAGCGGCAGTTCGCTGTCCGCCATGACCTCGGCGAAGGGTCGGTGCGCCTCGATCGGCGCCAGTCCGCAGAGTTCCAGGAAGCGCCGGTTCCACAGCTCCAGCGCACCATCGGCGCCGACCATCGCCACGCCCTGGGACAGGTTGTCCACGGCGCGCTGCAACAGGTGCGACTTCTGCGCCACCGCCTGTTCGCGGCGGGCCATCTCGTTCTGCTTGATCTCGGTAATGTCGCTGTAGAGCACCACCAGGCCGCCGTCGCGGGTCGGCCGCTCGGTGACGCGTACCCAGCGGTCGTTGCGCAGGCGATAGAGGGTGTGTTCGTCGTCACTGCTGCGCTGCTCCTCGACGATCAGTCCGCTGCTCTGCGCCAGCCGCCGGACTTCACTGAGCCGCGTGCCCGCGCCGACGCGGGCGCGGGTCTGCGCCCAGAAGGCGCGGAAGCGTTCGTTGTAGAGGACGATGCGCTGCTGTGGGTCGAACAGCACGAAGGCGTCGGAGATACTTTCGACGGCGTCGAGCAGGTGCTGGTGCGCGGTCTCGGCGCGCAGGCGGGCGTCGCTGAGCAGCTGGTTGCTGGATTTCAGCTCGACCATCGCCTCGCTCAGCGCATCGGTGCGCTCGCGCACCTGTTCGGCCAGCACCACCGAATGCTGGAAGGCGCCGTAGGCGTTGTCGCCGCGGGAGGTGGCCGACTCGACCCGCTCGATCAGCGCCGCGTTGATCCGCTGCAGCTTGTGGTTGTCGCGCTCCAGCTCGTCGATGCGCGCGCGCAGCTCAGCGTCCGGCGTTGCCCCGAGGACGGCCAATGGCGACACCGGTGAAGGTCTGGTTGATATGCATGCCATTGAATTGTTCCCCGTAGGTGTTGAAGCCGATCACCTGCTGGCTGCGGAGAAACTCGGCGGTGGGTTCGGTATCGCCGGCCACTTCCAGCTCCAGGCGCCGCAGGAAGCAGTCGCAGCCGATGGTCAGCAATGGCGGGCCGAGGCGTTCGTGCAGGCGCTGGAACTGCGCCTGCAGCCCCGGCAGCAGCGGGCCGGTACTCATGGCGGTGAGGACGATGCCGTTCTCCACCGCGCAATAGAAGGTCAGGCTGAGGTCATCGTTGATCTGCTGGATCGAGCGCACGTAGTACTGGTCACGCACGCGCACCGCCAGCGGATGGGCCGGGAACAGCGAAAAATCCAGCTGCTCCAGCGGCACCCCGACCAGCCGGGCGAATTCCAGCGCCGCCGGCTCGGCGTTGAGTTCCAGCACGCGACGGCTGTCGCTGTCGGCGCGGGTGACCACCAGCTTCTCTTCGCTGGGCAGCACGTGGTGGGTGGTGAACACCTCGAAATCCAGCCAGGTATTGAACAGCACCACCACCGCCGCGCCGGTATGGAACTGGCCCTGGTAATACACGTGGGTGTGGGTCAGGTGGTTGTCGTCGCCGGCCGATCCGCCGAAATGCGGAATGGCGCCCAGCGCGGCGCTGAGCGCGGCGAGTACCACTTCCTCGCGGCTGGAGAGGCCGTCCAGCAGGGTCAGGGCGAAACTGTGGTCCTTGATCGGCGCCAGCCCGGCGCTGCGGCAGTCGGCCACCAGGGATTCGACCATCTGCTGGGCGTCGATCAGGCTGAAACGCTCCATCTCGTCCACCAGCGCGCAGGAGATGGCGAAACTGCGCAGGTCGAAACCCACGGCGGTGACGCAGCCACGCCCGTAACCCTGCGGCGTGATTTCCCCGGCGGTGGTGCAGCCGGCCAGGTCGATGCCGCCGAAGTACTGCTCCAGCGCGGCGGCCAGCGCCGGCAGGTCGTACTCGGCGGAACAGAAGAACAGCACGAAGCCCAGGTTCGGATGGATCAGCTGGCGCGCCAGGTCCTGGGCCACCGCCTCGACGTCGCGGGCGCTGGACATGCCGCGAACGACCCCTTGTGTTTCGTGCATGGCGTACGCCCGGTGGAAACTATCGACGCTGGCATTCTACGAAGCGCTCGCAGGGCGCCCCATGCTACTTGGGTCGCGGCGGGTCTATCCGAAAGTAGCGGAGCCGGTTTGTCGCAGGTTGGGCAGTTCGCGAGCAAGCTCGCTCCTACAGCCTTTATCCCCGCCGCCGCTGCCACTACGGCGGATAACGCTGGCGCGTTATGCGCCCTACGGTCGAGCACCCGGGTAGTGCGGCTTGTCGTAGGAGCGGACCTTGTCCGCGAAATCCTCCGCGGCGGAAGCGGGAGTCGCAGGAAGATTGAGTTGCACGCCGCCCGACGGCGATTCGCGGACAACGCCCGCTCCCACAAGAACCCTCCACCCCGCCTACGAAATCCACCCGGCATCCGGTAGGCTGTGGAGGCGTCCCACCCAGAGCCCTGAAACATGCCCGCCCTCACCTGCCCCCACCTGATCGGCCAGCACGTCGAACTCCTGCCGCTGCGCGCGGAACATGCGCAGGCCCTGCTGGAGGCAGCTTCCGATGGCGAATTGTGGAACCTGAAAGTCACGGTGGTACCCGGCCCGGATACGGTTGCGGGTTATATCGCCAAGGCGGAAAAGGGCCTGGAGGAAGGCAGCGTCCTGCCCTTCGCCATCCTCGACCGACGTACGGGGAAGATCGTCGGCAGCACCCGTTTCTGGAAGGTCGACCGCGCCAACCGCAAGCTGGAGATCGGCCACACCTGGCTGGCCCTGTCGGCGCAACGCACGCCGATCAACAGCGAGGCCAAGCTCCTGCTGCTGACCTACGCCTTCGAGGAACTCGACTGCGTGCGCGTGCAATTCACCACCGATGAGCTGAACGAAAAATCCCGCGCCGCCATCCTGCGCCTGGGCGCGGTGCAGGAAGGCATCGTCCGCCATGAGCGCATCATGCCGGACGGGCGCAAGCGCAACTCGGTGCGCTTCAGCATCATCGACAGCGAATGGCCGGAGGTGAAGGCGCGGCTGCTGCAACGGCTCAGCCGCGCCTGATGCCTGATCTCATTGAGGGGCAGGTCAGCCCTGGTAGAACACCTCGTCGCTGTACGGGTACCACCAGGAATGGATCTGCGGCTGGTGGTCGATGATCACCATCTTCGAGCGGCGGAACGCATCCAGGCCCTGGCGGCCCAGTTCGCGGCCCATGCCGGACATCTTCCAGCCGCCGAACGGCAGCGCATCGTTGTCGATCAGCGGGTTGTTCACCCAGACCATCCCCGCTTCCAGGCGGTCCGCCGCTTCCATGGCTTCGGCCAGGTCAGTGGAGAACAGCGAGGCGCCCAGGCCGAAGGGTGAGTCGTTGGCCAGCCGCACCGCCTCGTCGAAATCCTTCACCTTGCAGATCGCCGCCACCGGACCGAAGCATTCCTCATGGAAGATCGCCATGGCCGGGGTGACGTCGGTGAGGATGGTCGGCTCGTAGTACCAGCCCACCGGGAATTGCGGCGGAATGCGCCCGCCGCACACCAGCGTGGCGCCCTTGGCGATGGCGTCGTCCACCAGGCGGATGACCTTGGCACGGGCCGCCTCGCTGACCATCGGGCCGATCTCGGAGCGCTCCAGCCCGTGACCGATGCGCAGCGCGCGGGTGCGTTCGGCGAAGCGCGCAACGAATTCGTCGTGCACCTCATCGACCACATAGAAGCGCTCGGCCGAGGTGCAGATCTGCCCGCTCAGGTGGAAGGCGGCGGTCACCGCGCCGGCCGCCGCCACTTCCAGCGGCGCGTGGCGGGAAATGATCATCGGGTCGCTACCACCGGCCTCGATCACCGCCGGCTTCATCCGCTCGGCACAGGCCACCGCCACTGCCTTGCCAGCAGCCACGCTGCCGGTGAAGGCCACGGCGTGGGTGCGCTCGGACTGCACCAGGCGCTGGGCGGTGCTGGCATCGCCCGGCACGCAGCTGACCATACCCGCAGGCAGTACCTTGAAGTGCTGCATGAATTTCAGCGTGCACAGCGTGGTGCTTTCCGCCGGCTTGACGATGCAGGCGTTGCCGGCGGCCAGCGAGGCGGCCAGGGTCCAGCACATCAGCAGGATGGGGAAGTTGAACGGCATGATGTGCACGCTGACGCCGTAAGGCTCGTAGCGCACATGCTGGAACGAGCCGAGCTGCGTGGTGCCGGCCACCTTGCCGGCCTCGTCGCGGGCCATCTCGGCGTAGTAGCGGAAGATCGGCGCGCAGTTGGCCAGCTCGCCCATGGCTTCGGGGAACGGCTTGCCCATTTCCAGGGTCATCAGCCGCGCCACTTCGCACTGGGTGGCCTGGTCGGTCTCGATGGTGTTGGCCAACTGGTGCAGGATCGCCGCGCGGGACTTCGCGTCCACCCGCTTCCACTCGCGCTGGGCGGCGTTGGCCGCGTCGATGACAGCGTCCACGTCTTCTGCATCGCACAGGGCGATGCGCCCGACCTGGGTCAGATCAGCGGGATTGATGATGTCTCGCAGGCGCTGCGTCGCTACGCCCTGGTAATCCGGGCCGATGAAACGCAGGGGCAGATCAACGTGAAAGTCGGTCATGTAAGGCTCCGCAGGGATTCGGAAGAGGCCAGGCGCTGGGCGATCACGTCGCTCTCCAGTGGCTGGCGCCAGTTCGGCAGGTTCGTGTCGAGCAGCGCCGCCAAGGGCCGCAGTTGCTCGTTGTCGAGCGCGCGCTGGAACAGCCGCAGCACGCGCGGCAGATGCCGGAGGTAACCGTGCTTGCCGTCGCGCCTGGCCAGGCGCACGAAGATGCCGAGCACCTTGGCGTGGCGCTGCGCGGCCAGTACCTGGAAGTCGGCAAGAAAACGCCGGCCGTCCACTTCCGGGCGCTGGCTGAGGTAATGGGTGAGCAGGGTCACCCGCAGGGTTTCGGGAATGTCGCGGCGCGCGTCTTCGAGCAGGGACATGAGGTCGTAGGCCGGCGCACCGAACAGCGCGTCCTGGAAGTCCAGCAGCCCGCACGCCGCCACACCTGCCCGGCCCTCCAGCAGCATCAGGTTGTCGACGTGGTAGTCGCGCAGCACCAGCACTTCGCGGCGCAGGGAGACATCGCGCCAGAGCGCGGCGAACTCCGCCAGGTAGCGTTCGCGCAACTGTGCGGCTGCCTGCTCGCCCACCAGCAACGGCGCGTACCAGTCGATGAACAGCGCTGCCTCCTCAGCCAGCTTCTGCCCGTCATAGGCCGGCACGCCTTCGGCCGCTTGCGGGCCGGCGCGATGCAGGCGCACCAGGGCATCCACGGCGAGGCGGTACAGCTCCGTCTCGTCATGCCCGGCCGCGAGCAGCCGGGTGTAGGTGGCGTCGCCGAAGTCCTCGATAAGCGCCAGGCCCAGCTCGCGGTCGGCGGCCAGCACGCTGGGGGCCGACAGCCCGCCGTCGCGCAGCAGCTGCGCGACCCGCAGGTACGGTGCCAGCGGCTCGGCGCCGGGGGGCGAGTCCATCAGCAGCAGGCCCTTGCCATCGACGCGGAAGTAGCGCCGCGCCGAGGCGTCGGCCGGCAACGCCGTGAGGGTCGCGTCGGCCAGGCCGCTGCCGGCGAGAAAGGTCTCGCGGGCGGCGGCGCGGGTGGTATCGCAGGACAGGTTCATGGCATCACCGGATCATGTAGACCTTCTTGATGGTCTCGTGCACGGTGCACACGCCCTTCCAGTCCTTGGGGAAGAAGGCGGCGGTGTCCGGCTCGATCTCGATCACCTCGCCGGACTCGTGCACGTAGGTGCAGCGGCCTTCGAGGAAGTGGCAGAACTCGTCGCTGGTGACGTGGCAGAACCACTTGCCCGGCGTGCAGTGCCAGATGCCGCATTCGGACTGGCCTTCAGGCCCCTTGTGCAGGACCACGCCGCTGACATGGGATTCGCCTTCGAGCATGGTCGGGATCACGCCCCAGTCCTTGAGTTCGGTGACTTGCAGGGGGCGGTAGATAACGGGGGTCTTCATCGTTCACTCCTGGAATTTCGAATCATCTGGGCGAGTCACCGTTTCCGGCTTCGCCGATGGCATTGGGTGGAATTCGGCTGCGGATAACGCCGGTGGCGTTATTCGCCCTACGGGTGTGAGCTCACACCATGGCGGCCGGGCTCCTGTAGGGCGAATAACCGCTTGCGGTTATCCGCCATTGCGTTCGGGTTCGAGTTCGGGTTCAGGCCAGCATGTAGAGGTTGCGCAGGGTGCTGTGCACCGTGCACTCGCCAGTCCAGCCAGCCGGGAACAGCACCAGGGTGTCGGGCTCGACCTCGATCACTTCGCCGTCGTCCGAGCGGTAGGTGGCGTGGCCGGCGACGAAATGGCACAGCTCGTCGCGCGGGATCGACAGCCGCCAGCGGCCCGGCGTACAGACCCACAGGCCGGTCTCGGGGCTGTTGTTCGGGCCCTTGAACAGCAGGCGGCCGCTGGAGTGCGAGACGCCTTCCAGCGCGTCGGACTGCACGCCCCAGTCCGCCAGGTCGTCGTAGTCGCGGGCGCCGCGGATGTGCGGCGCCGAAGAGGTGCCGTTGAACTCAGGCATGGTTCACCGCCTTGCCCTGGATCAGCTGGTCGAGGATGTGCGCGGCATCTTCCGGGCCCTTGCGCGAACGCATGTAGTCGCTGGTGCGGGCCAGGCGGCCCTGCATCAGCTCGTCACCGAGCAGTTGGGCGATGTTGCGCGCCAGGTCCGCCTCGCTCCAGTCGTAGCGGTCCATGCGCAGGCCGTGGCCGCTTTCCTGGGCGCGCATGGCGTTGTCGTGGCCGTCCCAGACGTAGGGCATGACGATGGCCGGCTTACCGAAGAACAGGCACTCGGTGAAGCTGTTATTGCCGCCGTGGTGGATCACCCCGTCGACCTGGGCGATCACCGAGGGCTGCGGGTACCAGTTGGAGACGATCACGTTGTCCGGCAGGTTGTCGTACTTCTCCACGTGCTCGCCGACGTTGAACAGCGCGCGGTACGGCAGCTTGCCGATGGCGGTGACCAGGCGCTTGAGCAGATCGACATCGCCAGAGCCCAGGCTGCCGAAGCTGACATAGAGCAGCGGTTTGTCGTTGTGCGCCTTGAACTGCGGAATCTCGTAGGGCTTGTCGCTGCGCACGCAGCCCTGCAGGTAGTGGAACTGCCGCGCCGGCAGGGGATGGCGGCGCTCGAACTTCACCGGGTCCGGGTACAGCAGCAGGTTCATGTAGGGCGACTCTTCGAAGAAGGTGCCCAGCGGGTACGGCCGCTCGCCGCACTCGGCGAGGAAGTCGTTGAAGTCGGCGTGGATCGGCGCGATCACTTCCTCGAAGCGCTTCTGGAAGCGTGCGTGGCCGTCCTTGTCGTCCACGCTCATGCCCGACAGGTAAGGCGGGATGTCCGGGTCGTGCACTTCGTTTTCCGAGCAGGAGATGATTCGCACCCAGGGCTTGCCGTAGTGCTTGATGGCCGGGAAGAGGATCACGTTGTCCACGCAGATCAGGTCCGGTTTGATCCGTTCGAGGATCGCCGGCAGCTCCTTCTGCGCCCACTTGGAGGTGGAGACGATGGCCTCCCAGCACTCCTTCACGTAGTTGTCGAGCTGGTCGATCGGCGCCTTGCGGAAGTTGGGGATATGGCCGTTGATGAAGTCCGACCAGTAGCGCGCCATCTCCTCGGCCGGCATCGGCTCGGACATGTTCACGTAGTGCTCCTCGAAGCCGTAGGCCGAATACACCCCGGTCATCCCCGGGTCGGTGAGGAACACCGCCTTGTGGCCCAGCGCCTCGCAGGCCTGGGCAATGCCGACGGAGTTGAGGGCCGGGCCGTAGGCGGCCTCGGGGAAGAAGGCGATGACCTTGCGTTCACTACTCATGGTGCTCTCCCATTAGTCTTGTTCTTAGGCGATCAGTGAGTCAGCACGCGGCCATGCCGCGCATCCCAGCCCAGGCGCACCGGCATGCCGGCGGCAAGGCGCAAGAAGTCGTAGTCCGAAGACGGCACGCGGACAATCAGCGGCTTGCTGGAAAGCGCCGTGTTCACGTGCAGGTTGGTATCCAGGCCGTGGTAGGCGACTTCCGCCACCTGGCCCTGGATCTGGTTATCGGTGGCCGGCGTGGCGTCGGTGAGCACGCGCAGCCGCTCGGGACGCAGCGCCAGGGTGACGCTCTCCGGGCTGGACTCGGCGGTGGTCTCGATGCTCAGCACCTGGCCGCCGGCCTGCAGACGGTTGGTGCCCACGCGCTGGCCCTCGATCAGGTTGCTGACGCCGATGAAGTCGGCGACGAAGCGGCTGCCCGGGTTCTCGTACAGCTCGCTGGGGCTGCCGCACTGGCAGACCTTGCCGTCGCGCAGCACGGCCATGCGGTCGGACATGACCAGGGCTTCTTCCTGGTCGTGGGTGACCATGATGAAAGTGATGCCGCTCTCGTGCTGCAGGCGCTTGAGTTCCAGCTGCATCTTTTCGCGCAGCTTCTTGTCCAGCGCACCGAGGGGTTCGTCCAGCAGCAGCACGCGCGGGCGCTTGACCAGTGCGCGGGCCAGGGCGACGCGCTGGCGCTGGCCGCCGGAGAGCTGGTCCGGCCGGCGGTTGGCCAGCGGGCCGAGCTGCGCGGTTTCCAACACCGCGTCGACGCGCTGGCGGATTTCAGCGGCGGGCAGCTTCTCCATCTCCAGGCCGTAGGCGATGTTGCCGCGCACGGTCATGTTGGGGAACAGCGCATAGGACTGGAACATCAGGTTCAGCGGGCGCTTGTTCGGCGGCAGCGGCGAGATGTCCTGGCCGTTGAGATAGATGGCGCCGGAGGTCGGCGTTTCGAAACCGGCGATCATCCGCATCAGGGTGGTCTTGCCGCAGCCCGACGGGCCGAGCAGCGCGAAGAACTCGTTCTCGCGGATGCTCAGCGACACCTGGTCCACCGCCGTCAGGCCCTCGCCATAGGATTTGCTCACCTGCTCCAGCACGAGCAGGTCGGATGACTTAGTCATGGGCTTTGGGCACCTTGTTCAGACGTTGGGAGGCGAACAGCGCGGTGAAGCTGACCAGCATCACCAGGGTGGCGAGGGCGTTGATTTCCGGGGTCACGCCGAAGCGGATCATCGAGTAGATCTGCATCGGCAGCGTGGTGGAGGCGCTGCCGGAGCCGGAGTTGAAGAAGGCGATGATGAATTCGTCCACCGACAGGGTGAACGCCAGCAAGCCGCCGGCCAGCACGCCGGGGAAGATCGCCGGCAGCAGCACGCGGCGCGCGGTGGTGAACCAGCCGGCGCCCAGGTCGATGCTGGCTTCGAGGATCGAGTAGTCGAAGTGTTTGAGTCGCGTACGCACCACCGCGCAGACGAAGGCGATGTTGAACACCACGTGGCTGAGGATGATCGAGTGCAGCCCCAGGCTCATCTTCAGCAGGTTGAAGAAGCTCAGCAGCGCGATGGCCAGGACGATGTCGGGGATGATCATCGGCGCCATCAGCAGGGTGTCGGCAAGGTTGCTGCCCTTCTTGCCGCTGTTGCGCGAGCGCATCTCCACGCCGAGGGCGAGCAGCGTGCCGAGCACGCAGGCGATGAAGGTGGAAGTCAACGCGACGATCAGGGTGTTCAGCGCCGCATGCTGGATCGAAGCGTTGGCCAGCAGCTTGGCGTACCACTTCAGCGAGGCGCCACCCCAGGCGGTGGGCAGACCGCTGGCGTTGAACGACAGCAGGATCAGCACCAGGATCGGTACATAGAGGAAGGCGTACACCAGCCACAGGTGCGCGCCGAGGGCGATACCGGACGCGTTACGCAGAGAGCTACGCATGGCGTTCGCCCTCCGCGCCCTGGGCCCGGCGCGAGACCATGGCCTGGATGAACAGCAGCAACAGCATGATACCGATCAGGAAGAAACTCAGCGCCGCGCCGAACGGCCAGTCGCGCGCGGTGAGGAACTGCGCGTAGATCAGGTTGCCGACCATCTGCACCTGCTTGCCGCCCAGCAGGTCGGCGGTGATGAAGTTGCCGATCGACAGCACGAAGACGAACACCGCGCCGGCGGCCACGCCCGGCACCGAGAGCGGCAGGATCACCCGGCGGAAGGTGGTCCAGCCGGACGCGCCGAGGTCCCGCGAGGCTTCCCAGAGTTCATTGTCGATGCGCGACAGCGAGCTGTAGATGGCAAGGATGACGAAGGGGATGTAGTTGTAGACCAGCCCAAGCACCACGGTGGAATCGGTGTAAAGCATGCTGATCGGCTCGCCGCTGTAGCCCAGCAGGCTGAACAGGCGGTTGAGCAGGCCCTCGCGGTTGAGCAGGACGATCCAGGCGTAGGTGCGGATCAGGTAGTTGCTCCAGAACGGCAGCATCACCAGGAACAGGAACACCGCCTGCCGGCGTGGCGTGCTGCGGGTGATGGCGTAGGCCGCCGGATAACCGATGAGCACCGCGAACAGCGTGGCCAGGCCGGCGATCTTCGCCGAGCGCAGGAGGATGTCGAGGTACAGCGGGTCCACCGCGCGGCGGTAGTTTTCCCAGGTGAACACGTAGTCGATGCCGCCGTAGGCACCGCGCTCGAGGAAGCTGTAGACCAGCACCAGCAGGCACGGCAGCAGCAGGAACAGGGCCAGCCAGCCCAGACCGGGCGCGAGCAGCCAGGCCGACAATTTGCGGTCGGCGGATAAAGCGGTCATGCGTAGTTCCCCCAACCCCACGCCAGGCGGGGTGCTTCAGGGTGATTCCGGAGAGGGTTGCGGGGCGCCCTCGCGACGCCCCATCGGCCTTACTGGGCCGCCATGATTTCCGTGACGGCGCGGGTATACGCCTTCTGCGTGGAACCGCCGACGTCACGCAGCTGTTGCTGCTTCACCAGTTCGGCCGGCGTGGTGGTGAGGTTCGGGTACTTGGCCAGCAGGTCCGGCTTCAGGGTCGCCATCGCCGCCTGGTTGGGCACCTTGTAGAGGATGTTCTCGGCAACCCAGGCGTGGTTCGCCGGCTCCAGCATGTAGTTGATGAAGCGGTAGGCGGCGTCGGGGTTCTTCGAGCTCTTCAGCACGACCATGGTGTCCACCCAGAGGTCGGAACCCTCCTTGGGCACGACGAACTTGATCGACTCGTTGGCCTGGGTGCCGTAGTTGCACCAGCCGTCCCAGGCGTGGGCCATCAGCGCCTCGCCGGAGGCCAGCTTGGAGTAGAAGGTGGTGTCGTCGAAGGACAGCAGGCGCTTCTTGGTGGCTATCAGCTGGTCGCGCACTGCGTTGATCTGGTCCGGGTTGCCGTCGTTCACCGACCAGCCGTTGGCGAGGAAGCCCGCGCCCAGCAGCCAGCGGTCGGTGGCCAGCATGGTGGTCTTGCCCTTCAGGGCGTCGGAAGGCTTGAGCAGGTCGCTCCAGCTCGAAGGCGCCGGGCTGACCTTGTCCGAGCGGTAGCAGATGCCGGTGGTGCCCCAGGTGTAAGGCACGGAGAAGTGGTTGCCGACGTCGTATTCCAGCTTCTGCGCTTCGGGGTAGAGGTTCTTCAGGTTCGGCACCTTGGCCGGATCGATCTCGGCCAGCAGGCCCTGCTTGTGCAGGATCTCGGCAAACGGCGAGGACACGAAGACCACGTCATAGCCTTCGCCGCCGGAGGCCATGAGCTTGCCCATGATCTCTTCGTTGGTGGCGTGGAGGGATTTGTCGGCTTCGAGCCCGGTGGCCTTCTGGAACTTCTCCAGGTTGTCCGGGGCCATGTAGCCATCCCAGATGGAGATCACCAGATCCTTGGCGCTGGCCGTGGTGGCGGACAGCGTGAGCGCGAGGGTGGCCCCCGCGTAGAGCATGGTCTTCAGCTTCATCTTGCGCACCTGACGATGGTTGTTTTTGTGTGTCAACGGCAGCGGAACGAAAAGCGTACTACATGTCTTTTTTTCAAAAAAAAAACCGAACCACTGGCGAAGTCAACCATTTCTTGCATTCTTGTTGGACCACCCACGCTGTGGCATAAGGGGCTCGCCCCGTGCCACGGGCCCGCTGGAGAGCATCGGCTTGAGCAACGTCACTGAGAAAAAACCGCGTACCAACCACCTGGAACTCGCCCGGCGCGTCATCGAGCACGCCCAGGACAGCGGGCTGGGCGCAGGCGACGCACTCTCCGAACAACAGCTGGCGCGCACTTTCGGCGTATCGCGCACGCTGATCCGCGCCGGGCTGGACCTGCTGCTGGAGCAGCAATTGGTGGCCCACGAACCGGGCAAGGGCTATCACCTGACCGCCGACCCTTCCGCCCAGGTGCTCGGCCCTGCCCTGCCCCAGGCGGAGGAGGAAGCACTGGCTGCCTCAGTGCTGCGCGACCGCATGGCCGGCCGGCTGGGCAACAGCCTCAGTGCGAGCGAACTGATGCGCCGCTACGACATCGGCCGCGCCGCCGCGCAGAAGGTGCTCGCGCAGCTCAGCGAAGACCAGGTACTGGAGCGCGGCGCCGGACAGAGCTGGTCGTTCCGCCCGTTGCTGAACAACCTCGCGGCACTGGAAGACAGCCTGCGCTACCGCCTGATCCTGGAGCCGGAAGCGCTGCTCGCGCCCGGCTTCGAACCCGACCTGGCGCGCCTCGCCCTGCTGCGCGGCGCCATGGAGGAACTGCTCGGCGCGCCCATCGAGCGCTTCGACGTGGCGCAGTTCCGCGAGCTGGACATCGGCTTCCACGAGCTGATCGCCCAGGGCTGCGGCAACCGCTTCATCGGCGATGCCCTGCTGCAGCACCAGCGTCTGCGTCGCCTGCCCAACCTGCTGCCGATGGTCAGCGTGCACCGCCTGCAGGAAGCCTTGCGCGAGCACCTGCGGATCATCGAGCAGGTCGAGCGCGGCCAGCTGGAAGTCGCCGCCGACCTGATGCGCCTGCACCTGCGGCTGTCCTTCGCACAGCGTCCGCAGACCGCCAACCGCGGGATTCCGCAGTCGTTCGCCATGGGCCGTCGCTGATTATTTTTACACCACGGTGTTTTTTTTAACGAAAAAATGCAGTATCAGTTTCACGCAGTGCCCGTGAGCTACACCCGGATGTGCCCATGTCGCAAAGAATGCCGCAAAGAACAAGAACCATCGCCTTCTTCCCCGAGGCCAGCTTCGGCGCCGCGCTGAACTGCATCGGCATCGCCCAGGCCCTGCGCGAACTCGGCGCGCGCCCGGTGTTCATCTGCCATGCGCATTTCCAGGGCATCTTCGCCGAGTACGGATTCGCCGAGTACCCGCTGCAACTGGACTCTCCGCTGTCCGCCGCCGACCACCAGCACTACTGGGAGCGCTTCATCGAGCGCAACGTGCCGTACTTCGACCAGCCGCCCCTGGCGCAGATCGACAGCTACGTGGCGCCGGCCTGGGAAGCCATCATCGACACCGCCATCGAGTCGGAAAAACCGCTGCAGCAGCTGCTCGCCCGGCTCAAGCCCGATGCCATCGTGCTGGACAACGTGGTCAGCTTCCCGGCCATCGCCGCCGCCGGCTGCCCCTGGGTGCGCATGGTCTCCTGCGCAGAAACCGAGCTGCCCGACGCCGCCGTGCCGCCCTACCTCTCCGGCGCCAGCAGCAGCGATGCGCAGGCCTCCGCGAGCTACCGCGAGCACTACCTGCAGGCGACGAAGCCGGCACATGAGCGCTTCGCCCGTTTTCTCGCCGAGTGCGGCCACCCCGCCCTGCCCGCCGGCCAGTTCCTCGAGGACTCGCCCTGGCTCAACCTGCTGCTGTCGCCGACTCCGGTGCGCTACGAGCGCGAGCAACCGCTGCCGGCCGAACGCTTCCTGTACCTGGACGGCTGCGTGCGCAGCGAGGCGCCCTACATCCCACCGCAGTTCCCCCGGCATGACGACGCACCACTCATCTACGTGAGCTTCGGCAGCCTGGGAGCCGCCGATGTGGCGATGATGAAGCAGCTGATCGACGCCGTGGCGCAACTACCCTACCGCTTCCTGATCAACGTCGGCGCCTACCGCGAGCACTACGACACGGTGCCGGACAACGTCTACCTCGACAGCTGGTACCCGCAGCCGGCGGTGCTGCGCGAATGCCAGCTGTTCATCCACCACGGCGGCAACAACAGCTTCTGCGAGGCCCTGTATTTCGGCCTGCCGTCAGTGATCATCCCCTACTGCTGGGACGGCCACGACAACGCCCGGCGCGCCGACGAAGTGGGCGTGGCGCGCTACCTGCCGCGCTTCGAGAAGCCGCTGGCAGCGCTGCCTACAGCACTCGCCGAACTGCTCGCCGACCAGGCCATGGCACAACGCCTGAGCGCCGTGCGCGAACAGATGCAGGCGTCGCGCGGCACCGAAGCCGCAGCGCGGGCGATCCTGGGCATCTGCACCAACTAGGCGTTGAACCCTGCACCAAGGCTGTCAGACGCAAAGGTAATGCTTGATCAGAGCACGCCGCATGCGGCCCTGCCCTTATTACAGAGAATTCTTCAAATTTTATCGGAAACTAAGCAGAGAACTGTCCGAAGAAATAAGAAGCCCAACCCATAACTTAATAAGCTCCATATTCTCCGCAAGAAGCCCCACCATTAAAATTCAGAAACAATTTAATACAAAATTTTAAACTCAATATAAATCAACTGATTGCCACGAATTTTAGGCTAAGTGCGCAAAAAGTTGCGCAGTACAAGTGTCGTACGCTACTCCCGTTGAAGACATTCGTTAGCCGGTCAGACGCCGGCTCATTCAATTCCTGCCTGGGAGCGGCATATGCGGCAAAGGGATCTGAAACTTACGTTCTCCATTTTTTCCAGCCGGGTGGAATTCGAGGTTATCCAGTTTGAACTCGAAGAAACTCTTAACGAGCCATTTTGCCTCACCATTGAGCTGGCCAGCCGCCAGAGCCAGATCGACTTCAGCGAGATTCTCGACCGTCCGGCCCTGCTGACCGTCTGGCAAGGCACCAGCGCGGTGCGCCACGTTCATGGCGTGGTTTCCAGCTTTACCCAAGGCACCACCGGCTTCGTCCGCACCCGCTACCGGGCGGTGATCGAGCCACAGGCCGCACGCCTGAAACTCAGCTCCGACTGGCGCGTGTACCAGAACAAGAGCGTGCCGGAGATTGTCCAGGCCTCGCTCGCCGAACACGGCATCCTGCACTACGAACCCAACCTGCACCTTGAACACCTGCCGCGCGAGTACTGCGTTCAGGCTGGCGATACCGACGCCTATTTTTTGGAGCGCTTGCTACGCGAGGAAGGCATCGTCAGCTGGTACACCTTCGACGAGCAGACCCACCTCCTGCACCACAGCGACAAACTCTATGTGCAGCCACGCATTCCCGGCGGCCCGGTGCAGTTCAACGCACAACCTGCTGGCGACAACCCCGAGCCGGTCATCTACCGCTTCAGCTACACCGAAAACGTCCGCACGGCCCAACAGACTCAACGCGACTACACCTTCAAGCGGCCCACCTCCACCCAGGAGCAGAACAGCCGCGGCGACGACCTCCACAACCAGGGTGAGAATTACGAGCGTTATGACTACCCCGGCCGCTACAAGGCCAGCGCCGCCGGCAAGCCGTTCACGCGCAATCGCCTACAGGGCCACCGCCGGGACGCCCAGATCGCAGTGATCGAAGGCGACGACCCCCGCCTGCTACCGGGCCACTCCTTCCAGCTCATCGGCCACCCACGCGACGACTTCAACACCTGGTGGCGCCCCGTGCGCATCATCCACAAGGGCGTGCAGCACACCAGCCAGGAAGACGAAGCCGCCTACTCGGACCAGGGCGTCACCTACGACTACACCGCCGAGGTAGTGGCCGAAGACGTCGAATGGCGCGCCGCGCCACTGCCCAAGCCTCGCATCGACGGGCCGCAGATCGCCACGGTGGTGGGGCCCGAGGGCGAGGAAATCTTCACGGACGAATGGTCCAGGGTGAAGATCCAGTTCCCCTGGGACCGCCTCGGCCAGAACGACGAGTTCAGCTCCTGCTGGGTGCGTGTCGCGCAGAACTGGGCCGGCGCCAACTGGGGCCATATGGCCATTCCGCGCATCGGCCAGGAGGTAATCGTCAGCGCACTGGACGGCGATTGTGACCAGCCGATCATCACCGGAAGAACCTACCGCGCCACCAACCCGGTCCCCTACGCCCTGCCCGACCACAAGATTCTCAGCACCATCAAGAGCAAAGAGTACAAGGGCAACCGCGCCAGCGAGCTGCGCATCGACGACACCACCGCGCAGATCAGCGCCGCCCTGATGAGCGACCACGGCGACACCCATCTGCACATTGGTTATCTCACCCATCCACGCCCTGACGGTGGAGCTCCGCGCGGTGAAGGCTTCGAGTTGCGCACCGACGAGCACGGTGCACTACGAGCGGCCAAAGGTCTGCTGCTGAGCACCGAGGAACAGCTCAAGGCCAGTGGCGGGCACCTGGATCGCGGCGTGGTGGTGCAGGTGCTTGAAGCGGCCCTGCATCTGGCGAAAAACCTCGGCGACTATGCCGGCGAACACCAGGGCATCGGCCATGACGCCGAGCCGCAGAAGGCCCTCACTGAAGCCGTTACCAGCCTCGGCCATGGCGCCAACGACGAAGCCGGCAAAGGCATCGGCGGCAAGCCGGCCATCGCCTTGAGCGGCCCCGCCGGTATCGCCGCCGGCTCTCCGCTGTCGATTACCCTCGCTGCCGGCGAACACATCGATAGCGTCGCCCAGCAGAACCAGCAGCTCACCGCCGGACAGAAACTGGTGCTCAACGCCGGCACCGAGCTGGGGCTGTTCGCCCAGAGCGGTGAAATGCGCCACATCGCCCACCAGGGGCAACTGCTGTTGCAGGCCCAGCACAACGACATCCGCCTGCAGGCCGAGCAGAGTGTCGAAGTCAGTGCCAGCCAGCAGCACGTCATGGTCTCGGCCAAAGAGCACATCACCCTGATGTGCGGTGGTGCCTACCTCACCCTCAAGGGCGGCAACATCGAACTGGGTATGCCCGGCAACTTCATCGTCAAGGCCGCCAAGCACAGCCATCTGGCACCGACCAGCCTGGAAGCTGAACTGCCAGCCTTCGATGTGGGCGATACGCAACGGCGCTTCGTCCTGAAACAGATGGATGGGGAAACCCCCATGCCCAACGTGCCCTACAGCATCACCCTGGGCAACGGCGAAGTCGTCGAAGGCATGACCGATGCCCAGGGCGCAACCCAGGTCCTGCAGAAGGACGCCATGAGCATCGCCAAGGTGAACATGAAGCACTCGAAACTGCCGGTGGCCGCCGTCGCGGCGGCAGGCGTCGCGGCACTCGTCGGCAAGGTGCTGGAGGGCCCCGCCCCCGACGCCGGCCGGGCACTTACCCCCGGAGAAATCGCCCTGGCGCAAAGCGTATTTGCAAGCTCCATCGACTACTCGCAGGTACGCCTGCGGGATGAGGACTATCTGCCCTGGCAGGGCAAGAACTACGTCATGGCACCCAATGGGCATATCTACTTCGGCGAGAACTTGCGTGGCGTGGCGGACTGGAGCCTTGAGAGTCTTGATAACCAGGGGCTGTTCATTCACGAGATGACCCATGTCTGGCAACACCAGCACGGCGTCAACGTCCTGCTGGTAGGCGCGTATCAACAGGCAAAACAATTCCTGGTGGGCAATCAGTACGCTTACCAATTGGAGTTCGGGAAGACACTCAAGGACTACAACATCGAACAACAGGGAGACATCGTGAGGGATTATTTCTGGGCCAAAAGCCAGGGTGACACCAACGGCGCCATCAAACTTCAGGCGACTCTAGGTAATTTCCCGGCGGGGTATTAACCATGTGTATTCGATACTTCCTGCTGCTTGTTGCCGCTTTGACAATACCTGCCGCTCATGCCACGTCCCGGCTCCCGCCAAAACTGCCTCTGCAGATTGAGGGGAAACATATAGTGGTCAATCTGCGTCCGCTGATTGACGAAACCAACAACGTGGAGATCACTCGCGTATTTCTCTGCCGCCGAAGCGGTAGTCGATGCTACCAGCACATCTGGGAAATCAATCTGCCCAAAGGGTGGATCGAGCCTCGCCTCGAATTGCTGGCGCAATACCCAGGCTCCACTGTCGTTACACGATTGCCCAACGGCCTTCAGGCGGGGGGCAGCTACAACTTGGGGATTTTCTTCAATGAGCGCAGCCGCTGGAACAAGCAGACAGTCTCCAGCACCTACCTTGAGTTTTGCCTGGAAGGTAACACCGAAAGTTGGCAACTACTCGACAACGCCACTTGTCTGGCGAGACGGAACGCTGAAGCGCAACAAGGAACGATGCCATGAGCAACGCTTTGAGCATCGATCCCCGATGCTGGCTGCCACTGCTTGCTACCTTGGCTTTTCCTGCAGCACAGGCCACGCCCAAGTTGCCCCCGGAAATTCCGATACTGATTCAGGGGACGCATCTCGTAGCCGATTTGCAGCCGTTACTGGCTGATACGCGCAACTCGGAAATCACTCGCGTATTTCTCTGCCGACGAACCGGAAGCCATTGCTACCGGACTCTTTGGGACGTCGAGTTTCCCAAGGGATGGCAAGAGCCCAAGCTCGAAATTCTCGGAAAATATTCGGGCAGCTCGGTCAATGCGTGGGTTCCCGAGGCATTGCAGCCAGGTGGCAGTTACGTCCTGGACATCTCTTTCAACGAGCGCAGCCGTTGGCACAAGCAGACGGTTTCAAACACGAGTGCAGCGTTTTGCCTGGAAGGTAGCGCCGACGCGTGGAAGCTTCTTGGTGCTGCCGCCTGTTTGGCAAGACAAAACGCCGAAGACCAACAAGGAGCAACACCATGAACGACGCCGTTCAGGCACGGACCATCTGCTCGGCCGAAGCCATCACCCTGCCCAAGGGCGGCGATGTACACCTGATTCCACCGCCGCCCAAACCCTGCATCACCATCGTCGTGCATGGTGTCAACGACCTCGCCGGCTGTTACGAGCGCCTGGAGCGTGGCCTGTGCCAGGGCTTGAATGAGCGGCTCGACATTCCCGCCACCCTGCCGAACGGGCAAGGCAACCCCGGTTACCTCATCCCGGCCAGCTACAGTGTGCCGTCCGATGACCAGGGCAAGGCCGAGAACCCTGACGCCGTCTACTACCGGCGCAAATTCAGTGCCGGCAGCGACGGCAAGTCCACCCGCAGTGTGGTCGTGCCCTTCTACTGGGGCTTTCGAGAAGAAGAAGAACACATCCAGAAAACCAAGCCCCACGGCGAATGGCTGGACCGCAACCGCAACCGCCTGGACAAGGCCGGCACCAAGGAAGGTGGACAGTTCGCCAATGCCACCACCAACCTGCCGGACATGTGGGGCAAGGGCTTCAACGGCAAACTGTTCGGCATCATTTCGCTGAACGCGATCGGCGGCACCATGACCCACCCGCTGTTCTCCGCCGCCGGGCGCAAGTACATGATCCTTGCCGCCAAGCGCCTGGCCATGCTGATCAAGATCATCCGCAAGCGCTACCCCAACGACACCATCAACGTCGTTGGCCATAGTCAGGGCACCCTGCTGTCTCTGCTCGCTCACGCCTTCCTCAAGGACGATGGCGTAGCCCCGGCGGACGGCGTGGTGATGCTCAACTCGCCCTACAGCCTGTTCGAGCCCTTCACCGAAAAACTCCAGGGGTTCAATACCCAGCAAACCACCCAGGCTCGGCTGACCACGCTGACCGGCATCCTCGACTACATCTGCGCCAGGCCCAACATGAATCCCGCGCTGTCCAGCATCGCGCTGAAGAACTGCCAGGGCTACGGCGCTATCGGTGGCGCCGGCTGGACAGGCAGCCAAGGCAGTACCGCCAGCATCGGTGCAGAGAAGGTCAGCTTCGATGAGCGCGACAACCGCGGCTGCGCCTACCTGTACTTCACCCCGCAGGACCAGATCGTCGGGCTAGCCAACGTACAAGGCATCGGCTGGCGCGGAGTCGGCGATCAGGTAAAAGGCCTTCCCGCCAGAACCAGCTTGCCGCAACGCTTCTATCAGCGAATTTTCACCTTGCGCAAGCGCAATGGGGAGAAAGAAAAGATCGGTCTGCACACCCCGCCTTATGTTTATCCCTTGCTCCAATCCGGTGAGGCAACCTGGGAGGACACCCTCCTTCCGTTTTCACAGAAGCTGCCTGTCGCACGTGCCGGCCTGTCAGCGGGTGAAACCGTGATGCTCACTGCACCTTTGCTGCCAATACCGGCAGAAGCCAATTTCGACAATATCGGCACCGTGACCGCCCCTGGGGCAGGCTCTGCCAGCGGCGTCTACCAGGTGCTCGACACCCTCGACCCCATCGATGCGGCCATCGGTGTCGCCAATGGCGGGTGGAAGGAGAAAAGCACCCGCAACGCCGTCTCGCAGTCGATCGACCTGCCGCTGGCCTACAAGTACGGCCGCGACCCGAGCAGCGTCGAGCGCGCGCTCAATGAGGGCAAGGACATCGCCCAGCAGACCCACGTCTTCTCCGCCCGCGACCTGGGCAACGGCATGGTGCTGGTCACCCGCGCGGAGACGCCCTACGAAGCACGTCTGCGCCTGCAGACTGCCGCAGGTCACCAGGAGCCCAACTCCTTCCACTCCGCCATTCCCAATAACCCGGAACACAGCCGCCAGGTGCTGGCCTATGACCTGGCCATCGGTGCTGGCGACAGTGTGGATGATGCCGTGTTCTATCAGTACCTGTGCCGGGTGGCGGATTGGAGGTTGGATTGGGAAGTCAAAGATGGTGGATTTAATGGCCAGTCAGATACTGAGGTAGATACTCCCAACAATGAGATGACAGCACTCTATCGGGCGGACGTCGCAAACCATGATTTGATCGATGCCACGGTGACTTATCACAAGAGTGGCGAGTTCCCGCAGATGGTGAGCAATACCTTGCCCTCCCTAGTGGCGACACAGACTATTGGAGATCGTCGCAATGACGTCCCTGTACGTTCTGGAGGTGCAATCTGATGCGCCCGCTGCTTTCAACTCTGATTATTACTGGCTTGGCATTGAACAGTCCGTGGCTGCCTGCAGCTGAATCATCCTTGTCCTCACTGCGCTGTTTTGCTAGCCCGGCGACTTCCGCCACCGCTTTCGCTTCGGCCAAGGAGGCCAGTATGTCCAATAACCCGCATCACGCCCCCACCTCTTCACCGCGACTGGAAACACTGGATGTGCTCAGCATCGGAGTGAGCTTGGATGTCTTTCGACAAGGGCAGGTCTGGCAAGCCCTACAGCAACAGAACGCCGCACAAACGGAGTCTTTGCATATAGGCAGCATCCTACCCATGGACCCGAAGAAGTATCCGGTGGCCGCAGATGACAAGGATGTGGCTTACGACAAGCGCAAAGCCGATGCACTGGAGTTGGGTCTGAAGAATTTCCTTGAAAAGTGGCCAATACCCACACTGACAGTAGTGCGTGGCTGGAATCCCAATACACCGAATCTTCGTTTTACCCCTGAAGAAACGCAAAAGAGCCTTTCGATAAAAGTCAATGACCTTCGAGCGCCGGCAGGCTTGCATTGGCACCGTATTCGTAATCTTCAAGATGGTATTGTTTGCAATGACACCCCTGAGGGAGTAGTGGAATCACTATTTCAGTTATTTGAGCGCAACCCTGACCTGCCAGCAGTACTGATTTATGTGAATGAAGGTTTCAACATGGCAGCGTCATTATCTAGCCGGGACGTGAAATTGAAATCTTTGGGCGGTGGTTCAGGTCCGCGCATCCCCGGTACGCTCACAGATTCAATGATCGCCCTTATCGTCGGCCGCCCCGAACGCGTCGACTGGCTGCGTTATTACGCCCCTTACACCAAGGTCAACGATAACAAGATCGACCCCGAGTTCCGCGGCTGGGGCTGGCGCAAGCCGCCGGTGGAGTTCCAGCCCTCGACCTTCATTCCGCAGCCCTGGACCGAGCGCGCCTTCGAGCAGTGGGATGCCATGCCGGTGCTGGCCAAGCTGCACCGCCCGGTGACCGTTTCGTTGACCCGCCCCGACAGCGGCGAACGCCTCAAGCGCGATGCGCTGACTGCACAACTGGCCAGCGGCTGGAAGCAAGCCACCGGCTCGCTGACGCCCCAACCCGCCCGGCTGTTCTACGACGGCGGCCTCAACGCCACGCCGCTGGCCGAACTCACTCCGGCCCTTAGCCTGGCCCACAGCTCGCTGGGCCTGCTCGACTCCCGGGAAAGCTACGACCTCACCCAGCGCCTGGGCGACACCGGCGCCGCCTCGCCCTTCGTCGGCATCGCCCTGGCGACCATGGCCAGCCACCTCAACGGCGATACCAGCGTGGTCATGCCGCTGCGCCGCAAGGACCAAGCCACGATCATCGCCATCACCTCGCCCACCCCCGGCAAAAAGCCCTCCTACGACCCATTCACCGTCAACCTGATGCCGCAGAACGCTGGCAGCGACACTTCCACCCCGGCATCCACGCCGGCAGTAGCCTCTCCCCTCAAGGTCGGAGCGCAACCAACCGCCGGCAAGGATTACGCCCTGGAAGAGTTCCTGGCGGATATGAAGCCCAAAGCTGATTGGATGGATGACCTTTAAGGTGATCATTCGAACCATTGGCAAGCGGCGGTTATTGGCGGCCTGTATGGTCGCCAGCATCTTGCCGTTCAGTTCCTGGCTCTGCGCCGCCGAGACGCCCTTGTCGACCATGCGCTGTTTCACCACTCCAGCTACACCCATCAGCGCATATGCCTCGTCCAGGCAGGCCAGCATGTCCAACACGCACCAAGCCCCAACCACTTCGCCACACCTAGAAACATTGGATGTACTCAGCATTGGTGTGAGTCTGGATGTCTTTCGTCAAGGGCAGATTTGGCAGACCTTACAGCAACAGAACACTGCACAGACTGAGGCCCTGCATGTAGGCAGCATTCTGCCAATGGACCCGAAGAAGTACCCGGTCACCGCTGATGATAAGGACATGGCGTACGACAAGCGCAAGGCTGATGCACTGGAGTTAGGGCTAAAAAACTTCCTAGAGAAGTGGCCGATACCGACTTTGACGGTAGTGCGAGGATGGAACTCTGAATTACCAAACCTCCGATTCTCTCCAGAGAGAACAAAACGAAGCTTATCGGTAAAGGTTAATGATCTACGGGCTCCGGCAGGGCTGCATTGGCACCGGATTCGTAACATACAAGATGGCATCGTTTGCAATGACACCCCGGAAGGGGTGTTGGAGTCCCTGTTTCAACTATTCGAGCGAAACCCCGATCTTCCCGCCGTTTTGGTTTATGCCAGTGAGGGATTCAATATGGCCTTGTCACTAATGGCGAAAGGAACCAAGCCTATCGGTGTGGGTACAGGTCCGCGGCAACCGGGCGAACTTACAGACTCAATGGTCGCCCTGATCGTGGGCCGCCCCGAACGCGTCGAGTGGCTGCGTTATTACGCCCCCTACACCAAGGTCAACGAGAACAAGATCGACCCCGAGTTCCGTGGTTGGGGCTGGCGCAAGCCGCCGGTGGAGTTCCAGCCCTCGACCTTCATTCCGCAGCCCTGGACCGAGCGCGCCTTCGAGCAGTGGGATGCCATGCCGGTGCTGGCCAAGCTGCACCGCCCGGTGACCGTTTCGTTGACCCGCCCCGACAACGGCGAGCGCCTCAAGCGCGATGCGCTGAATGCGCAACTGGCCAGCGGCTGGAAGCAGGCCACCGGATCGCTGACGCCCCAACCCGCCCGGCTGTTCTACGACGGCGGCCTCAATGCCACGCCGCTGGCCGAACTCACTCCGGCCCTGAGCCTGGCCCACAGTTCGCTGGACCTGCTCGACTCAAGAGAAAGCTACGACCTCACCCAGCGCCTGGGCGACACCGGCGCCGCCTCGCCCTTCGTCGGCATCGCCCTGGCGACCATGGCCAGCTACCTCAACGGCGATACCAGCGCAGTCATGCCCCTGCGCCGCAAAGACCAGGCCACGATCATCGCCATCACCGCCCCCACTCCCGGCAAAAAGCCCTCCTACGACCCTTTCACCGTCAACCTGATGCCGCAGAACGCCGACAGCGACTTCGCCCATTCTTCGGCAGCCTTCGCGGTCAGGGCTAAGCAATGAGCAGCAGGCATGGGCAGCCTACGGGGCAATTCAAGTGGCGAAACCGATGACTTCCCCAGGCAGTCTGCTTGCAGGCTGGGGCCTCGCCCTGGCGCTTTGCCTGTTTCAGGCAATGGTCTGGCTGGCGACGATGTCGGGCACAGACCTGGCATCAGGAGTGGTCATACCGATCTTTCTTCTCTGGCTGGCTTTACCGGCAACTGGCGCGGCCTTGCTGAGCCGTAACAGACCGCAGCAGTTGAAAGGCTTCCTCACAGGCATGGCGGTGATCTGGTCATGTCTGATCGGCATCGCCCTGCTCCTGGCCCTGCTGCTGGGCACCGCCTTGGGGGGACTGGGAGCTCGGTAGATCGAGCAGTTCATTTTCAGACGAGTTGGAGAGTTTGCGATGCAAGAAATCATTCGGCTGGGCGACAGCACAAGCCATGGCGGCACTGTGATTCAGGCGTTCGGCCAGACCAATCTCAATGGCAAGCCCATGGCCGGCGTCGGTCACCAGGTGGTGTGCCCGCTGTGCAAAGGCGTCTTTCCGATTGCGCAAGGGAGCGCTCTGCTGGATGTCGACGGAATCGCTGTCGCCCTGCATGGAATGAAGACGGCCTGCGGCGCCAGCTTGATCGCCAGTGCACCTGAAGGCGACGCACAAAGTTGAATAGGCCAGGCCCCCCTGCGGGGCAGCGTCCGCCCAGGATGCAACCCGCTGGCACCCGCCTCCAGCGAATAAACCTCGCCTTGCAACGCCTCGGTTGGACTTGCCTGGATGAGGACTGGCGCGGTGCGGGGGCCTTGTATCGATTCACATGCTCGCAAGGGCATGTCTTCCAGCATAAATGGGCAGCGGTCGCGGACGGCAGGGTTTCACTTTGCCCCGCTTGCCTGTCGCTGGAACGCGATCAGGCGCTTTTCGCCGCGGCCAAAGCGGCTGATGTGGAATGCCTGGAGGAAGGTTGGCTGGGCTCCAAAGCGTTGCACCGTTTCCGCTGCCCCGCCGGGCATGAATGGCTGCGTCCCGGGTCAACCGCGGTTGCTGTGTACTGCCATTGTGTCGAGTGCCGCAGGCAGTTGAGGAACAAGAAGCTGTTGTCCTCCGATGGACTGGAGCGTTTGCAGGGTGTGGCTCGGAAAAAGGGCGGGGAGTGCTTGGCGACCGAGTACCTGGGCAGCGCAAGGCAATACCGGTTTCGCTGCGATCAGGGCCATGAATGGGAAGCTCAGGGCAGTATGGTTCTGAGTAGAACCTGGTGCCCGGAGTGCGCACGAACGCGCATGTCGATCCGACAAAAACATCCGCAAGGTATTGCTCGCCTGCAACAGTTGGCCAGGCAGCGCGGTGGGGAATGCCTGAGCGAACGCTACACCCTGGTGGACGACCGTTACCGATTCCGCTGCGCCGAAGACCACGAGTGGGAGACCACTGCCACCATCGTTCGGCTGGGAAGCTGGTGCCCGGAATGTGCGCGCTTGAGAGCAGTCAGAAACAACCTGCACAGGGCCGGGATGGCCAGATACCAGAAACTGGCGGAAATCAAAGGCGGCATCTGCCTAAGCCAGGAGTACACGGGCGTGACAAGCCAGTATCGGTTTCGCTGCTCGGCAGGTCATGAGTGGGAGGTATCTGGTGTGCATGCACTCACGGGGAACTGGTGCCCACAGTGCTCCAAGGCGCAGCGTCTGGAGAAAGTTGTAGAGGAAGCGCGCCGCTTGGCGGCGGGAAAAGGAGGTCTGTGCCTGACTCAAGCCTACCCAGGCTACCGAAAGCCCTGGCATTGGCTTTGTCATCAAGGCCATTCGTGGTCCTGCGGATTGCAGAGTGTCCGCCAGGGCAGCTGGTGTTCCGAATGCTTTCACAAGTCCAGACTGTCCAACCGCAAATCCCCAAAGCGTGCGCGCTATGCAGTCGCCAAAAGTAAATGACTCAATGGCCCAACGGGCGCCTGATGACTGAAGAGTGCGACATCCTTGAACTGCCTCGCTTTGGCACCGCCAAATCACTCCGCAATGGTTCTCTGCAAAAGACCAATCGCCGCTTAAGCTGGGCTCCACACAACCTGGAGCCCGGCATGACCGCCTTCGATGACCAGCCGACCCTGCGCGGCGACACCCTGCAATTGCGCCCGCTGCGCGCCGATGATTTCGACGGGCTGTACGCCGCCGCCAACTCCCCGGAAACCTGGGCCGGCCACCCGGCCACCGAGCGCTATCGCCGTGAGGTGTTCGAGCCCTACTTCCAGTTTCTCGTGCAGGCCGGCGGCTGCCTGCTGATCCTCGACCGGCATACCGGCGAAGCCATCGGCTGCTCGCGCTACTACCCGGTGCCGGACCTGCCGGCCGACATCGGCATCGGCTTCACCTTCATCAACCACCGCTACTGGGGCGGCGCCACCAACCGCGAGCTGAAGACGCTGATGCTCGGCCACGCTTTCCAGCATTTCGTAAGCGCGTGAAAATCGGCGTCCTGGGTGCCTGACCCCGCAGTTGAGACTATTGCGTCCGCAACTTTTCTTGCGGACGCAAGCATGACCACCGA
>NZ_JACHLI010000033.1 GCF_014204515.1 Pseudomonas nitroreducens | reverse complement strand
CGCTGACGGGCCATCCCTGGCCCGACAGCGCTCTCGCGACATCCATGTCGCTCAACCCCTGAAACTGCGCTTCAACGAGGCCTCCTGAACGGGGCATTCGGAGTGCGCGGGTGTTTCTCTGGAAGTCTTCAGAGCCAAAACCAAAGCCGGTTTCGGTGCTGATGCTTTTTGTAGGAGCGAGCTTGCTCGCGAACCGACCAACGCCGAGAGCCCCATCCAGGTGGGTCCGTGACCGTGCGCAGGGGCGTTCCTACAAGTTGGCGCTGCTACTTTCCGTTTGCGTAGGAGCGGACTCCGTCCGCGATTGGCTCGGGACCGTGCGGTTCGCGAGCTCGCTCCTACGAAAAGCGGGCTCAGACCCGCAAGTGATCCAGCGGCAACTCGGTACTCGCCATCACATTGCGCAGCACGAAGCTCGACCGCACGCTGGTCACACCCTCGATGCGGGTCAGGGTGCCGAGCAGGAAGTGCTGGTAGTGTTCCATGTCCGGCACCATTACCTTGAGCTGGTAATCCGCGTCCATCCCGGTCACCAGGCTGCATTCGAGTACCTCGGGGCACTTGCCGATGATCTGCTGGAAGTGCTCGAAACGCTCAGGCGTGTGTCGGTCCATGCCGATCAGCACGAAGGCGGTGAGGCTCAGGCCGAGCTTCTTGCTGTCCAGCAGGGCGACCTGGCGGACGATGTAGCCGTCGTCCTCGAGCTGCTTGACCCGCCGCGAGCAGGGCGAGGGCGACAGGCCGATGCGTTCGGCCAGTTCCTGGTTGGAAATGCGCGCATCGCGTTGCAGTTCGGCAAGAATTCGCAGGTCGTAGCGGTCCAGCTTGTTCATGAAAGCCTCATGTTTCCATTGAATTGCGCTTGTGGCGTAATTTTTAGTTATTTGTTGCTCAGGTGATGCCTGTGTGAGCAATCTTAGCAATCATTTCCCCGCGTTGTCGCCGTACTATTTCTCCCAGATTCACAGCCCGGACATCACGTCCCCCTGCGATCCGCCCAATCAGGCGCTTCGCGGCTCGCCGACCCCACAGGATCGCGCCGGCCACCGGGCTACGCACTGCCCAGAAGGCGGAGCGAGGTGAGCCGGCGCCAACAGCGACGAGCAGGACGAGATTCCACAAAGGGAGGCTGACGAGCCTCCCTTTTTTCTTGCCTGCGATTTGTCCCGCCATCTTTACCCTGACTTTACCCAGTGCCTTGCAATGCGGGCGTTGAGGCGTGGTCTATGGCATTGTCACATCACTGTTTTCGGCCGTCGCCGAAGTGAGGAATCCATGAAGTCGGGCATCGGGCAGTTCGCCTCCCTAGCAGTGCTCTCACTGGCCCTGGCCGTGCAGGCGGCCACCGCGGCCGACTTTGGCGGTGCGCCGGCGCAGGGTGGACAGGGGCAGCCGCCGAGCCAGGGGCGGCCGTCGGGTGGTTCGAACAACGGCGGGCATTCCGGCAACCCGGGCAATGCCGGCGGTGGCAAGTTCGGCTCCCATGAAGTGCCGAGTGGCTCCGGCGGCGGCTGGCAGGGTCGCCCGCCCGGTGGCGGCAACAATGGTCAGTGGCAGGGTCGTCCGCCTGGTGGCGGCAACAACGGGCAGTGGCAAGGCCATCCGCCGGGCAATGGCAATAACAACGGTCAGTGGCAGGGCCGCCCTCCGGGTGGCAATGGCAATGATCACGGCAATGGCCGCCCGCCGGGCCAGAATGGCAACAACGGCAACCAGTGGCAGGGCGGCCAGGGCCGTCCGCCGGGGTACGGCGACAGCCAATGGCAGAATCGCCCGCCGGCCAACAATGGCCACGGCGATGGGGGCAAGTTCGGCTCCCACGAAGTGCGTCCGCCGCCGGGCAACAACTGGCAGGGCCGCCCGCCGCCCCACGGCAACTGGGGGCCGCATCCGTCCTATTGGCGTCCGGGCTATGTGGTGAGCAGCATGCCGCCGGGGCATTACCGCGTGCCCTATCGCGGCAGCGACTACTTCTTCAACGACGGCTACTGGTATCGCCCCTATGGCGCACGCTATGTGGTGGTGACCCCGCCCTACGGCGTTCGCGTGCGCTACCTGCCGTCCTACGCCGAGCAGGTGTGGATCGGCAGCATCGGCTACTTCCTCGCCGCTGGCACCTATTACCTGTGGCAGGCCAGCTCGCAGGACTATGAAGTGGTGGCGCCGCCGCAGCAGCCGCAACCGGTGGCGGTGGCGCAGACTGGGTACGACGTGATCGCCTACCCCATGTACAACCAGGGGCCGGACCAGCAGGCGCGCGACCGCTACGAGTGCCATGGCTGGGCGGTGCAGCAGAGTGGTTTCGACCCGGCCTCGGCGAGTTACGCGCCGCCGGCCTACGTCGCCGATAACTATCGTCGCGCCCTGGGCGCGTGCCTGAGCGGGCGCGGCTACAGCATCAACTGATGCTCTCTAACTGATGGTTTCCCTGCCCACCACTTCCTGCGGGTCGGCGTGCACCAGCACCTCGGCCCGCGGAAATTCCTTGTGGATCGCCAGCACCGCTTCGTCGCACAGGTGATGTGCCTTCGACAGTGACAGTTCGCCGGGCAGTTCCAGGTGCAGTTGGACGAACCAGTGGGTGCCGGAAATCCGCGTGCGCAGGTCGTGGGCGCCGAGCACGCCGGGGACCTCGCGCACCAGTTCGAGCATGCGCGTGCTGACGTCCGGCGGCAGTTCCTCGTCCATCAGCACCGCAACGGATTCGCGGGCGATCTGGAACGAGCTCCAGAGGATGTAGAAGGCAATGCCCAGGCCGAAGATCGCATCCATCCGTTGCCAGCCGAACTGCGCCAGCAGCAGCGCCACCAGGATGCTGCTGTTGAGCAGCAGGTCCGAGCGGTAGTGCAGGGAGTCGGCGCGGATGGCGTTGGAACCGGTGATCTTCACCACGTAGCCCTGCACCGTCAGCAGGCCGGCGGTAAGCACCAGCGACAGGATCATCACCGCGATGCCCCAGCCGACCGCTTCCACCGGCTCGGGGTGCTGCAGGCGGTCGATGGCCTGGGCGCCGACCAGCACCGCGCTGACCGCGATGAACAGCGCCTGCGCCAGCCCTGACAGCGACTCCGCCTTGCCGTGGCCATAGCGGTGGTCGTCGTCGGCGGGACGGATGGCGTAGTGCACCGCCAACAGGTTGAGGAAGGACGCGGCGCCGTCGAGCAGCGAGTCGGTCAGGCCGGCCAGCAGGCTGACCGAGCCGCTGAGCCACCAGGCGATGGCCTTGGCGACGATCAGGGTAGTGGCGACGCCAAGCGAGGCAAAGGTCGCCAGCCGCATCAGGTGGGCGTGGCTGGCGTGCTTGAGCATCAGCTGTCCAGGCGGTTGGGCAGGAAGTAGATGTAGTCCAGCAGCGGCGCCTTCTGGCCCAGGGCGGTGAGCGCGGCGCTCATCTGCCCGCGGTGGTGGGTGCCGTGGTTGACCAGGTGCTGGACGATGTTCGCCAGGCTCTGGCGATGTTCCTGCCCAGCCATGTTGCGGTAGTCCAGCTGGGTTCCGAGGGTGGCGTCGCTCTGCTTGCTCAGCCACAGGCGCCAGGCGCCGACACCGTCGTTGATGAAGTCGGCGAGGCCGGCGCGATCCGGCGCGGCCTCGGCGTCGAGCCGTTCGAACTGCCAGGGCTCGCGCTGCACACGGGCAAACCAGATGCGATCGACCACCGCCAGGTGGTTGAGGGTGCCGTGCAGGCTGCCGAAGAACAGCCCGCGCGGTTCGCGGTAGGCCTCTTCATCCAGCGGCGCGACGGCCTCCAGGATGCGTTCGTAGGCCCACTGGTGGTACGCCAGGAGTTGCTGAAGGTGTGAAGCGAGAGCGCCGTGCATGTCAGGCCTCCGGGCGCAGGCCCAGGCTGGCGAGTTGTTGGAGGCCACCGCTGCGCTGGATCAGACGCGGGTCGTCCAGGGGCAGGCTGCGGCCGGTTTCACGCTCGAGGATCGCCTTGAGTTTAGCCTTGTCCACGGTGCCGTCTTCACTCACCGCATCCTTGAGCTTTTCCGGGGCGACCGAGTACTTCTCGTCGGGCAGGTAGATCGCGCCGGTGGCGAAGTCTACGCCGAAGGCGATCAGCCCCGGGATGATGTAGAACAACAGTCCGACGGCGTCCAGGGCGGCAACCGCCGGGTCGATCTTGCCGTCGATCTGGCCACGGCGATCAGGGTAGAACAGGGTGCCGCAGGCGGTCAGCTGGCTGAACAGGGCGGCGCTCAGAACGGCGCAGGAGACTCGAGTGGCAAGACGCATGGAAAACCTCCGGGAGGATAATGCGGACAACTATAACAACGAGTCCTGAACCGCTGCTGGCAGATTCGCACTAGCCAGCGTTCTCGTTGCTTCTATGACTGCCGAGTTGGCATCGCGGTTCGCCCGCTATAATCGCCGCCCCGCGCGAAAGCCGGGTTACCGCCTTATGAAAATCGAGTTCCAGGAGCCGGCATGCACGCCCTTCCCATCGACAGCGTCCTTCCCGCCCTGCGCCAGGCCCTGGCCGAGCGCCACGAGGTGGTGCTGGAGGCGCCGCCCGGCGCCGGCAAGACCACCCGCGTGCCGCTGGCGCTGCTGGGTGAGGCGTGGCTGGACGGGCAATCGATCCTGATGCTGGAGCCGCGTCGGCTGGCTGCCCGCGCTGCCGCCGAAAGGCTGGCCGCGGAGTTGGGCGAGAAGGTCGGCGAGACCGTCGGTTACCGCATTCGCCTGGACAGCAGGGTCGGGCCGAAGACACGCATCGAAGTGGTCACCGAGGGCATCCTCGCTCGCCGCCTGCAGGACGATCCGGCGCTGGAAGGCGTGGGGCTGGTGATCTTCGACGAATTCCACGAGCGCTCTCTGGACGCCGACCTCGCCCTGGCGCTGACCCTCAACGGCCGCGCGCTGCTGCGCGACGAGCCGCCGCTCAAGGTGCTGGTGATGTCGGCGACGCTGGAGGGCGAGCGGCTGTCCGCGTTGCTCGACGATGCGCCGGTGGTGCGCAGCGAGGGGCGCATGTTCCCGGTGGACATCCGCTGGGGCCGGCCGTGGCAGGCCGGCGAATTCATCGAGCCGCGAGTGCTGCAGACGGTGCAGCAGGCCCTGGCCGACGAGTCCGGCAGCCTGCTGGTATTCTTGCCCGGCCAGGCGGAGATTCGCCGCGTTGCCGAGCAACTGGGCGACGCGCTGGGCGGTCGCCCCGAAATACTCATCTGCCCGCTGCACGGCGAACTCGACCTCGACGCCCAGCGCGCCGCCATCGAGCCCGCGCCGCCGGGCAAGCGCAAGGTGGTGCTGGCGACCAACATCGCCGAAACCAGCCTGACCATCGACGGCGTGCGCGTCGTGGTGGATGCCGGGCTGGCGCGCGTGCCGCGCTTCGATCCGGGCAGCGGCATGACTCGCCTGGAGACCCAGCGCATCTCCCGCGCCTCCGCGACACAACGGGCCGGGCGCGCCGGGCGACTGGAACCGGGCGCCTGCTATCGCCTGTGGTCCGAGGCGCAGCACGAGCAACTGCCGGCCTACGGCGCGGCGGAAATCCTCCAGGCGGATCTCGCCGGCCTCGCCCTGCAGCTGGCGCGCTGGGGCGTCGCCCCGCAGGAGCTGGCCTGGCTCGACCTGCCGCCTGCCGCCGCTTATGCACAGGCCCAGGACCTGCTGGAGCGCCTCGGCGCGCTGGCTTCCCGCGCCGGTGGCGGCAGCCTCACCGCTCACGGCCAGGCCATGGCCGAAGTGCCGGCGCACCCGCGAATCGCCCACCTGCTGCTGCGCGGCCATGCGCTGGGGCTGGGGCCGCTGGCCTGTGACCTGGCGGCCCTGCTGGGCGAGCGCGACATCCTGCGCGGCAACGATGCCGACCTGCATCAGCGCATCGCCCTGCTGGCCGGCGAGCAGAGCGGTCCGCGCGCCAGTCGCGGCGCGGTGCAGCGCATTCGCCAACTGGCGCGGCAGTTCAAGGGCTACCTGCGCGGCCCGGCCTGCGAGCCGGTGGCCGATCCCGATCATCCGCGCTGGCTGGGCGGCCTGCTGGCTTTCGCCTACCCGGATCGCATCGCCCGTCAACGCCGTGCCGGTGGTGGCGAATATCGCCTGGCCAACGGCCGCGCCGCGCTGTTCGGCGAGCCGGACGCGCTGATGAAGGAAGGCTGGCTGGTGATCGCCGACCTCGGCAGCCGCCAGGGCCAGCGCGAAGAGCGCATCTACCTGGCAGCGGCGCTGGAGCCGGCGCTGTTCGAGACGATCCTCGCCGAGCAGGTCAGCGTCCACGACGAGCTGGACTGGGACGAACGCGAAGGTGTGCTGCGCGCTGAGCGCCAGCGCAAGGTCGGCGAACTGGTGCTGTCCAGCGAGGCGCTGCCCAACCTCGACGCCGAGGCCCGCAGCCGCGCGCTGCTCGGATTGGTGCGGCGCAAGGGGCTGGAGTTGCTGCCGTGGACGCCGGAGCTGCGCCAGTGGCAGGCGCGCATCGCCCTGCTGCGCCGGCTGGATCTGGAAGGCAAGGGCGCCAGTGAGTGGCCGGACGTCAGCGACGCTGCCTTACTGAGCTCGCTGGAGGACTGGCTGCTGCCGTACCTGGGCAAGGTCTCGCGGTTGTCGCACTTCGCCAACCTGGAATTGAGCGGGATTCTCCACGCGCTGCTGCCCTGGCCGCTACCGCAGCGCCTGGACGAACTGGCGCCGCGCACGCTGCAGGTGCCCTCGGGCTCGAACATTCGCCTGGACTACAGCGAGTTCCCACCGGTGCTCGCGGTGCGCCTGCAGGAGCTGTTCGGCCTGGCCGACACGCCGCGCATCGCCGGGGGGCGGGTGGCCGTGAAGTTGCACCTGCTGTCCCCGGCGCAGCGGCCGGTGCAGGTGACCCAGGACCTGGCCAACTTCTGGCGCAGTACCTACGCCGAAGTGAAGAAGGACCTGAAGGGGCGCTACCCGAAACACTATTGGCCGGACGATCCGCTGATCGCCGAGCCGACGGCGCGGGCGAAGCCGCGCAAGGCGTAGCTCCGGCGCTTGGGGTGTCGTAGGAGCGGACTTCGTCCGCGATGGCCAACCATCAAGCTCGGAGCCGCCGGATAGCGATCGCGGACGGAGTCCGCTCCTACCCAGGGATCAAGCCTCGCGCAGTTTTTTGCAGAGGCTTTGCGGCTCCACTCATCTCGCTCAGGGCAGTTTCATCTCGTAACCGGCCGCCTGCAGTTCGTCGTAGGCACGGTCCAGCTGTGCGCGCAGGCCTTCGGCATCGGGGGCACGGCGCGAGATGATCAGCTTGGTCGGCACGCTGTAGAGGCGGTCGGAGGTCAGCGGCGCCATGTTCAGTTCGCGGCGCGCCTGTTCCACCGGGGTCTGGTAGTCGATCAGGTAGTCGCCGCGGCCGCGTTCGAGCATCTGCAGGGCGGCGGCATGGGTGCCGGTGCGGTGCAGTTCGAGTTTCAGTCCGGGGTCGGCCAGCAGGTCGGTGATGGGCCGCCAGTAGCTGTAGCCGCTGATCAGGATCACCCGGCTGCCGCTGAGGCCTTCGGGCAACTTCGGCGAGGGGCGCGAGGGCAGGTGGTAGAGGTTCAGCTCGACATGCCCGAGGGTGCGCTCGCATTCCAGCGTCGTCCCCGCCAGCTCCACCTTGCCCGGTGCGCCGGCCCAGACCTGCACGCTGCCATCCTGCAGGCCGAGGTACACGCGGGCGCTGGGCAGCGCGCGGAAGTCGGCGCGGTAGCCGGCCTTGAGGAGGATGCGGCGGACCATCTCGGCGCCACTGCCGCGGGTGCTGCCATCGGCGGCGGTGTAGGTGTAGGGCGGGAACTCGTAGTAGCCGACGGTCAGCGCCGGCAGCGGGTGCGGCAGGCGGTCGGCCAGCGTGGGGCGGTCGACGGCGACGGCGTTGAGGCAGAGCAGGGCGAGGATCGGCCCGGCGAGTCGGCGCAAATGCATGGATGGCCTGGATGCTCGTTATCGTTTTTGTTCGAAGCGCGCCGAGCATGCGACCGCCGTGTCGCACTTGTCCAGCTGTCACCGGCGGCGATGTGCCGCAGCCCTCAGTGGGGCAGCAGGAAGCGCGCGATCAACGGCAGGTGGTTGGAGATACGCAGCGTGTCGTGGCGGCGCACGCGGGCATCGACGCGGCTCAGGCCGGGACTGTGGAACAGGTAGTCGAGGGTGCGGTCGGGCTTGTGCACGCGCGGGTCGTTGGGGAAGTGGGTGTACCAGTTTTCCTGGTCGACGCCGCTGGATTCTTCCACCGCCGGGATCACCGGGAAGCGCGCCGCCAGCAGGTTCAGCTCACTGTTGGGGCGATAGGGCGCGCGCAGGACGTCCGGCAGGTAGGGGTACTGGCCCAGGGGCAGCAGACCGAGATCGCCGCCCAGCAGCCACGGGCGGCCGGCGGCCTGCAGGGTACTCAGCTGGGCTTCCAGGGCTTCGACCTGGCGCTGCGGCGTGTCATCGCCATCGGGGCGTTCCAGGCGCGTGTTGATCACGCTGAAATGGCCGCCGCCGCGAATCGGCAGGTCGCTCAGCAGCAGCGCCGGTTGCGGAGCGAACAGACGCAGCAGCGGAATCGAAGAGCGTTGCGGCAGGGCGATGCGTTCGGCGCTGGCGATCTGGAAGCGGCTGAAGGTCACCAGCTTGCGTCCGGCGCTGCCCCATACGTGGGGGTTGGGATCGAAGCGCGCCTTCCAGTCGAAGGCGGCGGCGGAGCAGGGGTAGAGGTCGCTCAGGCGGTCGCCGATCAGTGCCTGCTGGTCCACCTTGCCGGTGGCGGCGGCGCCGTCGTCGACCTCCTGCAGCAGGACGATGTCCGGCGCTTCGTCGCGGATCACCCGCACCACCTCGTCGAGGCTGTTGGCGATGTCCGCGGGGCTGGGGCGGTCGTCCGGGCCGGTGGTGTCGGGCAGGTCGTCCCAGAAGATGTAGCGCTTGCCGGCCAGGTACTGGACGTTCCAGGTCATCACCTTCAGCGCCTGCCCCGGTTGCAGCTGCGGCGCCGGGGCGCGGCACTGGGCGGCCAGCGCTTCGCGCTCGGCAGGGTGCCAGGCCAGCAGCCAGGCGGCGGCAGTGGCGACGAGCAGCAGGGCGATGAACAGCACGAAGAGGAAGCGGCGGCGAAGCGAGAGGCTCATGGGTGACCAGGGGCTGGGCTTGTTCGCTCCAGAGGATAGTGGCTGTGACCGCGCATTTCACCTGCGCAGTTGCCGCGTGAAGCATCCGGCAACCTGCTGCCGGATGCTGACAGCTGCGCCGTCCGGGCCTTGCGCGGGCCGTGCGGTTGCCGTGGCGGGCTCAGTGCGAGTGTGCGTCGAAGCCGCCGTCCGCCAGCGTCAGGTCCCAGAACGACGCCTCGATCTTGTGCCCGTCGAGGTCGCGCACGAAGCAGCCGTAATAGGGTTCGCCGTAGAGCGGACGGGGGCCGGGCGCACCGTCGTCGCTGGCGCCGGCGGCGATGGCGGCGCGGTAGAAGGCGTCCACCTGTTCGCGGGAAATGGCCATGAAGCCGAAGTGGGTGCCGTTGCCGATGCCGGCCGGGCGTCCGTCGATCGGCGTCTGCAGCCAGAACTCGGGGAAGGCGCGGCCGTAGGCCACGGCGCCGGGGTGTTCCATGATCGGCCGGCAGCCCAGGGTCGCCAGCACGGCGTCATAGAACGCCTTGGCGCGCGGGTAGTCGTTGGTGCCGATGGATATGTGCGACAGGCAGCTGGGCGGGAAGTCATTCACGGCGAGTCTCCATACTCGGGAAAGAGAGACTCCAGCGTAGAACCCCGACGCGCGATGTGCCGGGGAATATGCCGGGGGATTTGTTGCGACTTGCTGCCGCTCAGGCCTCCTCGCGGCCCAGCAGGATGAAGATGCGGTAGGCCGCCACCGTCAGCAGCAGCTGGAAGAAGCCGCTCAGCGAATGCAGCACCACGCCCAGCACCGGCGCGTCCCGGCTGGTGTCGGTGATCCAGCCTTCGGCGATCCACACCGGGGCGAGAATGGCCAGGGAGGTGGTCAGCAGCAGGAAGAAATGCCCGGTGGTCAGGCTGAAGCTTTCGCGCATCGAATCGATGGGCGTGCGGCCGCGCTGTACCAGCAGGAACTCGGCGAAGGCCAGCTTGATCATGACGAAGATGCCCGGCAGCACCAGCAGCGACAGGCCCACCACGATCAGCAGCGAAGTGATCGCCGAGAGCAGGGCGAAGGCCGGCCACAGGCGCAACGCGGCGCTCCACAGTTCGCGCACGCTGCGTTCGACGCCTTCGCCGGTGTCGATCATGTAGAGGATCAGGCTGGCGGTGTAGATCGGGTAGAACACCAGCCCGGCGGCCATGCCCCAGGGGGCGAAGTTCTGCGAACCGGCGGCGACGTTGATCTGCTGCTGCACCAGCGTCTCGAAGACGATCCACGGCAGGCACAGCGGCACCAGGATGCCGAGGTGGCGGGAGAAGAAGAACCAGGTGTCGCGAAGGATGGAGAGGGGATTCATCAGTAACCCGATACTGTCCGAGGGCTTCGACTCTAACTTAAGCAAACCCTCAGGTAGAAGACGCAAGAATTCTGCGACCGGAACTTGTTTTTTTCCGACCCGCTCCAAACATTCAAAGCCATGTGCCAACCCGTGATGCCCCTGCGGGCATCCGTTGTCGATCCACCCGCTCACCCGAGGTCCGCCATGAATTCCGAAGAGCAATCCCTGATCGATGGCCTGTTCGCCCGCCTGCGCGACGCCGAGGCGCAGACTGCCCCGCGCGACGCCGATGCCGAAGCGCAGATCAACCGGCACCTGGTGCAACAGCCGGCCGCGCCGTACTACATGGCCCAGGCGATGCTGATCCAGGAAGCGGCGATCAAGCGCCTGGACCAGCGCGTCAAGGAGCTGGAGGCGCAGCAGGCCAGGGCCCAGGAGCAACGTCCGAGCAGCGGCGGCTTCCTCGCCGGGTTGTTCGGCGGTGGCCAGAGCCAGCAACCGCGCCAGGACCAGGCGCAGCAGCGCCCGGATGGCTGGGGTCAGACGCGCTTTTCGCAACCGACCGGCAGCAATGCGGCCTATGCGAACAACCCCGCTGCCGGCAACCCGAACGATTTCCGTCCGTCCCAACCGGCCCAGGCTGCGCCCCAGGGCGGCGGCTTCATGCGCGGTGCCCTGCAGACCGCTGCAGGCGTGGCCGGTGGGGTGATGGTCGCCGACCTGCTGACCAGCATGTTCCACCACAACCAGCCGCAGGAAATCGTCGAGGTGATCCAGGAACAGCCGGTCCAGCCGGAGCCTTCGGGCTTCGACGACTCGCGCGGCGACGACTCCTTCGGCGGCGGCGACCGCTATGCCGACAACAACTTCAGTGACAGCAACTACGACGACGGCGGCAGCTTCGGCGACGACTCCGGCTTCTTCGGTGGTGACGACGGCGACATGTTCAGCTGAGCCTCCCGCGAAGCTGTCCCGCCCGCCGGGACTGGCGGGGGCGCGCCGCTGTGCCGATAATGCGCCCCCGCTGTTCGAGTTCCGGAGTCACCGTTGAAGACCATCGCCCTGTTCGCCGACGTGCAGAACCTCTACTACACCGTGCGTCAGGCCTATGGCTGCCACTTCAACTACGCCGCCCTGTGGGCCGAGCTGAGCGCCCAGGGCAGCATCGTCCAGGCCTACGCGTACGCCATCGACCGCGGCGATGCGAAACAGCAGCAGTTCCAGCAGATCCTGCGCAAGCTCGGCTTCACCGTGAAGCTCAAGCCCTACATCCAGCGCGCCGACGGCTCGGCCAAGGGCGACTGGGACGTGGGCATCACCATCGACATCCTCGACGCCGCGCCGAACGTGGATGAGATCGTCCTGGCCTCCGGCGACGGCGATTTCGACCTGCTGCTGGACCGCGTCCGTGCCGGCGGCACCGACGCCACCGCCTACGGCGTGCCGGGCCTCACCGCCCAGGCGCTGATCCGCGCGGCCAGCCGCTACGTGCCCATCGAAGGCGCGCTGCTGCTGCGTTCCTGACCCTTGCGGCTACAATGCCGGCCATTCCGAATCGTTTCTGCGAGCGCTCCATGACCTTCGCCACCCTCGGCCTGATCGACCCTCTCCTGCGCGCCCTCGACGGGCTCGGCTACCAGAACCCGACGGCGGTGCAGGCCCAGGCCATCCCGGCCGTGCTCAAGGGCCGCGACCTGCTGGCCGCCGCCCAGACCGGCACCGGCAAGACCGCCGGCTTCGCCCTGCCGCTGCTGCAGAAGCTGCTGCAGGAAGGCCCGCAGGTAGCCGCCAACTCCATCCGCGCGCTGGTGCTGGTGCCGACCCGCGAGCTGGCCGAGCAGGTGCACGAAAGCTTCCGCGCCTACGGCCAGCACGTGCCGCTGCGCACCGCCGTGGCCTACGGCGGGGTCAGCATCAACCCGCAGATGATGAAGCTGCGCAAGGGCGTCGACGTGCTGGTCGCCACCCCCGGCCGCCTGCTCGACCTGTGCCGGCAGAACGCGCTGAAATTCAACCAGCTGCAGGCCCTGGTGCTGGACGAGGCTGACCGCATGCTCGACCTCGGCTTTGCCCGCGAGCTGGACGAAGTCTTCGCCGCGCTGCCCCGGCGCCGGCAGACCCTGCTGTTCTCCGCGACCTTCTCCGACGCCATCCGCCAGATGGCCCGCGAGCTGCTGCGCGACCCGCTGACCATCGACGTGGCGCCGCGCAACACCGCTGCCAAGTCGGTGAAGCAGCACCTGCTCACCGTGGACAAGAAGCGCAAGGCCGAGCTGTTCCTGCACCTGTTGCGCGAGCAGGGCTGGCGCCAGGCGCTGGTGTTCGCCAAGACCCGCAAGGGCGTCGACGAGCTGGTCGATGTGCTGCACAAGCAAGGCATCCGCGCCGATTCGATCCACGGCGACAAGCCGCAGCCGTCGCGCCTGCGGGCCCTGGCGCGGTTCAAGGCCGGCGAGGTGGATTTCCTCGTCGCCACCGACGTCGCCGCCCGTGGCCTGGATATCCAGGAGATGCCGCTGGTGGTCAACTTCGACCTGCCCATCGTCCCCGAGGACTATGTGCACCGCATCGGCCGTACCGGCCGCGCCGGCGCCAGTGGCCAGGCGATCTCGCTGGTCTGCGCCGATGAAGTGCAGCAGCTGGCGGCCATCGAGACGCTGATCGGCCAGACCCTGCCGCGCCAGGAAGAAGACGGTTTCGAGGCCGAGCACCGGGTGCCCGTCACCGCCCCAGGTGGCCAGATCACCAAGAAGCCGAAGAAGCCCAAGCAACCCAAGGTGCCCGAAGGCAAGCCGGGCAAGGTGCACCTCGGCTCGCTGCTGGACGACAAGCCGCAGGTCAAGGCGGTGCGCAAGGCGCCGGGCTTCGGCCTGGGTGGAAAGCCGGCGGGGGGCAAACCCGCCGGCACCAAGCCGGCCGGAAAAAAGCGCTGATTGCTGTCGCAGGAGCGGACTTCGTCCGCGATAGGTCCGCCTCACACCGGTTGCCATCGCGGACGGAGTCCGCTCCTACCTGGAAACCTCTGCGCTGCGGGCCCCTCTCCCTCCGCCTTCTCCCTGATGGGAGAGGGAGCTGTCCGTGCCGGCTGACGCTAAGGTTTCCGCCTTTACCGAACGGTCCCCTCTTCCTTCAGGGAGAGGGGAACACAGGCACGGACTTTCAGAAGAAGACGGTTGCTCCCACAAGTCCACGAGCACCGATGACTCCCAGGGCTCGTAAGCGTCAAGACGTTGGCCAGGTCATGCCGGTGCCGCCGACTCAGTCGAGGTTATGCCCGATCCGCCACAGCACCCCGCTGGGGTCGTGCAGGGTGAAGTCGCGCATCTTCCAGGGCTGGTCTTCCGGCTCGCCCAGGCGCACGCCGTAGCGCTCGGCGAGGCCGGCGTCGCGGACCTTTGCGTACCAGGCGTCGGCGTCTTCCACCAGCAGGTGCAGCATCAGGTTCTCGGCGAATTCCTTGACGTAGTAGTTCTGCAGCAGGAACGCGCAGTGGTCGCCATGGTGGAAGTAGGCGAGCTCCTCGGAATGCCACGGTGAGTTGAAGCCCAGGTCCTGGTAGAACTGCTGGGAGAGGGCGAAGTCGCGGGCGGGGACGAAGACTTTCAGTTCGACGCTGGCGGTGCTCATGGGAACCTTCCTGGTGAGTCGTGAGCAGGCTGTTTCGACGGCGGAGCAGCGCGCCGCCTCTGTCGGGCGGCTGGCCGCGAGTCTAACTCAGAGCTGGCGCTGCATGTAGCGGCTGCCCGCCACGCCCGGCAGGGTCGAGACGCGCTCCACCTGTACGCTGAAGCCCAGCCGCTCATAGAGCGCCTGGGCCTTGGGGTTGGCCGTGGAGACATCCAGTGCCGCCATGGGCAGGCCACTGCTGCGGCCCAGCTGCAGGAAGTGCTCGATCAACTGGCTGCCCAGGCCTTCGCCGCGCAGCGTCGGGATTACGCCCAGGTGCGCAAGGTACAGCGTCCTGCGCGGCGGCGGGCAGATGATCCTTTCCAGCTGCAGGCCGCGGCGCATCACGCCAGCCGAGCCCAGGCCGAAGTAGCCGAGAATCTGCCGTGTGGCGGCCAGCATGTAGCCCAGGTTCGCCTCGCCGCCGAACACCGTGCCAGCTGCCACCACCTGGCCGTCCTGTTCGCCGACCCAGTGCTGGCGCCAGCCGAACTGCCCGCCGCCCTGGACGAACGCGTAGCGCAGGAAGTCCTGGGCAGTGTTGCGGCCGGGGCGGGCAAAGGCGTAGTCGAAGGCGTCCGGGCCGGAGCTGTAGATCAGCGGGACGGCGGCGTCGACATCAGCGGGGCGGGCGCGGCGGAAGGTCAGCGGCATGCAGGCGACTCCTGAGAGGGAATCGGCAATCTAGCACCATGGTTCCATGAAAGCAGCGATCAGCCTTGCGCTTGCAGCCACTGCAGTGCGCCCAGCCCGGCCGCGCGACCGCTGGCGAAGCAGGCGGTGAGCAGGTAGCCGCCGGTGGGCGCTTCCCAGTCGAGCATCTCGCCGGCGCAGAACACGCCGGGCAGCGCCTTGAGCATCAGCTGTTCGTCCAGCGCCTCGAAGGTGACGCCGCCGGCGCTGCTGATGGCTTCGTCCAGCGGACGGGGACGTACGACGGTGAGCGGCAGCGCCTTGATCAACTGGGCGAGGCGCTGCGGGTCGGCGTAGTCGGCAGCTGTGGACAACTCGCGCAACAGGCCGGCGCGCACGCCGTCCAGCCCCAGCCGGCCGCGCAGGTGGTTGGCCATGGATTTGGAACCGCGCGGCTGCGCAACGGCCTGGGCGACCTGTTCCAGGCTGCGGTTGGGCAGCAGGTCGAGGTGCACGGTGGCGCTGCCGGTCTGTTCGATGCGTTCGCGAATACCGGCGGACAGCGCATAGACCAGGCTGCCCTCGATGCCGCCAGCGGTGACCACGAACTCGCCCTGGCGCGGCGCGTCGCCGGCCAGCGCCAGCGCTACCGGCTTGACCGGCGCGCCGGCGAACTTGTCGCGGAAGAACTCGCTCCAGCCGGCTACCTCGAAACCGCAGTTGGCCGGGCGTAGCGGGGCAACAGCCACCGCGCGTTCGGCCAGCAGCGGCACCCAGGCGCCGTCCGAGCCCAGGCGCTGCCAGCTGCCACCGCCGAGGGCCAGCACGGTGACGTCGGCATTCAGGCTGCGCTGGCCTTGCGGGCCTTCGATCAGCAGTGCGCCGTCGGCGTCCCAGCCCAGCCAGCGGTGGCGGGTGTGGATAACCACGCCGGCTTCGCGCAGGCGCTTGAGCCAGGCGCGCAGCAGCGGCGCCGCCTTCATGTCGGTGGGAAAGACCCGGCCGGAAGTGCCGACGAAGGTCTGGATGCCCAGGCCGTGAATCCACGCGCACAGCGCCTGGTTGTCGAAGGCCGCGATCAGTGGTGCGAGGGCTGGTGCGCGCTGGCCGTAGCGCGAGAGGAACGGCTCGGGGGCTTCGGAATGGGTGATGTTCATGCCGCCCACGCCGGCCAGCAGGAACTTGCGCCCGACCGAGGGCATGGCATCCAGCAACTGCACCTGCACACCGGCGCCGGCCAGGACTTCGGCCGCCATCAGGCCGGCAGGACCGCCGCCGATGACGAGGGCGGTACGGGGGGCGAGTGGGCGGGAATCGGTCATGCGCAGGGGCCAGGCGAGGAAGTGCGGGAAGGGCGCCATTCTAGCGCAGCGGCGCCGGGCGTCGGTTGCTCATTTTCCGTCCAGTAGCCGCTAAGCCTGCGGGGGCGGGCGTGGCGGCGGCTTTCCCGCAGCTTATCCACAGGCTGCTCCACAGCGATGGTGGAAAACCGGCGGGACGTTGTGGGAATGCGCTGGCTGGGATCGTTGTGTCTGTCAGCAAGGGTGCAGTCCGCAGAGGATTTTCTCTGCAACCTGAAGCGGCGTCGGTCACAGGGCTTGCGAGATTTCTGACGGCCGAATGAGATTCCGCCGATGTTGGCGCTTTTGTGAATCCATCAGCATGCCGGGCTCTTGCAACATCGGTCCGACTGCCAATGAAAGTTCGTGATTATCTTCGCTCCCATGAGGCCCACCTTTGGGTGGAGGGCAGCGACACCCGCGTGCGAGTGAATGGCCTCGACATCGTCATCCGTGCGCTCCCCAGCGAGGAGATCCGCGCCCTGCTCAACGAGGCAGTGGCCCACATGGTGGTGCGTCTGAACAAGAACCTGACGGGTTCCAAGCAGAAGTTCGAGCAACGGGTGCTGGAGCTGCTGTCGATCCAGATCGCGCTGCACAACCTCTATGTGTTCACCAACTGGAGCCGCCTGCTGCCGCGCTACCTGCAATACGCGGGGCCGCTGCGTGCCCAGGAGCTGTTGCAGCACCATGTGCCCGAGCAGGTGATGCGCTTCTGCGAGAAGCACTACGCTGCCGACTGCCGGCCACGCGCCGCGGCTCTGCTGGCTTTCTCCGACCACGAGCTGGCACGCTGGGAACAGCAGCGTCTGCCTTCGCGCATGGACACCAACAATTCGCGCTACCGCGCCAACTGAAACTCGGCTGCCACCCGCGCAGCGCTGTGGTGCAGGATGCCGTGGCGCCGCGCCAGGGCCTGGCGGTCCTTGTCGTAGCCGCCGCCGATCACGCCGACCACCGGGATATCGCTGGCCAGGCAGCGACGGATGACGAATTCGTCCCGCGCGGCCAGGCCGGCGTCGGTCAGCTGCAGGTAGCCCAGGGCGTCGTCCTTGTGCACGTCCACGCCGGCGTCGTAGAGCACGATGTCCGGCTGGTACAGCGGCAGCAGGTAGTCCAGCGCCTCCTGCACCACCTTCAGGTATTCCCCGTCCCCCAGGTGCAGCGGCAGGGCGATGTCCCAGTCGCTCTGCGCCTTGCGTGCGGGGAAGTTCTTCTCGCAGTGCAAGGACACCGTCACCGCATCCGGTACGTTCTCCAGGATGCGCGCGGTGCCGTCGCCCTGGTGCACGTCGCAATCGAAGATCAGCACGCGATTGGCCTTGCCGCTTTCCAGCAGGTACAGGCTGATCACCGCCAGGTCGTTGAAGATGCAGAAGCCCGAGGCGTGGTCGAAGTGCGCGTGGTGCGTGCCGCCGGCCAGGTGACAGGCCAGGCCGTGCTGGAGCGCCAGTTCGGCGCTGAGCAGCGAGCCGCCCACCGCGCGCACCGTGCGTTGAGCCAGCGCTTGCGTCCAGGGCAGGCCGAGGCGGCGCAGTTCCTCGCGCTCCATCGCGCCGCTGCAGTAGCGCTCGATGTAGTCGCGGTCATGGGCCAGGGCGAGGATATCCACCGGGCAGAGTTCCGGACGCAGCAACTGCGCGTCGCTGACCAGCCCGCTGTCCACCAGGTGGTCGCGCAGCAGGCGGAACTTCTCCATGGGGAAGCGATGGTTGTCCGGGAAGGGCGGACTGTAGTCGTCGTGGTAGACCAGGGGTAGCGGCATGGCGCCAGGGTACGCCGAGCTCAGGCACGAACGAAAGGGCCGGCATTGCGCCGGCCCTTTGGTTTTCAGGCAGGGATCAGCCTTCGTTGGAGACCGCCGCGTTGCGCTGCGCGCTGCGGCTGGTGGCCAGCGAGACCGACCACAGCACGAAGCCGCCGATCGCCAGCAGGCTGCCGACCCAGCCCGGCGAGGTCCAGCCGTAGCCGGCCGCCAGGGCCAGGCCGCCGAGGTAGGGGCCCAGGGCGTTGGCGAAGTTGAACGCCGAGTGGTTGAGCGCCGCGGCCAGGCCCTGGGCGTCTTCGGCGACGTCCATCAGGCGGGTCTGCAGCACGGTGCCCAGGGCGCCGCCGAAGCCGACGAAGAACACGCAGATCGAGATGGTCCAGATGTTCCCCGCGGTGAACGGGAAGATCGCCAGCACCACCGCGCTCCACATCAGCAGGCCGCCGGCGGTGGGCATCACCGCGCGGTCGGCGAGTACCGGGATGAACAGGTTGCCCAGGGTCATGCCGATGCCGAACACCGCCATCACCAGCGGCACGATGCTTGGCGAGACGTGGGTCACCGCGCCGAGGATGTCGGCCAGGTAGGTGTACACCGCGAACAGGCCGCCGAAGCCGATGGCGCCGATGCCCAGGGTCAGCCACACCTGGCCGCGCTTGAGAGCACCCAGTTCGCGCAGCGGGCTGGAGTCCGGCTCGGCCGGCGAGTAGGGCGCCAGCAGGCGTACGCAGATCATCGTCAGCACGCCCAGCGCCGCCACCAGGGCGAAGCTCCAGCGCCAGCCCACGGCCTGGCTCAGCCAGTTGGCCAGCGGCACGCCGATGATGGTGGCGACGGTGAGGCCGAGGAACATCCGTCCAACCGCCACGGTACGCCGGTGCGGCGGCACCACCGAGGCGGCGACCAGCGCGGCGATGCCGAAGTAGGCGCCGTGGGGCAGGCCGCTGATGAAGCGGAACAGCAGCATCCAGTGGTAGGTCGGCGCCAGGGCGCTCAAGCCGTTGCCGACGGCGAACAGCGCCATCAGCAGCACCAGCAGGGTCCGCCGCGGCAGGCGCGCGCCGAGCACCGCCAGCAGCGGCGCACCCACCACCACGCCCAGGGCGTAGGCACTGATCACGTGGCCGGCGGTGGGGGCGTCGATGCCCAGGGCCGGGGCGAAATAGGGCAGCAGGCTCATGGTGGCGAATTCGGTGGTGCCGATGGCGAAGCCGCCGACAGCCAAAGCGAAAAGCACCAGGGCCGTACTGCGTTGCAGTCCGGTGGTGGAGGTCGTCATGGGGTTTCCTTGGTCTTTTTGAGGTGCGCCGTGGCGGCGCGGCTGTCTGCGTGAGCACGGTCAAGGCAGTGACCGACAGCGAAGGTAGGAGAAAAATACCAGATGAAGGCGCTTCTGTGCTGAATCGATTGCGCCTGGTCAGACGGAGTGCGTCCCATCGGCTCGCTGGCGGGTATCATGGTGACCTCCGATGAGCCGCGATGATTCCCATGGATGTTCCCAGCCTGACCACCGAGCGCCTGCTGCTGCGGCCGTGGCGTCACGACGACCTGGCGCCCTTCGCCGCGCTCAACGCCGACGCCGAGGTGATGCGCCACTTCCCCGCCTGCATGAGCCGCGAGGACAGCGACCTGCTGGCCGCACGTATCCTCAAGCATTTCGACGAGCACGGCTTCGGCCAGTGGATAGTCGAGCGCCGCGCGGATGGCGCCTTCATCGGCGTGCTCGGTCTGCAGCACGTGTCCTTCGAGGCGGCCTTCACCCCGGCGGTGGAAATCGGCTGGCGCTTCAATGCCGCCTACTGGCGCCAGGGTTACGCGCTGGAGGCTGCGCGTGCGGCCTTGGCGTACGCCTTCGAGCAGTTGCAGCTGGACGAGGTGGTTGCCTTCACCGTGCCGGCCAACCTGCCGTCCCAGGGGCTGATGCAGCGCCTGGGCCTGCAGCGTGACGAGGGCGGTAATTTCGAGCATCCGCGCCTGCCGGAAGGCCATGCGCTGCGCCCGCACGTGCTCTACCGGATTCGCCGCCCATGACGCCCGAAGACGGCGTGCGCGCTTATCACGACCTCAGTAGCCATCGCCCGGAGCGTTTCGCTCCCGGCCCCGGCCAGCTCGACTGGGCGACCCAGCCGGCGGCCTTCCGCCGCTATGCCGGGACGCGCTGCATCGAGCTGCTGCACCGGCCGCAGGAAGAGTCGCCGGGCTATGACGAAGTCTTTGCCGGCCCGCTCGGCGCACCCGCGCCGCTGAATCTGGCCAGCGTCTCGCAACTGCTCTATGACAGCCTGGCGATCTCCGCCTGGAAGGAAGCCGGCGGCAACCGCTGGGCGCTGCGGGTCAACCCGTCCAGCGGCAACCTGCACCCGACCGAGGCCTATCTGCTGCTGCCCTCCGGGACTGTGGATAACGCCGCGCTGCTGGCGCACTACAGCGCCGACCAGCATGTGCTGGAGGTGCGTGCCGAACTGCCTGCGCCTTTGGCCGAACAACTGGGCGACGCCCTGCCCGCCGGCGGTTTCCTGCTGGCGCTGGCGAGCATTCCCTGGCGCGAGGCCTGGAAGTACGGCGAGCGCGCCTACCGCTACTGCAATCATGACCTCGGCCACGCGCTGGCCTGCCTGGGTATCGCCGCGGCGATCCAGGGCTGGGAAGTACGCCTGCTGCGCGGTGTGGCCGAGTCCCGACTGGATTCACTGATCGGCCTGGATCGCGAAGGTTTCAGCGAGCGCGAGTTCGCCGATGCGCTGCTGTGGATCGGTCCCGCGCAGTCGGCTGAATTCCCGCTAGCCGACGCTTTGCTGAAAGGTCTCGCCGAGCTGCCGCTGGCCGGCACGCCCAATCGCCTGTCGCGGGACTATCGCCACTGGCCGGAGCTGGAGCGGGTGCACTCGCTGTGCCGCGCGCCCGCGCTGGCGGCCGGCAACTGGGCTGCGCCGAATGCCGAGGCGGCTGTGGATAACCCCGGCCTGCCGCTGCGCCCGATCCTCCATAGGCGGCGCAGCGCGCAGTCCATGGACGGCCGTAGCGGTATCCATGCCGAACTGCTGTACGCCTGGCTGCGCCGGCTGATGCCGGAGCGCTCGCCGGTGCCCTTCGCCTGCAGCGGCGAGCCGACGCGTGTCGACCTGCTGCTGTTCGTCCATCGCGTCCAGGGCCTGGAGCCGGGCCTGTATTGGCTGGGCCGCAGCGGCCGCGAGGCGGGCGGGTTGCGCGAGGATTACCTGTGGCAGCCGGTGGAGGAGAGCGGCGTGCCGCTGTATCGCCTGCTGTCGGGCGATGCGCGTGGACTGTCGGCGTTCCTCTCCTGCGGGCAGGACATCGCCAGCGACGGCTGCGTCGCCTTCGCCATGCTCGCCGATCTCGACGCCGCGCTGGCCGAAGGCGCCTGGACCTACCCGCGCCTGTACTGGGAGACCGGACAGATCGGCCAGTTGCTCTACCTGGAAGCCGAGGCCGCGGGAATTTCCGGCACTGGCATCGGCTGCTATTTCGACCCGGCGCTGGAAGAACTGCTGGGCGGAGGTTCGGACTGCCCGGTCAGCCTCTATCATTTCACCATCGGCCGCGCGGTCTGGGATGACCGGCTCACCAGCCTGCCCGCCTACAGCGCGCCGCGCCGACCCCCACTTCAGCAAGACCGCACTTGAGGACACAACACGCATGACCCAGATCCTGGACAACCTGGTGGCTCTGCTGAGCCTGGAACAGATCGAAGAGAACCTGTTCCGCGGCACGAGCCAGGACCTCGGGTTCCGCCAGCTGTACGGCGGGCAGGTGCTCGGCCAGGCGCTGTCGGCGGCCAGCCAGACCGTCGAGCCGGAGCGCCACGTGCACTCGATGCACGGCTACTTCCTGCGCCCGGGCGACGCCAGCAAGCCGGTGGTCTACCAGGTCGACCGCGTACGTGACGGCGGCACCTTCAGTACCCGCCGCGTCACTGCGATCCAGAAGGGCCAGCCGATCTTCGCCCTGAGCACTTCGTTCCAGACCGACGAGGGTGGCTTCGAGCACCAGATCGCCATGCCCGACGTGGTCGGCCCGGAGAACCTGCCCACCGATCAGGAGCTGAAGAAGCGCAGCGCCGAGCAGTTCCCCGAGCGCATCCGCGACAAGCTGCTCTACCCCAAGCCCATCGAAATCCGCCCGGTAACCGAGAACGACCCCTACGATCCGGAGATCGGCGAACCGATCAAGTACCTCTGGCTGCGCGCCGACGGCAAGCTGCCGGACGTGCCGGCGCTGCACAAGTACATCCTCGCCTACGCCTCGGACTTCGGCTTCCTCACCACCTCGCTGCTGCCCCACGGCCGCTCGGTGTGGCAGAAGGACATGCAGGTCGCCACCATCGACCATTCCGTGTGGTTCCACCGCGACCTGCGCGCGGACGAGTGGCTGCTCTACGCCATCGATAGCCCCTGGGCCGGCAATGGCCGCGGTTTCGTGCGTGGCAGCATCTTCAACCGTGACGGCCAGCTGGTCGCTTCCTCGACCCAGGAAGGCCTGATCCGCCGCCGCGAGGATTGGGCATGAGCCCAGTCATGGAGCTGGGCGACATCCGCCATTGGGTGTTCGACATGGACGGCACCCTGACCCTGGCGGTGCACGACTTCCCGGCGATCAAGCGGGCCCTGGGGATTCCCCAGGAGCACGACATCCTCACCCACCTGGCCGCGCTGCCGGAAGACGAGGCGGCGGCCAAGCATGCCTGGCTGCTGGAGCACGAGCGCGAGCTGGCGGTGGCGTCCAAAGCCGCTCCCGGCGCGGTGGAGCTGGTGCGCGCGCTGCATGGCGCCGGCTACCGCCTGGGCATCCTCACCCGCAATGCCCATGAGCTGGCGCTGATTACGCTGGCGGCCATCGGCATCGGCGACTGCTTCCTCACCGAGGACGTGCTCGGCCGTGGCGAGGCCGATCCCAAGCCCAGCCCGGACGGCCTGCTGCGCCTCGCCGCGCGCTGGGACGTGGCGCCGCAGCGGATGCTGATGGTCGGCGATTACCGCTTCGATCTCGACTGCGCCCGCGCGGCGGGGGCGCACAGTGCGCTGGTCAACCTGGCTGAAAATCCCTGGCCGGAACTCACCGACTGGCATGCGCAGGACTGCGCGGAGCTGGGGCGGATGGCCGGGGTTCTGGGCTGAGTCCGCTGCCAGGCGGGTTCGCGAGCAAGAACTAGGCGTCCCCCTCGATCCTACGAAGAACTACGCGGCTTGCTCCGGACTATCGAGTACTTCGAACCGGTAGGAGCGAGCTTGCTCGCGAACCCATTTCCACGCCGGTTTTCCGTCCGGGCTGTAGGGTGCATAACGCGCCAGCGTTATCTGCCGATGGCGCTGGTGGCGGATAACCTGTTCCAGGTTATGCGCCCTACGAAACTGGGCAGGATCTCTGCTCGCGACTGTCCGCTGTCGCATGAACGTATCGCGGACGGAGTCCGCTCCTACGGATCAAGCCCGGCGCGCGATATCGGACCGCGCGTAGGAGCGGACTCCGTCCGCGATTGGCATCCGCCACGCAAGAGCATTGCGGATGAAGGTCGAGTTCGGTGCACCGCTTTTCCCTCACCCCAACCCTCTCCCAGAGGGTGAGGGGGCTGCTCGGCGTTGTGGGGAAGTGCAGCGTTCGCCGAATGCCATGCCAGATCCGTAGGATGGGTGGAGCCTGGGCGATACCCATGCGGTGGCGGAGGAAGCGATGGGTATCGCTTCGCTCCACGCCATCCTGCGAAAGCGCCTGGCATTGCCGTTTCGTAGGGCGCATAACGCGTCAGCGTTATCCGCCGACGGCGCTGGTGGCGCTGGTGGCGGATAACCTGTTCCAGGTTATGCGCCCTACGAAAGGTTCCTGCGCAGAGGTCCCTTACAGCTCCGGCGTCCAGGTCACCGCCAGCAGTGCGGTGCGGCCCGGTTCGCGGTAGGGGCGGGCTTCGCCCAGATAGTCCATCGGGCTGGTCGGGCGCAGGTAGTCGCCCAGGGTGTAGTTGCGGTCCAGGGCGTTATCCAGCTTCAGGTCGAAGCGGATTTCGTCGCTGGCCAGCCAGCTGCTGCGCAGGTCGAGCACGCCGTACCCGGAAAGCTCGCGGGTATTGGCCGCGTCGTCGTAGCGCTGGCTGACCGCGCGCCAGGTGCCGCCGACGCCGAAGGCGCCGAACTGACGGTCCAGATCCAGGCTCAGGGTGCGGCGCGCGCGGTACGGCAGGGTGTGGCCGGTGTCGCGGTCGCGCGGGTCGATCAGGCTCAGGCCGAGGGCCGCCTGCCAGCCGAGTACCTCGCGGGCGACGCTGGCTTCGAAGCCGTCGATGCGCGCCTTGTTGATGTTCTCCGGCTGGTTGCTGGTGCTGTCCCAGGCGATCAGGTCGTCGATCTCGGTGCGGTACAGCGAGGCTTCCAGGTGCGTGCCGGAGAAGTCGCCACGCCATTGCAGCTCGTAGGTCTTCGAGGTCTCGGCCTTGAGGTCCGGGTTGCTCGCGCCGGGGTAGTAGAGGTCGCTGAAGGTCGGCGCGCGGAAGCCTTCGCCGTAGCTGGCGATCCAGGTCTGGCTGGCGCCCACCGGCAGGCTGAAGGCGGCGTTCCAGCTGTTCTGGCTGCCGTAGGCCTGGTTGTTGTCGTGGCGGATGCCCAGCTCGGTGCCGAAGCTGTCGCCCTTGAAGCTGTGCTGGGCGAAGAAGGCGCGGTTGCTGCGCTCATCGTCGGCAAAGGCGGTGCTGCCATCGACCTTGTCCTGGTACCAGTCGGTGCCCAGGGCCAACTGGTTGGCCTCGTCCAGCTGCAGGCGGTTGATCCAGCTCGCCGAGTGGCGGGTGGTTTCCAGGGTGCCGTTGTTCCAGCTGTCGGCGGCGCCCACGGCCTTGTTGCGGTCGAAGCTGCGGCCCAGCTCCAGGTGGCTGTTCCACATCTGCGTGAGCTGGCTGTCGAGGTAGGCGCTGTAGCTGCTGACGCGGAACTCGTCCTGCGGGCGGCCCGGCTCGAAGTTGTAGGCGTCGTCGTATTCGTTCTTGCCGCGCTGGTCGTTGAGGTTCAGCCCGGCCTTCCAGTCTTCGTTGAAGCGGTGGTCCAGGTTCAGGTGCACGGCCTTGTTGCGCTGGGCGTCGTCGTCGCTGTCGGCGCCGACGTTGTCGCTGGTGCGGTCCCAGCCATGGCTTTCGTCCAGGCTGCCGCCGAGGTTGTAGCGGGTCTGCTCGTTGCCGCCGGAGAGGCTCAGGCTGCGCTCGAAGGTGCCGTGGCTGCCGGCGGCCAGGCGCACTTCCGGGTGCAGGCCGGCTTCGCCACGGCGGGTGAAGATCTGGATGACCCCGCCGATGGCGTCGGCGCCGTACAGCGCGGAACGCGGGCCACGGGTCACTTCGACGCGCTCGATGCTGTCGATGCTCAGGTAGTCCAGGCGGGCGATGCCGCTGCTGGCCGAGGCGATGCGCTGGCCGTCCACCAGCACCAGGGTCTGCGCGGTGCTGGTGCCGCGCACGGAGTAGGACACCACGCCGCCGGAGCTGCCCATCTGCACGCCAGGCACGCGGGCGAGCAGGGCGGGGACGCTGCGCACCTGCAGGCGTTCGATGTCGGCGCGGGTGAACACGCTGTTGGCCGAGGTGGCTTCAGCGCGCGGCTGGGCCTGGCGGGCGGAGGTGATCACCTGGTCGGAGAGTGTGTAGATGTCGCCAGCGGCGAAGGCCATGCCGGGCAGCAGGCTGGTGGCCAGGGCGAGTCGGGTCAGTTTCATGGAGCGTCCTCAAAAGCGGTCGGATGACTTTCGAGGAGGGCGTGGCAAGGGCGGCAGGCCGCACTTGACGGTGCGGCCCTCCGCAACACCTGTCGGGGCGTGTCGAGGGCGGTCTCCGGGCTGCCGACATCACATCGTCCGCCTTCCCGTCGGTGACAGTGGCCGTGGTCGATGCTGCGCCCATCAGGGGCGCGTCGGTTACCGTTGCGGGGGCAGCGCAGGTCTTTCACCTGCTTCCCGTTACCTCGAACGAAAACGGGCGCACCTTAGTCGGTGCGCCCGTTACTGGCAAGACTCCCGGGGTGGGATGCGCCGATCGGTCTCAGCGGCTGCCGAGGGCTTCCAGGCGCGCCTTTACCGAGGCTTCGATTCCGGCAGCGTCAAGACCGCACTCCGCGAGCATCTGTGCCGGTTTGGCGTGCTCGACGTAGTAGTCCGGCAGGCCCAGGTGCAGGATCGGCTGCTGGAGGTTCTCGCGGGCGAGGAATTCGCTGACGGCGGCGCCGGCGCCACCCATCACCGAGTTTTCCTCGATGGTCACCAGCAGCTCGTGGCTGGCGGCCAGCTGGCGTACCAGCTGCTCGTCCAGCGGCTTGACGAAGCGCATGTCGGCGACGCTGGCATCGAACTGCTCGGCCACTTTCAGCGCCTCGGCCAGTTGCACGCCGAACACCAGGAAGGCGACCTTGCCGGCCTTGCCTTCCTTATCTACCTTGGCTTCGCGGCGCAGCACGCCCTTGCCGATCGCCACCGGCTCCAGCGCCGCCTCGATGGGCGCGTTGGGGCCGGTGCCGCGCGGGTAGCGCACAGCCGCCGGGCCTTCGAAGTGATGGCCGGTGGTGAGCAGCTTGCGCAGTTCGTTCTCGTCGCTGGGGGTCATCACCAGCATGCCGGGGATGCAGCGCAGGTAGGAGAGGTCGAAGCTGCCGGCGTGGGTCGGGCCGTCTTCGCCCACGAGACCTGCGCGGTCGATGGCGAACAGCACGTCGAGGTTCTGCACCGCGACGTCGTGGACCAACTGGTCGTAGCCGCGCTGCAGGAAGGTGGAGTAGATCGCCACCACCGGCTTGGCGCCGTCGCAGGCCATGCCGGCCGCGAGGGTCACGGCGTGCTGCTCGGCGATGGCGACGTCGAAGTAGCGGTCCGGGAACCTGTCGGCGAAGGCGACCAGGTCGGAGCCTTCCTTCATTGCCGGGGTGATGCCCACCAGGCGCGGGTCCTGGGCGGCCATGTCGCACAGCCACTGGCCGAACACGCTGGAGTACTTCGGCCCGCCGGCCTGTTTCGGCGCGGCGTGGGCGGCACCTTCGGTTTCCAGCTTGGTGATGGCGTGGTAGCCGATCGGGTCGATCTCGGCCGGGCCGAAGCCCTTGCCCTTCTTGGTCACCACGTGGAGGAACTGCGGGCCCTTGAGGTCACGCATGTTGCGCAGGGTGGCGATCAGGGTCGGCAGGTCGTGGCCGTCGATGGGGCCGATGTAGTTCCAGCCCAGCTCCTCGAAGAGCGTGCCGGGGACCAGCATGCCCTTGGCGTATTCCTCGGTGCGGCGGGCGATCTCCCAGGCGCCGGGCAGGCGCGAGAGCACCTTCTTGCTGCCTTCGCGCATGCTGCTGTAGGTGCGGCTGGAGAGGATCTTGGCCAGGTAGTTGGACAGGCCGCCGACGTTGTTGGAGATCGACATGTCGTTGTCGTTGAGGATCACCAGCATGTCGGCCTTGACTTCCGACGCGTGGTTGAGCGCCTCGAAGGCCATGCCGGCGGTCAGCGCGCCGTCGCCGATCACCGCCACCGACTTGCGCTCGGAGCCCTGCATGCGGGCGGCGATGGCCATCCCCAGGGCGGCGCTGATGGAGGTGCTGGAATGACCGACGCCGAAGGTGTCGTACTCGCTCTCCGAGCGGCGCGGGAAGGCGGCCAGGCCGTCCTTCTGGCGCAGGCTGGCCATGCGCTCGCGGCGCCCGGTGAGGATCTTGTGCGGGTAGGCCTGGTGCCCGACGTCCCACACCAGACGGTCGTCCGGGGTGTCGAAGACGTAGTGCAGGGCCACCGTCAGCTCGATCACGCCCAGGCCCGCGCCGAAATGGCCGCCGGTCTGGCCGACGCTGTACAGCAGGTACTGGCGCAGTTCGTCAGCGAGGGTCAGCAGCTCCGCTTCGCCCAGGCGACGCAGCTCGACCGGCGTGCTGGCGCGGTCGAGCAGGGGCGTGGCAGGGCGCGCGCGGGGAATCTCGTGAAACGTCGTGGGCATCAGGCTGATCGTTATGAGAGGCAAAGATGCGGAAGTTTACCCGAAGCTCAGGATTGGCCCAAGCAACGTGGGGCCAATCCTTCGAATGAGCGGTCGGTCAGGTTTCGACTGCTGCGACGAACGGCCATGAAGTGCTGTTGACAGGTTGTCTGGCGGGGCGCGAAGGGGCGGCGGGGGCGCGACCAAGAGTCGCAACGGAGCGCCCTGGGGCGCCCCGTTGCGAGGCCGCGGGTCAGATCACGACGTGCGGCTGGACCAGCTCGTCGAGCAGGGCCGGGCGGAACTCGGCAGCGGCATGGTGCTGGGCCGGGACGACCGGCGCGCTGGCCTCGGCGTGGCCGGCGAAGCGCAGCTCCGGCTCGCCGCTTTCCAGCAGGCTGCCCAGTGCTGGCAGGGCGCCCTTGGTCGCGGCTGGCTGGCCACCGGACAGGTGGCTGCCCAGGTCCAGCTCCTGGCCCTGCAGGTGCTGGGCGTAGTCGCTGTCGGCGCCCTGGCTGGAGTGCAGCAGCGAGTGCTTGTCGATCACCAGACGGAACGGAGCGGCGTCACCCTGGCCTGCGTGGAAGTTGTAGGTCCCTTCGGGCAGCGCCTGGTTGGGGCTGAAGTGCCAGCTGCCGTCCTGCTGCACCAGCGCGGTGCCCAGGCCCAGGCTGATGTTGGACAGCGGCTTGCCGTCGGCGTCGATGGCGATGGCGGAAATCTGGATCAGCTCGCCGGGCGTGCCGGTGCCGTGCAGGACCGGCCGGGTGTCGTCGGTGGTCGCGCCATTGGCCAGTTCACCGGTGACCGCGCCGTAGTTGTCGATGGCGCCGGTGATGACGGTCTCGTAGTGGACCGGCTCGGGCGCCTGGGCATCGATCAGGGTCAGGTGGAAGCCGGCCGACTGCCCGCTGGCGGAGAACGCCTGGAATTCGTAATGGCCGCTCTGCGCAAGCTCGCTGGTGATGAATTGCCAGGTGCCATCGGCCTTGACCACGGTCTCGCCCAGGGAGAAGCCGTTGACCAGCATGCCATGGCCGTCTGTCACCGTGGTCCACAGGTGCAGCACGTCACCGGCCTTGCCCGTGCCGAAGAGGGTCGGCGTGCTGTCGTGGGTGGAGGAACCGTTGTTCAGCTTCTGCGCGCTGCTGCCGGAGTCGTCGATGACGCCCAGGATCAGCGTGGTGCCGCCGTGGGGTTGCGGTTCGGGCTGCGGCTGCGGATCGGGTTGCGGCTCGGGCTGCGGTTCAGGCTGGGGCTGGGGCACGCCGGCGGAGGTGTCGATCACCAGGCGGAAGGGCGCGCTCTCGGTGCCCTGGCCGACGTAGAAGTCGTAGGTGCCCTGGGGCAGTGCCTGCTGTGCGTTGAATTGCCAGGTGCCGTCGGGTTGCACCAGGGCGGCGCCCAGGTTGAGGGGGACGTTCGACAGCGGGTGGCCGTCCGCGCCGATTGCGATGGCGTTGACGGTGATCAGCTCGCCCGGCGTGCCGCTGCCGTGGAAGGTCGGCCGGGTGTCGTCGGTGGTGGCGCCGCTGGACAGTTCGCCGGTAACCGGACCGACATGGTCGATGGCGCCGGTGATGACGGCGTCGTGATGCACCGGCGGGACGCTCGGCACGTCGATGATGTTCAGGCGCATGCCGGTCTGGTCGTGGCTGGAGATGACCTGGAAGGCGTACTGGGCACTCTGCGGGACCTGCGGCACATCGAACTGCCAGGTGCCATCGGCCTGGACCACGGCCTTGCCCACGGGGTAGCCGGCGAGCATGACGCCGGTGCTGTCGGTGGCGGTCGCCCAGACCTGCAGGGTCTCACCGGCGGTGCCGGTACCGAACAGCGTGGGCGTGGCGGACTGGGTGGCCTGGCCGTCGCTGAGGTCGCCGGAGCTGTCGCGGGCGCCGAGGATCACGGTCGGCTGCAGCGCTTCACTGGCGTACAGCGAGGCGGTGGCAGCCGGCCAGGCATAGGCGGACGCGGAGTAGGCATCGCTGGCGTAGGCCTGGTTGGCGGAGAAGGCTCTCTGGTAGAGAGAACTCGGATTGTTGCTCATGGTTGGTTTTCCATCGAAGAAAAGCGGTCATTCACTGACCGATAGAGTCCTGCGGAAAATGGCCGGGGGGCCGCGGTTTCCGCCGCTCAATGCTAGGGGTGGCGGGGCGCTGCACCGCGGCGGGTTCGAAGGGAAATACGACTTTGGTCTTGAAGGGTGAACTGTTCACGCGAAGGCTTGGCTGGCGGCTATGGAAACGAACCGAATGCAATCGGGAAATTTCCGCAAGTGGGGTCAGGGGGAGTAAACAGCTGCGGTAGCAGAGCGTTTCTCCGGCCTTCGGTCGAGGGCGAGCAGGCTGCTCCCTGTGCCGAATTCGTCACCCCGGCTCGGGATTGCGTTCAAGCGCCGTGTCGAGCAAAACGCCACTGTGAAAGCTGCCGGGAGGTCGCGCCAGGCGCTGGCACCCGTTCAATCAACCGGAAACAGGAAACTGATCGTGGCCCGACTGACCCTGGATGAACTGCGCGACTTGTCGGTGGCAATCCTGCGCCATAACGGCTTCAGCGAACCCCACGTGCAGGCGGTGACCGAAACGGTGCTGGCCGGCGAGCGCGACGGCTGTACGTCCCATGGGGTCTGGCGGTTGCTGGGCTGCATCCACACCGTGCGTGCTGGCAAGGTAGTGGCCGATGCTGTGCCGCAGCTGTCCGAACCCGCGCCGGCGCTGGTGCGGGTGGACGCCAGGGGCGGCTTTTCGCAGTGCGCCTTCGACCTCGGTCTGCCGAAGCTGGCGGAGAAAGCCCGCGGCCAGGGCATCGCGGCGCTGGCGATCAACCACTGCGTACACTTCTCGGCGCTGTGGGTGGAGATCGAGCGGATCACCGCCCAGGGCCTGGTCGCCCTGGCGTTCACCCCGGCGCAGGCCTACGTGGCGCCGGCTGGCGGCACGCGGCCGCTGTTCGGCACCAACCCCATCGCCTTCGGCTGGCCCCGTGGCGATGGCGGCCCCTATGTCTTCGACTTCGCGACCACGGTGGTGGCGCGCGGGGAAATCCAGCTGCACGAGCGCGAAGGGAAACAGATTCCGCTGGGTTGGGGCATCGATGCCCAGGGCAACCCCAGCACCGACCCGAGCGCGGTGCTCGATGGCGCCATGCTGACTTTCGGCGGCCACAAGGGTTCGGCGCTGGCGACCATGGTCGAGCTGATCGCCGGGCCGCTGATCGGCGACCTGACCAGTGCCGAGTCCACGGTGTTCGACGAGGGCACCAAATCCTCGCCGCACCACGGCGAACTGCTGATCGCCATTGACCCGACGCGCTTCCTCGGCGCGGACGCCCCGCAGCACCTGGCGCGGGCGGAGAAGCTGTTCGAATCGATCCTCGACATGGGCGCGCGGTTGCCGTCCCAGCGACGTTTTGCGGCGCGTCGTCGCAGCCTGGAAGACGGCGTGGAGATCAGCGATTCGCTGTATGCCGATTTGCGCCAGCTGCTCGAATAACGCTGCGTCCTGGTAGGAGCGGACTTCGTCCGCGATGGATTCCGGCGCGTGGTGAAGTCATCGCGGACGGAGTCCGCTCCTACGCGAAACTCACCCGATGCATGTGGGCCCACCCGAACACGTAGGGCGGATAACCTGGAACAGGTTATCCGCCGTTGGCTGGCGGCGGATAACGCTGGCGCGTTATGCGCCCTACGAAGGTGCGGGACGGCGCGATGACGTCTGGCGCGTGGTGAAGTCATCGCGGACGGAGTCCGCTCCTACGCGAAACTCACCCGATGCATGTGGGCCCACCTGAGCACGTAGGGCGAATAACCTGGAACAGGTTATCCGCCGTTGACTGGCGGCGGATAACGCTGGCGCGTTATCCGCCCTACGAGGGTGCGGGAGGTCGCGATGATTGTCAGAGCGGACCCACCTCTGGCGCATAAAAAAGCCCCGGCGCGAAGCCGGGGCCGAGCATCGGCGCGGGACTGGCCGACAGTTCACTCCCGCGCCGACGAACCCTCAGCGAGTCACTGCGCTGCGCGTCGTCTCGCCATCCACCAGCCGGGCGATGCCCAGCGGGTTGGCGTCCTTCAGCGCGTCGGGGAGCAGCGCGTCCGGGTAGTTCTGGTAGCACACCGGGCGCAGGAAACGGTCGATGGCCAGGCTGCCCACCGAGGTGCCGCGCGCGTCGGAGGTGGCCGGGTAGGGGCCGCCGTGGACCATGGCGTCGCAGACTTCCACGCCGGTGGGGTAGCCGTTGATCAGCAGGCGCCCGGCCTTGCGCTCCAGCACCGGCACCAGCGTGGCGAAGCGCGACAGGTCCTCGCTCTCGGCGATCAGCGTGGCGGTGAGCTGGCCGTGCAGGCCGTCCAGCGCGTGGCGCAGTTCGGCTTCATCCTTCACTTCGACGACGATTGTGGTCGGCCCGAAGACCTCTTCCTGCAACAGCTCCTCGCCCTCCAGCAGCAACTCGGCCTTGGCCTGGAACAGCTGCGGCTGTGCCTGCTTCCCCTCCTGCGGCTGGCCGGCGAGGTGACGCACGGCGGGATGGGTGAGCAGGCGGGCGATGCCTTTTTCGTAACTCTTCAGGGTGCCGGCGTTGAGCATGGTCTGCGCCGGGCGTTGGCCGATCTCGGCGATCAGTTGGGCGACGAACAGGCTGAATGCGGGCGAGGCGATGCCGATCACCAGGCCGGGGTTGGTGCAGAACTGGCCGCAGCCCAGGACCAACGAATCCGCCAGTTCGCGGGCGATTTTCTCGCCGCGCGCTTGCAGGGCGGCGGGCAGGACCAGCACCGGGTTGATGCTGCTCATTTCGGCAAACACCGGGATCGGCTGCGGACGCGCGGCGGCCAGGTCGCACAGCGCGCGACCGCCCTTCAGCGAGCCGGTGAAGCCGACCGCCTGGATCGCCGGGTGCCTGACCAGCGGCTCGCCGACGCCGGCGCCGTAGATCATGTTGAACACCCCGGCCGGCATGCCGGTGGATTCGGCGGCGCGGGTGATCGCCTCGCCAACGAATTCGGCGGAGGCCATGTGGCCGCTGTGGGCCTTGACTACCACCGGGCAGCCGGCGGCCAGTGCGGCGGCGGTGTCGCCACCGGCGGTGGAGAACGCCAGCGGGAAGTTGCTGGCGCCGAACACGGCTACCGGACCGACTCCGGTGCGGTACTGGCGCAGGTCCGGGCGTGGCGCCGGCTGGCGCTCGGGCAGGGCGCGGTCGATGCGCGCGCCGAGGAAGTCGCCGCGGCGCAGGACCTTGGCGAACAGGCGCATCTGGTTCGCGGTGCGGCCGCGCTCGCCCTGGATGCGCGCGGCGGGCAGGGCGGTCTCGCGGCAGACGGTGGCGATGAAGTCGTCGCCGAGGGCTTCGAGCTCCGTGGCGATGGCGTCGAGGAACTGCGCGCGGCGCTCCGGCGACAGGGCGTTGTAAGCCGGGAAGGCGGCTTCGGCGGCGCGGGCGGCGGCGTCGACTTCGGCCTCGGTGGCCTGGAGAAATTCGCGGGGCAGGGCTTCGCCGCTGCTGGCGTCGAGGCTCTGCAGGCGGACGCTGCCGGCGCCGACGCGCTGGCCGGCGATGAAGTTCTGGGCGGTCATGGGCGGGTTCTCTGGTGGTGGATGTCGGCGTGGCGACGAGCCCCTCTCCCCAGCCCTCTCCCTGAAGGGAGAGGGAGTGTCCGAGTGGCTCGGGCGGTCGTACTCTCCTTCGGGGATGGCATCAGGAAGAGCACGCGTTGCCTCTTCACACCGAACTGGTCCCCTCTCCCTTCAGGGAGAGGGTTAGGGAGAGGGCGTCGAGCGTGCCGGTGAACCATGAAGCTTCCCCAGGCACGGTCGCTCGCTCTTCTCACTGGCTGAGACTTAGAGCCCCACATCCGGCAGCTTCGGCCGATTCGCCAATGCCTTGGCCATGATCGTCTCCACATGCTCGCGATCAGCGCCTTGCAGCGCCAGGCGCGGCGGGCGGGTGAGGGCGGTGCCGCGGCCGGCGATCTCTTCGCACAGCTTGATGCACTGCACCAGGTCGGGGCGGGCGTCGAGGTGGAGGATTGGCATCAGCCACTCGTAGATCGGCATGGCCTCTTCATAACGGCCGGCCTTGCACAGGCGGAAGATGGTCTCGCCTTCCTGCGGGAAAACGTTGGACATGCCGGATATCCAGCCTTCGGCGCCCACCGCGATGCTCTCCAGAACCACGTCGTCGAGGCCGGCGAAGAGGATGAAGCGGTTGCCCACTTCGTTGCGCACGTCGATGAAGCGGCGGGTGTCGCCGGAGCTGTCCTTGAAGCAGACGATGTTCTCGCAGTCGGCCAGGGAGATGAGGATGTCCGGGGTGACGTCGTTCTTGTAGATCGGCGGGTTGTTGTAGACCATCACCGGCAGGTCGGTGCTGGTGGCCACGCTGCGGAAGTGCGCGGCGGTTTCATGCGGCTTGGAGGAGTAGACCAGCGCGGGCATCACCATGATGCCGTCGACGCCGACCTTCTGCACCGCCTTGGCCACCTGCGAGGCGCCGTGGCTGGTGAACTCGGCGATGCCGCAGATCACCGGCACACGGCCACCGGAGGCGTCCTTGGCGACTTCGGTGACGGCCATCTTCTCCTCGATGGACAGCGAGGTGTTCTCGCCGACGCTGCCGCACACCACCAGGCCCGACACGCCGTCGCGGACCAGGTTGGAGATCACCTTGTGGGTGGCTTCCAGGTTGACCGAGAAATCGGCGTTGAACTGAGTGGTCACCGCGGGGAACACGCCACTCCAATTGACCTTCTTGCTCATGGTTGTCTCCAATTGTCGTATTTCGTATACGAAAGTTCAGTGAGGTTTACCTGAAATTTCGTCGTCGGATGCCGCTACGCGGCGAATCAGGGTTGGAATCGTTTAGGGGAAATCAGTAACCGTTCGGCCAGGTATCCGAGAGCCGGTAGCCTTCGGGCCACGGGTCGGACGGGTCGAGCAGGTGCTGGTGGGTGCCGGTGATCCAGGCACGGCCGGAAATGCACGGGTGGATTGCTGGTTTGCCGCCGACGCTGGTGAGGCCGTCGATGCGGCAGTGGAACTTGGAATCGATGATCGAGTGGCCGACGAAGCGCTCGCCGTCCTTCAGCTGGCCCTTGGCGTGCAGCACCGCCATGCGCGCCGAGCAGCCGGTGCCGCAGGGCGAGCGGTCGATCTTGCCGGGGCGGATGACCACCGCGTTGCGGCCGTGCAGCACACCGTCGACGCGCTCCACCGGCGCGGTCAGCTGGCAGAAGGAAATGTGCGCCCAGTCGCGGTTTTCCGGGTGCTGGAAGCCCAGTTGCTGGTTCGCCGCCTGGGTGATCTTCAGGCCGGTGGCGACCAGGTCGGCGGCCTCCGAGGCGTGCAGGGTGAAGCCGAGCTTGTGGGCGTCGGTCAGTACGAAGCTGTCGCCGCCGTAGGCGGTATCCACCTGCAGCGAGCCGAGGCCTTCCACTTCGATCCAGGCGTCGAGCTGGTCGGCGAAGGAGGGCAGGTTGCGCACTTCCACGCGTTGCACCTTGCCGTCCTTGCAGTCGGCGACCACCTCGATCAGCCCGCCGGGGGCTTCCAGGGTCAGGCGCGTCTGCGGTTCCTGCATCGGCAGGATGCCGCTGTCGAGCAGCACGGTGCTGACGCACAGCGAGTTGGAGCCGGACATGGGCGGCACGTCGGCCGGCTCCATGATGATCCAGGCCATCTGCGCGCGCGGGTCCTTCGGCGGCACCAGCAGGTTCACGTGGCGGAACACGCCGCCGCGCGGTTCGTTGAGGACGAAGTTGCGCAGCACGTTGTCGCTGGCGATGAAGCGCGACTGCGCCCACACGGTATCCCCCGGCGGCGGGGCGACGCCGCCGACGATGACATCGCCGACCTCGCCTTCGGCATGGCAGCTGACCACGTGGATGATCTTGCTTGAACGCATTGCTGTCTCCTCAATCTGTGCCGCTGGCCTTCCCTCTCCCCAGCCCTGGCTGCGCGCCCCGCTCCGAAGGGAGAGGGGGCCGTCCGTGCCGGCTGACGCCAAGGCATCAACCTGCTCCGATCCAGTCCCCTCTCCCTCTGGGAGAGGGCTAGGGTGAGGGGCTCTTGTCTGTCAATTCACCGACCGCAGAAACTCCGCCGTCTCCGCCCGCTGCGGATTGCCGATCACCTGGTCCGGCGAGCCGATCTCATGTACCAGCCCGTCGCGGAAGAACGCCACGCGGTCGGACACGTCGCGGGCGAAGCGGATCTCGTGGGTCACCAGGACCATGGTCATGCCCTCTTCGGCGAGCAGGCGCATGGTGTCGAGCACCTCGCCCACCAGCTGCGGGTCGAGCGCCGAGGTGGCTTCGTCGAAGAGCATGTAGCCCGGCGACATGGCCAGCGCGCGGGCGATCGCCATGCGCTGTTGCTGCCCACCGGAGAGCTTCTGCGGGAACACCTTGAGCTTGTCGCCCAGGCCGACGTGCTTGAGCTGCTTGACCGCCATCGCCTCGGCTTCCTCCTTGGACAGGCCGAGCACCTTGCGCGGGGCGAGCATGATGTTCTCCAGCACGGTGAGGTGCGGGAAGGCGTTCCACTGCTGGAAGACGATGCCGATCTTCTGCCGCAGCTTGTTCAGGTCGGTGGTCTTGGCGTGGACCTCGATGCCGTCGACGCGGATCTTGCCGCGCTGGATCGGCTCCAGGCCGTTGATGCACATCAGCAGGGTGGACTTGCCCGACCCCGAGCCGCCGATGATCGAGACCACTTCGCCCTTCTTCACGGTCAGGCTCACGCCCTTGACCACTTCCAGATCGCCGTAGGCTTTGTGCACGTTGTCGATTTCAATCATTTTCCTGCCACCTTTTTTCCAGCCGGGCACCGAGGCGCGCCACGACCCAACTCATGAGGTAATAGATGACCCCGGCGACGCACAGCACCAGCAGGGGTTCCTGGATGCGCGTCACGATGGTCTGCGAGGCGCGGAGCAGTTCGACGATGCCGATCCACATGACCAGCGCGGTGTCCTTCATCACCCCCAGCACCAGGTTCAGCCAGCCGGGGAAGGCCACTCGCGCGGCCAGCGGCAGCACGATGTAGCGCAGGTCCTGCCAGTAGGTCAGGCCCAGCGAGCGGCTGGCGCGGCGGATGTTCGGGCCCACCGCGAGGATGCCGCTGCGGATGATCTCGGTGCAGAACGCCGCCGCGTACACGCCCAGTACCAGGCAGCCGACGGTGAAGGCGCTCCAGTTCAGGCCGACGATGCTTTTCAGCGAGTTGAACAGCACGAACTGGATCAGCAGCGGCACGCTGCGGAAGATGTCGAGGAACCAGCCGACCGGCATCGTCGCCCGTGGCAGGGCGGCGCGCAGCCAGCCCAGCACGATGCCGGCGAGGGTGCCGATGAGCATGGCGCCGACGGTCAGCTTGATGGTGACCCAGGCCCCTTGCAGCAGGAACATCAGGTCGTTGACGGTGAAGCTCGTGGAAAACATGCGTGCTTCTCCTAGTAGCGGAACAGCCGCCAGCTCAGCAGGCGGGCGACCGCCACGATGACCTTGGCGATGATGTAGTAGAGGACCGCCGCGAGGGCGAAGTACTCGAAGGTGCGGAAGGTGCGCACGTTGAAGTCCTGGGTCACGCCGGTGAGGTCGTTGTTCAGGCCCACCACCACGCCCAGCGAGGTCATCAGCACCGCCCAGACCATCTGGTTCGTCAGCGGGTAATAGACGATGCGCAGCAGCTGCGGAACGATGATCATCCGGTACGCCTGGAAGGCGCTCATGCCCAGCGAGCGCGCGGCGCGCATCTGGGTGTCCGGCACGGCCTTGAGCCCGCCGCGGAAGTTCTCCGCCAGGTAGCCGGCGTTGTTGAAGGTGATCCCCGCCAGCAGCGCCACCCAGGAGCTGACGTGCAGGCCGAAGGAGCCCAGGCCGAAGTAGAGGATGTAGATCTGGAACAGCGATGGGGTGTTGCGTGCAATCGACACCCAGGTGTCGGCGAAGCCCTTGAGCAACGGGTTCTTCATCTGCCGCATGACGGTCAGCAACAGCGCAATGAGCACGCCGAGGATCATCGACAGCGCGGCGGTTTCCAGGGTCACCCAGGCGCCGCCGAGCATGTCCGGCAGGGCCTTGAACGCGGAGCGCCAGTGGAAGCTGTAGTTGAACATCAGCGCACCCCCTCGCTCAGCCAGTGCGGCACACCGCCGTCGCCGCGCCCGCTGCAGGCCGCCTCGACGCACGCGGCCAGACTGCCGAAATGCACCTGGCGGCCGGCCAGGCCCGGACCGTAGTGCGCGTACTTCGCCGAATTGGTCATCAGCGTGGTGCAGGCCGGCGGAATCACCGGCTCGCCGATCATGCACCAGCAGGTGTCGTTGAGCAGTTGCGCGCCGAAGTCTTCCAGAACCTTCACGTCGCCGGCGGCGCGGGCCTTTTCCTGCACGGCGCGGCCGAGGGCGATGACCAGCGCGACGCCCGGATGCTTGCGGCGGCCGGCGACCAGTCTGGCGAGATCTGCACATTCGCTGGCGGAGAAGTGCGGGTTGCCCAGCGATACCAGTTGCACGGTCGGCTCGCTGGCGTGGTCCAGCTCGCGCCAGGAGGCGATCAGGTCCGCCGGGGTAACGCGCAGGTGCTGCAGCGGCGCCTTGTTACCGAGTGCAGTAGCGGCGTCCGGCGCTTCCGGGGTGACGCCGGCGATGTGGAACATCGGGGCGGCGGAGGTGGTGGCGAAGGCCGCGCCGAAGGCTTTCAGCGCATCGCTGTCCGGCGCCAGCGACTGCAGGCCGTCGACCACCGGGATGCGCGAGCCGCACAGCTCGCCGATGTGGTAGCCGAGCAGCGGGAAGATCGATTCGTCGTGCCCGGTCGGCAGCTCGATATCGATCCGCAGCGTGGCCAGCCGGCCTTCGTCGCGGTGGCTGCCGACGTTCGGCGCGCGGCCGGTGAGGGCGATGCAGATGTCGAGGTAATCGGGGTATTTCAGGGTGCGTGCGCCGAGCACGCTGTTGGCGTAGACCACGGCGTTGGACTCGGCCCAGACCACCTGTTCGCCGAGGCTCGGCTTGCTGTCCAGCAGGTAGGGCGCGCAGGTGTAGCTCATTTGCGCGCCCATCTCCATGTAGGCATCGCCCAGCGCAGCGGCGGGTTCGCCGAAGGCCTTGTCGACGCCCAGCTCGCGCCAGCGGCGATGGTCCACGGAGATGGAATTGAGGGTGGTCGGCACCTTCACCTTGCCGCCCCAGTCCGCCAGCTGGCGGGCGAAGCGCAGGCTCGCGGGGCCGGTATAGATGCAACCGTCGATGTGCGCCTGGGCGACATCGAGCAAATCCTTCGCGCCTTGCAGCGCGGCCATGCGCAGGACGATCTGCATGGCGGCCTGGGCGGCCTTGCCATGTTTACCGTCGAGCAGTTCATGGTCGCCGGCATTCAGTGCCAGGCCTTCCGGCAGCGGGCCGGCGTCGCTGGCCATCACGCCCTGCCAGCCATCGGCAGGGCGCTCGGCGGTGAGTGTTACCTGACCGTCTTCGATACGGGCCCAGCCGCCCGCGGACAACTGCTCGAAGCCCTCGCGCCCCAGGCACAGCACCGGGATGGAGCGGCCGAACAACGCCTGCGCCACCAGTACACCCAGAGTGAGGATCTCGTCCGGCTCGGCCAGCAGCAGGGCTGCCGGAGCGTGGCCGTTGAGCAGTATCTCCAGCATCACGCTGCTGCCGGTGCAGGAGCCGCGTCCGCTGGGAATCGCCAGCACCCGACCGGGCAGGAAGCTGCCCGACAGCGGATGGTGGCGGTCGATGACCTCGCCCGTGAAAGGCTCGACGCCTCCCCAGAAGCTCAGCCCGGTGTCGGCATGGAGCAGCGCCCCTTCGGCGCTACCCCCCATCAGGACCCGCCCTGTTAGGCGAGAGTCCTGCACCCTTGAAGCCTGCATCGAAGACATGTTGCACCCGCCGTCAGTAGTACACGTGGGGAACGGTGAGATCGACCGGGGCGCCGCCCACCCACTTCTCGTACAGCTCGGCGTAGCGGCCGGTGCGGACCTGCTGGTTGACGAAGAGGTTGAGGTAATGGATCAGGCCGTACTCGTTGCGCGCGGCGGCCAGCGACACGTAGTCGATCACGTAGGGCGCGTTACCGACGACCTTCAGGCCCTTGTACTTGCCGGACTTGAGCGTGGAGGCGGCGACGGTGTTGGTCACCACGGTGGCGTCGATGTGGCCCTGGGCGACGGCGAGAATGGTGTCGTTCTGGCTCTGGTAGGCGCGGAAGCTGCCCTTGCCGGCCCATTTCTTCACGTCCTTCTCCAGCGCGATGGCTTCATAGGTGCCGCTGGTGTTGCCCACCGGGCGATCCTTGAGGTCGTCGTACTTGGTGATGCCGGTGTCGTCGCGAGTCAGCACCACCATCTGGAAGGCGAAGTAGGGAATGGTCATGGCGACTGTCTTGGCGCGCTCCAGGGTGTCGGAGGTGGAGGCGACGATCACGTCGGCACGGCCGGAAACCAGCGCGGGGATGCGATCGGGGAAGGGCGTCTCGACGACTTCGGCGGTCACGCCCAGCACCTTCGCCAGGTCGTTGCAGTAATCCACGTCGAAACCGACCGGGTTGTTCTGCGCATCGCGCGAACCCATGGGCGGGAAGTCCAGGGTCACGGCGCAGCGCAGCTTGCCGGATTCGATGATGTCATCGAGCTTGTCGGCCTGGGCCTGGCCGACGAGAAACACAGCGGTGAGGGCTAGAGCAATTCGGGAGAATTTCATGAGGGCCTCTCTGAGTCAGTGTTGTGCAGCAGTTTTTGTATTATGGATTTCGTATACGATATTTTTCAGAGCAAGGCATGTGCCAGAAACCACTCGGGCGTGACCCATGGGTCGCAGCGCCCGGTGTTCGGGGGATTGGTTGCTGGGAGCCTTCCGCATTAACTGTAGGCGGGTTCTGAGCGCTGTTACCAAATGAAGCAGGGAGGCGTTTCGCTGCCCCTTATGGGAGCACTCGGTGAGCGCTCTCAAGAGCGTTCGCGAGCAAGCTCGCTCCTACAGGTCATGCACGATCCGCTCTTCGTAGGAGCGAGCTTGCTCGCGAACCGCAATGCGCAGTCGCCCCCGGTGACGCTTTCGTAGCCCCGTAGGGCGCATAAAGCGGAACGCTTTATCCGCCATCACTGCGGCTGGGTTGATGGCGGATAACGCCGTAGGCGTTATGCGCCCTACCAATATGCCAAGGCCCCGTAGGAGCGGATTCATCCGCGATGCTCTTGCGCGATGCATGTCGATCGCGGACGGAGTCCGCTCCTACGCGAGGATCGACATGCGCAGTCCCGCAGGGCGCATAAAGCGGAACGCTTTATCCGCCGTCACTGCGGCTGGGTTGACGGCGGATAACGCCGTAGGCGTTATGCGCCCTACCAATGTGCCAAGGCCCCGTAGGAGCGGATTCATCCGCGATGCTCTTGCGCGATGGATGCCGATCGCGGACGGAGTCCGCTCCTACGCGAGGATCGACATGCGCAGTCCCGTAGGGCGCATAAAGCGGCACGCTTTATCCGCCATTTCTGCGGCTGGTCTGACGGCGGATAACGCCTGGGGCGTTATGCGCCCTACCAATGTGCCAAGGCTCCGTAGGAGCGGATTCATCCGCGATGCTCTTGCGCGGCGGATGCCGATCGCGGACGGAGTCCGCTCCTACGCCAGGGGGGGGGAACGTTCGCAGCAGATAAAACCCGGAAGCGTGTCAGCTGGAAGCAGTTTGCGATTCGCGATACTGCGTCGGCGACAGCCCGGTCAGCGCGCGGAACTGGCGGCTGAAGGCGCTGTGGTCGGTGTAGCCGCAGCGCAGGGCGATCTCGGTGATTGGCAGGTCTTCGCCGAGCAGCCGGGTGGCCGCGCCCAGGCGGGCCTTGTGGATCATCTGCCGCGGGGTGAGCTGGAAGATGCGCTTGCAGTGGCGCTCCAGCTGGGCCACGGACAGCCCGGCCAGTTCGGTCAGCTCGCCAAGGTTGATCGGCTTGTCGAAGTGCTCGCGGATGTAGGCGTCCACCGCCACCAGGCGCTGATAGGCCGGATGCGTGGACTGCGCCGCCTGCAGGTCGCTGGAAATCCCCGCCATGCCGATCACCGCGCCACTGGCATCGCGCAGCGCCAGCTTGTGGGTCAGGCACCAGCCGGGTTGGCGGCCGGGGTAGAGGTGCAGCTCCAGCTGGTCGCTGAGCTGGCCGCCGGTTTCCAGCACGCGGCGGTCCTGCTCGGTGTAGACCGGGCCGAAGCGCGAGGGGAAGACGTCCTCGGCGGTGCGCCCGAGCAGTTCGCTGGCGTCCTTCACGCCGCAGCGCCGCGCCAGGGTCTGGTTGACCAGCACGTAGCGCGCCGCGGTGTCCTTGATGAAGAACACCACGCCGGGCATGGCATCGAGCAGCGGAGAAATCTGCCGGAGGGTCTGCAGCAGGCTGTCCAGGTCGCGGGCGCCCTGGGGGATCAGGTCGTGCATCGGGAGGCGGGTCGGCTGTCGGAACATGGCGAGGATACGGGGCAATCAGGTTGCAGGAAAGGGCGCCGCGGCGGCCGCCGGTAAAGTCGTAGTTGTCGGGCTGGCGACGGCGTGCTGGACTAGCCGGCCGATCCCACCCTTCGAGTTATCCCCATGTCCCGAGCCCAGCGGCTGCTCGACCTCCTGCAGGTGTTGCGGCGCCATCGTCTTCCGGTATCGGGGCGGGCACTGGCCGCCGAGCTGGGCGTCAGCCTGCGTACGCTGTACCGCGACATCGCCACGTTGCAGCAGCAGGGCGCCCATATCGAGGGCGAGGCGGGCGTGGGCTACGTGCTGCGGCCGGGCTTCGAACTGCCACCGCTGATGTTCTCGCTGGAAGAGATCGAGGCGCTGGTGCTGGGCATGCGCTGGGTCAGCCGGCATGGCGACCGTGGCCTGGCGTCGGCCGCGCGGGACGTGCTGGCGAAAGTCGGCTCGGTGCTGCCGGCCAACCTGCGCCTGGAGCTGGAGAGCAATGCCCTGCTGGTGGGCAGCCGGCCGGTCGAGGGCGTATCGGATGAACTGCTGGGGCAGGTGCGCGACAGCATCCGCCGGCAGGGCAAGCTGCAGTTCGCCTACCGGGACGCCGCCGGCCGGCTCACCGAGCGGGTGGTCTGGCCGTTCGGCCTGGGCTACTTCGAGCAGGTCCGCGTGGTCATGGCCTGGTGCGAGCTGCGCCAGGACCTGCGGCACTTCCGCCTGGACCGCATGGAGCGGGTCAGCGGCCTGGCGGAGCGCTACCCGCGTCAGCGTCAGGCGCTGCTCAGGGACTGGTACGCGCAGCACGACATCGCCGTGCAGTGAACGACTGCTGACAGAATCTGACACGGCTACGCCATAGCCTGCGATGACCGGCAACGAGGCCGGTTCATTCAATCGCAAGGAGTTTCCATGGTCAGCCCGAACATGATCATTTTCTACGTCGACGATGCCGAGCGCAGTGCGGCTTTCTACACTGAGCTTCTGCAGCGCGGCCCGGTGGACAGCCAGGCGACCTTCGCCCTGTTCGTCTTCGACAATGGCCTGAAGCTCGGTCTCTGGTCGCGCAGTGGCGTTCAGCCGAGCGCCGAGGCGAAGGCGGGCGGCAGCGAGCTGGGGATTGCGGCGCAAAGCCATGCCGAAGTCCTGCGCCTGCACCGTGACTGGCAGCAGCACGGCGTCGAGATCGTCCAGGCGCCGACGCAGATGGACTTCGGCTACACCTTCACCGCGCTCGACCCGGATGGTCATCGCCTGCGCGTGTTCTGCCTGGGCTGAGTCCACCATGCTGCAGCCTGCTACTTCAGTCTTCGGCGAGTTGCAGCAGGGTTTCCACCCGCGTCGGGCTGAACGGCGGGCGCGGCGCCGGGGGTTGCCAGCCGAACAGCTGCTTCGCCGCCGCGCCGCACACGCGGCCCTGGCAGGCGCCCATGCCGCAGCGGCTGGCGAGCTTGGCGGCGGTCCAGTCCGGTTTGCCGGCCAGCGCAGAAAAGGGCACGTCTTCGCAGCGGCAGACGAGGGTGTCCGGTTGCGCCAGCTGGTTCAGGCGCGGGTCGAGGGCGAAGTCGCGCTTCAGTGCGGCAGCGAAGCCCTGCCAGCGCTGGCGCTGCGGCCACAGATCCTGGGCGCGGTCGTGCTCGCCCACGGCGGCATGGCCGGCGATACGGCCTTCCACCAGGGCTTTCTCCGAGCCGCCGAAACCGGTGCATTCGCCCGCCGCGTAGACGCCGTCGCGACTGCTCGCCTGCCAGGCATCGACACGGATCGCGCCGTCGTCCACCGCGCAGCCCAGCGCCTGGCCGATCTGCACATTGGGGATCAGGCCGAAGCCGCAGGCCAGCCGGTCGCAGGCGATTTCCTTCAGTTTGCCGCCCTGGCGGATGCGTACACCTTCCAGGTGATCCGTACCCAGGGCGGCGACCACATGGCTGTCGGCGCGATAGGCCGGGTCGTACAGACCGAAGGATTGCAGCAGCTTGTTCGGCCAGCGGGGAAGTTTCAGCGCGAAACCGGCCAGGGCGGCCCATGAGGCTTGTTCGGCGATGTGGAGGATTTTTGCGCCGTTGGCGCGGGCCGTGGCAGCGCTGGCGAGTAGCAGCGGGCCGCTGCCGGCGATCACCACGCGTTGCCCATCGACCGGCATGCCGCCTTTCACCAGTGCCTGCAATCCGCCCGCGCCGGTGACGCCGGGCAGCGTCCAGCCGGGGAAGGGCAGCAGCAGTTCGCGGGCGCCGGTGCAGAGGATCAGCTTGCGGTAGTCCAGCCGCCAGCCGTGCTCGAAATCTTCCAGCAGCAGGCCGCGCTCGCCGGCCAGGGCGACCACGCGCGTGCCGTTGTGAATCCTGATGTTGGCGCGTGCAGCCACTTGCTCGCGCAAGTCGATGGCGGCACGCGGCAGATGCGCGTTGGGCCCGTCGCGCCAGATCTGCCCGCCGGGCAGCGGGTTGTCGTCGAGGATGACGATGCTGGCGCCGCTGGGCGCGGCGGCGAGGGCGGCGGACAGCCCGGCCGGGCCGGCGCCGAGGATGACGATATCGGCCGCAGCGCTCATGAATGCGTCTCCACCTGCATGCCGTCGCGGCACAGGGTCTGGCAGGCCAGGCGGCGCTGGCCGTCGATGCTCACCCGGCATTCCTGGCACACGCCCATGCCGCACAACGGCGCGCGGCGCTGGCCGCTGACCGAGGTGCGCGTGGTGCCGTCACCACCCAGGGCGAGCGCGGCGGCGACCGTGGTGCCGGCGGCGACGCGCAGCGGGCGGCCGTCGAGGATCAGCTCAGGCATGGGCGGTGGCTCCGAGGAAGCGGCGCGGGGAATAGGGTTCGGCCGCCAGCGGCAGCGGCTCGTGGCATAGCTGCGCGGCGAGCAGGTCGGCGGTGCCCGGCGCGGTGGTCACGCCCAGGCCTTCGTGGCCGACCGCCAGCCACAGGCCGGGGCGTTGCGGATGTTCGCCCACCAGCGGCAGACCGTCCGGGCTGGCGGCGCGGAAGCCGGCCCAGCTGCGGATCACGTTGAGGTTGGCCAGGCCGGGCATGTAGTCCGCGGCGCGGCGCAGCATCTTCGCCAGCATCCAGCCTTCCACCTGCGGGTCGGTGGTGCCGAACTGCCGCGAGGCGCCGATGAACAGCTGGCCGGTGGGGCGCGGCTGGATGTTGCAGGCCACCGACGGGCCGCTGGCGTTGTGCGCGCTGGTCACGTAGCCGAGCTCGACCAGGGTGCGGCGCACCTTGCCGGGGTAGCGGTCGGTGATCAGCAGGTGACCCTTCTTCGGCTGGATGGGCAGGCCGGCGCACAGCTCGCCGGCCTGGATGCCGTTGGCCAGCACGATGGCCTGGGCGCTCAGCCACTGGCCGTCGTCCAGGCGCACGCGGGGCTCGTCGATTTCCACCACTTTTGCCTGACGCTGGCGGATCGGCTTGGGTGCCGACTCCAGCAGCCAGGCGGCGGCGCGCGGCGCGTAGAGAATGCCGTCGCCGGTGATCTCCAGTCCGCCGTGCAGGTCTGTGCGCAGTTCGGGCTCTTCGCTGAGCAGCTCCGCGTTATTGAGCAGCTTCGCGGCGACGCCGTGCTCACGCAGTACGGCGAACTTGCGTTCGGCCTCGGCCATCTCCTCGTCATTGGCGGCCAGCCACATCGTGCCGTTGCTGCGGTAGGCGCATTCGGCCGGCATGTCGCGGCCGAACTCGCGCCAGCGTTGCAGCGAGTAGTCGCTCAGCGCCAGTTCGGCGGCATTGTCATCGAGCACCAGCAGATGGCCCATGCCGACGGCGGTGGCGCCGGGCAGGCGCGCGTCCAGCACCAGCACGCCCAGCCCGCGACGGGCCAGGGCGTGGGCGCAGGCGGCGCCGACTATGCCGGCGCCGATGACGATGATGTCGGCATCGCTCACGGGCGGATGCCCCAGGCGAACGGGTCGTCCTCTTCCAGCAGCAGGGTGGCTTCGGCGCTGATGTTGGCGCGGCCACGGATGGTCGGGATGATCCGTCCTTCGCTGGACGCGCCGGCCCACTCGAAGCGGCCCTCGAACTGGCTGCCGATCACGCTGGCCTGGCGCCAGGACTCCCCGGCGGCAAGCTTGCCGTCGGCCGCCAGGCACGCCAGCTTGGCGCTGGTGCCGGTGCCGCAGGGCGAGCGGTCGTAGGCCTTGCCGGGGCAGAGTACGTAGTTGCGGCTGTCCGCGTCGGGATCGTCGGCGAACAGTTCGATGTGGTCGATCAGCCCGCCGTCCTCGCCACGGATGCCCTGGTCTTCCAGCGCCTTCTGCACGGCGACGGTGTAGGCGGTCAGCTCGTCGAGGTTGTCGCCGGCGACGCGCAGGCCGTGATCGGCAATCAGGAAGAACCAGTTGCCGCCCCAGGCGATGTCGCCGTGCACCAGGCCGTGGCCGGGCACATCCACCGGCACCTGCTTGCGGTAGCGGTAGGAGGGGACGTTGCGCACGCTCACCGAGCGGTCGTCGTGCAGGGTCGCCTCGACGGTGCCCACCGGGGTCTCAATCTTGTGCGTGCCCGGGCCGATGCGCCCCAGGTGCGCCAGGGAAACCACCAGGCCGATGGTGCCGTGGCCGCACATGCCCAGGTAGCCGGTGTTGTTGAAGAAGATCACCCCGGCGCAGGCGCTCGGGTCCACCGGTTCGCAGAGCAGCGCGCCGACCAGCACGTCGCTGCCGCGCGGCTCCAGCACGCTCGCGGCGCGCCAGCTATCGTGCTCGCTGGCCAGCAGCGCACGGCGCTCGGCCATGCTGCCCTTGCCCAGGTCGGGAAAGCCGTCGAGCACCAGGCGCGTGGGTTCGCCGCCGGTGTGGGAATCGAGAACCTGGATGCGTTTCATGCTGCCCCCTGCGGTGGTCTTGTGGTTGACCTTAGGGTGGCGCGGGGAGGAGATCGGAGCTTGAGGGTTTTCCGCCGAGCCGATGATGAAATCGGCACAGCGCAGTGGGGTCTGTTGATGCTTTGGCGCGAGCCGCGTTGCTGCGCCAAATCGCGTCAGGCTAGACGCGGGACGACGGCAATGGCCGCCCTTGTCTAGTCCCGAAACGACGCTTGGCGCGATTTGCCGCGCAACCCAAAGGGACGGCTCTGTATTTTGCGCAACGCTTCACTCCACTCTGGCGGCACTGACTTCCTATAACCCCTACCCTGCGCAAAATGCAGTGCCGTCGCGGCCGTGACAAAGCATCAACAGACCCCAAGCTCAGCTCGGCGTCGGGCGGTTCGGCAGGTGTTCGTAGAGCGTGCGGCAAACGCCGTTGATGTGCTCTTCCAGCAGGCGCGCGGCGCGGTCGGCATCTCCGGCGCGGCAGGCGTCGAGGATGTCGTGGTGCTCGTGGTCGGCGCGTTCCTTGCCGTCGGACATGCTCATCTGCAGGCGCAGGTAGCGCTCCACCTTGTCATGGATCGAGCGGATCAGCCCGACGAGGTACGGCCGCTGCGCCGGCTCGTAGAGGCAGGCGTGCAGTTCCCAGTTCAGCTCGGCCCAGCGGCCGATATCATCCTCGCCGACGAACTCGGCACAGATGCCCTCGGCGCGGGCGAAGGTCGCGTCGCTCATGTTGGGGATCGCCAGGCGCAGCGCCTGCACCTCCAGCACCACGCGCACCTCGAACATCTGCGCCAGTTCCGGCTCGGAAATCTTCGTCACCAGCGCTCCCTTGTTGCGCTGGAACTCCACCAGCCCCTCGGCCTCCAGGCGCTTGAGCGCCTCGCGCACGGGGATCTTGCTGACGTTGAAGATCTGCGCGATGTCGTCCTGGCGGATCGGCTCGCTTTCCGCCAGCTGGCCGGAAATGATCGCCTCGCGCAGGTGCTTGGCGATGGTCTCCGAGGCGGAGGGGACGATTCCCAGGTTGGGGGCGTTGCGTAGCGGCACGATGCAGTCCGGTCAGGTGGCGTGTGTCGGATATGGTATACGAAATCCCTGTCATGCAGTGAAGCACCGGCCAACGGTCACCGCAATGGGCGTTTCAGGAGAAATGCACACGCAATGCGCGTGCCGGACGTATCAGTTGCGGCGTTCGACGATATAGCGGGCGAGGGCGCGCAGCGGCTCGGCGTTCTCGCCGAAACCTTCCAGCGCGGCCAGCGCCTGGTCGCGCAGGGCCAGGGCATAGGCCTTGGCGGCATCGAGGCCGAGCAGGGCGGGGTAGGTCGGCTTGTCGTGGGCCTGATCCTTGCCCTGGGTCTTGCCCAGGGTGGCGGTATCGCTTTCCACGTCGAGGATGTCGTCCTGCACCTGGAACGCCAGACCCACGGCCTCGGCGTAGCGGCGCAAGGCTTCCAGCGCGTCGGGATTGGCCCGGCCACTGGCCAGGGCGCCGAGCTGCACGCTGGCTTCGATCAGCGCGCCGGTCTTGTGCCGGTGCATGGTTTCCAGCGCCGCCTGGTCGATCTTGCGGCCCACCGATTCCAGATCGATGGCCTGCCCGCCGACCATCCCGGCGGAGCCGGAAGCGCGGGTCAGGATCATCAACATGTCCAGGCGGGTCTGGGCATCCTGTGGGTTCAACTGCGCGTTACCGATCACCTCGAATGCCAACGCCTGCAGACCGTCGCCAGCGAGAATCGCGCAGGCTTCATCGAAGGCGATATGGGTGGTCGGCTGGCCGCGACGCAGGTCGTCGTCGTCCATCGCCGGCAGATCATCATGCACCAGGGAGTAGGCGTGGATCAGCTCCACCGCGCAGGCTGCGCCATCGGCACGTTCTACCTCGCCGCCCAGAGCTTCACAGGCCGCGTAGGCCAGCAGCGGGCGCACGCGCTTGCCGCCGTTGACCACGCTGTAGCGCATGGCGGCGTAGATGCGGGTGAGTTCTTCACGGGGAGCGACGAACAGCTTTTCCAGCGCAGCATCGACACGCGCCTGGCAGCGCGCCTGGTACCCGTCGATCATGCTTCGTCGCCTTCCGGATCGAAGGGTGCTTCGCTCAGCTCACCGTCGCGTTCCAGCAGGATCTGCACCTTCTGCTCGGCCTGGGTCAGCGCCGCCTGGCAGTCACGGGTCAGGCGGATGCCCTGCTCGAAGGCGCCCAGCGAATCCTCCAGCGACAGTTCGCCGCTTTCCAGGCGCTCCACCAGCGTTTGCAGCTCGGCGAGGGACTGTTCGAAGTCGAGGGAAGCTTTCTTGCGGGCCATGCGGACATCTCGGCGGGGTATTCGGAAACCTCGCGACACTAGCAGAGACGGGGGTTGTGGGCAAATGATCACTCAGAATGAGGAGTGCGCAGGGGCCTTACCTGACCATATCCGTGGGTGCCAATTGGGATGTCAGGTCGCGTATCTGCCGAGAGCGAAGTCGAGTAGCGGCTGTTATGCATTGATTGATATTGCCATCATGGGCCTGGCTGCCCGCTTCAGCCTCGAATGCAGCCAGTTCGCAGTCGGCGTCACGGAAGCGTATCCACTGAAGCTGTGCGCTCTTCAGTTGACTCTTCAAAGAGAGTGCCTTGTCAGGACTTGAGCTATAGGCCTGCTCAATGCGCTGAAGCATTTTTCGATAGGACTGATTGAGATGGTTATCTGCATCCTCTCGACGGGCTTTGAAGCAGGCCATTAACTGCAAACTGTCATGAACTCCGACACAGGCAGGTGGAACCGACGCAATTTCCACGCAACTCGGCCCCGTAACCTCCTGACTGGACGCGCCAAATTCGCATTCGACTTCCCAGGCAGGCGCTTGACCTAGTGGTGTCAATTCCAGCGTCAGGAATAGACGCCCGTTTCGAGAGTCAGAGGTCAGAAGCTCAACAGCGGCAAAGCCGTCCCTGAAGCTTTTGCCATCCATCTCGCAGAACAGCCGACTGGCTTCGGCAATGCCCTTGCCACCGGGCTTCATGGTGCGAAGTTCGATACAGGGCCCGCTCTCATTCTGAGAAAAGCGAAGAATTCGCCCTGAGACAGTCCCGACTCCAGCCATCCAGACCTTCTCAGAAGTATCGGCATAAGCGCTGAAGCTGATGATGGGCAGAAAAATGATTAATGCTGAAAGTATTGTTTGGAGAGGGTCTCGAAGCATGGGATTCATTCTTGGTAAGCTTGTCTTAAAGCGTTTCATGGGTTCGGGTTGGCGTGGAGATTCTGCAATATTCCGGGAAGTATATGGATCTGAATTGGCTGCATTGTCTCAGCGTACCCATCGGCAGTCTGTGCTGTCCGACGTGAGAGCTTCATAGTTGTTATCAAATTCGACGATCTTTCCGCTCTTGCTCTTGTACGTAAAGCTATAGATTATCGCTCCTTGGGACACTACCGTGTATTGACCGTTTGGTTTTCCCTTGATGAACTCCAGAAGTGTTGTAGTGAATTCCCATGGTCTGTCTTCGGCGAGTACTACTGACTCTGTCCTGATGGGGATGAGTTTAATAGCTTCTTTGGATTTCTCGTAATTTATGTATGTGAAGCTAGCTTTGTCTTTTTCAATATAGATTCTTGAGTATTTTAAGTTGATTTTTCCGTCGAGCGAGGTCATGCATCTAATGTCGAAGCTGACTTGTGTTGAGGCGCTTGCCGCTGTGCAAAGTGATATGCTGGAGAAGAAGGCGAATATAAAAGGTTTTGTAAGTCTCATTATTGGTTGTGGCCATTAATTTTGATTGGGAGGTTCAAGGGCTAATTTGTTCTATGTTCTATGTTCTATGTTCTATGTTCTATGTTCTATGTTCTATGTTCTATGTTCTATGTTCTAGTGCTATTTTCCTGGTGGCGGACTTTCTAAAAATAAATCTGTCCCTATTTTCCTGTTTTTCTTGCTCTTCTGGAGTGTGGAAAAGATCAGTCACCTGCCGCTTTTACCTGGGGTCTATTGCTTTTCATGAGAGGTCGTATACTTAATTTCAATGGGATTGAATATCAAAATTTCTTTAGTCAGTTCTGCATTTTTTCCTTTGTAAATTATTTGGCTCTGTGAGTCTCTTTTGTATGACTCTGCAATAATTTTTTTGTAATTATTGATTTTCTCATTCGATACTTTGATTCCTGCATAGTAGTCTCCGCCAGCATAGGTATAGTATCCCCGGCATTTTATTAATATGGTGAAGGTGCTTTCATTGCTTGAACCTATGCCGTCGTAGGATTTGAATATTAAATCAATGTTGTTGTCGCTATTAAGATCCTCGGAGGCGACAATTCTTCCTTCGGATACGCTTGTTTCGCCTGTATTTGCATTTATTGATGTCAAGATGTCAGATGAGTCTCCGTCGCTGCTCCAGTTGCTAATAAAGTATTTTATCTTTGGCTCTTCAGCGCACGGGGTTGTCTGATCTGCGTAAGATGTATTAATATAGATTGTTACTGTTAAAATAAATATTATCTTCATTATTTTGGTTTCAAGGGTGCATGTATTGTGGCTAAAAGGGGCGAGTTTATTTTTTGCTCTATTGATTTTCTTGGAGCTTCAGAGTCAGGAGAATAAATGCCCCTCACTTTTTATGATCTATTTGGCGTCTTCAAGGGATTTGGCTAGTTCTTTCAGTTTTTTAATATCGTTTTTGTAGAAATTGTTGCATTGTAAAATCGCAGTATGTTCTCCGGCTTTTTTAAGTTCTAGCGTAAGGCAGACTAACGTAGGGCCTTCGTTACCACCGTTTCCGTGGTACGTAATCGACCTTAAATTAGACGCTCTCCAGTTCGGAGTTTCTATTAGATCTTTTGCAGTTTTCGGTGCGTCGATATTTGATGCTATTGCTTCTATATTTGGGAGCGGGAGGTATTTGTGGTATGGGGCTCCCTCCTTGCTTTGTGCGAGCTCTGCGCATAGACTCTTAGAGTCGGTGCTGGAAATTATTATGGTGGGCAGTTTATCTAATTCTGTTGCATAAATAGACTTCTGGCTAGGCAGTAGCGACTTAATGGTGAGTCCGCCCTCAGTAAAGACTTTGCAGGTGAATTCGTCATTTCTTTCATGGCATAATGAGTTATCCGCAAGTGATATTGCAGGAATTAATAGAAAAATTACTGTGGTATTTTTCATGAAATTAACTCTTGTCATTAAGTTTTTTCCAGAAGTTCGTGAAGGCACTCTGCCTTTCTGGGTTGTGATTTGGAATCCCGTTGGCGTTTCCGCGGTTTATTGTTGATCCAACCCTTCTGGATGTTTCAGCAGATTCTCCCTGGTCGGCAAGGCGGCTGAGCTTTTCTCGAACCCAATAGAAGCCGGATGCATCACAGGCATTATAGTCATCGGATGAAAGTAGTGATGGGTTTGGGTCATTGGTGAAATTTAAGCCCCTATATTTTTCGTAGCTTTTATAATTGCGGCGCCCGGTTATCTGTAAAAAACCGCGGCCATGAAATCTAGCGCCGTCTCCAATCTGACCACCACTAGAAGAGTTCGCTGCTCCGTTGTCCATTCCAGACGCTTTTTGCAATACCTGTGCTGGACGGGTTGCAACATAGTCAGGTCTTTCAATGGTTGGCTTTGGATGTGGGCCAGGGTTTGGAAGCTCAATCGGCCTGCGGCCACTTGGAAGGTTACGTTGCAATTCTACCGCGCGGTCATAGTCCTCTCCCGCCTCGGTTGATGTAATTACTTCGTACATCGTCCTGAAGTATCTTTCATTTCCAATTTCTTCTCTATACTGCCACCAGCCAGTTTCAATGCCAACTTGCGAAAAGAAATGTGCAGTCCTAAGTTTTGTAGAATTTATCAAATATTTTGACATCATTTTGTTCATTTGGACTCGCAAGCCCTCAGCCCGCTGCCTTCCGGCTGCTGGCGCTTGCTCAAGTACCGTTTTAAGTTCTTCTCTACTAATCCAGCCGCACTTTCTGAATTGGTAAATGAATTCGCGTGGATTAAAATGCCAATGGCGGCTTTCGATGCTTGGCAGGTTTGCAGCCCCCCAGAATGATAGCGCCGCGCTGTGACTCTTAAGACTCTCATACTTCTCAGGGGTGAGTGGAGCTCTATCACCAACTTTCTTCAGCCATCCGTATCTAGTGTCAAAGTCATCAGAACGCCATTCTGTTGGGAATTTACAAATCAATTTTTTTAACTTGCTTTGCATTTCTATTGAGTCTAGACGAGCTTGATAAAGCGCCTTTTCCTTTGAGAAACGATCGGATAATTTCTCTTGCTCTTCCGCGCTGTATGCTTCATAAGAGGATGAAGATGCTATAGCTACAGCGTCAAAGTTGTCGGAAACAGTTTTTCTTTCATCCAGAGTTAATATGGATCTGATGAATAGCGAGTTGCAGTGGCTATCGGTATCTGCGTCGTCTTCGATAAGGTTCCATCCCCGCCATTGCGGAAAATCTGCGTCACTGAATTTCGTAACTGTTGGGCCATTCAGGTTCACCCAGGCTTCAGTCTCATTAAGTCCTGACTTGCCGGGGAGTTTGATCTTTCGCCAATGGGCGGCATTGGCAGGAGTTAACGGGTCGGTGCTCAGCACACGGCCAAATCGTAGTAGTTCATAGCCTGCGCTCGGGCTTTTTGGGTAGAACTTCGCTGCGGTTTCATACAAGTTATACTCGTATTTGATACCACTAACTTGTTCTTCCTTAATCGAGCCAATGATATTGCCTGAGAGGTAGTAAGAGGTTAGCGTACAATCGCCTTTGTCGTAGGATATCTGGACGAAAATACCACTCTGCAACTGTGCAGCAACCGCCCACTCGTACCCACCTACTGTAGGCGGCGAAGTATTGGTGGTGCTAGGGCCTTCCTGTATCTGAACTTCAGTAGGCATAGAAGGGCTGCGATAGACGACTGCCGAACTGTTCTCGGCTAGGGCTCTGTTGACGGGAGGTGTACTGTAGGCAAGCACCTCTGGCGGAACGAAGAAGTACATGTCGCCCCAGCAGCTGTCGGTCCGGCCATTGCTGGATTGGTGGTTAAGCTCGCGATTAGATCTGCCAATCAGTTTGGCTATCTGGCTTTGGTCCGCGATGATCTCAAAGTGAATAAGTGCGCCTTCCCCGTATATCTTGCCAGCCTCACCGAGTGCATCCTTGCGGTAAATCTTTTGGCCTACACTCGGGCTGGTGAGGGTGATTTTCGAAAGGTGCATGTAGATAGAAAAATAGGTGACCTTGGCATTGTCGCCCTCACCGATCTCGGTTTCGTGCTTGATGACGATACAACCATCATCAGTCCACTTCCCACGGTAATTCAGAGGATGAGTTGCATCACCTGACTCCGCAGTGGGAGTTCTGAAGTAGGCGATCTCGCCATCGGCGATTGCACGGACCTTGAGTGCTACGCCACCTTCTTCGGGTGCTTTCAGGTGCATGCCGCCATGCCAGTTCAAGTCGTAGCTGAGCGGGAACCTTCCAAGCGTTCCGCCTACCATCGCACGATCTATAAACGCTTCGTCGCTCTCTCCAGCTATCGGGGAGGGTAAAAATGGGGGACTGATGATCATCCTGAATCGTCCTTTCTAATTGCTCGGTTGGTTTCGTCAAAGGGAGAAGGGGTAGTCGGCTTCCGGCACGATGTGCTCCAGCGGCACGTTGATCAGCGCCTCTTCCATCTCTTTCCCCGCCTTGTCCGCGTCCGCCGCGTTGGGTTGCAGCGGCGGTTTGATGCCGATGCCCGAGCCGTTGCCCGGTGAGCCGCCGGCGTTGACCTTGACCATGGGGCCGACGAGGGTGACGCCGCCGGGGTCGAGCTTGATGAAGCTGCCGCCGGCCTTGAGGGTGATTTCCATGCCGGCTTCGACGATGAGTTTCTGCCCGGCCTTGAGGTGGATTTCCTGGCCGGCGTCGATGAACTGGCCGGTGCCGATCTTGATGTGCTGGTTGTTGGCCACGGTGAGGTGGTCGTCGATGCGCGTTTCCACCTTGCGGTCGCCGTGGGTGGTGTGGTGCTCCTCGGCCTTGAATTCGCTGTAGGTGTTGGCTTCGACGGTGTCGTGGCGCTCGTGGCCGATGCGGATGCGCTGGTCGTGTTCGATGTTCTCGTCCCAGTCGCGCTGGGCGTGGAGGAAGATCTGTTCCTGGCCTTTGCGGTCTTCGATGCGCAGTTCGTTGTAGCCACCGCCGCCGGGGTAGCTGTTGGTCTTGAAGACGCTGCGGGTCTTGTTCGCCGGCAGGGGGTAGGGCACCTGGTTCTCGGCGTGGTAGAGGCAGGCGGAAACCAGCGGCTGGTCGGGGTCGCCTTCGAGGAAGCTGACCAGCACTTCCATGCCCACGCGGGGAATGGCGATGCCGCCATAGAGGTTGCCGGCCCAGCCGCTGGCGACGCGCAGCCAGCAGCTGGTCCGGTCGTCGGCCTGGCCTTCGCGGTCCCAGAAGAACTGCACCTTCACGCGGCCGTACGGGTCGCAGTGGATTTCTTCGCCGGCCGGACCGGTGACCACGGCGCTCTGGTTGCCCAGCACCCTGGGTTTGGGGTGTTCGAGGGCGGGGCGGTAGGGCACGTCCCAGGGGGTGGCGACGAAGCGGTTGCGGTAGCCCTGGTGGAAGTCGTCCTTGTGCTCGGTGACGTCGCTGGTGATGGATTCTTCCAGCACCTGGGGCTGTTTGCCTTCGTGGAGGACTTCGGTGAGCAGCCAGAGGTCGTTCCACTCACCGCGCGGGTGTTCGGAGAGTTCGAGGAAATGGCCGCTGAGCAACCGGGTCTGGTCGCCTTCGCCGCGGGCGGTGCGGTAGTCGGCGCGGTGGCGTTCAAGGGCGCGCTGGCTGAGGTGCTTGCCGCGCTCGCGGTCGGTGAAGCGGCCGGGGTAGTCGTAGTCTTCCAGGTCCGGCTCGGGCTTCTCGGCCTTGGGTTTGCAGGCGGCTTCCATGAGCAGGCGCGGCTTCTGGAAGTCGTAGTCGCGGCGGGTGACGCGGCTGGTGCGCGCTTCAAAGCCCAAGTTGAAGCGCTTGATCACCGGCAGGTCGGCGACCATGCCGGTGTCGGGGATGTAGGGCGTCGGCCGGCCCAGGCGCGGGAAGGCGGTCTGGTCGTCGCCGAAGACCAGGCGGTGGCCGTCGCTGTGGTGGCGGAAGTGGTAATGGATTCCTTCCTCTTCGCACAAGCGTTGGACGAAATGCAGGTCGGACTCGTCGTACTGGGTGCAGTAGTCGCGCGGGGGGTAGACGGTCGGGCCGAGTTGGAACTGATAGGCGTCGGCGAGGATGCCGTGTTCTTCCAGCACGCTGGCGATGATCTCGGGGACGGTCAGGTGCTGGAAGATGCGCTGGTTGATGCGATGGGCGAGGTAGGCCAGTTGCGGCACCAGGACTACCCGATAACGGCACAGGCGCTTGCCGGCGTCGCCCTGGGCGACGCGGTGGATCTGCCCGTGGATGCCGGCGCCGTCGGGGGTGAAAGCCAGGAAGGCGCGCTTGTGCAGCAGGTCTTCGAGCTTCAGGTCGAAGCGCTCGCTGACCAGTTCGACTTCGAAGCGGTAGGGCCGGCTGATGCCTTCGCTGCCATGGAACTCGAGCACCTGCAGGTCGTTGTCGACCCCGTCGATGCTCAGGCTGAAATGGGTCTGGTTGGCCGGGTTGAACATGTTCAGGCTCCCTGTTCGATCATCATCCGGTGCGCCGCTGGAACCAGCGGTGCTTGGCCTTGGGTTGCGCGACGAAAGCCTCGCGCAGTTCGCGGACGCTGATGCGCCGCTCGTCTTCACTCAGCGCCAGCGCGGTGCGCAGGGCGTGCCAGGTCTGCGGCGTCAGCCGGCGTGGCGCCTTGAGTTTTCGTTCCAGGCGCTGGGCTTTGGCTTCGCGAGCGTCGAGCCGCTGGTAGGGGTGTTTGCCGCTCAGCAGTTCATGCAGGACGCAGGCGACAGCGAAGAGGTCGCTGGCCGGCGAAATGGGGGCGCCGTCGAGGAGCTCGAGCGCTGCGTAGCGGGGCGTCCAGGCGTTGAAGCGTTCGCGCGACAGGCGCGGCAGTCCGTCGAGCAGGCCCTCGCGGGGCTGGCCCAGGCCGTAGTCGAAGAGCCGCGCGCCGTCTTCGGCGAGCATCACGTTGCTGGGCTTCAGGTCGCCATGCAGTACGCCGCAATCATGGGAGTACGCCAGGGCATCGAGCAGGCTCAGTGCGATGAGGCGACACTCGTCCCAGAGCAGGCCTTCGGGGCGTTCGCAGAGCAGTTGGTCGAGCGTCAGGCCGCGCATCAGTTCCAGCGTGATGAAGGCCCGCCGGCAGGCGCTGTCGACTTCGAAGCTGTGCAGTCGGACGATGTGCGGATGGCGCAGGCGCATGGTCAGCGCGAACTCGCTGTAGAGCAACGTGCTGGCATCGGGGTACTGGGAGAACTCCTCGTTGAGCAGCTTGACGGCGACGTAGGGGTCGGGGTCGCCGAACTGCTCGCGCAGCAGGTCGCGCGCGCGGTACACGGCGCCCATGCCGCCGACGCCGAGCAGGCGTTCAAGCTGGTAGCGGCCCAGGAGTACCTCGGGCAGGGCCGCGTCTCCCGCCTCCTGGGCGGGCACCGGAGCGGGCGCCGGGTGCGCGGTTGGCTGGCCGACGAAGGCGAAGTAGGTGCAGTTGTCGGCAGGCGCCGCGAGGTTGTCGAGGGTCATCGGCGGATCACCACGGCGGTCAGGTTGTCGCGCGCGGAGCCTTCCAGGGCGAGGTCGATCAGTTGGTCGAGCGCCCCCTGGATGGAGCCCTGGCTCAGGGCGTTGCCGAGAGTCTGCTCGCTGTGGCTGTTGTAGAGGCCATCGCTGCAGAGCAGGAAGGTGTCGCCGGGGTGGATGTTCAGCTCCAGGGTGTCGAGGGAGAACTTGTCGCCGACGCCGACGGCGCAGGTCAGTGCGTGGGCGGAGGGATGGCGCCGGGCCTGCTCGGCGTCCATGCCCTGTTCGTCCATCAATTGCTGTTGCAGGGAGTGGTCGCGGGTGAGCTGGTAGAGACGATGGTCGCGCCACAGGTAGCAGCGGCTGTCGCCGGCCCAGATGCAGGTGGCCCGCTTGTCGTCGAGCAGCAGCGCGACGACGGTGCTGCCCATGACTTGCGGGGGCTGGTCGGCGGTCTGGGTCATTTCCATCACGAAGCGCCGATTGAGCCAGTGCAGCTGCTGGCGAATCTGCTGTGTGCGGGTGTCGAGGTCCGCGTAGTGCGTGATCTGCGCCAGCGCTTCGACGATCATGCGGCTCGCCCGATCGCCTCGCGAGTGCCCGCCCATGCCATCGGCCACCACCCAGAGCCCATGCTCCGGGTGGTCGAGGAAGGCATCTTCGTTGCGCGCACGGACCTTGCCGGTGTCCGTGCGCGCCGTGCTGCTCCAACGCAGTGCGACTTGCATCAGAGCGAGACCGGCAGCCGGAAGCTGCGCAGGTTGCCGAGGTCGAACGGGTTCGGCGAACGCTGTGCCAGCACCAGGTAGTTGGCACGCAGTCCGCCGAGGTCGGCCTTGAGCATCAGCACGTCACGCCCGCGCAGGTACTCGCTCTGCATCTGGTCGAAGAGGCGGAACAGCGACCAGGGGCCGGTGTTTTTCTCCAGGCTGACACGGCGGCCGCCCAGTTCTTCCAGGATCAGGCTGGTGCGGCCGTCGTCTGCGTCGGTCGGCCAGCGGAAGGCGACCGGCACGATCGGACCATGGCGGTATTCCAGCAACTGGTCGCCGAAGCGGAAGTCGGCGCGGCTCAGGCTGGAGTCGATGGAGTAGGGCTCCAGCTTGAACTGCACCTGCGGCTCGGCCGGGTTGTCGGCGAAGAAGCTGCGGCGAATTGCCTGGGCGTAGCCCATCTGTTCGAGGAAGGTGCGCGACATCGGCAGGCTGTGGCCATCGACGCTGCGCAGGCGGTAGTTGCCCGGATCGCCGCTGACGAAGGGTTTCAGGTAGCTGTCGAAGAAGCGATCGGCGATGCCCTGGGTCTTGAAGAACTCGCGGAAGTCAGCGATGGCGACGTCGCTGTTGCTCTTGGCGTTGAACGGGTAGCGCTGGTTGATGGCCTTGAAGTAGAAGCTGTACAGCTCGGCCTGGTAGCGCTGGTTCAGGTAGCGGTAGGCGTCACCCAGTACCAGTCTCCAGCTGTCCTCGGCCAGCAGGTTGAACCAGCCGCTCACCGGCTGTGGCAGGCGGACCGCGGCGCTGCGCAGGGTGGCCAGGGCGTCGACCTGACCGCCCATGCGACCGCGCGCCAGTTCGAAGGCGACCTGTTCCGGCTGGCTGGCGCGGGCCAGGCTGCTCAGTTGCAGCTGCAGGCCGTTGAGCGCCTGCATCACCGGGGCGAGGTCGGCCGCCGGGCCGCCGTTGTCGTCGAGCAGGCGGTGCAGCGGTTCGAAGCGGCGCTGCAAGGCCTGCCGGGCGGTATCCGGGAGGCTCTTGGCGAGGGCATCCTGGGCTTGTTCGGCGGCGGCTGCCGCGACCTGGCCGACCTTGCCGATCTTGCCGCCGGCGGCATCCGCAGCGGCTCCGGCCAGATCGCCGGCCGCTTCGGTGCTTTCGGCGATGCCCGGGATGCGGGTGTTTTCGCGAACCTCCACGAGCAGTTGCAACAGCGGCGAGTTGGCGGCGGTCAGGCCGGCTACCTGGTCCGCGCCCTGGTCGAACTCGCGGATCGGCTGCAACTGGACGCGATTGACCGCCTCGCTCCACAGGTTGGCGTAGTCGCGGAAATACAGCTGCTGCAGTTCCACCATCAGACGGCTGAGGTCCTGCACGCTGAGGCTGTTGCCTTCGCCCAGTACCCAGTTGTCGCGCAGGATTTCGCGGACCATCGGCGCGCCTTGTGCGACGAAGTATTGCTGGTAGCCGCGCAGGGTGTAGAAGCCGGGGATCGCATAGTCGGTGCCGGAGAACAGCGAACCCTGCGGCCCCAGGTGCTGGTCGAGGCGGTACTCGGGCAGGCTGCGTGCCTGTTCGCGCAGGACGCGGTAGACCACGTTGGCGAGCGACTCGCTGCGCAGCACCTGGCGGGCCTGGGCTACCAGCGGCTCGTTGAGCGGATAGACGAAGGGCTGTTCGAGCAGGCGTGCGAAGTGGGTACCCAGGCCGTTCTGCACCACCGCGTCACCGCTGTAGCGCATCGACCAGTCTGCGCCGATCCAGCCCTTCAGGAAGCCGGCATCGCGGCGCTCGGGCAGGTTCAGCATGAGGTAGGCGCGCAGGCTGCCGAGCAGGCGCTCGCGGTCGTTCAGGTTGGCGCGGATCTGCCCTTCGAGGGTGCGCGCCACGCGCGGCAGGAGTTGTTCCCGCAGCTCCCGCTGGTAAGCGGCAGTGAGGGCCGGAGTGCTGTCCTCACCCTGGTAGAGGCCGGCGCGCTCATTGAAGGCGACGTCGCCTTTGGCAGGGAACACCTGGCTGGCCGCGTAGCTGGTGTCGAGTGCCTTGAGCGTCGCCCTGGCGTCATCCTGCGGGGTGAGCGCGGCATGCTCGCGGGCGAGCTTCTGACCGAGGTCGCGAACCTGATCCAGGCGGCCGTTGTTGGCGGAGAAGCCACTGGACCAGACCAGGCCGAACACGGCGAGCAGCGCCAGCGAGGCGGCGTAGACCGCGCGCTGCCCCCAGTGGATGCGCGCGGTTTCGCGCTTGTCCAGGCCGGCCAGTTCGGACTCGGGGAAGATCACCCGGCTGAACAGGTGATGGATGAAGCGTGGACGCCCTTCGCGCAGGGTCGGCAGCTTGACGCTGGCCATGCCCAGGTTGGCGCCGATGGCGGCGGTGTCTGCGTCCATCTGTTGGGCCAGGTGCGGCGCGCTGGTGAGGTAGAAGCCGCGAAGCTGGCTGGCGCGCTGGTAGCGGTTGCCGGTGAAGGCGAACTCCACCAGCAGGCTCAGGCGGTCGCCGATCTGCGCCAACTGATGCGGGAAGTCGAGGATGCGGCCGCGGCGCTGGGTGTTGCGCTCCTGGTGCATGCGCAGGATGACCTGGCTGTTGAGACGACGCAGGAGTTCCTCGAACTCCTGGCGCAGGACGCTGACGTCCGTGCCGTTCTGCTCCTTGCGGAAGCTGACGCCCAGCACCTGGTCGCTTTCCTCGCGGGACAGCTGGTCGAAGAATTCGTCGAAGCCCTGCAGTTTGTCGGCCTTGCTCAGCACCAGGTAAACGGGGAGGTCGACGTGCAGGTTGCGGTGCACGTCCTGCAGGCGTGCGCGAATCTGCCGGCCGAGTGTCTCCAGCGCCTGTTCGTCGCCGGCCTGCAGCAGGTCCACCGGAACGTTGACGACCACGCCGTTGAGCGGGCGGGCGCGGCGGCGTTTGCGCAGCAGGTTGAGCAGGGTGTTCCAGCCACTGGCGTCGACCTCCGCGTCGCCCTGGCTCAGGTAGCGGCCGGTGGCGTCGACCAGCACGCCGTGTTCGGCGAAGTACCAGTCGCAGTAACGGGTGCCGCTGGTGTCGCGGGTCAGCTTGCGCTCGATCCGGTTGATCGGAAACTCCAGCCCGGAGAAGTCCAGCAGGCTGGTCTTGCCACTGCCCTGCGGGCCGAGCATCAGGTACCAGGGCAGCTCGTTGCGCCAGCGCTCGCTGCGACCGCGGTAGAGGCTGGAGGTCTTGAGGATGCGCAGGGCGTCCTGGAAGCGCGAGCGCAGTTCATGCTGCTCGTCGCTGATCAGTTCCTGGCAGCGCAGGCGTTCCTGGCCGTCCTCGCTTTCTTCCTCGGCCTTCTTGCGGCGCATGGCGCGCCAACTGGCGAAGACCATGAACAGGCCCCAGGCGAGGAACAGCACCGCGATGGTCAGCAGGCGGGCGCTGGCCTCTTCCCAGAACTTGTGTTCGTTCACCGCCAGCAGCGGCCCGGTGAACCAGACCAGCAGCGCCAGCAGGAGCACCAGCAGCAGGCTCCAGACCCAGGTCCGGCGCAGGAAGGCACCGACTTTCTTGAAGAAGTTCTTCATCACACTTTCCCTGTGTTACGACTTGGGCTCGACCGGAGCCGGGTCGAGTTGCTGATAGGGTTGCAGAACGCTCTCGCGCTGGTCGTCGAGTACCCAGGCAAATCCCGTGTACATCACCACCAGGCAGACCAGGGTGAATAGCGCTACCAGCCACCAGGGCACGATGCGTACCAGGCGCTGGCGCGAGTCACGCAGGCCTTCCCACTGTGGTGACAGCTCACGGGGCACGTCGCCGCGCAACTGGCGGATCTGGCGGTAGAGGCTGTCGCGCACCGCTTCGAGTTCGAGCATGCCGCGCGGCAGCACGCGGTACTTGCCTTCGAACCCCAGGGCCAGGCACAGGTACATCAGCTCCAGCATCGGCAGGTGCTTGACCGGGTTGCGCGACAGGCGCTCCAGCAGTTGGAAGAACTTCTCGCCGCCGAAGGTCTCGTTGTGGAAGCTGCTGAGCAGGCTCATCTGCGACCACTCGCTTTCGTTGCCCCAGTCGGTGGTCACCACTGCTTCGTCGAGCACGGTGCAGAGCACGTAGCGGGCGGCCATCACCTGGCTGTTCTCGGCGCCCTCGTGCAGGGCGCGCATTTCGAATTGCCGGATGCCGGCGCTCAGCTTGTCATTGAGCGTGCGCAGGTCTTCGCCGGCACTGGAGTGCTTGATCCGCACCACGTCCGAGAGCAGCTCGGCGGCGGCGGCCACCAGCGGGTTGAGACTGATGTTGAAGGTCTCTTCCGGGCGCAGCCGCGCGGCGTAGATCATCCGTGCTTCCAGTTGCTCGAAGCGCGGCGGCTCGGCGAAGTCGGTCAGCGGGCTGCTCGAGTGGTCCTCGCCCTCGCGGCCGACCAGCACGGTCTTGTCGTCCTGCGGGTAATCCATTTCCTTGATCATGCGCTCAGTTCCTGATGGCCCAGAACTTCAGTTCGAGCCCGGAGAATTCGCCGGACACATGGAAGGCGAAACCGCCGGATCGCTCCAGCTGCGCCTGCTCTTCCGGGTTGAGCTCGAGGATGAAGTAGGTCTTGTTGGCGTGGAACGGGATCTGTCGCGGCGCCACTGGCAATGGCTTCACGCGGATACCCGGAAGGTGCAGGTTGACCAGCTGGCGGATGCGCTCCACCGGGCCGGCCTTGAGGTGCGCCGGCAGGCGCTGGCGCAATTCCTCCGCTTCGCACTGGGCGCTGGCGGCGAGTACGAAGGAGGAGCTGGCGAGCAGCTTGTGGTCGTGCAGCGGCGAAACCAGGATGCCGTACTGGCGCTGCTGCAGGACCAGTTCGATGGCGTGCTGTTCGAGCACCATCGACAGCACCTGGCGGATGGCTTCCATCAGCCTGCGGAAGCTGGCGCCCTGGTCGCTGTGCTGGTAGCGGCCGTCCAGTCGCGGGCGCTTGGTTTCGCTGGAGAAGGTGGCGAGGTCGCCCAGCATCGCCAGCAGCGTGCAGTACACCTCTTCGGGATGCACCTGCTCCAGATCCAGGTTGTGGCGCAGCACCAGCTCGGTCCGGTTGATCAACTGCAGCATCATGAAGTCGCCGACCTCGGCGCCGCCGACCTTGCCGGTGGAGCGGATGCGTTCGGCCAGGGTGTCGCCGCGGTGGCCGAGCATGCTGACCACTTCCTTGAGACACGACAGCAGGTAGCCGCTCTCGTGGAAGTGCAGGTGGCTGGGGATGAAGTCGGGGTCGAGCGTGATGCGACCGTCCGGTGAGGTGTCGAGCACGTCGCAGACCTTCAGGCGCACGTAGGCCTGATCGTTGCGTTGCTCGCCGAGCAACAGGCGGAAGTCGGCTCGGCCGCAGGTGACCTGGCTGCTGGTGCTGTCGCCGGCGTTGGAGTCGGCCACTTCCAGGTCGCGGGTGGTGTAGCGCGCCAGCACGTCGATCTGCTCGCTGCGGCGGGCTTCGACGTGGTTGCCGGTGACCAGCGGCAGCGCCAGGTAGATCGGCGTGTTGCTGGTGTTCGGCGGGATGTCCAGGGCCAGTGGTTCGTCGTGGCTGGCGAGGTCGAACAGGGTGCCATCGGGCAGCACGCCTGAAGCGCGGCTGAGCACCAGCTTGCCGGTGGCGAGGAATTGGCTGTCGATCTCCAGCTCGAAGAAGCCCCAGGCGTAACGGCCGAGCAGACGGGTGCGGGCCTTGAGCTGGTGGTCGTAGTAGCGGTCGCTCTGCTGGAAATGCTGCGGGCGCAGGAGCATGCCTTCGCGCCAGATGACTTTTTGCGCGACCATCTCAGTTCCCCTTCGCCTGGCTGGCGTCGGCGAGCGCCTGGATGCCGGTCTGGTCCAGGCGCAGGTCGGCGCGATTGAGCTGCACGGGGGCCAGGGTCACCACGTAGCGCCAGCGGGTCTCCGGCAGGTCGCGGTAGGCGGCCAGCACGCCGACATAGCGGCTGCCGTCGTTCACCGTGAGCTTGAGCTCGCGGGTTTCACCGGGACGCATCTCGATCTCCTCGCTGGCGACAAGGTCGGGTGCCAGGGCTTCACGCGAGCGGTCGTAGAGACTGAAGAAGTCGGCGTTCTCGAAGGCCACCGGACTCTTCAGTTCGATCAGGCGCACCACGATGGGCGAGGGGCGGCCGTCGAGGTCCGGGTTCAACTGGTCGCTGGCGCTCAGGGACAGCTCCAGCTTGGTGATCTTCGAGTAGGGCGAGAGCGCCGAGCAGGCGCTGGTCAGCACGACCAGGGCGAGCAGGGCGATGGATCTGAGAGCGGGCATGCGGTTCATCCTTGGGATTCGCTGTTGAGGGTGGCGATCAGGCGGACCTGTTCCTCATAGGCACGGGCAAAATCACGGGCGATCAGGCGTTCGCCCCATTCGTCGTCCTGGCGCAGGGACTGGTGGTAGCGCCCGTAGGCACGCCAGCGGCCACCCGCGCCAGCGAGGCGGGATACCTGCCCGTCGCGCTCGAAGCGCAGCGCCAGTTGCTCGGGGGCGAAATGCTCAAGCGTGCCGCGCACCGCGGCGCGGCTGGCGCTGAGCAGCGCTACCTGGTGTGCCTGGAGGTCGCAAAAGGCGCGGTAGACCGACTGCTCGGCGCTCGCCTGGCCGGGCCGTGCGCCCAGGAGCAGGGCGTTCAGCGCTTCGCGGCTGTCTGCGCTGGATTTGAGCGGGTTGCCGCCGTGGCCCTGCACGGTGGTCAGCGCCAGGCGCAGTTCGTTCTTCAGCTCGGTACGGGTCCGCAGGCTCTGCTGGATGCCGCCCACACACTGGCGCAGCAGTCGCGCCGCCTGGATTGCCAGGGCCTCGCGGGCATCCTGATCCAGACCTTCGAAGCTCACGCCCAGTTGTTCGCCGAAGCGCTGCCAGAAGCCTTCCGGTTGGCGCTCCACCTCGGCTGGCGGAGCGGGGCGGATCTCCTGCGGCGGCTCTACCAGTTGCGGCAGCGGCAGGCTCTCCATGTCGATCGGCGCGTAGTCGGCCTGGTAGCGGGTGTCGGTGTGGCCTGCGCCAAGCATTGCGTAGTCTTCGCTCTCGGCGTAGATGCGCTCCTGCTGGTCGATGGCTGCCAGCGGGTCGAGAGCGAGGAAGGCGTCGTCGGGAATGATGCTGCCGGCGGGGCGTGGTCGGCCGATTTCCTCACCGAAGATGGCCGGGTCCTGCACCAGGCGCGCGCGGATCTCGAAGTCGCCCAGGCAGTACACCGCACCATGCTCGATGCGTTGTGGCACGCCCTTCTGCAGGCGCGCTCCGTTGGCCTTGAGCTGAACGCCGTTGCTGCTGCCATCGGTCAGGTAGAACCCGCCGTCGCGAAAGCTGACCTGGGCATGATGGTTGGACAGGTGGCGGCGGGCGTCGGGGATAACCCAGTCGCAATCCTCGGCACGGCCGATCATGCCGCCGGCCTCCTTGAAGGTCTTGCTGGTCAGCAGGCCGGGCACGAACTGCTGGGCGCTCACCATTTCGAATACCAGTTCCATGGTTCTGTGCTCCTGGTTCAGTTGCGACGGTTGACCGTCTGTGGCTCGCCCAGCGGGCGGTAGTCCTTGTCGTTGAACTTGTAGTTGCCGCTGCAAGCGCCGAGGGCGAGCGAGGTGGCGAGGGCGAGCAGGACGGCACGCCAGCGAAGTGGGGGCATCAGACGACCTCCATGGGGATGTGATCGATGTGGACTTGAGGTGGGTTCATGGACGGCTCGCTCAGGCCTCGTGGGTGTGGATGTGCAGGCGCCCCAGGCGGTACAGCAGGGTGCGCCGCGGCAGCCCCAGTTCGTGGGCGACCAGGGTGCGATTGCCGCCGTTCCTGCGCAGGCATTCGAGCAGTATCGAGCGCTCGACCTGCTCCAGGCGCTCGCGCAGGTTCGAGGTGTTGCCGTTCTCCACGGGCTTGTCACGCAGGTTGAAATGGGAGGGCAGCAGCTCGCCCGTCTCGCACAGGAGCACCGCGCGCTCGACCATGCCCTTGAGCTCGCGGACGTTGCCGGGAAAGCCGTACTTGGCGAGCCGATCGAGGGCGGCGCTGGACCAGCTGCAGGGAGCGCGCTGGAGGAAGGAGCAGGCCTTGTCGGCAAAGTGGCGCGCCAGTTCGAGGATGTCTTCGCCACGCTGGCGCAGTGGCGGCAGCTCGATGGGGAACTGCGTCAGTCGGTAATAGAGGTCTTCGCGGAAGGCGCCGCTGCTGACCATGGACTCCAGGTCGCGGTGGGTTGCGGCGACGATACGCACGTCGATGCGATGGGTGTCGTTGCTGCCCAGCGGGCGGATTTCGCCTTCCTGCAGGACGCGCAACAGCTTGGCTTGCAGGATCAGCGGCATGTCACCGATTTCGTCGAGGAACAGGGTGCCACCGTGCGCCGCATCGAACAGGCCGTGGCGGTCGCGATCTGCGCCGGTGAAAGCCCCCTTGCGATAGCCGAACAGCTCGCTTTCCAGCAGGTGCTCGGGCAGCGCCGAGCAGTTCTGCACGACGAAGCTGGCGGTGCGGCGTGTGCCGCAGTCATGGATGGCGCGGGCGACCAGTTCCTTGCCGGTGCCGGTCTCGCCGGTGAGCAGGACGGTGTAGGGGCTGTGCAGGACCTTGCCGATCAACTGGTAGGTGCGGCGCATCGCCGGGCTGTTGCCGATCATCCCGTAGCCGCTGGCGCAGGGGGCTGGCGCCGCGGGTTGGCTATCGCGCTGCGGATAGCGCAGTCGCAGGAGCAATTGCAGCTGGGCGTGGACGAAGGTGCCGAGCTGGCCGAGGGAGCGGGCGAAGCCGGCGAGGTCGCCGGGGGCATGCCTGGCGCACAGCAGCAGGCCCTGGACTGCCTGCCGCGAGTCGAGCAGCGGCAGGCACAGCAGAGCTCGCCAGGGGGTGTTGCAGGCCGGCAGGAAGCTGGTGTCGTGCAGGCTGTCATTGAGCTCGGCCAGGCTCAGTACGCGGTTCTGGCACAGGCTGTACTGCAGCAGTTGCTCGTCCTTGTAGTCGGCGGGCAGGCTGGCGGCTTCGCGCGGTTGCAGGAGGCCGTCGAGGCACTCGGCATTCAGGCCGAGCGTGCTGTGGCCGGCATCCAGCAGATACAGCTGGACCAGCTCGCAGCCCGCCAACTCGCCGGCGGCGCGGACGAACTGGCCGAGCAGGCTGCCGGCGTCGGCCGCGCGCGCGAGGCTGGCGTACTGATCGAGCAGGGCCTCGGCGTAGTTCAGGGGTTGTGGGATGCGCAGGAACATATCGCCCACCTCAGCTGAACTCACAGACCGGACGGCCATCGCCGTCCAGCGTCGCGTGCACCTGGCGCAGGGTGACGCCAGCGGCCATGGCGTCGAGCAGGCGGTCGGCGATCTGCGGCAGCAGGTGGGCATCCATCAGTTGGTCGATCAGCCGCGCGCCGCTCTCGCTCTGGGTGCAGCGCTCAGCCAGGTGATCGACCAGTGCCTGGCAGTGGCTGAAGTCGAGCTGGCGGCGCTGCAGGCGCTCGCGGAGTCGGTCGAGCTTGAGCTGCACCAGTTCGCGCAGTACGTCGCCACTGACCGGGTAGTAGGGCACTACGCGCATGCGAGCCAGCAGGGCGGGCTTGAAGTGCCGGCTGAGTGCCGGGCGAATGGCCTCTTCCAGCTCTGCGGCGGGCGGGCGATGGCCTTCGGCACAGAGCGTGGCGATGCGCTCGCTGGCGAGGTTGGAGGTCATCAGGATCAGCGTGTTGCGGAAGTCGATCTCGCGGCCTTCACCGTCGTTGGCGATCCCCTTGTCGAAGATCTGGTAGAAGAGGTTGAGCACGTCCGGATCGGCTTTCTCCACCTCGTCGAGTAGCACGACCGAGTAGGGCTTCTGCCGGACGGCCTCGGTGAGCATGCCGCCCTCGCCGTAGCCGACGTAGCCCGGCGGGGCGCCAATCAGGCGTGAGACGGTGTGCTTCTCCTGGAACTCGGACATGTTGATGGTGGTGAGGAAGCGCTCGCCGCCATACAGCAGGTCGGCCAGGGCGAGTGCGGTTTCGGTCTTGCCGACGCCGCTGGGGCCGACCAGCAGGAACACCCCCACCGGCGCATCGGGTTTGTTCAGGCCGGCGGCGGTGGCGCGCATGGCGCGGTCCAGCGCCTGCACGGCCTGCTCCTGGCCACGTACGCGCTGGCGTAGATCGGCGGCGAAGCTGGCGACCTTGGCGTTGTGCTCGCGGGCCAGTTGCGACAGCGGGACGCCGGTCCAGTGGCTGATCACTTCGGCAACCAGTCGCGGGCAGACTTCGAAGCTGACCAGGCGCTCCTGCTCCTGCGCGTCGCGCAGCGAGGCATGGACGTCATGCAGACGCTGTTCGAGGTCGGCGCTTTCTTCCTGGCGCTCCACGTCGGCGCGGGCGGCGGCCAGTTGCTGGCGCAGGTCGAGCAGTTCACTGGCGAGATCGCGTTGCTGCTGCCAGCGTTGCTGCAGCGCGGCTTCCTGGGCGCGGGCCTCTTCCAGCCGGGCCTCCAGGGCCAGCAGAGCGTCCTGGTCAATGTTCAACCCGGCCTCCTGGTCGCGCCGCAGCGCCTGGCGCTGGCGCTCGCCCTCGGCCAGCTCGCCGCGCAGCCGCTCCAGGCTTTCCGGCGCGGCGGCCAGACTGATACGCACTCGGGCGCAGGCGGTGTCGAGCACGTCGACAGCCTTGTCCGGCAACTGGCGACCAGCCAGGTAACGGGCGGAGAGTTCGGCGGCGGCCACCACCGCATCGTCACGCAGATAGATGCCGTGGCTGGCCTCGTAGACCTTCGCCAGGCCGCGCAGGATGGTCACCGCTTCGCTGACCGTGGGCTCATGCAGCTGCACCGGCTGGAAGCGCCGGGCCAGCGCCGGGTCCTTCTCGAAGTACTTCTTGTACTCCGCCCAGGTGGTGGCGGCGATGGTGCACAGCTCGCCACGCGCGAGTGCGGGCTTGAGCAGGTTGGCCGCATCCGAACCGCCGGCCTGGGCGCCGGCGCCGATCAGCGTGTGGGCCTCGTCGATGAACAGGATGATCGGCTTGGCCGAGGCCTTCACTTCGTCGATCACGCCCTTGAGGCGGCGTTCGAACTCTCCTTTGACGCTGGCGCCGGCCTGCAGCAGGCCCATATCCAGCGACAACAGCTCGACGCCCTGCAGTGCGTGCGGCACCTCACCGGCGGCGATGCGCGAAGCCAGTCCTTCGACCACGGCGGTCTTGCCGACGCCGGCTTCGCCGACCACGATCGGATTGTTCTTCCGGCGTCGAGCGAGGATGTCGATCATCTGGCGGATCGCACTGTCGCGGCAGAGTACCGGGTCGAGCTTGCCCTCGCGGGCCTGGCGGGTGAGGTTGTGAGTGAAGCGTTCGAGCAGCGATTCGCCTTTGCCGGAAACCGGCGTGGCACCCTCTTCGGGCTTCTGCGACAAGGCGAAGTCGCGCAGGCGGTCCGCGTTCAGGCGCGCCAGCAGCGGCTGGTAGTGACTGCCTGCATAGCGCAGAGGATTGCGCAGCAGGGCGAGGATCAACGCGGCCTGGTCGATCTGGCTCTCGCGCAGTTCCAGGTTGGCAACCAGCAGAGCGTCCTGCAGCCACTGCATGAGTTCAGCGGCGAACACCGGGTTGCGTGAGGCGCTGTTCTCGGCGTTCGGCTGAAGTGCGGCGGCCAGTTCTCCAGCGTCGATGCCGGCATCCTGCAGTGCTCGCTGCAGCAGACCCTGCGGGCGTTCCAGAAGAGCCAGCAGGAGGTCCTCGACGAGAATCCTGCTGCCGCCACGGGCAACGCAGCGTTCGGCAGCGCCTTCCAGGTCGCGGCGGGTTTCGGCGTCCAGCGCCTGGACGAGTTGTTGCAGGTCAAGGTTGATCATGGATTCATCGTTCCTTAATGAATTCGGCTGCCAAGGGTGACGATGCCGTCGGCGTACTCGCGACCGAGCCAACTGGTCCAGCCAAGGCGGCAGGGGTTGTCGGCGCCAATGCGCAGTTCGCGGATGGCGTCATGGCGCAGCTCCAGGCGCAGGTCGTAGTCCAGCGGATCGCGCAGGGTGAAGCGCACCAGCGCGCAGAGCGGCTGGTAGCCGGTGCCGATGGGCAGAAATTCGTGAAAGCGTTCCCAGTCGAGTTCGCGGATATGCACGCGGAACTTGCCGCTGCTGTCGCGCACGTACTCGCCCAGCACCAGGTCTTCGCCGAGCCGGCTGTTGGCCAGGCCCAGGCGGTTGCGCTGTTCGTTCAGGATTTCCACCTGGCGCTCCAGGCACTGCTCGATGAACAGGTCGGCGTGCTTGAAGTAGTAACGCAGTACGGCTTCGATCAGCGCCGCCGAGTGGGCGCGCAGGCTGAGCAGGCCCAGGTAGGGCAGCAGGCGCTTCCAGTTCAGTTCCTGGGCCTGGCGCAGTTCGTTGCCGCCAAGGCCGATGAGGGCAAACAGTCGGTGTGACAGGGCGTCGATGGCGCCACCCTGGAAGCGTGCGTGATAACGGTACTTCTGCCAGATCGGCAGGAGCAGGCGTTGCAGCCGGTGGTGGAAGAGGTCGAGGAAGTCCCGCGTCGGGTTGCCGTCTTCGCTGTCGCCCAAGGCCTGCTCGCCATAGAAGGCGGGCAGCGGCGAACCGGAGCCGAACAGGCTGACCAGGTTGATGCGCAGGCGCGCGCGCTTGACGCCGTTCTCCTCGAAGAACTGCACGCTCTGGATGTCGCTGCCCGGGAAGCCGAGGCTCGGGTTCGCCTGGAATTCGAGACGGTCGTAGAGCGCTTCTTCGTCTTCCTGGGAGTCAGTGTCGCGCAGACGTTCGATGACCAGTTGCACCGCCTGGAACAGCGAGTACTCGCGGATGTTCCGGCGCAGCCGGCTCAGAGCAGGGGTTGCTGTCCCATACGCGGCGTCCATTGGTACACCTCTCCCTGTGTGCTTTTGACCCTCAGCTCGTGGTACGAGTTGAGGCTGGCGTAGAGCGCGAAAAACTCATTGAGGACCGAGGCGAAGACGAACAGGTCGCCGTCGCAGATGTAGCCCTCGGGGTCCACCGTCAGCTCGCTGCGCAACCCGCGCACCGGCAAGCCACGATGCAGGCGGTCGACATGCTGGTGGTTGATCGACCTGAGGCCGCCGAGCAGTCGCTTGCTGACCTTCTCGGCGTGCTGGTCGTAGTAGCGCGGCAGGTCGTAGGTTTCGAGGATCACCTTGAGTGCCTCGACGTTGGCCAGCGACAGGTAGTTCAGCGACATGTTGCTGATTAGCTTCCACAGGAAGTCGCGGTTGAGCGGCGGTGCGTAGCTGGGCGTGACCGGCGTGATGTTGCGAAAGCGCAGCGAGTCCGGCGTTTCGTCGCTGGGCAGGCAGATGTCGCCCAGCTTCAGCCGGCGTGGCAGGTTCTGGTTGGTACAGGTGAGCTCGATGGAGAGCGTCTCGTGGGACTCCTGGTCGCGGATGCCGAAGCTCAGGTAGGTATCCAGCCCCTCGTGCAGCAGCGAAGTGCGCTGGCGCACGCTGTAGTGCGGCCGGGCTGAGGGCACGTCGAAGCTGGCGTCGTGCTCGAAGGATTCGAAAAGCACGTAGTCCTGGTGCCCGGTGCCGCCGGGACTCCAGCCGGTGACGTTGTCCACGGCGAACACGCCGCAGTGCTGGGCATCCAGCTCGGCCGGCAGCAACAGGTATTCATCCTGCTTGCCGTCCAGGCGAATGGGCAGCGCATCGTGCTTGAACAGATTGACGATGGGAGTGCAGTGCAACTTCAGGTTGTCCAGCGTCGGACGCAGGCGCTGGATGCCGCTGCGATGGATATCGAAGCGGATTTCCAGGGCGCGGGTTTCCTTGAACTGCGCCTCGCTCAACGCGTTCAACCGATCCAGGCCGAGCAGGTCGACGAACAGGAACTTGTCCTGGAACGCGAAATACTCCTGCAGGAAGCGATAGCCGCGGAAGGTGTTGAGCGGGTAGGGGATCATCGCCTCGTCTTCGGCGAAACCCACCGGCTGCACGCGATCGCCGGGCAGGCGGAAGCTCAGCGGACGATCGTAGGCATCGAGCAGAGGTTGCTGCTGCTCGTTGAGCGGTACCAGTTCGATATGGTCGAGGTTGTTCAGCAGGCACAGATAGAGCATCTGGCTGATGTAGCGCTCGCCGGCCAGGTGCAGACGCAGACGCTTGAGGTCCAGCTCACCCAGGTGGCCGGGGCAGCTCATCTCCAGGCGCAGGCTGAGGATGGCGCCTTCACCCTTGACCGAATAGTTCACGCCGGCTGTTTGCAGCGCAGTGACCTCGGTGGGGAAGCAGGTGCGGAAGCGACAGCTGATCTCCTCGACCGGCTTGCTTTCCACCGGTGTGTCGCGCGGTACCTGCAGGGCCGGACCGGCGCTGGCCTGTGGGTCGAACTGCAGAATGCTGAATGCCGGCAGCGGCCGCATGTAGTTCGGCCACAGCAGGTGCATCAGCGAGTGGGTCAGCTCGGGCAGCTCATCATCGAGCTTCTGCCGTAAGCGCCCGGTGAGGAAAGCGAAGCCTTCGAGCAGGCGTTCGACATCCGGGTCGCGCCCCGCCTGGGCGAGGAACGGCGCCAGCGCCGGGCTGCGCTCTGAAAAGCGGCGTCCCAGTTGGCGCAGGGCGGTGAGCTCGCTCTGGTAGTAGTGGTTGAATGACATGTTGGGTACTCATCCTTGCTGGCGCGCCGCAAGGCCGCTCGGGGCGATTTGCGCGCCTGGCTTCCCGCCAGTTCCGGAGGCTGGTCTTGCCTTCGGGATTGGTGCTTCAGAACTTTGTCTTTATGGGCAGACGGAGCCGTCGTTCAGTGCCCAGCGCTGGATGGCATTACCCTGCTGTCTGGGGGGTAGTCGTTTCAGGGACTCGAGCAGCCCTGACTTGTCCAGGTGCAGCGTGCGTCCATTGCCCGCGAGGTCCAACGAGTAGTCATCTGGAATGCTGTTGGTGAGGTCTTGATTGAGCGAGACGATCGACAGCACCTGGGTGCTTTCGCCAATACGCAGACTCTGCTTGCGTTGTGTATCGCCGTCGGCGTTTGTAAATGCCTGGGCCGACACTTCGACCGGGTAACTGCAGACGTTCTGCCAGTCCACTACGAAGCCGTACCGGGATTGAGCTGTGCAGCCCGTGAGGACGACCAGGAAAATCAGTGGCAGGAACCTAGTCATTGAATTGCACCCTGCTCAGCCAGATGAGGCCTTTGACGTCCTGCTCAGAGGCGATGGACCGGGCCCAGAAGTCGGTCCAGTTGTTCGGGGAGTTGGAGTGGTAGTGCATAAGATCGATTTCCCCCGCTGGGGGGAGAGGATGGTTTTTCAGCGGAGACTGCGTAAGAACGGTCGAACTGCTCTTGTGGCTCCAGGAGTAGTTGGGAATCAGGCCGCCATCGCCATACTCGTTGAGTACCAGGTGGCCGAATTCATGGGCGCTGGTATGAATGAAATCCTCATCAGCGTAAGTTGCCGGCCATCCCAGCGCCGTCCAGTAGCCGACGTTGTGATAGATCTTCTTGAACATCGCAAAGCTGGTGGAGCGTCCGAAGTCCGCATGCAGTAGTTCAATCAGCGGAAAGTCCTTGGCGGATGGCTTGGCATTCACTTCGGCGACCACTGATATCTCGACGGAGCCGCAAGCGGTCGTCACCGGAAGGTCCACACCATTGCCACGCTGGTTGTTTCTGGACCAGTAGCGCTCGATACCTAGCTTGGCCATTGCCTTGAGTTCTTCGAACGATTTTGCGCTCAGCTTCGGATGGCTACCCTTGGCGCCGCCGTCGGAAAAGCCAGGCCGGACAGTAACCTCTGCCTTCGATGAGTTGCGGTCGAAACGTGAATCGACCCAGTCAGCTTGCTCTGCCTTGTTACTGAGCTTGAGTTCGTCGATCTGCTGCTGACCGCTCTTCGTCGCGGTCAGCCGAATAACCAGGGACTGGCTCTTCAGGATCTTCGTGTCCAGCACGCCGGCGGAGCTGTAGCCGTCCCACTGCCACGGATGTTCGCCTTGGGGGAGCATTGCTGCAGTATTCTGCTCGGAGTAGAGCAGCGAGGTGCCGTCCAGCACTTCGAGCGTCAGCGTGTCAGCAGCTTCCGCACGATTGATGATGACGAAGTCGATGCCCTCCTGATTCCTGGTGCCCCCCGAGTCGATTTCATCGAAGTCGAGAATCGCCAGAGGGGTGAGTACCCGATTGCCACCGCGCTTGAGTCTGATCCTGTAATCCAGGCTTTCTTCCTTGCCCTGGGCAGCCTTGGCCGCGGGGATCAGTGCGTCTGCGAGCGTCGCAGCCGCCGCTATCGCAAGAGGGGAAATGCCGCTGAACGCCGCTGGCGAATGCGACGTTCCGATCACCACCGTCCCCGATCCACTCACCACCACGTTCCCATGGCTGCCGATGGTCCCCACCGTGGCCGCCGGCATGCCATTGATCAGCACGTTGGAAATCACGTTGCCGACCATGGCGCCGCCGCAGGCGGACGGGTCGCCCTGGCGTGCGGCGGGCAGGCCGTCAAACAGCACGTTGGGCGAGCCGACGGCAATCGGGTTGATGCCGTGGCCGGGCACTGGGCAGGCTGTCGGGTCGGTGAGGCGGGCGGCGGGTTTTCCAGACATGTGACGCTCCTTACTGGACCTTGACTTGTCCGCTGCCATCCAGGCTGGCGGAGAAACTGACCTGGCGGCGGAGTCCTTCGACTTCGAGCATGCCTTCGATGGTGAAGGCCAGATTCAGCGGATCGTGACCGCGTGGCAGGGATAGAACGCGAACTGCGGATAGGCGTGGCTCGAACGCTTCGATGAAGCGCTCGATGGCCGTGCGTGCCTGATTCAGCGAGTCATGCAGGCTCAGGCGCATGTCGTTCAGGTCGGGCAACCCGTAGTCGGGCAGCGTCTGCACGCTGCCCGCACGGGTGCTGAGCATCTTGGCCAGATGGGCAGCCACCGAGGCCATGGCGGCCACCTCCGGGCTCCAGCCGGAACGCTCGGCGGCGTCGCCGCCCAGGCGCTCGAACAGACTGCCGTATCCTTTCATCGCTCAGCCCCTGCTCATTCCTTGTCGAGCTTGCCGACCAGCGACAGCGTGAAGTCCGCACCCATGTACTTGAAGTGCGGGCGCACACTGAGGGTCACGCGGTACCAGCCCGGCTCGCCCTCGACATCGCTGACCAGAACCTGCGCTGCACGCAGCGGACGGCGGCCGCGTACTTCGGCGCTGGGGTTCTCCTGGTCAGCCACGTACTGGCGAATCCACTTGTTGAGTTCCAGTTCGAGGTCGGTGCGCTCCTTCCACGAGCCGATCTGCTCGCGCTGCAGCACCTTGAGGTAGTGGGCCAGGCGGTTGACGATGAACAGGTAGGGCAACTGGGTGCCGAGCTTGTAGTTCAGCTCCGCGGTCTTGCCCTCTTCGCTGATGCCGAAGAACTTGGGCTTCTGCACCGAGTTGGCGGAGAAGAAGGCAGCGTTGTCGCTGCCTTTGCGCATGGTCAGGGAGATGAAGCCTTCCTCGGCCAGCTCATACTCGCGGCGATCGGAGACCAGGACCTCGGTCGGGATCTTGGTCTCGATCTCGCCCATGCTCTCGAAGTGGTGCAGGGGCAGGTCTTCCACTGCGCCGCCGCTCTGCGGGCCGATGATGTTCGGGCACCAGCGGAACTTGGCGAACGAGTCGGTCAGCTTGGAGGCGAAGGTGAACGCGGTGTTGCCCCACAGGTAGTGCTCGTGGTCGTTGGCGACGTTTTCCTTGTAGACGAAGCTCTTCACCGGGTTGTCTTCGGGATCGTACGGATTGCGCAGGAGGAAGCGCGGTACGGTCAGGCCGACGTAGCGGGAGTCTTCCTGTTCGCGGAAGCTCTGCCACTTGGCGAATTGCGGGCCTTCGAAATGGTCCTTGAGGTCCTTGAGATCGGGCAGGCCGGTGAAGCTGTCCAGGCCGAAGAATTTCGGGCCGGCGGCGGAGATGAAGGGGGCGTGGGACATGCTGGAAACGCTGGCCACGTACTGCATGGTCTTCACGTCCGGAGCACTGGGCGAGAAGAAGTAGTTGGCGATGATGGCGCCCACCGGCTGGCCGCCGAACTGGCCGTACTCGGCCGTGTAGATGTGCTTGTAGAGGCCGGACTGGACAACTTCCGGGGAGTCCTCGAAGTCATCCAGCAGGTCCTGCTTGGAGACGTTGAGAATCTCGACCTTGATGTTCTCGCGGAAGTTGGTGCGATCGATCAGCAGCTTGAGGCCGCGCCAGGAGGATTCCAGGGCCTGGAATTCGGCGTGGTGGAGAATTTCGTCCATCTGCTGGCTGAGCTTGCCGTCGATTTCCGCGATCATGCGGTCGACCAGTGCCTTCTTGACCTGCTCGCCCTGGTTCTGCGGCTTCAGCAGCTCTTCGATGAAGGCCGATACGCCACGCTTGGCAATGCCATAGGCTTCGTCATCGGGAGTCAGGCTGGTCTCGGCGATAATGCGGTCGAGAATGCCGTACTCGACGTCGGCCCCGGTGCTTTCCTGTACTGCGCGTTTGCTCATGTGTTGTCTTCCTTTTCAGTTCCTGGCTCAGGCGTCCTGCTTGTTGTTGAGGCCCAGCTCGCCCAGGACGCGCTCGCGCGAGTCGTCATCGGCAAGCACGCTTTCAATGGCTTTGCGGAAAGCCGGGGCGTTGCCCAGTGGGCCTTTCAGCGCGACGAGCGCATCACGCAGCTCCATCAGCTTCTTCAGCTCCGGCACCTGGTCGACCAGGCTGGCGGGGTTGAAGTCCTTCATCGAATTGATCTTCAGGGAAACGCCCAGCTCTTCCTGCCCGTCTGCGTCCTGCAGGCGGTTGGGAACGTTGAGCGTCAGCCCCAGTTCCTGCTTGGCCAGGACCTCGTCGAAGTTGTTCTTGTCGATGCCGACAGGTGCGCGATCCTCGACCTTGCGCTCGTCGGCGCGCTGGGTGAAATCACCCAGAACGAGCATCTTCAGGGGCAGCTCGATCTCTTCCTGAGCGTTGCCGGTAGCGGGCTTGAAGGTGATGTTGATGCGTTCCTTGGGGGCTACCGAGCCTTCTTTGGCCATGGCCTTTTCTCCTTTGCATTTAGCGGCCCGAAGGCCTAGTCGAGCACCACTTCGAGATCGAGGTGGCACAGCCTGCGATAGACCTCGTCCTTGCGTTCGCGCACGCTGTTGCTCTGCGGCAGCAGCTCGCAGCAGGTATGCAGCAGGTGCAGTACCTGGAGGGCGAGATCGGGTTCCCAGAGATGCAGGGCTGATGCCTGCAATTGTTCGTCGAGGGACTCCAGTTGGGTCCTGGCCAGTTCGTACTTCTTCGCCTGCAGGCAGAGGCGCGCCATGCTCAGTTGCCAGAAGAAGCGCTCTCGCCCGCCCTGCGAGTTCTGCAGCCCCTGCTTGAGAAACTGGACGGCGCTCTTGAGCCCTTCGTGGCGCAACATGGACAGCGACTCTTCGAGTGCCAGCTCCCAGGGCGCGGAATCGCTGCTGGTGGTGATTTCGCGCGGTGTCGCTGGCGTCTGGATATGAGGCAGGACGTGGGCGCTGATCCAGTCGCGTGTGCTTGGGTCGGCGAAGGGATTGCCATCGAAGAATTTCAGGTCGATGACCCCGGGCAGTCGTTGCAGGAACAGCGCGAACTGGATCTCCACCTCGCGCATTGCCAGATCGGCACGCAGAGCTTGCAGGCATTCCCAGGCCAGGCGCTGGCCGTCGAACCAGAACGGGGCGCGTGCCAGGCTGGTTTCCAGGTCGACCAGCAGGTCGGCGTACTGCCCTTGTTCAAATCGCTCGCTGTAGGAGCGCAGCTTGTCCGCAGGCAGGCTGCGCAAGGCGGTTGTCTGCTCGGCGTTGCGTTCGGGAAGGCTGTCGATGGGCAGCCAGAGCAGCGTCCGGTTCAGGCGCAGGGCTCGCAGGTCCGTCGCCTTCTGGCGCAGCCACCAGTTGCACAGCGGGCGGGCGTTGTCCTGCTGAGTGCGCAAGGCCTTGTGCGCGTCCTTTTCGTTGTCGATGACGCTGACCGGGGCGAGCAGATTGCTGGCCGCCTGCTTCACCTGGGCGACCACTGCGCCTACCGAGCCGGGCTCAGGTTGCCCCTGGGAGGCGCGCTGGAGCATTTCGTCCAGCCGCCGGCACAGCGGCAGCATCAGCGGGGCATCGCCACTCAGACGCTCAGTCAGACACTCGTCCAGAGCTCGCAGGTTGCCCGCCAACTGGCGAAAGAGCGGCAACTGATCCTTGATGGCCAGGTTTTCGGCAAACAGGGGTTCCAGGCGTGGAACCAGCCAGGCGATCGCGGCGGCGCGAGTCCTGTCCTTGCGCGGATGAACCTCGTTCCAGTGCTCCTGGCAAAGCTTCAGAAGCATGGCGATGCCGGCCTGCAAGCCAGCGAAGGATTCGCGTTGCTGCAACGCCCAGGTCATCCAGGCCGCAACGCGCAGATCCTTGGATTGGGTGCGGAGAATCTGCTCGCTGACATCGAGGATCTTCTGCCAATCCACGAGGCCATTGCCGTGCAGTGACGATGCCCTGGCCAGTTCCGCTTGCAGGCTTTCATATTCCGGGGAATAGCGTACGTCCTCACCTGCATAGTCCCCAGAAGTAATGGGTGCAGCAGCGAGTTCGACAAAATGCGCGGCAAGTTTTCTGGAGTGGCTCATTCCTGTGATCGTCCCTGATACGACAGAAGCTTGAATATAAGAAACGTCTGAATGGCGTTATGGAATGACAGCTGTTTTTTAAGACTTGTCAGTAAGCGGCTTGTAGGTTCGCAGGCTTTTCATGGTGCATTCTTTGAATGTCTAGGTATGTAGGATATTTCCCTGTGAGTCTGTCTTCCTGGGTTTTGCTCAGTCGGATAGACGGTGCTGCGGGTAGGTAAAATTCATCGTGCAGGTCTCTAGAATGGGTGTCCTGGTATTTTCAAAGGTGCGTTGGCGGTTTTTTCCAGTCGCTGTGAGGGTGCCTGTCCGGCAATGGATTCGTTTTTTTGCAGAAGTCCGAAAGTCGTTCCGATAAATGCTCTTAGGTTTTGGCTGTGCAACTTTCTGCCATGTCTGCTGGCTGGTTTAAGTGTCAATCTTCTGTGAAGAGCAGGTGGGGCCTGCCTTTGGCAGAAAGTTGCACAGTTCAGGCAAGATGTTGCGGGCTTTTCTTGTTTTTCAGTTCCTGTATTTGCTCGGGTTTTTATTTTAAATGCCTGGGTGTCTAGTGCGGCGGTACTTTCAAGTTTATGGCATGCAACTTGTAAATGGCTCGTTACCCCTCGGGCTTCCGGGCTCTGGGGCCAACCCTTATCACGGCAAGGAGAGCTTTCATGCCAACACCCGCGTATCTGTCCCTCGAAGGCACCAAACAGGGCCTGCTCACTGCTGGCACCTTCACCGAAGACTCGGTCGGCAACATCTTCCAGGAAGGTCATGAAGATCAGGTTCTGGTCCAGGCATTCAGCCACCAGGTCATCATTCCCCGTGACCCGCAGTCCGGCCAGCCCACCGGCCAGCGCGTGCACAAGCCGCTGATGATCACCAAGGTCTTCGACAAGTCCTCGCCGCTGATCTTCAACGCCCTGACCTCCGGTGAGCGACTGAACAAGTGCCGCCTGGAGTGGTACCGCACTTCCTCCACCGGTACCCAGGAGCACTACTTCACCATCGAGCTGGAAGATGCGGTGATCGTCGACGTCCAGTCGCGCATGCCGAACTGCCAGGACCCGAACATGGCGCACTTCACCCACCTGGAAGACGTCTACTTCACCTACCGCAAGATCGTCTGGACCCATGAAGTCTCCGGTACTTCCGGCTCCGACGACTGGCGTACCCCGATCTCCGCCTGACGGGCGGCGATCCACGCCCTACGCACCGGCCAGGCTTCCTGGCCGGTGCTCTTTTACCGGCCCGCGTTACCGGAGCATCCGCGAGGATGGCTGCACCGATGACCGGCCGCCCGCGCAGAGGAACATCGGATGTTCGCCCCGGCCAACCAGACCCATTTCAGCCTGAACATCGAAGGTGCCAGCGGTGACCTGCAGGTGCTCGAATTCACTGGCCGCGAGGCGCTGAACCAGCCCTTCCGCTTCGAGCTCGAGCTGGTCAGCGAGTATCCCGATCTGGATCTGCAGAGCCTTTTGCACCAGGCGGCCTACCTGGCCATCGGGCAAGGCGGAGCGGGCATTCACGGGCAGGTCTACCGGGTCGCCCAGGGTGAATCCGGCAAGCGTCTGACCCGTTACCAGATCAGCCTGGTACCGCGTCTTGCCTACCTCGCTCATCGTTTCAACCAACGCATCTTCCAGCAACTGACCGTGCCGCAGATCATCGGCGAGGTGCTGGAGGAGCATGGCATTCTTGCCGACGCCTATCGCTTTCAGCTCGGCCCGAGCGTCTACCCCAAGCGCGACTACTGCACCCAGTACGACGAATCCGACCTGCATTTTGTCCAGCGTCTGTGTGAAGAGGAAGGCATTCACTACCATTTCGAGCACAGCGCCCAGCAACATCTGCTGGTGTTCGGTGACGATCAGACCTGCTTCCCGAAGCTCGCGTCGGTGGCCTACCAGCAGGATTCCGGTCTGGTGGCCGATGTGCCGGTGGTGCGCCGCTTCGGTCAGCGCCTGGAAACCCGTACCAGCCGCACGACGCGCCGCGACTATTACTTCGAAAAGCCTCGCCTCGATCTGGAGAGTGCGGCCCGCAGCGACTTCAAGCCAGACCTCGAAGACTACGACTACCCCGGCCGCTTCACCGACCGTGAGCGTGGCAAGCACCTCAGCCAGCGCGCCCTGGAGCGCCATCGCAGCGACTTCCTGCTCAGTGAGGGCAGCAGTGATCAGCCGAACCTGCGCAGCGGCCATTTCCTCCCGCTGGCCGAGCATCCCCGCACTGACTGGAACGATCTCTGGCTGCTCACCGAAGTCCTTCACGAAGGCAAGCAGCCCCAGGTGCTGGAAGAGTCCATCACCAGCCCGACCACCGAACTCAAGGACGACTTCCACCAGGGCTATCGCAACCGCTTCGCCGCCACCCCGTGGAGCGTGCCTTACCGCCCGCCCTTGGCGCATCCGAAGCCGCGTATTCTCGGCAGCCAGAGCGCCGTGGTCACCGGGCCTGCCGGTGAAGAAATCCATTGCGACCAGTACGGCCGGGTGAAGGTGCAATTCTTCTGGGACCGCGAGGGCCAGGCCGACGACAAGACCAGCTACTGGCTGCGCGTCGCCTCCAGCTGGGCCGGCAAGCAGTTCGGCGCGATCGCTATTCCCCGTGTCGGCATGGAGGTGCTGGTCAGTTTCCTCGAAGGCGACCCCGATCAACCGTTGGTGTCGGGCTGCCTCTACCACGCCGAGAACCAGGTGCCCTATGAGCTGCCGGCGAACAAGACCCGCAGCCTGTTCAAGACCAACAGCTACCCCGGCGGCGGTGGCTACAACGAACTGCGCATCGAGGACAGGAAAGGCCAGGAGCAGATATTCGTCCACGCCCAGCGCGACTGGGACGAGAACATCGAGAACGACCAGCGCATCCGCATCGGCCACGAACGTCACGACACGGTCGAGGCCAACACCTACAGCGAGTTCAAGGCCGAAGAACACCGCACCACCCACGGCGACCGCAAGGTGGAACTGCGCAGCGACGACCACCTCACCGTCGGCAACAACCAGCACATCAAGATCGGCACCGGCCAGTTCGTCGAGGCCGGCCAGGAAATTCATCTCTGCGCTGGCCTGAAGCTGGTGATGGAGGCCGGCAGCGAATTGACCCTCAAGGCCGGCGGCAGCTTCGTCAAGCTCGATGCCGGCGGCATCACGCTCAGTGGTGCATCGGTGAAGGTGAACAGCGGTGGCAGTCCGGGAAGCGGGACGCCGGCGGCGCCGTTGTTGCCGGGGCCGCTGCAGCAGGCGGATGCGGACAAGCCCGGACTTCCCCTTGAGGCGTTGGTGAAGCAGATGCTGGTATTCAGACAAAGTCGCTCTGGCATCTGTGAGGTGTGTGAAGCCGCCAAGGCGCAAGGAGCACGAGGATGAGCGGAACGAAGTGCTCGGGCGCCCTGGTGTTGGACGGAGCCGCTTTCGACGACGTAACGCGGTGGGTCTATGAGCATTACTCGGACGTCACTCCGCTGCTCTTGTTGCGCGGGACCGACTATGAGCCGATCGCCGAGTCGGGGCCCGTCCTGATTGGAACTTCACCGGGCAGTCCGATCCATCGTCACTGGCAGTCCGGCGCCAATGGGCTGTCGGACGCAGTTTGGCTCGAAAGCGCGATGCCGACGTCCGTGCTCTTCGCATCCCTGCAAAGGCGCTTGCGGGTGCTGGCTCCCGACGGACGCGAGTTCTGGTTGCGGCTGGGGCTCGCCGGTCCGTTGCGCCATGCATGGCTCGCCGGGCGGCAATGGCCGGACGGATTCTGGTACGGGGTCACCAGGGTCTGGCTGCATCACAGAGGAGATGCTCACTGCGCCTGGAACAATCCACGGCCTCAATTTGACTGCACAGGTCCCGTCGTCAATCCGTTGGAGGCGCAAGTAAGCCTCGACTGGCCCTTGCTCCAGGCTCTTTCAGTGACTGATCCACAGGAGGTGGACTGATGGCTGCTCCCGCCAACTTCAATCCAGCAGCATGCCCGCTGTTGAGTGCCGTCTGGCCGGTGAGGTATGCCATCGGCACGACACCTGCCGTTGATACGGCTGCATTTTCCCTGCCGCCCTTGACCGGCAATTTCCCCCCGTTGGGCGATGCCTACGGAGGCGGGGTAGGGCAACCGCTGAACTACACGGCGAGATTGCTCAGAGACGGCTGGCTGTATGTCTGGCAGCAGGGGCAAAATCGCCTGCTGGAGTACCAGGTCAAAGCCGCACAGCTGACGGAAACACCACGAGGCGGAAAAGTCATCGATGCCAGCGCCCGGCCCTATCTTCTGGCCCCTGCTGGCGCACCGCTAGGTCTCGTCTGGTCGCCGGTGCAGTGGAGCGATGCCCAGTTCAGTGCCGCGAAAAGCGATGCCAATGTTCGCCAGCGGGTCATGAGAACCCTGACGCCCGGCGCGGCGCCGTTCAGTGGAAAGCCCGAGGCAATACGCTCCTCGCTGGGTGACTATCTGTTGCCCCAAGGCTTTCTCTGGAGCTGCGAGGCAGCCGTCAGGGCTCCCATCTGGGCACGAACGCTGGCCGATATGAGGCGTTGCGAGCAGCAGGCTTATGCGGTGCTGGACGATGCCTGGGGCGTGTTGTTCGATCTGGCTTCGTTGCTGCGGCTGCGCAAAGCCGGATTCGATGCGTTTCGTACCCAGCACTCCGAAGAGTGGGCGATTGCCGATGTACTCAAGCAGCTCAGCGAAAGCGACGGCCAGTTGCGCAAGAACCTGCCGAGCATGACCCGCTACGAAGAACTGCGGGCCGCCTGGAAGCAGCAGCAAGATGAAGAGGCTGCCTACGCGACTGACATGCGCCATCTGGCGGAACTCTGGGTGAACTGGTTCGAGACGCTGGGTCAGAAGTCCACAGCGAGCCTTGAGACGGCCTGTGGACACTTCGACATCACCCAGCCGGAGGCCCGCGCCTTGCTCGAGGCGAATTTCGCCGCCGGCTGCCTGGGGCCAGCTGAGACATCCCTTGGGGTCAAGTCGCTGACCAGGGCCATGGATTACACCTCTCTGGGGGCCGCAAAACCCTGGTTGCTCTGGGTGATGCTGGGCCTGTACGAGCGCACTGGCGTGCCTGAGCTCAAGACGCTGTTCGATATGGGCGACAACGTCAGCGACAACCTTGCCGGCACGGTTGCCTCCGGCGCTCAGATGGGGCGGGCGCTGGCACTTTCAGCGTTGATCAACCTGGCAGCCAACCAGTTCGCCCAAAGGAAGCTGGCGCAAGCGCACGAGGCGCTATTCATTGCGCTCTCTCCAGTGGCCGGCGTGCATCTGCACAACGCCGACGGCGAAAAGCCATTGAGTGCTGCGGCCAAGGCATTCATGGCTGCCTCCCTGGCGCGTAGCGGGCAGAGGCTCGCCGTGCATGCCGCCGAGCCTCGCCAGATCGGCGAGTGGTTCAGCGAGCAGGCGGGGACTCGCTCCCAGCTACCAAAGAAATTCAAACTCACCCCCTTGGCGGGGGCGGTGAAGAACGCGATGCCGTTCTTCCATCTGGTTCCGGCTCAAGCGGCGCAGGCGGCCAAGTTGCCACCGTTGAATGCTCAACTGGCCGCCGTTCATCCTCGAGATTTGCTCAGCATGAGCAAGGAGGCGGCGGACCGGGCTCCGCTCAAGTGTTTGCTGGTAATGATGGCGGGGTGGAATTTGGCTTTCAGCGGAAAGCAGCTACTTCAGGACAAGAGCCTTAAAGGCTGGCTCTCCGCTGGCGGAGCAGTTATGGGAGTGTTCAGCGCAGGCAGCGCAACTCTCCAAAAGGTCGCCGAGCTAAATTGGGAGGCCGCCGTTAAGGCGTCGGGAACAATGTCAGTTTCTGCACAAGCGACCTTGGCTAACGCTTTGGGAGTGGGGGCTGGAACCTTTGCCTTGCAAGGTATCGTCTCCGGGTTAGATACCGTGGTCTACGGTGTGGAGGCACTTGAGGCCTATCGTGCCGGCGATTTGGATACCGCTGCGATCAACGCAGGACTGGCAGTGGCCTCCGCGGCCAACCTGACGCTGATGGTGCAGGCCTTCCGGGCCTACCGTGCCGCCCGGGCCGCGGTGTTGGCTGGCGAAGCGGCGGCTATGGCGCGAGGGCTGGGTGCAATGCCCCATTTGGCGCCCAAGGCGCTGGGGTTGGCGCTAACGATCTTTGCCGGGGTCTTTATCCGCCTTTATACAAAAGACACTCCCCTGGAAGCCTGGGTAAAAGGCACTCGCTTCGGCACCCGCCCTGCCGAGTGGGCGAACAGCTATACCCAGTGCATGCTGGAGTTCTACAAGGTGGTGTTCCCGATCAGTTTCGACGCCTATCGCCTCAATGAGCTCAATCCCTATACCGGCATGGTGCAAAGCACCTACCTGCTCCTGCGTCTTCCAGGCCAGGCATCGCTGACCGATGACATGATTCACTTCAAGGGTGAGGAAGTCTGGGGCGGTATATTCGGATTCGGTAGCCGGAAAAAAGCAGTGGAATGGACCGGCGAAGACTTCGACCTGCATGGCGGTACGCGCGTACGGACGGAAGCGGGTGTTGCCACTTACCGACGCGTCTATCACGAGGACAAGGGCCAGGAGCTCAACCAGATCAGAGGTCAACTCACTTACTATCCTGTTCCAGGGCTGGCATTGCCGCCGATAGAGATTGAGGAAGCTGCTTGGATATGATCTTCAGCCAGTTGTTGCAACAAGCTCGTATGAAGTTCGGACAGAACCCAATGGCGGTTCTAAGTGCCAATCAGCCTACGGGGGAGGCTCCGATGGATTTGTTTCTGGCGGAGGAACATACGGCAGACTACCTGGCACTCAGCACTGGAGGCGACGCGGACAGAGGCTTAATTACAGGTGCGTTAGTTGGGTGTGGCGCTTTGGGGCTCATGTTTTTTGTTTTAATCTTTGCCTTGAAGCAGGATTGGGAATCAGTGATGACCGGTTTGATAGTTGTCCTGTTTTTCTCGGTTCCACCGTTCCTTTGGGAAACCCTCCGTCCTTTACCTTTACCAGTTTTATTCAATCGGCGTACCCGTGAAGTGTACTTCGCGCAGAATCGGGCGCTCTACCACGCTCCCTGGGATGATATTCAGGCTCTAGCCGGCGAGTTTATGATCATCGGTCCACAGATGGGAGGGATGCGATGCGCCTCACTGGAAGTACTGATGCATCGCTTCGAGCATCCGCAGGAGCAGATTCTGGTCAATCTGGGGCTGCCAATGGGCAAGACGCTAGCGCTGCAGAAAAGCCTCTGGGAATACATCCGCGCCTATATGAACAACGGCCCGTGGTTCGACAAGGACGGCCAGCACAGCGAGTCCGATGCCTATGTGAAAAGCCTGCTGTCCATGCGGATCAAACGTACCGACTGGCACAAGTACACCCTGGAGAAAATCCGTAAGGACAAGGCTGAAAACCAGGGTAAGAACTATCTGAGCGGGTTGGATGCCGCAATGCTGGTTGGCAACTTGTTTTTCTACCCCATGAACTGGGTTCAGGAGTTCACCAATCGAGTCGCCAGACGACGCCCCCGCAAGGGTTGGCCTGACGTGGTGCGTGAGCGCCTCCGCCCTGATGGGCCGACGTCTCGGCTGATTGACCTCGAGCGCCGGAATACTGCCTGAAAAAAATCTCCTGACAGTCCGTGATGGGCAAGGAAGTCGCCCTGAATGAGCTTTGGTCAACTGCTGCAACAAGCTCGTATGAAGTTCGGGCAGAATCCAATGGAGGTGCTAAGTGCCAAGCAGCCTACGGGGGAAACTCCGATGGATTTGTTTCTGGCGGAGGAGCATGCGGCAGACTGCCTGTCACTCAGTACTGGAGGGGAATCGGATAGAGGGCTCCTAACTGGAGTGCTTGGGGGGGGGAGTCTATTGGTCTGCGGTGGCCTGTCGATTGTCATGATACTCGGGGGCAAGTGGTATGCCTTATCGCTGTTGTTAGCTCTTGGTATTCCGATGTTTCTAATTCCCTTTGCTTGGGAAACTCTCCGCCCCTTGTCGTTGCCTATCATCTTCAACCGTCGCACCCAAGAGGTTTACTTCGAGCGGAATGGCGCGATCTTTCACACTCCCTGGAATGATATTCAGGCCTTAGCCGGTGAATTCATGATCGTCGGCCCGCAGATGGGCGGTATGCGATGTGCTTCGCTCGAAGTAGTGATGCATCGCTTCGAGCATCCGCAGCAGCAGATTCTGGTCAGTCTTGGGCTGCCGATGGGCAAGACGCTCGCGCTGCAGAAAAGCCTTTGGGAATACATCCGCGCCTATATGAACAACGGCCCCTGGTTCGACAAGGACGGCCAGCACAGCGAGTCCGATGCTTATGTGAAAAGCCTGCTATCCATGCGGATAAAGCGCACTGACTGGCACAAGTACACCCTGGAGAAAATCCGCAAGGACAAGGCTGAAAACCAGGGCAAGAACTATCTGAGCGGATTGGATGCCGCAATGCTGGTTGGTGAGTTGTTTTTCTATCCCATGAACTGGGTGCACGAGTTCACCAATCGCGTCGCCAGACGACGCCCCCGCAAGGGTTGGCCTGACGTGGTGCGTGAGCGCCTTCGCCCTGATGGGCCGACGACTCGTTTGGTCGATCTGGAGCGCCAAACGGCCGACTGATACCTCAGTAGCCCCCGTCTTTGACTCCCTGATGCTCCGCCACCACCTTGAGCATGCGCAACGACTCAAACGGCGCATCCACCACGAACTGGTTCGCCAGCCACGACGGCACGCTGCCGCCGGGTTCGCCGCGCATTTCGTAGGTGACTTCGGTGAGCTTCGGGCCCTTGGGGATCATTCGCCAGGTGCCGGAGACGCTGGGCACGCGGATGCGGTCCTGCACCGGTGGGATGTAGTCCGGCGCCGCCTGCAGATGGCGGATCATGCCGCCGTCCGGGGTGTCTTCGGTGCTGACCTTGAGGACCAGGTCGCGCGGGGCGGCGGGCCAGGGGAGTTTGGTGTCGAGGTAGACCCAGATGGCTTCGTCGCTGTACTTGAGCAGGCGCATCTGCGCGCAGGCATAGAGCCAGGCGCAGGAAACCCGCAGGTTCTCCTGCAGGTGGCCGAGGGTGGCGACATCGGCCTTTACCAGCGTCACGCCACGAAAGCTCTTGTAGCGTAAGCGCTTGATTGACGACGTCCTTGCGATGCGAGTAGGCGCAGTTACTCAGTCGCGTTGAGGATCCAGGGCAGCAGGGCTTCATAGTCCTCG
>NZ_JACHLI010000032.1 GCF_014204515.1 Pseudomonas nitroreducens | reverse complement strand
GCCTTGAACTACCGATCCCCAAGGGAATTTCGGCGGCGCAAACAGGCAGCAAAATTAGCGTGAGTCCCTGTACTCAGATGCGGGGAGCAGACCACCTGGGAAGTGGCTCACCCAGGACGTCGACTCAAAACTCATAGGGGTGGGAGGGTTGGAGCCCACCAACCAGTGCGCCTACCAGGCACCCAACAATCGCGCATTTCCGAAGTGGCTGGTGTTTCTTGCTGTTCGGAGTGCGGCTCTTGGTCATCTGTTGATTTTCCTTGGACTGTTGCTTACGGGAAGTCCCGTGGGTGTTGGTTTTCGCCGGGGATTTGAACCCCAGCCGGGTATCTGCAGTTGCGTTGCTCTGGTTGCCGTTGACGGCTGGAGCAGCGTTGACATTTACATCCCCGGTGAGGCTGAAAGCATTCACCTGGGCGTTGTTGGAAATGCCTGCGACTGAAGGTGCCTGGCTCTGCCCACTCCTATGAGTTCTGAATGGCGCCATTCTACATGGCGAAAGGCCATTTCTAAACAATTCTCCCTTGCAAATTGCAACAGCTTGTCGGGATGCAATTCGTGAAGAATTAGTGAAAAGCCCGAGATAGACGCTCCGGTGTGGCCTATCTTGGCGGCGTTAAGCCGCAGGCTTTGTAGTCGTCATCGTCCATCACGGTCTTGAACACGCACGAGGAAGTGGAAGATGCGCGCTGGACTGGTGGTTGGCGTTGGACGTCCGCTTTGGATCGCTGTTGCTGTGTATGAACAGTAGGCATGAACTCGCCTACGGCCTGGCTTAGGGCCTCTGTGTTTTTCCAGCCGGCAAGGATCAGTGCATCAGTGCGGCTGTTTATCTGATCGACCAGCCGTTGGTTAAACTTTGGCGACGCTGGGTTCAGCTCGTCGTGCATGATGACGTAGGCATCAACCAGGAAATCGTACTCAGTCTTCTTCTTGGGGAGCGAGGGGGCCTGTACTGCAGCCGGGGCTTGAGCTGCTGGCGCAGATTGAGGCGATCCAGGCTGATTGAACGCAATGACTGGCTGACCAGCATCTTGCTGAGTCTTTTCTTGCCAGCCTCGGTAGAAGGCACCATTGCTCTTGTTGGCGTTGTAGAGGCCGATGCCGAGGATAGCTGCGAAAGCGATCAGAGTGAGGAAAACCCAGTTTTTTGACTCAGGAGCATCGAGCCCCTTTGCTCTGGCCCTGGTTTCGGCTAGCTGGGTTTGTCGCTCGGCCTCTGCCGCCTTTGACGCGGCATCACGCTGGCGCTTTTCCTGTGCCCGCTGGCGCTGCAGGTTCTCCCGTGCCGATTGTTCAGAGACAATCCGTTCCCGGTTGGCTTGGTCTGCGGCTGCCTGTGCAGCATCCTGCAGACGCTTGGCTATGTAGAAGTCATCGCGGATGGCAACAACCAGCAAGGCCATGTATTCAGCTTCGAGGGCGCCAGGGTTACCGCCACTCCGAGCGAGTGCCTTCGCCATCAGGCCAGCCCGTCGAGCGCCGGAGCGGTACTCCTCTAGAGCGAGGACGTGGAAGTGCTCATCGATGAGTCGATCAGCAACCTGCTTGTCTTTGAAGTACCGGAAAGGATTGAGCTCCACCGCACGCGTCTCCCTACACGCTGGCCACCGCACGTGGCCGGGTGCGCTGATGATGGCACAGCGCCCGGTTTACCTCTAGAAAAGGAAAGCCCCAGCGACGAATCACCAGGGCTTTCGGGGTTGCCGGCCTTACCTTTCGCTTGCGCTATCCCGCTCACAGGCTGGGGGAGCATAAGCTCCGGTCGGTCTGCCCTCCAGAGGGAGTTCCGGTTGCAGATCTGCTTAGAGAATAACGATTAGCAGTGATCACCTCAATCAGCTCCGGACGATCAATTTCTGATGCCAATGATAGATAGCGCCTATCGTAATTTGAGTCATCAGTTATGAATATCTATCTTTTAAAGCGAACTTAAAGTGATTTCTAGCATACTTAAAGTAGTTTCTAGGATAGCAAATCGAGCTAAGGTAAAATCGATAATTTGCTCGCAAGTTACTGATAATAAAAGAATAGTCATAGGAATAACGTGCCTGGTGATTTGCTTCGATTTCCCATGTTCTATCGAAAAACGATGAATCCAGTCGAAAAACGATGAAAAAACGCCCAATCCATCGAAAAACGATGAATTTGAAATCTGGCCGTCCTGGCCACGGTAAAAAGCTCAGATTTCACGTAGCAACGCGCGTTTGCCCTAGATGCTGTTTGCCAGAGCTTGGCTCCGCGATACGCAAATCAGTCGTTCGCGTCCTCATTACAGCTGCTTCACCCGTGACAGCTCGGTAAGATTGATTGAATGCCCCGCCCTCCGAGGCGCCGGGTGCTGCCAATAACAAGAACAAGAGGCACTCCATGCACGTCTTCCAGCTCGCTACTGGTAGCGAGATCACTTATTTCGTCTTCGACGGCTCAGGAATGAGCGCCATTTGGGGCGGCCCCTCACTGCGCGAAGCCTATGAGTACACCCAGTCGCATCCTTCCCCGAAGGGGGACTACAAAACCACCATCGAGCGTCAGCGGTGCTACACCAACGATGGGAAGCTCCAGTGCGTCCGCACCCACATCTGGCGTGTTGTTGGCAAAGAACTGCAGCTCGCGAAGGCTCCACTCCACCAGAAGCGCAAGGGGTACCTGGACTACTGGATGTCCCTTCCGAAAAGACCGGCCTATCCAGAAGGCACTCCCCTATACCTAGAGGTCATGGACTCGTTCCAACTTCTGTCCAGGATTGGTGCCAACCAGGCCGCAAGCATCATGCTTCATGAGGGGCTTAAGCTGGTTGAGACTCAGCGTAAGCGTGAAGCCAGGAGTCAGAAGTGCACCAAGTGCTTCAAGGCTGCCTCGAGGTTGGTCGGAGTCTTCACTCCGCTGGTGAAAGACCTCCATGGGCTAATCGCATCACTGGTGGCGAAGGTCAGCAAGGGCCACCCAAGGCTTCCGTGACGAATCACCCTGACAACAAGAACAAGGGGAAATACCAAAGTGAGATATCAATTCATCGAGAGCCAAGCCGGCATCCGGTATCAGGTCGGCTGGAGCCTCAACGAGCCGATCACCGAGTTCGAGCGTCTCAAGGACGCCGTGGCCTACATCAGTTCGAACAAGGCCAAGCGGAACAGAGCCTGGGGCTGGATCAAGCGGGTCAAATGGGTTAAGGAGAATGGGAAATCTCGTAGCGACCGCACTCACGTATTCCGCTCGAACGGTGAAATGCTCCAGCTTTACCAGGCCCCGATCAACCACAGGCACCGAATGGGCCTTAGCGACCGTCTCAATCAGCTGCCGCTAACCACGAAGCCCGTCGAATCTCCGAGCCTCAAAGCTGAGATCGACGACGCTGCCTGGGCGGTCGCTAGGTTGGGTATGCATGAAGCTGCGCACTTTATCCACGAGCAACTTCGCTTGCTGAACGAGCGAGACATCAAGGAACGGCGCCGGCAGTCGCGGATCGATATGGTGAAGGCAGTGCTCTCCGCTTGTAAGTCGGGCCTGACTTTCAGCAAGAGCGGCGCGTAAGAAGGACAAAGGCCAGGGGGGCTGGCCTTTGTGGTGAGAGGTCTCACCCTGCCAGGTTTCAGCCCCATGGCAGGGTTCCTACGTCGGTCATTGCCGGCTGATGGCCACCGATTTCGCGCTCTCGGTCACACTATAGCGCACCTGGCTGTCTATGGCAGCCTAGACGTTAGTTCCAACGGCCAAGAAGGCCGCGTGCTTTCGAGCCTTGATCAGGTCGCCATTGAGTGGAGTAATGTCGCTGCGTAGATGCTCGATGAAGGCCTCGACTTCCCGAGCACCGCTAGCCGTCAGGTGCTTGCTGCTTCGCCAGGCGATCAGATCCATGACCTCGGCCGGGCAGATCCACTGCACCTCCTCGACAAGCTCACTTCGCTCAACACCCTTCGCTCTGGCCCATTTATGGAGCTCTCCATCGCCCTGGTAAGCAAGATGGTGATTGGACTTCCAGGTCTCAGGGATAGGACGGTAGCCGATCTTCTCTGAAGCCACGCCGTTTGCGAACGCATTGCAGGTGACGGCCGGGACGTCGGTGATGATCAAACGGATCACAAGCTCGATGTCACTGGACTCATCTATCTCCTCTTCCCTGCAGGCATTGATGGCCTCGAGGATACTGCTCTCGAAAACCGAGAGATAACTTGAGCCCCAGGCCCTGGTCGAGCGTTCTGCGAGTCGTTTGCCGTTCCTCCAGTACTCCAGGACGGCGCGAGTCTGGCGGATCCAGATGAGCCGGCGCTCAAACTCAACAACCCGATAGTCGCCGAGCCCAGACACGTCATGATAGGAGGCCAGCTTGGCCACCTCCAGTTTGACGATGGGCTCGGTGGTGTACTGCGTATCGTTGATGTCGTTGGCCACGGGGAATCCTATCTCAGCAAAGAAGAGCCCGGCCAGGGGCCGGGTCTAGTGAAGGCGCGCAATTTACCAGAAAAGGAGGTGTAGGTCAGCTTTGCTCGTAGTCGGATGGCTTGATCATGAAGGACGGTTTTAAGGGTGGCACACCCTTCTTCTCAACGATCTTGCCGTCGCGAATCTCGTGAGCCTCGGCGAAACTCTTGACCATCCTATCCAGCCAGGCGTCGTAGCCGCCGTTCTTGACGTTGATCAGGCAGCCGGCGTAGAAGAGATGCCCCACTGCCTCAAGGACGTTGCCATTCGCGGCCACAAGCGCCTTCCGGCACTCCATCATCCCGTGGCCGCTGATCTGGCGGAGAATCCTAACACTCTCGGCAGTGATCTCTGCAGTCTCGGGCACAGGGCCAACATCCCCTGCTCTGGCCATGAATGCCGGCTTCTTCTCCAACTCGCCATGCACATCCTGGAAGTACTTCTTGAGGGTCGCGCAGGCGTCCCTCACCAAGGTGTGTGATTCGGAACCAGGTCGCCGGCAGGCGATGTTGATCACCCCGAACGCGTCACCCTGTGCCATCTCAAGAAGCTCCCGGCACCTTTGCGGGGAAGCGTCGGTTATCCTGGCCAGGATCTGAATGTTGTTCTCGCTGATGTTCAGCGGCATGGGGATGACCTGCCTTTACCTGCAATTGTTGGTATATTCATCACTCTACCCGGCAATCCTGCCGGGGATATAGCATCGGCAGCATTCCCGTGACGATCAAGCTATTTCAGTGTGGAGCTCACCCCTGCAGGAGGTTGGAGCGCTGGCAGCCCGCCATGGAGAAGGAGCTGCAGACCTTTGTTGAGTCCAACCTCCCTGTCCTGCTGGGCATGCGTCTGGTGGCCTCGGAATACCGCATAGGCGCCCAATTGGGCCGAATAGACACTCTTGCGCTCGACGACGCGAACTCTCCGGTTATCATCGAGTTCAAGCGGGACTCCGCACCAGAGAACGTGATGAGCCAGGGGCTCTTCTACCTGGACTGGCTCAAGGATCACCGTGACGAGTTTGCCCGCCTGGCCGCCGAGCGCCTCCACATCGATCCGGCTGTGATCGACTGGTCTGGTGTCCGCGTGGTGTGCATCGCCCAGGACTTCAACCGCTACGATTTTCAGGCGATCAACCACTTCAACGCCAACCTCGACCTTATGTCGTACCAGTTCTTCACGGACTCCCTCTTCTGCCTGCAGCACCAGGCGTCGACCAGGCGGCCGGACTACTTGAAGGAAAGCCTTCAGCGCGCCCAGAGGGCTCGATTGGGACGAGGGTTTGCTTACCGCCTCTCCTCGGCCGGCCCAGCAGTGCAGGCATTGGTGGCGGCACTTCGCAGCAAACTCGAAAAGCTGGCTGATGTGGTGATCACCGAGGGCCCAGACGACTGCCAGTTCGGGGCGCCGGAGATGTTCGGTCGGTTCTGGATCACCGCAGGGGTGCACCCGCGCCTGAAGGTGAGCCTGGCGCTCGAGCAGCAGGATCGCAACGCCGTTGCCGGCGTCGCCCGAGCGGATGGAATGGTGCAGTTCTCCATCCGCACGACGGATGACCTTACGGCTCTAACTCCGGAGCTGGAAGCGGCTTACCACCGGGCGCTGCGCTCGCAGTGAGGCCAAGCCTCTGACAGAGGTTCTGGACGTAGAAGTCCAGAATCTTGTGGACGTTGCCGGCGTACCAGCCAGAGCCGTGCAGACCATTAAATTCGATCAGCTGGTAGCCTTCCGGGGTCAGGGCTACGTCCATCGTTTGGGCGTGATCAGGCAGATACACCTCGGCCAGGCGCCGAGCAGCATCGTGAACTGCGCCCTCTTCGATGCGCGCAGTCTCCAGTACCCCCGCCTTTAAGTATTGGCTTACCTCTACAACTTCGCCGCCGATCACCCAGGTGCGGTACTCAGCCAGAATCTCACGCACCGGGCTCACGAAGACCTCCAGGTCGTCGCGGACGTTGCGTTCGATGCAGTGATGACGCCAGGTTTGCTTATCAAAGACCCTAGCCAGCAGCGCCTTCGTTTCGAAGTTAGGGCGAACGTGCGCATTCGGGTGCCGCTCCAGATGCTCGAACACCTCCCAGGCCTGCATCGTCCTGCCGGCGCTGTTGAGCGCCAGGCTGCCGAACTTCTTCATCCAGGTATCGGTGCTGTAGGCCCCCTCCTCGAACTGCAGGTACGCGCCCAGGGCGCACTCGCGGAACATCTGGTTCAGCTGTGTGGAACCGTAGGGGATGACCAGGTCGTACTGACTCCAGTCGGCCAAGTCCATGATGTCCAAATCCTTGGCCGCCGTGCAGTCGACAATGTCGTAGCCGTTCAGCTGTGCGTAGTAGCCCACAGGCGTCGTTAGGCGAGTGACGTAGTTTGTCTGGAGCAGGAAGGCGATCTTGGGTTTCATTGAGAGGACTTCAGTGTGGCCATACGGCCGCCGGCACGGGCGTGATTACCCGTGCCTTGAGTCTATTGGGATAGCACCCGAAAGGAAAAGCTGGTTAGGCGGCGTTCCGCCGAGTTGGGCGAGTAAGCGAGAGCTCTTCCAGCCGGCGGGCTTTCTGGCGAAGGCCCTCGATCAGTGCGACACAGTTGGTCAGCTCGACACTCACGAATGTCTCTACCCTGGTCTTGGGCGAACGATTACCGGGAATGAAGCGGCGCTGGCGGGTGTTGAGCTCCATGATCACACGCGAGAACACCATGGAGGCAGAGACGCCCACACGCTGGTCGACCTCGACACGCAGTGCCTTGACCGCCGCCAGGCACTTGCTGAGTTCGTCGACACCGACGTCGAAGATCTGCTCACCGGTAGCATTGCCGGGGCGCCAGGCGCGCTGGAGGCTGTCGTACTGCTGCAGCTGGCGCTGCTCAAGAACACTTATCGCCAGCGCCAGGGCGTCATTTGCAGTCAAAGGAGGTGCCAAGGCTAGCAGATCAGATTTCGTGAAGGCCTTCATGACGCCTGTTTCCTCTGTTCTGCTATCTGGTGCTCGGTCGCTTCTTTTCGAAGCGTCTCCACCAGCTTGATGCACTCGTTGGTCGTGTCAGTGATGACGCGAAGGCGCTTCTGGATCAGCTCAGCCACGGCGCCACTCCCCGTTTCGCGTAGTGCTTGTTGGTGTGTGCACAGGCGCGCTCGGAGTCGGTTCTCGGCCTCAATCAAACGGTTGAGACCAGGAACGTACTTGGCGGCCTCTCGCAGCTCCATACAGAGCGTGTTGATCGTGTCCATGCAGTACCCGATCTCGCCAATGGCAAGAAGGGATCGCTCGACCTCTTCAGCACTCTGACAGGCCGCCTGCTCCAGGTACTTGCTTCGCATCAAGGCCTGTACACGCCGGGCAGCCTCTACGAGGACGTAACCATCCCCGTAGAGAGTCTTCTTATCCGCATCCTTTGCGCCGGCATCCATGTCAGGCCATCCTTTCGGTCTTGGAAGCCGCTCGGGCCTCGCGATCCATGTCACGAACCTTGTCGGCTTCGCGCTTGTCGTGGTTCTTCTTGCCCTTGGCGATACCCAAGGTGCATTTCACCAGGTGACGATCCCAATGTAGATCGAGTGCCAGGCAGGTGTAACCCTTCACCTCCACCGATTCGCGGATATCCGAAATCTCCTTCCTGGAAAGGAGCAATTTCCGTGTACGCTGCGGGTCGTGGAAATCATGGGTTCCGGCCGTGATCAATGGATCGATCCTGGCGCCGATGATGTACGCCTCGTCGTGGAGGATCTTCACGTAGCAGTCCACGAGCTCGGCCTTGCCAGCGCGTAGGGACTTCACTTCCCAGCCTTCCAGCTTGAGGCCGGCAACGATGCGCTTCTCGATGAAGTAGTCATGGCCGGCCCGGCGGTTCCTGGCAATCGGCGGCACGTCTTTGTGCTTGGGTTTCATCATTCCTTTCCTTCTTTTGCAGCCTGAGCCCTGGCCAACACAGCATTGGCGAACTCGATAGCTTCATCCGGGGTCATGCTGACCCTGGCGTCACAGCCATCCCGGTCGCCCAGTTGCACCAGGACGTTGGTCTTCCTGTCGGTGTAATCGATCACATGGCTGGAGACACCCCAGTGCTGCTGGCATGCAACCTTCTCCATTGACCATACTGGGTCACGCTCAAGATCAACCCCTTCCGGAGAATTGGTGATCGTCATGGCCAGCCTGGCAAGCCATTCCATTACCCGGTGGGCGCGGGAGGCAATATCGGCGGCGCCGTACTTGGAGACGTCTTCCAGCTGCGCGAGGATGTCTAGAACCTTACCCCATTCCTCTGCAGGAATGACGTTTCCTGCAGCTGGGTCTTCGCGGATGCCCCAGAGGCTTTCGACGAGCGCCTGCACAAGGATGAGCGCGCGTTCCGCTTCATCACGCCCGGCCTGCATTTCCTCGATCATGCCCTGTCGGAACTTGAACCCCTGCTTTTCCTGTTCCTGAGCGAAGGCGACAAGGTGCACAAACCCAGGAGATATCTGAGCGCTTTCACTGTGTCTGGTCAGCACGTAATGGCGCTTCCATGCCGGCCAGGAAGCCGTCACATTCCGAAGGCGCCAAAGTTGGGTTCGCTCGATATCTTCAGGCGTTAGAGGCGTCGGTTGCTTGGGCACAGCCCCGAAGTAGTTGTGGATCATGCGAGCTTCGCCTGAGCCTCGCGCGCTTCCTTGGCTGCCTGTACCAGATGCTCAGCAAACAGCTCCGCCTGATCCGGGGTCATGTCGGTTTGAGCCAGCTGACGAGCTTCATCACCCAGCTGTACCCGGACGCACGCCGGCTTTCCCCCGTTCGGGGCCTTGGGCTTGATCAACCAGCCAGCGTTAGAGCACCCAGGCTGGGTGTACTGCATGTAAACCTTTTGCTCTGCGAACATGTCCGATTCCAACAGTCTTAGGAACAAAAAAGGCGCTTCGAGGAAGCGCCTTTTCTGGTTTATTGGTGGAGCTGGAGGGGGTCGAACCCTCGTGTCTCAAACGCCCGTCAGTTAACACTACATGCTTAGTCGATCTACTGGGTGACCCTTCTTCGCGCCGCTCGACAGGCTCTCGTAGGGTGTGCTGGCTAAGTTTCGGATCACCCTGCGCCAGTCAGCGGGGATCACCTACCCTCATTCGTATGACGCTGACTAAACCCGAGAGATGAGGAACTCAGGAGCCAGCGGAAGCAGCCCTTAGGCTGCTACGGAGTAGACTTCGTCGTTGGCGACTAATCTTTTGCGGTCATTTTTGACGAGATGAACCGCGTGCTCGGCATGCGTCTTCAAACTTCTTTTCGAGGTCGAATCCAAATCAGCCCCGTGAGACACATATTACGCTAAATTCGCACGGTGTCAATAATCTAGAAAATGCGATGAGTAGATTTCCCAATGATTGGCTATCGCACCTTTGCTCAGGAAACAGAAAACCGCCCGAAGGCGGTCTCCTGAGTTGGGTATTTGGTCTCAAAGAGAGAGACCGCTCTCCTCCACTGTGGGCTTTTTCTCCAGGTCGCGCTGAACTGGGACGTCACCAAGTGAGCAGGAAGCCCATTCCAGATCCCACATCGTCAGTCGACTGATGGTCAGGTCGTCTCGATTGTCCTCTGCATCAGGGGCGTTGTAGGTGTGGTGGGGATCAGAAAGACCAGGAACGAGATCATGCAGTGTCCTCACCAGAGATTGGAGGCGGGCCCAGATGCCGGCCCGGATTGTGGCGAGGATATGCAAATCCGGTGCAAAAGAAAGCCCCCTTAAGGGGGCCTTGGAGCTCAGCTCTGAGAGAGCATGTATCTGAGAACCGCGCCGGCCCTTTTGGGGTCTGGGATGGCGAGAATCTCCCAGTACAGTGCGGAAAACGTCGAGCACAGCTTGGCAGGGTCGTTCTTGTTGGCTGCACCTTTTTCTAGGAACTCGAGGGAGCCTGGGTGTTTCTTCTCCAGGCGCACAGCAGCTGCTGTCATGTCGCTCTGGATCTGTGGGGTGCTGGCGTTGGATTGAGGGCGAAGGGATGCGGCTTCAATCATTTTTTCCAGAGCAGCCACGTCCTCTTTCAGAAGTGCCATCGGCAGAATGCGCTGGATGTCCACCTGTTGACCATTGGGGCCAGGGAAAATGAAGTCCGCGCAAGCTTTGGGGTCGATCTTCACCAAAGCGTCGACCTCACGCATCTGGATCGTCCAGTAGTTCACCAACTCAGGGCCTGGAGCCTTGGCCATGTACACTGGGATGATTTCCTGGATCTTCCTGGCAGCCTCGGCGGTGATCTGGGCCTGCGACAAGCCGCGCTCGGCACCCTGCATCAAGACCGCCTTCATGGTCGCATAGCTCTCCGGATCGTACTTCAGCATGGCAGCGTACACCGGTAGCTTGATCAGGAAGTGGTCGACCTTCATCGGGTCTTTCCAGATGGTCATGGCGGCGGTGCCATAGCTGCGGCTTTCTACCAGGCGAGTAACGATATGTTCACGGCGAAGCTCGGCATTGTCCGGGAACCACATGTCATCATGCTTGGTGGAGGTTGCCTTCATGATGAACTGCCATGAGGCGCCATGGTCACGAAGGATCTTTATGAACTCTTCATTCGACGAGGCATCGCTACCGCTTGATCCGACCAGGGCGGCCGAGTGGAAGCCAATTCGCCCTTTTTCCCCAAGTAGACGCTCCTGGCCAGACATGAAGATCAGGACGCAAGCGCTCATGCAAGCGGAGGAGGTGTAAGTCGTGAGCCCCCGTTGGCGCACCAGCTTGCCGATGTAGGCTGCCTCTTCGACCAGCCCGCCGGAGCTGTTGACCTGCAGGATTTTCACCGTCGGGTGTTCGTTAAGAGCTTTCTCAACCGCTGCGGCCGTGCCGGCCGGGATGCCACCGGCAATTTCCAGCTCGGTGTTGTCCTGCAGGAGCGTCAGACGGTACTCAGGGATCTTGTCCTGACCGATGGCGATCATGATCTTGGACTTAACCGCCGGCAATGCTTGGGTAACGTAGGTATGTGCAGTGCGGAAGCCGCCCAAGACAACCATCAGGCATGCCGCCAATGCCCAGATCTGCCTGCCGCCGCGCGGCACATGCATCGAGGCCGAACGCCAGATGCCGACCAATTGCCAGATGGTGATTGCCAGGAGCACGACCCAGAAGGTCGTCACGACAATCGCGGAGGCCATGGCGCCCATGGGGGCACCGTCCAGCGCCTTGAAAAGGACGGCCATGACGAACATCAGGAGAATGGTGAGCAGCGTCCCGTTGACCCAGTAGGAGCGAGCCAGGGAGTAGTCGCCGTTCCAGTGGGTGCTGATGAAGTTGCCGCCCTTGGCCGGCTCCGGAGTGTACGACGCCGTGAGGGTTGAGCCACACTGCAGGCACTGTGCCCGGTCGTCAGAGCTTGTCGCGCCACAACCACTGCAGGAGACGCTTTGCACCATTGTTCAGAACTCCATTTCTGGTTTGCGGATTGTGCACCGGCCTGGAGTATCGCACTGCCGTCGAGGATTGAAAATCGCGTCAGCATGCCGAGCATCGGGTCACCCACACTCGTTTCATAAGCCATGTGGCGACCTACTGATTTTCTACTCCCTTTAGCATGTGCACGAATATCGAAAGCTGATCAGTCACCGCCTCCGCCACCCCCGTCCCCGCCTCCACCGTCGGAGCCACAATCGCAGCTGGAGTCACCACTGGCCCAACTTGAGCCACTGTCCCCTCCGAAAGCCCACCAGGAGGATTCTGAACTAGAACTTGAGCTGCTCGAACGTGAACCGTTTGTGCCAGCAACGGGACGTTTAGCCTGTGACGACGATGCAGATTTTCGTGGCAGCAGTGTCAAGAAGACCCAGATTATGATGCCTACGATTGTTGCTGGGACGAATGAGAGGATCGGCCCCTCGTTTCCGCCGACGAAATAGCTCAGGGCGTTGACTGGGACGGCCATGAGCACGGCAAACGACCAGTAGCGAATGAAGCGCCAGGCCAAATAGAGGTTGGAGCTGTCTCGGGCCTTGCAGTAGACCGCATATTCCTGCTCTTCTTCCCTGGTCGCATGACCGTCACGGACGCGAACCTTGAGTGTCTCGATGTCCGTCACTGAAGGGGTTCCTCTTCCTGATCAAGTAGTTCATCCAGCCCTCGGTCGACCTCGTGGGCAATTTCACGACGCTCATCATGGCGCCCCGATGCGATGGACTGGAGCTCATGGCTCAGCTCGCAAGTACTGCCGTGCCCAGGCACGCTACAGCGGCCAAACTTCTTCCTATCGCGCATCAACTTCGGCATCAGGCTACTCCCGCATCAATCAGCTGAAGATCCAGACACCAGGCTGCTCGGCTAAAGCTGGCGCGCCCGGTGCCGCAGGATGATGTTTGAAACCAAAAGACTCATCTCTATGAAGCAGGAAATGATCATGCCGACCAGGGCGCCCGCTGCGGCCGCAACCTCAAGGGTGTAGCGCGTCGCGTGCAGGTCATTCTGGTAGTAGACCGCCATGGCGGTCAGAATCGAAGCGAAGATCGTCTGACCGATCACCATGCCGGCGGCTGAACCTGCCTCTTTCAGGCGCCGGAACCACTTCTGAGTCATGTGCCCTCTGCTCCAATACCGTTGATCAGTCTCTGCCGGCGCCACTGCCGGCAGAGATTTATAGCGCTTCCGCTGCCTCTGGAGAAAAGACCAGCCGGCCCGACATGATCGCGTTGCGGATTGCGGTCAGCTCTCTGCAGGGCTGGAATTCCTCAAAGATCACCAGTTCCCGGCGCCGACCACCGCACTTGCGCGACTGCTGAGCCACGTATTCTTCGGCTGCTTTTCTGGTCAGATGCACGCCGACGAAGTTCCAGTGCTCCGTCCAGGCATAGACGTGGATGAAATCCAGCTTGTCGATCAAGGCGTACTTATCATCATCGCCGAGGTCATCCCATCGGGCATCCTCAGCTTCAACGGCCATGGCCTGCAGGCGCTCCTTCAGGTCATCGTCCAGCTGAGCCATGAATGAGTCGAGGGTGTACCAGGACGAGTCATCCCACTGGATCACCCGGTTGTCTGTGTACTCGGGATCGAAACCAACCTGGATGTGGCGATCTTTCACCACGAACATTACGTCCCCGGTTGCATGCTCGGCATACAGCGGGCCTACGCAGTCATGCTTCATCTGGGCCACAAAGGCATCCCAGGACTCCTGGGTGAGCTTTCCGCCGTTAACCAGCGTGGTGTGTTCAGTCATGACATGTCTCCATACGATGTCGAGGGCCGGCGCTGCCGGCGAGGTGCGATCAAGGTCTTACAAAATCGTGAGCAATATACAAGGAAAGGAGTCATGTCGGTGCAATTGGTGCTAAATTGCATTCCCAGCTTATGGCCAGGAGGCCTCCTCGATGCGATCACGCGGGTTCTACTTCTGGCTCGGTTTAAAGCCATGGCTCGTGAAAGATGTGTGGCCAGTAGTTGCGAAGACGCTGAAGGTTCTGTTCGCAATGACCATCGTCACTCCATTCTACCTACAGGCAGCTTACTGCTTCATTGGTCATTTTGACTCTTGGATTGGCGACACCACCTGGTTCTTCAACTCCGCCCCTGACAAGGTCTTTGCCTCAGCGATTTGGTTTTTCCCTGTCGCCGCTTTTCTCGCGCTTGTGCTTTGGGGACTCTGGATCTGGTTGAGGCTTCCGGATCAGATTGAGAGGATCATCAGTCATGGCAGGAAACGGGCGTATCTGCGGTACGAGAGCTGGCGGGGCTGACGCTAACCCTCCGTTGCAGGTAGAGGCCTGGCTGTAAAAATTTTTGCCAGGTGCGCTTTGGCAGCAGGCAGGCGTAATTCGGAGCTCACCGGAGAGTAATGCCAGTAAGCTGCGATGCCGCTGGGCGGTAGCCACCACTGGAAGCCATTCAATCGGATGATCCAGGGCGATTTTGGCGAAAGGCGTGAGACGTTACCGACCACGATCCCTTGGATTGAGGCTGTTTGGCCCATCGGGCCTTTAGTCCAACTCAAATTGGTCACATCAAGGCCGTTGTAGCGCCTCAGCGCACCCTCAGTCCACAGGCCCCTGGAACGAGTACGTCTCCTGGTGCCGGCAGAGGGTGGTCAGCGGACATCAGGCTGCCTCGGGGTACTGATCCACGCAGCAGGGGCATGGGCCAGGATCGCCGAAGACAGCACGGATCTCGAGTTCTGCCTCCTGTCTCGCGGCGTGGCGCATGGCCTTGGCGCTGCTCTCCGACCAGGATTTGGTGCCGTCGCGAATGTCGTCGCCGGCCACGGTGCGGCCTTTGTTTGTGTTCGGGCTGTACGGACGCATAGTTGTCGCTCCAGTAGGTGCTGACAACTTGTCAGCCGATCAGTTTACCCGAATTGCCAGGACTTCTACAGCGTCCGGCCCGAATTCGGGATGCACTATCCACTCGACGTGGTAGCCGTGCCAGGGACGCTCCAGGATGCGGTTGACCTGGTCGTTCGAAGGATAGCCGAGCTTCAGGTAGATGTTCCGGAAGGACTTCCCCTCGATGCGCTTGCCCCATTTCGACCGCAGCCGGTACTCGAAGAGCTTGGTGCCGGCGCGGATGTCCTCGAAGTGGATTCGCTTCAGGTTGAGGTGCAGATCCTTTGGCAGCATCGAGCCCATCAGTGGACGCCCAGGGCGCGCATCTCAGCCTGCAGCGCGCGCTCCTCACGACGTCCGAATACCCACCAGCCGATGAAGACCATCCCCCCTTCTACCAGCAGCATGCTGACCAGGACGGCCGTGTATGCCGAGAGCAAAGGCAGACCGGTGGAGTACAGAGTCAGTACGGCCCCGGCGAAGAGAGACGTCAGGATGACAAGATCGCGTGCCAAGGCGCGGAAATTCACCTTGCCGGCGACCATCGAGGCGCCGACGACTACCGAAAAGCGCGCCAGGCCGGCGAGCGAAATCAGAGACAGGACGATGTAGCCGGTGATTTCGAGTGCGTTCATGGAGCCTCCTAGAAGAAGCAGAAAGTCGTGCGTCGAACGATCAGGGTCTGTTGTCCTGACCGCAGTTCGGGCAGTCCTGCACGTAGCGCAGAGTTTCGGAGATGAACCGGCCACAGCTGCAGCAGTTCATCGGGATGTACTTGGGTTTGCGGCGGATGAGCTGGATGCCAGTATCCTTCAGGGCGACTTGCCGGCTGATGTCATCGGCCTTGATCACCAGCCTCACCTTCTCCAACACATACTCGACCGGCCAGACCTTCAGTTCGGGGCGCTCGGCCAGTATTTCGTTCGCTTCAGCTTCGGTGAAGCGCCCTGCTCTTGCCAGATTGGTGTTCATGCCGCCGGCAGCAGACATCCAGTAGAGATCGTTGCCGTCCCAGCGATGATAGGCCTGGATGAAGAAACGCCCGGATGGATTCGGCGTCGCCAGGGCTTCTTCATCGCTGAGGTACTGGTGGTCGACGGCAGGCTTCGCATGCGGCGTCAGGTAGTCGAGTGGCCACGGCACGTCGGTTTCGCGGCACTCATGCTGGCTGACAGCCGACTCTTTGGTAAAAAGGCGCGCCTGGGTGATGTCGGTGGTGTAACCACTGTCCGCCCAGAAGTAAACGCGGCTGCCCAGCAGGCTGCGGGAATCCTGTAGAACGAATTGCTGCATATTGTGCTCCTTGCACAGGAGCGAGGCCGCATCATCTAGCTGACCTCGCTGGCTGCAATTTCCGGGTAACTCCGATGGTGCAGAGTTTATGTCACTTTGACACCAAATGGAAGTCAAGCGGGTAAGACTTCCCAGCACATTTGGACGAGAGTGCCGAGGTGGGTCTCGTTGTTGTCCAGGTTCTGGCCCTTCACCACCGGCAGCCAATGCCCATGGGTTGCGACGATGTAAGTCCTGTCCGGTCGGAGAGCGTTGAGCAGGCGGTTTAGCGTTTTCTTCCCGCTCTCTTGAATCATGGTCAAAGGGCGAGGATAGGCATTGAATCCAAGCTTTTTCATCAGCTCAATGGCCTTCCAGTAATCCATTCCACTCTCATCCCAGCCCCGTTCGATGCAAAGAGGCAGAATGGTGGTGAACGGGATTCCGGTGACCTTGCTGACCGTGTAGGGGACACAGCCGTTTCTCGTGAAGCTGCCATCGTCATCGACCATTGGCAACTTCTCGTCACAGGGCACGGCCTGGTGGTTCCACTTAAAACCGCAGCGCGTGCACTTTAGGCAGATGTGCTGGCGGTTCAGATGGCTAAGGATGTCGCCCTGGCAGTGATCCCCCTTGCCTTTGCGGCAGGAAGGACAGTCTTCCCAGTGGCTTGGCTCATAGGGGGTTCTGAGCAAGCTCTCCCTGGTGGTGATGGTTACACCAACGGCCGGGACTGGGTTGAGACGACCTGTTTCCCTTAACCAGGCCTCGAAGTCGCTGGCGGACGGATAGCAGAAGCTCTCCCCTTCGCTTTCGGCCTTTGCGTAAGCCTCTTCGCGGAACACCTCGAATTGGGCTTCGAAATCGAAGCCGGCAGGCCCCTTCAAGATCCCGCTGATCGAGAGACCTTCATAGTCATTCAGGAGGTAGAGGACTTCTCCATCTCCCGCAGGGATCATCGAGGCTTTCACTTCCATAGTCGTTGCCTGTGGTTCAGAGTACAGCGACTCTAGCACATCATTTCACTATGACACCATGTGCTGCTGCTTGAGCAGCTTCTCAGTCTGACGCCGGTAGTTGTCCAAGAACAGATCAACGTAAGGGCTGTAATCCATTGCCCCTTGAAACTGCGCTAACGCGTAGTGGTAAAGGTTGAGGTTTTCCGGGAGAGTCAGGAGCGGCGTGATTCCACAGGACGCCAAGGCCGCTACCTGCAACATCCGCCCGGTGCAGTTGATCCCGTCATACAGACTGAGCAGGCTGATGTAGCAGTGGAGGAAGATGGCGCGGTCGAAGGGGTTAGGGAGTGATTTGGCCGCCCTCATCATGTCTTCGAGGATTTTCCATTCCACGACCTGCAGGCTCGGCAGTTTATGCACCCCTTCAGCCAGGCGATTGCGCATTTGCAACACCTCAAGAGGTGAAGTGACCTGCGCAGGAGTGGCCAGCATCGCCCAGATAATACCTTCCCAGTGATGCTGGATCATGGTGGCCGCGTAGAGCGGCTTGCCCCCGGCTGTGTGCTTGTTCTTTAGGAACTGATGAACCTCCTGCTCTGTGTAGCAGTTTCCTTCGATATGCACCGACCCACAGACGAACTCCTGAAGCATCTTCGTCTTGGTCATAGGCACTGCATCGAGTTTCTCTGCCGGGAACAGGCTTGCCAGATGCATCAGCTCGTCACGCTGCGCCTGATTTAGGATTTCTGAAGGGAGTTGGTGCAGATGCTGGGCACTCTGGAATTTGGTCATGAACGGCTCAGAAAGAGAAATCGGAAAGCTTGTCGGCTAGATCGGCATTGCCGGAGGTGTTGCGAATCACCTCGGCCAGGCCCCGGAACATCAGCTGGATCTGCACCTCGGGAGACTCCAGGGGATGAACGTCTTTGAGTTGATCGATCAGGTCGGTGTTGCTGGTTGTGGCTTTCACGATCTCGGCCACGGCCTGGAGCGTCAGGGAGCTCGCCTCCGTGTCTTTGAGGCAAGTGTGGCGCGAGGTGAAGGTCTCGATGGTCTCCAGGTTGTTGTAGACCTGCTTGAGGATCATCTGCGCGGCCGGGTGGTCACCCTGCCCTGACTGTTCGCCGCAGATGAAGTTGGCCAACTGACCCAGGCCCCGGTTGAAACTGTCGTTGTCCTTGCCCGGCAGCCTGAAGATTCCAAGGCCAAAGCTCCTGGCGATCATCATGAAGCCGGCAAACCATGCGGCTCGCAATTCAGCGCTGGCCACGGCACCAGGATCTTCCAGGTTCTCCTTTCTGTCCTTCGCCAACGTGTTGTGCGGGATCGGACTGGAGATGATGTCCTGGAGCATGACGAGGGCGTTGAGCTCTACATCGCCGACATGGTTTTTGAAGAAGTGGCCGTAACCTTCAGAGGGGGTCTGCATCCTGATTATCCCTTTGCGTTTTGTTCGGCGAGGCATGCTTGGGTCAGCGAGCCACGGAATGGAGTCTTCGCGGCGCCCTTAAAGAACGCCTCAGCGTCGATAGCCACGCCGTCCTCTCCCCGGAGAACGCAGCCAGGTGCCTGGAGGTTGAGCTTGGTGACATCGATCTCGAAGACCTTGGAGGCAGACATCGCGCTGACGTGGGCTTCGTTTTTGTCTGCAACCACTTTGCACCCGATGGCGCCGATGACCATGCCGCCGGCCAGGGCCGTGCAGCCAATTTCGAAGGAGGAAAGCTTCATGAGGACTTCTCGTCTGGTTATCTGATCTGCTGCAGGCCGTTTACGAACGACTCCAGCTGCTGCTTCATGAGTAGATGCCACTGCCCCGGCGTTTCTTCAGGCATGAGTTCCACGAGCACCTGAGAAAGCACGCAGCAGTCCGGATCTTGCTGATGGGTCATTTTGCGGTTACCGCCTGGCGGGCCCAGAAAGCCCCGCAGGCGAGCGCGCCGGCCGCCCATGGCCAAGGGCTGTACTGCATAGTCATCGTCCCAGCAGCGAGCTGGTTGGTGGCCTGCGTCATGAGCAGCCCGAACAGCTGAAGGCCGGCGGCGAACACGGCATAGTTACGGAGCTGGCGCTTCATAGAACCGGGCTGCGCTCATGGCGATCAATGCCGCCGATGCCGATGAGCCCCTTGAGCCGATCTCGCAGCGAGAGCTTTTGCAGTGCCGGCGCAGGCCGCTGCCGGTTGTAGCACTGGGTCTCGAGCACATAATCGTCATCAAGCCCTGTAGTCAGGCGCTCGCCGTTAATGAGGCGTAGTGCCGGGCCGGTGTTGCCGGCCAGGTCGAGCTCGAGTTTGGCGATGGTCAGCTCGGCCAGGCGCGGGTGGCGCGCCTTGATGTCCACCAAGAGCTGGATGTACGCCCGGCCACCCTCGCACTCTTCGCGCAACGCGCGGCCTTCTGCCTCGATTTGCTGATCCAGGTAGGCGGCGATCTCCTCTTCCTGGGTGCGGTAATGGGTGTCAACGTTCTGCAGCTGCCAGTCGAAGAATTCGACGCAGGCAGTAGCCTGGCCAGCCCAGGTTGTAAGCTGGTTCGGGAGCACGCGGTTATTCATTGGGAGTTTCCCTGGATTCGTTGATCGAGGCGCGGCGCGCCCTTTCGTCTTGCCGGCGGCGCCAAAGGTGCTGGATGAGCATCTTGATCGAGACCACGACGGAAACCACGACGATCAGCAAGGCGATGGCGCCGAACTTCAGGCCGAAAGCTTCGACTCGGGTGAACTGGTGATGGCTGAGCCATTCACTGAGGCGGGAGGGGTCAAAGCGATGCATCAGCTGAAGGCCTCTGGCGAGGAACTGATGCGAATCAGGAGCAGGCGGTCAGGCGCCCGGCCCCTATGAATCGGGCAATGGCCGTTGGTGAGCATGTGCAGTCAGCACCAGCAACATGGGTGGCGGGCATCCTCTCACGTCCTGCTGGAGCTGACAATTAATTGATAAAGGAGCTGGTCTATCGGCCTTCTGCAACCACCAGCATCTCCGGCGACGGCCGCTTCTCGCAGATGCTGAAGAGCGAATCGTGCTCCACCAGCACGCTTACAACCTCAGCGCCGTCATGCTCCCCCAGGGTGGCATTGCCCAGTTCGTTCACGTTGGCCCAACGGTAGTCGTCGGGGTCGAGGCCGCCCTCCCTCACCCCGTACTCGGTAGGCTTGATGAAGCAGTTAGCCCAGGCTGGAGCCGCGTCCCAGCGTTGCCTCAGCGCCCCTTTCCGGAAGCGCTCAGCGCCGGCCGCAAACTGAGCGGAGTGATAGTCCAGCAGCTTGCTGGGCCCGTAGATCCTTTCTTTGCCTGATCGAGTATTCATGGCCTTAACCTTGGAAGTCGTGGAAGCGTGTCAGGGGAAGCTCGGCTGCATCATTGAGCGGCGCCACCGCAGAGAGCTCGGCGACGAGTTCCTCAAGCACCTGGTCGACCTTATTCACTGGAACTTCCCACTGCAGGCAGATGAATCGGGGGTTCTCGACGTCTTCGTTGTACCAGCACCAGTGAAGGAGATTGGGGTTGAAGGTGAACAGCAGACCCGGTTGACCTTGAACCTCGTAGCCAGCCTGGCCGTTACGAACGATACCGATCTGGTGGGATGCCTCGACGACCAGGGTGATGAAGCGCTTGCCGTTAAAGTCCGGGTCGGTATGCGGTTGGAGAATCCTGCAGCAGACCCATGCATCGGCTGTATTGAACGGCGCCGGCAGGTTCATAATCCCCGCCTGGTAAGTCGTCACGCGCGGATTGAGTGCTGCATCCTTCACTTTCTGGGGAACGGCAATCAGCCTGGCCATGGCATCCGGACAGAACTGGTAAGTCCGCTCCTCAGCCTGGGTCACCTTGATCGTCATCGCAAGTCTCTATCTTGGTTACTCGAGCACCCCATCCTCGATGAGGGGCGTGATTTCACGGATGTGCGCGACCAGCTTGTCGATGAATCCGTCGATCTCACGGGTGGCCACATCCCAGTGCAAGGCAATGAATGGACTGCCGAAGCACCCATTGTCAGGCCAGCACCAGTGGAGCTGAGTTGGGTTGATAGTGAAGAGCATCCCCGGCCTGGTCGGGATGGTAAGCCCTCTGTACATGGATTTCATCACGCTGACAGTGTGCGATGACTCCAGAACCAGCAGCACGAAGCGTCGACCGCTCCAGAAGATATCCCGGTGTGGCTCTACCATGGAACAGGAGACCCATTCGCCCGTGTTGAAGGGAGCAGGTAGGTTGGCTATCCCTTCCCTCGTTCCGAAGAATTCGGGCTCCTTCGCAGCTTCAAGTACGGTCTTCGGGGGTTTCAACAAATCAATGAGCGGAGCAGCCTCGAACACGATGGAGCGCTGCTCAGCCTTGGTATTTCGGATCAATCGACGGTTTCCTCGTCCACCGGCAGTAGATTTCCTGAAAGCCGGCGGAGCTGGGTCACCGCCTTGTAGACAAGTTTGAAGTCGTCTTCCTTGTAGCCGAAGTTCGAGGTAAAGACCCCGAGTGAGCTGTCCTCGTCATGGCTTTGAAGCCAAATTTCAAACTCGTAGGCGACCTTCAGTACCTTCAGGCGGAAGGCCGCGACTGCCTTCCTACGTGCCTCTCCCTGCCGGTACTCCAGGATCATTTTCTTTTCTGAGGGCGAAAGTTCGCCGATGAGCTCTTTCTCAGATCCCACTATAGGCACCTCTGACCATGGCGATGAACTCATGCGCCATAGTCCTGAATTCTTTAAGAAGCATCAGCAGATGATTCTCATAAATATCATCTTGGTTTTTAGCCCATTGTTCGTGTGCGCCATACATAATAGGTCTAAAGCGCTCATGATTCTCCAGGCCGAAATTGGATGGCATATACCACTTGCGGCAGTGTAAGTGCGTGCTTATCTTGGACATTAGATTTACAAGTCGGTCTTGCTGGTAAGCAACACGAAAGTCTTCCGATCTGGCGGAAGACTCTGTACTCCAAATGCCTGGCTGGAATCCTCTTCCGCCAAAGTGTAGTTGCATAATGGCGTCACGATGGAGAGAGCCGCATTGTTCGTATCGAGTAAACATTAGGTCGAGGATCGCACCAAGCTTTTGAGAAAACTCATCGCGCACTTTACGAGCTTTGGCTGGATCGAAGAACGGCACATTGATCGGTGTCCCCCGTCGTTGTTCTGCCATTAACTCTGCATCTTCGCGCCAACGTCTGAGCATCTCTTCTGGGTAGAAGTTCCAATTCAGATGATGGTCAACAACGTGATGGCAAGGACGACAAAGCGGAATGCAGTTGTCGAGATCATCATACCCGCCAAGGTATAGAACACGGTGTCGAGGGCCGTTCGGGGATTCGGCTACGATGTGGGCTCCCTCCAACACGGCGACGAATTTCTCGCCGTCGAGCGCAGGCCCGAACAGGTAGCGATTGCAAGCCGGATTCGCACAAACCCCACCGCAACGTGCTGCGGCGATCATTCGCGTTTCCCAGGTGAAGGCCATTTCGCTCTCCTTGAGCAGAACCTTGGCCCTCTTGGGCCTCATCATGTCATTGTGTCACATTTTGGAGCTTTAGGGCAGGTCTCATCCGGCCTGGCATCGTGGCTATTGTGAGTCGCAGATGTTGACGGATACTATGAGCACATCATTGTGCAACCACGGAAGGTCGTATGAAGTCCGCAGGCATACTCGCCCTACTCGCTTTCCCCTTGATGCTCGCCGGCTGCGCCAAGAGCGACGAAGAGAACATCAAAGAGTTGCTGATGAAGCACAGCAATCTCATTGACCCTAGCTCGGTGATGCTGCGCAACATCCTCAAGAAGCCCGGCAAGAACAGCTATTGTGTAGAGATGAACTCGAAGAATCGTCTCGGCGCCTATACCGGCTGGGAAAAGGCAACGGTCTTCCTCGGCGATGCCAACAAGCTCTACCTGTACTTTCAAGACTCACGTCTTAATAGAACGTCTGGTGCAGATTCTGAGAGTGCGCAAAAGCTTGCGCAGATTGTGTTCAAGGCCAACTGCCCCGGCTACTAGCTCGGTGCTAGACGTTCCGAGGGGCGATCACACGTCGTGCTGCTTCGCAGCGCACAATCCACTCTGGAGACGAAGTCTGAGCCTTCTTGATATTCGGGTTCAGAGGGAGAACTCAGACTCTGTCTTTTTTGGGCGGACAAGACTCACGGCGACAGGAATGACTTCAATCACCTGCGCTGGAGGAAACTCCTCCTCGAAGCGCCGAGTAGCGCGCTCGCGCATCTCGTCCAGGGCCTTGATGGCTTCCTTTGCAAGCTCCTGGCCCATAGGGCCCAGGTCGGCGAAGCGTGCCTTTACGCGCTCGTCGCGGATCTTCAGGGCATCAGGGACAAAGTGTTCCACGAACCTGTTGATCAGGCCGGCAGAGCCGAAGTGGAAGTCTTCGTTCCTGGAAACCCAGAAGCCGTCATGGATGTCAGTCTTCACCGCCGGGTAGCGATTGTTGTCGATCAGCCACTGAGCCACCACTGCAGGGTCGCGGTCATTGAAGGTCAACCACTTTGTCTCAAAGGACACGTCGAGAACGTAGTACATGATCCTCCTCCTGTGCTCGTTCTACGGCAGTATCACAATGGAGCAAGGGCTGAAGCTAGCCTAAGGCCATTTCGCAGCCATTTAGCGCCCCGTTCAGCTCTCGTTCAAACAACTGTTTGAAATTCCTGACTCAAGTCAAGGGCGCCAGGAAAGTCAGGCGTAGTCTGGGCTCAAGGACTGAGGAGCCCGGAGAAGAGGGGTCTCCTCCCCCTTCAGTCCCCAGGGTGGCTCAGAACATCGGGCTGCCCGCCTCCCCGCACAACCTTCTGCAATTTCCAACCAATTCGGCCATGCTCTGGCGTTGCCCCCTGCCCACACCCCCGCTATTCTCCTAAGTGTGCCTGGCCGGCGCCGTGCGGCCGCGAACCTGTTTGGGGATTGTCATGTCTGTCGTGCAACAGACCGATCTGAAGCTGCTTCGGATGATCGCTGCTGCCTGGGGCTGCGTGTACGAGGCTGATCGCGATTTCACCGCGACCTGGGAGAAGAACCAGGACGGCACCCTGGGCTTGAAAGACGTCGCCGACGGCGGCTTTTTCAGCTACGAGGCTGAGGGGCTGCTAGCTCGCTACGCCATGTGGAGTTACCAGGCCCTACCCCCTGCAAAGTTCCAGCATCACCGTGGGTACCACTGGTACTTCAATCGCAGTGAGTGGTCGGCCAGTATGGCCACTGCTGAGGACTGGGAGGCGCTTCGAAAGGGCCTGCACAGCCAATTTGCGAACAAAGGCAGTGGTGTAAATGGCCCAGCATTGCGCGAAGCTCACATGGCCATCGACATGCTCAAGGCTGGCGCGAAAGTAACGGCCGGCGCCTGCAGAGCGTAACCCCAGAAGCAACTAACCCCCTGGTGCGCGTGCCTGGATGCGACCAGTCAGAGGCGTGGGGGTTAATCTTGCCTGCAGAGTAATCAAGAGTGTTGCACCGGACAAGCTGTCGGCCAGCTCAAGTCTAAAAGGGGTGGACAGCCGCTACCTGTCTCGCACCCCTACTCGTCTTTACGATCTGGCCGGGGCTGGCGCTACGCGGGCCTTGTCTGGATTTAGAGAGCGGGAAGGCACTTGCACACTCAGCCTCAATGATACTGCCTTCCAGATGTTGGACTCAATCATGGTCGGCCTCACACTGGCGCCTGGAGCGAGAAACGGCGATGTTCTCGGGAGAGTACTTCATCCAGCAGTCAAACTCCTGAATCGACAAATGGCGGTTAGCGCAGCCCGCGCACATACACTCGCCCTTTGCATTGCACCAGTATGGGCGAACCCCCAGGCGTTTAACCTTCTCGATCACGCGCGGGTAATGCTCCTCTCCAAGAGTCCCTAAGGGATCAGGGAGAGCCGGGCCCGGTGGCAGTTGCACCCCAAGTATCTGCTCCAGATCTGTCCGGTCAGCATGAGGGAGTTCGCGGGAAGCTTCCTTCCAGGACTGAAGCGGTCGCCAGGCGACCACGTCAGGCATATCCCCCTCGATCAGACCGCACGTAAAGCCGACCTGGAATCGCGACCTGAAGATCCAGTTGGGGCACACCAGCGAGAAGGCCATAACCCACGGATCGCACTGGACGTTTGTTGGCAGCTCGTTGATGGTCAGCCGCCAGAGAGTATCTACTTCCGTCATACTGGTTCGCCTTGACGGCCCTTGTTAGCGCTGCCGCCGATCTCTGCACGCACAATCTCCTCGAGAGAGATGTCAGGAACACCGGGTGACTCACTCTCCTTCATCTGCACAAGCTGGCGCCAGGCCTCAGGATAGCGTTCAGGAAGGCCGGCCAGGGCCGCCAGGCTGAATGTAGCCTCGTCGTACTCACCTGCCCGGTATTCATCCCGACCGATGCCGACCTCGGTCTCCTCGGAGCCATTCAGGAGTTTCGTGGTGAAACAGCCTTCGTCGAAGGTGAAGTCCTTTACCCCACAATTGAATCGAACCAGAAGATGCTGTCCGACAGTAGCCTGCGAGCACCTATCTTGCAGGAAGCCTGCGATGCTGGTGCCAGGAAGCTCTGGGTTGCCGCAGTGGTATTTATCGTTGTCCTCAACGCGCACCCAGAGCATGGCCATGCCAGGCTCCAGTCGGGTGCCAGGGCGCTCGGCTGACTTCCACCAGTCCGTGATCGTCTTCAGTGCTGGGTGGTGTTCAGCCCAGCCGGCGCCGGGGTGCTCTGTGCGTAGGAGCGAATTGAAGTCAAACGGAATGCGCCTGGCCTCCATGACCGCGCGCCACAGTACGGACGCCGGCATCTCATGGGCGCCATTGGCCCGATGCTCTTCGGTGTTTGTAGAGAAGCCTTCGGCGTGGGTCAGCTCGTGGAGTTGCTCCTCCTGGTGGGCGTTGATCGTCAGCATTGCTTTCTCGAGCGGGACACCGTGAATCACCACGTATTCGTCGATGTCGTAGCCGATGATCTGCTCGCGCTCACCCAGGAGCGCCCTACCGGATGCAGTCCTGAAGGACAGACCTTTCGACCCCTCTTGTTCAAAGAACAGGTGGCCAACCGGTTTAGTGTAGATCGGTGCTGCAACTGGCTTCTGCCCCGACCAGAACGCGCTGTCGAAGGTGAACGTGTTGCCGGTACCGGGCTTGAGGCAGATCGTGATGTCGTGTTCGACAACCCACCTGTCACCTGCCGGCAGATACTCAGGTTTCAGGTACGCCGCCTGCTGCATGAGCTTGTGGATGAAGCGCGGGTTCGAGAAGCTCCAGATGAACGACAACTCAAGGAAATCGAGCCCATCAGGCAACTCCACCACCCATCCGTTGCGGGAGTTATTGGAGCCGGCCACGATGAAAATCGGGTTGGGGTACGGGCGCCGCAGTACCACCCCACCCTCCGGAAGAACGTTCTGCCCCAGTGACGACGAGATCGAGAGGGACACGTCACCATGCTTGATCATGGCCTGGACGGATGCCGGAACCTTCATGGCCGGGATAATGTGCAGCAGGCGCTTGCTGCTGTCGCGCTCGACGTTCACATCGGCGAGAACCTTGGGCACTTCAGTCATTTCTACTCCAGGGGGGATTTATCGCGCACGATCTTACGTAGCGCCTCGCCGAGCGCTAGCTTAATTGCAAGGGGCTTAAGCTCGCTGAGGATGTCATGAATGAACTCTGGGAATTGGCCGTTTGAATCGACGGTGCACTGGAAGGTTCCATCATGGAAACTCGAGCAATGGACGTTTGCAGTGGTATCGTCAATGTCTTGGTCAATGGCGATATTGCCGTTCAGGCGAATCACGGTTGGCCCATTGGTGGCTACAAGATTCACCTCCCTGCAATGGGCCCTCATGCCAAAACGATGAGCGATGGCTTCTTCATTGTACGGCTGAATAGTCCCGCCACTCAGGGTGTGTGAACCCTTGATGGCGGAGAACCACACAGTAGGGTTTGGCATGGCAGTTATGCGGTGAGTACAGCTTATTATGTGGAAAAATGAGCCGCCGACATTCAGCTGTACGCTAGGGCGAAAACGAAGCAAGTACAACATCACCGATGTCATGTCGTCGCGCCTGACGGCGATATTCTTGATCGCCTCGAGCTTATAGTCAGGTAGCGCTTTGAGCAGAGCCTCGATCTCGGCGGCCGGCGTGGCCTTGATTCGGGCGATCAACTCCAGCAGGTCGCCAAGAGCCAATCCGGTCACCCCCAGGTCGCCAATTCCGGCAACGCCGGAGCTATCAAGCACCTGGATTCTCTCGGTTGACAGGAAGTTTCGGGCCCCATCGACACCGACCTTCAGGATGCTTAGGCGCTCCGCGAGAGCAGCGATCTCTGACGACTCGCACTCCTTGAGGGCGATGCCCAGCGACATACTGGCGCTCTGCAGGTGGCCATCGAGCAGAGTGAATGCCCCTTCCGACATCTGGATTACCTTGCTCTTGGGTTGGCTCACGACTCAATTCCCTGATCACCGCACATCTTCTCGCAGTGTGCGATGAGCATGCAGAAATCGACGTCTTCGATGGACTTCAGGCGCATGTACAGCAGCTCGCCCTCTTCAACTCCAGGGATCTGCGCCAGGTCGCCGGCATAGAGGTGCTCGATTTTGCCAACAAATGGGCGGAGCTTTGGCAGTAGACTTTCGCAGATGGCTCGCTCGTGGCGTTCGGCTTCGAGCTTGAGCGCCGGCACAGCAGCCTGGAACTGCTCAAGACTGGCCTCCAGGGCCTGGCCAAGACCGTGATACGTGGCTCCGGTGAGCTTTCCGCTGGGCAGATCCTTGAACTTGTCGCTAAGCAGCTCTAGCTGGCAAAGAACCTGGTCAGCTTGGTCACGCAACAACTTGGCGAGGATGTAAGGATGCATGGTCAGGACGCGAGGGAGAAAGCTTTGGAGGAGTCTTCGTGGCCGTGGGTCTTAGCACGGGAAATCAGCCCGCTGATGGCCATTTCAGCGCTCTGGCGGACGAAGGTCAGGATGGTGTCGCGTTCTTCCATGGTCTTTACCCGGATCACACGCATGCCGCTGCTTCGGTACATCTGGGCCTTTTCGTCCAGGAAGGTGTTGCACTGCTCTTCCGTGAACTTGTCGTTCGCACGGATGAACTGGGTTTCCATGGACGAAGATTCCGGCGACATGATGCGCGGAATCCAGTTGGTGCCGACCTGTTCAGCCGGGCCAACGATGATCGATCTCGGAGAATTGCTCATGGTCTGCTTCCTTCGCGGATAAAAACGAGGCGGCTTAACGGCCGCCCGGTTCTGTGGTTTGAACAGCCTTGGCCTTGCGCGGCGCCGGCTTCTCTTCGACGTAGTACTCGACGCTGGCAGCTTCCCAGGGCAATGGAAGCTCCCATTTGTGCAGCATGCCCAGCAGTCCGGCGTTGGTGAGCGAGCTGTCGCGTTTGCTATTGCGCGAGAGCAGCACTGCCTCCGGGTGCTCCAGATACACCAGGCGCACGTTGGCGTGGTAGTTGTGGCACAGGGTCAGTGTCTTGCTGCGCATCTGATCGCTCAGGTGCGTGGCGTTCCAGACGAAGGGTGTCTTCGAGGCCAGCAGCTTCTTGGCCAGGTCGGTAGCGTGGTGAGCCACCATGCCCTCGTTCTTCCCGTGCCGCAGTCCCAAGTCATCACGGGCGTCGTCGAAGGAGACAACCGGAAGGCCCGGCGCATTCTTCGAAACCCAGGTGTTCTTGCCACTCGCCGGCAGGCCACACATGACGATCACCTCGGGGCCCACGACTTCCTGGAACAGCTCGAACTCAGGAAGTACGTTGGCGCCATCGAAGTAGCGCATGCGGGTGTACACGCTGGCGAACTTCTGGGGTGTGCGCAGCACGCCACGCTCTTCGGCCAACAGCGCGAAGACCTCGATGTCATCGAGCACCTTCTGCATGTCCTCGGCGATGCGGCCCTCAATGTCCGCCTCCGCCAGGGCTGCCAGCATCCAGATCGGCACCTCCCAGGACAGCCGGTCGATGATGAACTCGGGGCTGTTGCCCTTGCGGTCACCTTTCAGGCAGTGGAACGGCACCTGGTGCACGCGGATCAGTCGGCAGATCGTCTCACGGGCAGCGAAGGGTACGCCTGCACGCCACAGGAGGATACGGGTGTCGATGGCGCCACGTGGAGAGTGGTTCGGATTGCTCACCCTGCCGTTCTCGATCACGGCAGTTGCCGGCTTCGAGATGTCATGCAGCAGAGCGGCGTAGAAGAGAATGAAGCGATCCTCGGCCGACGCAGATGCGTAGGCCTGGCCGTTGATCATCGCCTCGACGACCATCTTGGTGTGGGTCAGCACATCGCCTTCGGCGTGCCAGATCGGGTCGCCAGGGGAGTCTGCGAGGAGCAGAAGGTCGGGGATCAGCGCGTAGAGGGCGTCGTAGTTGACGCTGGCGCCGGCATCCGGGACAAGCTCTGCCAGTTGGTAGTAGTCCATCACATCACCTGTAAAATTCGCTCGGCAGTCTTGCCGATCTGCCAATTTTACACAAAAGGAGGGTTTGCTACCAACACATTGGCGTCATCTGGCCAGCAAATACAACCGTTCGTTCTGCTTTACCATTCCGAGAGCACCGCGCGCCCTCTCCTCTACCGTTTCGGCTCCAGATTTAAGCTCAGCCACCTCGGCGGCGAGCATGTGGTTGCGCATCTCCAGGCGCTCATTCTCAGCCTGCTGGGTGAGGATTTGCTCCTGCAGGCGCTGAGCGCTCTGGATGCTGCCCTCACCGATCCAGAGGCGATACTGGAGTCCGCCCAGGGTGCCGAGCAGTACGGGGAACAGCCAGTAGGGGCTCATGAAGCGCACAGTCAGGCCTGAGACAACAGGAATGGGTAGTGGCTGTATGCGTCATAGGCCAAGAACATGGCGCCAACGACGGCAAGTGCCTGAATGCTCAAACCCATACGGTAGAGGTTCTGCTTGAGCATCAGTCGCCAGTTCGGCGGGCCCTCTTTGGCGAAGGAATTGCAAACGGCACAGACCAGGCACAGACAGGTCACGAATACACTGAGAATATAGTGATGGGTCGGCTGGTGCTGGAAGAGAAGTATGCTGCTGTAGAGAGCCAGCAAGGCGTAGTTGACGTACTTGCTCACCAGGTTGAATGCTGCCCGGCTCTCAGGCAGTTGCTCGTCGAATGCCGCCTGCAGTTTCTTCAGCATGCTTCCTCCAATGGTTCGGGGCCGAACTCGGCGTGAAGTGTGACAGCGTGGAAAATCATGTGCCCCCGGTGGTGTTCGAAGTAGTACTTCTCCAGAGGGGTGAGAGTGTCCGACCACGCCTCGATCTTGTCGGCAGGCAGTTTCAAGGCCGCCGGCCACTCGGACTCCGGCATCTCGTAGAGGCCAGGCACAAGATCAGAAAGCCGGTGGTAGACGGCTTTGCGCGAAGCACCGACGAAGCGCTCGAACAGCCGGTCTTTGACATCTTCAATGGAGTACTCAGCGGCCTTGATGTCGTCCAACAGCTCGGACTTCTCGTCCTCGGTGCCAGGATCGAGGACTGCGCACGCGCGCAGAAGCTCAAAGGCGGCGGCAATCTTCTTCTGCAGCGAGCATTCGCTGTCGATCAGGGAAATGGATTCGGCCATGCTGGACTCCTAGTCAGATGCATGTTTGAAGCGGAACAGGCAGATCATGAGGTACGAAGCCAAGCAGCCCAGAGCAACCAGTCCATACAGGGCTTGGTGGCTCGGGATGAGAAAGGCACAGCTGGCCGATACCCCTGACATCATCAGTAAACACACGGAATCGCCGAAGATTGCTCCCAGAACAATGATGGCGAGCAAAATGGTGGCGCTGACCAGCTGAGTGTCTGGCAGCTGCAGGGCCAGAGAGGCCGAGATGAAGATGCACTCGACGGCGATTAGCATCAGAGCGCCCACGCAGAGGCCCCACAACCAGGTCTTTGCGAACCTAGCGGTGGATGTCATAAGGCTGTTTTTGATCGATATTGCGATGCTCATGCTTCAGGCTTCTCCGCCGGCTTGGTTTTGGTACCAAGCCAAGCCCTGAAGTGCTTGTCCCCGTATACGTAGCAGGCGATGTAGAACACCACATACCCGCAAACGGTAGCGACTGCGAAGATGGTTGCTTGCTCGTTGGTGATACTTCGAGAGTGGATGTCTATGCCTTCATTAATCAGACGTAGCATCCAGCCGCTTGCGATAGCGCAGCCAATCATCCCTACCACGTGCTTGAACCCATGCCCCTGGGCCAGGAACATGCCGACCACCACGGCCGCAGCAAGAAGCAAATTTGGCCAGTTCCAGGAACCGAGCAAACAGGCCCAGATCAAGAGCATCAGGCCGATGGCCATAAGCACCTGGGCGAATTTCAGGCACGCAAAGCCGAGTGCACGAGCTATGGGGGTCTTGGTGCCCTGATTGTTCTGGTCTTGCATGGGTTTACCTCATCCTAGAAGTAGCTGGGTTTTCTGCCGTTTTTGTATTGCGGGCGTGCGAACCAGTAGCAGAGCGCGAAGATGGCCATGCAGATGCAACCTCCTGTGATCAGCAGGTAGCTGACAACACCAAAGGTATGCAGCCCTAGCTCCATAAGCACCCCGGCAACGAATCCGTAGAACGAGAGCGTGCCTATGCTTCGAGCACGGAAGCCGATCATGGCATGCATGCCCATCACCGTGCAGGCCAAGATAAGAAATGGAAGCAGACGATCTGCAGCGAGGCTCGTTTTAAAGCTCAAGCCGGCGGCGAAGACAACAACCAGGAACGCGGTGCCCAGGGCCAGATCCACCAGCACTTCACAAGCCATTGCTGCCAGATCCTTCGTCCTGGATTGCTTGAAGTCGGGAGCGATTCGGGAGGCTTTCATTCGAAATGAACCTTGACCAGGCGTTCGACCTTGTCCGGATAGACCCTGTTGCTGGACTCCTGAAGTACCTTCAGTGCCTCAGCACGATCCTGGGAGCTCTTGGATGGGTAGAAAACCACGCCCTCCTGCCCGTTGCGCACCAGGTCTTCGATCTCGCATGCCGCAGCAGTATGGGAGAACCAACGCAGCGGCGGATGCTCTATCTCGGCAGTCAGCGTGCGCTCTGTCACGGTGTAGCCGTAGATGCCATGGGCAAAGCGGAACAGCGGCCCGAGGACTACGAACGAACCTACCCCGAATTTGGGAAGGCTTGGGGTGGAGGACAGAGCAGTCACAGGTGCATCCTTAAGCATGAAATTGCAGGGTGGCATCATATCAGCAGCTATTCGCTCTGACACCTGGTAGCTGCGCTGGAAATTTGGTGAGCCCTGGACGTCGCACGGGCGCACTCGTCAGACTCAAGGAATAGTTGAAGAACTGAGGTGAATGGCTGTGGGGATAATCCGCGAGATCTTTATTGAGCGAGTGATCGCAAAGCAGGACGGTCGGGATGCCTTTGTTTACGACTGCGCAGCATCCAGGCTCAATCATGGGCCCTACTCCAAGAGCCAATGCAAAGCCATTGCTGGTCTCTGGGATGAGCAGTTTGGGATTCCTGATCACCATGCCTTCCTCGGTTTGGTATTGGCCGAGGTCTTTGGCGCAGTGTCTCTCCAGGACAAAGCCTATCGAGCAAAGCGCTGGCACGTCCCGGCAGACCTCTCCATGCGTGTTGATCAGGTCGGCATAGATGCTCTCGTAGGCTTTGCCAATGAACTGGCAATCCATCCACTCGTGGGCAGGAACCTCCAACCCTCGCTCAACAGCACATACCTACTGCTGGAAGAAGTGGAGGCTGGCGCTGGAGTGCGATTGGTGCAACCGCTCGCGATGTTCCTCGCCGAAGATGCTAATAGACTTAAGAACTGGCTCTGTTTGGGGACAAATGCAGGGACAGGCCCTTTCGACGAAGCTTTGTTGGCTGAGCTCGGGATTCAACATGCTTCATTGAGCCAGAAGGACATTGATGCCATGGCCATCAAGTACCGCACCGCAGATCTGATCGAGCGAGCGTCAGACACGGCTGCCACGTCTTCGATGGCGCTAGAGCTTGGTATCTGAGAATTATGCCTTGTGGAGCTTGTAGCCCATCGCCTCCGCCTGCCGGCGAAGGATGGAAAGGAACGACCGCAGATCGATGCCGGCGGCGACTTCTTTCTCGGTGGGCCAAGCGCAGCCGAGGAAGTACGACCCCAGGGCGTCGTTGAACTGCCGGCCGAACTCGCCGAACGCTGCCAGGTGCATCTTGGCGCTCGGGCTGATATCCAGGATATCGGCCAGCTGGCGCGGCTTCATCACGATGCCGGTGAGCTCTTTCACGTGCTCTACCCCGGCGGCCAGTTGATCAGGTGTGAGCTTTGCCTTGCGATGCTTGATCAGGCGCTCCATGGCGCTGCGGTGCAGGGAGAGGTACAAACTGCTCCCCGGCTGCGGGCCAGCCGATGCAATTACAGCTTCCGGCTGGCGCAGGAACGGAACGGTGGCGTCGGGCTCAGGGTGAAAGCGCAGCCCGCTCGGAGTCTCAATTTCGTGGGTATTCATCGTCTGGGAGCCTGATCGGGAGTTAAGTCAGGCCGGGCGCTGGGCCCGGCGCTGAACTGATAGGGTCAGATTACCGAGGAGCGGGAGGACAGGCGAGTCAGGAAGCCATCCACGAAGTCTGCCAGCTCGGCGCCCATGAGCTTCTTCAGGCGGCCGGGCTTCGGCGCGCGGAACTCCAGATGGATCAGGTCGGCCATATTGGCCTTATCCTGCAGATACTCGTCGCTGGTCATGAGCTGATCAACCAGGCCGTGCTCCATCGCTTTGGTTCCACACCAGGCCTCGCCAGTCCCAATCTTCTGCATGTCGAGCTCGGGGCGGTAGGCGCTGACATGATCACGGAACAGCTCATGGATCTCAGCCAGCTGTTCCCGGTACTTCTCGCGGCCTTCTTCGGTGATTTCGCCAGTCATGGTGACCGTGCGCTTGTATTCGCCCGCAGTGAAGTGCTCGACGTCTACATCGTTCTTTTTCAGCAGGCGGTGTACGTTGGTTACCTGGCTGACCACGCCGATGGAGCCCAGCATAGCGAACGGGGCCGAGATGATCTTGTTGGCGATACAGGCCATCATGTAGCCGCCGCTGGCAGCAACCTGGTCGACCGCAACAGTCAGCGGGATTCCTTTATCGCGCACGCGCGCCAGTTGAGCTGCGCCCAGGCCGTAGCCGGTGACGGTGCCGCCGGGCGAGGACAGACGCACCAGGACTTCATCGTCTTCCTTCGCATGGCTCAGGAGCGCGGTAACTTCGTGACGCAGGTTCTCGGCAGCGGAGGCGTACAGGTCGCCCTTGAAGTCCAGGACGAATACCTTGGGCTTTTGGGTGGCGCTCAGGCCCAGCTTCTTCACCAGCTTGGCCTCTTTGGCCTCCATCTTACGCTGGGCCTTCACTTGCGATTTGGGTAGCAGCACGGCGCCGACGGCGTTGTTGAGCTTCTTGTAGAAGGTGTTAAGAGAGCGCACGCGTAGGTTCCCCTCTCCACCACCCTTGGATTTGGAGCCAAAGATGATGGAAGCCACGATGGCCACGGCGGTGAGTAGCACGACTGCTTTTGCCAGGAAGAGCAGGAAATCGTACAGGTATTGCATCGGCGATCCTCGTGATCGTTGATTGTGCGGCGCTGGCGCCGGCAGAAAAATCAGGCGCAGGCCGGCGGCCGCACCAGGAAACCTGGAATGAAGTCTTTGTCACCAATGGCCTTGTAGCCGTGGGCGGTGTCCTCGTCTTCGGGTACGCAAACAAAGGACTCGCGCGCCAGGGCCTCCTGTTCGGGAGTCATGCGGCAGAAGCCGCTGGCCGGCACGGAGGTAATGCTCCCGTCGATCTGGCGTAGAAGAAAATGGTGGTGGCCACCCTCTTCCATCGTCAGCCTGACCTGCAGGATGTACCCGGCGAACATCGGAATGAAGGTGCTTACGCCTAGGAGCGGGCCGGCGATGATCATCTGGCCCTGGTGGACATCCAGAGCGTCCTGGCAAAGCTCACCCTTTGGCATCTCCATGAGCTGCAGGAGAACCGCTAATTTAACAGGGCTCATGCGTTACTCGGGAAGCGGGCGGTCTTTGTTGTCGGCGGCAATGGCCACCATCAGAGCGTTGAGGGCCTTGAGTACACGGGGTGACTTGCCCCCGCCGCTGTAGGTGCAGAACTCGACGTTGCTGCTGTGACCGTCGGCGCCGACGATGCTCATGCAGATGTCGCCATCTTCCTGGCGAATCATCTCGAGGCGGCCAGGCCCCATGTCCTGCCGCCGGAAAATGAGCTCGTTACAGGGCACCAGGCTCGGGATCTCGCTTTCCTCGATGTGCTTGAGCGCGCACTCCAGGACTTTGGCGCCGACGAAGGTGTCGCCGACGGTCTCACCGCTGGCGAGCTGCAGGTCAGCGACTTCTTCTACCCACTCTTTCAGCATGTCTGAGCTCCTTGCTCGGGCTGATCAATTGACCAGATGGTTACATCAGCACTTTCGGATTGGAAGAGCTTGCGGGCGTGATCAACGTCCACGGCTTTCAGCTTGAAGGTCTGGAGACTGTCGACCTCGATGTCGAAGCTCTCGCCCTTTCGGTGCCAGAGGACATTGAATCTCTTGAGGCCAATGCCTTGAGCAGGCGTCATGACGCCGGACATGGCCATGGCTTCCATGATCTGCGACTGGAAGTGACTCATCGGATGAACCAGGACTGCAGTGCCGACAACTCGCTGCTTGCTTACCAGCTGCCAGCCCGGAACGTAGGCGTCCTTGGCGACAATGAAGTGCTCGGGGGAGTCATCCGTCAGCTCGTTACAGAACAGATCGGGATTCGCAACCAGCACGTAAGGCGCGCCACAGCAGGCGACGGCATGGGCAAGCGAGGTGAGGCGCCCTTTACAGTCGCCACAGGAATAGGGATAGAGGAGAGAATACAGCTGGCTCATGAGCCTACACCTTGGCAATCAGGGCTGGGGCGCAGGAAGACGAAGCCAAGGTAATGAAGATACGAGCTGAAGGGACGCTTAGCCATCATGGCCATCCTTTAGCGGTGTGATGGCCAAATATACACTTTGCTGTATATCTATGAAAGCAATTTCGGCCTAAAGGAGTCGCCGTAGCCCATGTCCAGCTCTTGGGCCTGCTTCACTAATTCAGCGAAGGCTTGTTCCTGCTCTTCCGTGATGTGCTCACGTTTCTGCGTCACCGAGGCTACTAGCGTGTTGAACTTCTTCTGGTGGTCTTGCGAGTCTGTCATCGAAACCTTCCTGAAGAGAATGAGGTGGCCGCGCCGCCGCGACAAGATCGCATGCATGCCTAATGACGGCCGGGCCATGCGAAGTATCAGCATCTAGCACCGAACCGCCAGGGTGGCCTGGTGGCGAACCAGGACACCCACTCGCAAGGTGCATCCCCGGCCGACGTCCGGCAAGGTAAGCACGCATGGGGCGCACCGGCATCAGCCGGCACCAATAGGATACCAATCCGCAATGAGATGTGACAGTCAAGACTGGACTACGCGCAACGGCGCCGGCATGACGCCGTTCCAGGCCCGGATTGCAGCGAAGGCCGTCTCGAATGACTTGGAGATCGGCATCACTGGGCACAGGGTATTCCTGCAGGCGACACTCCAGGTCAGATCCAAATCCTGGTTGAGGACGGGCGGTTTTTGGCACCAAGGGCACAGACGAAGATCACGAGCCAGACGATCAGTCCTCTGCTCCACGGATCAAGCCTGCTGGGCGAGGCTGTAGAACGGCGCGAGGCTCATGGCGCGGACGTGCTGGACGCGTAGCGACTTGTATAGACGGGAAAACTCAGAGGCAGACACGCCATGCTTGGCTTGAGCAACTTTGGCGTCCTGGCCATCGACCAGGTGCGCGCGCAGCGAATCGACCACGCGCTGGCTGTCGGCCCTGGTGCCGGCCAAGAGCAGCTCGAAGTGTTCTGCGACGAGAGAACCCGCCTCGATCCTCGGAAGATCCTTGGCGCTAGTGGATCGCATAGGCTGGAGATTTCAGCTCCTGCGGTACTTGCGGCCAGAGGTCGAAGAGGCAAAAAGACACGAAGTTGACGACATCTTCCTGCTCGTTCGCGTCCATTTCCGCCTGGCGGCCGGTAACCTTGTCGATGGCGCGCTCGAGCGGCGTGCGGTCGTCAGTGAACGTCACGTTGCTGTTGGTCAGCCGATTGAACTCGGCAACAAACTCGGGGCGGCTGGCTACTTCGGCGACGAACTCAAGAAATTCCATGTCCAGCTCCTTGCTCTACTGGAAGGGTTATTTTATCCAGTTCCCGGAGGATATCCAGTCTGTCGTGACAATTTGATATGACCCGGAGAGACCGGGCCACACTGTCACTTGTTGTGGACGTAGATGCCTTCCTTGTAGGAAGAGTCAGTCCTTTGGCATACCGGGCTATGGCGCTCCAGGCGACGCGCGGTGCCATGGCCATCACCCGTGCCATCGTCGGGCTTGAAAAGGATGAGGTCACCGTTCACCGGCACGCAGTAGCTGAAGTACTCCGGCTTCTTCACGTCAACGAACTTCCCCACCTGCAGGCCGGCCTTGTTGGCCTCATCCTGCGCCCAGGTATCCACCTTCGTGATTACGGCCTTTGTAGGCTTGTGCGGATCTTCGCACCCAACCAGCATTGCCATCACAGCAGCGCACGCGACAAGACAGACAGACCGGAACCCCATCCCCCACCTCACTTGATGATCGTTACTCGGCGAAGAATTCGCCCCTACTTCAGTACGCTGGCGAACAGGAGACCCGCCGCCGGCAGTGAGCAGGCACTCGTTTGAATGCAAAGCCCTTACATACTGTAAGCAATATCCCGAGCAAACTCACCCCCCAACCGTCGCCCTCACCAGATACCCGTGGGGCTGGCCAGCTCGTGGGGGCATTGGGCTGAGATCGATGTCCAGGTGATCACCGACCATGCGAAGGCAGCAGTCGACGATTCCGGCCTTCACGAAGGCGGTGCCGCCATTGGTGAGGAGCGCGAGGATGCGCTGCTTGCCAGCCTGGATGGTGAAGCCGCTCTTTTCTAGCTGAGACAGAATGCTGTCGACCTTGCGGTCGCGAGAGGTGCGGTACATGCAACAACTTCCTAAACGCGGGGCTGCAATTATTTGGTAAAAGAGCCCTCTTGTCAGCGCCTTCTCTCTCCTACGTTGGTCTTCTCAACAAAGCCTTCTCAATCTGAGAGGAGGATTGAGAGAAACATCAAATTTCGTCGGGAGTGACGTGCCAAGAGCAAGCGGTCAAGATTCTGGGAGCCCCAGAGTGGGGAAGCGTAAGGCGCGCCGGCAGAGAGCACGGCATGCGAGAAGGCAACAGCGGTTGGTATCAAAAAGGGGCGTTAGGCCCCTCTCTGCTCAGTCGAAGCTGATTTCCAGACTTAAGCGGCCGGAAGCCTGGTCAATCGCGCGAAGCTCGGGCAGCAGCACGTCAAGGAAGTGCCTGGCGTTGTGGGTGGCCTCATGGATCACAGCATCCAAGGCGTCCATGTAGCTGTACTGCTCACCCTTGGCCTGCATCTTGTCCTGGTAGGCTGGCGCCAGGAGATCTTGTTCGTCCTCGACGATGATCCTGGCCAGCCGGGGCTCGATCTTCTTCCTGGAGCTCTCTACGCCTCTACAGCGCTCAGAGTCCAGCTCGAAGATGAACCAGGAGCGCTGGAAGCTGTTGTGACGCAACAGGTAAGGCTTGTAGACGATGTCGCCATCGATCACATCCGTCATGGCTTAGCCTCAGGCGTGACCTTCCAGGACGCCGCCAGTGCGATAGCCTCACGGATGTTGCCAACCATCTGTGCTGCGACGGTGCTGCTGTAGGGGGAGTTGTAAACGTCCCGGTTCGTCAGCACTACGATCTCATCGCTCAAGAAACCGGTTCGCACGACATAATCCTTGTAGTTGGGGCTGCCGTTTCCACGACTCAGTGGGAGGAACGGCTGAACTTCGCCTCCCCAGACGTCCATCCCCCACTCACTTTCAAAGATCTGCCCGGATACGTTGAAGTCACCTACCGCGAATCGGTAGTGTCCATCCAGCTCCCCTGGCTTGATCAGCTTGCGCACGTCGGCACTGATGCGGGGGTTCTCGCTGTAGACAATGAAGTCGACGTAGTGCAGCCCGAACAGGAAGTACAAGGCAACAGCAACGAATAGCGCGGCTATGCCACCAAGGCCACGTTCCAGCATGTCTTTACTCATGAAACACCTCTAGTCAGGTAACGATAGAGGGCGACAGGCGCCCTCTCACCTCACGGCTTGGGCGTGAACTCGCCTTTCTTGACCGGGATGCCCATCTCAGCCTTTCTCTTTTCGACGTCGGCCTGGCTCTGATCGATCTTCCAGCTGAGCGGCACCAGAATGGCTTCCCTGACCTTTTGGGCGATGGCCAACACATTCAGGGGGTTATAAGGGTAAGACAAAACAGCCGATGGCGTCAGGACAACCCATTTGTCGTCGGCATTTTTACGCAGAACGAATTCGGGGCATCCCCGGCGGCAATATTTCTCCAGTCCGGCCCGCTCATAGGCCGAATCGCTGGCCAGTGCCGCATAGAACGAACCATCAGCAGACTCCATCGTCGCGCCGTACTCACTCTTGAAGAGACTCTGCTTAACGCTGATGCGCGAATAACCATCCAGCTCTTTCGTTTCCATGACCTTGAAGAGCGCTGCGGTGTAGGTCGGGTTCTCTTCCATGAAGAAATAGTCAGGGTCGACTTTACGAAGGCCAAAGCCCAGGCAGGCAACCGCCACGAAGATGACCATGTAGATGGCCAGCGACGTGAGCGAGTAGCGGGAGGTCAGCCTGTAGGGGCGTTCAACGACGATGGCGGACGGATTGTTCGTATCTTCTTGTGACATCGGGCACCTGAGGGGTTGATAAGCGAAAGCACCCGGAGCGGAGCACCAGGCGGGTTCTGCAATTTATCGTATAAAGAGCTGCTTGGCACGCCTGGTGACCCTACTCTGGGCACTTCATTTACGGGGTGGCCGCTCCTTGGGTAGCATGGATGAAACCCATTGATGGAAATGCGCCATGGAAGCTCGTGCCACCAGTTATGCCCTCTCCGTCTGCTTCAATGACCACCAGAAGCCTGTCTGCCTCGCCGTTTCCGCTGATTCCGTAGAGCCCGTCGGCGCCATGCCGGCGACGCCCGAATCGGCCCAGCTCGTCGGCGGTGACCTCCTCATTGTGAGCAAATTCAAATCCCTGCGCCTGGCCGGCATAGACCAGCGCTGCGTTGAAGCCATTCACCTCGATCTGCCCCTGGTGGTGTTCGATCCGGACACCCAGGAAGAAGTCATGCTGCAGGTCGTTTACTCTGGAGCACCACGATGAGCAAAGAGCCGACGTTCAAATCCAAGCTTCTGGAGAAGCTGGGAGCCACCAAAGCGGCTGTTTTCGAGAGCGGGCCCTCCGCCAAGAAACTGGGTGTTACGCTGGCGCTGACCCTGGCCACGGTCATGTCGGTGGCCACTCCGGGCAAAGCGATGGCCGACGAGCCTGGATTCTGGACGGGGTTCAAGAACGGGATCGAGGTGACCGCCGGCATCAGCGACCAGGAGCCCTCTCCTGCCGACGTCTCGCCGCTGCGCCAGGCGATGGGTAGCGTTGGAAATGTCCTGTTCTCCTCGGCCGCCGGCCCGGTAGCAATGACACTCGTAGCCGGCAGCGAGATCAAGGACACCTATGAGTACGTGACCCAGCGCGAAGAGATCCAGACGAAGGCCAAGCTGGCCGAAGTCAGCGCCCGCCTAGAAGCCATCAAGCTCACCGAGATCGCCAAGATCCGTCAAGCCGAGCGTGATGCGCGCTCCGCACAGCCTCAGGAAGTACGTGACGCCGACCAGAAACGTATGATGGCTCTGGTCGACGCAGCCTTTGACGGTAATGAAATGCCAGAGGAACTGGTCACTCGCTACGCCACCGAAGAAGGTATCGCTCAGCGTGGTGGTGAGACCGAGCCGTTCTACAAGTACTACAACGACCGGTACGACAACCAGTCGAACCCGGACTACGCCAAGAACGCTGAAGCAGCTGCGCAGGCTCTGGCAACCGATGCTGAAATGGCTGATGACGCGCCACAGGTGGATGGCACTCAGCACCCTGACGCAATGACCCAGCTCATTCTCGACGGGAAGCTGGATAACCAGCCCAGTACGCATCCAGATGCTATGACCAGGCTGATCCTGGACGGGAAGTTGGATAACCCGAGGATGGGTACTTACGACGCTGAGACCATGCGTCAGCTGATGCAGGAATCGACCACCAACAAGTACGACAAGGATGCAGTACTGGGCCTTTAACGGCCCAGCTCCAGCTCTGCACTCTTCTGCTGACCCAGGATTGCTTCGATGCCTGGGGCCAGCAGAGCCCTTAGCTTCTTCGCCTCCTGAATAGACTCCAGAATATCGTCCTTGGCCCGGTGAGTGGCGCGCTTCTGCAGCTCAACGCGCGGGTCTACCGTCTTCATGAATTCCTTCACCGCAGACACATCAAGATTTCGGTAGTGGAGGAAGTTGTTCAGGAACGGCATGCGGGCTTCAGTGAAGATCCGGTCGAAGGTGACGCCATTGCCGCACATCGGCGAGCCTTTCTGGGTGACGCCGTGCTTTTCAAGGAACGCCACGGCGGCGCGCTCGGCCTCTTCCAGGGTCATGGTCGCGACTGCCATATCGGCGAAGAGACCATTCTTCTCGTGCATCTCCCGGACGACGTCGTCGCACTTGGCCATGACCTGCAGGGGGTCGTGATGGATCACGATGCTGGTCGACGCGATCAGGTTGAATTGGCAGTCGGTGACGGCCAAGCCAATTTCTAAGACGTCAGCGCTGTAAACCTTTTTCTTGTCCAGCTCAGTGAACGAGCTGGTTTCCAGGTCTACCCATGCAAGACGGCGATCTGCTGCTGGCGCAAGGCGAGCAGGTGCCGGTGCCGGCTCGCTGAGGATTTCGTTCGCGAGGAGGAAAGGCAGCGACTCCCCCTCACGGATCTCAGTCAGCGCTCTGGCGAGCGATTGAGCGAGCTCTGGCAAGCGCAGGGCCCAATCAAGGAAGCGCGACGAGCCGCTGTTGTGACCGCTCAGCGCCTGATAATCGGGCCACAGGTCATTCACCACGACCCGATACCCCTCGCGCTCGACGACGCTGGGTTTCATCTCCGAGAAGTACTGCTTGACGGACTTCTCGCCCAGCGGGCCCTTCCCGTCGAAGCAGTAGCCGCCGGAGCTACCCAGGATCATCCAGTGCTTTTCAGGGATCTCGCCCATCATCTGGCCGATCTGAGCGTCACGCTTACGCAGCTCACCCCAGCGTTCTTCAGCGAGCTTACGAACCCACTGAGTGCGCTGTTCATGCAGTTCACCGGCCGACTGGTTCGAGAGCTTCATGGATCACTCCCCCACGATCAGCAGTGGCGCCTCTTCCACGTAGGGAAGCGGGAAGCTGAAGCCTGGGATCACTTTGGACGCAACCACCACCAGCAGCGGCTGGTGCGGGCTTGCCTGGCCAGCGAAGTCGGCGGGAGTGCGGCCGGCGAGCGCGTCTTGGGCAAAAGCCCACTCCTGGAAGCGTTGCGATGCCGCGCATTCGCCGTGCAGGCCCAGGTAGTCCTCCCAATGGGAGCAGCGCACCTTGTGCAGCCCTTCCCTCTCAACGACGCCGGGTTCGGCCGCTTCGCGGTCAGTCAGGTACTGGTCAGCCTGGGCTTCGGTCGGCAGGTCGATGATGTAGCCGACCAGCTCTTTGTCCTGGATGGCCCAGGTCACGCGCTCGGGCTCGCCCAGGTGAGTGCCAACGACAGAGCGAAGGCGATAGATCTCAAGGCGCTGGGCCTCGGTGTACACGCTCATTTCCATTGGGCAGTCTCTCTGGTTCTCAATACTGGAAGCGGCACAGGGCCGCAGATACCTTCATGTTACTCGATGAGGGATACCGGCAACACGATTGAATTTCCGGCTAAAGGAGCTTAGTTCATAATCTCCAAGGGATTGAGAATGCCGTGCTCGACCAAAAGCCCTTTGCGCAAAGGCCAGCTGAACCGTTTGGTCTCACCGTAGGCGGTAACAGTGCCAAAGGCGGTGAGAACGCTCTCCTCACAGTCGTCCTGATTTGGAACCGGCCAGGTCTGAAACTTCATCTCGTCGATGGAAACCTTTACCACCTGCCAGTTACTGGCGCTCCAAAGGTTCTTGTACCAGGCCGTGTGCATGGCCGCATAGCTTGCTTGTTTAACCAGGTGTTCGATGAAGAACTGGGCCACATCTGGTGCGCAAGTGCCAAAATCATCCTTCTCAGTCATCACTCACTCCTTCTGAATCGACGGTGCCCACCGGATTTAGCCAAGCCTCAAGCTCTGCCACATGGGCGTTAACGGCCAGTTGGTCATCGGGCTGGTATGTGGCTGGCGCTTCTGCTGCTGGCGCGACGATGACCTCCGGCAGGCCAAACTGATCGGCAGTAATGTCGACGATGTAGCACTGCTCATCGATCATCACTTCAACCCAGTAGTGCCCGTGGGTTTTGCCATCCACGATGATGCCGCCGAATCCCTCGCCCCCGCCGCCGACTATCCGGCACGTCAGGTCAGCGAACTTGCTGATCAGTGACCAGCACAAGTAAGAGGCGTGCAGACAACTGCCGGCCGTGCGCTGGTAGCCCGAGTCTTTGAGAATCGACACGAACATCTGCCTCGTCATCTCGGCGATGTCCTGCACCTGGCCCAGCTTCACCGCGTCGACCTGTTTCGTGTTCTGCATCTGCTCCGGCCTCATTGCCCTCTCACTCTGACCTTACAACAGGCCGCGCTGTCTGGCGAACGTCAGGCCGGCGATGGTGTGGCTGTCGGTGATCTTGGTGCCCAGCAGGCCAAACAGCTCCTCGGGCTTGTAATATGAGACCACCTGCACTTCGCCGTCGAGCTCGCCCTGGGGCGTGTCGCTGATTTCGGCGAACACAATCATCACCGCGCTGGCCAAAAGCGAGTTGTTGGTGTGCAGCTTGCCGATGATCTGCGCAGATTCCGGCTTGGCTGTGTAGCCGGTCTCCTCGTTCAGCTCACGCAAGCCGGCGTCGACGGGGTCTTGGCCATCTTCGATGCGGCCACGCGGCAGCTCCAGAGAGGATTCGCCGATTGCCGGGCGGTACTGTTCGACCATGGCCACGTGCAACACCCCGTCAAAGCGGCGCACGCCGACAACCACGGCGCCGTTGATTTCCTTCGGCTCTTTGACGATGAAGTACTTGTCGTCCTGCACCACCACATCGAACCACTTGCACCCGAACTCCACACGTTGTTTCGGCATCTGCATCACTCCTCTGGCCTCAATTTGCGCCTGGTTGCGGTCATGACGATGACCCCCAGGACTTTGAACTCAGCATCCAGTCGGCGAATCTTGCCGCTGGGGAACCGGATGAATCAGCGACGGGCTCTCATCCATCGCCCGCGTGAGGTTTCGGGCCAGGGCCAGGACTGCTTCGTTGGTATTTAGCTGTTTCATGGATCAGCGCTCGAGGCTGGAGTCGAAAATGTAAGGCTCTGCGCCATTCACCAGGCGGTAGACCTCGCTTTTGGGCCCGGAACTGCCTGAGCGCTTCTCGCCGGTTTCTACCAGGTAGCCATCTTCGAGCATCTTCACGATGCGTTTGCGCATGCTGGATTTCTGCACCGGCCGGCTCAGGACTATCGAGAACGCAGCTACCGCTTCGCCGACGGTAAAGTCTCGGCCGATCATGTAGAGCGGAATGCTCGAGTAGCGCGCCTTGGACTCGAGGCGCTTGAAGATGTCCTCGCACAAGGTGTTGTGGTCAAAGGGGAGCTTGTAGGCACCGGAAAGGATGCCATTCATGCTCAGCCACATCTGGTCATCGGACAGTTCAACATGCTCTTCCGGGAACGCCAAGTAGTAGGTGCTGGACGACCAGGCGCGCGGGTCGCGGTAAGCGTCACCTACAGTCCCAACCTGCTCGATGAAGCGCGTAGCCATGCCGACCTTGTCGGAGTCCATCAGGCGCTTCACCGCGCCTGGCAGGCTGGTATCAACAGTGCTACCGCTGACCACGAGACCGGGCAGCGCCAGGCTGCCGGCGAAAGGATCGTTCAGGCGCTTGTGCACCAGCACTTCCACCTGGCTGACCTCGAAGTTCAAACGCAGAACGGCGACGTCGATGGTGTGAAGGTAGTCTCTGTGTTGATTGGTCATCGATTCAGGCTCCGGTCAGGCGCAGATAGGCATGGCTGATGGGTTGTAGATGTCATAGTCGGCGCGGCAGAGGCCTGGGGCCACCCACTCTGCTGGAAAGTCGAGGCCCTGGGCCAGAAGCTCTTTGATCTTGGAACTGTGCACGCCCAGGCGCTCCTGAATCACGACCAGGGAAAAGTCCTGGATCAGATCGGCAGATCGGTAGAACCGACTCAGAGTCTGGACGTTGTCCTCACCGATCACGAGAGCGACCTGTTTTGTCTCCAAACCTTCACGGTTCGCAATTGCGGTGAGCAGGTCGTAGCTGTAGATTGCCCCGGCCTGTTGCGTAGCGAGCTCACGCTCGATGGTATCGACTTCAATCAGAGCCGGCCCCTTGATCTCGCTCACGATGCGATTGAGCAGGGTCGCCCGCTCCTCGAGGTCGTTGAGCACCTTCCCGAACGCGTGCCGGCACGAAGGCACCACCAGGATACGATGCGCGAAAGCACTGGCCTGCAGCATCGCGTCGGCGTGGCCGGCATGGGGCGGGTTGAATGCGCCTCCGTAGATGGCGACTTTGATCTGACTGTTCATGCTCCATATTAGAGCACGATGTGCTCTAACTGTCGAGAGGGCGTTTGTGCCTTTATAGGTAGCGACTTGATGCAGATTGAGAAAAAAGTTTAAGCCGACGCTTGTTAAGATAGAGCACGGTGTGTACTATCAAATCATCAACACCGGAGAGACACCAAAAATGAACACCTCCACCCGGATTTTCGATGCAACTGCATCCTTCGATATTGACCCGCAGGTCGGCTTCACTCCCCTGGCCCCGAGTGAGCTGCCGGTTCCCGGCGGCGACGAAATTGTCGGCGAACTGAACGCGATGGCTGCCCTGGCCCGCCTGCGTGTTGCCAGCAAGGATGCCCACACCCCGACAGCTCCCTGGGTCGTTGAAACCCACGCTGAAATGCTGCAGCCGACCGGCCTGCCGAACGCCGATCTGACCTGGGTCAGCCACTGCGTCCCCGGAACTCCGGGTTACGAGTTCATCCCTGGCCTCCCCGCCGAGCTGGACTACGACTTCGTGGTCTACAAGGGCGTAAGCCCTAGCCTCCACCCCTACGGCGCCTGCTTCCACGATCTCGCTGACAAACTGTCTACTGGCGTCATCGAGTACCTGAAGGCCCAAGGCATCAAGAACGTAATCGTCGGCGGCCTGGCCTACGACTACTGCGTGAAAACGACCGCTGTGCAACTGGCCAAGGCCGAGTTCAACGTGATCGTGAACATGGCCGCTACCCGCGCCATCGCTGACAACTCGGCCGCCGATGCAACTCGTGAACTCGGCAATTACCCCAATATTCGACTGGTCGCGAGCGCCGCTGACGTAGCCGTCGCCCTCTCCGCCCTTTGATCACAAGGAAAACCGGCATGAACGGCATCTACTTCAAACCCGACGAATGCGTGATGAAGTCCCTGCTCGACACGGACTTTTACCAGATCACCATGGGCCAGGCGATCCAGAAGCTGCACTCTTCCGCACAGGTTGTCTTCCGCGTCACCGTGCGCACGAAAGGCGAAGATCTGCGACCGCTGATCAAAGATCTGCGTGAACAGGTCGATATGTACGGGCAGATGCGTTTTCGTGAAGACGAGCTGCGTTTCCTGTTCAGCCACAACCGTAGCTACCTGAAGGCCGACTACAAAGACTTCCTGAGCATCTTCCAGCCCCAGGCGAAGATGGTGAAAATCAGCGAGTCGAACGGCCAGATCGACATTCGTGCCTCTGGGAGCTGGTTCTTCGTGCAGATCTGGGAGATAGCAATCCTGGCGATGCTCAGTGAGATCCGTAACAAGGCCAAGTACCCGGACGTGACCTTCGACATGGTCAACGAACGGCTCTACAACAAGATCGACTGGCTGAAGCAAAACGCAGATGCCAGCGAGTTGGCTGAATTCAAGCTTTCGGACTTCGGTACCCGTCGCCGGCTCAGCTACGAGGCGCAGCACACTGTCGTGGACATCCTGCGCAAGGACTTCCCCGGCGTGCTCACTGGCACCTCCAACGTTCACTTGGCCAGAGAGCTTAACCTCAACTGCATCGGCACCATGGCCCACCAATGGATCATGGGGCACCAGCAGGCTGGTGGAGCTCGGGTGCAGGATCACCAGAAGGTCGCTCTCGAGAACTGGGCCCGTGTGTATCGTGGTGAGCTCGGCATTGCCCTGACCGACACGATCAGCAGCGACGCTTTCCTGCGCGACTTCGACCTGTACTTCGCCAAGCTCTTCGATGGCCTGCGCCACGATAGCGGCGATCCTGTGGCCTGGGCTGAGAAGATGATCGCCCACTACGAAAAGCTGCGCATCGATCCGAAGACCAAGACCCTGATCTTCTCAGACGGCCTGGACTTCAAGGAATCGCTGCGAATCATCCGCGCGCTGAAAGGCCGCATCAACATGGGCTTCGGCATCGGTACAAACCTGACCTGCGATGTCGAAGGCGTTACCCCGCTGAGCGTGGTGATGAAAATGACCAGCATGGACGGCCAGCCGGTAGCGAAGATCAGCGATAACCCGGAAAAGGCTATGTGTGAAGACGAGGGGTTCCTCAACTATCTGGGGCAAACCTTCGGCGTGAAACTGCCAACCAAGGCCACCAACAAGAGCGAGGCTGCCTGAAATGAGCACTTCCAAGCAAAAAGAGATCGCAGCCGCCCTGGGCGTAAAGCGTATCGAGACCACTGAAGAGCTGAAACAGACCATCTGCCTTCGAATTTCCTGGATCATGAATCGCCTGCTGGTCTCCGGTTGTAAGACCCTGGTGCTGGGTATCAGCGGCGGCGTTGACTCCACGTGCGCCGGCCGTTTGTGCCAGGAGGCTATCGACGAGCTGAATGGCCAAGGCCAGGGCGGGTACAAGTTCATTGCAGTCCGCCTGCCCTACCGTACCCAGTTGGACGAGGAAGACGCCCAGGCCGCGCTGCGATTCATTAAGCCAAGCGAAGTCCAGGTCGTTAACATCGGGCCGGCGGTGCAGGCCATTGCTGGTGAAACGTTGGCGCTGGAAGGCCTTACCCCGGAAGCACGCGATTTCGTCCTGGGGAACACTAAGGCCCGCATGCGCATGGTTGCCCAGTACAACATCGCCAACGCCACAAACGGCCTGGTTGTCGGAACAGATCACGCTTCAGAAGCGGTGATGGGGTTCTTCACGAAGTTCGGGGACGGGGCCTGCGACATCGCTCCGCTCAGCGGGCTGACCAAAGAGCAGGTGCGAAACATCGCAAGCTATCTGGGCGCGCCGGGCCAGCTGGTGCACAAGACGCCCACTGCTGACCTGGAAGACCTGGTTCCCGGAAAACCTGACGTGCTGGCCTTCGGCTGCGGCTACGAGGAAATCGAGAACTATCTTCTCGGCGATTCGGTAGATGACCGTGTCGCAGAGCTGATCGAGGCCCAGTACGCCAAGACCCAGCACAAACGCGAGCTGCCCTACGCTCCCTAACGCACCAACTGCAGTCAAAAGGCCGGCGATGATGCCGGCCTTTTTTATGGCGAAGGATTACTGCCAGGATCATGGCAGTTTCCACTCTTGGTGCTACTGTCAAATCGCCACTTTTTGAGCACAAGGAGAATGGACATGAAGTGCACGGGTATTGGGTTTTGGCTGGCGCTGGTCTGCTTGGTTCTGCTGCAGGGCTGTGGTTCAAGTCCAACTGTGCGGTACGAAAAGCTTGAAGATGCCGGCAGCAGCGAGGCCAAAGACCAATCCGTCCTTGAACCTGGAGCTTTCAAGTTCAGTTTTCGTAAAACAGACATAGTTATCACCGCGCCGGACAAAGACAAAGGGCCGGACTCGTTTGGGGTTCAAACGATCCCTGGGGATGTTGGTACGCTTTACACGATATCCAGGGTTAAAACCCTCTTCTCAGATACATCATTAACAATGACTAAGGTAGATGGAACCAATCTCATTGATTCGTTAGGGGTTGAAGTGGTTGATGAGCGAGTATCAAATATAAAGGCTGGAGCTGATGTCATTACAGCGACAATTGCACTTGCAGCTCTATTTGATAATGGACAGAAAGGTGCGAATGTTACCCCTCCTGTTGGAAAGGATGGCATTACATACCCGATTAGGATCGACACCCTTCCATTGCTTAGAAGTACTTTCCATAGGCCTACAGGAATTGAGTCATCTGAAATCACTGACTTAGGGTTCAAGCGGAGCTTGGGCGACCGAGTTTCTGATGGCAGCAATCAGTCAGAACCAAATGATAAGCGGTGCGTTAAAAGATCAGGGGACACCTATTTCACATGCACTAACGTTGATGTTGGTCTCATGAAATACACAGTGTATCTCGATGATCCTGCTCCAGGTACAGTTCCATACACAGAATTGAATAGTTCTGAGTCAGGTGTTTTAGGAAAGGATACGAGCTACTTCTATGCCTCATCTTGTCGTCCAGCAGTGATCGAGGTTGATGTTGGTGGCGTGACGAAGACAGTCCAGCTCGTAGTGGCAGATCCTTATTATTTGGATGTTTATAAATTTCCTGGCAAAGCGACCTTTAAGGCTCGTTCTACCTGCGGATTCGATGTCACACAAGAGGCGTCAAAGTCAGATAGCACCGCTGACATAATCAATGCAGTTTCGGATGGGGTTAAGAAGGTGAAAAGTGCTAAGAAGAATGGAGATGGAAATTCAGGTTCTGGACAAGCTGGTGCAGTTACAAAATGAATTAAAAGCACTAAAAGGTTCGGCACTCTCAGCGGGTTGAAATCAAAAGGGCCGGCTTTCGCCGGCCCTTACAGTCACTGGGAAACGATCTTGATAAGGTTACCTTCCAGATCGAAATCGGCCACGATGGTGCCAGGGACAACAGCGCCGAAGGAGTTTGTTCCACGGTAGGTCATTCCAACCCTAATGTACTTACCCTTGTCACTATATCTGGTTTCCACGTGCTCGAAGCTATCAGGATTCTTCATCATGCTTTTGGCAACTCGCTCCAACCCGCGATGTGAACCATCCCATCCGCTGAATTGAGCCTCAATTTTCTTGGTGCGTTCAGCTTGTTTAGTTTCTTCAATGCGACGCTTGGCTGCTGCTGCTTCCTCAGCGTCAGCTAGCTTGGAGTTTTTGTCCTTCGCCACTTGGTACGCCTTGTTACCCGGATACAAATCCAGCAACTTACCGTAGATATCTGCAGCACGGCTGTACTCTTTTGGCTGGAGTTTGGCTAGCTCGGCTTTGAGCGATTTTGCTTTTGCATCATCCTGCCATTTCTGAACCATTTCCTTGTACTTGGCTGTAGCAGCCATAAGTTCAGGGTCGGTTATCCCTGACTGTTGCCGGAGAAGGCTATCAGCTCGCCCGACCTCTTTGGCTTCAATCGATTTGTTGATGTCCGCCATGATGGCCGTGCGATTGGCTTGGAAGTTGGCGGCTTTGACTTTCAGAGCTTCTGCTTCAGCGATTGCCGCTTGCTCGGCCCGCTGCTTTTGCTCGGCTGCGAGTCGAGCCTCTTCCTGGTGCTTCAGGTGTGTTAACTGACCCATGTAGATAATCGTGGTGCCGACGATTGCGATCCACGTGATGAAAACTCGGATCTGGATGCGATCAGCTATTCCGAGCTTGGCCAGGATCTTCTGGAACACGAACGGGGAGATCATCGCGGCAATGGCGATCATGAACAGGCCGGCGGCCCAGCTGACACGGAAACTACCGGCGCCGATAACGACCAGGGCTGCAGTACCGACCCACCAGAAGATGTCCGAGTGAGAGAGCTTCTTGCTCGATTGAGTAGTCATCGTCATTCCTTGTGGTACTTGGTTGCCACGATGCAGTTCAGTTCAAAGCCTTTACCGGTCTTCCAAACCTCTTTGGTCAGCGCAACACGGTAGCCATTGAAGTCCGATTCAAACGGCGTGCCGGCGGCGATCTTGCCAGCGTAGCCCTGAGGAACATCACCGATCAGGGCTTCGGTCATCTTGGTGCACAACCCGGCGAGAGTCTTTTGATCTTGCCCGGCGCGCGACTTGACGTTGACATTCAGCATCAACCTGACGCGAGTCACTTCAGCCTTAGTGCCCATGCCGTACATGGACAGGTTGTTGGGCAGCGCGCCCTGGCCAAGATCCTTGTACTTTGTACCGCAGGTGTACTTGCCCTCGTAGAGCTCAGACCAGTTCGATGGGCTGAAACCGGGCTCATCAGCCAGGGCATTGCACGCGGTGATAGGCGCGAAACCCTGCGCATCTTCGGCAAGGGCGGTACCTTGGTGGCCGACGAAGGCAATGAGCAGCATCAAACCGGCGAGCCGAGTAGTAACCTTCATGCCTTTGTTGTACGCCGGCTCACCCTTGAAGAACGAGTCGATACGGTCTGTGTCCTCGAGCTCCTGGGTGAATGCATCAAGGTCGTATCCAGAAGGCTTCTTCGGCTCGTCGAGCAACTTCACCAGGAACGCGCAAGCGAACGAGGAGAACTCGATGCTCGCCAGGGTTTTCTTCTTGATCGTTGCCTGCAGGCTCTTAGGAAGTGCCGGCGCGATGACGATGGAGATGAACTTGTGCATCTCATCGATCCAGGGCTGCGGGTCGACGACGTTGTAACCCTTGTCGACGATCAATGCATCCCGCTTCGCTGAGAGCTCTTCGTAGTGCTCGATCAGCTTGGTGTAGATGACCTGTGCGTAGGTCTTGTAGCGCTTGAAGCGCATGAGCTTGCGCGTCATCCCCACGTAGAAGAACACCATGAACACGGTGAACAGGAACGAAAGAATGATGAGGTTGGTTTCCATATAACTCCCCTGTTATATGAGCGTGTAAACAACTGACGCGGCTACAGCATGGGCAGCTTGCGCCTGGTCACCTATTTTTTGAGAGTTGGCGGCCATCCAGTGGCAGATGTGTAGCGGAGGGTGTCGAGTGGGTATGCGTTTCATGATGCTGATCTGCCATCCTGGGCGATGGACGAATGTACCAGAAGAAAAAGGAAAAGCCGACTATGCGCCGGCATTTTCGAGCTGATTTGATCTAGCGGCCAATGTTGTACATGTCATCCCATCTGGAGGCAGGCGCTTGGGCAACCTCCAGCGAAGGTTCTGGCACATCCTCAACCACATAAGCCCAGTGGTGGGTGATACCTTCCTTTAGAAGCTTTCGGAGTCGGTGGTAGCCGTCCTGGAGATGTAGGTCACATACCAGCAGCGGCGGCATGGTGGAGATCGGCAGCTTGTCGACTCTCTTCTGCCTCGTCTTACTCGGGAGATGGCTCTCTTCAGGCGCAAGGATTAATGTGGCCAACTCTACCCAGCGGAGCCTGGCGCGGGAGCCATGGAACATCTCCTCGAGCATCTCCGCGTCGACCTCGTAGGGAGACAGTTCGCAGACGTATTCAGCGATAGCAGAATTGTCTTTCAGGATATCTGGCCACTCGGCATTTGCTGCAGCTGTGGCAGTTGAAGGGTCAATGGTCATCAGCGCGAGTCCTGCTGGGTTGATGTCCCATCTTTCCACGTGAGCAGGCGTCTCGGCTACTCGGAGCAGGAGTTCAGGCGCCAAAAGAAAAAGCCGGCTCACGGCCGGCTTTTTCACAGCAGCAAGCGTATTACTTGCGGCTTGCCTTCTGCAGCATACGAGCGGCGCGCTCGTTGGCTTCATCGGCGGTTTGCTGGGCTTTCTGAGCAGCAGCCAGGGCCTCGTCGGCGCGGGTGTAGGCTTCTTCAGCGCGAGCATTGGCCTTGGCGGCGACGTCGTCGGCGGCAGTCAGGCGAGCTTCGAACTCTTTCGAGTGGGAGGAGCAGCCGGTAGCCAGAACAGCAGCCATTGCCAGGGCGGAGAACTTCAGAACGTTTTTCATCGATATCCTCGACATCAGTGGACTTGCGCAATCAAAACAGCACATCAAAGAATCCCCATAATACCACTGCGCATGGGGCTTAGAAACTGCAATTACGACAAAAAAGAGTGTCTTTTCAGTTCTCATTTTGTACGCGAATTCTCATGGGTATCATGGTGTGGCCAGGAGGTCATTTCCTGGCTAATGGAGGTCGGTATGAAAGCAGCCAAGGTCAACAGCTTCTTCAAGAGGTGGATGACGAACCGGCAGAGGAGGCTCAGCCCCAGGCTCGGGGAGTTCTGGTGCAGCTACTGCGATAGGGGAAAGGTGAGCATCGGCGGCAAGTGCAAGCTGTGTGGACACAAGCACGAGAGGCAAGCCCTCAAGCGACAGCCGTTCTGATCGCCCTGCCCTGGAGGTCTCCAATTCCAGGGCTTCCAGGCGCAGCCTGGCCTACCATCCCTTCTTTGGTATCAACCAACCACCCTTTTCCTTCCCCTCCTCTTCTCGAGTCTCATCCCAGATTCCGTATCCCCTTTTTGGCATCAAGAATGAAGGCTCTTAGGGCGCTTCGCGAAGCATCGACGGGGTGATCGTGAAAGGGCTCGCGTGCCAAAATGAGGAAACCCCAGGAGCCCTTCATGTATTGGCATCAACAGATTCGAGACAACCCTGCACTGATCCTTTCCGTCGACCAGAACGAGGTCAGTTCTGTGGATGCGCTGGTGGCCGTGACCTCAGATCCTTCGTTGGTGCTTAAGCTGCCTGAGGGCCTCGCCACTCTCGAGGTGAAGCTCAAGGCAATCGAACAAGAGCCGGGGCTGGTTGTGCAGATATCTGAGAGTCCAGGCCTGAGCGATGATGAAGTCGTAGATCTCTGGCTTGAAGCGGCATTCTGCCAGGCCGACGTTCTTTCAGAGCTCGAAGCGGCAGGAATCCCTGATCACGTGAAAGTCAGAATCTACGAGCAGAGATGTTGCACCGACGGCCGCAACATCGAGGATGTCCCGGAGACAAGGATCACGGAGGCATTGGTGCTGAAGGCGGTGTATGCGCGCCAGGGCGGGTTGCTCGACCGCGTAAATGTTTCTTCCCAGGTTCTAACCTTCGCCGTAAAGGATGCTCTAATCGAGACGGAGCAGTACTCGATTGCTCTTGATGTGGCGCGCAGCCTTCTGGGCTATACCGACCTGGTGGGCATCCTGAAGGTGAAGCCAGCTTTGCTACATGACCTGGAAACTGGCAGGCGGGTCAACGCGAAACCTTTTGAAGTCCAGTGCCACAATGCTGGGTTCGACAAGCTGGTCTTGTCACCGAAGGAGAAGAACGATCTCCGAGTGATCGCGGTTGCCAGGGATCGAGCTGCCATCGGCTGGATTCCTGAAGACGAGCTGACTCAGGCCATGGTGTCTGCAGCAGTTGCCGGCAATCACGAGTCTGCGGCATCGATGCCGGCTAATCGACGTGTACTCTCCATGCTGGCCCATGCCACTACTGCTCGCGAGCACTTCTTCTTCCCTGGGAGCCTCCACGACGCGATTGAGTGGATGATCTCAGAAGATAAGTCGGTGATGATGCTGGGCCTGGCGGTGGTTGGCACCTACCCCTTGGCGTCGGTCGCAGAGCTTCTCAGGGATGAAGATCCTGACTTCAGAAAGCACCTGCATCTGGTATTCGATGAGGCTGATCTGCTCAGAAGCTTCCCGGAGGACGACAAGTTGGCTACTGAGCTCTTGATCAACGGCTTCTCTTTGTAACAGCTGCCTTTACATGACCTTTACCTGGGAATTGTTGAGCCCACCAATGCTCATCCCTAGCATCGGTTGTGTGCTCCTGGAGCAAGTTCAACTGAGGGTTCCTGAATGCAGAAGATGTTGAAAATTGCCCGACCGTACACACTGGCTGTCGCCCTTTGTGGGTTGCTGGTTGGTGCAGGTCAGGCTATGGCCGATGAAGCGATCAAACCTGTCGGCGCCAGCGGTGAGGCAGCACAGCACGAGGGGTGCGTGCCCGGTAAAGGCCGTGGCGGTAAGCACCGTCCTCAGATCAGTTCCGAAGAGAAGGCGAAGATCGATGCGATGTCGCAAGACGAGCGCAAGGCGTACTTCAAGCAGAAGCGCGAAGAGTGGAAGCAGAACCATCCGGAAGGACGTCCTCGAGGCGGAGAAGGCTCCGGTGACTTCCCTCCTCCTCCGCCGCCAGGCGAGGCGTAAACAGGGCGCCCTTAGGGGCGCTTCCTTTTTGATCTTATTGCAGTAGAATCGCCGACTTCTCGATTGGAGTCGTCTCATGAACATTATCATTCCCAGTCCGACGCCGAATGTCATGCCGATCATCATTCCGGTTCAGGAGTCCTCTACGGTCGAGCATAGCTTCACGGGAGTAACTGCCGGCGGCCGTCGATTTGACGTAACTGTCACTGCCAGCCGTGACATCGTTGCTGCTGCAGTCCTCGATGATCTACGGAAATCGGATCTCTCGCAGGTCGAATATGCATCGGACGATGGGATGTGGCCAGGTAGCTATCTCGGGCGCATGGGGGTCATGTTCATCGGATACCTGGTGCTAGCTGTCCTTTGCTTGATGGCCTACATCGCACTCGGTATGGCCGGTGTCATCGAGACGTTTGGCATCGAGAAATCGCGATTCCCTGAGTGGATGCCCTTGTTCTGGGGCTGCACAGCTGGTGAAGGCATCACGCGCGTTATGCTGGCTCTGTTTCCATTCCTGATCTTCATCGCTCCGCTTTTCAACGGAAAGGAACCCAGTAACTCCTGAGTTCGCACGCACCTGCTTTTGTGAGGAGCCCATCTAATTCAGGCTCCTCAGCCCTTCTACCGACCCATCTTGCCTCGCTTTTGGGGCATCTCTTTGTAGTCAAACTCTCAGAATTGGCATCAAAACTGCCTTATCCCCTGATATCTCCGCTTCTGGGAGTCAGAACAGGTCTGCACCATACGGCGGTGCTACCGGATACCGATCTAGGCGTGTATTTCTTTGAGGGTATCGGGTCTGGCAGATGCTTTTGCTTTGTGCCGGGGCATGCTGTTCCGCTTGGGCCTGCGCTGAGCAGGCAGTGACGTCTATCACCAGCACCGGTTTTAGCTGGCCTAAAGGTCGAAGCCGTCGACTGCGCGCCAGGTGTGAACAAGGTCATTGTCTGGCCGGACGGCATCCATCTGCTCGAACGTGAGTCCTGACTTTGCCAGGCTCAGGACGGTCATCTCTTCGATATCCTCCAGGAGCTCGATTAGCCTCCCCTCCTCGCCTGGGCGAATCAGAGGCCTGCGGCCGTGGATGATAGGGGCCACCTGCACCCCTTCCTCATCTAAACGGGTAGTCGCGGTCATTGGTAGCGATAAATACAGTGCGGCCGGAGGTGTCGAGCATGAAGGCTTCCAGGAGCTGTTGAAGGGGCGCGACTCTGAATCCTCAGCGAGATGCCCCTGCCCTGTCATTTCATCGCCTGCGCGTACTGAGGCGCAATTGCGGGTGTATTTTGGCCTCTGCCCTTCCCTTTGATCGCAATCGAGGGGTCACCAAGAAGGCCCACGGTAGTGGATACCGATCTAAGGCAGGAGATCGGTTTGCTGCTCCGATCGGTGGATGGAAATGTGGAAGGTGGCAGATAGAGGCCTGCCGCCGGCAGGCATTTGGCGAGATGATATTGAGAGGACGCCCTGCTAAACCAGCCAGGGCGCCAGCATCACATGCCCAGTTCTTGCGAGGAGCTGGGAACAGCCTTGAAGGGATTGGTCACACGCTTGATGACAGCCTCATCAACCTGGCAGGAACGCAGGACGTCGGCTTTGAGCTGGCCAATATCACGCAGGATTTCGACCAGGTCATTGTCGCAGCCTTCGTAGCGCAGAAGGCTACCCTTGAATCCCTCTCCATTGAGCCCGCTATTGAGCACCATGCGGTTATAGGCCATCCTCCCCGGCCGCTCGCAAAGGAGCCACGGGTTCCTGGCGTACAGGCTGACAAGATCTGAAGCGCCCGTCTCGAAGTGATACCCCATGCAGCCTTCGTTGGCCCAGGCAATGAAGTCCTTCTTCCAAGTCCCAACCCTGCTCGCCAGCGCCTCACGCAACTTGTCGAACCCTCTGGGCTGGGCAGCAGCTCCAATTAGGCGGTACGGAGTGAAATACTCCCCGTCGTAACGCGTCAGGGCATCGAGGTAGTCGTTGAGGTAAGTCTGCCTAAAGTGCAGCTTCAGGTGATCACTTGGATGAAGCTCACTGTAGCGGTCGCAGATATCTGGCGCGACCAACTCCATTTTCGTCGGGTTGACCTCCCTAAGTGCATCAGGGAACGGGAACAGAGTGCTGATCACCATCTGGCGGATCTTCTCCTCCCGGTGCCTGTTGTTGGTCACCTCGTCATAGATGGCACCGTAGAGTGCCTCAAGCCCCTTAACGACCTGTTGCACCGGGTAACCCTGTTGGATAGCGATACGGCCAAGATTTCGTCCCCAGGCGATGTCCCAGGTGCCGTCTTTGTAGTGCTCCTCGACGAAGTAGTCCCAGGACTCGTCGTAATCCTCACTGAACTTAACATTGGCGCGATCTACAATCGTGCCCCTGGCTTTGCGCAGGAGCATCTTGTAGGCCTCGGCCTTCTCGGGGGCTTCAGAGACCAGGTAATCCGGGGAGACTGCTAGACGGACAAGCTCCAAGGCCTCTGAATCGAGCTCGTCACAGGTGATATCGGTTCCGTAGAGGCACTTCTGATTGACGGCCGAGGCCAGGAAGGTGGCGTCCAGGATTCCGTCAGGCAGCTTCAGATTATCAGTTGCGGCCGGCGCGTTAGTCATGCGCAAGTAGCTGTGAATCAGCTGTTCGCGGGCCTCGGGCTCGAAGTCGTACATCAGCGCCATGATCGTGCCGGCGTCAATAGTCGTGGCTTCGCCGTTGTAGAAGAATGGGCTGCTGATATCCAGCATGCTCTTGAACTTGGGTAGTAGCGTTTCGCGCTGGGGGTGAGATGAGGCTTCACGCAAAAGGCACACAGCAGTCGCAAACGTCCACCCGGTGGGCACAGCTGCTTCATCACCATGGGCTCCTCTCAAGAGCCGGGTGTCAACGCTATCCGCGCGTAGGAAGGCTTCCAGGAGGCTTCCTGTGGTCTTGCCGGCGTCCAGGTCGTACTTGAGCCTTGTCAGCTCCAGGAGCAGCTCTTTGGGCAAGAGCGCCTCCAGCGGCGCGGCAAAGATACGAATAGACGAAGACGGTTGCATTTGATCGCTCATGAAAGAAGTCCGTGCCTTAGGCACCTTGATTCATTTCACCAGAGGAGCAAGACCTGGCGCCACCGGGCAACTGCCCTCACCTACGAGCGCCAGCCTCTAACGAAAAAGGCCACCTGGAAAGGTGGCCTTCAACGGTTTTCATTGCCCTTGGATCTTCGGTGGTGCTCATAACCTGCCGACGATTTGCCCCAAGCGCTTACCCTTTCAATTCTACAGCCTAGCCTAACCAAGTTAAAGCTGGCCGGGAGAACCCGGCCAGGCCAACTCAGTTCGTGCCGGCAACCTCGAGGTGCTCACCGCACCAGGCGATGACGATCTTGCGGTCGATCACCTTGAAGTGGATGCGGCACATGTTGGCGGTACCGTAGCTGCCACCTGCGCTGACATGCGAGTCGAAGTAAACAGTCTCACCGTTGTAGTCGAACTCACGAAGAGAGCGCAGCCGCTTGTTATTCTCGACAGTGGTCGACTCCTTAGCACCGTACTTACCGTTAAGGAGATGACGAGCTTCGGAATCCTGCTTGCCTTCACGGAAGGCCTCCAGATACGGATAGATCAAGGACTCGAGAAGAGAGGACAAACGCTTAGTGTTGCGGAAGTCCTCGGCATCATCTGCCGATTCGTATGCAGACGGCAGAATGACTACGCGATCAGGTGCGATAACCTCGAAAACACGCAGGATCTCGACGGGCTTAAGTTCTTCCCCCCTCATCATTCGCAGCACAGTCTTATCATCCACCGGCAGATTGGCGAAGGCACTGTCTGTCGGCCGCTGTGAGGAATAAGACTCGACAACCACCTTCAGGTTGTGAACTTCTTGCTTGAGTTCGCCGATCTGTTCGTCTTTCTCGAGCTCCGCGTGCGCCAGCTCGTCGTTGTGCTCGGCCAGGCGCTTTACCTCAAGCTCGGCCTCGGCGAGTCGAATACCGAGGCCGATGGTTTCGTCCTGGGATTTGCTGAGGCGCTCTTCCAGATCACGAACAGCCTGCCCAGCCGTGCCAACTTCGCCTTGAAGCGTTACTACGGAACTTTCTTGTGCGAGTTGTGCTTCTTTGATCTCAATGATCTTCTTGAAGTCAGCCAACTGGGCATCAAAGGCAACGAAAATCCCATCAACTTCGCCCGAGAAGTGAGTGGCATGTTCCGAGATTTCAGTAGACCATTCGGCAAGCTTGGAAAGGCCTTCCAAGTCACCCGAGTTTACTGTCTCGGAAATTCTGGAGGTGAGACTTCCGATCTTATTTGCACGGTCAATGGCAGCAGATGCCAGACTCTTCACGGTCGTGAGGGAGGCACGCCGAGTCTTAGAGTACTCGACAACTTTGACAACGAAGTCTTCGGTAATTCTGACCCCGGAGAAAGAGTAGGAAAACAGCTCTTTTGCATTAGCTGCAACGTCGGCCAAGCTCCGGTTCTTAATGTACTTCTCGGCAGGCTTCATCGCTTCGGCGATGGACTCAACTGCAGCAATGATCTCTTTGGCATCCTCGCGGATGGCGGCGTCGAAAGCATTGATCGGGCCGTATGCTCCACTGGCCATCGTGTGGAAGGCTTGATAGATTTGGGCAACTTTCGTGACGCGACTGGAGTAGTTCTTTTCAATCCCCACAGCCTGATCGGCAAGGAATCCCGTCCACTCTGTAACAATACCCTGGAAGGTAGGTGTGTCATCGTCATTCAGGAACGCATCACCATACTCATCCAGATATGCACAAACGGCTTTGTAGAACGTACTTTGGCTATCACGAAGCCACGGGAATGCTTCGAAATAGCGTTTGATAAATGTCGGCCTTCCACTATTGGAAAGTATCAAGTTAACAGCTAGATCAACATAGTCCCTAGCGGTTCTACTGAGGGCCTTATAGTCGGATTCTGCCGTGTTATTCGACAGAATATACATCCCGCCATCAGCCAGATTCCCACCAACTTTCAATAGGGGCTCAGGAAGATCACATAACGAGTCCGGAACAACTGTATTCAGCTTTTCGCAGAGAGAAGGAAGTCGTTCTTCAAGTACCAGCGGACTGTCTTGTCCATAAGAAACACCTACGTGATCGTAAAACTTTTCACGTGTCTCATGGCAGTAATAGGCAGTCTGGAACAATGTTACAACTGGAACACTTCGAATCGCCTCACGATTAGGTGCGACAATAGATAGGAAGTCACGCAGCATCTTTTCGTATTGCTTTGGTTTAACCCCGTTTGGAAGGAGCATTACCATCAGCTTCTCGAATGTTTCCTTGTTCAGGAAACGGTCAGGCAGGTAGCGATAGGGCTTTGGCCTGTTCGGGCTGGCGCTGAAGAAGTCGTCGAATGCGTCTTGCAGCGTTCCGGTGATCTGTACAACTTCGCCCATATAGCCTCCATAGCTTCGGGTCATTTCCTACAGACTGATAAGAAAAATCAGCCCTCTCTCGACAGAATTCCATCATATTCGAGCTTCGCAGCTACGGCCAGCGTCTGGAACAGAACTGCACGGTCACACTCGTACAAGCCCGAGGTGGACATGGCGTTCAGCTCAATAACCATGGGGGTCTGGCCTATCATGGCCACGTCGCAGGTGTAAGCGACATCAGGCTGATATGGGAGCGTGGCCACTCGCTCTGCGATAGTCAAACACGCAGGATCAACGTGTTGCGACGTCTCGTCTCTGCCCTGAACCCGGTACTGGCTGCCAGTGACGACTTTTCGATTCACGATCCAGAAGCGGTACTCGGCTGAGATGGTCTTTGCCGGCGCCACCAGGATCATCGTTCCATCAACCACGCCAGTCAGCTGATCCAGGCTACTGATCTCGAATGCAGCGTTCTCGCGCGTGATGGTGAAGCCTGTAAACGTCTTACTCCCACCGTCTGGCCTCAGAAACAGTTCGTCAACCTGGAAAAGGTTCATCACCTGGTCGACCCGGCGCCGGAAGTCGCCAAACGGCATATAAACACCGTCGCCATTCGCAACAATTTCCAGGGGAAGCCGGCGCATGTAGTCAGAGCAGTTGAAGCGCTTATCGTCGTAGTACATCCCAGGGATCAGGGAGAGCTGTTTGTTGGCATCAACAACCCACTTGATGGCCCCATACAGCACCTGAGGGACATCCTGGTCAGCTACCACCCGGCAGCTGTCCAACGACTCCACCAGGTGGAATCTGATGCCGGCGGCGCGGAGCACCTCTGGCAGGTCAGACTGGCCAGTGCGCTCAAGCATGCTCTGCTGCAGCAAAAACTGGGTACTCACCCTACTCTCCTCAAATTCGACAGTGGCTGTAGGTCAGGCGGAAGGTGGCTGGCGCATTACGAGCTCACACGTGGCTGTGAGCTGCGTACAGGCACGGGAGTGGGTCAGAGCAACTTCATCGACCCAGTGATATCCGCAAGGTGCGCGGCGATGGCCGGGCTGGTGGCCAGTGCAAGGGAGTCCCCTACGGCGACTAGGGTAGTCTTCATGCCCTCGATGCCACAAAGTTTTTCGTCAGCCTGAACCAACTCCTTCTGCGTGGTCACCGACACTGCGATCTTGCCGTACCCGCTACGGAGCCAGCATTCAAGCTGAGGGTTAAGCGGCGGGAGGACGACGAAGTCCCCTTCGAAGAGCGCGCATTCCCATTGAAGATCGACTGCCAGTTGCCGTACCTGGGCGTGAGCGGCCATTTCGCATGCTCTCTCCTTGGACGGCTTCTTTTCCTTGCTGAAGATCAGATACTGCCTTATCGGCGCGTCCGACTTTCCCGTTGGGTCAGTAAGTGTCTCCTCGCGAAACTCGGGGAAGATACTCTCGGACGCTGCCGTTAGTGTCTGAACCCCGTGAAACTCGGTGTGCCCGTTGTCGATCACCAAGTGGGCCTTGCCAGCCAGTGCCAGAATCTCCTGCTCTGGGACGAGGTTGATCTTCACCTCCGGATAGCAGATGAAATCCAACAGAACGAGGTAGTCGCTCCTGGTGAGCTGAAGCCGGCCATCCGGCCGCTGGCTGAACCCCGCAAGCACCGCTTTGGTGAGAGAGTGCGCGCACTGGGAGGCCAGCTTGCCCAGGCGCATGTTGAGGTCGTTGCGAACGTAGATGTTCAGCATTGCTCGATTCCTTCGAAAAGAATTTTGTCTCAGGGGGTTGGAATTTCCACATAAAAGAGCATCTTAGTGACAGGTTGACATCATGTCACTTTGTCACTAAGCTTGGCGCATCTCAACTCAGATGGGCGGCCTAGGATGGCAACTATCGCACAGCAACCGATCACCCTCCAGGCCCTCAAGTGCGCGGGCGCCCTCCTCGGCTACCCGTCGTTCGCGGAAGTCGCTGAGCTGGTGGCCAAGTACCAGCAGACCGGGTGCGGCAAGAGCCTTGAACGAATTCTGCTGGCGCATAGCGGGCTGTGCCACGAAGTTGCCAAGCGTTTCCGCTACCGACTTAACCAGGAGGACACCTTCCAGGAATGCATGGAAGAGCTGATCCACTGCGCTCGGGAGTTTAAGTTCACCGGGGCTTACCCGTTCTTCGCCTACGCCAAAGTCCGTCTGATGCACAAGAGCGGCCGGCGTTGCATCGTCAACTGGGGCCTGGTCAGTGTTCCCGAGCACTCGAAGCCCTTCCATGCAGCGTTCCGGCGACTGCTCAAGTGCGGCGTGGGGCCCGACATACGCCAGAGCCAGGTAGAGGCCATCGCATCCGAGCTGGGTGTATCGGAAGCGCATGTGAAGTATGCGCACAGCGCGATGCACGACAACTACCTCGAGCACGATAGCGAAGCACTGGAGGCTGAAGACCACGAGGGTCTTCAAAGTGGCGATGTTGAGGCCGAGATCCTACGCGATGAGCACGCCCGGATAACAGGCGAGCTGATCAGCAATATCAGCAATATTCTCGATGAGAAGTCCGCATCGATCATCACCATGCGCTACCTTCAGGATGGCGAAAAGTGCCCGACCAACAAGGAAATCGGCATAGAATTGGGTATCAGCGCCGAGCGCGTCAGACAGCTCGACGTCCGATCCCAACAAAAGCTCCGAGAGGCCGTGCACGACCATGGAATCATCACAAAAAGAGAGTTCAACCGTCGCAGGGCGCAACGACAAGGCCGCGCTCTATATGCCGATGGCGTCCAGGAACTATGGGTCGCTTAAGGCAGAGGGAAATGGCTGTTGCTACTGTTGCTTGAAGCACGTGAGCTTCGAAGAGGTAACCCAGTGGTGTGACAAAGGGCAGACTGCCTTTTGCCCGCACTGCGGAGTCGACACAGTTATCCCCGTCGTGCTTGATCTTGAGACGCTTATGTCGGTTAAAGCAGCGGCGGGGTTCACCAGAAAGCGTTAACTCCCTTTTGAAGGGAAATGGAGAGCAAACATGCTCAGCGCGGTTAAGTCCTACAGCGAAGTCCACATGGCTTGTGGGCACCCGGAACTCAACGATTTCACCTATCGTGGACGTCGCGACCTCGCCGGGCAGAAAGCCGAGTACAAGACCTGGATGTGCCAGGAATGCCGCAAGCAGGTCGATGAGTGGGTCAAGGGCACCTACGAGGAGCAGCCCTTCCCATTCGATCTTCCCGTGATGAACGGGCCTGAGAAGGCTGCAGGCTGGGCCGTTGACATCCGCAAGGCCATGTTCAAGAAGTACGGGCCGCTGATGACGCACCTGGCCAAGCTGGATACCGACCTCTCCAACAACACCTGGCGCGGAATCGCGCTTTTCTTCCTGATGCGCAACTACGCGTATTGGCTGGACAACCGATCACACCTGGAAGCTACCTGGAGCCGTCATGTGCTGCACACCGACGTCGGCCTCCTCTTCAAGCCCACCAATGGCGCGGGCCCCAGCAAGATATCGCCCTACGAAATACTGCGTGCAGCTAACCCGCAGGTGATCCTGGCGCTCAAGGAATATCATCCGCTGGATGGTCTCAACGGCACCCCCTTCGTCTCCCCGCACCGCTAGCTCAGATCCTCACCGGTGATGTTTAAGATTCTCACCGGTGAGGATATTGACGCCCAAATTCCGCATCGATAATATCTAGGAAATTGCAGAAGAGATGTATCGATGTCTGCCGATAAGAAATCCCAGAAAGGCTCTGCCAAAGGCAGTCTGACCGGGCGAAGTGCAAATATCCCTAAAAAGACGTCCGCCGACTACGAAAAGGCCCGCAAGGATCGCCTTCATGAAGCCGGCCTGATTCGTGTCGAAGCCTGGGTATTGCCTGAGAACAAGTCGATCCTCAAGGGGATCGAACAACGACTGCGCCGGCCAGTTGAAGCCGGCACCACCCCCTCTGAACTGGAGTCACTGATGACCGCACCGACCGCTTGGAGCACCGAATCCCTGGCCAAAGCCCTGATTGGCCAGATTCCGGGCATGACCGTCACTCAAGTTGGCGGCATGAACACGTCGATCCACATCGTCAGCCACGAACACGGCGACCTGGAGATCTTCGGTGCCTGTGCCGGCGAGCAAACGCTCTTCGAAACCAACCTGTTCCCCGTCACCCAGGTCGCTGACAGTGCTGCCTTCAACGAAGGTATTCTGCGCTCCCGCGCTCTGTTTGAACTGTCCGCCGTCTCCATCGAACAGAACGAAGACGAGCAGGACTGGTACATCATGTACGGCACGCTGAGCTCCGGCTCCAGCCTGGCCGACATCGTCAAGGAAGTGGTAACCCTGGCCGAAAACACCATGAAGGCCATGCGCGAGTTCCAGCCGGTTCTCGTCAGCAACACCCAAACCAACTGACCAGGAGCACCTCCATGAGCGCTTTCAAAGACATCATCAAAGCCATCCAGAACCGTTTCAACGGCAAGATGGAAGAAACCGCTGACGGCCTGTCCACCGACACCGCCGAACAGTACCTGCGTGAAGCCAGGGCTAACCAGGATAAGGCCCGCCTCGCCGTGATCGACCTCAACGCCAAGGTCAAGCTCAAGCGTAAAGAGCTGGACGACCTCAACACCCAAGTCGAGTCGATGGAAAACAAGTGCCGCCAGGCCCAGGAGAAGGGTCTGACTGACCTGGCCATGGAGGCTGCCGGCGAGATCGGCAACCTGCGCCAGCAGCGCGACCTGGTGGCGACTGATCTGAAGCAGTTCGAAACCTTCCGCGACCAGCAGCAGACTATCTTCACCAAGTCCGAAGGCGACATCAAAAAGGTCACGAGCCAGCTGGATCGCACTCGTGCTCGCAAGGCCATCCAGGAATCCCGTGCCTCGATCAGCGCCAGTACTGGCTCCTCCGGCAAAGGCCTGAACTCGGCCATGGGCGCCCTGCAGCGTGCCGAGGACACCCTGAACCAGAAGGACGCCCAGCTCGAGGCCGCCGAAGAACTGGACGGCCAACTGAGCGGCAAAAGCCTGGAAGACAAGTTCCAGGCTGCCGGCATCGGCCAGAACGAAAACTACGACGCCAAGGCGATCCTGGAGAGCCTGAGCAAGAAGTAAGGCCATCCTGAAGGCGGGCGTCCTTGGGCGCCCGCCTTTCTTTTTGGAGAATTGAGATGCTGCACAAAGAGACAAAGCTCATTACCTGGGCGGCCTGCGCAATGGTGATGCTGTTCATGGTCAACTTCGTCACCGCCGGCTGGATCAACCAGTTCGGGATCATCCCACGCTCCGTCGCCGGGCTGCCGGGTATTGCCCTCTCCCCGTTCCTGCACGCCAGCATGGTGCACCTGCTAGGGAACCTCGTCGCTTTCGTGCCGCTATCCATCCTGGTGGTCGCTGGCGAGCGTAACCGCTACCTGAAGCTCTGCCTGTTCATCATCGTCGTGGGCGGCGGTGCCGTATGGCTGATCGGCCGGGATGCAAACCACGTGGGCGCCAGCGGCCTCATCTTCGGGCTTTGGGCCTATCTGCTGGCCACCGCCTGGTACAAGAAGAGCTTCAAGTCGCTGATGATCGGTGCCGTTGTGCTCGTCGGTTACGGCTCCATGATCTGGGGCTTCATGCCGCGCGCCTACGTTTCTTTCGAGGCACACATCTGCGGCGCCTGGGCCGGCTATGCCTACGCCTACCTGACTGAAAAGCTGGGCGCACGCGCAATTACCACCTAATTGACGCACTGACAATTTCGGTAATATTATGTCGCCACTTTGAGGCTCAGGACGAGTTATGCCTTTCCTGCTCTTGCTCCGCCGGCTCGGCGATTGGATGTCCAAACGTGTCGGCTGGGGTTACCTGTTCGTGGCGATGGCCATCCACCTGGCCACCACTTACGTCGTGCTGCGCGCCTGTGGTGAAACGCACATCACCGACGTGTTCGCGAACTTCCTCTACTGGTACGTGACGACCACCACCACCGTTGGCTATGGCGATCTCTCGCCGCAGAGCCCGTTCGCCCGCTACTTCACTGCCATCTGGGTCATGCTGGGCGGTATTGGCATCATCACCGCCGTAATCGGCACCTGCACCGCCAACCTGATCGACAAATGGAGAAACCGCTTGAAGGGCAACATGGACTACTCCGACCTGGCCGGTCATACCCTGGTGGTCGGCTGGAAAGGCGCCAGCACCCTGCACTTGCTGGAGATGCTCCTGGCTGAGCGCGGCGCCGAGGACGCGGAAATCGTCCTGTGCGCTGACGGCGTGGAAGAGAACCCGCTGCCCAACAAGATCCTCTTCGTGCGTTCTGAAGGACTGGGCCTGGCATCCCTGCTGCGCGGCGCGCCCGGCAATGCCAAGCGGATCATCGTCCATGGAGCCAACGACGACCAGACTCTTGCTGTCGCCCTTGCTATCGGTTCGACGAACTACAAGGGCCACATGGTTGCCCATTTCGACTCCTCCGAGCGCGCAGCGCTGGCTAAGTCCTACCTGGTCGAGATCGAGGTCTGCTCTCCCATGACTGCCGACATGCTGGTGCGCTCGGCCAATGATCCTGGCACGTCATCCGTCGTAACCGATCTTCTGGATGCGTCTGCCGGCGCCGGCCTATTCACCCTGGTGCTGGCCTGGGATGCCGTCTACCGCGATCTGATCAATAAAATGCAGGCCAAAGGCGCTATTGCCGTTGGCTTCAGCCACGACGCAATTGCGAAGCCGGCGATTGCACCGCCGGAGACTGCGACCTATCTGCGAGCGGGCGCACAGGTCTACTACATCGCGCAGAAACGAATCACTCAGGAGACCCTGCAATGAGCTTCATCGATACCATCAAGAGCTGGTTCAGCTCGCCTAAGCCGATTGTTCTGCCCAAGAACACCAACGACCCACTGAACATCCGTCCGAACAGCTTGGTGAGCGCCAGCAACGCACTGAAGCTCACCCTCCAGGGCGAGAGTGTCGTTGGTCTGCCCGGCGACACGGACAAGGTCGTGGCCAGGGGCCTGATCGACCTGAAGGAAGGCGTGAAGATGCATCGCTTCTACTTCGAGGACGAGGATCTCATGCTGCAGGTCTACACCACCGGCTACGCCGAAAACGTCGTCGATAACGTCATCATGTTCAACTACGACGCGTACACGGTCATCCCGGCCTATGACGACACCGAGCTCATGAAGCTGATGGGCCCGGAAACTGGCCTTGGCCTGCCGGAGTTCACCTACAACGGCAACACCTATCAGCGCCGCTGGGGCAGTGAAGAAGGCATGACAGACTTCCGCCGCATGGACGAGTACGTCACCAGCGAAGAGGCCGAGAACAAGCTCTGCGAGCACACCTGCATGCTGTACGCACGCCCGATTTGCGGCGGCGCACGCGACGAATTCCTCGTAATTTCCCGTGAGGAATCCATGGATGACGGCGAGAAGACACGCGGTGTAAGCGTGGCGATTGGCGTCACCGTCTTCCCGAACGAACTGACCGTTCTCTGATAAGGCCCAACTCCAATGATCGAAGTTATCAAGTCGTTCCTCCCGCTGGACTCCGTGATCGCCTTCTGGGTGTACATCGTGTGCGCTGTCGTTGCCCTTGGCATCGTCACCTGGGTCTACACCCTCATCACTCCGCACAATGAGATGAAGCTGATCCGCGCCGGCAACGTCTCCGCCGCTATCGCCATGTCCGGCACCGTGATCGGCCTGGCCATCCCCTTCCAGAGCATCATCAGTCACTCCTACAACCCCGTAGACTTCCTGCTTTGGGCAGTCCTGGCCGCCATTGTGCAGCTGGGTGTGTTCCGTATCTGCACCATCTTCCTGAAAGGCGCCTCCGCCAAGATCGAAGACGACAACATCGCGGCCGGCATCTTCTGCGGTGGCATGGCCATTGCCGTTGGCCTGATCAACGCGGCCTGCATGACCCCGAGCTGATCCTGCGTCGGGCGAAAACTGCCGTCTTCGCCCTCACCACTGCAATTTGGAGGTAATTCGCGATGAAAAGGAAATCCAGCCCGGCAATTACGCTGGCTCTGGTCGGTGCCATCCCCCTCATCCTGACCGGCTGTGATGAGCCGCAAAAGGCCCCTGAGGTCGCCACCGTCACCAATTCCAAGACCTTCGCCAACATGCAGGCCTGCGTGGACGCCAAGGTGCCAACCGACATCTGCCAGAACGCGCTGATCCAAGCGATGCAGGAGCACAAAAAGGTCGCTCCGACCTTCAGCTCCCAGACGGACTGCGAAGACGTCTTCATGAAGGACTCGTGTGTCGAGACCTCAGGCGCCCAGTGGATGCCGAAGCTCGCTGGCTTCCAGATCACCGAGAGCCACGAAGTCCCGGTCGAAGTGGCCCGTGAGAAGCAACGCGAAGAGCAGCAGGCCACCCAAACCGCCAGCGGCCAGAACGGCGTGATCAATACCGGCGGCGGCGCGGCGGCCGGCGGCACCACCATCATCAACAACACCAGCGGCGGCGCTAGCCACTCCGGTGTTGGCGATTTCATGCTGGGCTATGCCCTGGGCAACCTCAGCAATGCCAGTGCACCGCGTTACTATGCGCAGCCGGTGTACGTTGAGCGCACCTCACGTGGCGACTACAGAACCTCGACGCTGAAGCAGCGGATCGACGAAGGTCAGAAGTTCGAGAAGTCGACTCAGTCTCGCTCAGGCTGGGACTATAGCCAGAAGCCGATGTCCGACAGCCTGGCTAACCGCGCCGCAACCACCCGCATCGCGCCGCAGCCTCCGCAGTCTACCGCCAGTAAGTTGTGGGGTGCGGCTCCGAGCTCATCCAGCAGCTACAAGCCGTCGAACTCCGGTTCGAGCTGGGGAAGCTCGGGTTCCTCCTACAACTCGTCCAGCTACGGTTCGTCCTACAAGTCGACCAGTTCCAGCAGCGGTTCGAGCTGGGGCAGCAGCTGGGGTAGCTCGTCCAAGTCGAGCGCATCCAGCTCCCGTAGCGGCTTCGGTAGCGTAGCCTCCGCCCGTGGTGGCTGGAGCAGCGGCGGTTAACCGCCCTGCTCTTCCACTCCTCAACATCTCAAGGAAGTAACATGCAGCGCATCCAGATCGCCGAACGCCACAACTGGCAGGCCATTGCCGAGGGTATTGGCTTCCAGTTCCACACCTTTGGCAATGACCTCGTACAGAGCCAGGACGCAGTCATGCACTACCAGCCGGCGCAAGGCTTGGCCGGCCGAGCAGACTTCGTGAAGAGCCAGAACATGGTCAAGGCACACCTGGATTCGCTGCAGGCTGAATCCCAGGGCCAGGGCAATGCCCTGCCCTGGGAGGATACCCGCCGGCACCTGTGGGTACAGAATTTCGGTACCGCAGTACAGCCGCCGCAGAACCCCGTGAGGGAGTTCCTCCCAGAGAAGTACTGGGATGAGTCGGTCGTCTGGCAGTTCACCCTTGATCAGGTTGAGCGGGACATCGAAGACCCGACCAACGATCTTCACCAGCACATCATGGCGCTGTGCGATAAGGTCTGCCGCAGCGAAGAGCTGATGACGCGGCTGCACATCCCCAAGCAGTACCAGAGCCTGGTTTACACCTCCTGGGTTGAAGGCCATCCGCATCTCTACGGCCGCATGGACTTCGCCTACACCGGCAATGGCCCGGCCAAGCTCCTGGAGCTCAACTACGACACGCCGACGAGCCTGTTTGAGGCCTCAGTAGTGCAGTGGCAGTGGATGACTGACATGCGCAGCCGCTTCCAGCTACCCGGCGACGTAGACCAGTTCAACAGCATTCACGAGAAGCTGCTCAGCCGCTTCCGCTTGTTCCGCGACAAGTACGGCATCACCCTGCCGTTCTACTTCGCCGCCATGGGCTACTCCAAGGAGGACTGTGGCACCGTCGACTACCTGCGCGATGTCGCTACTCAGGCAGGCTATGACGCACGTTTCGTAGCTATCGAAGAGATAGGCTGCAACGACATGGGCAAGTTCATCGACATGGATGACAACCCAATCAGCTATCTCTTCAAGCTGCATGCCTGGGAGCACATTTTCCAGGAAGGCTTCGGCCCGAAGGTCGAGAAGAGCTCCACCCTCTTCATCGAGCCGGCCTGGAAGTCCGTATTGTCGAACAAAGGCATCCTTCCCCTGCTTTGGGAGGAGTACGAGGGCCATCCTAATCTGCTGCCGGCGTTCATCGACAAAGACCCCAGCGCCAGCCTCGGCGCCGGCTTTGTCCGCAAACCCTACTTCAGCCGCGAAGGCGCCAACGTCGACGTCGTGACCCCTGGCGGCGAGAAAGAGTCGGTGCCAGGCCCGTACACCGATGCGCCGTACATCATCCAGCAGTACGCTCCGCTGATGCGCCACGGCAAAAGCCATTCCCTCATTGGATCCTGGGTTGTGGGCGACGAGGCTTGCGGCATGGGTATCCGTGAGGATGATTCGCTGGTGACCAAGGACAGCAGCCGTTTCCAACCCCACGTGATCCTTGGTTAAGTCATGCTCAGCAAGCACGAAGTCGTCTCGGGCGTACCTGGCCCCTACCACCACTGCAGGGAGCGCATGCATCGCTTCCTGCATGAGTCCAAGGGCTGGGATGGTTACTCAGCCAACCCTGCCTGCGTTCCCGGCGCCATGAAGGCCGTGGAGCTACTCAGGGTTGTCTATGCTGCCGGAATCGCGCAGCCGTCCTGTGTGCTCGGGACTGGCGGGGAGATTTGCCTGACGTGGCATACGAAGAAATCCCTCTATGTTGCTGTGGACTGTTTCCCGAACCGCTATAGCGGCATGGCTATCCGTGACAACGAAGGCTCCGTGTCCGCCGCCCCTCTGAACATGGATACAGGGCCGACCGAAGAGGTGCTGGCCCTACTGCGCGAGCACTTCCCGGCCGACGAGCCTGCTGACCAGGAGTTTCCGCCGGAGCAGCTGACCTCGGATAGCCTGGCCGAAGTCCTCTGCGACCTCGCTTTCTGGAGCCCTGATGCAAAGGCAGCCCTGGAAGGCTTCGCCGTGGACAACGGACGTGGCTACTGCGCCAGCCTGGAAACCATCCGGAAGGCCGCCTGGCTGATCAACAGCACCCAGCATGCCGGGGTATACGACCCTAAGCTGACCCTGGCCATTGATGGCTCGATCAGCGTGGAGTGGAACGAGGATTGGTACGTCGCTGTGGACTTCAACGAAGGCCCGACCTACATGGCCTACGCCGCGCCGGCAGACGAGAAGTACCACGGTCTCTGCACCACCTCTATCAAGCTCACTGCGACTTACGCCCCGGACAAAGCGCCAGCCATCATGCCTGTCTTGCGCCGGCACTGCGTTGAGTACCTCCCATCTTGAGAATGCTGGCCACTCAACTTAAAATGACGTTTCGGAGCGACTAACCGGCTGAGATTGAGCGCTCCCCAGCGGGTAACCCCGTACAGGCGCAAGGCCTGTCGAAAGTGGTGGCCGGATCTATCCAGAAGGGCTCCGAAAGGAGCCCTTCGCATTTTCGCCCTAAATAGCCAGCGCGGTGACTGCCCTGGCATCCTGGAATGACGTTCTCAACACAGAGGATCTGCCGTGGTTGTCATCATTGGCATCGAGTTCAAGTCTCGCTCAGACTATGAAGAGGGGCTGCGCATCGCGGCTCACCGTTACACCGAGGTGAATGAGAACCACAGCTACTGCATCCTGCGCGAGCGTGGCTTTGAGGCCTATGTGCTGCGCAACGCGCGCATCCCCTTCATCGCCTACGCTACCGGCGGACAGGAGATCCTCGACACCAACGTCGACCTGAGCAAGCTTAAGCGCAAGAGCGCCAGAGTGATGCTCCGTACTTTGTCCGGCGGCCCTGGGCCAGAAGGCTTCACGCCCCTGCTGTCGGCCGAGGATGACGCCACCATCATGGAGTGGCCACGCAAGCTGATCCTTTCTTCCAAGTACCTGGGCCGCAGGGTTGAATATGTGCCCCGCGCCGAATTCTTCGAGCGCTGGTACACCGACGGGCGACTGAGCTTCCCCATCTTCATCAAGGGCTCGGACAAAGGCCCTACCCACGGCTCCAGCCTGCGTCACGTCATCAACTCCCGCGAAGAGCTCGAATCCCTGATTCGCCCCATCGAACGGGCCATGCGCCCGGACATTGGTGTGCCCGGTGACTGGGTGATCCATAACCGTGATCCTGACTGGTACTGCCCATACCGGGAGATGACGCAGCGCGGCCGGCTCCACGAAGAGGTCATCAGACACGATTTTATCGTCAGTGCAGTGATGAACATCGCCAAGGACGCCCCGAAGGCTGGCGCCAGCGAAGGCAGCAAGCGTGAGTACCGTTGCTTTGTCTTCAAGGGCCAGGTGATGAGTTTCTCACGCTATGTCGACTATCAGTCCGAAGACGTTCCCCTGGCCGTGCGTCAGTTCGCTGTATCTTTCGCGGCAGACCAGAACCCGCTGCTGCCCATCGCCTACGCACTGGACATCGCCGAGACAGAACAGGGCTGCCAGGTAGTCGAGCTGAACCAATTCACGCGCTCTGGCCGCTACCTGGATAACGCACCGCTGCCGATGTACAGGGCCATCGACAAGCACTTCAACAGCCATGCCCGCATCCCGCTGATCGAGCCCATGGCATTGCCAATGCCGATTACCGACGACGAAGACCTGAAGCTTGATTTCAAAGGCGCATTCGGCGGACTGGGGATCATCTGATGCAGAAAACCCGTGACCTCCCTCCTATCCCGGAGCTGCCGGTTAAGTTCCCCTTCGAAGGTGTCACGGTAGGCAAGGGATTCGCTGATCTGATCAACCAGGTCTTGGAGAAAGGCATTGAGAGCGATGCGCGGGTGAAGCTCGACGAGGCCTATGTAGCCCTCGGGGAGCTGGCCAACTACCCCGCCTTCGCCTTTACCGCCGCCGTGATTGAGCTGCATGCCGGCAAGATGATCGTCGGTAGAGTCACTACTCCAAAGAATATCGCGGTTTGCCACTACTTGATGGAGCGCCACAAACCCTTCGAGCAGCGTATTGGGGCACGCACCAAGGCCCTTACCATCCAGTCCAGGGCGTTGGCAAAACAAGCCTCTGCCGGCGTAGAGGGGCCACAGGTCATGTCGAGCCGGGGTGAGTGGGTCGCCAACTGGCCTGATGAACAGATCGCACACCATCACCAACTCTTTCCGTTCACGATGGACGGGGTAACTTCCAGGGGTTACCCACCATCGATCTCGAACTGGTTCCATCGGACTGTCTGCGAGACCACCGACCGGGTTCGTGATTATCTTCGCGCGTTCCTGGTTAACCAATCCCCCTATAACGGGGTGGAAACTGCGATCTATCGCAGAGTGGGCATCGAGTACCTGAGAAACACACGATCCAGGGAGATGATCCGGAGAAAGCTGCAGGAAGACGTCGAGGCAGGCCATCTGCCCCCAGTTGACTACGATCAGGTCGAAACCCAGGCGATGGCCGGACTTAGGTGGCTGGTGCCGGCAGATCAGGAGTTCTGCAGAGCCCTCCCGCCGGGCTCTTTCGACCTGCAGGCGCTGGCCCAGTGGCGACCATTGATAGAGATCGCACAGACCATCTACCAGGGCGAGAAGCACTACAAGGACGGCGGCGACATCGCTGGCCACCTCAACCGGTTCGCCTTACAGCTGGCTCAGCTGCCCGATGACCAAGTCAGGCAGCATCTGGTCACCTATTACGGCCACAACACCCTCAAGCGGATGCCGGCGCACGATTACCAGGAGCTGACGCCGATGCTGCGGCACTGTGTCGAGCACATGGAAGACCCACTGCAGCGACTGGGTACACAGCTGATACTGCTCCGCGACAGTGGCCTGGACGAAGCTGTGGTGCAGAAACACATAGCCGACAATAAATTGCAAAAGGAAGCTCGGCGCCTGGTGAAAAAGATGGTCGGGAAGGATACTATCCTCCACTCGAAAATGAAGGTGCTCCTGGGCTGGGTCGATGACACGCCGGCCTCAGACAGCGTCTACACAGAGGCGATGCTCAGCATCCTGAACCTCTGACCCCCTCTTCATCGCGCCCGGCCGCCGGGCGTATGCCAGTCAACCAGCTAGCCGCGAAGCTGATGATCTCAAATCACCTGGAACTGCCTGTCACCTTCCCCTTCACCGAAGCACGTATCGGCCTTGGCCTGCAGCGTCTGCTGCTGAACGCAGACTTCCTCTTCGAGGACATGACCAAGGCACAGCTGCGCTCCGTCAACGGTGCCTTCAAGGCCCTGCTCAAGCTCGCCGCCATGGAGGACTACGCGCCCCTGGCCGCCATGCTCGAGTACGAACTGATCCGCTCCAGCCTGGAGAAGCTCAAGACTGAGTCGTTGATCCCGAACGTCGTCTACCTGCAGCGTCACTTCAAGCTCTTTGAGCAGCCGGTTGCCAGGCGGGCCGCGTCGGTTATAAAGCGGGGCCGCACCCGCGTGAAGCGCGACTTCGCCGAGATCACCATGCAGACCTGGCCGGCGGCGATGATCATGGAGCGGCATCTGCACTACACATACAGCGCAGAGCGCCTGCTGTCCGTCGACAAGGCACCGGACGCGAAAGAGGCTGTGGCCAAGTACCTCAGCAGCACGCCGGCACAGCTGATGCAGACCCTGCTGATGTATCTGTGTGCCCCTGCAGAATTCGCCTGCCTTCGCGATCTTATCGGCCGCGAGCATGGCCTTGAGGTACTCCGCGATAAGCGCTCGATCCAGCAAGTGAACAAGGATCTGATGACCTACGTCGAGTCTGCAAATTCGGCATTGGCCAACGGCCGGCAGCGCCTGGGCGTCAAGAACCTCTCCCTGGATCAGTTCCTGGCGCTGACCGACGTGGATCTGGATGCACTGGCCAACCAGAGCCTGGCCAAGCTTAGCTTCGTCCAGCCCCTCGACAGCGAGTTCACCAAGGCTGTTCAAACCGGTTCGCGTCCGCTGAGCGAGGTCATCGCCCAGACCGGCACCGATCCGGAATGGCTCGCCGAGCGCATCTTCAAGGGCGCCAGCTTCAATCACGTTGGCCAGCAGCAGATGGCATCTCTGATCGAGTTCGCCTTCGAACTGATGCCGCTGGTGGAGATCGACACCGGCACCATGATCCTGGAGCAGCTGGCGCCGGTCATTCATTGCTATTCGGCCATCGACGAAGACTTGTTCCACCAAGTCCTTACTCACCTCATTGGCATCAACCTGCCCAAGTTGGTCAGGACATCTGTCGACATGGCGCTCTACTCCATCGGCGCCATCAGTACCGAGCGAATGAAGCAGTCCATCGAAGCAGTTAGCCCGAAACAATCACTGAACATCATGCGCCAGATCACCACCAACCCTGATCTGATCAGCACCTGGATGGATAACCTGGAATACAGCCAGTCCCTTCCCCGCCCTGGAAAGAGCCGTTCCACTGTCATCAAGGCTGCATCGGAAAGCTGATGAACAAGCCTGTCGTACCAACCTCCACCGCTATACCGGTGGAGTTTCCCTTCCCGTTCGAAGGCAGTCGTGACTTCAGCCACGCCGGCAGCAAACGCAGCCTCATTGGTGCCATAAAGCAGGTGTTGCTGGGTAAGGACGAAATCGACACCCGCAGCGGCAAGCCGACGGGGAAGGTCGATCTACAGCCCTATGACTGCAACGACCCGACCGACCAGCTGAAGATCGCTGCCACCTTCCAGACGCTGCATGCGCTGGCCGAGCATGAGGCCTTCACCGTGCTGGCCATCTTCCTGGAGCGTGACCTGGCTGAGCACATGATCTGGAAGGCGCGTGCCCCCAACCGGGTCGAAACCATCGTCTACCTGCAGCGGCACTTCCGATTCCTCGATCAACCCATCCTGGCGAGGCACCGAGCACGGTACGAGAGCTTCACGGTGAAACGCGCACAGCAGATCGCCGATGGGAAGCGCTATGGAACCGGCGGCCAAGGGTTCCCCTGCGCCGTAAAGGATCTCCTGGAGGCCCATGGTGTCTGCACCAGCTGGACGAAGTTTGCAGACAAACAGGAGCTACCCTCCTTCCTCAACGTGTACCAGGAGTGGGTGTTTGAGTCCTACGCCCATGTCAGCGCCCAGGCACGTCTTTACTTGCAAGACCCTGGTATCTTCTCCGTGATCAAAGCCGACCTGTATCGAGGCTACGGACTGCAGGCAGTGAGCCGCATGCAGTGCATCGAGCAGATCACCAAAAACCTCCTGTTGGATCAGAAGCTAGGCCGCCTGCCGGCTGGAACAGCGATCCCTGCGTTCCATGCTCAGGTGATGTCTGGCTTAAGTTGGGTGCAGGAAGGCGACGGGGAGTTTGGCCAGTGCCTTGCTGAGGGTCAGTTCGATCTGGAGCGCGTCCTTCCCTACGCCTCACACGAGCAAATCGCTGACCGGGTGTTTACCGGCAACAAGCTGCCGCGCCTGGGCCCGGCCAAGTTCTCCGGACTCTGTGGGCTGGCGCACCGGCTACTCCCGCACGTATCTGACGCGGCGAGGGGCCGGATCATGGATACCCTGTCCCAGACCATCAGCACCTTCGTCCTGCAGGGTGACAAGGAAATGCTGGCGCTAGCTGAGCAGCTCTCGGCCTATCTCCCGCAGTCCAGAAACCGGCTGGTGTCCATGCTGATGCTGTACGAGAGTGGACAACGCAGCGCGCAGGATCTGCAGCCCCTGATCGATGACCTGGGGCCGGCGGAGTCGCGCACCATCATCCTCAAAGTCGGCAAGCAGAAGGAGGTCAAAGCCCGCTGGCTTTCCGACTTCGATCTGGTCGACAACTCCGGCCTCGACGACAGCCTCATGACCGGTGCTATGGCAGAAGTGCTGGGTCTCTGAATCGTGGGGCGCCTGACGCCCTTCTATTCGCAATTTCCTTGATATTGTCAATTGGCAGGCAATCTGTAGAATCTGGGGTAACCGACGAGCGGTCATGACCTCATGACTCTCGTCCGCGCGAGGGTGCGCCTCCGATAGTCCTATCCAGGAATCATCGCATCCTCATGAGCAGCGAAATCCCCGTAGGTAAGATCTGTGGCGGCCTTCTGGCCTTCGTCGTAGCCTGTGCCCTGATCGGCTCGGCATACACCATCGACGAAAAAGAACGAGGCGTCGTCCTCACCAACGGCAAGTACGACACTATTGCCGAGCCCGGCCTGCACCTGAAGTGGCCGTTCTTCCAATCCGTGGTCGAGATCAGCACCCAACGCAACACCACCCGCTACGAAGGCTTGCAAGCCTACAGTAAGGATCAGCAGACCGCAGGCCTGGTAGTTTCGGTCTCCTGGCACGTAGAGCCGGGCATGGTGGCCGAGGTCTACCGGAACTACGGCAACGTCGACTCCCTGGTTGCTCGCCTGCTGAGCCGACAGGTTCCGACCCAGGTCGAAGCCGTCTTCGGACGCTACACGGCCATTCAAGCAGTGCAGAATCGTGGCCAGCTGACCGTCGACGTCGGCGCCGCCATCAAAGAAGCAACCATCGGCCCAATCGTGATCGACAGCGTTCAGGTCGAGGGGCTTGATTTCTCTGATGTGTACGAAAAAAGTGTTGAGAATCGCATGCTTGCAGAAGTAGCGATCCAGACGCGCCAGCAAAATCTGGCCACCGAACAGGTGCAAGCACAGATCAAAGTTACCCAGGCTCAAGCCGATGCGGACGCTAAAGTTGCCCAGGCAAAGGCTGATGCAGAAGCGACCCGTCTGCGCGGCCAGGCTGATGCCGACGCTATCCGCGCCAAGGCCGAGGCTCTGGCTTCCAACCAGAACCTGATCGAGCTGACCAAGGCTGAGCGCTGGAACGGCGAACTGCCGAAGCAGATGGTGCCTGGCAGCTCCGTGCCCTTCCTGAACGTCAACAAGTAAGACGTTCTGCCGGAGAAGCCCCACATCCGTGGGGCTTCTTCATTTCTGGACAAAGGAGCATCGCCATGTGGCTGCTGATCATGATCACTTACTTCACGGATTTCCGGCGCCAGGAGATTCCTCTCGTACAGGCAATCCCATTTACGAGCGAGGCCGACTGCCTCAGAGCGATGGACGTCATCAACATCAGGACGAACAACAAGGTCGCGCCTCAGTGCGTCGGGCCCGACACCAAGTAGCGTGGTACACGCTTCATCGCAAACCAATACACTGGAAACTCCTATGTGGACACTCGTCATTGTTACGGCACTGACCAGCATGAACAGCATCCCTAATGTGCAGATCATTCCCTACGAGCGAAAAGAAGACTGCACACGAGTACGTAACGCAATCACGCAGATGACGACCTTCAACATCAAGGTAAAGTGCGTCGGGCCCGAAGACCGCTAGGCCCGATGAACTCTCCATCTGTATCTTGTAGATATGGGCCAGCGAGCCATCAATCCAACGAGCACATTCCATGTCGACCAAGACCATCAGCACTTATGAACTCCAAAGCTCACTGCTAGCAGCTCTTCGCCACAAGGAAAGTTCGGATCAGGACATCGCGAGGCAGATGGAGAAGGCCGTAAGCCTTGATCTAGGGATTGGGCCGTTCATGATCACGGCCCTGCAAGGCTCTAAGTTCGAGTCTCGTGAGGATCGCCTACGCATCGGCGAACGCCTCATCAAACATCTTCTGGCGTTCGATGCCCAAGACTTGATGAAAAGCCAGATGACAAGGGTCAGCCTGGCCTACAACCTGATCCCCTGCCTGACCGAGGAGACCTTCAAGGCTTCCTTCGGCCCCGGCGGTGCATTTGAACTGGATGCTGTCGGCTACGAGGACATTTCTTCCAGGACACAGTCTCTTCAGCTGCCTTTCGCCCTGAACGAGTACAACGACTCAGCCGAGAATGTTAAATCACTGCTCGAATACCTCGATGGCCACTCGTCTGTCGCCGAACAGGTTTCAGCCCGCCTGAAGTACACAAACCCTGTTGTCCTGGCGAAAATCATCGAAGTGCCTTGGGTTCAAAAGGAGCTACTCACGCACAGCCGTGGCCATCTATCACGCTCCCAACTCGGCCAGGTGCCGACGCTCAGATTCGCCGCCGAAAATCGCTGGTACAGGGACTCAGACTCGGCGTACATGCTGAGCGAGGCCCACAAGTCGCAGGACAAGAGCCTGGTGAAACTGGTCGAGGAAACCCTGCTCAGCGATCCAAGAATGCACAAGCCTTCGGCGCTCAGCTCCACCGGTCTCGTACTGCAGACATTCCTCGAGCAGAAAGGCTTCCCTGAAGCCAAGGCCGTGGCCATCAGCAAAGCCTTCATCAAGAAGGGTGACGCCAAGCTTAAGTCCCTCGAGAAGGACATCAGCGACTCTGGCCCAGGGCTCTGATCGAGCAGGTAACGAAAAGCCCCGCACTGCGGGGCTTTTTCATGCCTACCAGCTAGCCCTGCTCAGTGATCGGCGAGATAGAGCATCTGGTTGCAGCGGCCCCGCATGTGGGAAAGGCCATTCAACACCAGAGTCGCATCCATGGCCTCGCGCAGCTCTACGGATGTCTGGCCATGCTCCAGGAGCATGTTGGTGATCGCGGCGCCGGTCATGTACTGGCCATTATTCGGGGCCTGGCCCAAGGACTTAAGGATCACAACGGTGTCCTCTTGGCGGAAGCTCTGTCCATGACAGCTGATCAGATCCGGCTTCATGCCGCCAGGGCCTTCCACGCGCTTGTTCCAGAGGGCACGAAACTCAACGGTGCTGAGCTGACTGGCCGGAAAGCCATAGCCCATTCGCATGACGCTGCTCATCAGTAGTGTCCAGGTATCGACGAATGTGCAATTAGCTCATAATTGCGGGCCCTTGTCACTGCGCTGGAATCACTGGGTGCGCGGAACGTAAGCTGGTTATAGAGGAGATCGCCATGAACCTATTGTCCCGTCCTGGTCATGAACACCTGCTGATGTTGCTGCAGACCAACAAGTACAGCTCGCCGGCCGTGATTAGCTGCGCGCGAGAAATGCTGGCCAGTCGCAAGGTGAACCCGGTCGGTAACTCAGTCGCCATGGTGATCGCTGGGGCCTTGAACCGACCTGAGGCGGTGCCCAAGGCCATTCGCCGGCAAATGGCCGAACGAGTGATATCCCTATGTGCCAGCCTCAACCCCGATAGCAAGGCCTTGCACCAGTTGATGGTCGCCCTTCCCTCCTGGGTGCCGCCGGATCGCTATGCCGAGGTCTTCGCGCCTGGCGGCCCGCTCGCGGTCGACCCTGCGCTGTTTAACGATGCCCCTGCTGGCCACACACCGGTCGACATTGCCAATGACAGCCGCGTTCTGCGTGGGGATGGGTACGCTCCGCTGGTGCACGGCATCTTCCGCAACGACCCGCAGGTTGGTTTCGCCCTGGGCCTCAACATCCACAACCTTCAGCCCAAGGACGCAGCCTTCATGCTGCGCCACGAAAGCTTCCAGGAGGGCGCGAAGACTTACACCCAGAGCTTAAGCCGTGCACACCTGCAGGAGCCAGTCATCGCTGCCTTTGCGGCTAAGCATGGTCTCTACCAGGAAGCCGACCTTGGCCAGTTGATGTCCACGCTCTACCGTGCTGGTGACAAGCTGGCATTCCTCAACGCCATCCAAGCCGTGGTGAGCCAGCCGCTGCTGGCCAAGTCCTCATACTTCGAGGACAAGGTCGAGAACATAAGCAAGCACATGCAGGCCAGCATGGTCGTGGCTGGCGAGCAGCAGAAGGACGCTAAGCGTGCCGCAGAGGTGTTCGTGCGCCTGGCCAAGCAACACTGCCCGACCTACAACATACCAAAGCCGGTAGTCAGAGAGGCAGCGCTGGCCATCTGATCACCCATTCGGGCTGCAGGAGTCTGCGGCCCGCCTCCTCACTTCCCTTTCCCTGCAATTTCCATTAAAAAGACGCATCATTTCAATCCAGGATGTGGTCATGATGCAGAGCAAAGAGATCTACGAGCTGGAGATACGCCTCGGGCTTCTAGTCAGGGACACCGACGACCAAGGTAGCTGGCCGAAGGAAAAAGCCCTTGAGGTTGCCAATACCCTTGTCTGCAACCAACGCAGAGGTATCGCCGGCACCCTGTCCTTCATGATTGAGCGCCCCTACGCTCTTGCCTCATCCTGGGCGTTCAAGAGTTTGCTGAATCCTATGGCTTCCGTGCGAACGCTTGAGCTTGCTGCTGCTATGAAGCCCAATGCAGTAAACCGCATGCTGCTCCTCATCGCCGCCGCACAGAACAAGTCAGTTGGGCACAAGGACATCCTGCACTTCTTTGGCCCAGGGGGTGATCTCGAAATTGAGCGTAGCGAGCTCGATAGCTATCCCTTCGAGCTATCCCCTGACCAGATGTACGAAGAGGAGTCATTCCTCCTAATTGCTGCGTATGCGACGTCCAGCGCCAAGCTCAAAGCTCAGATCAAGGAAATACTTACGCAGGCCTCGCACAAGTTGCTGGGTCGAATCCTTCAGATGGACGATTACCGGGAATTCCTCCGAAGGAACCGGTTCGTACCTACGTATGCACAGATGGCAGACAGAGTGGTGCGCGAGTTCGTACTCGAAGACATCAGGTCGCTGACCCAAGGAACACCACTGTCTTTGCTTGCCGCCTACTTCTATGGCGGGCCGGCAGAGCTCAGAGAAACCATGAAGAAGATCTTCGTGCGGGGCGTTGAAGGGGTAAGGGATTTTCGCAGGACGCAGGTGGTAGAGTTGCTCGACAACGTCATCAGGCAAGGTACGTTGATCAACCGACATCCTGACCAGCGAATGATCCATACGGTGCTTGAGTTCGTTGACGAACCAGAAACATGGTACGTATAAACATGGCGCCCTACTCGCCCCAGACTAACGAAATGCTGCGCGCCTGGGCCCAGGGCTCAGTGCCGTCCGTCAACGAGGCCTATGCCACCCTGTCGAGCCTCCAAGCGGCTCTAGGCCCCCGGCGACAGTTGGTGTCCACCAGGACACGCACGGCGACCAAGCTGGTCATGCTCCACAACAACCTCGAGCGGCACATCACCGAGGCCTTGGCCATCTTGCCGGCGCCGACATTACGCAAGGTTGGCCAGGATGCCGCTTCAGCGCTGGCGCGGCTTTCGACGGCCCTGGGCAACACCCAGCACTTCTCTCGGGAAGCACTTGCCGGTGCATGCCTGCGGAACGACCTGGACGAGGATGACATCGCCGCGTGCCTGGTCAGCGCTTGGGATATTGGCGACGAGGGCCTCGCCCAGCGCTTCTGTGCGTCGATAGGTGCGAAAACGATCCTACAGGCGCTGCCAGGCAGGGTGAGCGCCGAAATCGCTCAGAAGGGTCTCCGGAAGGCGGCCGATGGCCGGAGGCATGCGAAGTACAAGCTCCATGCCCAGCTCGGGTTCCTGATGTTCGTCCTGGAGCACCTGCCCGCCGGCCATCTGCGCAATGAGCTTGCCAAGCTTAAAGTGGGTCTGAAAGTGGCTGCCTAAGTACGGCTACAGCTCGAAGACACCGATGGCGGCCTTGGTAGCGAACTTGTCGGACTTGATCTCCGCCAGATCTGCAGGATCGCCTAGGGCACTGAACCTAGTCTTCAAGAGCTTTTGCCCCTCTGGATGGGCAGCCAGGCGCACCGGCTCAATCCCAGCCAGAAGCCCAATTGCCATCGCCTTCTGGTTCGGAGAGCACCGGAGGGCAAATTCGCAGATCTCAGCGAATTCCTCTTCAGGGTTTGGGATGCGGTTCACCGCATCCACCCAGGCATAGGGCCCATCACGCTCGACCGCCAGTACTGGGTAAAGGTCAGCGCCTTTCTTGCGCAGTTCGCCAAAGAGGGCAGTAATTTTGCCCCCAATGATTTCATGAGCGCATGCCTCTGACTGAAACATGCCGGGGATCAGGTAAGCATGCTCGATCACCGCATCGGTGATCATTTCTGCTGGGATTGTGAGAACCCTGTCGTTTCTCAGCCCCAAGGCAAGTGCCGCAAGCGCATTGGAACCCGTGCGACTACCCTCGGACAGGTACTCCTTCATCTCAATTGGCGCCTTGGCATTCTGAGCCCGCTCGACCAGGTCGCTGCGCTTGAAGTGTTTCGTCACCGCCTCAAGCTTCATGAGGACTTCAAGGGCTTCTGTGTCGTTAAAGTGCAGGGCCGAATCCAGGAATGTCATGCAGACATACCTGTTTTTGAGCACCTTCTTGAGGAGCTTAGACTCCTTTAGCGAACCATCAGCATTACGTGACAGCGCCCTGCCAACCCTTGCGTAAAGGAACGATCCTCCGTGAGTGATCTTCAGTGGGTCGAGAAAATACTTGGCTTGGAATTGGCTGCTGTTCTGGTACATCCAGACCAACGCAGCATCGTAATGAGCCGGGTCACTGAGGAGGTCGTCTACCCCGCACTTAAGCGGGCCAAGCTGTGCCTTCCCTGTGCTGCCGAGCGCCGCCTGGATAGCCTGAACTGCCAGGTGAACGTCCGGACACTCTGCTACCACGCGCGCACAGATCTGCTTCGGATAGTTCAGCTGGGTAGCCCTGATTGCTTCGAGCTCGTCTTCTGAGAATTGCATTACGTGGTCGGCGGGCATTGGAAAGTCCACTGTGCGATGCCTAGGTGCGGTGCCCTAAGCATATTGATCGTCAGGCAGGCCACAACGAGGAGGCCCTTTATCTCCAGGATAGCCCCGGAGAAGCCTTCAAATCACCCGCAGGAGTTAGCGGGACAGGCCTCCACCAGAGCTCTTCTCGCGCTTCCGACGGGCAGCCAGCTCGTTCCTTTCTCGCTCCTGGAGGTTCTTGGCGCGGATCAGGGGTTCGACCCAGCCGATGGCCTTGGGCACCAGGGCGGCGGCGTTGAGGGCATCGGCCAGAGCGGTGTGCTTCACGCCGTCGAAGGTCATCTTCTCGTCGGCGATTGCCCGGCCGAGGCCTGGGTTGCGCTTGTTCGGGTAGGCCGCTCGATAGCCGAACTCGTCCTTGTAGTTGATGTGCAGCATTGCTGAGGTGAACGGCGTGGGCAGCCCCAGGAGCTCGGCGTGGCGCTCGAACTGCTTACGGTCGTAGGCTCCCCAGCTACCCCAGGCGAAGGGTTTCTGGCCACGGGCCTCCGCCGCATCGAACCATGCCTTGAACGCAACCATGGCCTCGGCGTAGGTTGGGGCGTTCTCCACCTTGTCCTGAGTGATCGAGGTCAGCTTGGTGCAGAACGGCGTGAGGGTCGGATGTTTCACCGGCTTCACGTAGCTCTGGAATTGGTCAACGACCTTGCCCTCGGGATCAATGAGGACGGCGCCGATCTCGATGATTTCGGATTCATCCCGCGAGATCGAATTCTGGTCGCAACAGGTTGCTTCCAGGTCGACACAGCAGTAGTAGGCGCGGGGGTAGGTTCTTTCTTTCTTCTTTTCGTTTTGGTTTGTCATGGCTATATCGTATCAGGCGGCGGACGCTATTCGCCAGATGGCTGTTCTGCAAAGTCGTTTCCATGAGCCGCTGCGTCTAGCTTGGGAGCTGGTGTCGTCTCTGTGGGCCACCAACTCCTTTACCCGACTATTGACGTCATGACGTTCTGTCACTAAAATGCGCACCACAAATTCATACCACCCTTCCAACGAGCACGCATGAAGGCAAACCTGCTTTCCTACATCAAGTAACGCTCGCCTGCCTCTTCGACCCGCAGGCACGGAGCCTGTGGAGATCGATGACATGAAGTCCCCCATCCTGCTGAGCGAGCAACAGTTCGTTCTCAACGTCCGGAACCGCGACAAAGACCGTTGCGTGGTCTGCCGGGCAGCTGCTGATCATGCCCATCACATCATGGACACCCGTTTGTTCGACAACGGTGGCCACTACCTGGGCAATGGCGTTTCGCTTTGCGACCAGCACCGCCAGGACGCGATGACCACCCTGCTGAACACCCAGAAACTGCGCGATGCAGCCGGCATCCCGGAGATCATCATCCCCGACCACCTGGTAGCCAGCGACCGCTATGACCGCTACGGGAACCAGCTCCAGCCTAACGGCACACGCATGAAGGGTGAGCTGTTCGACCTCGAAGATGTGCAGTGGCTGCTGCTTCAGGCCAACCTTCTCGGTGACTTCAACGATTTGGTCAAAGCCGCCCGGACAACGCACCTCAGCTACTCGCCCGGCGCGACCAGCGACGACAAAATCTGGACGGTGGAAGACGAGCTGAAGTACTTCGAGGGCAAGGAGGTCGTTTCGACGGAGAAGATGGATGGCGAAAACGCCTCCCTCTACCGGCATGCCTACCACGCTCGTAGCCTGGACTCGGATAGTCATCCGTCACAGCACTGGGTGCGTCGCTTCTGGGGCATGATCCGCCACAACATCCCGGAAGGCTGGCGTATCCAGGGTGAAGATCTGTACGCGATCCACTCCATCGAGTACAGGAACTTGCCCAGCTACTTCCTGGGGTTCTTCCTCTGGAACGAGAAGAACATCTGCCTGAGCTACGACGACATGCTGGAGTGGTTCCAACTCCTCGACGTGACTCCGGTGAAGACCCTTTACACCGGAATCTACGACAAGAAGGCCATCCTCAAGGCCTACGAAGAGCGTGCAGATCAGGAGGTATCGGAAGGCTTTGTTGTGCGCCTTCGCGGTGAATTCCACTACCGGGACTTCCGCCGCAGTGTGGCCAAGTACGTCCGCAAGGGCCACGTGACCACCGACACCCACTGGAAGCACCAACAGATCCGCCCCAATGGCCTGGCGTAAGTCGACCAAAAGAGAATGCCCCGCCGGCAACGGTGGGGCATTCTCTTTCCTGGCCGGCGGCCTGGAGGTGTTCCGGATGGGGGCCCTCCAATTGGGCGCGCATCGGAAATGTGAGGCTCAGATCCAGTCTTCTTCGCGTCGACGCATGTCACGTCCTCCGGTTAGGCCTGCCTTTCTACAATATTGCCTAAAAGGACTGCTGAATCTCAAGCGCCTTTCGGTTCACCATTTCCCCCTGGATGTGCAGCATTCCCAGGTCGAAATCGCTGATGGCGTCCAGCTCTCCGGCGAGTACCCTCGAGGTATCCAGAGCAATCAGGCCGACCTGATAAGTCAGGTCGGAGATGTCGACCTTCATCACTTCGTTGTGCCGGAACCTGTGCATGGCCATCGACAGCTTCTGCTGGCTGGCGCTCAGCGACGCAGAAAGGGCAATCAGACCGGTGCGTTGAACTTTGCTGATCATGGTGGTTCTTTTAACGGTTTATTCACTTAGGTTTCAATCATGCGACCCTAAATATTGCCAGTCAATGAGACGTTGCTTTTGACGACGAAAAGAATCCATTCGTACACTGATTGAATGATATACGGCTACGAGATGAATGAAGTACAGCACTGTTTCCACGGGAGCCTTAGCCACATTGAACAGTTTGAAGACTCTCTTTTGGAAGACTCGCTTCAGAACTATGGTGCTGGCATCTATTTCAGCAGTAGCGGCCGAGTTGCCCTGAGGCACTGCGACCAACTGCGCAAAGTGATGAAAGATCCAGGGCGAGCGTTGTTTCCTACGCTCCTGGAGGTTGAACTGAAGATCGCGAACCCCCTGGTCGCGGACAGCTACCACCCCTTCAGCGTTGAGCAAGCCACGGCAATCCTCCTGGCTTCCCCCAACCTGAATGCGGTGCTGGCCAACTTCGGCGACCTGGATTTTGAGGACAAAGGTGTGCTCATCGAGCGGGCGGCCAGCGGATACGCTGCCATGAAGGGCCCGCTGCTGGAGACGCTCAAGAACCTGGGCACGGACTTCTTCAGCGGCAGCGCGCCGGCACTGCTGAAGGCCCTGAGAGACATCCTTGGTTTTGATGGGGTGCTGGCTGTTCGAGCCGACGATACCTGCTGGGTAGCCTGGTTCCCGGAACAGATCAGCATCAAGAAACGCCTGCACCTGACACTGGACGAAATTCACGAGGCCTGTTGACCATGAGCGATATCAAGAACAAGAGCTCACTAGCTGAGCAGGCAATGCGCCTCGGTGAAGAACTCAGAGTGATGCAGGAAGATTGCAGCATGTCCAAAAAGGACATGCAGGCCCTAATCCAGCGTGTCGACAGTTTCATCCAGCAGTGCCGCAAGCGTGACGCTTACGCCGTCATCCGTAAGTTCGATAGCGCCCTGGAAGGGGTTTGGCGTCTGGCCTGCAGTTCGTTTATGGGCGGTAATCGAAACTTCGTGCCTGTCCTGAGCAACATGCTCAAGTACTTCTCGCACCTCAACCTGGATATGCGCTACTTGATCCCCAGTGATTCGCTTAACGGCCACGAGAGCTTGGCACACCTGGAAGGCACCAAGCTGGCAGAGCACGCACTGAACTTCATCCGGCGTAACGAGCTGTACCTGAACTACAGGGTCATCAACGGAAAAGGTGACTACGGCTACGAGAGTATTTACAGCAGCTACCTGAACAAGATCGTTGAGAGCGGTCAGTGCTCGTCGACTGCTGTGCTTGAGCTTGTCGACGAGATGCTCGACCTCAAGTTTGGAGACCCCGTTTTCACGCCGGCCCCCAAAGCCATCAACATGCTGTTCGAGCAGGCTGTGAACTCCCCTAACCCTGAGCACAGGGCAAACTACAGGCAGTTCATTGCCGATAACGAGGCTCGGATCATCTACGGCGTTGACGACGGAGCCAACTACTCCTACACCAAAGGCTTCATCGCTGCTGTTGAGCTCGGCATGTTCGACATGGCCCAGCATTTCCTCGACAACCATCAGAGCTTCTTCACAGGCCCAGCCCTGACGGTGCTCATCGACAATCGAGATAAGCTCGACCAAGACGAGTCGTTCCGCAAGAGGATCATCGGGAAGCCGATGCTCTTCATCCGCGACGCCCTTCAGCGCGGCGAGCTCATTGCACCTGAAGGCTTTGAACCACAACTGGAAAAGGTCGGCGAAGTGCTCGATACCTACAAAGGCGACTTCTCGTCGATCAGACCTGAGTGGCTGACTGAGTTTTTGCGAAACACTGAGGTTCCCCAAAAGTTCTACGACAAGTTCGATCAGTACCCTGCCCTGCGTGAAATCTTCGAGCAATTCGACAGCTACCACACGCGCCGTGCGATCACGGCTTTCGAGATCTGAGGAGTCGGGATGATCAGGATCGAACCACTCCAGGCATTGATCGATTCTGCGCGGCCGGCGCTCGCCGAGCTGGCCGGCGTGAAGACGCCCGTGCCCGTGGATTCGATGTACCCCCTCCGCCAAGTCCTGAAGGCCATCGATGAGGCCTGCGATAATGCAGACCGGGAGGTTGCCGCCGCTGCTATCGCCGCCCGCGACAAGATCCAATACGACTTTGGGGAACACCCAGCCTGCCTACAGGCCATCCTGCTCGAAACCCGGCTGACTGACCGCTCTTTGATTTCCATCCAGGACGTCATTGGGCCCCGTCGGGATGTACTTGATCTCTTCCTTGACCGGGCAATCCCTGTGTTCCAGGCAGAGGAAGCACATTGGGGGTCAACTTCTCTACTGAGCACCGTGCATGAGAAGACCTGCTACCTGACCGACGCAGGCAAGACGCCCGAGGAGGACACTGACATGTCCCCGCAGGTGGCCAGGGTGTTGGACGCTTATCTGCAGGTTGCCGAGACTCACTGGAAAGCGATAGTCCAGGTCATCAGGTTCTGTGAGCAACGCGTTATCTCTGAGATCAATACTTACAAAGATCGAGTACCGGCGCCCTACGAGGCATTGATTGATTGGCTCAAGCAGAACCAGGACAAAATCGTCGATATTCTGCTGTCCGCAAATAGCGAATTCCGCGAGAAGACCGGCACCATGAGCCTGGCACAACTCGGTGTCGAGAAGCTCACCCAGGCCCTACTCCTGCAGGAAAGAATTGGCGAGCCGAAAAAGCTCGTGGCCGCCGCCAAACACTTCGAAAAAGCTCAGCTGCTCCCCTACTTCGACAACCTGATCAGGCAAGAAGCTGCCGAGGACGCCACCTCTTCGGCCTGCATCACCGCGCTTGTAGCCTTCGAGCTCATTGGCATCAAGAGCCTTGAGCAGGACTGGTTCCCGCACTTCAATCCAGTTCCAGGAGAAGACCTGACGGACGCTGTCAGTGCGATCATCAAAGGGATGTCGGTGGCTCGTCAGCACGGCTGGGAGCACACCCCTGAAACCGACGCTCGGCTGCTGGCGCTGGTCAACAGCCTAAGCCCTGAAGTCCGCCAGGCGAGTATTCAACTCATCCGACGCGAGTTGCGCGAGGTATGCCAGGGCGAAGACTGGTTCGATACCCAGTCCATGGCTGACGCCTTCGACCTCTGATCGAGTATCATGTCGTCACTTTTGGCCTAAAGGCCACCTACATTCAGGAACTGACCATGAGCTGGATTGAACTACCTCGGAATCAGCGCAAGCTCGATGTTCATCGACTCAAGACGCTGATCATGACCGAGCAGATGGATCGCTTCTGGTACTCGAAAGACCAGGACGGCATCGACACGCAGCTGATGCGCATCAAACTGCCCGTCGGTGAAGACGCCCTCTACGACATCACCATGATGACGGCCCAGCTGTATGCCGCACGTCTGGCCGCCGAAGAGATGGGTCAGCTGCCCGGTGAACGCCTGGCCATCACCCAGCAGCTGCTCTCCCGCATGGATATGGTCACCCAGGAGCTGTTCGTGGTCGACAACGAACATCCTGACGGAGTCGGCCTGTTCATTGTGCTGAACTCGGATGGTCTTACCCACGAACTCATTGATGAGATCCTGCTGGACTTCATCAATAACGACTCAATTCCACTGAAAATGCGGGCCATTAACCCGGCGACACTGGTTGAGCGTTTGATGAAAGTTCGAGAGGAAAGGAAACACGACTTCTATCCACTCTGAAATTTGATAATATCGCTCGAAACAATAATTAGAGCGGCACCGTGGATACGCAAGTTTTCCTGATCATGGCTTTTGGCAGGGATGGTCAAGTTGGCCTCAACAATGATCTTCCCTGGGATCTTCCCGCCGAGCTGAAACACTTCAGAAAGACTACCGTTGGGCGCCCCGTCATCATGGGGCGCAAGACGGCGGATGCGATTGGCGGGCCGCTGAAGTACCGCCGCAACATTGTCATCAGCGAAAGCGGTAACGTCATCACCGGCTTCGAAACCGCACCTTCCATCGAGACCGCCCTACGCCGCCTACACAGAGAGCTGCGCGTGTTCATCATTGGCGGCCCATCGATCTGGATGCAGTCCCTGAAGTACGCAACGCACCTGGTGCTGAGCGAGATCGACTACCGTGGGCCTGCGGACGCCTCCCTCCCCGAGGAGTTCTTCGCGACCATCCGGAAGGAGTTTGTGCTCAAGGCTCTTCGACCGCAGGAAGGCTTCACCGTGACCTATTGGGCCAGGCCTAACGCAAACTGAGAACCTATGGCGCCTTTCCCGGCCTCAAGCTGCTCCTGTAGGCTGGAATCATGCCCAACTGCCGGCGTTGGCAGACTCTAGGAACCGCGATGACCACAGCACTCACCCTGGCCCGCCAGCCACATGTCACTCGCAGCACATTGGCAAATGGCGAGATCATCACCGATGCCGAGTACGACGCGGTCTACAACAGGCTCCTCGAATCGGTCTACGTGGCCAGCGAAATCCTACTGGCGGCCGGCGACGGCGCGGTAGCCATCCTCAGCGAGGATGGCGTCGCTATCGGCGTCTGCAAGTACCAGGGGCAGCTCCAACCTGTTCTTCTGGAAATGTTTGAGACCAGCAAGACCGGCGAAGACCTTGAGCCCCTGTTCTTCCATCAAGGCGCCTATCTCGAGAACCCTGAAGTCGAAGAGGATGCTCTCGAAGAGCTCAAGGCTTGGGTCGACGCCTGGATTGCAGCGCCAGTAATCGCCCGACTGGATGATCCTCAAGCCCTGAATCACGCCGGCCGTCACTACGAGCTCTGGCTGGAGAACTTCCTGGCCCAAAGGGGAAAGGAGGAAGACTCTGGCCCTTCCTTCGGCTAATAGCCGACCCGCTGAAGAAGCCCCTCCCATGAACTGACCCCCAGATGTTGGACACCAACTCTGAGGGGTCCACATGGCAAGGCATGATGGGAAGTTCAAGCTAGAGGTGGCGCGCCACTATGTG
>NZ_JACHLI010000031.1 GCF_014204515.1 Pseudomonas nitroreducens | reverse complement strand
TCACGCAAGGCGTGCTCGCCAGACAACGCTGCCTGCGAGGGATTCTTCGGCCGATTGAAGAACGAACTGTTCTATGCCAGGGATTGGCTCGACACAACTATCGATGAGTTCATCACAGAGCTCGATGCCTACCTCCGATGGTACAACGAGGCCCGGATCAAAATGTCGCTTGGCTCACGCAGCCCCTTGGAGCACCGTAGGTCTCTAGGAATCATCGTCTAATCAGTCCAAGTTTTCTGCCGCACCTCCCTCCCCTGACGCCAATCAGGGAGGGCGGACCGTACAGGTTGGCGTACCGTCAAGAGTAAACGGCGCATCCGAAGATGCCCTGCACGGTCCTCCCATAACGCGGGTGCAACCATGCGAGGAGCTGAACCGAGGTTCATGCACCTTCTCTTGAGCGAGACGCCAATCCCGACTGCCCATAGGGGACAGCGAGGCAACGGTAGGGATTCGGGCAGTAGGTGTCAATCAGACGTAGTCCACTACGAGGCCCCAAGGTCGCACCCGTAGGGCGGATAACGCCTCGGGCGTTATCCGCCGTGAGGCTGGCGGCGGATAACCCGTTCCGGGTTATTCGCCCTACGGCCTGAAGTCACGGATTATTCCTGACGCCGAAGTTCCAGGAAGGCACAGCCGGTGCGCTTCATTCGTATACGCCCTCTCCCTTAAGGGAGAGGGCGGGGGAGAGGGTGGTTCCGGGTTCTTCCAGAACCATCGCCAGCCGATACGTCTTGCCTGCGAAGCGTTGAGCGCCGTGGAAAAACCTGCATCGCGACCCGCCAGTCCGCCCGCGTTTACCAACCTTTACGCACGCCGGCCTCGATTTTGCTTTATGTTCCGACCTGTTACCGAGCCATGAGCCGTCGTCCCAGCCATGAAGTTGCATCAACTCCGCGCCATCGTTGCCATCTGCGAGAGCGGCAGCATCCAGGAAGCTTCGCGCCTGCTGCACATCTCCCAGCCCGCCCTGTCCAAGAGCATCAAGGAGCTGGAGGCCGAGCTGGGCGTGCCGTTGCTGGTGCGCTCCAACCGCGGCATCACCGCCACCGAATACGGCGAACGCCTGGTGCGCCGTGCCCGGCTGGTGGTGGAAGAAGTGCGCCGTGCGCGGGACGAGATCGAGACGCTGAAAGGCGCCATGGACGGCCGCGTGGCCATCGGCGTATCGCCGGTGACGCCCAGCCAGCAGTTCGCCGCCTGCCTGCTGCGCTACCGCAAGCGTTACCCCAAGGTGCAATTGCAGATCAACGAACTGCGCCCGGCCAAGCTGCTCGAAGGCCTGCGTGAAGGCCAGCTGGACCTGGTGCTGACTTCGCAGCCGTCCTCGCGCAATGTCGATGGTTTCCACTGGCAGGAACTCTATGCCCAGCCCACCACCCTGGCAGTGCGCAAGGGCCATCCACTGCGCCACGCGCGGTCGTTGCACGAGCTGCTCGACGAAGAGTGGCTGGTGCCCGATTCGCTGGACGTCTCCCTCGCCGGGCAGATGTTCGAGCAATACCAGGTGCGCCATCCCGAACGCGTCATCGAGTGCGCCTCGGTGGTGCTCTACGCGGAACTGGCGGCCAACACCGACGCGGTGAGTTTCTGGTCGCGGCGGGTGTTCGACCTGCCCATCGTCTCCAGCACCCTGGAGGCGCTGGACATCGCCGAGACGGTGCCGGGCACCGATATCTCGCTGGTCTGCCGCCCGCCGGAGCTGATGACCCGCGAGGCGCAGACCCTGGTGGACGAACTGGTGTACGCGTTCAAGGGCCCGCACCTGCGCAAGGCGGAATGACGCGCCGACGATAACCAGCCTTGATAAGCATGCGCGAAGGTCATTATTCAGCGTCGCGCGCGTGGGGCATCCTGCCGGCCACATCAGAACAATGAGCAGGATGCGGCATGAGTCAGCACCCCCTTTCTCAGCACCAGACAGTCGAAAGACTTTTCGCTTCCCAGGAAGAGTTCGCACGGATTCGCCGGGACCTTCACCAGCACCCCGAGCTGGGCTTCGAAGAGGCGCGTACCAGTGCCATCGTCGCTGGCTACCTGCGCGAATGGGGCTACGAAGTCCATGAAGGTGTCGGCGGTACCGGCGTGGTCGGCGTTCTGCGCCAGGGCAACAGCGCGCGCAGCATCGGCATCCGCGCCGACATGGACGCGCTGCCCATCGACGAAGCCAGTGGCGTGCCCTATGCCAGCCAATATGCCGGCCGCATGCACGCCTGCGGCCACGACGGCCACACCGCGATCCTGCTCTGCGCCGCCCGCGACCTGGCCGAACGCCGTGACTTCGACGGCACCCTCAACCTGATCTTCCAGCCCGCCGAGGAAACCCTCGGCGGCGCCGTGGCGATGATGGACGACGGCCTGTTCGAGCGCTTCCCCTGCGACGCGGTGTATGCGCTGCACAATGCGCCAGGCCTGCCGGTGGGCTGCTTCCTCACCCGCGAGGGTGCGCTGACGGCATCGTCCGACCGCGTGTCGATCCGCCTGATCGGCGTCGGCGGCCACGGCGCCATGCCGCACCTGACCCGGGACCCGATAGTGGCCGCCGCCGAGCTGGTGCTCGCGCTGCAAAGCATCGTCGCGCGCAACGTGCCGTCCACCGAAGTGGGCGTGGTCACCGTGGGCATGCTGAAGGCGGGGGAGGCGGCCAACGTGATCCCCGAGCACGCCGACCTGCGCCTGAGCGTGCGGGCCACCAAGCCTGAGGTGCGTGAGCTGCTCAAGCGGCGCATCGGCGAGATCACCCGTGGCGTCGCCGCCGTGCACGGCATGGAATTGCAGTACGAATACGAGGAGCTGGTGCCGGTGCTGGTCAACACGCCGGAAGAAACCCGCCTCGCGCGCCAGGTGCTGAGCGAGCTGGTCGGCCCGCAACGGCTGCTTTCCGAAGTGCCCTCGGGCTTCCTCGGCAGCGAGGATTTCGCCTGGATGCTGGAGCGCCGCCCCGGCTGCTACATCGCCCTGGGCAATGGCAACAGCGGTCCCAGCGGCTGCATGGTGCATAACCCCGGCTACGACTTCAACGACGGCGCCATTCCGTTCGGTGCAGCGCTCTGGGTACAGCTGGTGGAAACGTCGCTGTGCAAAGGGGGACACGCATGAAAAAGCGCACCGTAGTCCTCGTCCTGCTGATGCTGGTGATGGTCATCAGTGTGCTGGACAAGACCATCTTCGCCTTCGCCGGTGCGCAGATCATCGACGAGCTGAAACTCTCGCCGACCGAGTTCGGCTTCATCGGCAGCGCCTTCTTCTTCCTCTATTCGATCTCCGGCGTGCTGGTGGGCTTCCTCGCCAACCGCTTCCCGACGCGCTGGATTCTCGCCGGCATGTCCGTGGTGTGGATGGCCTCGCAACTGCTGGTGGCGCTGTCCAGCGGCTTTGCCGCGCTGGTCGCCGGACGGCTGCTGCTGGGCGCCGGTACCGGGCCGGGCACGGCGGTGACCCAGCACGCCTGCTTCAAGTGGTTCGGCCCCAAGGAACGGGTGCTGCCTTCGGCGCTGATCCAGGTGTCGATCATGCTCGGCGCCGTGCTCGGCGCGCTGAGCCTGCCGCTGGCGATCCAGCACTTCGGCTGGCGTACCGCGTATCTGCTGCTGGCGGTGCTCGGGCTGGTCTGGCTGGTGGTCTGGCTGCTCTTCGGCCGCGAAGGGCAGCAGACCGAGGAGGAGGGCCCGGGCGCGTCGCTGCGCCTGCCGTACAGCCGCCTGCTGCTGAACCGCAGCTTTGTCTGGATCACCCTGATGGGCTTCCTCAGCTACCTGCCCACCGCGCTGGTGTACAGCTGGGTGCCGGTGTACCTGCAGAAAGGCCAGGGCATGACGCCCATGCAGTCGGGCTACACGGTGATGGTGGTGACAGTCGGGGTGATCCTCGCCAACCTGCTTCTTTCCACCCTGTCGCAACGGGCGATGCAGCGCGGCGTCACGGTACAGCGTGCGATGGTGCTGCCGCCGATGGTCTTCGCGGCGATCGCCGGCGTTGCCTTCTGCGCGCTGACCCTGCTGCACGGCGATCGCCTGGCGATCCTGGTGCTCTACGCTCTGGGCGCGATCCTGGTGAACGTCCTGCCGACCTTCTGCAACACCCTGGTGGCCTATATCGCGCCGAGCGCCCAGCGCGGCTCGATGCTGGCCATCCACATCGGCGGCATGACCAGCGCCGGCATGCTCGCGCCGTGGATCGTCGGCCAACTGGTGGAGCTGCGCGGAGGTGATATCGCCCATGGCTTCGAGACCGCCCTCGGTCTGTTCGGCATCCTCACCGTGGTCTGCGCGGTGCTCGGCTGCCGGATCATCACCCCCGAACGCACCCGTCAGACGCTGCAGGGCGAGCACAGCGAAGCGCCGCTGCCGGGCGCTGTCGGCCACGCCTGACTTTCTTCGAAGGGCCTGCTGGTCGGGCCCGGTTTTCCTGACTCGAATCTGATCATCCGGAGCGGTGATGAACCCGTCTGCCTGTTTTTCCCAGAGCTACGCCGAAGCGCGTGGCAAGTTCCTCGCCGCCTGCCTGAACGCCGGCCTGGTGGTGGAATCCCACCGTCACCCGCTGCCCGGCCGCGATGGCGAAACCCTGGCGCTGGATGTGGCGCGCAGCGGCCCTAGCGATGCGCGGAACCTGCTGATCATCAGCAGCGGCTGCCACGGCGTCGAAGGCTTCTGCGGTTCGGCGGTACAGACCGCTCTGCTCAATGACCCCGACTGGCTGGAGCGTTGCGCCCAGGCCGACTGCGCGGTGCTCTACCTGCACGCGGCCAACCCCCATGGCTTTTCCTGGTGGCGGCGCTGGACCCACGAGAACGTCGACCTCAATCGCAACTTCCTTGATTTCTCCCAGCCGCGCCAGCGCAACCAGGCTTACGCGGCGCTGGACCCGATCCTGATCCCGCGGCGCTGGCCATCCTGGGCCAGCCACCTGCGGTTGCTCGGCTACGCCATGCGCCATGGTCGCAAGCAGCTGCAGGCGGCGATCTCCAGCGGCCAGGATAGCCATCCCGGTGGCCTGTTCTACATCGGCGAGCAGCCGACCTGGAGCAACCAGACGGTGCGCCGAATCCTCCGCCAGCACGCCGCGGCCTGCGCGCGCATCGGCTGGATCGACCTGCACACCGGCCTGGGCCCCAAGGGGCATGGCGAGCGCATCTACGTCGGCGGCAACGATCCGCAGACGCTGGCGCGCACTCGGCGTTGGTGGGGCGCCGAGGTGACTTCGGCCCACGAAGGAGGCTCGGTGTCGGTGCAACTGCAGGGGCAGATGATCCTCTGTGCCGCCAGCGAATGCCCGCAGGCCGAGCTGACTGCCATTGCCCTGGAATACGGCACGCTGCCGGGATTGAAGGTGCTCAAGGCACTGCGCGCGGACCAATGGCTGGCCAACAACCCCGGTGTAGCAGCGGGCAAGGCCCTGCGCATCCACCGCCAGCTGCGCGACGCCTTCTACGTCGACGAGGACGGCTGGAAGCGTCAGGTACTGGAGCAGGCCGGCGAAGCGGCGCGCCAGGCCCTGGCGGGGCTGAGTGAGGTTCAGGCGGCGCCGGTGCGCGCGTCCAGGTAGCAGATCGTCGTGCGCCGTGACCCGTTGGGCCGGCGCTGCGGATCGGCGAAGGTCTCCAGCTCACGGAAGCCGGCCTTGCGCATCATGCCGGCGGAGCCGGGGTTTTCCTCGTGGCGCTCGATATAGATGTCCGGCAGGCCGCGGGCGGCCAGGTCGGCAATGGCTGCCCGCAACAAGCGCGTACCCAGGCCGCGTCCGGCTTCACCGCGATGCACCGTGGCCTCGGCGATATAGGCGTGGCGCTGCTGGTCGTCCCGCTGGAAACGGCCGAACGCATCGCTCTCGTGATAGGTGACCAGGCCCCGCAGTTCATCTTCATCCACGGCCACCAGCGCCCAGACGGAGCCGTCGGCAATGGCCTGGAAGTGCTCGCGCACCGGGCCTTCGGGCAGGAAGTTCCAGTCATTGGGGCCGTGCACGAAGATCAGCTCGAGCATGGCCGGCACGTCGTCGGCGCGGGCGGGGCGCAGCAGCAGGTCGGCCATGGCGCATTCCTTAAAGTCGGGACGAACGACTCTAGCCACGGTCGGTGCCTGGGGGCAGGCACAGTGGCGCAGGAAAACTGTATGGGTGGGATCAGCGGCCGGGCAGCATCGGTGTCAGATGCAGGATGTTCAGCAGATGCGGAACGCGCAGCGGGTAGCAGGCCTGCAGGCGCACGCGCGCCTCGGAAAGGGTCATCTGACGGGAAAACGAGCGCAGCACGGTCTTGCCCGGGCAGTGACCGTCCTGAAAATGCACGAGGAATTCATTCATGGCCAAGCGACAACGAGGAAACACGCACGAGGTGGCGCACAGGGCGCGAATAATAACGGCTTCAGCGCGTTCAGCGTTGCCATAAATCATCCTTTGCAGGAACTGTCCGACGGAACGCCAGGTACTCCACCGGCCGAACCGACGACCGGTGGAGTCGGAAAGGGGCTAATGCCCTGAAGCGTAGTCCAGACGCAGGACGTTGTAGTCCAGGCGCATGCCGAAGGCGTGCATGAAGAACGCCTCCAGCTGCAGTTCCAGCGAACGCGAGGTGAGGGTCGCCAGGCGCGCGCCCTGGCGGCGGGTGCGGCGGTTTACCGCGGTGAATTCCTCGTGGACGAGGCCCTGGGACGCGGGGTCGGCGATCAGCCGGTAGCAACTGTCGGGCAGGTCGTCGCGCTGGGTGGCCAGCAGGCTGAGTTCAGGGTGGCCGTCGGCGTTGGTGATCAGTTCCACGCTACAGCGCAGGCCTCGGTCGCGGGCGAAGCGCGAGGCCTCTTCGAAAGCCGGCAGGGCCTTCTGCAGGACCTGGATCTCGAAGGCGAGGAGGAATTGCTCGTCGAATTCGACGTCCTGGGTGTTCCGGGCTGCCTGGTTCAACATCGCCGGCATCTCCTGTGTCGATGAAACGAGAAAACTGCAATAGCGAGTCGGGATCGCCAGAGTTTCGTCATCGCGGCATTGCAGGCACAACGCACACAGTCGGCCGGCAATGCCATTTGCCTGAACGAAAGGCCATCTCACTGGATGGCCCTGGCGGCTGTCAATGAACATTCGGGCATAAGAAGCATGGCCGGCAATAGCCAGCCCTGTGGCGAAGCGGGGAAATCCACAGAAACAGGCGGGAAAGCGTGACGGGGAAGGGTGTAACGAGATCTTTACGGGAGTGCCACCACCCACCCGTTGATCGGATGGGTGGTGGGGTATTTCACTGCGCTTTCAGACTCACTCGCCCAGGACGGTGAACTCGATGCGGCGATTCCTGGCGCGGCCTTCCTCGGTCGCGTTGTCGGCGATCGGCTTGCTGGCGCCATAGCCCTTGGCGGTCAGCAGGGCGGGGGAAACGCCCAGTTCGACCAGCTTGGCCACCACGGCATCGGCGCGCTTCTGGCTCATGGCCAGGTTGCCCTCGTGGGTGCCGACGGAGTCGCTGTGGCCACCCACCTCGATCTTCGTGCCTTGCGGCGCGGCACTGATGGCCTGGGCAGCGCGGCCGAGAATGTCGGCGCTGTCACTGGTGATGGCGTTGGAGTTGCTGTCGAAATAGACGTTCATCAGGTTCAGCGCCTGCACCAGGTCCTGTGCGCTGAAGCCGCTCTTCAGGTCGGCCAGGGCGGCGCTGGCGCGCTCCCACAGGCCGCTCATGGAATAGCCGCTGAACAGCTCGCGCAGCTGCTGGCTGAGCAGGAAGCGCTGATCTTCCGGCAGCGCCGAGGTATCGATGGACAGCTTGTCGCCATCAAAACCCAGCTTGAGGCCGCTGGCGCCCAGTTTCGGCAGCGCAGCGATCAGCTTGTCCAGCCAGTCGGCCGGCAGGGTCTGCGGATCGACCACGATATCGCCGGATATCTTGTCTGCACCGAACTGCGCGTGCAGGGCGTCCATCAGGCGCTGCTTGTCAGCGTCTGCAGGCAACTGGCCGTTGACGGTGATCTGGCCATCCTGGTTGCTCAGCTGGAATTGCGCCGGGTGCTCTTCAACGGGCTCCTGTACAGCCTCTTCCTGGGCCACCGGCTTGTCGCCTTGAGCCTGGCTCGGCGCTACCGGTTCGCTCGGCTGAGGCAGTGGTTGCATTGGCGGCCTGGACTCCGGCTGGCAATGGCTCACGGCGAGGACGAACAGCGCCAGCAGGCCTGCGAGCAGCAGCCAGAACAGCCAGCCCAGGCCCTTCCTGCGAGGCTTGGCGGCTTCGTCCTGCAGCAGCGCGGCAAGCGGCGCGGTGAGATGGGAGGGTTCCTTGCCATCGCGGGTAAGCAGGGCAACCAAATTGGGCAGCGCTTCCGCACCGGCCATGTTCACCGCACCACTGGAAACCCCCAGCAGGCTGGCGAGACGGTTGGATTCGTTAAGGCCGATACCGGCGCCGAACTGGTCAGGATGCAGTGGCTTGTCGACAGAATTGCCACCGATCCAGGACCGGAACAGGTCGCCGAGGCCGGCGTCCTCGAAGCGCTTGCGAAAACCTTCGAACCCACCGGTCCGTTGGTTGACCAGGGACTCGGCCAGCAGGCCGACGAAGCGACGGGCCTGTTGGCCCATGCCGCGATGGGCCGCTTGCTGGATGATCGTTTCTAACATCAAAGTCTCCGCTGATTGAAAATGCCGGCCGGGCAGCGGATATCGCTGCGCAGGAGGCGGCTCAGGTGGGCGTGTGACCCGAGCGGCGGCATTCTCCGAGCAGAAGGCGGGTGTTGCAGTCGGACATTTCCACTGGGGATTGGCGTCTTGTCCTATTCGGAACTGAAGGCCCGGCTCCCGTCGACTGGGCAGCGGGGACCAGGAGCTTCAGAACGCGAAGTCTTCCATCTCCAGGGCGGCGTCCCCGCCGTCGACGATGGCCTGCGCCAGCCCCGGCGCACGGGTGAGCACATGTCCGGCATAGAACTGTGCGGTGCGCAGCTTGGCGCGGTAGAAGGCGGCATCGCCGCTGCCTTCGGCCAGCCGCTGCTGCGCCACCTGCGCCGAACAGGCCAGTTGCCAGCCGCCGGCGACAATGCCCAGCAGCTCCAGCAGCGGAACCGAGCCCAGGGCGACCAGGCGCACCTGGCTGTCGTAGTGGGCCACCACGAACTTCACCGCGTCATCCAGGGCGTTGATCGCCGAGAACAGGCGATGGCGGATGCCGGCCAACTGCGGGTCGTCATCGGGCAACGCCCGTTGCGTTTCGCGCAGCTGGGCGATCAGGGCGAAGGCGGCGGCGCCCTTGTCACGGGCAATCTTGCGGCCGATCAGGTCGAGGGCCTGGATGCCGGTGGTGCCCTCGTAGATCGGGGTGATCCGCGCGTCGCGCAGGTGCTGGGCGGCGCCGGTTTCCTCGATGAAGCCCATGCCGCCATGGACCTGCACGCCCAGCGAGGCGATGTCCACGGCATTCTCGGTCGCGCAGCCCTTGATCACCGGGATCATCAGCTCGACGAAGGCCTGCCGCTCGCGGCGCACCGCCTCGTCCGGGTGGCCGTGGGCGAAGTCCATGGCCAGCGCCACTTCGCAGGCCAGCGCACGCATGGCCTCGGTGCGCGAGCGCATGGACATGAGCATGCGGCGCACGTCCGGGTGGCGCAGGATGGCCGCCTTCTCGCGACCGGGCACGCCGATTTCCGTGCCCTGCACGCGCTGCCGGGCATAGCTGGCCGCGCGCTGGTAGGCACGCTCGGCCAGCCCGATACCCTCGATGCCCACCGAGTAGCGCGCCGCGTTCATCATGATGAACATGTACTCCAGGCCGCGGTTTTCCTCGCCCACCAGCCAGCCGCTGGCGCCGCCTTCGTCACCGAAGGCCAGCACGGCGGTGGGGCTGCCGTGGATGCCGAGCTTGTGCTCGATGGAGACGCAACGCACGTCGTTGCGCTGGCCCAGGCTGCCGTCGGCGTTCAGCAGGACCTTGGGCACCACGAACAGCGAGATGCCTTTCACTCCATCCGGTGCACCGGGCACGCGGGCCAGCACCAGGTGGACGATGTTGTCGGTGAGGTCGTGCTCGCCGTAGGTGATGAAGATCTTCTGCCCGAACACCTTGTAGCGGCCGTCGCCCTGGGGCTCGGCGCGGCTGCGCACGGCGGCGAGGTCAGAGCCGGCCTGGGGTTCGGTGAGGTTCATGGTGCCGGTCCATTCGCCGCTCACCAGTTTCGGCAGCCAGGTGGCCTTGAGCTCATCGCTGCCGCGCAGTTCGATGGCCTCGATGGCACCGCGGGTGAGCATCGGGCAGAGGCCGAAGGCGACGTTGGCGGCGTTCCACATTTCCTCCACCAGCGCCGAGATCAGCCGCGGTGCGCCCTGGCCGCCGAAGTCGGGCGGACAGGAGAGGGCGTTCCAGCCATTGCCGGCGAACTGTTCGTAGGCAGCCCGCCAACCTTCGGCGGTCCGTACGTCACCCTGGTTCCAGCGCGCTCCCTGGCGATCGCCGGTAACGTTCAACGGCGCCAGTACGCCCTGGGCGAAGCGTGCGGCTTCGTTGAGGATGGCGTCGACCAGCTCGCTGTTCATGTCCTGCTGCTCCGGCAACTGGCGCAGGCCGTCGAGCAGTCGCAGGTCCTTGAGGATGAACTGCATGTCGCGCAGCGGGGCAAGGTAGTCACTCATGGCGGAACTCCTGTTCGAGAGGCTGGGACCCGTGCGGGGCGCGCTGAAGCGCAATGGGCTCAGCGGCAGGCAGGGGCGCTGCTGCGCTGGCGCGGTGGCGCTCCCTGGGTAGTCAGACCGCCAGGGGGCGCCGAAGGTGCCGTGCTCAGGCGCTCGCCTGCTCAGACGGTCCAGTGGCGGTCGCGCAGGATGCCGTCCAGGGTGCGGCTGATGGCCGTGCAGTTGCGCACCATCGCCATGCGTTCCCAGGTCGCCTGTTCGCCTTCGCGCAGCAGTTGCCGCAGCTCCGCCAGGGGCATCGGGGCGAGCAGCTTGAGCGGGTTGTGCCAGCGCTTGCCGAGGAACAGGTTGATGTCGGCGATGTAGTCCTGCACCAGCACGCTGTAGCTCAGGTGCTGCCAGCGGGCGAGGGTGGCGTTGCGGATGCGCAGGTGGTCGCGGCCCAGGCGCAGCAGATGGGTGGCGACTCCCTTGCCGAGGCGTATCTGCTGGTTCAGGGCGCTCTGCAGCAGGTTCGGGCGGGCGTTGGGGTTGGGCGTGAACAGCAGCGCCGCTGGGTTGGCCATGCTGGAGATGAAGTGGTTGACCCCGTACAGCCGGCCCAGGCGCTTGGCCGGCAGGTCGTCGAGGAAGGAACCGTCGATCCACTGCTGCTCGGGCAGGTAGGGCACCTGCAGGCCGGCGGCGTTCTTCGCCTGCAGCGTCACGGGCGGATAGATGCCGGCGATGGCGCAGGAGGCCATCACCGCCGAGCGCACCAGCACGGTAGGCGCGGTGATCGCGTTGAGCAGGCGCGGCGCCTGGCGCGGTTCCAGGCCGGTGACGGTGATGTTGAGGTGGCGTCCGCTGACCTTGTAGGCCTCGGCGAAGGTCAGGTCGGGGATCAGCCGCTCCAGGTAGGCGGCCAGGTCGCCGGCCTCCAGCGCCGGGCGGGTGCGCGGCCGGCGCCGGTGCGCAGTGCCGGCGGCCTGCATCAGCAGGTGCTCGGCCTGCAGCTGCGCGGGCAATCGGGCGTCGTCGTGGGTGCAGGCAATGGAAGCGAGGATGGCGCCGGCGCTGGAACCGGAAATGATGCTTGGCAGCATGCCCTCCTCGAGCAGCGCCTTGAGCACCCCGGCGTGGAAGTAGCCGAGCACTGCGCCGCCGCTGAGCATCAGGGCGGAGCGGCCGAAGCACTGGCTGGCACGAAGGAAGAAGTCCTTGCGCTCCTCCAGGGGGATGACCTTTTCGTCGAGGCCGTCGATGGCCTGCAGGGACAGGCAGACCTCCTCGATGTACTGGTGGATCAGGTGCTTGGTGCCCAGGTGCGAATGGCCGTAGAGCGTGGCCTTGCCCATGCCGGCGAGGTTGCCGTGGATGCCTTCGTTGAGGGCGAACATCAGGTTGCCGTAGGCGCCGGCGTTGCGCATGCCGCGCAGGCGCTCCAGGCGCTGGCGCACCGTGCGGTAGTCGTAGTCGGCGGACACCTCGTTGCCGCGCCAGTCATCCATGCCGGTCGCGTGATCGAGGGCGGCGGCATGCTGCGCCCATTCCGGGTAGCTGTGCGCGTGGTCCATCTTGTCGCGCCACTGCCGTGCCGCGGACTTCTGCCTGAACATCGGGTTTTCCTGTCGGTTGTCGCTGCAAAGGTGACGGTCGAGCGAAGCATCCCTGCCTGCCGCTCGCCGTCGCGGGTCACTGTGCGCTGGGCTCCTGGCTTCGCGCCGGGGCCTGGCGGCGGCGTGCGTTGCCCGGCCTGGCGGGTGGTTCATCGGCGGCTGCGCGCAGTTCGCCGGCCAACGCCAGGTACTCGGCGGTGGAATCGCGCAGGCAGTCGATGTAGACATCCATGTCCGGCAGCATCTGCCGGTCGGCCAGCACGCCGAGGATGATCTGCCCGTACAGGCTGGTGATGCCGTGGCTCAGGCCCATGCCGTCGAACACCGGGACTATGGGGTAGGTGGCGAGAATCTCGGCGCCGGCGAAGTACTTCTTCTCGGCGCCGTTGGTGGGGCCGGGGACGTTGGTGATCAGGGTGTTCTGCAGGGGGAAGCGGCTGACATAGCGCACCTGGCTCTGCAACCAGCCGCCGAGCATGCGCATCGGCGCGGGAAGCATCTCGCCCAGCGAGGTGATCAGCTCGTGCATCACCTCCTTGGCCAGCGGCGCGCCGCGCTGGGTGCGCTCGGTGACCGCCTGCAGGCGCAGCTGCGGATCGGCCATGTCGGTGCCCATGCCGATCAGCATCATCGAGATCAGGTTGCCCATGTCGCGGCGTGCGCTTTCCGGACGCATCGCCACCGGGCACAGCGCCACCAGCGACTGCTCCACCGGCAGGGCCTCGCGCCTCAGCAGGTAGCGGCGCAGGCCGCCGGCGATGATGGCGATGATCACGTCGTTGAGGGTCGAGCGCTCGGCGCAGCGGCGGATCTGCTTGAGCTCGGCGAGGCTCCAGGTCATCGCGCCGTAGCTGCGGTGCGGCGAGACCTGGGCGTTGAACAGGGCGCTGGGTACCCGGCGCTGGTCGGGGCTCGCCTCGCCGCGCAGCTGCGCCGCCAGTTGCAGGCCCTTGCGCGCCACGCTGAGGCCGGCGCGGGCGCTGCGCAGCGACTGGCCGAGCAGGCGCGGCATGGTCTTGGCCCACATCTGCGTGCGGGTCGGCATGCGCTCGTTGAGCGGCTGGCGGTAGGTGTTGTCGTCGAATTCGATCTGGTCGTCCATCAGCAGGGTGGTGATCTCCACCCCGGACTTGCCGTCGACATAGGCATGGTGGAAGCGCAGCAGCAGGGCGAAGCTGCCCGGCGGCACGCCGTCGACGTTGTTCAGCCCCTCGATCACGGTGATCTCCCAGGGCGCGCGCTCCATGTCCAGGCTGCGCGACATCGCCCGCGCGGCGAAGATGCACAGCTGGCGCCAGTCACCCGGTTGCGGCAGGCCGACATGGCGGATGTGGTACTCCAGGTCGAAGTGCTTGTCCTCCAGCCAGTAGGGATCGTCGAGGCGCAGCGGCGCGTGCTGCAGGCGGCGACGGAACAGCGAGGTGCTGCTGAGACGGCTGTCGATGAAGCGGATGATGTCCTTGTGCCGGACCAGCCCGTTGGGGGCCGAGTTCTGGTCGCAGATCCACAGGCCACCGATCACCATGGGCTGGTGCGGGGCGTCGGAATAGAAGAACTGCGCGTCCATGGGGGTGAGTTGCTTCATGATGTCGTTCCTCGGGCTGGGCGACGGCACGCCGGGGAGGAGCGCCGCCGCGGATGCCGCTGCGGCTATTGCAGGTTGCCGGCCACCGCGATGGTCTGCGCGGTGATGTAGTTGGATTCCGGGGAGCAGAACAGGTACACCGCATCGGCGGCTTCCTGCACGCTGCCGGGACGCCCCAGCGGGTTGCGCTGGGCGAACGACTTCGCCGCCTCGGGGCTGATGCCCACGCGGATGTCGCGACCCTCGATGTTCACCGTGGCGCCAGCGTGGGCGTCGGCGCGGGTCATACGCGTTTCGATGAAGCCGAAGGCCACCGCGTTGACGTTGACCTTGAAGCGCCCCCACTCGCGGGCCAGCGCGCGGGTCATGCCGGCGACGCCGGCCTTGGCGCCGCTGTAGTTGATCTGTCCGGCATTGCCGTTCAAGGCCGACACCGAGGAGATGTTCACTACCTTGCGGAACACCTCGCGACCCGCTTCGGCGTCAGCCTGGGCCTGGGCCTTGATCACCGGGTAGGCGGCGCGGAAGATTCGAAACGGCGCGGTCATGTGGCAGTCGAGGATGGCGTACCACTGCTCGTCGCTCATCTTCTGCACAACGTCGTCCCAGGTGTAGCCGGCGTTGTTGACGAGGATGTCGATGCCCTTGAAGTGCTCCATCGCAGTGCGGATGTAGCGCTCGGCGAAGTCCGGCGCGCTGACGTTGCCGTGGCTGATGGCGGCCTGGCCGCCGAGGTCGCGGATCATCGCGGCGGTTTCCTGAGCTGGCGCCAGGTCCAGGTCGTTGATCACGATGCGCGCGCCTTCGCCGGCGAGCTTCAGGGCGATGGCCTGGCCGATGCCGCGGCCGGAGCCGGTGACCAGTGCCACCTTGCCGTCGAGTCTTGTCATGGGGCGGTCCTCACTGCAGGGCGACGATGGCGTCGCCGACGATCTTGGTTTCGCCATACTGGTTGGCGGTGCGGATTTCCAGCTTCACGCGGCGCTCGCCGTCGGCCTCGAATTTCTCCACCACGTGGCCGCTGCAGGTGAGCTGGTGGCCCAGGTGGGTGATGCCGGCAAAGCGCACGGCGAAGCCGCGCAGCTGGCGCTGGTCGACCCATTGCGTCAGCAGGCGGCCGAGGTAGGCCATGGACAACATGCCGTGGGCGAACACGTCGACCATGCCGGCCTTGCGCGCGTAGTCGATGTCGATGTGGATCGGGTTGTGGTCACCCGAGGCACCGGCGAACAGGGCCAGGGTGGTGCGGTTGATCGGCGCCAGGCTCAGCGGCGGCAGGCTGTCGCCGACCTGGACGGAATCGAAGTGGACAGTAGTCATCGGGATCTCCGGATCAGCTGTTGCGGTGGACGAGGGTGGTGCGCAGGGTCGCCACGTGTTCGCCGTGCTGGTTGGTGACCTTCGACTCGCGCACCACGAAGCTCAGTGCGCCGCCTTTCTTGTCGTAGATGTCGGTGATGCGCACGTCGTAGTGCAGGGTGTCGCCGGCATAGGCCATGCGCTGGTAGGTGAAGGACTCCTCGCCATGCAGGATGCGCGAGGAGACGATGCCCAGCTCGTCGCGCCAGGCGTTGGAGGGCGTCTGGAACGCCAGCGAGAAGAGGAAGGTCGGCGGCAGCGGCAGGCCGGGGTGGCCGGCGTCGCGCGCCGCCTGTTCGTCGAGGTAGACCGGGTCGGTCTCGCCGATGGTCCTGGCGAAGAAGCGCAGCTGCCCGGCTTCGGCGACGACGCTGAAGGACGGCAGCTGCTTGCCGATGTGTTTCGGATCGATCATCTGGAGCCTCCCGGCGTCAGTGCTTCTGGTACACGGTGACCACGCCGGCACCGCCCAGCCCGAGGTTGTGCTGCACGGCGATGCGCGCCTGTGGCACCTGGCGCTCACCCGCGCTGCCGCGCAGCTGGTGGGTCAGCTCGTAGCACTGGGCAAGCCCGGTGGCGCCCAGCGGGTGGCCCTTGGAAAGCAGGCCGCCGGAGGGGTTGACCACCCAGCGGCCGCCGTAGGTGTTGTCGCCGTCGTTGACCAGCTTCTCGCCTTCGCCCTCGGCACACAGGCCCAGGCCTTCGTAGGTGAGCAGTTCGTTCTGGGCGAAGCAGTCGTGCAGCTCGATCACGTCGATGTCGCCGACACCGATGCCGGCCTGCTCGTAGGCCTGCTGCGCGGCGAGGCGGGTGACCTCGAAGCCGACCACGCGGATCATGTCGCGGCTGTCGAAGGAGGCGGGGATGTCGGTGGCCATGGCCTGGCCGGCGATCAGCACGTCGGTGCGCAGGCCGTGCTTCTTCGCGAAGGCCTCGGAGACCACGATGGCGGCCGCCGCGCCGCAGGTGGGCGGACAGGCCATCAGGCGGGTCAGCACGCCCGGCCAGAGCACCACGTCGTTCATCACCTGCTCGGTGGTGACCACGTTGCGGAATACCGCCAGCGGGTTGCGCGCGGCGTGGCGGCTGGCCTTGGCGCGGATGGCGGCGAAGGTTTCCAGCCGGGTGCCGTACTTCTGCATGTGCGCGCGGCCGGCGCCGGCGAACTGGCGAATGGCGTTGCTCGGCACGTCGATGCCCGTGACCAGCTCGCTGACCACCGCGTTGGCGCGCTCCAGCGCGGCCGGGCGGTCCGGCCAGGCGGACTTCAGCGCGCCGGGGTTCATCTGCTCGAAGCCCACGGCCAGGGCGCAGTCCACCGCGCCGCTGGCTACCGCCTGGCGGGCGAGGAAGAGCGCGGAGGAGCCGGTGGCGCAGTTGTTGTTGACGTTGAGTACCGGGATGCCGGTCATGCCGGCGTGGTACACGGCCTTCTGCCCGCAGCAGGAGTCGCCGTAGACGTAGCCGGCGTAGGCCTGCTGCACCAGGCGATAGTCGATGCCGGCATCGGCCAGCGCCTGCTGGATCGCGTCGCGCGCCATGATGTCGTAGAAATCGCTGCTGCCGGGCTTCCTGAACTGGATCATGCCGACGCCGGCGACGAATGCTTTCTGGCTCATGCCTGTTGTCCTTGTGTGATCAGAGCTTGCGCGAGATGAGTTCGCGCATGACTTCGCTGGTGCCGCCGTAGATGCGGTTGACGCGCATGTCGACGAAGGCGCGGGCCACCGGGTACTCGAGCATGTAGCCGTAGCCGCCGTGCAGCTGGACCATCTCGTCCAGTGCCTTGCCCAGGGTTTCGGTGGCGAACAGCTTGGCGATCGCCGCCTCTTCCAGGGTCAGGCGGCGGCGCATGTGCTCGCCCAGGTAGTGGTCGATCATCAGGCGCACGGCAATCGCCTGGGCCTTGATGTCGGCCAGCTTGAAGCGGGTGTTCTGGAAATCCCAGACGGTCTGGCCGAAGGCCTGGCGGCTCTTGACGTAGTCGAGGGTGTGCTCGAGCACCGTCTCCAGTCGCGCGGCGGCGGAGACGGCGATGGAGAAACGCTCCTGCGGCAGCTCGCCCATCAGGTAGGCGAAGCCCTTGCCTTCCTCGCCCAGGCGATTGCCCACCGGTACCCGCACGTTGTCGAAGTACAGCTCGGCGGTGTCCTGGGCGTGCTGGCCGACCTTGTCCAGCTTGCGGCCGCGCTGGAAGCCGGGGCGGTCGGTTTCCACCGCGATCAGGCTGATGCCCCTGGCGCCGGCTTCCGCATCGGTCTTGCAGACCACGATCACCAGGTCGGCGGACAGGCCGTTGCTGATGAAGGTCTTGCTGCCGTTGATGACGTATTCGTCGCCCTCGCGCACGGCGCTGGTGCGCACCGCCTTGAGGTCGCTGCCGGTGCCCGGCTCGGTCATGGCAATGGCCAGGATCAGCTCGCCCGAGCAGGCGCCGGGCAGCCAGCGGCGCTTCTGCTCCTCGCTGCCGCAGCGGGCGATATAGGGGGCGATGATGTCCGAGTGCATGCCCAGCCCGTTGCCGGACAGCCCGGCCCGGTTGAACTCCTCGTTGTACACCGCGCTGTGGCCGAAATCGCCACCACCGCCGCCGTATTCCTCGGGCAGGGTGATGCACAGCAACCCCTCGCGGCCAGCCTTCAGCCAGATGTCGCGGTCCCATTGTCCGGCGCGGTTCCAGGCTTCCTGGCGGGGCACGCATTCGCGCTCGAAGAAGCGGCGCACGGTGGTGCGGAAGATTTCGTGGTCGTCGCGGAAGACGCTGCGCTCGATATGCACGGAAGGCTCCTGCTGCCGACCGGTCCTGCCGGTCGTGGTTGTCGTTTCGCGCGCGGGGCGCACAGGCTCGATGGCTACGGTAGGGCGCGCTGTGGCACGGCTACTCCACCCGGAGCGGGTGGCTCAGTCGCGGTCCCAGTCGAAGCGCGCGGGTTCGCTGCGCAGGAAGGCGGAAACCGCCTCGGCGTGGTACGGCGCGGTGGACGCCACGCCCTGGGCCAGGCCTTCCAGCTCGGCCATCGTGCTCCAGCCGGTTTCATGGCTCTGGTTGAGCAGTCGCTTGCTCATCGCCAGCGCATCCCGCGGCGCGGCGAGGAAGCGCTGGGCCAGGTGCTGGGCGGCGGCCGGCAGCTCGTCCGGGGTGTGGATGGACAGCACCAGGCCCAGCTCGCGAGCTTCCTCGACGCCGACGCGGCGGGCGCTGAACAGCAGTTCCTTGGCCTTCTGCAGGCCCACGGCGCGGGGCAGGCTGTAGAGCGCGCCGGAGTCCGGCACCAGCCCCAGCCGGGCGAACGGCATGCAGAACGACGCGCGTTCGGAGGCGAGGATGAAATCGGCCAGCAGTGCGATGGCGAAGCCGGCGCCGTAGGCCGGGCCATCCACCGCGGCGATCACCGGGATCTCCAGGCCGCGCAGGCGCTCCAGCCAGCCGTGCAGGCGGCGGATGCGCAGGCGCATGGCATTGGCCGAGTTTATTTCCGGGTCGTCGCTGAGCTGGCGCTGCTTCAGCGAGCGGATGTCGCCGCCAGCGCAGAAGCTGCCACCCGACCCGGTGATGATCAGGGCGCGCAGGCTGCGGTCGCCTTCGACCCGTTCGAGCATGTCCGCGTAGTCTTCGCGCAGCTCCAGCGACAGGGCGTTACGCGCGGCCGGCTGGCGGTGGGTGAAGGTGGCGATGCCGCCGGCGAGGGTCAGTTGCGCTTCGCGCAGTGCGATCAGTTCGGTGCTCATGGCGGACGCTCGGAGGAAGGGTCCACCCATGCTCGGTGCGCCGCGCACCGGCTGCGCCACCCGGTGCGGGTGGCGGCCGGCCGGTCAGCGGCCGGAGCCGTCCGCCGTTTCCGCGTCGCGCAGGCGGGCCACGGCTTCGTCGCGGCTGCCGACGCCGAGCTTGCTGTAGATGTGCCGCAGGTGCCACTTCACGGTTTCGTGGGAGAGCCCCAGGGCGCGGGCGATCTTCTTGTTTGGCAGGGCCTGGGCAAGCAGGCGCAGCACTTCCAGCTCGCGCTCGCTGAGCGGCTCCATGCCGGCGCCCAGCTGCAGGCCCGTCGCACGCGGCGCGGCGGCACTGGGTGCGGGCTGTGCCGGAGCGCGGCGGGTGCCGCGCAGGCGCTCGATGTAGAAGGCCAGCAGTGGGTCCAGCGGCTGGTCGGCGGTCAGGCTCTCGATCAGTTCGAGGGCGTCCGGGTGGGCATCCACCACGCTGCGCAGCTGGCCGTAGCGCTGGGCGCTGCGCAGCAGGGCGAGGACCTTCTGCCGCGCCTGGTCGATCTGGCCGCGCTGGGCGTCGAACACCGCGCCGAGCATCTTCAGGCGGGTCACCGCCAGTTGCCGGCCGTCCTGCTCGCCGGCCTCGAGCATGCGGTTGAGCCGCAGGTTGGCGCTGTGCAGGTCGCCGTGGGCGGCGTCCCAGCGCACGTGGGCGTTCTCGACGATGATGAAGATGTCCTTGCGCTGGCTGCGCGCGGCGTCGGGATGGCGCGCGGCGATGGCGTCCAGGCGCGCCAGCTTGGTCTGCGCGGCGACCACCTCGCCCAGCAGCAGGTGCCAGTGCACCTGCCAGACCAGCGCGTGGGCCATCAGCCGGTCGAGCTGGTGCCGGTGCGCGTACTCGTAGAGATGCTCCAGGTAGGCGAAGGCCTCGCGGCGATTGCCGGCGACCCAGTGGGCCTTGCCCAGGGTCTCCAGGGCGCGCAGCACCGAGTCGGGGATGGAGATGCGTTCGAGCAGGTCGATCTGCGGCTCCAGCAATTGCAGGGCGGCATCGATCTCGTTGGTTTCGTAGAGCGTGTCGCCCAGCAGGGCGGTGGCCAGGTGCAGTGCGTCGGCACAGGAGCGGCCATGGCGCTGGGCCTCGTAGATGACTTCGCGGTAGATGCGCTCGGCCTGGGCGATCTGCCCCTCCATGGCCAGGCTCAGGCCGATCAGGCAGCGGCCCTGCAGGGTGCCGCCGGCGGTGCCGATCAGCGGCGCGCCGTTGACCAGCAGGGGCGGGCGCTCCAGTTGCACCTGGCGGGCTCGCTCGTATTCGCCGCGGTTCATGTACAGCCAGGAGAGGATGTTCAGGCTGCCGCCGATCATCACCGAATTCACCCCCGCCGGCGGGTCGAGCAGCTGTGGCAGGATGTCCAGGGCATCGTCGGTGTTGTCGCGCTGCACCGCCAGCACGGCGCGCAGCATGGCGAGACGGAAGCGCGAGTCGCCGTCCTCTGCGGGGATATCGCTCTGCAGCTCGGCGATGCTTGCCTCGCAGGCGGCGAAGTCGCGGGCGAATACCTGCATGCGCGCCAGCAGCAGGCGCAGGCGGATGCTGCTGCGAATCTGCTCGCGGGGCAGCAGGCGCGCCAGTTCGATCAGCACCCGCAGGTCGCCCTGGGCGTACAGCGCCTCCAGGCGCTCCTCCACCAGTTGCGCGGCGGCCACTGCCGCGCCGCCGGCCACCGCATGTCGCACCGCGTCGATCAGCTGGTCGCGCTGGCGCAACCAGCGCCAGGCGCGGCCGTGCACGGCGCGCTGCTGTTCTGCGTCTTGGCGGGCGAAGAGGCCGAGCAGGGTCTCGCGCAGCAGCGGATGCAGGCGGTACCAGCTCTCCGCGTCCTGGCTGTCGAGGGCGATCAGGAACAGGTTGTCCTGCTCCAGCCGCGCGAGCAGTGCCATGGCTTCGGCCACTGCTTCGGGGCGGTCCACCAGGGCCGCGCAGAGGGAAGGGCAGAAGCGGTTGCAGACCGCCGTGTGGACCAGCAGCTGCACCTCGTTGTCGCTCAGCCGCGACAGCACTTCGGTTTCGAAGTAGCGGGCGAAGGCCTGGTGGTCGCGCAGCGGCCCCGGCGCCGTAGCGTCAGCTGCCGGCTTGCGACGGCTGGCGGCAAACAGCTGCAGGCCGGCGATCCAGCCGTCGGTGAGTTCATGGATCTGCCGCACTTCTTCCGCCGGCAGCTCGCCCAGTTGCTGACGGAGGAACTGGCGGGTTTCTTCCAGGGTGAAGCCGAGGTCGCGAAGTTCCAGTTCGAGGATCTGCTCCTCGCTGCGCAGGCGCGCCAGGGACAGCGGCACCGCGCTGCGCGTGCCGAGCACCAGGTGCAGGTTGGCCGGGGCGTATTCCAGCAGCCACTGCAGGGCCTGGTGGATGCCGACGTCGGTCAGGCTGTGCAGGTCGTCGAGTACCAGCACCACTTCGCGGCCACTGGCGGCGATGCCCTGGACCAGCGTGATGACGGTGCGCTCCACCGATTCGCTGTCGAAGCCGTGAGCCTCCATCAGGGAAGCTTCCTGCACCATCTGCAGATCGATCTGCGCCAGGCTGCCCAGCAGGTAGTCGACGAAGCGCCCCAGTTCGTTGTCCTCGGCGCCCAGGCTCAGCCAGGCGACCTCGAACCCCAGGGACAGCAGGTGCTGGCGGCAGGCGAGCAGGACCGTGGTCTTGCCCCAGCCCGCCGGGCCCTTGATCACCGTGCAGCGCCGGCGCCGGCTTTCCACCAGCCGCTGGACCAGGCGTTCGCGGGCGATCACCCGGCTGCCGCTGCGTGGCGGGGTGAGCTTGGAGCGGTCCAGGGTGGTGGTGAGGGCCGGTTCGGCCTGGGCCGGGAGTGTGCTCAGGGTGATGCTGCTGGGTCTTTCCATGGGGCTTCCGAGGCAATGGCGTGCGCCCGCGATTGTTGTTGGAGGTACGGGCGTCCTTCAGAGCATGCCGCACTTGCGCCGTGCTTCACCAGTGCCTTGCACCGCCCTTCAGACGCCACCCGTGGCGGCCACCCGACGCGGGTGGCGGACGCCGTGGCAACGGCGGTGTTCCATTGCTGAAACCGCCCAGGGCGGTATCGCCGGGCGCTCGCCGCGCCCACCAAGCAAGGAACCATGTCGATGGGTGTGTTGAGCGGTATCCGAGTTCTGGAGTTCGAGGCCATCGGCCCGGCACCTTTCGCCACCATGCTGCTGGCCGACATGGGCGCCGACGTCATCCGCATCGACCGGCCGCTGGCCCACGGCGACCTCGGGCCGAAGATGGACGGGCCGAAGGTCGACATCACCGGCCGTGGCCGCCGTTCGGTGACCCTGGACCTCAAGCAGGCCGATGCCGCCGCCGTGGCGCTGGAGCTGATCGAACAGGCCGACGTGCTGATCGAGGGCTTCCGCCCCGGCACCCTGGAGCGTCTCGGCCTCGGCCCGGAGCCGGCGCTGGCACGCAATCCGCGGCTGGTCTACGGGCGCATGACCGGCTGGGGCCAGCACGGCCCGCTGGCCCAGCGCGCCGGCCATGACATCAATTACATCGCGCTGTCCGGCGTGCTCTCGGGCATCGGCCCGGTGGCCGGCCGGCCGGTGCCGCCGCTGAACCTGGTGGGCGATTACGGCGGTGGCGGCATGCTGCTGGCGCTGGGCGTGCTGGCGGCGCTGGTGCGCGTGCAGCGCGGCGGCGCCGGCCAGGTGGTGGACGCCGCCATGGCCGAAGGCGCGGCGCAGCTCGGCTCGGTGATCTGGGGGCTGCTGGCCTCGGGCAACTGGCGCGAGGAGCGCGGCAGCAACCTGCTCGATGGCGGCGCGCCCTGGTACGACACCTACCGCACCCTGGATGGCGGCTACCTGGCGATCGGCCCGGTGGAATCACGCTTCTACGCCGAACTGCTGGAACGCCTCGGCCTCGATCCGGCGCAGCTGCCGGCACAGCACGACCGCCAGGGCTGGCCGCGCCTGCGCGAGGCGTTCATCCGCGCGTTTCTGCAGCGCACCCGCGAGCAGTGGTGCGAAATCTTCGAAGGCAGCGACGCCTGCGTCGCGCCGGTACTGGGCTTCGCCGAGGCGGCGGAGCATCCCCACGCCCAGGCGCGCGGCAGCTTCATGGAGGTCGGCGGCGTGGTCCAGCCGGCCCCGGCGCCGCGTTTTCTCGGCACGCCCAGCGCCGTACCGCAACCGGCGCCCGCCCGCGGCCAGGGTGGCGAGGCGGCGCTGCGCGACTGGGGGCTGAGCGAGGCCGGCATCCAGCGCCTGCGCCAGGCCGGCCTGGGCATGAGCGCCTGAACGCGTTTCCACGACAGCAGCAGAAGCAGAAGAAGAGACCGTCATGTCCCACGCCTACCTCCTTTCCCCCGTGCGTACGCCGATCGGCAAGTTCGGCGGCGCCCTGGCCAGCGTGCCAGCGGCCGAGCTGGCCGCGCTGGTCCTGCAGGAAGTCCTGCGGCGCAGCGGCGTCGCCGGCGATCTGGTCGACGAAGTGATAGTCGCGCAGTCCTACCAGTCCAGCGAGGCACCCTGCATCGGGCGCTACGCAGCGGCGCTGGCCGGCCTGCCGGACCAGGTGTCCGGCTACAGCGTCGACCGGCGCTGCGGCTCCGGCCTGCAGGCGCTGATCGACGCGGCCATGCAAGTGCAGACCGGCGCCGCCGACTGCCTGCTGGTGGCCGGCGTCGAGAGCATGAGCAACATCGAGTACTACAGCACCCACATGCGCTGGGGGGCGCGCCTGGGCGACGTGAGCCTGCACGACCGTCTCGACCGCGGCCGCGTCAACTCGCAGCCGGTCGCCCGCTATGGCGAGTGTCCCGGTGGCGCGGTAGAGACCGCGGAAAACCTGGTGCGCGACTACGGCATCAGCCGCGAGGCCTGTGACCGTTGGGCCGCGGACAGCCATCGCAAGGCCGCCAGCGCCTGGAGCCAGGGACGCTTCGACGCCGAGCTGTTGCCGGTGCAGGTACCGCAGCGCAAGGGGCCGCCGCTGCTGGTCAGCCGCGACGAAGGCATTCGCGAAGACGCCAGCTACGAGACCATGGCCGCCCTCAGGCCGATCCTCGCCGGCGGTACCGTCACCGCCGGCAGCGCCAGCCAGCAGAACGATGCGGCGGCCGCTTGCCTGGTGGTCTCCGAGCGCTTCGTCGTGCAGCACGACCTGCGCCCGATGGCGCGCCTGGCCGGCTGGGCCGCCGCCGGTTGCCACCCGCTGCGCATGGGCATCGGCCCGGTGCCGGCGGTGGCCAAGCTGCTGCAACGGCTGCAGCTGCAGCTCGCCGACATGGACCTGATCGAGGTCAACGAGGCGTTCGCCGGCCAGGTGCTGGCGGTGCTGCGCGAATGGCAGCTGGAGCAGGACCCGCGGATCAACGTCAACGGCTCGGGGATCTCCCTGGGCCATCCCATCGGCGCGACCGGCCTGCGGATCATGACCTCGCTGCTCCACGAGATGCAGCGCCGCAAGGCCCGCTACGGCCTGGAAACCCTGTGCATCGGCGGCGGGCAGGGCATCGCCGCCGTCTTCGAACGCGTCTGAAGCCAAGGAGCTCCCATGAGCGCATCCCACGAGGCGGCCCCCGGCGTCGCCGCACAACCCTGGCGCGAACGCGATGGCGCGCTGGTCCTGCTGGCCTCCCGGCGCCCCGGTCGGCCGGGTCTGCATTTCCCGCCACTGCCGGAGACTTCGCCGCTGGGCGAAGGCTGCGAGCTGGTGGAGCTGGCCTCGGCGCCGCGGCTGTACAGCTTCACCGTGGTGCACGCCAGCCCGAAGGCGAACAGGCCGCCGCAGCCGCTGGGCCTGGCCGATTTCCCCGAGGGCCTGCGGGTGTTCGCCCGCCTGGACTATCCCGCCGGCCGCCAGCCGCGGATCGGCGAAGCGCTGAGCCTGTGCCTGGTGGACTCCGACAGCGGCCCGATCTACGCCTTCCGCCCGCAGGAGAGTGCATGAACAAGCCTATCTACATCTCCGGCGTGGCGATGACCCCGTTCGGTCGCCATGCCGCGTCGCTGCAGGACCTGACCCAGCAGGCGGTACTCCAGGCGCTGAGCGATGCCGGCATCGAGCTGCACGAACCGCAGGCCTTCTACGCCTGCAACGTGTTCGGCGGCATGGTCCTGGGCCAGGTGCTGCTGCGTGACCTGGGCCTGTCCGGCCTGCCGATCTACAACGTCGAGAACGCCTGCGCCAGTGGCGCGACCGGTGTGCACCTGGCCTGCCACGCGCTGCAGGCGGGGGTCTACGACACCGTGGTGGTGTTCGGCGTGGAGAAGCTCACCGCCCTGGGCGGCGGCACCATTCCGCTGCAACGCAACGACTACATGACCGAGCTGTACGCCCGCGCCGGCATGGCCCTGCCGGCGATCTACGCCATGCGCGCCACGCGCTACCTGCACGAGTTCGGCGTGGGCGCCGAGGTGCTCGGCGCGGTGGCGGTGAAGAACCGTCGCCAGGGCGCGCTCAACCCCTACGCCCAGACCCGCTCCGCAGTGAGCCTGGACGATGTGATGGCTTCGCGGCCGGTCTTCGAACCGCTGACCCTGCTGCAGTGCTGCCCCTCGGCGGTGGACGGCGCCGCGGCGCTGGTGCTGACCACCCGCAAGCCCCAGCAGGCGCGGCCGGTGCGGGTGCTCGCCTCGGTGGTGCAATCGGGCCGTGCCGAGGAAGCGGACGACGACATCCTGTCCGCCGAGATCACCGCACGCGCCGCCCACCTGGCGTACCGCGAAGCCGGCGTGCGGCCGGCGGACATAGACGTCATCGAGCTGCACGACGCCTTCAGCATCGCCGAGCTCATCTACTACAACGCGCTGGGCCTGTGCGGCCGTGGCGAAGCGCACGAGCTGCTGCTGGATGGCGTCACCAGCCTGGGTGGCAGCTGCGTGGTCAATCCCTCCGGCGGACTGCTCGCCAAGGGCCATCCGCTGGGCGCCACCGGCGTCGCGCAGATGGTCGAGGCGGTCTGGCACCTGCAACAGCGTGCCGGCGAGCGCCAGGTCGAAGGTGCCGAACTGGCGCTGACCCAATGCACCGGCGGCGGCATCGCCGGCGTCGACCACGCGGCTTCCGCCGTACACATCCTGGGCGTCTGAGGAGACCCACATGAACGAGAAAGTCGCAATAGTCACCGGTGGCGCCCAGGGTATCGGCCTGGGCCTGACCCGCGCCCTGCTCGACGCCGGCTACGCCGTGGCGATGTTCGACCGCAACGGCGAGGCCATGGACCGGCTGCTCGCCGAGGCCGGTGAGCAGGCTGGCAGGCTGCTGGCGGTGCAGGTCGACGTGACCGACGCCGAGCAGGTGAACGCTGCCGTGGCGCGGGTCGCCAGCCACTGGAAGACCCCGGACCTGCTGGTCAACAACGCCGGCCTGACCCGCGACAAGCGCCTGGTCAACATGAGCGAAGCGGACTGGGACCTGGTGCTGGACGTCAACCTCAAGTCACAGTTCCTCTGCTGCAAGGCGGTGGTGCCGGGGATGATCGAGCAGGGCTTCGGGCGCATCGTCAACATCTCCTCGCGCGCCTGGCTGGGCGGTTTCGGTCAAGCCAACTATTCGGCGGCCAAGGGCGGCGTGATCAGCCTGACGCGCACCCTGGCCATCGAACTGGCGCGGCATGGCATCACCGCCAACGCCATCGCCCCCGGCGCCATCGACACGCCGATCCTCGCACCGCTCTCCGCGGAGCAGCGGGCGAAGATCATGGCGACCATCCCGGTCGGCCGTATCGGCAAGCCGGAGGACATCGCCCACGCCGTGCTGATGTTCGCCGATCCGCGCGCCTCCTACATCACCGGCCAGACGCTCTACGTCTGCGGTGGCCGCTCCCTGTCCAGCTCGAGCGCCTGAGCCATGGCGATCCAGTTCCAGATCATCGGTCACGTGGCGCTGCTCACCCTCGACGCCCCGGAATCCCTGAATGCCCTGACCATCGGTGACCTGCGTCACCTGCGCAAGGCGCTGAACACCGCGCAGGACGACGACCAGGTGCGCGCCATCGTCCTCACCGGCGCCGGCGACAAGGCGTTCTGCACCGGCGCCAACCTCAAGACGACACTGCCGCCCTCGAGCAGCTTCGCCAGCGGCCAGTTCAAGAGCCGCGCCGGCGAGGCCGAGGAGGGCGGCTACACGCGGCTGATCGACCTCGGCGACCTGGAGATCTGGAAGCCGATGATCGCCGCCATCCACGGCTACTGCCTGGGCGGCGGCCTCGAACTGGCGCTGCAGTGTGACCTGCGCATCGCCAGCGACGAGGCCAGTTTCGCCCTGCCCGAAGCCCGGGTGGCCAGCGTACCGGCGGTGGGAGGCGTGCAATACCTGATGCGCGCCATTCCCGCTGCCCATGCGATGAAGCTGGCGCTGACCGGCGAGCGCATCGACGCCGCCGAGGCCCTGCGCATCGGCCTGGTCAGCGACTGCGTGGCCCGCGAGGGATTGCTGCCGCTGGCCATGCAGCTGGCCGAGCGGATCGCCGCCAACGGCCCGCTGGCGGTGCAGGCGATCAAGCGCTTGGCGGTGGAGACCAGCCACTTGGCGCCGCGGGACTTCGTCGCCCAGGCCAACCTGCACTGGGGCCTGCTGCGCGACAGCCAGGACCGCATCGAGGGCCGTCGCGCCTTCGCCGAGAAACGTCCGCCGAAATTCACCGGCGCCTGAGTCCGAGAGCCCATTGATGAACTTCGCTCCCAACCCGTCCCAGGACATGATGATCGACGCGGCCCGGCGTATGGTCCGTGATCGCATCCAGCCGGTACTCGGCCGTCATCCCGTCGACCAGCCGCTGCCGCGCAGCGCCATGCTGGAAATCTACGCCGCGCTGGCCGAGCTGGGCATCACCGCCCCGCGCCTGCCGGTGGAGGCCGGTGGCGGCGGGCTGAAGATGCTCGACTACGGGCTGATCCTCGAACAGCTGCCGGCCATCGTCGCGCTGTCGCTGATTTCCCACGAGGGCACCGTGGCGCGCATCTACTCCGGCTGCCCGGCGGAGATCGCCGAGCAGTACCTGCCCGACCTGATCGCCGGCCGCCGCATCGCCTGCACCGCCAACTCCGAGGTCAACGCCGGCTCCGACTCCAATGCGGTGAAAACGCGCATCCGCGTCGACGGCGACAGCGCCTACATCAGTGGCCGCAAGATCTGGATCACCAACGCCTCGGTCTGTGACCTGTTCAACGTGTCCTGCACCCTGGGCACCGACGAGCGCGGCCGGCCCATCGCCCAGCGCGCGCTGGTGGACCGCAGCCAGTCGGCGGTGGAGGTCCGCGAGATCGCCGTCACCGGCCTGCAGCAGGGCCACCTGAGCGAGGTGCTGTTCGAGGAAACTCGGGTTCCCCGCAGCCACCTGATCGGCGAGGCCGGCGACGCAGCCAGGACCCTGACCCTGGGCTGGAACGGCAACCGCCCGCTGATTGGCCTGATGTGCGTTCACCTGGCACAGCGCGCCTACGAGATGTGCGTCGAGTACAGCCGCGTGCGCGAGCAGTTCGGCAAGCCGCTGGCGGCGCACCAGCTGGTGCAGCAGGACCTGGCGGACATGCAGACCCTGATCGTCACCTCGCGCCTGCTCTGCTACCAGGCGCTGGACGCCATGGACCGCGGCGAGCGCGCCAACGGCAGCTCGGCCATGGCCAAGCGCTACGCCACCCAGGCCTGCGAACGCGCCCTGGGCCTGGCCATGCAGCTGCACGGCGGCATGGGCATCACCCAGGAACTGGGCATCGAGCGCATGTGGCGCGACGCCCGCATGTTCCAGGTACCCGACGGCATGAACGGCATCCTGGCATTGATCCAGGGCCGCGAGATCACCGGCGTCAGCGCATTCCGCTGAGCGCCGTGCAGAACAACAGGAGGAGCAGGCGATGGGTTCGCAGATGATGGAAGGCAAGGTGGTGATAGTCACCGGCGCCGGCCGCGGCATCGGCCGCGAGATGGCCTTGCAGATGGCGGCGCAGGGCGCACGGGTGGTGGTCAACGATATCGGCGTCAGCGTCAGTGGCGAGGCGGACGACGAGGACCCGGGCCGCGAGGTGGTCGAAGCCATCCGTGCGGCTGGCGGTGAAGCGGTGCTCAGCCGCGACAGCGTGGCCGAGTGGGACAGCGCGCGGCGCATCGTTACCCAGGCGCTGGACAGCTTCGGCCGCCTCGATGCGGTGCTCAACAACGCCGGCATCCTGCGTGATCGCATCTTCCACCAGATGAGCGCGGAGGAGTTCGATGCGGTGCTCAAGGTGCACCTCTACGGCAGCTTCTACATGAGCCGCGCGGCCATCGAGCCGTTCCGCGAGCAGAAGTCCGGCGCCTTCGTGCACATGACTTCCACCTCGGGACTGGTGGGCAATCTCGGCCAGGCCAACTACGCGGCGGCGAAGATGGGCCTCCTCGGCCTGTCCAAGTCCATCGCCCTGGATGGCGCGCGCTACGGTGTGCGTTCCAACTGCATCGCGCCGTTCGCCTGGAGCCGCATGGTCGGCTCGATCCCGGCCAGCGATCCGGCCCAGGCCGCGCGGGTGGAAAAGATCAAGTCGATGACCCCGGCGCCGATCGCCGCCATGGCGGTGTTCCTCGCCAGCGATGCGGCCTCGGCGGTCAACGGCCAGGTGTTCACGGTGCGCCGCAACGAGGTGTTCCTGATGAGCCAGCCGCGGCCGCTGCGCTCGCTGCACCGCGGCGAGGGCTGGACCCCGGAGCTGCTGGCCGAGCACCTGCTGCCGGCCTTCAAGCCATCCCTGCTGCCCCTGGATACCTCGGCCGACGTGTTCGGCTGGGACCCGGTCTGAGGAGACTCCCATGGACTTCAACCTGTCCGACGATTGGGTCGCGGTCGGCGACGCGCTGATCCGCTTCATCCAGCAGGAAGTGGAGCCGCTGGAGCAGCGCCACGCCGATCTGCTGCACAACGAACGCAAGCTGTACGGTGAGGATGGCCGCTACTGCCCGCAGGTCATGGAGCTGCGTGCCCAGGTGCGCCGGCTCTCGGCCAGGGCCGGCTTCTACACCGCCCTGGGCGACGCCAGCCTGGGTGGCGCCGGGCTCGGGGCGCAGGCCGCGGTCTACCTGCAGGAGCGCCTCAACGCCTATGTCGGGCCATCCCGCCACCTGATCCACACGGTGATCCTGCCGTCGCCCTTCACCAACGGCCTGACGCCGGTGCTCAAGCACATGCAGCCGGCGGTGCTGGAGGCCTACCTGCCGGCCATCGCCAGCGGCGAGGACACCCTGTGCTTCGGCCTCAGCGAGCCGGACGCCGGTTCCGACGTGCTGGCCATGCGCAGCCGCGCCGTGCGCGACGGCGACTACTGGGTGCTCAACGGCAGCAAGCAGTGGATCACCAACGCGCCGTACGCCACCTACGCGATGGTCTTCGCCGTCACCGACGAGGCCCAGGCCCGGGCCGGCAAGGGCGGCATCAGCGGCTTCTTCCTGCCTACCGAAACCCCCGGCTTCTCCGTGCCCAGCGTGATCCCGACCATGGGGCACCTGGGCGCGGACATCGGCATCATCGCCCTGGACAACGTGCGGGTGCCCGACAGCCACCGCATCGGCCCGGTCGACCGTGGCCTGCAGGCGGCGCTGGAAGGGGTCAACGCCGGGCGCCTGAGCATGGCCGCCTCCTGCCTGGGCCTGGCGCGCTGGGCCCTGGACCAGGCGCTGGAATACGCCAAGGTGCGCCGCACCTTCGGCAAGCCGATCGCCGAGCACCAGATGGTCCAGGCCATGCTCGCCGAGTGCGCCATGGACATCTACGCGGTGAAGAGCATGGTCCGCCACTGTGCCTGGCTGGTGGACGAAGGCCAGCCGGCGACCAAGGAGGTGTCCATCGTCAAGGCCGCGTCCACCGAAGCGCTGTGCCGGGTGATGGACCGCTGCATGCAGGTGCACGGCGGCATGGGCCTGACCAACGAATTGCGCCTGGAGGAGGGCTTCCGCTTCGCCCGCACCATGCGCATCCCCGACGGCACCTCGGAAATCCAGCGGCGCACCATCGCCCGGCGCCTGCTCGACGGCGACACCCACTTCTGACCGACCAATCGCCCAGCGGGCCGCAGCCCGCGCCAGGAGGCCGTTCCATGCCCAACAGTCATCCCTGCCCGACGCCACCCGGCGTGATCGAGCGCCCGACCGGGGCGCTGGGCGTCGATCCGCGCCACGCCGCCTACCTGCCGGCGCGCCAGGTGCACATTCCGCAGACCAGTATCTTCGCCCACCTGGAAACCGCGGCGCGGCGCTACCCGGACAAGACCGCGGTGCAGTTCTTCGGCACCGCCTACCGCTACGCCGAGCTGCTGCGCGACGTCGAGCGCATGGCCGGCTACCTGCAGAACGTCTGCGGGGTGGAGCGCGGCGACCGGGTCGTGGTGTTCAGCCAGAACTGCCCGCAGTTCATCGCCGCCTACTTCGCCATCCTGCGTGCGGACGCCGTGCTGGTGCCGGCCAACGCCATGCTGCTGCAGGATGAGATGGCGCACATCCTCGCTGACAGCGGCGCAGTGGCCGCTTTCGTCGCCGAGGAGCTGGTCGGGGAGATCGCCCCGCTGATCGGCCGCACGGCGCTGCGCCATGTCATCGTGCACGCCTACGGCGACGCGCTGGGCGAGGACGATTCCGGCCTCAGCATCCCCGACTGGGTGCGCCGGCCGTCCTCGAGCGGCTCGCTGTTCGCCGGTGGCGAACGCTGGTCGGCGGCCCTGGCCCAGGACCACGCGCCGGCACCCCATCGCGCCGGCCCCGACGACCTGTGCATGCTGCCCTATACCTCCGGCACCACCGGCAAGCCCAAGGCCTGTGTGCATACCCACCGGACCGTCAGCACCTCTTTCGTCGGCTCGACGGTGTGGCGGCCGACCCATGCCTCGTCGGTGTTCCTCGCCGTGGCGCCGCTGTTCCACCTGCTCGGCCTGCAGACCAACGTCAACGCGGCGATCTTCAACGGCAGCACCATCGTGCTGATGCCGCGCTGGGACCGCGAGACCGCCGCCACCCTGATCGAGCGCCACGGCGTGACCTTCTGGGCGGCGCTGCCGACCATGCTGGTGGACTTCTTCTCCCAGCCGGGCATCGACCAGCGCGACCTGTCCAGCCTGCGCATCATCACCGGGGGCGGGGCGGCCACGCCGCAGCACATCAGCGACCTGCTGAAGCAGCGCTACGGCCTGGACTACATCGAGGGCTACGGCCTGACCGAGACCGCCTCGTTCCTCTGCACCAATCCGTTCTATCGGCCCAAACGCGGCTGCCTGGGCGTTCCGACCTTCGGCGTCGACCTGCGCCTGCTCGACCCGCAGACGCTCGAACCGGTGGCCCAGGGCGAGGTCGGCGAGATAGTCGCCCACGCCGCCCAGGCCATGCTCGGCTACTGGAACAATCCGCAGGCCAATGCCGAGACCTTCGTGGTCATCGACGGCAAGCGCTTCCTGCGTACCGGCGACCTCGCCAGCCGCGACGAGGACGGCTACCTGTTCATGCGCGATCGGCTCAAGCGGATGATCAACGCCTCGGGCTTCAAGGTCTGGCCGGCGGAAGTCGAGGCCCTGCTGCATACCCATCCGGCGATCTCCGAGGCCTGCGTGATCGCCACCCCCGACCCGCACCGCGGCGAGACGGTCAAGGCCGTCGTCACCCTCAAGCCCGGCGCCAGCCTGGACAGCGAGGAACTGCTCGCCTGGTGCCGCACCAACATGGCCACCTACAAGGCGCCGCGGCTGGCGCAGATCGTCGACAGCCTGCCGAAGAACGCCACCGGCAAGATCGCCTGGCGTGAACTGCAGGAACAGGAGATGGCCCGCCGCGCCAGTTGAGCGCCGGGTCCGATAACAACAATTCCAAGGACTCTCAGCATGTATCTGACCCAAGGTCTGCAGCGCTCGCTGCAACAGACGCCTGATCGTATCGTCAGCATCTTCGGCGCGCGCCGCCGTACCTTCCGCGAGTTCGGCGAGCGCGTCGCCCGGCTCGCCGGAGCCTTGCAGCAACTGGGCATGGTCGCCGGCGACCGCGTCAGCATGCTGGCGCTCAACTCCGACCGTTACCTGGAGTACCTGCAGGGCACCTGGTGGGGCGGCGGCGTGCTCAACCCGGTGAACATCCGCTGGGCGGTGCCGGAGATCGTCTACTCCCTGGACGACTGCAACACACGCTTCCTGCTGGTGGACGATCACTTCCTGCCGCTGGTGGAGGGCATCCGCGCCCAGGTGCGCAACGCGCCGTTGTTCATCTACGCCGGGGAGGGCCGCGCGCCCGCCGGGCTGCTCGACTACGAGACGCTGCTGGCCGCGGCGCAGCCGGTGGCCGATGCCGGCCGCGGCGGCGACGACCTCGCCTGCATCATGTACACCGGCGGCACCACCGGTTTCCCCAAGGGGGTGATGCAGAGCCATTTCAACCTCTGGTCGGCGTGCATCCAGCGCATGGCGGAAATCCACCAGGCCGATACCCAGCGCGACCTGCACGTCATGCCGCTGTTCCACATCGCCGGATTGGCGCGGGTGGTGTCCGGCTTCATCGCCGGCGGCTCCCACGTGGTCCAGCCGACCTTCGACGCGGCGGCGGTGCTGCGGGCGATCGCCGAGGAGGGCGTCACCGACGCGATCCTGGTGCCGACCATGATCCTCGGCCTGCTGGCCCATCCGGACTTCCATCGCCACGACCTGTCCTCGCTGCAGCGCCTGACCTACGGCGCCTCGCCGACCGCCGGCGAGATGATCGAGCAGGTCCTGGCGCGGCTGCCGCACCTGCAGCTGTCGCATTCCTATGGCCTGACCGAGGCCTGCCCGATCGTCTCCACCAACCCGCCGCAGAACCACGGTGAAGAGGCCCGGCGCAGCGGCCTGATCCGCTCGGTGGGGCGTGGCGGACTGGGGGTCAACGTCAGGGTGGTCGACGAGAACGGGGTGGAAGTGCCGCGCGGTACGGTCGGCGAGATCATCGTGCGCGGGCCGAACATCATGCTCGGCTACTGGAACAAGCCGGAGGAGACGGCCAGGGCATTGCGCGATGGCTGGCTGTACACCGGCGACGGCGCCTACATGGACGAGCAGGGCTACCTGTTCATCGTCGACCGCCTCAAGGACATGATCGTCAGTGGTGGCGAGAACGTCTATTCGGCCGAAGTGGAGAACGTCGTCGCGCGGCACCCGGCGGTGCTGATGTGCGCGGTGATCGGCATTCCCCACGAGCAGTGGGGCGAGTCGGTCCACGCCATCGTGGTGCGCAAGCCGGGCGCGGAGGTCGGCGAGGATGAGCTGCGCAGCTACTGCCGCGAGTACATCGCCAGCTACAAGTGTCCCAAGAGCGTGGAGTTCCGCGAGGCGCTGCCGCTGACCGGCGCCGGCAAGATCCTCAAGCGCGAGCTGCGTGAACCCTTCTGGAACGGCAAGAGCCGGGCGGTGAACTGATGCACGCCAGCGAACAGGACGAGGTGCCAGCAGGCTTCTCGCCGCTGCCGACGCCGCCGGGCTTCGTCCGCCATTGCGGCGGCTTCCACTTCCATGACCACCTGCCCATCGTCGGGGTGAGGATCGACGGGCACCTGCTCAACTCGGTGCGCATCGTCCACGGCGGCTTTCTCGCCACCCTCGCCGACACGGCTTTCGGGCTGGTGTTCAAGCGCCAGTACGGGCTGTCGGTGCCACCGATCACGGTGAGCCTCAGCCTTGACTACCTGGGGGCGGTGCGCGAAGGCGACTGGCTGGAGGCGCAGGTGAACGTGCTCAAGTTCGGCAGCAGCTTCGCCAATGCCGACTGCCTGCTGAAGGTCGGCGAACGGGTGGTGCTGCGGGCCACCGGCATCTTCACCCTGTGGAAGGGCGGCAGTCCGGCCGACGCCTGAGTTTCGTTCGGCACGCAGACACCGTCAGCGCCCCGGGGAAATCCCCCGGGGCGTTGTCGTTTCTGCAGTGCTTGCTACCGCGGGAAACCGCTCTGTCTCGGGCCTTTTCAAGGCTCTGTAACCCTTGGTAACGACACCGGCTGGCAGGTGGATCGGCGCCGCGATCGGGTCTGAAAGAATTACCCGATCGGGTGAATTGCCTGCTCCGGGTGCCCGATAGCATCGGCTCTCACCACACTGATCCGCTTTCGGAGCGCCGCATGAAAACAATAACAAAGCGCGGAGTTTTTCAGCCGCACCTGTTGGCTGCCGCCGTCGCCCTGGGCGGCATCGGCCAGGCCAACGCCGTCGACTTCAACCTGGGGGAGATCGAGGGCAAGTTCGACTCCTCGCTGACCCTGGGCGGCAGCTGGGCGACGAAGAATCCCAGCAAGCAGTTCATCTCCAACGGCAACAGCATGGGGGTCGAGGGCGGCAGGGCTTCGTCGCGGACGGTCGACGACAACCGCCTCAACTTCAAGGCGGGCGAGAACTTCTCGACCCTGTTCAAGGGCCTGCACGACCTGGAGCTGAAGTACGGTGACAGCGGCGCTTTCCTGCGCGGCAAGTACTGGTACGACTTCGAGCTCAAGGACGGCCACCAGCACTTCTACGACATCGACGACCATGGCCGCGAGCAGGCGGCGAAGTCGTCCGGCGCGATGTTCCTCGACGCCTTCCTCTACCACAACTACAACCTGGGCGATCTGCCGGGCAACGTGCGCTTCGGCCGCCAGGTGGTGAGCTGGGGGGAGAGCACCTTCATCCAGAACGGCATCAACGTGGCCAACCCGATCGACGTCGCGGCGATCCGCCGTCCCGGCGCGGAGGTCAAGGAAGGGCTGATCCCGGTCAACATGTTCTATGTCTCCCAGGGGCTCTCGGAGAACCTCACCGCCGAAGGCTTCTACCAGCTGGAATGGCGCAAATCCATCGTCGACAACTGCGGGACCTTCTTCGGCAACGATGGCATCCCTGCCGGTTGCTATGACCGCCTGGTGACCACCGGGCCGGACTTCGCCCCCGGCGATCCGCGCGCCAATGCCGGCGGCATCCTCACACCCGCCACTGCGCTGCGTGGGCTGGCCGCCATCCAGAGCGGGCAGAGCAACGCCTACATCCCGCGGCTCAAGGACAACGATGCCCGTGACAGCGGCCAGTTCGGCCTCGCGCTGCGCTGGTTCCTGCCGGAGCTCAACGATACCGAGCTGGGCTTCTACACCCTCAACTACCACAGCCGCAGCCCCTACCTGAGCACGCTGCGCTCGACCTCGTCGCTGGCGCCCATGCCCGGCCTGCCGGTGGCGATCGGCACCAGCGCGGCGCAGGTGAACGCCGTGCGCAACTCGCGCTATTTCATCGATTACCCCGAGGACATCCGCCTCTACGGCGTGAGTTTCCAGACCAACGTCGCCGGGACTTCGCTGGGGGGCGAACTGAGCTTCCGGCCGAACATGCCGCTGCAGATCAACACGCCTGACCTGCAGAACGCCACCATCGGCAACCCGGCATCACCGCTGGTGGTGTCCGGCTACAGCAGCGGCATCGCTCCGGGCGCGAAGATCAACGGCTACGAGCGCATGCCGGTGCTGCAGGCGCAGATGACCGCGACCAGCTTCTTCGACCAGGTACTGGGCGCCGAGCGCCTGACCCTGGTCGGCGAGGTCGGCTACAACCGCATCAACGGCCTGGGCGGCGCCCACGGCGACGACGTGCGCTTCGGCCGCAGCCCAGGATGGGGACCGGGGGTCTACGCCGATTCGGTGGACCCCACCGGCGCCCGCTGCATCGGCACCAATCCGGGGCTGCCCAATGCGCAGAACCCGGCCCAGGAGTGCAATGCCAAGGGCTTCTACACCAGCAGTTCGTGGGGCTACCGCGCCCGCGCGAAGCTGGACTACGCCGACGTCTTCGCTGGTGTGAACCTGTCGCCGAACCTCGCCTGGACCCATGACGTGCAGGGCTTCGGGCCGAACTTCGAAGAGGGCAACAAGGCGGTGAGCATCGGCCTGGATGCCGAGTACCTGAACATGTACACCGCCAGCCTCAGCTACACGGACTTCTTCGGCGGGCGCTTCAACACCAACACCGATCGCGATTACGTGTCGCTCAGCGTGGGCGTGAACTTCTGAATCATCGACGGCAGAGAATCAGTATGAAAACCAATGCAGTTGTGCAATGTGGCGTTCTGGCCCTGTCCCTGCTGGCCAGCGGCGTGATGGCGGCGGTGTCGCCCCAGGAGGCCGCCGAACTGGGCGGCAAGCTGACTCCCCTGGGCGGGGAAAAGGCCGGCAACGCCGACGGTTCCATCCCGGCCTGGAACGGCGGGCTGAAAGCCGGCGCCGCCGCGGTGGACGCCAGCGGCTTCCTCGGCGATCCCTACGCCGGCGACAAACCGCTGTTCACCATCACCAAGGCCAACCTTGAGCAGTACAAGGACAAGCTCAGCGCCGGGCAGCAGGCGATGTTCCAGCGCTACCCGGATACCTACAGGATTCCGGTCTACCCCACACGGCGCAGCGCCTCGGCGCCGGATGCCATCTACCAGGCGGCGAAGAAGAGCGCGGTCACCACACAGTTGATCAACGACGGCAACGGCATCGCCGATTTCTCCAGCCGCTACTACGCCTTCCCGATTCCCAAGAGCGGCGTGGAGGTGGTGTGGAACCACGAGACGCGCTATCGCGGTACCAACTACACGCAGCAGATCGCCCAGGCCACGCCCCAGGTGAATGGCGACTACACCATCGTCGAAATGAAGCAGGACGTCGCCTTCCCGCAGTACCTGCCCGATGCCTCCCAGGACACTGCCAACGCGCTGTTCTTCTTCAAGCAGGAAGTCACCGCGCCCTCGCGCATGGCCGGCAACGTGCTGCTGGCCTACGAGACCCTGGACCAGATCAAGGACCCGCGCCAGGCGTGGTCCTACAACGCCGGCCAGCGCCGGGTGCGCCGGGCGCCGCAGGTGGCCTATGACGGTCCGGGCACGGCGGCGGACGGCCTGCGCGTGGCGGACAACTCCGACATGTACAACGGCTCGCCGGATCGCTACCAGTGGAAGCTGATCGGCAAGCGCGAGATGTACGTGCCGTACAACAACTACAAGCTGTGGTCGCCGCAGGTGAAGTACGCCGATATCCTCAAGCCCGGCCACATCAACCAGGACCTGACGCGCTACGAGCTGCACCGCGTCTGGGAGGTCGAGGGCACCCTGCGCCCCGGCCAGCGGCACATCTACGCCAAGCGCCACATGTACTTCGACGAGGACAGCTGGGCGCTGCTGGAAGTGGACCACTACGATGGCCGTGGCCAGCTGTGGCGAGTCGGTGAGGGCTACCAGGTCAGCGACTACCAGCACGGCAACAGCACCTACGCGCTGCAGGCGCTGTACGACCTGGTGGCAGGGCGCTACATCGCCCTGGGCATGACCAACGAGTCGAAGAAGGCGACCCAGTTCGACCAGCAGTTCAAGATGAACGACTTCACCCCTGCGGCCCTGCGCAACGCCGGTATCCGCTGACGATCCACTCCCTGCACGGCGACCTTCATCGGTCGCCGCTCCTTTGCCGGGGCTGCCAGCTCCTGCCCCGGCTTCTTTCTGTGACCTGGTTCCCAGCCTGCGACCCCTGGTCGCGCCCACCTGACCCGGGTGGCGCCTTTGCTCCCGGCGTTTTGCAGGATCGCCGCAGACTCAGCGAAATCACCGTGCCCCGCACCGTCCGCTGCCGGCCAATCCCGTGGAACGAGGCGTCATCATGCCAGGTCTGGGTGTCAGTTCGCGGTGGGCGCCAGCGCCCGTCGCCAGCGCTCCGCCGTTGCCGGAGCACCATGTAGCACGCGCGCCGCTGGCGCGTCGGTTGGCGGGCAGCCAGCAGCGCCTGCTGCTGCTTTGTGCGCCCGCCGGGTTCGGCAAGAGCGTCCTGGCCAGGGAAAGCCTCGCCGCGCTGCAACCTTCCACCCAGGTGATATGGCTGGCGCTGGAGGGCAGGGCACCGTCCCTGGCCGACCTCTGTGCTGCCATCAGCCATGCGCTGGGGGTATCGGAGCATCAGGCGCCGGCTTCCCTGCTTCGCTATTTCGCCACCGCGGGACGACCCTTGCGGGTGGTGCTGGATGATCTTTCCGGCGATCTGTCGATTGAGCTGAACAACTGGTTCGAGCAGCTGCTCGGCCTGTCCGAAAGCCGCCTCCAACTGATGGTCTGCTGCCGTCAGCGTCCCGCCTGGGACCTGCCGCGCCTGCTGCTGCAGGGCGAGTTGCTGGAGCTGGACGAACGCCAGCTGGGCATGATCGACGGGCAGTTCCGGCAGCTCTGCACGCGTTTGCCGGTGGCGCTGGAAGAGGCCGCCCGCGAGCGCATCCACGAGCAGTGCGGCGGCTGGTGGGCCGCTGCCTGCCTGCTGCTGGCCGGCGCCTCGCGCGGCGAGGCGCTGCTGCGCGGTTACCTGGAGCGCGAGGTGCTGGCGCGGTTGGCTGTCGACGAGCGCCGCCTGCTGTTCGGCCTGTGCAACCTGCCACGTTTCAGCGCCGATTTCTGTTCCCAGCTGTGGGACGGACATACCGGCGTGCACCTGTTGCAGCGCCTGCGCCAGCAGCAGGTATTTCTCCAGGCGCTGGACCCGTCGTGCCACTGGTTCCGTATCCAGCCGCTGGTGGCGGATATCCTGCGCGACGCTGTGGAACCTGCCGAACTGGCTCGCGTGCGGCTGCACGCCTGCCGCCTGCTGAGCCTCGCCGGGCATCTGCACGATGCCATCGACCAGGCGCTGCAGGCGCAGCAGCCGGAGGTGGCAGCGACCTATATCGAGCGCCTGAAGCCCAGCTGGCAACTGGCCGAGCGCCACCTGCGTCGGGTGCTGGACTGGCGTCGGCAGCTGCCGGCGCACCTGCTCGAAGGTACGCCGCGGCTGATCTACCTGAGCAGCCTGGCCCTGCTGCTCAGCGGTCGTATCAGCGAGGCGCTGCGCAGCCTGGAAGGTCTGTCGCGGTTCCTGCCCGCCGCTGGCGCGCAGGACAACAGCCAGCTGCTTGCCCACTGGCAGGTGCTGACCGGAGTGGCCCAGGCCTTTCGCGGCGAACTGGCTGCCGCCGAGGCAAACTGCCGGCAGGCCCTCGAACATCTGGCCGCGGCGCCGCGGGACTGGCTGTCGCAACTGCTGTGCCGCTTCACCCTCGGCCGGCTATTGCAGCAGACCGGCCGCCCGGAAGAGGCCCAGCGAGTCTGGGCCTGCGCCCTGGAACAGGCGCGTCGCCAGGGCTGCCAGGACAGCGAGGCGCTGCTGCAGGGCGAACGCCTGCGCGCGCAGATGCTCGATGCACAAGCGGAGCTGGCAGCGCTGCTGCTGGAGGATTGCCTGGCTGGCCGCCAGGCCGCCGGGGTCGAGTGCGATCCGGTGCTGGGGAGGCTGCTGCTGATCCGTGCCGAACTGCAGCTGGCGCAGAGTCGGCCGGAGCAGGGCGAAGCCGACCTGCAGGCGGCACAGGCGCATCTGCGGCGCTGTTCGGCGCCCTTCGTGCTCGCCGGCTTCCTCGGGTTGGCACAGATCGCCGGGCAACGTGGCGATCTGGCTCTGGCCCAGGCGCAGTTGCAGCGCGGCGAGCGGGTGATGCAGTGCGGGCAGATCGACGAGGCGTGCTACCAGCCACTGCTGGCGCTGGAGCGCCTGAAACTGCTGGCCCATGCGGCGGACTGGCACGGCCTGCTGGAGGCCGGCCGGCGTGTGGCGACCAGTTATCCGCTGGGCGCGGCCTTCTCGACCCTGTTGCCACCGACGCTGGCCGCCGAGGTGCAGTGGCTGCTGGCCCGCGCGGAGCAGCAACTGGGACGTCGCGAGCCGTGCCGAAGGCGCCTGCAGGCGCTGGCGGAGCATTGCCAGGGGCATTCCTTTGGCGCCTTGCAGCTCGAAGCACTGCGTCTGTTGCAGGCATTGGAGACGCCGGAGGAGGGCGAGGAGGAGCTCACCGGACGCGAAGTGGCGGTGCTCGAACAACTCGCCCGCGGCCTGTCGAACCAGGAAATCGCCGACGCCCTGTTCCTCTCGGTGAACACCGTCAAGTACCACGCCAAGAACATCAACGCCAAGCTCGGCGCGACCCGCCGCACCCAGGCCATCGCCTGCGCCAAGGCCCGCGGGCTGCTGGCCTGAGCGCCACCCGGTACGTACGCCACCTGATCCGGGTGGCGTGTTCCTACAGACAAAACACCAACCATGGCAGCACTCCCCGGCGTCGGCGCCGGCCCGCACGAGAACAACAGGAGTTTCTGCGATGAGCACCCCCGAGTACCTGGACGAGGCCGCGATCCGCGCCATCCTCGAACGCCAGCGCGCCGCGGCGCTGGCCCACGAGCCGTGGAGCGCCGAACAGCGCGGCGAGCGGATCGATCGCGCCATCGACCTGCTGGTGCGCCACGAGCGGGCGTTGATCGAGGCGATCGGCGCCGACTTCGGCCAGCGCAGCCCGACCTTCTCCCGCCACAGCGACGTGCTGTCGCCACTGGCCACGCTCAAGCAGACCCGCGCCGAACTGGCCGGCTGGATGCAGCCCGAGCCGCGCCCGGTGCCCCGTGGCCAGGCCTGGGTGGAATACCAGCCACTGGGCGTGGTGGGCATCGTCACCGCCTGGAACGTACCGGCCAACATGGTCTTCAAGGGACTGGCCGGCGCGCTGGCGGCGGGCAACCGGGTGATGCTCAAGCCCTCGGAGTTCAACCCGCAGACCTCGGCACTGATCGCCAGGATGCTCGCCGAGGCCTATGCCGAAGACGAGGTCGCGGTGGTCAACGGCCCCGCCGAAGTCGGCCAGGCATTCTGTCGCCAGCCCTTCGATCACCTGCTGTTCACCGGCGCCGCCAGCATTGGCCGGCATGTGCTGCGGGCCGCCGCCGAGAACCTGGTGCCGGTGACCCTGGAGCTGGGCGGTAAGTCGCCGACCATCATTTCCCGCTCCGCCGATCTGGCGAGCGCGGTGGGCCGCATCATTGCCGGCAAGCTGATGAACGCCGGCCAGCTGTGCGTGGCGCCGGACTACGTGTTCGTCCCGCAGGAGTCCGTCGACGCTTTCGTTGAAATCGCCCGCAAGGTGGTGTCCAGGCTGCTTCCGAGCCTGGCCGACAACCCCGAGTACACCGCGATTCTCAACCAGCGCCACTACCAGCGACTGCAGGGCTATCTGGACGAAGCGCGCGGCGCTGGCGTCGAGCTGATGGAGCTGGGCGCCGCCGGCGATGCCCTCGATCCGGCACTCCGCCTGATCGCGCCGACCCTGCTGCGCGATCCGCCGGATCGCCTGCAGGTCATGCAGGACGAAATCTTCGGCCCGCTGCTGCCGATCAAGCCCTACCGCGAGCTCGACGAGGTCATCGGCTACATCAACGCGCGCCCGCGTCCGCTGGGCCTGTACTGGTTCGGCAGCGACCCCGCCGAGGAGCAGCAGATCCTGCGCCGCACCTGTTCGGGCGGCGTGACTCTGAACGAGGTGATGCACCACGCCGCCCTGGAAAGCCTGCCCTTCGGCGGCGTCGGCGGAAGTGGCATGGGCGCCTACCACGGTATCGACGGCTTCCGCACCTTCAGCCACGCCAAGGCCGTCTATCGCGCCGGCTGAGCCTGACGACAGCGGACTTCACCCCTTGAGAAAACAACCATGAAAGCAGCTGTATTCCATCAGGTCGGCGCACCGCTCAGCATCGAGGACGTCGCCATCAGCAAGCCCGGGCCGCGCGAGGTGCTGATCCGCACCGTGGCCGTCGGCGTCTGCCATTCCGACCTGCACGTGATCGATGGCTCCTATCCCTATCCGGGGCCGCTGGTGCTCGGCCACGAGGCCGCCGGGATCGTCGAACAGGTCGGCTCCCAGGTGCGCGCGGTGAAGCCGGGCGATCACGTGGTCACCTGCCTCACGGTGTTCTGCGGCCATTGCGAGCATTGCGTCACCGGGCACCTGTCGCGCTGCGTGTCGCCGGAAACCCGCCGCGGCAAGGACGAGGAGCCGCGCCTGAGCTATGCGCACAAGCCGATGCCGCAGTTCGTCAACCTGTCCGCCTTCGCCGAGCAGATGCTGGTGCACGAGAACGCCTGCGTGGCCATTCGCCGTGACATGCCGCTGGACCGCGCGGCGCTGCTGGGCTGTGCCGTCACCACTGGTACCGGCGCGGTGTTCAACACTGCCAAGGTGCGGCCCGGTGAGACGGTCGCGGTGATCGGCTGCGGCGGCATCGGCCTGGCGGCGATCAATGGCGCGGCCCTGGCCGGGGCAGGGCGGATCATCGCCATCGACATGCTCGACTCGAAGCTGGAGCTGGCCCGCCAGTTCGGCGCCACCGAGGTGGTCAACGCCACGGCCGGCGATGTGGCCAAGCAGGTCCTCGAATTGACCCGTGGCGGCGTGCACCACGCCTTCGAATGCATCGGCCTGAAGCAGACCGCCGAGCAGGCCTTCGCCATGCTCGCCCGCGGCGGCACCGCCACCATCATCGGCATGATGAAGCCGGGTCTGAAGATCGAGGTCGACCCTTACCAGTTGCTGCAGGAACGCCGTCTGCAGGGCTCGCTGATGGGCTCCAACCGCTTCCCGGTGGACATGCCGGCGCTGGTGGACTTCTACCTCGCCGGCCGGCTCAAGCTCGACCAGATGATCTCCCAGCGCATCCGCCTGGAGCAGATCAACGACGCCTTCGACGAGCTGCGCCGCGGCGAGCTGGCGCGCTCGGTGATCGTCTTCGACCAATGACCCGCGAAGGGCCGTGTGCGTGCGGCCCGGTTTCAGGAGTTCACTGATGGATCTGCATTTCACTGCGCAGGAACAGGCGTTCCGCGAAGAGGTGCGCGCCTTCCTGCGCGCCGAGCTGCCCGAGCGGCTGTCCAGCCGCATCCTCCAGGGCAAGCGCCTGAGCAAGGACGACCAGGTCTTCTGGATGCGCAAGCTCAACCAGCGTGGCTGGCTGGTACCCGGCTGGCCGCAGGAATACGGCGGCCCTGGCTGGAGCGCCGTGGAGAAACACCTCTTCGAGGAGGAGTGCTTCGCTGCCGGTGCACCGCGGGTGGTCGCCTTCGGCGCGAAGATGGTGGCGCCGGTGCTGATCCGCTTCGGCACGCCCGAGCAGCAGGCGCGCTTCCTGCCGCGCATCCTCGACAGCTCCGACTGGTGGTGCCAGGGCTACTCGGAGCCTGGCGCCGGCTCCGACCTCGCTTCGCTGAAGACCCGTGCGGTGCGCGATGGCGAGCATTACGTGGTGAATGGCCAGAAGATCTGGACCACCCTCGCGCATTTCGCCGACTGGATGTTCTGCCTGGTGCGCACCGATCCGCAAGCGCAACAGCAGCGCGGTATCAGCTTCCTGCTGATCGACATGAAGACGCCGGGCATCACCGTGCGGCCGATCATCACCCTGGACGGCGAGCACGAAGTCAACGAGGTGTTCTTCGACAACGTACGCGTGCCGGTGGAGAACCTGGTCGGCCGCGAGAACGAGGGCTGGACCTGCGCCAAGTACCTGCTGACCCACGAGCGCACCAGTATCGGCGGGATCAACCAGACCAAGGTGCTGCTGCGCAAGCTCAAGCAGGTGGCAGCCCGGGAACTGCGCAATGGCCGGCCGCTGCTGCAGGACCCGCTGTTCCGCGCCCAGGTCGCGGCGGTGGAGATGCAGCTGATGGCGGCGGACATGAGCAACCTGCGGGCACTGGTCGCCGCCCGCGACGGCGGCGTGCCGGGGGCGGAGAGTTCGATCCTGAAGGTCAAGGGTACCGAGGTGCGCCAGCAGATCCTCTACCTGCTGACCAAGGCGGTGGGCAGCTACGCCCTGCCGTTCCTGGAGGACGAGCTCGGCTTCGGCGAGGTGCCCGGCGGCCCGCTGCACAGCGCCGATAGCGCCACGGCCAGCTACCAGTACCTGGATTCGCGCAAGGCGTCGATCTACGGCGGCTCCAACGAAATCCAGAAGAACATCATCGCCAAGATGATCCTCGAGCTTTAAGGAGCCCGCAGCATGGACTTCCGATTGACCCAGGAGCAGCAGATGCTGCAGGACACCGCGGCGCGGCTGGTACGCGACCACTACGGCTTCGAGCGGCGCGAGGTTTATCGCCGCGAGACCGGCGGCTTCAGCAGGGCGTTCTGGACGCAGCTGGCCGAGCTGGGCCTGTGCGCCGTGCCCTTCGCGGAGGCCTACGGCGGCTTCGGCGGGCAGGGCGTGGAGCTGGGCCTGGTCTGCGCCGAACTGGGCCGGGGTCTGTGCCTGGAGCCCTACCTGCCTTCGGTGATCTTCGCCGGCGGCCTGGTCGCCCAGCTCGGCAGCGCGGCGCAGCGCGAGGCGATCCTGCCGCAGGTGGCCGATGGCGGGCTGCAGCTGGCCGTGGCCCTGGAGGAGCCGCAGAGCCATTACCAGTTGCATGACGTCGTCAGCACGGCGCGGCTGACCGCCGGCGGCTGGCTGCTCGATGGCCGCAAGAGCGTGGTGTTCGGTGGCCAGAGCGCCGGCCTGATCCTCGTCTCGGCACGCACCAGCGGCACCGACCGGGAGGAAGACGGCATCAGCCTGTTCCTGGTCGACCCGGCCAGTGCCGGCGTCAGCCGGCGCGAGTTCCCCACCCTGGACGGGCGCACGGCCTGCGAGCTGTATCTGCACAATGTCTTCGTCCCCGCCGCGGCGCTGCTGGGCAAGGAGGGCGGTGCCCTGCCGGCGCTGCGCTACCAGCAGGGCCGGGCGATCGCCGCGCAGTGCGCCGAGGCGGTGGGCAGCATGGAAGCGGCCTGCGCCTTCACCCTCGACTACCTGAAGACGCGCCAGCAGTTCGGCAGTGTGATCGGCAAATTCCAGGCGCTGCAGCACCGCATGGTGGACCTGCGCATCGAACTGGAGCAGGCCGCCTCCATGGCGCTGCTGGCCGGCTGCATGGCCGATCAGCCGGACAGCGACGAACGCAGCCGGGCGCTGGCGGCGGCGAAGTACATCGTCAGCCGCGCCGCCCGCCTGATCGCCGACGAGAGCGTCCAGCTGCATGGCGGCATCGGCCTGACCTGGGAGTACCAGCTGTCCCACCACGCCAAGCACCTGTGGATGGTCGCCCGGCAGTTCGGCGACGATGACCATCACCTGCAGGCCTTCAGCGAACTGATGGAACCCGCCTGACGCCCCTCTGAGGGCCGCCACTGGCGGCCCGTTCCCGGTCTCAGGTGGGCGGCGTCGAAGTCACCGCCCAGGTGATGATGCTGGCGTTGGCGGCGGTGAACACCAGGGCGAACAGGAAGACTGCATCGGCGACGCGCATCATCCGCTGGCCGCGCAGGGTGCGGTGGGTACGCAGGCTCCAGTAGGCGCAGAAGGCCGAGACCAGATAGAGCATCATGTTCAGCGCGACCAGGTCATCGATGATCAGGTCCTCGTGGCGCAGGGTGAGGATCACCCGGATGATGCCGATCACCGTCAGGCAGACCCCGACCATGGTGGCCGAGACGGAGAAGATATGGACGCAGATGTCGTCGTCGAGGGACGGTGGTTCCGGTTCGTTCATGCTGGCGCGCTCGCACGGTGGGACGTGGGAAAAGCGTAGTCGCGAATCAACCAGAGCTTGAGTACGACGGCCAAGGCGCCTACTGTCAGCGGCTGCCCTCAGTCCCGATACGAACAGCCATGATCGACTTCGATAACGTCACCGCCTACCAGCAGCAGACCCGCGTGCTGGACGGCTTCTCCCTGCACATCGGCGAAGGCGAGAAGGTCGCCATCCTCGGCCCCAACGGCGCCGGCAAGAGCACGCTGCTCAAGCTGATCAGCCGCGAGCTGTACCCGGTGGACCGTCCGGACAGCTCGCTGAACCTGTTCGGCCTGCAGAACGTCACCCTGTGGGACCTGCGCAGCCGCATCGGCTTCGTCTCCCAGGACCTGCAGGAGGACTACACGCCCTTCACCCAGGCGCTGGACGTGGTGATCTCCGGCTTCTTCGGCGCCATCGGCAGCCACGGTCATCTGCAGCCGACGCCAGAACAGGTCGAAAAGTCCCGCGAGATGCTCGCTGCGGTGGAGATGGACGGCTACGCCGAGCGCATGTTCCAGCGCCTGTCCACCGGCCAGAAGCGCCGTCTTCTGCTGGCCCGCGCGCTGATCCACGAACCCTGCGCGCTGATCCTCGACGAGCCGGCCAACGGCCTGGACATGGGCGCCAGCCTGCAGATGCTCACGTTGCTGCGGCGCTTCTGCGGCCCCGAGCACGCCATGATCATCACCACCCACCACCTGGACGAGATCATCCCGGAGATCGAACGGGTGGTGCTGATCGCCAATGGCAAGGTGGTGGCCGATGGGCCCAAGGCCGAGATCCTCACCAGCGAAAACCTGTCGGCCTTGTACCAGGCGCCGCTGAAAGTCACCGAGCAGGACGGCTGGTATCGCTGCTGGCACGCTTGAGCCGATGCGAAAGCTCTGCGCCAGCGTGAGCCTATCGCGGACGGAGTCCGCTGCTACGAGAATCATCGCCCGAAACCGGCCGGGTGCGTAGGAGCAACTGCGGCGTCAGCAATTCGAAGACCTGCATCGCTAGAGAGGCATTTGTAGGATGGCGTGGAGCGAAGCGATACCCATCGATCGCCGTGCAAGGACAGCATGGGTATCGCAAGCTCCACCCATCCTACGTTCTGAGCTGATGCGGAGAGTCTGTGCCGGGTTGAGCCTATCGCGGACAAAGTCCGCTCCTACGTTGGATCAAGTTTCGTAGGAGCGGACTCCGTCCGCGATGGATACCAGCGCATACCGATCTGTCATCGGAGCTATCTGGCAAGCGCCTGCCGCTGGGCGCGCATCGCTCGGATGCGCTCCTGCCAATGCTCGCGTTCGCTTTGCGGCAGCGCGTTCCACCATTGGCTCACCGGGCGGTTGCTGTAGGGCGTCAGCCAGTCGGCGTAGGGCTTCATCTGTGCCTGCGGGAAGCCGTTGTCGCGGCCGCGCAGGTAATGGTCGAAGAAGCCCAGCACCAGCGCGGCGGGAGCCTCGATCAGCACCTCGGTGGGGGCGCTGCCGATCAGCCCGTCGCGCAGTGGCCGGCGCATGTACAGCGCGTTGTCGGTGAGGCCGGCATGCAGTGCGTCGCGCAGCACCAGGCGATGGATGCGCGGGTTCTGCCCGGCGTGCTCCAGGCTTTCGTAGGAGAAGTCGTTGAAGCTGCGCGGTTGCGCCGGCGGCGTCAGGCCGAGCATGCGGTAGAACAGCGACAGGTCCGAATGCAGCATCAGCAGCGGCACCGGCAGGTCCTGGGCGAAGGGCAGGAAGTCGAAGTCGCCGCCGTCCAGGTTCACCGCCGCGGCGCAGCGCTCGTCTACTGTGCAGACCGCGCCGCTGGTGGAGCCGCCGAAGGACATGCCCATCTCGCCGACGTGGGCGAAATCGCTGGCGGCCACCAGCTCGGCGACATTCGGCGGTACTTCGCCGGCCTGCAGGCGGTCATGCACGAACAGCCGATCAGCCAGCCAGACCGGTGCGCTGAGGTGGATGGCGCGATCCGCCGGCGGCTTGAGTTCGGTGGCGAAGCGCAGCTGGCCGTCCAGGCGGCGGGCCAGGTCGTCCTCGCCGTAGCCTTGCAGCAACAGTGGGGAGAAGCCGTGCTCGAAGGCATCGCGCAGATGCTCGTAGAGCGCCGGGTCGGTGGGCGCCACTTCACCGTTGGGGAACAGCGTGGGCGAGGCGTCGCCGCTGTGCTGCACCGAATAGACCGCGTAACCGTGGCTGGCCAGCTCCTCCATGATCCGCCCGTTCATGCCGGCGAACGAGCCGTAGCCGTGGCTGTAGAACACCACGGGCAGGCGGCCGAGGTCGCGTTTCAGCGGCGCGTTCTCGTAGGAGTGGGTGGGCAGGTGGCGCAGGTAGGTGAGCAGCGGCGGGAAATGAAACAGCTCGCCGAACCCACGCGCGGTGCTGCGGCTTTCAGCGAGGCTGAAGTAGTTGCGTGGCTCGCTGCCCGCCGCAGGAGTGGCCGGGTACCAGACCCGCACCAGCAGTCTGCGTGCCTTGCCGGCCGGTGCGCCGAGCACGCCGGTGCGGCTGGCGTCGACCAGCTCGAAATCGCGCACGCCGACCGGATAGGGCCCGCCGGGCGTGGGCAGCGGAGATACAGGGAAGAAATACAGCGCGGCAACCGCCACGCCGGTCAGATGGGTGAAGAACAACCCGGACCAGACCGGCACCCGTGCGCGGCGCCTGCGCCGCAGCAGCAGGCCGAGGAGCAGCAGGACGGCGACCACGACGCCGGCGGCGGCCTGCCAGCGATCATCCCAGACGTCATATAGCGCCACCACCAGCGCCAGCAGGGCGGTGCCAAGCACCAGGGGCCGACGACGCAGCCACCAGCCCAGCAGCGCGAGGACGAGCAGGGCGAGCAGCAGGACGTCGGCTGGGGTCATGCGGCGGCGCTCTTGCGCGACGTGACGGTCCAGACCACGCCGAACAGCAGCAGTGCCGCGACCAGCACGTAAGGAGCGCGGCTATCGACCTGGTGCAGCAAGGTGCCCAGCAGCGGGCCGCTGATCATGCCCAGGCCATGCACGGCCACCAGGCTACCGGCGGCAGCGCCTTGCTCGTCAGCTTCCACGGCGTTGGCATTGAGCGCCGAGACGGCCGGGAAGACCCAGCCCATGCCAGCGGCGGCGACGAAGCAGGAGGCGTAGAGCATCCACGGCGCCACGGCGAAGCACACCGAGGCAAAGCCCAGCGCCGAAACGCTGCCGCCCACGGCGATCAGCCGCAGCGGCGCCCAGTTCAGCTTGCGCACCAGCATCTGCGCACAGATCAGCGCCACGCCCACCGAGGTCAGCGCGATGCCGGCGACCCGCGCCGCATCGGCCGGCGGCAGTTGCAGGCGGTCGAGGGCGAAGAAGCCGACGGTCATCTGCGCCACGGTCACGCAGACCATGGCGATGAAGCCCAGGGTCAGCGAGCGGCGCAGGCGCTGGTCGGTGATCGCCAGGGCCGGGCCCTTGCGTTCATGGGCGCGCTCGTGATGCGGCAGCCACTTCCACAGCACGCCCAGGGCCAGCAGCGGCAGCAGGCAGGTGAGCAGCAGCGGCAGGGCCAGGCCGAGCATGGCCAGCAGGCCGGCGAAGCTCGGCCCGACCACCATGCCCACGGCGCTGGCCGCACCCATGGCGGCCATGGCGCCGGCGCGCTTGTCTGCGGTCACATGGTCCGCCACCAGCGCCGACGAGCACGCCGGCACGGCAGCGTAGAAGCCGCCGGCCAGCCCGCGCAGTGCGACGATGCCGATGAACGCCGGTAACGGCGACATCGAGGTATTCAGCGCCAGAGCCATGAAGGCGCAGAGCAGCGCGTAGGTCACCGCGAAACCGGCCAGGCCGCTGAGCAGCACCCGGCGCCGGCCCAGGCGATCACTGGCGATGCCCCAGACCCGCGCCATGAGCATCCAGGCGATGCCGCCGACGGTCACCGTCATCCCCGCCTGCCAGGGCGCCAGGCCCAGGGTGCGCGCCACCGGGCCGATCAGCGCGACGAAGGACATCACCGCCACCGTACAGACGAAGGTCTCGAACATCAGCGGGCGCAGGTTCAGCGTTGGCGCCTGGGGTGGCATGGCGGTCATTTCAGCGGGGCTCCTTGGGACGGCGAGGCATTCGTGTCCATACAAAGACGATCAGCAGCAGCGGAACACCAAGGGAAATCCACGACAGCACGTCGAAAAGTCCATCGCCCAGCAGCGCCGAGAGCAACCCGAAGGTGCTCAGCACGGCCAGCGCGACGGGCCAGCGGAAGATCATCCAGAGTCCGCGCCTCATGCCTTCACCTCCGTGGCCAGACCGCCGGAATCCAGTTCCGCCAGGCGTTTCTCGATGGGCGTTCGACGTCGGCCGAGCCACAGGTACAGGCCGCTGGCGAGGATGACGATGCTGACCATGTCCAGCAGTGCCCAGACGATCTTCAGCGGCATGCCGCCGTAATCGCCGAAATGCAGCGGCTGGGACAGCAGCAGGGTCTTCACGTACAGCGGCATCTCGCGCATGTCGGTCAGCTCGCCGGTCTCGGCGTCCACCAGCGCGGGCTTGAGCAGGCGTTCGGTGAGCGGTGTGTTGCCGCGCATGAACACGGCGTAGTGGTGCTTGCTGCTGAACTGCGTGCCGGGGAAGCCGACGAAGCTGGGCTCCATGTCCGGCGCCGCCTTGCGCGCGGTCTCGATGGCCTTGTGCAGCGAGCCGAGCTGCTCCAGGGGCGGCGCGTCCTTGTAGGGCGCGGTCATCTCGGCCAGTTGGCCGCCTTGCCAGAGCATGAGGATCGGCAGCGCCAGGGTGTTGATCACCCCGGTGACGCCGACCACCGTCACCCAGGCGAGGGTGACGATGCCCAGCACGTTGTGCAGGTCCAGCCATTTCAGCCGCGAGCTGCGCTGGGAACGCACGGTGGCGAAGTCCAGCTTGCGCATGAACGGCGTGTAGACCACCACGCCGGACACCAGCGAAGCCACCAGCAGCAGGCCCATGAAACCGAGGAACAGGTAGCCGGGCAGGCCCATGAACAGGTCGGTGTGGAGCTTGAGCATGATGTACATGAAGCCGCCCGGCGGCGGCAGCGGGTCGAAGAACTCCCCGGTGCGCGCATCGAAGGGCTGGATGTGCCCGTCGTCCGGCGGCGGCACCAGGGTCGCTGCGGTGAGCACCGCGCCCAGCGGATCGTCCTGTTCCCAGAACACGAAGCGCACCACCTCGCCCGGGCGTTTCGCCAGGGCGCGGGCCACCACGTCGTCGTAGTCGATCTTCGGCGACGCTTCGCTGAGCGGCTTGAGCTCGGGGTGCGGCTCGAAGTAGTGCTCGATCTCTTCGTGGAAGATCAGCGGCAGGCCCGTGAGGCAGAGCATCAGCAGGAATACCGTGGAGATCAGGCTCGTCCACTTGTGCACCAGGTACCAGGTGCGGAGGGCTTTGGCGGTCATCGTCAGGCTCGTTGGTTCTCGTTAGAAGTCCACGCTCGCGGACAACTGCAGGGTGCGTCCCTCGCCCAGGTACAGGTACCCGGCGGTGGAAGTGCCCCAGTAGTCCTTGTCGAACACGTTGTCCAGGTTGGCGCGCAGCACCACCGGCTTGCCGAGGGTGTCGAAGCGGTAGCGCGCGCCCAGGTCCAGGCGCCACCAGTCGGGGATGCTCAGGCTGTTGGCCTGGTCCACGTACTGCTCGTCGGTGTAGATCGTGCGGGCGGTGACGGTCAGGCCTGGCACCTGGGCGATGTCGTACTCACCGCCCAGATTCAGCTGCTTGCGCGGCACGCCGATGCCGTTGTTGCCGTCGTACTGGCCATCCTGGGTCCTGGTCAGCTTGGCCTGGGTATAGGAAGCGCCGCCGAGCAGGCGCACACCTTCGGTCACCTCGCCGAACACGCTCAGCTCCAGGCCGCGGTTGCGCTGCTCGCCGCCGCGGGTGAAGCGGCCGTTGTCGTTGACGCTGCTCGGGCGCTTGATCTCGAAGGCCGCCAGGGTCGCGCCGAAGCCGTCCCACTCGCCCTTGACGCCGACTTCCTTCTGCTTGGAGACGTAGGGCGTGAGCATTTCGCCGGCGTTGGTAGTGCCGATGGGCGCTGTCTCGCCGGGGCTCAGGCCTTCGATGTAGTTGGCGTAGAGCGAGATGTTCTCCCACGGCTTGACCACGATGCCGCCCATGGGGGTGGTCTTCTCTTCGTCGTAGCCGTTGCCCACCGGAGTGCCGACGTTCATCTCGTAGTTCTGCGATTCCACCCGTTGCTTGCGTGCGCCCAGGGTCAGCTCCACCTGGCCGTCGAGGATCGACAGGGTGTCAGCCAGGGCATAGCTGGTGAGGGTGGCGGCGGTGTACTTCTGCACGTTCTTCGGGTAACCGTCGGTGCTCGGCGTGCCTGCGTAGACCGGGTTGTAGAGGTTGGAGGCGCGGGATGGGAAGGCGGTGTAGAGGAAGAAGATGTCCGAGTTCTGCACCACGCGGGTGGCGCCGAAGTTCAGCTTGTGCTGCACCGGACCGGTGTCGAAGGTGCTGCGCAGGCCGGCTTCGGCGGAGTGCGAGCCGACGTCGTAGACCTGCCAGGCCGGGCTGGACACGAAGTCGCCATCGTTGCCCACCAGCACGGGGTTGCCGGCCAGGGCGTCCATCTCGCTGCGGCGGTCGCCGTAGCCGGCGTAACCGGTCAGCCAGTCGGTGAGGTCGTATTCGCCACGGAACACCAGGGTGCGGTCGACCATCTCCGAATCGCCGTAGCCGGGATAGTTCAGGTCGTTGTCCGGCGCGTGGGGAATCTTCGTCACGCCGGGGCCGGCGGTGAACTGGCGGACCACGTTGGTGATGTCCTCGCGCTGCCAGATGTAGTCGGCGGACAGGCGCAGGCGCTCGCCGGCGTAGTCCAGGCCGAGGGAGCCGAGGCCGTCTTCCAGTTCCTGCTTGTCGACGGCGGTGTCACCGTTGCGGTAGACGCCGTTGAAGCGCACGCCGAATTCCTTGCCTTCGCCGAAGCGGCGGCCGGCGTCGACATGGGTGCCGAATACCGAGTCGGAGAGGTAGTCCATGGTCACGCGGGTCAGCGGTTCGTCGCCGGCGCGCTTGGTCACCAGGTTCACCGCGCCGCCGACGTTGCCGCTGGGCGGCATGCCGTTGAGCATGGTGCTCGGGCCTTTCACCACCTCCACGCGCTCGGCCATCTCCACCGGCACCCGGAAGAATGGCGCCAGGCCGTACATGCCGTTGAGCGCGACGTCGGCGCTGACCACCGGGAAGCCGCGCAGGGAGAAGTCCTCGTTGAGGTTGGTGCGCGCGCTGCCGATCTGCGCCGAGGGCTCGTTGCGTAGCACATCGGCGACGCTGCGCGCCTGCTGGTCCTGGATGGTCTTCTCGGTGTAGCTGGTGATGCTGAAGGGCGCGTCCATCAGGTCGGTGTTGCCCAGCAGGCCGAGGCGGCCTCCGCGGGCTACCTGGCCGCCGGCATAGGTGGCTGGCAGGTCTTCGGGGCCAGAAGCCTGACCGGTGATCAGCGAGGGCTGCATCTGCAGCGTGCCGTCGCCGGTCGCGCGGATCAGGGTGAAGGTGCCGTCGCCGCGTTCCTCCAGCTCCAGGCCGCTGCCTTGCAGCAGGCGCTCCAGGGCGCCCTGGGTCGAGTAGTTGCCGCTCAGGCCGGGGCTTTGCAGGCCATCGGTGAGCGCCGGATCAAAGGATAGATGCACGCCGGTCTCGGCGGCGAAAGACGCCAGGGCGCGGCCCAGAGGACCGGGGGCGATGCTGTAGCTGCGCACTTCGCCGGCGGCCGGAGCGGCCAGCACCGGGGCGGCGACCGCCACGGCGAGGGAGAACAGCGCGGTGCGTACCGCCAGGGAAAGCGAGGAGGGCTGGGCTTGTCGATTGCTGGACATGGACGGGGTACCTTCGGGCCTCTGCGGGCTTCGTGTCGGGAGATATTCCCCTGTTGCCAGCCGAAGTGAGAAAAAGTCTCACTTCTTTTTGAAATTATTTTGCATTAACTCGCGGCGCCTGTCTTCAGGCGGCGCTCAGGGTGATCCACAAGTCCGTGACCCGGCGGATGCGCAAGGGGTAGGTGGAACGCAACATCGACAGCGCCAGCTCGCTGTCCAGCAGCGGGAAGGCCCCGGAAACCGCCAGTTGCGCCACCGCCGGATCGCAGCGCAGCACTCCGCGGCGATAGCGGCCCAGTTCATCGAGCAGCGTCTGCAGGGGCATGCGATCGGCCATCAGCATGCCGTGGGTCCAAGCGTCGGGACTGAGGATCGGCGCCATGGCGGTAATGCTCTGCACCGACAGCGAGACCGACTCTCCGGCCCCCAGCCACTGGCTGTCGCCCTGCAGCGGCGCCACTTCCACGCGACCGCGCAGAACGGATACGCGGGTGGCCTGCGCATCCTGGCGCACATTGAAGCGGGCCTCGGCGGTACGAATCCGGCCTTCGCGGGTGGTCACCAGGAAAGGGCGACTGTCTACCCGCGTGTCGAGGAAGATTTCCCCGCGCAACAGGCGCACCAGCCGCTGTACCGGGGTAAAGGCGATGTCCACGGCGCTGTCGGTATTGAGCGTCAGCAGGCTGCCATCGGGCAGCGGCCATCTGCGCTGCTCGCCCACGGCGGTGTGCTGGTCGGCGCTCCAGTCCTGCCAGGGCTGCGTGCGCCAGGCGGCCAGCCCCACCGGCGCAACGGCCAGCAGTACGGCCAACTGCTTGAGGGCGCGGCGGCGGTCAAGCTGGCGTTCACGGCCCAGTGCAGGCATCGCCAGCGCCGGGGGCAGGCTGCCGAGCTGGCCCAGCAGGCGTTCGGCGCGATCCCAGGCGCGGGCGTGCTGCGGGCTCTGGCGCTGCCAGTCGGAGCAGGCGCGGCGGGTTTCCTCGCTGGCGTCCTGCTGCAGGCGCACCAGCCAGTCCGCCGCCTCGTCGAGGATGCGTGCGGCGATGGGTTCGGCGGCGCTCACTCCATCAGCTCCAGGCAATGGCGGAAGGCCTGTTGCATGTAGCGCTTCACCGAGCCAAGGGAGACGCCCAGGCGCTCGGCGATGGCCTCGTATTTCAGACCTTCGATCTGCGCGAGCAGGAACGCCTGGCGCACCGGCTCGGGCAGGCGGGCGAGGAGGGCATCGATCTCGTGCAGGGTTTCCAGCACCAGATAACGCTGCTCCGGCGAAGGTGACAGCTCCTCCGGCAGTGTGGCGAGGGCATCGAGGTAGGCACGTTCCAGCGACTGGCGCTGGTACCAGTTGATCATCAGCCCCTTGGCCACCGTGGTGAGGTAGGCGCGCGGCTCCCGCGCTTCCAGCACCCGGCGCGAACCGAGCAGGCGGGTAAAGGTGTCCTGCGCCAGGTCGGCAGCCTGTTCATGGCAGCCCAGGCGACGGCGCAACCAGCCCTGCAGCCAGCCGTGATGGTGCTGGTAGAGCTCGCTGACGGCGGCGTGGAGTGGGGCGTCGACGGAGGACATGGCGAAACTTTTATCATTTGAGAATGCTTCTCATGATAGTGGTTGCCATGGGGGCCTCACAAGCCCTGCGAGGAGGATAAGTGCGGTGCAGTGGCGCGGATGTCGGCGGCCCGCCAAAGCAGGTGGGCCGCCGCTTGCCTCAGCAGACCGCGATATGCGAATCCGCGCGCGGCTCGGTGCCGCCGCAGAGCACACCGGTTGCTGGATCGCGGACGATGATCTGCCCGCGCCCATAGTCGGTCAGGTCGCAGGCGATCTCCACCTCGTGGCCGCGTCGCGCCAGGCCGAAGGCGAGGTCGCGGTTGGCGTGCTGCTCGATGCCGACCTTCATGCCGCCCAGCCATTGCCAACGCGGGGCGTCCAGCGCGGCCTGGGGGTTGAGGCCGAAGTCCACCAGGTTCATCACCATCTGCACGTGGCCCTGGGGCTGCATGTAGCCGCCCATCACGCCGAACGGGCCGACAGCCACGCCATCCTTGCTGAGGAAGCCGGGGATGATGGTGTGGAAGGTCTTCTTGCCCGGCGCCAGGGCATTGGAGTGCGCAGTATCGAGGCTGAACTCCGAGCCACGGTTCTGCAGGCCGATGCCGCTGTCGGGCAACACCACGCCGGAGCCGAAGCCGTGGTAGGCGCTCTGGATGAACGAGACCATGTTGCCTTCGCCGTCGGCGGTGGCGATGTACACGGTGCCGCTGGAGTGCGGGTCGCCATGCTTCGGCTCGGCGGCCTGCTCGCCGATCTCGGCGCGACGGCGTGCGGCGTAGTCGTCGGAGAGCAGCGCGGCGGTGCTGACGCGCATGTGCTCGGCATCGGTGATGTAGTGCAGGCCGTCGGCGTAGGCCTTCTTCATCGCTTCGAGCTGGCGGTGCCAGGTGAGCTGGCTGTCGCGCTGGTCGAAGTCGTAGCCCTGGAGGATGTTCAGGGTCATCAGGGCGATCAGGCCTTGGCCGGCCGGCGGGATTTCCCAGACGTCGTAGCCGCGGTAGTTGGTCTTGATCGGCTCGACCCACTTGGGTTTGTAGCCGGCCAGATCGGCAGCGCTCAGCTCGCCACCGGTGGCGGCGGAGTGGGCGGCCAGGCGCTCGGCGATGGCGCCGCGGTAGAAGCTTTCGCACTTCGTCTCGGCCAGCTCGGCGAGGGTTTTCGCCTGGGCCGGGTTGCGGAACAGCTGGCCGGCGCGCGGTGCCTCGCCATCGATGGTGAAGGTGTCGAACCAGGTTTCCAGGGCCGGCACAGCGGCGCGGCTCTGCTGGTATTCGCGGCGGGCGATTTCCCATTGGTGGGCGACCACCGGGGATACCGGGAAGCCGTCACGGGCCAGGGCGATGGCGGGCTGCAGCAGGTCGGCGAAGGGCAGTTTGCCGAAGCGCGCGGACAGCTCGGCCCAGGCCGAGGGAATGCCCGGCACGGTGACCGGCAGCCAGCCGTGCACCGGCATCTTGTCGTGCCCAGCGGCTTTCACCTTGTCGATGGAAATGGAAGCCGGCGCATGGCCGCTGGCGTCCAGGCCGTGCAGCTGGTCCTTGACCCAGACCAGGGCGAAGGCGTCGCCGCCGATGGCGCAGCCGGTGGGTTCGACCACGGTCAGCGCGGCGGCGGTGGCGACGGCGGCGTCGATGGCGTTGCCGCCGGCACGCAGCATGGCGATGCCGGCCTCGGCAGCCAGGGGCTGCGAGGCGGCGACCATGCCGTTGCGGGCGAACACGCTCTGGCGCTGGGAGGCGTAGGGGTACTCATGAGCGGAAAACTTAAGCATGGCAGGGCTCTTCGAAGGTCATTGGCCAGTCTTGATTCGGGTCCATTCGCGGGTGATCACGCGCTGGATCTTCGGCGGCAGGTCGGCGGAGACGTAGAGCTTCTCGATCACCGCGTCGCTGGGGTAGATGCCGGGGTTGTCACGTACTTTCGCATCGAGCAGCGGCGTGGCGTCCGGGTTGGGGTTGGCGTAGCCGACGTAGTCGCTGACCGGGGCGATCACTTCCGGGCGCAGCAGGTAGTTCACCAGCGCGTGGGCGCCCTTGGGGTTCTTCGCGTCACGCGGGATGGCGAGCATGTCGAACCACAGGTTGGCGCCTTCCTTGGGGATCACGTAGCGCACGTCGATCTTCTTGCCGGCTTCCTGGGCGCGGGTCTGCGCCTGCATCACGTCGCCGGAGTAGCCGACCGCCACGCAGATATCGCCGTTGGCGAGGTCGGTGGTGTACTTGGAGGAGTTGAAGTAGGTGATCGACGGGGCAAGATTCTGCAGCAGGGCGGAGGCCTTGGTGTAGTCGTCCGGGTTGGTGCTGTTCGGGTCCAGGCCGAGGTAGTGCAGCGCCTGCGGGATGATCTTCACTGGTGCATCGAGGAAGGCGACCCCGCAACCGTGCAGCTTGGCCAGGTTCTCCGGCTTGAAGATCAGGTCCCAGGAGTCCAGCGGGGCGTTGTCACCCAGGGCGGCCTTGACCTTGTCGTAGTTGTAGCCGATGCCGACCGTACCCCACATGTAGGGCACGGCGTACTGGTTGCCCGGATCGGCAGCTTCCAGGCGCTTCATCAGGCGCGGGTCGAGGTGCTTCCAGTTGGGCAGCTGCGAGCGGTCGAGTTTCTGGTAGACGCCGGCGTTGATCTGCTTGGTGAGGAACTGGCTGGACGGCACCACGAGGTCGTAGCCCGAGTGGCCGGAAAGCAGCTTGGCCTCGAGCATCTCGTTGGTGTCGAAGACGTCGTACTGGACCTTGATGCCGCTGTCCTTCTCGAAGTTCTTCAGGGTGTCCGGGCCCATGTAGTCGGACCAGTTGTAGAAGCGCACCAGCTTGTCGTCGGCCTGGGCGGCGGTGGCGCAGGCGAGGAGGGTGAGGGTGCTGGCGAACAGAACGCGTTTACGCATGACTTGTCCTTGTGGTCTTCAAATGACGTTGCTAGAGAACGCGGCTGAGGAATTCCCGCGTGCGCGGGTGATGCGGATTGCCGAAGACCTGCGCTGGCGGGCCTTCCTCGATGAGTTCGCCTTGGTGCAGCACCACCACGCGGTCAGCCACTTCGCGGGCGAAGCCCATTTCGTGGGTAACCACCACCATGGTCATGCCTTCGTCGGCCAGCTCCTTCATCACCTGCAGCACTTCACCGACGGTTTCCGGGTCCAGCGCACTGGTGGGTTCGTCGAAGAGCATGGCCTGGGGCTTCATCGCCAGGGCGCGGGCGATGGCCACGCGCTGCTGCTGGCCGCCGGAGAGCTGGCCGGGGTAGTGCTCGGCCTTGTCCGACAGGCGCACCCGTGCCAGGAGCCGGCGTGCCTGGTCCAGCGCCTCGCCTCGGGGCACGCCGAGCACCTGGGTCGGTGCTTCGATGATGTTCTCCAGCACGGTCATGTGCGGGAACAGGTTGAAACGCTGGAACACCATGCCGATGTCGCGACGGCGGCGGGCGATGTTGCTTTCCGAGTCGCGCACCAGCTTGCCGTCGGGGCGCTCGCGGTAGCCCATCAGTTCTCCGTTGACGCGGATGCTGCCGCCCTGGATGTCTTCCAGGTGGTTCATGCAGCGGATGAAGGTGGTCTTGCCCGAGCCGGAGGCGCCGATCAGTACCACCACTTCGCCACGCCGTACTTCCAGGGAGACGCCCTTGAGGATTTCCAGCTCGCCGAAGGCCTTGTGCACGTCGCGGGCCTGGATCACCACGTCTTTCATGTCCGGGATCATTTCAACGCCCCCTCAGCAGTTTCATCGCCTGCCGGCCGAACATCCGGTTCGGTGCCGCGGGCTGGCCGTCGGATTTGCCGAAGCGCACTTCCAGCCAGCGCTGGAAGAAGCCCCACAGGGTGGTCAGGGCGAGGAAGTAGATCGCCACGACGAGGTAAAGCTCGAACACGCGGAAGGTCGCCGAGGTGACCATCTGGGTGCTCAGCAGCAGCTCCTGCACGCCGATCACGCTGACCAGCGTGGTGTTCTTCAGCATCACGTTGAACTCGTTGCCCAGCGGCGGAACGATGACGCGGAAGGCCTGGGGCAGCACGATGCGGCGCATCAGCTTGGGGAAGGTCATGCCCAGGGACCTGCCGGCCTCGTACTGGCCCTTGTCCACCGCGCCGATGCCGGCGCGGATGATCTCGGCCATGTACGCGCCTTCGTTGAGCCCCAGGGCGATGATCGCCGCCTGGATGTTACCGGGCAGGATGAACAGCCCCAGGTCCAGGTCCTCGAAGCGGAAGAGGCCGCCGGCGGCCAGTGCGGTGTAGAGGAAGACGATCTGCACCAGCAGCGGCGTACCGCGCATCAGCCACACGTAGAAGCGCACCGGGTGCTGCAGCAGCGGGTTGGTCGACAGGCGCATCAGCGCCGCCAGCAGTCCGAGCACGCAGCCCAGCAGCATCGCGCTGACAGCGATCACGCACGTCAGCCAGAGGCCGTAGAGGTAGATGTCGCTCGGCCGCAGCAGGTATTGCCAGAAAACGTCCCAACTGAAGTTCATGGCTCGTTACCTCAGTCCAGTTTGTCGCCTTCGATGTGCCATTTGGCCAGGAGCGCGGCGTAGCTGCCGTCGGCCTGCATGTCCTTGATGATCTGGGTGACGGCCTCGCTGAGCTGCTTGTCTTCCTTGCGGATGCCCAGGCCGGTGAGGATGCGGGCGAAGGCCGGCACGCCGATCTCGAACAGGTCCGGCGCCATGCTCTGGTAGTAGCCGGCGGTTTCCACGGTGGTGCCGTAGGCGTCGGTCTGGCGGATGCGCAGGGACTGGAAGGCGTCGGTGTCGGTGTTGTAGACCACCACCTTCATCGGCGGCTTGCCGGCCTTGGTCAGCTTCTCGTTATGGGCGTCCAGCAGGGTACGGATGGTCGAGCCGTTGAGCACCGCGACCTTCTTGCCGGACAGATCGTCCAGGCTGCGGATGCCCTCGGGGTTGCCCTTGCCGACCACCACGGCCTGACTGGAGTACATGTAGTTGACCATGTCGATCACTTCGCGCCGTTCGGGCTTGTCGAACAGCTGGTCCACCAGCATGTCGCACTGGCCGGCCAGCAGCGCCGGGATCAGCCCGGAGAACGGCGTGATGCGCCAGTCGATCTTCTTGTCGCCCAGACGCTTGGCGATGGCTTCGCCCAGGTCGATGGTGACCCCGGTGAGCTTCTGGTTGGCGTCATAGAAACCCATGGGCGGGGAATCCATGCCGCCGCAGAAGGTCACCTTGCTGGCGTTCTGCAAGCGATCGGGAATCTTCACCTCGGCGTGCGCCAGCGGGGCGGCCAGGCAAAGGGCGAGAAGGCACTGCGGGATCCTGCGTTCGAACATGTTGCTCTCCGGGGTGGGGTTGCCAGGGGCAGTTCAGGGACACAGAAGTACGGGTCTAGGCGCCCGTTGCTTCGATTCGCTGCTTCGTGGATTGCGTTTGGGTGGATGGCGCGTGGGTGGCACGCTTTCAGGTGGCTTGCGCCTCCAGAAACTTCGCCAGCGAGGGAATCGTCCCCTCGATGTGGTCGCAGATCACCCGCTCGGCCTCGCGGGCATCGCCCGAGCGCAGGGCATCGAGGATCACCGCGTGCTCCTCGCGGGCGCTCATGGGCTTGTCGACGTGCCGCAGCCACAGGCGCATGTGCGGCTCGATCACCGAGTACAGCGCGGTGATCTGGCGCAGCAGGCGCGGGCGCTTGGCGAGGCTGCAGAGGTACTCGTGGAAGGCGCGGTGGCGGCTGACCCATTCGGCGCTGTCGTCGCGGTAGTCGTCCATCTCGTCGAGCATGCGCTCAAGGCGGGATAGATCGCGGTCCGTCAGTTGCGGCACGGCGATGCGGATGGCCAGGCCTTCCAGGGCGCTGCGCATCTCGAAGACTTCGCGCATCTCCTCGATGTTCAGGCCGCTGACGATGGCGCCGCGGTTCGGCCGCAGGGTCACCAGCCCCTCGGCATCCAGGCGCTTGAAGGCGCCGCGCACCGGCATGCGGCTCATGCCGATCTCGCTGGCGATGTCCTCGGCCACCAGGCGGTCGCCGGTCCTGTAGCGGCCGGTGCAGATGGCCTGCAGGAGGTAGTCGTAGGCCTCGTCTTCGGCGCTCATCGGCGGGCGGGCAGCGGGTACCAGGCGCATGGGGTGTTCCTCGTGGATTTTTGGATCCAATTATCCATGCATGCAATTAAGCAGGTGCCGTGCCAATGATGGCGAAATGATTCAAGTTGGCCGAAATAGAGCAGGCGGGGGCAGAAAGTGTGGAGTCGGAGCCGGTGTGCGATGGGGCGAAACGGTAACGGCAAGGGAGACGAATGCGAGGTCATGGGGCGCTTCGGTAACGATTTGGTGCGCAGCGGGTTTCTCATGGACGTAGGAGCGGACTCCGTCCGCGATCGATCAAACGTCGCTCCGATAAGCGAAGGAAGCACGGCCGGACCATCGCGGACGGAGTCCGCTCCTACGCACGCCGGGAAGCCTGCAGTGAAACAAGACGAAACGGCTTGCAGGCGAACCGGCCAGTCGATAGTTGACTGCCATGGTTGGTGATACAGGCGGCTTTCTATAGAATGCACAAACGTTTCAGCAGACCATGCATTCTTCCAACAACAAAAGCCTCTCTGCGCAGGACGTCCCTCATTCCATCAAGCAGGCCCCAGAGCCGGCGGAGGAGGGAACTGAGTCCCGACTCATCCTCGTCATCTGTCGCCTTGCCCATCGTTCGCGCTTCGTGCGTGGGGCCTGGCCTTCACGCTGAATGACGCTGGTGGGAAAGGCCAAGCCCTAACGACGAGAAATCCTTTCGATGATCAAGAAAGTTAGCGGGCCGCTGCTGGGCCTCGCTCTGGCAGTGAATTGCGCGCCCGCGTTCGCGGAAACCAAGAAAGTCGACGTGCTGCTGATCGGCGGCGGCATCATGAGCACCACCCTGGGCGTCTGGCTCAACGAGCTGGAACCGGGCTGGTCGATGGAGATGGTCGAGCGCCTGGACGGCGTTGCCCAGGAAAGCTCCAACGGCTGGAACAACGCCGGCACCGGCCACTCTGCCCTGGCCGAGCTGAACTACACCCCCGAGGACAAGGACGGCAACGTCACTATCGCCAAGGCGGTGGAGATCAACGAGTCGTTCCAGATCTCCCGGCAGTTCTGGGCCTGGCAGGTGCAGAACGGCGTACTGAAGAACCCGCGCTCGTTCATCAACACCACCCCGCACATGAGCTTCGTCTGGGGCGACGACAACATCGCCTTCCTCAAGAAGCGTTATGAAGCGCTGCAGCAGAGCCCGCTGTTCCGCGGCATGCAGTACTCCGAAGACCCGGCGCAGATCGCCAAGTGGGTGCCGCTGATGATGCAGGGCCGCGACCCTGCGCAGAAGATCGCCGCCACCTGGACGCCCATCGGCACCGACGTGAACTTCGGCGAGATCACCCGCCAGTTCGCCGCGCACCTGCAGAGCCAGCCGAACTTCAGCCTGAAGCTCTCCAGTGAAGTCGAGGACATCACCCGCAACGACGACGGTACCTGGCGCGTCGAGTACAAGAACCTCAAGGACGGCAGCGTCAGCGAGACCGACGCCAGGTTCGTCTTCATCGGCGCCGGCGGCGGCGCGCTGCGTCTGCTGCAGAAATCCGGCATCGAGGAAGCCAAGGAATACGCCGGCTTCCCGGTGGGTGGTTCGTTCCTGGTCACCGAGAACCCGACCATTGCCCAGCAGCACCTGGCCAAGGCTTACGGCAAGGCTTCGGTCGGCGCGCCGCCGATGTCCGTGCCGCACCTGGACACCCGCGTGCTCGACGGCAAGCGCGTGATCCTCTTCGGGCCGTTCGCCACCTTCTCCACCAAGTTCCTCAAGGAAGGTTCGTACCTCGACCTGCTGTCCAGCACCAACACGCACAACTTCTGGCCGATGACCCGCGTGGGCATCGACGAGTACCCGCTGGTGGAATACCTGGCCGGCCAGCTGATGCTCTCCGACGATGACCGCCTCGCCGCCCTGCGCGAGTACTTCCCGGAAGCCAAAGCCGAGGACTGGCGTCTGTGGCAGGCCGGCCAGCGCGTGCAGATCATCAAGCGTGACGCCGACAAGGGCGGCGTGCTGAAGCTCGGCACCGAGATCGTCGCTTCCGCAGACGGCAGCATCGCCGGCCTGCTGGGCGCCTCGCCGGGCGCCTCCACCGCCGCGCCGATCATGCTCAACGTGCTGGAGAAGGTGTTCAAGGACAAGCTCGCCACCCCCGAATGGCAGGCCAAGGTGCACCAGATCGTTCCCAGCTACGGCAGCAAGCTCAACGACAACCCGGAGAAGACCTTCGAGGAGTGGAGCTATACCGCCAAGGTGCTGCAACTGGACCCGCCGCCGGCCATCGAGTCGACAGCGCCAGTGAACTCCGCTACCGCCGCTCCAGTCGTGGAGAAGGCTTCCCGTGATATGGCGCTGTAAGTTGTCTTATTGATCGGGTGTATCCCGAGGCCGGATATCGTCCGCCGGCTTCGGGATCATTCTTCCTCGGTTACAGCGCAGCCTTTCTCCCCAACTTTGGTTTGGCTTCCGTGGCCCCTGGTCATCCTGGTTATTGCCAATCGCCGGACCGCTTTCACTGATATTCCGCTGCCGGATTACTGCAACTAACGGTCCGCGCTGCGAATACTCCGTAGAGCACTTTTTCGCCCGCAATCGCAAGGATTGACCGGGAGCAGGCATCTCGTGCGTTGAGGGGGTGGCTGCAAAGCTACGGATTTACCTGCGCAGCTGCAGGTTGCCCGTTTCAATCTGCCGCTGCGCTCTGGCATGGGGATCGCCGGCAGGATGGCGTTCTGCCATGGCTGACTGGCCCGACAGGAAAGCTCCGATCGAAATATCCGACGAACGGTTATTTTGTAAGCCTTTGCCTACGCCCATGTCAGTTATCGGATATCAGCGCCCCTGTGACTGAATATTGTCATATGGCCCGTCGGACGTTGTGATCCGAATAGAGAATTGCCTGGTGTAAAGTTGAACGCGGGAATGACGCTGCCTCGGCTAGCTGTCAATTAATTGTCGATAAATACTGGATCGTGAAATGCCACGGCTATCTGCCGTTGCGCCAAAGTTTCTGAACTTTCCCGTAATTCCGAGCATTACTACCTTTCTACTAAACCCTTCGTCGAGGTCGATTTTTCGCATTTCCGGCGCACTTCGGAGAAGCTGCTATTTCTTTCAGGCCATAAACAAACAACAACGGTTGTACTGGCCAGAGGGAAGTGAGCATGGCGATCCAGGCGAAGGTCGTGGCGTCTGAAGTGCAGGTGGCCACGGGCACCCAGCAGACGGTCAATGGCAGCATCGTTCTCAACCAGGCGAGCAACGTCGCCCTGAATGTGACCTCCGATGCGGTCGCCAGCTACCAGCAGGTCGGCGCCGATCTGCTGGTCCAGCTCAAGGATGGCGAGACCGTGCGCATCGCCAACTTCTTCGCCGAGGGCCAGCCGCCCAGCCAGCTCTACCTGGTGGACGAGAACGGTGACCTGGTGGTGACCGAACTGGACCAGGTCGCCGCTGACGGCCTGCTGGTACCCACCTATGCCCAGGCGCCAATCGATGCCGGTTTCGAGTCGCTCACCGGTGCCGAAGCGGCCGCCGGAGTGGGAGCCGCTGGGGCCGCCGGTGGCATCGCCGGCCTGGGCGTGGCCGGGACCATCCTGGCCGGCGCAGCGGTGATCGCAGGTGGCGCCGCCATCGCCAGCAGTGGCGGTGGCGGAGGTGGCGGCGGCGGTGGCAGCAGCAACCCGCCCCCCGACCCGGCCAGCGGCGTGACCATCAGCCCGGACGGCACTTCGATCAGCGGACAGGCCAAGCCGGGCAGCACGGTCGAAGTGGACGTCAATGGCGATGGCAAACCCGACTACAGCGCGCCGGTCGATGGCAACGGCCACTTCCAGATCCCGCTCAATCCGCCGCTGAGCAACGGTGAAAACGCTACCGTGACCGTGCGCAATCCCAATGGCGGTTCGTCCAGCAGCGGTGTCAGCGTCACCGCGCCGGACACCAGCGCACCCGGTGCGCCCAGCGATGTGACCCTCTCCGACAATGGCCATACCATCAGCGGCAGCGCCGAACCGGGTTCCACCGTGAAGGTGGATACCAACGGCGATGGCATTGCCGATGCCACCGGTGTCGCCGGTTCCGACGGGCACTTCCAGATCAGCCTGCCAACGCCGGTGAACGACGGCCAGAGTGTCTCGGTAACCGCCACCGATGCGGCCGGCAATACCAGCGCGGCCACCGTGATCAGCGCGCCCGATACCAGCCCGCCGGCTGCCGCCCAGGACCTGGCGATCAGCGCCAACGGCGAAACCCTCAGCGGCGTGGCGGAGGCGGGCAGCTCGCTGTCCATCGACCTGAACAACGACGGCGTGCCTGATCTCACCGTGCAGGTGGGACCGGATGGCCATTTCAGCATCACCCTGAACTCGCCGCTGCCGGCTGGGCAGATCGTGTCGATCATCGTCCGCGACGCCGCCGGCAATGCCAGCCAGATCGCCTATGTCAACGCGCCGAATGCGAACCTGCCAGCTCCGGTGATCGACCCGAGCAACGGCCACCTGCTGCAGGGCACCGGTACCCTGGGCACCACGGTGTACCTGAGCAACGCCCAGGGCACGCTGATCGGCGTTGCCGTGGTCGGTGGCGACGGCCGCTGGAGCGTTACTCCGTTCACGCCGCTGCCAGACGGCACCGTGGTGACGGCGGTCGCCCGCGGCCCGCAGGGCGTCAGTGGGCCCACCAGCATCACGGTAGACGGCGTGGCGCCGCCGGCGCCCACGGTGGAGCTGAGCAACGGCCACAGCCTGTCCGGCACCGCCGAGGCCAATGCCAAGGTGATCATCACCGACGGCAATGGCAATCCCATCGGTCAGGCCACAGCCGACGGCAGCGGCCACTGGAGCTTCGCGCCTTCCTCGCCGCTGGCCAATGGCACCGTGGTGAAAGTGGTGGCCCAGGACGCCGCCGGCAATACCAGCGCGCCGGTGCAGACCACCGTCGATGCCGTGGCGCCCAATGCGCCTACGGTCAACCCGAGCAACGGCGAAGTGTTCAGCGGCAACGCCGAGCCCAATTCCACCGTCCGTCTGCTGGACGGTAATGGCCATCTGATCGGCGAGGCGACCGCCAATGGCAGCGGCCAGTGGAGCTTCACCCCGACCACGCCGCTACCCAACGGCACGCAGATGAACGTCATAGCGATGGACGCCGCCGGCAACGTCAGCCTGCCGACCCCGGTCACCGTCGATTCCAGCATCGTTGCCGCACCGCTGATCGACCCCAGCAATGGGACGCTGATCCAGGGCACCGCTGGCGCCAACCTGACCATCATCCTGCAGGATGCCAACGGCAACCCCATTGGCCAGACCACCTCGGACGGCAGCGGGCACTGGAGCTTCACCCCGGCATCGCCGCTGCCCAACGGCACCGTGGTGAAGGCCATCGCCGAGAATGCTGCGGGGGGCCAGAGCCAGCCTGCGCAGATCACCGTGGATTCCGTGGCCCCGCCGGCGCCGACGGTGGACGCCAGCAATGGCCACCAACTGATCGGTACCGCCGAGGCCAACGCCAAGGTGATCATCACCGACGGTAACGGCAACCCCATCGGCGAGGTCAACGCTGACGGCAACGGTCACTGGAGTTTCACCCCGGGCGCGCCGTTGCCCGATGGCACGGTGGTGAAGGTGGTCGCACAGGACGCGGCCGGCAATACCAGCCAGCCCGCGCAGACCACCGTGGATGCCCAGGCGCCCGCTGCGCCGACTATCGATGCGAGCAACGGCAGTGTGCTCAACGGTACCGCCGAGCCGGGCAGCACCGTGACCCTGACCAATGGGGCAGGGCAGCCCATCGGCCAGGTCACCGCCGATCCGAACACCGGCCACTGGACCTACACCCCGAGCAGCCCGCTGCCCAATGGCAGCGTGGTCAACGCCACCGCCACCGACGCAGCAGGCAATACCAGCGGCGCGGCTACCACCACGGTGGATGCGTCGGTGGTTGCGCCGCCGGTGATCGACCCGAGCAATGGCAGCGTGGTCAGCGGCACTGCCGGGGCCAACCTGACCATCCGCGTGCTCGATGCCAGCGGCAACCTGATCGGTGTGACCCATTCGGACGGCTCCGGCCACTGGAGCTTCACCCTCGGTGCGCCGCTGGCCAACGGCACGGTGGTCAAGGCCACCGCGGTGAATGGCAGCGGTACCGAAAGCCAGGCGGCCCAAGTCACCGTCGACGCCATTGCGCCGGATGCGCCGACCGTGGCAGCCAGCAACGGCCAGGTGCTCAGCGGCACGGCGGAAGCCAATGCCAAGGTGATCATCACCAACGGTGCCGGTGTCGCCATCGGCCAGACCACGGCGGATGGCAGCGGCCACTGGAGCTTCACGCCCAGTGCCGCGCTGGCCAATGGCACCATCGTCAAGGTGGTGGCGCAGGACGCTGCCGGCAACACCAGCGGCGCCGCGCAGACCACTGTGGATGCCCAGGCACCCGGTACGCCGACCATCAATCCGAGCAACGGCGAGCTGTTCAGCGGTAGCGCCGAGGCCGGCGCCACCGTCCTGCTGCTCAACGCTGCCGGCCAGGTGATCGGCCAGACCACTGCCAATGGCAGCGGCCAGTGGCAGTTCAGCTTCAGCTCGCCGCTGCCCAACGGCACGGTGGTGAAAGTCACCGCGACCGACGCCGTGGGCAACGTCAGCCAGCCAGCGCAGGTCACCGTGGATTCGGGTGTCGTCGCGCAACCGGTGCTGGACCCGAGCAACGGCTCGGTCATCAGCGGTACTGCCGGGGCAGGGGTAACGGTCACTCTCACCGACGGCAACGGCAACCCCATCGGCCAGGTCACCGCCGATGGCAGCGGACACTGGAGCTTCACTCCGGGCGTGCCGCTGGCCAATGGCACGGTGATCAATGCAGTGGCTACCAGCGGCTCCGCGCAGAGTGCGACGGTGACCACTACCGTTGACGCTGTGGCGCCACCGGCGCCGGTGGTCAACCTGAGCAATGGCAGCGCCGTGAGCGGCACCGCCGAGGCTGGCGCCAAGGTGATCCTCACCGATGGCAACGGCAACCCGCTGGGCACCGTCACCACCGACGGCAGCGGCCACTGGAGCTTCACTCCGGCAACCGCGCTGCCCAATGGCACTGTGGTCAACGCCGTGTCCCAGGACGCCGCCGGCAACACCAGCGGCCCCGCCAGCGTCATCGTGGATTCCGCAGCGCCGGCCGCTCCGGTGCTCAACGCCAGTAATGGCGTGACCTTCACCGGCACGGCGGAAGCCGGCGCCACGGTGATCCTCAAGGATGCCTCCGGCAACGTGATTGGCCAGGTCACGGCCGACGCAGTGACCGGGCAATGGAGCTTCACGCCGGCCACGCCGCTGGCCAATGGCACCCCGGTATCGGCGGTCGCCGTCGATGCCACCGGTAACCAGAGCGGCCCGGCGAGCACCACGGTGGACAACCAGGCACCCGCCGCGCCGACCATCGACGCCAGCAACGGCAGCGTGCTCGAAGGCAGCGCCGAGGCCAATGCCCGCGTGACCCTCACCGACGGTGCCGGCAACCCCATCGGCCAGGTCACCGCCGACGGCAGCGGCCACTGGAGCTTCACCCCCGCCAGCCCGCTGGACAACGGCACCCAGGTGCGCGCCACGGCCACCGACGCCGCCGGCAACACCAGCCAGCCGGCGCAGACCGTGGTGGACTCGCAGCCGCCGGGCATGGCCGATCCCGACCCGAGCAACGGCGACCAGGTCTCGGGCACCGCCGAGCCGGGCAGTACCGTGATGATCTTCGACGCCCAGGGCGACTGGCTGGGCGATGCGGCGGTGGGTAGCAACGGCGTCTGGACCTTCACCTTTGCCCAACGCCTGCCCAGCGGCTTCGTGCTGCACTTCGTGGTGCGCGATGCGGCCGGCAACACCGGGGCGGAGAGCACCACCACGGTGGACAACAGCCTTACCGCGCCACCGAACCCGACACCGAGCAACGGCGAAACCATCAGCGGTACCGCCGCGCCGAACCACGAGATCATTGTCAGTGACAGCAATGGCAACGTGATCGGCCAGACCACCGCCGATGGCGATGGCCACTGGACGGTCACCCCCGATTCGCCGCTGCCCGACGGCACCCAGTACCAGGTGGTCGCGGTCGACCCGTCGAACGGCCAGCAGAGCGTGCCGGTCAATGGCACGGTGGACGCCGTCGCGCCGCCGCCGCCCAGCGTCAACGGCAGCACCGGCGCCAGCCTGAGCGGCAGCGCCGAGGCCGGCTCGACAGTGAACCTCACCGATGGCAACGGCAACCCCATCGGCCAGACCACGGCCAATGGCAGCGGCCAGTGGACTTACACGCCCGCCGCGCCGCTGCCTGACGGCACCGTGGTTAACGTCACCGCCACCGATGCAGCGGGCAACACCAGCCCCATTGCCAGTACCACGGTGGACTCGGTGCCGCCGCCGACGCCGGTGATCGATCCGAGCAACGGCCAGCTGTTCACCGGCACCGCCGAGGTGGGCGCCACCGTGATCCTGCGCGATGCGGGCGGCAACGTGATCGGCCAGGTGACCGCCGACGGCAGCGGCCACTGGAGCTTCGCGCCGCAGCCGGCGCTGCCCAACGGCACGCAGATTTCGGCGCAGGCGGTGGACGCCGCCGGCAACTCCAGCATCACGGCGGCCGTCACCGTGGATGCCCAGCCGCCGGCTGCGCCGGTGGTCACCCCCAGCTCCGGTACGGAGTTGGGTGGCACCGCCGAGCCCAACGCCCAGGTGGTGGTGATCTCCGCCAACGGCCAGGTGATCGCTGAAGTCCCGGTGGGCGCCAACGGCACCTGGAGTTACACGCCCAGCAGCCCGCTGCCCGACGGCACGACGCTGAGCATCGTCGCGGTGGACTCGGCGGGTAACCGCAGCGGCACCACCACGGTGACCGTGGACAGCACGCCGCCGGCCGACCCGGTGGTGAATCCCAGCAATGGCACCAGCATCAGCGGCACCGCGGAGCCGGGCAGCACCGTCACCGTGACCGATGGCAATGGCAACCCGGTCGGCCAAACCACGGCCGATGGCAGCGGCCATTGGAGCATCACCCCGGCAACACCGTTGCCCAATGGCACCGGCGTGACCGTGGTGGCGACCGATGCCGCCGGCAACCCCAGCAACGGCACCAGCACCATCGTCGACAGCACCGCGCCCACGGCGCCGGTGGCAGCACCCAGCAACGGCGCCGTCATTACCGGCACCGGGGAGGAGGGCAGCACGCTGGTGTTCACCGACGCTGCCGGCAACTCCCTTGGCCAACTGGTGGTCGGAGCGGGCGGCAACTGGACCTTCACCCCCAACCAGGCATTGGCCGACGGCACCGTGGTGACCATCGTCGCCCGTGACGCCGCCGGCAACCAGGCTGCGCCGGTGCAACTCACCGTCGACGCCGCAGCGCCCACCACGCCGACCCTCGATCCGAGCAATGGCACGGTGCTCGGCGGTACTGGCGAGATCGGCAGCACCGTCATCGTCAGCGTCGGCGGCAGCGAAGTGGCGCGCGTGGTGGTGGACCAGAACGGCCACTGGAGCTACACGCCGGGCGCCCCGCTGGCCAACGGCAGCGCCATCTCGGTGCAGGCCACCGACGCCGCCGGCAATACCACGCCGGTGGTCAATGGCAGCGTCGACAGCCTCGCGCCGCCCGCTCCGCAGATCGACCCGAGCGCCGGCAGCACCTTCAGCGGCACCGGCGAGGCTGGCGCCACGGTGATCCTCAGTGGGCCCGGCGGCGAGATCGGCCGCGCGGTGGTCAACGCCGATGGCCACTGGACCTTCACCAGCGCCTCGCCGATCGCCAATGGCGCATCCGTCACCGCGGTGGCGCAGGATGCCGCCGGCAATACCAGTGGCAGCGCCAGTGTGGTGATCGACTCGACGCCGCCGATCACCCCGACCATCGACCCGAGCAACGGCATCGAACTGCACGGCACCGCCGAGATCGGCAGCACCATCACCCTGGTGTACGCCAATAACGTGCTGATCGGCCAGGCGACCACCGATGGCAGTGGCAACTGGACCTTCGTGCCGAACCCGCCGCTGGCCGATGGCACCCGCATCGACGTGGTCGCCCAGGATGCGGCAGGCAACGCCAGCCCGGTGGCCTCGATCGTCATCGACGCGGTGGCACCGCCGGCGCCCGTGGTCGCGCCGAGCAACGGCAGCGCACTCAGCGGCACGGCCGAGGCCGGCAGCACGGTGATCGTCAGCCTTGGCGGCGTCGAACTGGGCCGCGTCCAGGCCGATACCAATGGCAGCTGGACGCTCACACCCTCACCGCAGCCAGGCAATGGCGACCAGTTGCAGGTGGTGGCCGAGGATGCCGCCGGTAACGTCAGCGTCGCCACGCCGGTCACCATCGATGCGCTTCCTCCGCCCGCACCCAGCATCAGCGTCAGCAATGGCGAAGTGCTGACCGGCACAGCGGAGGCGGGCAGCACGGTGCTGCTCTCCGATGGCAATGGCAACCCCATCGGCCAGGCGACCGCTGATGGCAACGGGCACTGGAGCTTCACCCCCGGCAGCGTTCTGGGCAACGGCAGCGAGGTGGTGGCGGTGGCCCGCGATGCGGCGGGCAACGTCAGCACGCCGGCCGTCACGGTCATCGACAGCACGCTGCCGAGCGCGCCGATCATCGATCCCAGCAACGGCACCCTTATCAGCGGGACCGCCGAGGCCAACGCGCTGGTGCGGATTCTCGACAGCAACGGCGCAACGCTGTTCGAGACCAATGCTGATGCATCCGGCCACTGGGCCTGGCTGCCCACGATACCGTTGGCCAACGGCACGCAGATATCCGCCGTCGTGGTGGAAGGTGCGCTGGTCAGTGGCGAGACGTCCATCACCGTCGACGCCGTGGCGCCGAACGCGCCGACCATCGAGCCGAGCAATGGCCAGGTCCTCAGCGGCAGCGCCGAAGCGAGCAGTACGCTGATCCTCACCGACGGCAGCGGCAACCCGATCGGCCAGGTCAGTGTCGATGCCAGCGGCCACTGGAGCTTCACCCCTGCCACCGCACTGGCCAACGGCACAGTGGTCAATGCCGTGGCGGTGGATGCCGCCGGCAACGCCAGCGCGTCGGCCACGGCAGTCGTCGACGCCGTGGCGCCGGCCAACCCGCAGATCAACGCGAGCAATGGCAATGTCGTGACCGGCACTGCCGAGGGCGGCGCCACGGTCATTCTCACCGACGGCAACGGCAACCTCATCGGCAAGGTGGTCGCCGATGCCAGCACCGGCCAGTGGAGCTTCACCGCGAACCCGCCGCTGCTCGGCGGAACCACGGTGAACGCGGTGGCGCAGGATGCCGCCGGCAACACCAGCGGCCCGGCCAGCACGCTGGTGGACACCACCGCACCGACCACGCCGACCATCCTGCCCAGCAACGGCGCAGTGCTCAGCGGCACCGGCGAGATCGGTTCGAGCATCGTGCTCACCGATGGCAACGGCAACCCCATCGGCCAGGTCACCGTCGATGGCAACGGCAAGTGGAGCTTCACGCCCGCCGCGCCGCTGGCCAATGGCACCCAGGTCAACGCGATGTCGGTGGATGCCGCCGGCAACCAGAGTTCTTCGGTCAACACCCTGGTGGACAACAGCGCCCCGGCGAACCCGACCATCAACCTGAGCAACGGCACGCTGCTTACCGGCAGTGCCGAAGCCGGCTCGCTGGTGCTGCTCAGCGACGGCAATGGCAACGCCATCGGCCAGGTGCGCGCCGACAGCAATGGCGCCTGGAGTCTGGCGGTCAGCCCGGCGCTGGCCAATGGCACGGTGGTCAACGCCGTCGCCAAGGATGCCGCCGGCAACACCAGCGGCAGTGTCAGCACCACCATCGATTCGGTGGCGCCGCCGCCGCCGACCATCGCCGCCAGTAATGGCACCGAGCTGCACGGTACTGCCGAGAACAACGCCACCGTGCTGCTCACCGACAGCAACGGTAATGTGATCGGCCAGACCACCGCCAATGGCAGCGGCGCCTGGAGCTTCACGCCGACCAGCCCGCTGGCCAACGGCACCGTGGTCAACGCCGTGGCGCGTGACGCTACCGGCAACACCAGCGGTGCGGTCAACACCACCATCGACAATGTCGCGCCCAACCCGCCGACCATCAACCCGAGCAATGGCACGGTCCTGGCCGGCACTGCCGAAGCCAACGCCACCGTCATCCTCACCGATGGCAACGGCAATCCCATCGGCCAGGTCACGGCTGACAGCGCCGGGCGCTGGAGTTTCACGCCGGGCAGCCAGCTGGCCAACGGCACCCTGGTCAATGCCGTGGCGCGGGACGCCGCCGGCAACTCCAGTGGTGCGGCCAGCACCACCGTGGATTCGGTCGCGCCGCCGCAGCCGACCATCAACCCCACCAACGGCGCGCACCTGCTCGGCACTGCCGAAGCCGGCTCCACCGTCATCCTCACCGATGGCAACGGTAACGCCATCGGCCAGGTGACCGCCGACGGTACCGGCCACTGGACCTTCAACCCGGCCACGGCGCTGGCCAATGGCACCACGGTCAATGTCGTCGCGCGGGATGCCGCCGGCAACACCAGCCTCTCGGCCTCCACCGTGGTCGACAGCGTCGCGCCGCCGACGCCGACCATCCAGCCCAGCAATGGCACTGCCCTGGCCGGCACCGGCGAGATCAACGCGACGATCATCCTGCGCGACGGCAACGGCAACCTGATCGGCACCGCCCAGGTCGATGGCACCGGCCACTGGCAGTTCGCGCCAAGTCCGGCGCTGGCCAACGGCACCACGGTGAACGCCGTGGCCCAGGACGCTGCCGGCAACACCAGCGGCCCGGCCAGCACCGTGGTCGACGCCCTGGCGCCCAATCCGCCGGTCGTCGACCCGTGCAATGGCTCGATCATCAGCGGCACTGCGGAAGCCAATGCTTCGATAACCCTCAAGGTGGGCAGCGTCGTGATTGCGGCGATCACCGCGGACGCCAGCGGGCACTGGAGCTTCACGCCCGGTACGGCGCTGGGGGATGGTGTTCAGGTCAGCGTCACGGCGGCCGATGCCGCCGGTAACGTCAGCGGCGTGACCAATGTCGTCGTCGACGCCATCGCTCCGCTGGTGCCGACGCTGATGGCCAGCGATGGCGCGGTGTTCGCCGGTACCGCGGAAGCCAACTCGACGATCATCCTGCGCGTGGGCGCCACCGTCCTGGCTGAAGTGAAGGTCGACGCCAACGGCAACTGGCAGTACGTCCCCAGCGTCGCAGTCGCCGATGGCCTGCAGGTCTCGGTCAGCGCGCGGGATGCCGCCGGTAACGTCGGGCCTTCGGTCAGCGTGGTGGTGGACAGCGAGCTGCCGGCCATCCCGGTGATCACGCCGAGCAACGGCACGGTCATCAGCGGCACTGCCGAAGCCAACGCCACCATCCTCATCACCAACAGCCTTGGCGCGCCCATCGGCCAGGTCGTTGCCGGCGTGGACGGCAGCTGGAGCTTCACGCCCGGCACGCCGCTGGCCAACGGCACCGTGCTGAACGTGGTGGCCCGCGATGGCAGCGGCAACCTCAGTGCCGCCGCAGTCATGGTGATCGACTCCGTGGCGCCTACCGTGCCGGTGGTGACACCGAGCAACGGCAGCGCCCTGGCCGGTACCGCCGAGGCCGGCGCCAGCGTGATCCTCAGCGTGGCTGGCGTGCCCATCGCCACGGTTACCGCCGATGCCAGCGGGCACTGGAGCTACACCCCTGGCACGGCGCTGCTCAATGGCGTGGTGGTCAGCGTGGTGGCCAGGGACGCGGCAGGCAACACCAGCGTCGCCGCCAGCGTCACCGTGGACCGCATCCCGCCGAACACCCCCATCGTCGCTGCCAGCAATGGCGTCACCTTCAGCGGTACGGCCGAGGCCAATTCGACGGTGATCATCAGTGGTGCCAATGGCGCGCTGCTCGGTCAGGTCACTGCCGGCGCCAATGGCGCCTGGACCTTCACCCCGACTACCCCGATCGCCAACGGCGTGGTGGTCAGCGTGGTGGCCAAGGACGCCGCCGGCAACGTCAGCGTGGTCGCCGCCACCACCACCGTGGATGCCGTCGCGCCGCCGCTGCCGGTGATCAATCCGAGCAATGGCACGCTGCTGGCCGGTACCGCGGAGGCGGGCGCCACCGTGATCCTCAGCGTGGGCGGTACCGTGATCGGCCAGGTGACGGCCAACGCCCTCGGGCAATGGAGCTTCACCCCCGGCAGCGCGCTGGCCAACAACACCCAGGTCAGCGTGGTGGCCCGCGATGCCGTGGGCAACACCAGCGTCGCCGCCAGCGTCACGGTGGATGCCGTGGCGCCGACCGCACCGGTGGTCTCGCCGAGCAATGGCAGCGTGCTCAGTGGCACCGCGGAGATCGGCTCGACAGTCATCCTCAAGGTCGGTGGCGCGATCATCGCCCAGGTCACCGCCGACGCCACCGGGCACTGGAGCTTCGCGCCGGGCACGGCGCTGGCCAACAACACCCAGGTCAGCGTCACCGCCAAGGACGCCGCCGGCAATGTCAGCGTCGCCACCACCGTCAGTGTGGACAGCGTGGCGCCGGTCGCCCCCAGCGGCCTGAGCGTCAACGCCAGCGGTACTGTGCTCACCGGCATCGCCGAAGCCAACAGCACGGTGAAGGTGATCATTAACGGCGACAGCGCCAACCCGATCACCGTGCAGGCCAACGGCAGCGGCAACTTCACCGTCAACCTCAGCCCGGCGCTGACCGCCGGGCAGCTGCTCACGGTCAACGCCTCGGACGCCGCCGGCAACGTCGGCACGGCGATCCAGATCCAGGCGCCGGACCTCACCCGGCCGGTCCTGACCATCGCCGAAGCCGCCGACGGCTACATCAACAAGGCCGAGCTGGCCGACGGCATCCAGGTGCGCGTCGGGCTGACCGCCGGGGCGCGGGCAGGGCAGACCCTGACCCTGACCTACAACGGCCCCGGCGGCTACACCTACAGCCAGGGCCACGTGCTCACCGCGGCGGAAATCCTCGCCGGGGTGGCGCTGATCACGGTGCTGCCAACAGCGGGAGTCGGAGTGATCCCGCAGGGCGCGGCGACCATCACCGCCGACGTCAATGGCGGCCTGACTGCCGTGCCGGCCGGCTTCACCCTCGACACCATTGCCCCGGCCAACCCGGTGCTGTCGCTGGTAGGCAACCTGCTGACCATCGCTGCCGAGCCCAGCAGCACCCTGCTGGTGGACGCCAAGCTGCTCGGGCTGGTCTCGCACACCGAGGTATCGGCGAACAATGCCGGCCTAGCGTCCCTTGACCTGCTCAGCGGGCTGGCCACCACCATGAGCTGGGACCAACTGCTGGATGCCAGCGTCACCGTCGGCGCCCGCGACGCCGCGGGAAACGTTGGCAACCTGGTGGGCATCAACCTGGAGAACGTGCTGACCCAGAACACCGTCACCATCGGCAACCTCGGTCTTGCCGTCGGCCTGTTGCCGCCGGTGCTGGGGCTCAGTGGCACGGCCATCGCCGGTGGCAGCCTGGGCGTAGAGATCATCACGCCACTGCTCAACGTCGCACTGCACCCGATCGTCGACAGCACCGGTCACTTCACCATCAACCTGCTGGCACCGGACCTGCTGGCGCAACTGGGCTTGTCGGTCACCCAACTGCTCAACCTGGGCAGCCAGTTGAGCATCAACCTGATCGCCTACGACGCCGCCGGCCATGCCAGCGCGACCTATGGCATCTCGCTGACCGGATCCGGCCTCAGCCTGGCGCTGGGCGAGATCAGCGTCACCGGTACCGCCGGCGCCGATGTGCTGATGGGCACCAGCGGCACCGAGCACTTCTACGGCAACGCCGGGGCGGACCTGTTCCTCCACGTGGGCACGGGCGACATCGTCCAGGCCGGCGACGGCAACGACACCATCCAGTTGCAGTCGACCACCTTCAAGAGCGTCGACGGCGGTGCGGGCTTCGACACGGTGATCCTCGACAGCGGCATCAACCTGACCTACGGCTCGCTGTTCACCGGGACCATGACCAACATCGAACGGATCAGCCTGGGCAAGGGCGATGCCGCGCCCAGCAGCCTGACCCTGACCGCCGCCCAGGTGGATGCGGTCACCGATGCCAACAACGTCCTGCAGATCACCGGCGACACCAATGACACGCTCACGGTGAAAGGGGCGGTGGACACTGGCGTCAACCAGCTGCATGGCGGTGTCAGCTACGACGTCTATACCTTTGGCAACACCACGCTGCTGGTGGAGGAGAACACCGTCCACGTCGTCGTGTCCTGAACAAGGAAAACAATTGCATGACACTACGCAACGCCTGGTTGTATGGCCTGCTGCTGGCAAGCGCAGCAGGCCAGGGGCAGACACTGGAGGAGGCCGTGCGTGCCGGCCTCGCCATCCATCCCGAAGTCCGCGCGGCAGTGGCCGAAGCCGAGCGCGGCAAGACCGACGTAGAGATCAGCAAGGGTGGCTACTACCCGCAGGTGAGCATGTCCGGCGGGCCCAACGAGTTCGACTTCGGCGAGGTGGTCTACGACCTCACCGCGTCCCAGATGCTCTACGACTGGGGACGGATGAAGAGCAAGGTCGACAGCGCCAAGGCCACCCACCGCCAGCTCGATGAAACCGCGCTGGTGAGCCGCGAGGATGCCGCGCTGGACATCGTCGAGACCTATCTCGACGTGCTGGCCGCCCAGGCGCGCATCGACACGGTGCGCGAGCACATCCAGCGCCTGGGCGGCATCCGCGAGATGACCCAGGCGCGCGGCGGCGATGGCTACTCCGACCGCAGCGAGCTGGACCGCGCCAACCTGGAGCTGTCCCGCGCCCAGGAGCAGCTGGCCCTGGAGAAGGGCGCACTGCAGGACGCGCGCAACCAGTACGAGGTGCTGGTCGGCAAGCCGCCGGCCGATCTCGCCGAACCGGAGCCCCTGTCCATGCAACGCTACCTCGCCGGCAACGACATGAACCGCCTGATCGTCGACAGCCCGCTGTACCGCAAGGCCGCCGAGGACGCCGAGGTGGCCGAGGCCAAGCTGCGCGAAAGCAAAGCCTCGCTGCTGCCGCAGGTGAACCTGGAAGCCTCCAGCCTGCGCCGGGAGATCGGCGGGCGCCTGGAGAACGACTCGGTGGTGTCGCTGCGCCTGCGCATGGACACCTTCGAGGGCCTGTCCAACTTCCGCCGGCCCACCGCCGCCCAGCAGCACCTGGAAGCCACGCGCTGGTCCCGCGATGCCATGCAGCGCGATATCAAGCGCAAGCTGCAGACCCTCTTCGACACCGACGACACCCTGCGCTGGCGCCAGGATTCGCTGGTGCAGCAGGTGCAGGAGTCCGACCAGGTCAGCGGGGTCTACCGCGACCAGTTCGAAGTCGGCCGGCGCGACGTGATCGACCTGCTCAACGTGCAGCGCGAACGCTTCGAGGCCGAGCGCCAGCTGGCCAACCTGCGCTTCGAGCGCAAGCGCGTGGAATACCGCGCCGCCGCGCAGATCGGCCTGCTCGGGCCGCTGCTGGAACACCACCTTGCCGCGGGAGCCTCCTGATGAACGCCGACAATGTCGTACTGCTGGCGGAGCATGAAGCCGAGGCCGATCCGCTGCGCCAGGGCCTGTCCTTGCTGTGCCGGCAGATCGGCCGGCCGCTGGGCTTCGCCGAACTGGGCGAGGGCATGCCGCTGCACCAGGGCCGCCTGCCGCTGCGCTTCGTGCCGCGCGCCCTGCGCCGCGCGGACATCGTCGCGCGGGTCGAACGCCTGGCCCTGGTGAAGATGGACAGCTACCTGCTGCCGGCGCTCTTGCTGCTCGAAGACGGCGGCACCCTGGTGCTCTGCGAGCATGACGGCGAAGTCGCCAGCGTGCTGGTGCCGCACAGCGACGGCGGCGTCGAGCGCGTTGCGCTGGCGGAACTGCAACAGCGCTACAGCGGCGTGGCGATCTTCGCCAAGTGCCGCTACCGGCCGGACGGCCGCGTCGGCGATTTCGCCAAGCGCGCGCCGCAACACTGGTTCTTCGGTCCGTTGCGGCAGCTGTGGCGCTCCTACTTCGAAGTGGCCATGGCGGCGATGATGGCGAACCTGTTGGCGATAGCCTCGGCGCTGTTCGCCATGCAGGTGTATGACCGCGTAGTGCCCAACGCCGCCATGGACACACTGTGGATCCTGGCCAGCGGCGTGGGCCTGGCCATCGTGCTGGAAGGCGTGCTGCGCGGGTTGCGCGGCCACCTGCTGACCACCATGGGCAAGCGCATCGACCTGCAGCTGTCGACGCTGCTGTTCGAGCGGGTACTCAATACCCGGCTGGCGGCCAAGCCCGGTTCGGTGGGCGCCTTCAGCACCCAGGTGCGTGAGTTCGAAGGCGTGCGCGAATTCTTCACCGCCTCCAGCGCGGCGATGATCAGCGATCTGCCTTTCGTGCTGCTGTTCCTGCTGATCATCGCGCTGATCGGCGGCCACATCGTCTGGGTGCCGGCGGTGGCAGCGCTGCTGATGCTGCTGCCGGGGCTGTTCTGCCAACGCCAGCTGGCGCGGCTGTCGCGGGAGAACCTGCGCGAGGGCGCGGTGAAGAACGGCATCCTGCTGGAGTCCATCGAAAACCTCGAATCGGTCAAGGCCACCCGCGCCGAAGGCCGCTGCCTGCACCTGTGGGAGACGCTCACGGCGCAGCTGGCCGGCAACGCCATGCGCACCCACACGCTGACCACGGCGCTGTCCTACGGCGCGAGCATCGTCCAGCAGCTGTGCTACGTCGGCGTGGTGGTGTTCGGCGTGTACCGCATCAGCGAGGGCGAGCTGAGCGTCGGTGCCCTGGTGGCCTGCTCGATCCTTGCGTCCCGCGCGGTGGCGCCGCTGTCCCAGGCGGCCGGCATCCTCGGTCGCTGGCAGCACACCAAGGTGGCCATGGAAGGGCTCGACCAGATGATGCAGGCGCCGATGGAGCGTCCGCTGGACAAGCGCTTCGTGCGCAAGGAACGCCTCGCCGGCCACTATCGCCTGGAAGGCCTGAAGCTGGCCCACGGCGAGAACCCGCCGGCGGTGGACATCAGCGCCCTGGAAATCCGCCCCGGCGAGCGCGTCGCGCTGCTGGGCGGCAACGGCGCCGGCAAGTCCAGCCTGCTGCGCCTGCTCGCCGGGCTCTACGACGCGCAGGCCGGGCGCCTGCTGCTGGACGACGTGGCCATCGCGCAGATCGACCCGTCCGACCGCCGCCGCCACATCGGCTACCTGCCGCAGGACGTCGCGCTGTTCTACGGCACCCTGCGCGACAACCTCAACCTGGAAGGCGCGGCGATCAGCGACGAGGAAATGTTCGAGGCGCTGGATGGCGTCGGCCTGGGCGACTTCGTCCGCTCCCATCCGCTGGGGCTGGACCTGCCGCTGCTGGGCAACGGCAGCCTCTCCGGCGGCCAGCGCCAGGCCGTGGGGCTGGCCCGCGTGCTGCTGCAGGACCCGCCCGTGGTGCTGCTCGACGAACCCTCCGCGAGCTTCGACCAGAGCACCGAGCTGCACGTCATCGGCTATCTGCAGCGCTGGCTGGAAGGCCGCACGCTGGTGATGACCACCCACAAGAAGACCATGCTCGCCGTGGCCACCCGCGCCGTGGTGCTCAGCCAGGGCAAGGTGGTGATGGACGGCACCCTCGACCAGATCGTCAAGGATCGCACCGTACATATCCCAGGACAGAATCCCGGACAGCATCCCGGACAGGAAGGAGCCGCCCATGGCCAGTGACACCCGCGCCGCCGAACGCCTGCGCCGCGAGCTGCAGGACCCGCTGCTCGCCTCCAGCCACCCGGTGTCGCGGCCGCTGCTGTGGGCGCTGCTGCTCAGCCTGGTGGCCGCGATCGGCTGGGCCGCCTGGGCGCAGCTGGATGAAGTCACCCGTGGCGATGGCCGTGTAGTGCCGTTCAGCCGCATGCAGAAGATCCAGAGCCTGGAAGGCGGCATCCTCGACCGCCTGTTGGTGCAGGAGGGCGAGCTGGTGCAGGTCGGCCAGCCGCTGGTGCGCCTGGACCGCACGCACTTCGAGACCTCCTGGCAGGAGGCGGCCAACCAGGCCGAGGTACTGGGTGCGGCCATTGCCCGGCTGGACGCTGAGGTGATGGGCCAGGACCATATCGTCTTCCCCGCCGGCATGCCCGCCGACGGCCCGGTGGCGCGTTCCGAACGCGAGCTGTTCAAGTCGCGGCGGGAAAAGCTCGAAGAAAACACCCGCTCGCTGCAGCAGCAGGTCCGCCTGGCGCAGAGCCAGTTGGCGCTGGTCAAGCCGCTGGTGGAACGTCGCGCGGTGAGCCAGATGGAAGCGCTCAAGCTGAGCCAGGACATCGCCACCCTGAGCGGCAAGCTCACCGAGCTCAAGAACACCTACTTCCAGGACGCCTACACCGAGCGCCAGGAGAAGAAGGCCCAGCTGGCACAGATCGAACCCATCGTCCAGCAGCGCAAGGACCAGCTGCGCCGCACGGAAATCCTCTCGCCGGTGCGCGGGCGGGTGAACACCGTGCTGATCAGCACCCGTGGCGGCGTGGTGCAGCCGGGCGAGCCGATCATGGAGGTGATCCCGGTGGAAGAGCGCCTGCTGGTGGAGGCCAAGGTCAAGCCGCGCGACGTCGCCTTCCTGGTGCCGGGCATGCCGGCCAAGGTGAAGATCACCGCCTACGACTACAGCATCTACGGCGATCTGAAGGGCACCCTGGAACAGATCAGCGCCGACACGATCGAAGAAGATACGGTGCACGGCAAGGAGTACTACTACCAGGTGCTGATCAAGACCGACGGCAGCCAGCTGATGCGCAACGGCGAGGTACTGCCGATCATCCCCGGCATGGTCGCCGAGGTGGACATCCTCAGCGGCAAGCGCAGCGTGCTGAACTACCTGCTGCGGCCGTTGCTGAAGGCGCGGTTGATGTAGCAAGGCCCGCGCAACGTAGGGCGAATAAGCCGGAACGGGTTATCCGCCGACAGGGCGCAGAATACGGCGCTACGCGCCACTTGAGCAGGGATCGTTGAACGTAGGATGGCGTGGAGCGAAGCGATACCCATCGTCGGCTATCGCCGCGCAATAGCCATCGGGCTGGGATAGCCCTGCAGGACCGGCCACGCCCGCGATCCGCCGCCAGGGTCGGCGCATGCAGTGGAATGCCGAACTGGGCGGGTTCGCGAGCAAGGACTGGGCGTCCCCCTCGCTCCTACAGGCTGATCGGTTTCAGGCGCGGGCCCGGTCCGCGAAGGTTTCAGGCAACACGGGAACACCCGGCATGCGCCCCCTTCGCACGTTGGCGAAGGGCCGGGAACCTGGGGAGGACGAGGGCGCGGCACTGTAGGGGCGAGCCTGCCTGCCATGGGTATCCGGGCGGGGCTTTGCGGGTGGGCTCGCTCCTACGGCGGCCGGTTGCCGATGGCGCCGGGCTGCTGCCTGCCACGGCCTCAGCAGTTGGATATCTGCCCTGCATCGATACCGTCCACCCGGCCGTTGGCGAAGTGCAGCCAGAGCCAGTTCGTGCGGTAGCGCGTCCTGTCGCATCTGCCTTCGAGCCGGCGGTGATGCTCGAAGCGCCACCAGCCGTCTGCCGGCAGCGTCGCGACCCCCATCACCGATTGCACCTCGGCGCTGGAGGCGCCGATCCACGCATAGCCATCAAGCGTCAGCCACTGCTGGGCTTCGTGCAGTGGCGGGCAGTTGGCGCCGGGCTGTTGATCGGGCCGGCTGTGCAGGGCGATACGGGTGATGTGGTGGCTGCCATCGCTCCTCTTTGCCTCGGAGAGCAACCACAATCCCTGCCTGGCATGCGGCAGGTGATAGCAGAGCCAGTAGCGGCGCTGATCGCCGACACCGTCGTGGCGGATTTCACCGGCGCCAAGAATGCTGCGCGCTCCCTGGAGGCTGGTGAGCTTCGCCTCGCTGACGGCGTTGCCCAGTATCAACGAGTGCCACACGGGCTCGCCCACGGTGAACTGAGCGCTCGCCAGACGCAGTACCTCGGGCGGCTCGCTGTCGGCAGCTGCCAGTGCCAGCGACGCCAGGCTCGATAGTGCGATCAGCCCGCGCCGCAGCAGCGCCTGGTAAATGGGTAGAAGTGATTTCATGGTTGGCGCCCTGGAACAAAAGGGCGCCATGGTGGGAGCGAGGGCAGTTCGCCCCTATGGGATTACTCTGGAGCAGGGGCCATAGGATTCTGATCCTTGAGCGTCGCTGGCCTTCCTGGCGGGCGCCGGTGCCGCAGGTTCGCCGCGGCCAGGGAGGAAAGACGGCGTACCACCGTGAACGGTCGTACGCCGTGCGAAGTGCTAGCGACGCGATGCCTTCCAGCGGCGGATCACCAGCTTCTCCAACTCCACCGCGAAGAACACCGCGATGCCGATGCCCAGCGAGATCAGCCAGCCGCTGAAGGGCAGGGCGACGGTGTGGAAGGCGGTCTGCATGAAGGGCACGTAGATCACGAAGCACTGCAGCAGGATCAGCGCCAGGGTCACGGTGAGCAGCGCGCCATTACGCAGCAGCGCCCAGTTCAGCGAGAACTCCTCCTGCAGGCGGCAGTTGAACAGGTAGGCCCACTGCGCGGTGACCAGGGTGTGCAGGATCATGGTGCGGATGTGGTCGGTGTCCTGGCCGTTGCTGACCATCCAGGCTTCCAGCAGGAAGGCCGCGGCGGTGAGCAGGCCGCCGACGTAGAGCACCCGCCAGACCGCGAAGCCGTTGAGGATCGACTCCCGGGCATTGCGCGGCGGCCGGCGCATCATCCCCGGCTCGCCGGGCTCGAAGGCCAGGGCGAAGGACAGGGTGGTGGAGGTCGCCATGTTCATCCAGAGGATCTGCAGCGGCGCCAGCGGGATCACCGCACCGGCAAGGATCGCCATGACGATCAGCAGGCCCTGGGCCATGTTGGTCGGCAGGATGAACAGTACGGTCTTCTTCAGGTTGTCGTAGACCCGGCGGCCTTCGCGCACGGCGCCGGCGATGGTGGAGAAGTTGTCGTCGGTGAGCACCATGTCGGCGGCTTCCTTGGTTACCTCGGTGCCCTTGATGCCCATGGCGATGCCGACGTCGGCCTGCTTCAGCGCCGGGGCGTCGTTGACGCCGTCGCCGGTCATGCCGACCACTTCCTCGTTGGCCTGCAGCGCGCGCACCAGGCGCAGCTTGTGCTCGGGGCTGGTGCGGGCGAACACCGAGTACTGCATGGCGAGGGACTTCAGCTGGGTGTCGTCGGCCTGTTCCAGCTCCTGGCCGGTCATGGCGCGCAGGTCGTTGCCCATGCCGAGCATGCCGGCGATGGCGACGGCGGTGTCCGGGTGGTCGCCGGTGATCATCTTCACCTGGATGCCGGCGCGCTTGCACAGCGCGATGGCCTCGATGGCCTCCGGGCGCGGCGGGTCGAGCAGGCCGGCGACGCCGAGGAAGATCATGCCGTCCTGCACGTCCTCGTGGTCGATCACGCCGTCATCGGGCTGCACCGGCTTGTACGCGGCGGCCAGCATGCGCAGGCCTTGCCCGGCAATGAAGCTCATCTCGCGCTCCCAGTACTCGCGTTCCAGCGGCTCCACGCCGTTGGCGCCCAGCTGCTGCTGGCACATGCGCAGCAGGACATCGGGCGCGCCCTTGAGGTAGACCAGGCTCTGCCCGGCGACGTCGCAGCGCCGCGCCATGTACTTGTAGGCGGAGTCGAAGGGAATCTTGCCGAACTTGTGGAATTCGATGTCCGGCAGGGCGGCCTTGCGTGCCAGGACCTTCAGCGCGCCCTCGGTGGGCCCGCCGACCACGCCCCAGCGGCCTTCCTCGTTGAGCTGCAGGCTGCTGTCGTTGCAGATGTCCACCGCACGGATGAACGCCTGCAGCGCGTCGTGCTGCGCCCAGTCCAGCTCGTCGCTGGTGCCGCCGAAGGTGATGCGGCCCTTGGGCTCGTAGCTCTGGCCCTCGACGCTGTAGATGCCGTTGGCGAGCAGCACGCTCTTCACGGTCATCTCGTTCATGGTCAGGGTGCCGGTCTTGTCCGAGCAGATCACGCTCATGGCGCCGAGGGTTTCCACGGTCGGCAACTTGCGGATGATCGCCTTGTTCTGCGCCATGCGCTGCACGCCCAGGGACAGGATGATCGAGACGATGGCCGGCAGGCCCTCGGGCACCGAGGCCACGGCCAGGCTGATCAGCGACAGCAGCAGTTCGCCGAAGGGGTAGTCGTGCCAGAAGAAGCCGATGATGAACAGCACCACCATCATGCCGATGATCAGCTGGAAGATGCGCTTGCCCAGCTCGGCGATCTGCCGCAGCAGCGGGGTTTCGCCTTCGTCGACGTTGGCGATCAGCTTGTTGATGCGCCCAAGCTCGGTGGCAGGGCCGGTTTCGATCACCACACCACGGGCGTTGCCGGCGCTGACGTTGGTGCCGGAGAAGCCCAGGTTGGTGCGGTCGGCCAGCAGCGCTTCCTTGTCCAGCGCGTCGGCATGCTTGCCCACGGTGAGGGATTCGCCGGTGAGCATGGATTCCTCGACCTGCAGGTGGTGCACGTCGAACAGGCGCACGTCGGCCGGAATCTTGTCGCCGGGGCGCAGGATGACGATGTCGCCGGGTACCAGCTGGGCGGCGTCCAGCTCGATCTTCTTGCCGTTGCGCACCACGTGGGCGGTGCTGCTGAGCATGCCGCGCAGGGCGGCGAGGGATTTCTCCGCCTTGTTCTCCTGGAAGAAGCCGATGCCGGCGTTGATCACCGCCACCAGCAGGATGACGATGGTGTCGGTCCAGTGGCCCATCAGCGCGGTGGCGACGGCGGCGGCCAGCAGGATGTAGATCAGTACGTCGTTGAAGTGCTTGGCGAAGCGCAGCCAGAGCGGCTCGACCTCCTTGGCCGGCAAGGCGTTGGGGCCGACTCGCAGCAGGCGCGCGCCGGCGTCGTCGGGGGAGAGGCCTTCGGCGCTGGTCTGCAGGTCGGCCAGGGTCTGCTCGACGCTCTTGCGGTACCAGTCGGTGGCTTGCGGTTTGCCTTCGGTGGGTTGCTGTGCAGTCATGCTTCGGCTCCCGGCTCCTGCCTGTTGGGAAAGTGGGACTGCCGGGAAGCGTAGACGGCGATAGGAGGTACGGAACTGTCTTACCTCAAGGTTCTTCCTATCCTGGCTGAACCATTCCTGAACGGCATAGGAGCTGGCACATTTCGATGGAGGTTGGCGTAGGAGCGGACTTTGTCCGCGATCGAATCACCATCGCTCCGACTCGTCCGGGAGTTGGGCGAAGCCATCGCGGACGGAGTCCGCTCCTACGAATCCTGAGAGTCCGTGCGGACGAATTCTTGTGTTCCACTCACCCGGCTGGCCTGGCGCCAGCGGTTTGGTGTGCAGCCCGTAGGGCGAATAACCCGGAACGGGTTATCCGCCGCCATGGCGGATAACGCCTGAGGCGTTATGCGCCCTACGCGGGAGAAGTCCGCTTATCGAGAGAGCAGGCGAAGTCCTCCGTCCCACCCACCCGACTGGCCTGGCGCCAGCGGTTCGGCGTGCAGCCCACCAGCTTGCGAAAACTGCGGCAGAAGTGCGACTGGTCGGCGAAGCCGCATTCCTGGCTGACCTGGGCAATCGGTGCATCACTGGCGGCGAGCAACTCGCGGGCGCGCTCGATGCGCAGGCGCAGCGCCCATTCCCGTGGGGCGAGCCCGGTGGCCTGCTTGAAGGCACGGGAGAAATGGCTGCGCGACAGGCCGCACTGCTCGGCGACATCGGCGATGTACAGGCGGCTGAGCAGGCTGCCGGCAAGGATGTCCTTGGCCTTGCGTTCCTGCCAGGGTGCCAGGGCGAGGCGCTCGGCGGGGTCTGCTTCCGCGTTGCCGGGGTCGGGCATGCGGTAGTGCTCCAGCAGGTGCTGGCACAGGCGCTGGCTGGCCTGGTGCAGGCCGTCGCCGGGGTTTTCCAGCTCCTCCATGAGCTGCAGCAGCAGGTGGTGGGTCTGCGGGGCGAGCATGGTCGCTACCTGGTGGGCAGGTGCGGGCATGGCGTCTCTCTTTTCGTGGCGGGCTATCAGCGGCGCAAAAGCCGCTCCGGAATGGGGAAAATTCAAGGTAAATCAAGGCGATTCATCACTCAATCGAATTCGTATGAGGCCTCGTTTTCAAGCACATCCGTCCAAGAAAAGCGCCTTGCCAGGTGATCCACTGGCGCGACCCCCGTCTTGTGCAAAGATGCCCACTCCCACCACCCCGAGCGACCAGCCATGAATCGCAACGACCTGCGCCGCCTGGACATGAACCTGCTGGTGATCTTCGAATCGCTGATGCTGGAGCGCAACCTCACCCGCGTCGGCGAGAAGCTGTTCATCACCCAGTCCACCGTCAGCGCCGCCCTGGCGCGCCTGCGCGACCTGTTCGACGACCCGCTGCTGGTGCGCGCCGGCCGCGCCATGGAGCCCACCAGCCGGGCGCTGCACATCTTCGAGGAGCTGCGCCCGGCGATGGACGTGATCTCGGCGGCCGTCAGCCGGGCCAAGACCTTCGAGCCCGAGACCAGCTGCAACATCTTCCGCCTGGGCCTGTCCGACGACGCCGAGTTCGGCCTGTTCCCGCCGCTGCTGGCGCGCCTGCAGCAGGAAGCGCCGAACATCACCGTGGTGGTGCGCCGCGCCAACTTCCTGCTGATGCCGGGCCTGCTAGCCTCCGGCGAGATCACCGTGGGCGTCAGCTACACCACCGAGCTGCCGGCCAACGCCAAGCGCCGCAAGCTGCGCGATATCGGCGTGAAGGTGCTGCGTGGCGACGACCGCCCCGGCCCGCTGACCCTCGACGAATACTGCTCGCGGCCGCACGTGATGGTGTCCTTCTCCGGCGACCTGAACGGCGCCATCGACCTGGACCTGGAACGCATCGAGCGGCGCCGCAAGGTGGTGCTCGCCGTCCCGCAGTTCGGCAGCCTGCGTGCGCTGCTGCGCAATACCGAGATGATCGCCACCGTGCCCGATTACGCCGCCTGTGCCCTGGTGGAAGACAGCTGCCTGCGTGCCGAGGACCCGCCGCTGGAGATCAAGCCGGCGGAGCTCTCGCTGGTCTGGAGTGCGGCTCACGACAACGACCCGGCCGAGCGCTGGTTGCGCGCGCGGATGGTCGAGTACATGAGTGCGCCGGTGCCCTGAGTCCTGCACAGGGTCTTTGCGGGATGGGCAGAGTCCTGGCTGCGGGTGCAGGGGATTGATGGGTATCGCTGCGCTCCACGCCATCCTACGACGTGCTTTTCCTGAAGGTTTAACGGCAGCGGGATCGTTTACGTGGGGCGAATAACCTGGAACAGGTTATCCGCCTCCCCGGCTGCGGCGGATAACGCTGGCGCGTTATGCGCCCTACGGTGGCTATTGGGTTGCAACGGCGCTGGGTGGGGTTCGCGAGCAAGCTCGCTCCTACAAAGTACGCGAGCTTCGGTGTTACCCCTGTAGGAGCGGATCTTATCCGCGATCCGGCCGGCAGGCCGGTGTTGCTCCGTGCTGTCTGTCGCGGTTGCGCCGCGATTTCGCCGAGAAGCTCCGCTCCAGCAGGCGGCGGGTGCTTTTCGTAGGAGCGAGCTTGCTCGCGAACGGCTGGACGCCAGTGTTTCCCGTGAACGCCCCGACCACTCAGAACACGCCCTTGAGCGGATACTCGACGATCACATAGATGCGATCGATATCCGCGCCACCCTGGGCATCGTTGGCGCGGTGGGAAACCTGGGCGAAGCTCAGCGCCAGGTCCTTGGCCGCGCCGGACTGCACCACGTAGCGCACGTCGAGGTCGCGCTCCCAGTGACGGCCGCCGTCGCCGTAGGCGGGCTGGCAGGTGCCGCCGTCCATGGGGTTGTAGGCGCCGCCGCACGGGGCATGGGTGCCGTCGATGCCGCTGCCGCGTACGTAGCGCGCCGAAAGGGTCAGGCCGGCCAAGCCGGCGCTGGCGCCGTCCCACTGGTAGCGGGCCTGCCAGGAATGCTCGCCGGGGCCGTTGAAGTCGGCGTACTTGATCGAGTTGGCGAGGTAGATGGAGTCGCCGCCAACGAAGTCGAAGGGCGTGTCGCCGTCGATTTTCTGGTAGGCAAGGCTCAGCGCGTGACTACCCAGGGCGACCTTGCCCAGCAGGCTCCAGGCCAGGGTGTCGATGTTGCCGGCGCGGGCGCTGCCGGTGTCGCCGGTCCTGTACAGGTTGGCATCCACTGACCAGCGGCCGAAGTGACCGTTGAGATTGGCGTAGACCTGGCGCCAGACCTCGTCCAGCTGGCTGGCATACAGCGCGCCGCCCCAGTTGGCGTCGGGTGAGCTCCAGGTCGCACCGGCCAGGCTCAGGCCGCCGAAGCGGGTGCTGGCACCGTAGCCTTCGAATTCGCCGTGGCTGGAGCTGGCGTTCTGGTTCTTGAACGCGGTGAAGCGTCCGGCCTGCAGGCGCAGCCCCGGCAGGCTGCGGTCATCGAGTAACCAGCCGGTGGCGTATTCGGGTTGCAGGCGCTTGTCGCCGGTGTCGAACACCGGGGTTTCCACTTCCATTTCGCCCCAGGCGAGGGTGGTCTTGCCGTGCACCAGGCGCAGCGCGGCGCCGGCGTCGGAGTACTGGCTCTCGCTGCGTCCGTCGCTGTCCAGCGGCAGCAGGCCGGTGCCGGCGTGGCCGCGTCCGCCGTCGAGCTTCAGGCCGAGAAAGGCGTGGGCGTCGACACCCAGGCCGATGCTGCCGGGCGTGACGTCGCTGCTGAATTTGCCGATGAAGCCCTGCGCCCACTCGCGGCGCAGGCTCTGGCCGTTGGGGCCGGGGCTGCGGTAGTCGTTGTCGAGGAAGTAGTTGCGCGACAGCAGCGACCAGTCGGCGGCCTGGGCCTGGCTGCAGGCCAGCGTCAGGAGGCAGGCAATCAGCGGGCTTTTCACGGGCGCGGCTCCATCAGGGCTGCCACGAATCGGGGCAGCGGTAGGCGGTAGTCGCCGGGGCCGGCAAGCGCCAGGCCGCTGAAGAGGATCAGCATCCACCAGGCGAACTGGCCTTCTTCCAGCGACCACTGCGGGTGCACGAAGACCAGCGCCACCAGCAGCACGGCGATCACCGGCAGGCAGGCGAGGCGGGCGAACACGCCGAGGATCAGCAGGAGCGGGCAGAGCACTTCGGCGAACACCGCCAGCGCCAGGGTCGGCGTGGCGCCGAGGCCGAAGGGGTCTTCGATGTGTTGCAGCTCGCTCTGCCAGTGCAGCAGCTTGGGCAGCCCGTGCACCTGCAGCAGCAGGAGGGCGGCGGCCACGCGCATGAACAGCAGCGCCAGGGCGCCGCAGCGGTCTTGGGTCGGCATGGTGTGGGTATCCCGGCAATGCAAAGGGGCGGCCGGGCCGCCCCGTTCTGGTGCTTGGGCTCAGTGGCCTTCGCTGGCGTTGAACATGGTCTTGGCGTAGATCAGGCCCAGGCCGTAGGCGCCGCCGTGCTCGATGGAGGTCTTCACGGTCGCGTCGTAGGTCTCGCCGCGAGCCCAGTCGCGTTGCAGCTCCAGCAGGTACTGCAGGGAGGTCATCGGCCGTGCGCCCAGCTGGATCATTCGTTGCAGGGCCATCTCGTGGGCTTCGCTGGACACGTCGCCACAGGCGTCGGCGATCACGTAGACCTCGAAGCCCTGGTCGATGGCCGACAGGGCCGGGCCGACGATGCACACGGAGGTCCAGAGGCCGGCGAGGACGATCTTCTGCTTGCCGAATTTGTTCACTTCCACGGCGATGCGCGGGTCTTCCCAGGTGTTCATGCTGGTGCGGTCGATGACGTTGTGCTCGGGGAAGACCGACTTGATCTCGTCGAAGATCGGGCCGGAGAAGCTCTTCTCGGCAACCGTGGTGAGAATGGTGGAGACGCTGAATTCCCTGGCGGCCTTGGCGACCAGGGCGGCGTTGTTGCGCAGGGTCACGGCGTCGATCGACTTGGTCGCGAAGGACATCTGCGACTGGTGGTCGATCATGATCAGGGTGTGGTCGGTGGGGTTGAGCAGGGTCTTGCCGGGAACGGCTTTGGCGATGGCGGTCATGGTCGGTTTCCTGGTGGCGGGCCTGATGGGCGAAACGGCTTGGCGGGTCTGACGGTTGACGTGCCGGGCTTGGCTGCGAACCGTGGAGGCATGATTGCCGATCGCCCGAAAGCGCGGAACAGACAGGCCTGCAGGGCCACTTTGCAGTTCTGCAAGGGCCTGGGCTGCGCGCTGCAGGGCGATGCGACGGGGGTGACTATGGTTGCGCCGGCCCGGCATTGATTGGACCCATGTGCTCGGTCCGTCCGGCGGAGAATGATGCAAACGTGCGATTCAGCGAGGCGCTCAATGGGTACAGTGGCGCTATTTCCCATACCGGGGCAGGCGAGTGCGCCACGCCCCGTTTGCGTGCGAGCAGAACAATGAAGACAGTGGCCATGGTGCTGTATGACGACGTACTGGCGCTGGATGTGTCCGGGCCCATGGAGGTGTTTTCCATGGCCAACCGCTACCTGCCGCCCGAGCGGCATTACCGCCTGCTGACGGTGGCGGCCAGGCCCGAGAGCGTGCGCGCCTCCAGTGGCCTGAGGATGAGTGCGGACCTGCCGCTGGAAGCGCTCCTCGCCGGGGTGGACCTGCTGCTGGTCCCCGGCGGCCCCGGCGCCTACAACGGTAACAACGAGGCCCTTAACGCCTGGCTGCCGGCGGCGGCGCGGGCGGCGAAGCGCTATGGCGCGGTGTGCACCGGCGCCTTCCTGCTCGGCGCTGCCGGTCTGCTCGACGGCTATCGCTGCACCACCCACTGGAACTACCTCGAACGCCTGGCGCGGCTCTACCCGCGCACCCAGGTGCAGGCCGAGCGCATCTACGTCATCGACCGCAACCTGATCACCTCCGGCGGCGTCACCGCCGGCATCGACATGGCCCTGGCGGTGGTTGCCGAGGATCACGGCAAGGATGTCGCCCTGGAAGTCGCCAAGGTGCTGCTGGTGGTGCTCAAGCGCCAGGGCGGGCAGACGCCGTTCGGTCCGCTGCTGGTGTCGGTGGTGCGCGACGGCTCGCTGATCGCCCGCGCCCAGGCCTTCGTGGTGGATCACATCGACGAGCCGCTGACGGTCAATCGCCTCGCCGAGCAGGTGGCCATGAGCCCGCGCAACTTCGCCCGCGCCTTCCAGCGCGAAACCGGCATGACGCCCATGCAGTACGTGCAGAGCGCGCGCATCGACCACGCGCGCAAGCTGCTGGAAAGCAGCGACCTGCCGCTCAAGCAGGTGGCCTGCCGCAGCGGCTTCGGCAGCCCGCGGCACATGCGCACGGTTTTCGGCGAACGGATCGGCATGACGCCGAGCCAGTACCGCGAGCAATTCGACTTCGCCTGATGGCAGTGGGCCGCATTTTTCGCGGCTTGACCGTCTGGCGCACCCAACTTGGCCGAATCCTTCCCCTTGCGGGAATTGCACTGTCACGCAACGGCGGGAAAATACCCTGACCAATTAATCGGGGCGCGTCACCTGGGTACCGACCAGATCGCCTGGAGGCCTCGTTGTAGAGCGATCCGTCTGCCCCTGTGGACATCAGCAGGACGTGAGCAGGACATGAGCGCAAACACGGAATACCGCACCGAGACCATCCTGCAGTTCGGTCGCTTCCAGTTCCATCCCTACAAGCGCCAGCTGTTGCAGGGCGACCGCCCGGTACGCATCGGCAGCCGCGCGCTGGATATCCTCCAGGTGCTGATCCGCCAGCCCGGCGAGATCATCGGCAAGGACCGGATCATCAGCGAGGTCTGGGGCGGCACCGTGGTCGAGGAGATCAACCTGCGCGTGCACATCGCCGCCCTGCGCCGTGCCCTGGGCGAGGGTCGTACGGGCGAGCGCTACATCGCGAACGTGCCGTTGCGCGGCTACGGTTTCGTCGGCGTGGTGGAGACCCTGGAAGCGCCGGCCACGCCGCCGCAGCCGGCGTGTCGGGCTCCGGTGAGCAACCTGCCGGTGCTGCTGATGGGCCTGGTGGGCCGCCAGGCACTGATCGAGCGCGTCGTCGCGCAACTGCCGACGACGCGCCTGATGACGCTGGTCGGGCCGGGAGGCATGGGCAAGACCTCGCTGGCGATCCACGCCGCCGAGCAGCTCGGCCAGCACTTCGGCCTGGTGCGCTTTCTCGACCTTTCCGCCGACCCGGACGGCATCTCGCTGAGCCAGAACCTCGCCATCCTCCTGCGCGAGCCGGCCCTTGAGCCGACCCTGTTGCTGCTGGACAACTGCGAACACCTGGCCGAGCGCTGCGCCGAGGCGGTGGAGCACCTGCTGCGTCTGCACCCGGCGCTGAGCATCCTCGCCACCAGTCGCGAACCCCTGCGCGCCGAGGGTGAGCACGTGGTGCGCCTGGCACCGCTGGAGGTACCGGTGCAGGACGATGCGCCACTGGCGCTGGCCATGTGCAGCTCGGCGGTGCAGCTGTTCGTGATGCGCGCGCGGGAAGTCTGCGACCGCTTCGAGCTCAAGCCCGGCCAGGTGCGGGCCATCATCGATATCTGTCGGCGCCTGGATGGCATCCCGCTGGCCATCGAGATGGCCGCGCGGCAGGTGGGCATCCTCGGCCTGAATGGGCTGCCGGCGCTGCTGGACACGCCTCTGCAACTGCTGATGCCCGGCCGCCGCACCGCGCCGGCGCGGCAGCAGAGCCTGCGGGCAACCTACGACTGGAGCTACGGCCTGCTGGACGCTGCCGAGCAGCGCTGCCTGCGCCTGCTCGCGCAGCTGGGCGAAGACTTCACCCTGGACTCGGCCGTGGCCTCGCTGGATGGCGACCGGCTGTGTCGTGAGTGCGCTTTTGCCGCTGTTCGCCAACTGGCGGACAAGTCGTTGCTGTGGGTGGAGCAAGGTGAATGCGGAGTGCGTTACCGCGTACCGAACACGGCGCGGGCATACATACGACAAGTGGCGGTGCCTGAGGTGGCTGTTACGGCTGCCTGATCGATGTGGTGGTGCATGAATCCTGCATGAGCGGAGCTTCTCCGCGATGCTTCTTGCGTCGGTTCGGAGTTTCTGCGCCGCATCGGTGTGCGCACGGACTCTGTGTTTCGCCCCCTCGGGCGACCTACTTTGGCAAACGCCCCAAAGTAGGCAAAGGTCTTGCCCCGGACATCCGGTTTTTCGCTTAGG
>NZ_JACHLI010000030.1 GCF_014204515.1 Pseudomonas nitroreducens | reverse complement strand
AGTCTCCTACCGTCTGGCTTGCAGAAGCGGACTTTGTCCCTCCACCCCCGACAGGTTCCTACCCTAACGCCATACAAGCGGACTCCGTCCGCGATGGCTACGCCCAACTCCCTGGCAGGTCGGAGCGGCGGTCATTCGATCGCGGACGGAGTCCGCTCCTACGACATGTTTGCCGGCGTCTCCAGCATGAAGTCGATGAATGCCCTCACCCGCGACGGCACATGCCGTGCATGCGGATAGATCAGCCAGAACGGCCGCGTGGTCTGGCCGTAGTCGTGCAGCACCTCCACCAGCTCTCCGCGCTCCAGTTCCTCCTGCACGGTGAAGTGATAAGCCTGCATCAGCCCGCCGCCGCACTTGGCCAGGGTCGCGGTGGCCAGGTAATCCTCCAGCACCGTCAGCCCACCGGACGTCTCGACCTCCACCACTTCGCCGTCGATGCGCAAGGTCCAGGGCACACGGCGGCCGGTGCTGGGCAGTTCGAACTGGATGCAGTCGTGGGCGGCGAGATCGTCCGGCACCTGCGGCGTACCGGCGCGCGTGAGGTAATCGGGCGTGGCGACGATCACGTTCTCGACTTCTTCCAGGCGCCGCGCCACCAGGCTGGAGTCCACCGGGTCGCGACCGCGGATCGCCAGGTCATAGCCTTCGTTGGCAAAGTCGATGTTGCGGTTACTGACGTGCACCTCCACCTGCACCTGCGGATAGCGCCGGCGGAACTCCGGCAGCCGTGGGAACAGCCGGTAATGCGCATAGGGCGTCGGCACACTGATGCGCAAACGCCCGGAGACGATGCTCTGGCCGCCGCTGACGGCGCGCTCGGCATCCACCAGCTGGGTCAGCGCCTGGCGGCATTGCTCGAAGTAATCGCGGCCGTCGTCGGTCAGGCGCATCTGCCGCGTGGTGCGGACGAACAGACGCACGCCCAGGCGTTCCTCCAGACGGGCCACCGAGCGGCTGACAGCGGCAGGCGTGATGCCAGCGGCGTTGGCGGCGGCGGTGAAGCTGCCGGTCTCCGCCGCCAGGCAGAACAACTCGATGCTGCCCAGTTGCAGGTCGTCGAAATGGCGGGTCATGGCATGGCTCGATTGATTACATAGGGTATCAATTCAAATGCCGCCAGCCTCATTTTTCAAGTATCGATTGCCGCCTAGATTGGCCTCCAAGACGCGGGCACGCCGCCCCGCCCCACTCTCGGAGAATCACCATGAGCAAGACCGTCATCGTCACCGGCGCTTCCAGCGGCCTCGGCTTCGCCATCGCCCGCGCCTACCTGCAACGCGGCTACAACGTGGTCGGCAACGCCCGCACCCAGGCTCGCCTGGAAGAAGCCGCCGCCCAGCTGGGCAACCCGCACAACTTCCTCGCCGTGGCCGGTGACATCGCCCGGCCGGACACCGCCAAGCGCCTGTTCGCCCAGGCCATCGAAGCCTTCGGCCGGGTGGACATCCTGATCAACAACGCCGGCATCTTCATTCCCAAGGCAGTCATCGATTACACCGAGGAAGAAGTCAACGCCATCGTCGGTACCAACCTGCTGGGCTTCTTCTACCCGTCCCAGGCCGCCGCCCGGCACATGGCCGCCAATGGCTCGGGGCACATCGTCACCATCACCGCCTCGATCGCCATGCAGCCCAACGTGAAGGTCCCGGCGCTGCTGCCGGTGCTGATCAAGGGCGGCCTCAACAGCGCGGTGCGCGGCCTGGCCCTGGAGCTGGCGGCCGCCCACGTGCAGGTCAACGCGGTAGCGCCGGGGATCATCGAAACGCCGCTGCACGCCGATGACGAGGGCACGCGCGCCTTCCTGCGCGGCCTCGCCCCCAGTGGCCAGATCGGCGATCCGCAGGATATCGTCGACGCAGTGCTCTACCTGACCGACTCGACCTTCGTCAGCGGGACCGTCCTCAACGTCGACGGTGGCGCCACCACCGGCGTCTGGTAAGCCAGCCTTTGCCACGACAATTCCAACGACAAATCCAACGACAACGGAGAACCGCCATGCCCTATGTGAACATCCAGGTCACCGACGAAGGCGTCACCGCCGACGAGCGCCGCCAACTCATCGAAGGCGTCACAGAGCTGCTGGAGCGCGTGCTGCGCAAGCCGCCGTCCACCACCTACGTGGTGATCCAGGAAATCGCCCTCGACGCCTGGGGCGTGGGCGGCAAGACCGTCGCCGAGCTGAAGGGCCAAGGCAAGCACGGCAAGAGCTGACCCAGCGGGCACGCCGGAGGCGAAAACGCGCCTCCGGCGCTTGCCATGCACCAAGTCGGCGCTGCTAGGATCGGGAGCCCAACCGCTCCCACCTTCAGCCGAGGCATGGAATGCTCGCCGCGCTCAAGCGTTACCCGCTACAGGTCAACCTGCTGCTGTGCGGCACCTTCCTGCTCACCCTGGGCCGCGCCATCACCCTGCCCTACCTGGTGATCTACCTCTCCACCCGATTCGGCCTGGGTGTCGACCGCATCGGCCTGATCATGGGTGGCGCGCTGTTCGGCGGCTCGCTGCTCAGCCTCTACGGCGGCTTCCTGATCGACCGGATGCCCGGCTTCCGCCTGATCCTGGGCTTTGGCAGCTGCTTCGTCGCCGCCTTCGCCGGCATGCTGCTGACCAGCCAGCTGTGGTTGTTCTTCCTGTTCCTGCTGGGCTTCAACTTCGCCTATTCGGTCACCGACGTGGTGGTGAAAACCCTCTTCGGCCGCCTGCTGCCGGCCGCTGAACAGGGCCGCGCGTTCTCCATCCGCTACACGCTGATCAACCTCGCCTACGCCATCGGCCCCTTCATCGGCGCCGCCCTGGCGCACTGGAGCCAGCACCTGCCGTTCGTGCTCTCGGCGCTGCTGGGCAGCCTCTTCCTGCTCGCCTTCCTGCGCTATGGCGACCGTGGCATGCGTCCGGCCGAAGGCGTGGCGCCACCCTCGTTCCTCGCGGTGCTGGGCGTGCTGACGAAGGACCATCGGTTGATGTATTTCACCATTGGAGGCGTACTCACTGCGGTGGTGTTCGGCCAGTTTTCCGCCTACCTGTCGCAATACCTGGTGGCCACCGGCACGGCGGAGTATGCCTACCAGGTGATCCAGACCCTGCTGGGGGTCAACGCCGTGACGGTGATCGCCCTGCAGTACCTGCTGGGCAAGCGCATCGGCAACGAGCACCTGGAGCGCTGGCTGGTGGTCGGTCTGGCGCTGTTCGTGCTCGGCATCGTCGGCTTCGGCCTGTCCCACAGCCTCTGGCACTGGGGCCTGGCGATGGCGGTGTTCACCCTGGGCGAGATCATCGTGATCCCTGCCGAGTACATGTTCATCGACCGCATCGCTCCGCACCACCTGCGCGGGGTGTACTACGGCACGCAGAACCTGGCCAACCTGGGCGGCGCCTTCGGGCCGATCCTGGTGGGCTTCTTCCTCTCGCTGTTCGCCCCGCACTGGGTGTTTGTCATGCTCGGCGCCTTCATCATCGGCGGCGGGGTGTTCTATGTGCTGGGCTCGAACCTGAGCAGACGCGTCGCCGCAGAGGCTTGACCTCAAGTCCACTTGAACCGGGATGCTGGTTCCCTCGACTCACTCGAAGGAATCAGCCATGCCCCTCTCGACCTTCCTCAGCGCTATCGCCATCGGCATCGGCGCCACCCTGCTGATGGACGCCTGGACCGTCCTGCGCCGGCGCCTGCTCGGCGTGCCGTCTCTGGACTACGCCCTGATCGGCCGCTGGATCGGCCACATGCCGCGCGGCCAGTTCCGCCACGCGGCCATCGGCAAAGCCACACCGGTAACCGGCGAACGCCCGCTGGGCTGGGTCATCCACTACCTCACCGGGATGGTCTTCGCCGTCGCGCTGGTCGCGCTGACCGGCAGCGCCTGGCTGAGCCGGCCCACCCTGCTGCCAACGCTGCTTTTCGGTGTGGTCACCGTGGCCATGCCCTTCCTGCTGATGCAGCCGGCGCTGGGCCTGGGCATCGCCGCGGCGAAGAGCGCCAACCCTGGCAAGGCGCGGCTGCACAGCCTGATCACCCATACGGTGTTCGGCCTGGGGCTGTACCTGGCGGCTCTACTGCTTTCCGTCGGCTGAGGTGCGACGACCTCAGGCGTGCTGCGCGCCGGCCCGCTTGAGCAATTGCTTGCAACGCTCGGACAGGTGCACCACGCGCAGGTGCTTGCCAGCCTTGGCGTAGCGCTCGCGCAGGGTCATCAGCGCGGCGATGGCCGAGTAATCGACGAAGCTCAGGTGCGCACAGTCCAGGGTGACCTGCGGCGGGTCGCCGGACGGGTCGAACTGGTTGAGGAAGGGCGTGGTGGAAGCGAAGAACAGCGTGCCGTGGACGCGGTACAGCTTGCTGCCATCGGCTTGCTCATGGATGTCCGCATACAGCTCGCGGGCGTGCTTCCAGGCAAAGTCCAGCGCCGCCAGGATGATCCCGCAGAACACCGCCATGGCCAGGTCCGTGGCGACGGTGATGGCGGTCACCGCAACGATCACCAGCACGTCGCTCAACGGCACCTTGTTCAGCACCCGCAGCGAAGCCCAGGCGAAGGTCTGCTGGGACACCACGAACATCACGCCCACCAGCGCCGCCAGCGGGATACGCTCGATCAGCGGCGAGAGGAACAGCACGAAGAGCAGGATCATCACCCCTGTCACCACACCGGAAAGCCGGCCACGGCCGCCGGAGCTGAGGTTGATCACCGTCTGGCCGATCATGGCGCAACCGCCCATGCCGCCGAACAGCCCGGAGACGATGTTGGCGCCGCCCAGGGCCACGCACTCGCGATCCGGGAAGCCGCGGGTCTGGGTGATCTCGTCGGTGAGGTTGAGCGTCAGCAGGGTTTCCAGGATGCCGACCATGGCCATGAGGAAGGCGTAGGGCGCGATGATCCGCAGCGTCTCCAGGTTCCACGGGATAGCCGGCCAGGCGAACTGCGGCAGGCCGCCGGCGATGTGCGCCATGTCGCCCAGGGTGCGGGTCGGCAGGCCGAGCAGGTAGACCGCCAGGCCGACGCCGAGGATCGCCACCAGGGCCGGCGGCACCGCGCGGGTCAGCTTCGGCAGCCCGTAGACCACCGCCATGGTCACGGCCACCAGCCCCAGCATCACGTACAGCGGGCTGCCGCTGAGCCAGTGCTCGCCATCCTTGAAGTGCTCCAGCTGCGCCAGGGCGATGACGATCGCCAGGCCGTTGACGAAGCCCAGCATCACCGGGTGCGGCACCATGCGCACCAGCTTGCCCAGGCGCAGGACGCCGAACAGGATCATCACCAGCCCGCCCAGCAGCACCGTGGCCAGCAGGTACTGCACACCGTGCTGTACCACCAGCGCGACTATCACCACCGCCATCGAGCCGGCGGCGCCGGAGACCATGCCGGGGCGGCCGCCGAACAGCGCCGTCAGGGTGCAGAGGATGAAGGCGCCATACAGGCCCATCAGCGGGTTGAGGTGAGCGACCAGGGCGAAGGCGATGCACTCGGGCACCAGCGCGAAGGACGTGGTGAGTCCGGCCAGGACATCGGCACGCAGGCGGGCGGGTTTCATTTTCTACTCGAAGGCGAGGACTGCGAAGGGGCCGCCATGGTACGGAAAACCGCCCTGCCCGGCCAGCCGCAACTCCCGCGGCGGATCGGTTCAGGCCGTGGGTTGGACCAGTGAACCATGGAGGAACAGCTGCTCCAGCACCTGGGCGGAACTGGAGCTGGCCGCGCGGCCGTAACGCTCGGCGTCGACCATACCGTAGAGCATGGAGAGGAACAGTTCGGTGAACACCGCGGCGGTGATGTCGATGCGGAACACGCCGCCCTGCTGGCCACGGAGGAAGAAGGCGTCGACCGCCTCGGTGTAGTAGCCCCAGCGCTCGGTGGTCGCCTCCATGTCGAGGCTTTCGGCGCGGTACTGGAACAGCAGGAAGTTCAGCATGTCGCGGTGCCGCAGGTGCTCGGCGATCAGCCGGCGCAGCGCCTCCAGCGGCTCGGCCTGCTGCAGTTCGGAGGCTTCGAGGATCTGCCGGATCACCGTATGGCCGTAGCCTTCGAGCATCTGCACCAGGCCGTCGCGGGTGCCGCAGAAGCGATGCAGGGTGGCCTTGCTCACGCCCGCCGATTCCGCCAGTTCCTTCAGGGTCGCCCGCGGGCGATCGACGATGGCCAGGGCCAGCGCCTTGAGGAGACGTTCATCGTGGGCAGAGAGTGTCATTCGGGGGCCTCATGTCAGGTGTGGATGGGGGTCGTTGGACGCATTGTGCAGAAAAAGCCTCGCTCCGTGAAAGGATATGACATTTTTATACACAAACGAATCACATGAGACTTTATTGACTCATGTTGAGTTTAAAAGGATCATGCGCACCTTTCCAGATAGATGAGACCCGGGTGAATCATGGGCAGGTTGCGTGCAGTAGGGACGATCAGTGCTTTGGTAGCAGCGCTGGCACTGGCAGGTTGCGGACAGTCCGGCGAGCCGCCGGCAGCCGCGGAGACGGCTCGCCCGGTGGATGTGGTGGCGGTCGCGACCGAGCCCCTCACCCTGACCTCGGAGTTGCCGGGGCGTATCGAGCCGATGCGCGTCGCCGAGGTGCGCGCACGGGTGGCGGGCATCGTGGTGCAGAAGCGCTTCGAGGAAGGCGCTGACGTGAAGGCCGGTGACCTGCTGTTCCAGATCGATCCGGCGCCGCTGAAAGCCGCCGTGTCCCGCGCCGAAGGCAAGCTGGCACGGGCCCAGGCCGCACAGCAGGAAGCCCAGGCACGGGTGAAGCGCTACGAGCCACTGGTGAAGATCGAAGCGGTCAGCCAGCAGGACTTCGACACCGCCACCGCCGACCTGCGCAGTGCCCAGGCTTCGGTGCGCTCGGCCCAGGCCGACCTGGAAACCGCGCGGCTGAACCTGGGCTACGCCTCGGTGAAGGCGCCGATCTCCGGGCGCATCGGCCGTGCGCTGGTGACCGAAGGCGCATTGGTGGGCCAGGGCGACGCCACGCTGATGGCGCGCATCCAGCAGCTCGACCCGATCTACGCCGACTTCACCCAACCGGTGGCCGACGCCCTGCGCCTGCGTGAAGCACTCAAGAGCGGCAACCTCCCCGCCGGCCAGAGCCAGGCCCTGAGCCTGCGCGTGGAAGGCACCCAGTACGAGCGCCAGGGCGAGCTGCTGTTCACCGATGTCTCGGTGGACCGTGGCACCGGCCAGGTCTCGCTGCGCGGCAAGTTCGCCAACGCCGACGGCCTGCTGCTGCCGGGCATGTACGTGCGCGTCACCGCACCGCAGGGCACCGAGGCGAAGGCCATTCTAGTGCCGCAACGTGCCGTACAGCGCGCCACCGACGGCACCGCCCACGTGTTGGTGATCGGCGCTGACAGCCGCGTCGAGACCCGCCAGGTGCAGACCGGCGCCATGCAAGGCTCGCGCTGGCAGATCAGCCAGGGCCTGGCCAACGGCGACCAGGTCATTGTCGGCGGCCTCACCGGCCTGCAGCCGGGCGCCAAGGTCGAAGCCCGTCACGCCCAGCAGCAACAGCAGGCGTCGCGCCAGTAAGGCCAGGATCGCCGCGAGGAATTCCCCATGTCACTGTTCTTCATCAAGCGCCCCAACTTCGCGTGGGTGGTGGCGCTGTTCATTTCCCTGGCCGGCCTGCTGGCCATCCCGCTGCTGCCGGTGGCCCAGTACCCCAGCGTGGCGCCGCCGCAGATCACCGTCACCGCCACCTACCCCGGCGCCTCGGCGCAGGTACTGGTGGACTCGGTCACCAGCGTGATCGAAGAGGAGCTCAACGGCGCCAAGGGCCTGCTCTACTTCGAATCCACCAGCAACTCCAACGGCATGGCCGAAGTGGTGGTCACCTTCCAACCCGGCACCAACCCGGAGCTGGCCCAGGTGGACGTGCAGAACCGCCTGAAGAAGGCCGAGGCGCGCATGCCCCAGGCCGTGCTCACGCAGGGACTGGAGGTCGAGCAGACCAGCGCCGGCTTCCTGCTGATCTACGCGCTGAACTACAAGGAAGGTTCCGCGCGCACCGACACAACCGCCCTGGGCGACTACGCCGCGCGCAACATCAACAACGAGCTGCGCCGCGTCCAAGGCGTCGGCAAGCTGCAGTTCTTCTCCTCCGAAGCCGCCATGCGCGTGTGGATCGACCCGCAGAAGCTGGTGGGCTACGGCCTGTCCATCGATGACGTGGGCAACGCCATTCGCGGGCAGAACGTGCAGGTACCGGCCGGCAGCTTCGGCGCCTCCCCCGGCACCACCGAGCAGGAGCTGACCGCGACGCTGGCTGTGAAAGGCACCCTGGACGACCCGGCGGAGTTCGGCCGCATCGTCCTGCGCGCCAACCCGGACGGCTCCACCGTCAAGCTCGCCGACGTCGCGCGCCTGGAAGTGGGCAGCGAAAGCTACAACTTCACCGCCCGCCTGGACGGCAAGCCCACCGTGGCCGGCGCCATCCAGCTCTCGCCTGGCGCCAACGCCCTGCAGACCGCCGAGCTGGTGAAACAGCGCCTGGACGAGCTGTCAGTCAACTTCCCCGATGACGTCGAGTACTCGGTGCCCTATGACACCTCGCGCTTCGTCGACGTGGCCATCGAGAAGGTCATCCACACCCTGCTCGAAGCCATGGTGCTGGTGTTCCTGGTGATGTTCCTGTTCCTGCAGAACGTGCGCTACACGCTGATCCCGGCCATCGTGGTGCCGGTGTGCCTGCTCGGCACGCTGACGATGATGTACCTGCTGGGCTTCTCGGTGAACATGATGACCATGTTCGGCATGGTGCTGGCCATCGGCATTCTCGTCGATGACGCCATCGTGGTCGTCGAGAACGTCGAGCGGATCATGGCCGAGGAAGGCCTCTCCCCGCCCGCCGCCACGGTCAAGGCGATGGGCCAGGTGTCCGGCGCGATCATCGGCATCACCCTGGTGCTCTCGGCGGTGTTCATGCCGCTGGCGTTCATGGCCGGTTCCGTGGGGGTGATCTACCAGCAGTTCTCGCTGTCGCTGGCGGTGTCGATCCTGTTCTCCGGCTTCCTCGCCCTGACCTTCACCCCGGCGCTGTGCGCGACGCTGCTCAAGCCGATTCCCGAGGGTCACCACGAGAAGCGCGGCTTCTTCGGCGCCTTCAACCGTGGCTTCAACCGCCTGACCGAGCGCTACACCCTGCTCAATACCGCGCTGGTGAAACGCGCCGGGCGCTACATGCTGATCTACGCGGGCATCGTCGCCCTGCTCGGCTACAGCTACCTGCGCCTGCCGGAATCCTTCGTGCCGGTGGAAGACCAGGGCTACATGATCGTCGACATCCAGTTGCCGCCGGGCGCCACCCGCGCGCGCGCCGACGTCACCGGCCAGGAGCTGGAGCAGTTCCTGAAGTCCCGCGAGGCGGTGGCGTCGTCCTTCCTGGTGATGGGCTTCAGCTTCTCCGGCATGGGCGAGAACGCCGCGTTGGCCTTCCCGACCCTGAAGGACTGGTCCGTACGCGACAAATCGCAGTCCGCCGAAGCGGAAACCGCCGCGATCAACGAGCGCTTCGCCGGCATCAGCGACGGCGCGATCATGGCCGTGACCCCGCCGCCGATCGACGGCCTGGGCAACTCGGGCGGCTTCTCGCTGCGCCTGCAGGACCGCGCCGGCCTTGGCCGCGAAGCGCTGCTGGCAGCCCGCGACCAGTTGCTCGGCCAGGCCAACGGCAACCCGAAGATCCTCTACGCCATGATGGAAGGCCTCGCCGAGGCACCCCAACTGCGCCTGGAGATCGACCGCGAGAAGGCGCGCACCCTGGGGGTGAGCTTCGAGTCCATCAGCAGCGCGCTGTCCACCGCGTTCGGCTCCTCGGTGATCAACGATTTTGCCAACGCCGGCCGTCAGCAGCGCGTGGTGGTGCAGGCCGAACAGGGCGACCGGATGACCCCGGAAGCCGTGCTCAAGCTCTACGTTCCCAACAGCAACGGCGAACTGGTGCCGCTGTCCGCCTTCGTCAGCACCCGCTGGGAAGAAGGCCCGGTGCAGCTGGCGCGCTACAACGGCTACCCGTCGATCCGTATCGCCGGTGATGCCGCGCCGGGTGTCAGTACCGGCGAAGCCATGGCCGAGATGCAGCGCCTGACGAGCGAGCTGCCGGCCGGCATCGGCTACGAGTGGACCGGCCTCTCCTACCAGGAAAAGGTCGCCAGCGGCCAGGCCAGCCAGCTGTTCGCCCTGGCGATCCTGGTGGTGTTCCTGCTGCTGGTGGCGCTCTACGAGAGCTGGGCGATCCCGCTGTCGGTGATGCTCATCGTGCCCATCGGCGCCCTCGGCGCGGTGCTCGCGGTGACGGTCACCGGGCTGCCCAACGACGTGTACTTCAAGGTCGGCCTGATCACCATCATTGGTCTCGCGGCGAAGAACGCGATCCTCATCGTCGAGTTCGCCAAGGAGCTCTGGGAACAGGGCCACAGCCTGCGCGACGCCGCGATCCAGGCCGCTCGCCTGCGCTTCCGCCCGATCATCATGACCTCCATGGCCTTCATCCTCGGCGTGGTGCCGCTGGTGGTCGCCAGCGGCGCCGGCGCCGCCAGCCAGCGCGCCATCGGCACCGGGGTGATCGGCGGGATGCTCAGCGCCACGCTGCTGGGGGTGATCTTCGTGCCCATCTGCTTCGTCTGGCTGCTCTCGCTGCTGCGTCGCCAGCCTAAACCTGCGCCTCAATCCACGGAGACCGCGCAATGAGTACCCTGCGCAAACCCGCCCTGACCCTGCTGGCGGCCCTGATCCTGGGTGGCTGCTCCATGGCGCCCACCTACGAACGCCCCGAGGCACCGGTGGCGCAGAGCTGGAACGGCCCCGCCGCCCAGCCCGGCGCGGCGGCGAGCAATCTGGACTGGCAGAGCTTCATCGTCGACAGCGAACTGCGCGGCCTGGTGAACGTCGCCCTGGACAACAACCGTTCGCTGCGCCAGACCCTGCTGGACATCGAACAGGCCCGTGCGCAGTACCGCATCCAGCGCTCGGAGCGCGTGCCCGCCCTGAGCGGAGCCGCCAACGGCAATCGCCAGCGGCTGCCGGCGGACCTTTCCAGCAGCGGCAGTTCGGCGGTGAGCAGCAGCTACCAGGTCGGCCTGGCGCTGCCCGAGTACGAGCTGGACCTGTTCGGCCGGGTGAAGAGCCTGACCGACGCGGCGCTGGAGCAGTACCTGTCCACCGAGGAAGCCGCCCGCAGCGCGCGTATCGCGCTGATCGCCGAGGTCAGCCAGGCCTATCTCACCTACGACGGTGCCCAGCGCCGCCTGCAGCTGACCGAGCAGACCCTGGCCAGCCGCGAGGATTCGCTCAGCCTGATCGGCCAGCGGCGCACTGCCGGCGCGGCCACCGCGCTGGACTATCAGGAAGCGCTGGGGCTGGTGGAACAGTCCCGTGCCGAGCTGGAAAGCAATGCTCGGCAGAAGCAGCAGGCGCTCAACGCGCTGGTACTGCTGCTCGGCACCAGCGATGCGGCCAAACGCATCCCGCAGGTGCCGCAGGACAAGCCGATGCTGATCCAGGACATCGCGCCAGGAACTCCGTCGGAGCTGATCGAGCGGCGCCCGGACATCCTCGCCGCCGAGCACCTGCTCAAGGCACGCAACGCCGACATCGGAGCGGCCCGCGCGGCGTTCTTCCCGCGCATCAGCCTGACCGGCAGCTTCGGTACGTCCAGCGCGGCGATGTCCGGTCTGTTCGACGGTGGCTCGCGCTCGTGGAGCTTCGTGCCGACCCTGTCGCTGCCGATCTTCGATGCCGGGCGCAACAGCGCCAATCTCGACCTGGCCAAGGTGCGCAAGGACTCGGCGGTGGCCGCCTACGAAGGCACCATCCAGACCGCGTTCCGCGAAGTGGCCGACGCCCTCGCCGCCACCGACACCCTGCGCCGCGAGGAAGCCGCACGCCGGGCCCTGGCCAACACCACCAACGAGACGTTGAAGCTGGCCAAGGCACGCTACGAGGGCGGCGTCGACAGCCACCTGCGCTACCTCGACGCGCAGCGCAGCAACTTCGTCAACGAGTCGGCCTACATCGAGACCAGCACCCAGCGGCAGATCGCCCTGGTGGACCTGTTCCGCGCCCTGGGCGGTGGCTGGAGCGGCGAGGTCACGGCGCGGCGTTGATCGAGCGCTTGTGCTGCTCCTCTGCCAGCGGATGGCAATCGCGGACGGAGTCCGCTCTTACCGAGCCTGATACCTGCGTAGGAGCGGACTTCGTCCGCGATGATTCCAGCCAGGATCGCTCGGTCCGTAGGGCGCATAACCCGGCACGGGTTATCCGCCACAGCGGCGGATAACGCCCCTGGCGTTATGCGCCCTACAACGTTGCTCCTCTGCCAGCGGATGGCAATCGCGGACAGAGTCCGCTCCTACCGAACCTGATACCTGCGTAGGAGCGGACTCCGTCCGCGATGATTCCAGCGCCATGGGGCGGCCGATCAGCTGCCAAACACCGGCCGGAAGAAGCTGCGCTCGTAACTGAGGATGCAGCGGGTTTCCTCGGCGTAGCGGAACGCGGCCTGGCATTCGGGATCGTCCATGGACTGCTGCCGGTAGCGTTCGTACTCGGCCAGGCTGGGGAAGGTGAACATCGCCAGGGCAATATTGCTGGCGCCTTCGGAGGGCAGGAAGTAACCGTGGTGCTGGCCGCCGAAGCGTTCCACCAGCGGGATCCACAAGCGGCCGTAGTGTTCGAATTCCTTGAGCTTGTACGGGTCCAGTACGTAGCGCAGATAACAGGTGACCATCGGGCCGACTCTCTTCCGGTGAAAGGGACGGCCACTCTACCTATTTCTCGCGGCAACGCCCAAGCGGCCTCCCCGGCAGATGGCTCTTCGTAGGAGCGAGCTTGCTCGCGAACCGCTTGACTACGAGGTCGCCGGGAAGTCTTTTTCGCCAGCAAGCTAGCTCCTACAGGCCACAGCCCGCCTGCGACAGGTCAGCCCGTTTCGCCCGCCAGCCCGTTAGACTGGACGCACCTTCTCATTCACCGGGGGCACACTGCCCCTTTCCCGAAGCATCGGCGCAAGGCCGGCGCGGAGCACAACTGCATGTACTTCAACATCATCCTCGACCTCTTCGCGGCGCTCTGCTTCGGCGCGCTGATCGGCATGGAGCGCCAGTGGCGCCAGCGCTTCACCGGGGTCGCTACCCACGGCCTGGTGTCCCTCGGCGCGGCCACCTTCGCCACCCTGCCCTTTCTCATGGGCGCGGAGGACCAGGTGGTGCGCATGTCCGCCCAGGTGGTCACCGGCATCGGCTTCCTCGGCGCCGGCGTGATCATGCGCGACGGCCTCAGCGTGCGCGGCCTGAGCACCGCGGCCACGGTCTGGTGCACCGGCGCGGTGGGCGTGCTGGCGGGCAGCGGCTTCCTCGCCGCGGCGCTGGTCGCCACGCTGCTCATCGTGCTGTGCAACCTGACCCTGCCCTCGGTAACCCGCTGGATCCAGCGCCATGCCCCTATCGAGCCGAGCAGCGAGCGCTACTATACCGTCGAGGCCGTCACCGAGGCCCAGCAGGAAGCGCTGGTGCGCTCCACCCTGCTGCGCCGCCTGAGCGCCAACGGCCTGGCCCTGCAGAGCCTGGAAAGCCACGCACGCAAGACCGGCGGCGAAGTGGAAGTGGCCGCCCTGGTACTGGCGCCCAGCGACAAGGACAGCCTGCTCGAAGCCCTGGTCGGCGAACTGGCGCTGGCGCCCTACGTGTCGGCGGCCAGTTGGTCGGTCAGCGACGGGCCGCAGTAACGCGGCTCAGACGAGGTGCGGCCGCAGCAGCACCTCGAGGTCGCGGCGCACCAGCTTCAGCGCGTCGCGGGTGCGCGCCTTGTCGGCACAGGCCAGGCTGCGGAAGTGGTAGGCATAGATGGCGTAGACGATGTCCACCACCGCCTCCACCTCGCATTCCGCGCGCAGCCTCCCGCGCTCGATGTAGCTCGTCAGCGCCCGGCCCAGAGCCTCGCGAAAGCGATTGCGCGACTGCTCGATCTCGCCATGCTCGGCACTGGCAAACAGCATCACCGCCAGCAGTTCGCGCCACAGACGCTTGTCCTCGGGGCGGTCCATGTTGCCGTAGTCGGCGCCGATCATCTTCGCCAGCCCTTCCACCGGCTCCTCCGGCAGCGCATCCAGCACCCGCCCGACCTTGTGCTGCGCCAGCGTCACCTGGTTGTCGATGATCGCCACCAGCAGCTCGTGCTTGCTGGGGAAGTAGTTGTAGACCGTGGTCACCCCGACTTCGACCACGGCGGCAATGTCCTCCATGCGCGTATTGGCGAAGGTGCGCTCGCGGAACAGCTCGGTGGCGCTGTCGATCAGCGCCTGGCGCTGCTTTTCCTTCTTGCGTTCGCGCAGCGAGGTCTCGGCGGCGGGCTTGTGGGCGGGCATGGCGGCTCCGTGTCGGTTCGGGTTCAGGGACGCATTCTACTCAAGCCATGGAATCGGGAAAGCCGTCCGGGCATGGCAACAAAATTGTAGTTGACTACAACTTTGTAGGAAAATACAGTTTTCACAACAACAAGAACCCCTGAGGTCCACCGAAGATGAAAGGCATCAAGCTGGCGCTCGGCATGCTCGCCGCGCTCTCGATTCCCGCTGCGGGCGCCGCCCAGCAGCAGGTACGCGTGTACAACTGGTCCGACCTGATCGGCCAGGACACCATCAGGGACTTCCAGGCCGCCACCGGCATCAGCGTGCAGTACGACACCTTCGACAACGAGTCGACGCTGATGGTGAAGCTGCTCACCGGCAACAGCGGCTACGACGTGGTCGTGCCCTCGGGCACCTCGCTGGAGCAATTGATCAAGGCCGGCGCGCTGCAGGAGCTGGACCGCAGCCAGCTGCCCAACTGGAAGAATCTCGACCCGCAGCTGATGAAGTTCGTCGAAGGCAAGGACCCGGGCAACCGCCACGCCTTCATCTACGACTGGGGCACCACCGGCCTCGGGGTCAACGCGACGCTGGTCAAGGCGCGCCTGCCCAACGCGCCGATGGACTCCTACGACCTGCTGTTCAAGCCGGCCAACGCCAGCCAGCTCAAGGACTGCGGTGTCGGCCTGATCGACAGCCCGGAGGACGTCTACCCTATCGTCCTCAACTACCTCGGCCTCGACCCGCAGAAGCCCACCCGCGAGAGCCTCGACAAGGCCAACCGGCTGCTCGACGGGATCAAGCCGAGCCTGCGTTACATCAACTCCGGCAGCTACATCAACGACCTGGCCAACGGCAACGTGTGCCTGGTGCTGGGCTGGTCCGGCGACGTGGAGATCGCCCGCCGCCGCGCCCAGGAAGCCGGCAAGAGCGATGAGATTCGCTACATCGCGCCCAGGGAAGGCACGGTCGCCTGGTTCGGCTTCATGGCCATGCCGCGCAACGCCCCCAACCCCGAGGCCGCCTACCGCTTCATGAACCAGATACTCGAACCCAAGGTCAGCGCCGACTTCACCGCCACCGTCGGCTATGCCACGGCAGTCCCGGCCAGCCAGGCACTGTTGCCTGCCGAGGTGGCGAACAACCCCACGGTGTTCCCGCCCGCAGCGGTGCGCCAGAAGATGTTCTGGCAGTCCAACCCGACGCCGGAAGACCTGCGCTTGATGACCCGCGCCTGGAACCGCTTCAAGAGCGGCCTCTGACTCCCCTTCTCCGCTGCAACGGCGGGCGCCCTCGCCCGCCCCAGGAATTTCGTGATGACCGACCCGACCCTCGTCCACACCGCCCAGGGCCCGCTGCGCGGCGCCTTCGATCCAGCCAGCGGGCTGTACCGCTACCTCGGCATTCGCTACGCCGAGCCGCCGCTGGGTGAATTGCGCTTTCGCCCGCCGCAACCCCACCGCCCCTGGAACGAAGTGCGCAGCGCCGAGCGCTTCGGCGCGGCGGCCGCGCAGCTGTTCGATGAAACCGAGGGCGAGTACGCCGAGTTCAGCGACAGCGATCCGCTGCCGGGGCGCCCCTGGGTGGGCTCCGAGGATTGCCTGACGCTGAACGTCTGGACCCGCGACCCGGCCGCCAGCGGCAAGCCGGTGCTGGTCTGGATCCACGGCGGCGCCAACTGGCTGGAGAGCAGCCGCCTGAAGTGCTACCACGGCGACGTGCTGGCGGCGAACGGTGACGTGGTGTTCGTCTCGCTGAACTACCGCTTGGGCCTGTTCGGCTTTCTCGACGTCAGCGTGCTGGGCGGCGAGGAGTTCGCCGGCGCGCATTCCCATGGCCTGCTCGACCAGCTCCAGGCGCTGCGCTGGATTCGGCAGAACATCGCCCGGTTCGGTGGCGACGCGGACAACATCACCCTGATGGGCGAGTCTGCCGGCAGCATCGACATCAGCTGGCTGCTCGCCGGTGGCCACCTGCAGGGGCTGGTGCGGCGCGTGGTGATGATGAGCGGCTACGCCGGCCTGCCGGGCCTGAGCGGCGATCTCGGCCATGGCCTGAGCGACGCCTCGGCGAAGGAACTGGCGCGCGGCTTCTTCGCCGATTGCGGCATCGACAGTCTCGCGCAGTTGCAGCAACTGGACACCCATGCCCTGATGACGAAAGTGCATGCCCTGGCCGAAAGCACCGACATGCTGTTCCACATGGACTCGCTGTTCTGGCCCAAGACCCACGCCGGGGCACAGTTGGACCCGATCGAGTTCGCCCGGCGCGGAGCCGCCACCGGCATCGACATCCTGATCGGCTTCACCCACTACGAGATGGGGCTCTGGCTGAACTGGGACGACAACCTCGACCGCCTCGGCCTGGATGCCTTGGTGGAGCGCCTGGCGATCATCCCGCCAGGGCTCAAGGACGCCGCGAAGGCGTTGTACCGCGGAGCATTCCCCGATGAGGACGACGGCGTCCGCGCCATGCACCTGCTGGGCGACTGCGCTTTCGTCATGCCAGCGCTGTGGGCCGCTGAGGGCCTGGCCGCGCAGAACCGCGTGCAGGTCTATCGCTTCGATCGCGAAACCGACCCGCGCCGCCGCGCCCAGCACGCTGCCGACCAGGTCTACTTCTTCGGCAAGCTGGACACCTACGTCGGCCGCTTGCTGGCTGGAACTCCGCAGGACACCGCCGACGCTGCGGAGCGCGATCACTTGTCACGGCTGATGCAAGGCATGCTCCTGGACTACGCCGGTGCCACCCAATCCCCTGGCGACAGGCTGCCGCCCTGGCCGCTGTATGCCACCGGGCCGCGCACCCTGCTCAGCCTGGACCAGCAGCCGGCACTGCTGGACGATCCCTACGCCGTACGCCGGCGCTGGTGGTTCGAACACATCTACCCGGCCCGCTGAAACGACAAAGGGGAGCCATCGGCTCCCCTTCGCGTCTGCGCCCTGTATCAGGCGAAGACGAAGTACTTGCGCACCGTCTCCACCACTTCCCAGGTGCCCTTCATGCCCGGCTCGATGACGAACACATCGCCGGCGCGCAGGTGGATCGGCTGCTCGCCCTCGGGGGTGATGACGCAGTAGCCGTCGAGGAAATGGCAGTACTCCCACTTCTCGTAGTTCACCTCGAACTTGCCGGGGGTGCAGATCCAGGTACCCATGATCTTGCTGCCGTCCGCCGACAGGTAGGCATTCAGGTTGACGGTGTGCGGGTCGCCGCCGATGCGCTTCCACTTGGTGGCATCCAGCACGGGCGTCGGGCAGGTGTCGCGCAGCACGGTGATGAAATCGGACATGACAGCTCCAGGTCGTTGCAGGGAAGATCCGCCACCCTAGCCACGAACCGCCACGGCGAGTTGCCTGGATTCGACATCGGTATGTCTACCAGCGCTGCCCACGGCCTCGCGCCGGCCTTTTCGTCCGCATCTGACAGATTTGTCATCCGCCGCTCACCTGCCCGTTATCCGCGCTCCCACACGATGCCCGTGGCCCTCGCCACGCCTGGGCGAAAACAACAACAGCAGGCGGTAACCGACCATCCTGCCTCTAGGAGCACATCATGTATCGACGCAAATTCCCGCTGGCGGCTTCGCTGCTGGCACTGGGGGTCGCTTCGCCGACCATCTTCGCCGAGGCGAAAGGTGACGAGAAAGCCGAAGGCTTCTTCGAAGGCGCCAGCCTCGAGGTCCTCAACCGCAACCTCTACTTCAACCGTGACGCCCGCCATGGCCAGTCCGTGCCGCCGCGCGGCAACGGCTACTCGGAAGTCTGGGCCCACGGGGTCATCGGCAGGTTCGAATCCGGCTTCACCCAGGGCACGGTGGGCGTGGGTGTCGACGCCTTTGCCATGGTCGGCTTGCAGCTCGACACCGGCGATGGCCGCAACGGCGCCGGCAGCTCGGTGGACGTGCTGCCCACCGACAATGACGGGCGCACCCAGAGCGACTACACCAAGGCCGGCGGAGCCGCCAAGGTGCGCCTGTGGGACACGGTGCTGAAGGTCGGCGACGTGTTCCCCGAGACGCCCGTGGTGCACTATGGCGACTCGCGCCTGCTGCCCGAATCCTTCCGTGGCTTCACCCTGAACAACACCAGCCTCGACGGCCTGACGCTGCAGGGCGGCCGCCTGCATTCCATGAGCCAGCCGCAGTCGCGGCAGATGGACGACGGCTTCGCCACCTTCTACGCAGGCCCAGTGGATTCGCCCTGGCTCGCCTATGGCGGCGGCGACTACGCCATCAACGACAACGCCAGCGTCAGCCTCTACAGCAGCCGCCTGAAGGACGCCTGGAACCAGTACTACTTCGGCACCGCGCTGAACTTTCCGCTCAGCGAGGCGGTAGAGCTGTTCGGCGGCTTCAACTACTACAAGTCGCAGGACGAAGGGCGCGAGCTGCTCGGCGAGTTCAACACCAACATCTGGAGCGCCAGCGCCGGCGTGCACTTCGGCGCCCACCGCGTTGCCCTGAGCCACCAGCGCAACAACGGCAACAACGACTTCGACTACCTGCGCCAGGCCGACTCGATCTACCTGGACAACTCCATCCAGTACAGCGACTTCAACTCACCGAAGGAGCGCTCGTGGATGGTCCGCTACGACCTCGACATGGCCACCTACGGCGTGCCGGGCCTGAGCTTCATGACCCGCTACGCCCGCGGCAGCGACGCCGATTACTCCAACGCCAACGCCGTGTACATGCGTCGCGATGGCAACGGCGATCCGCTCACGGACCAGAAGCGCTGGGAGCGCGACATCGAGGCCAGGTACGTATTCCAGGAAGGCCAGCTCAAGGACCTGTCCCTGCGCGTACGCCAGGCGACCACCCGCGCCACCGCCTTCGAATCGGACCTCGACGAAGTGCGGCTGATCATCGAGTACCCCCTGGCCGTGCTGTAAGGCCGGCGCCCAAGGACGGATGACGGATGACGGATGACGGATGACGGAATTGTCAGCTGCGCCTCAGCCTGCCGTTAGGCGCGCCTGCGTATAACGGCAGGCATCACCGCCCCCAAGGCTTCTGGTGATGATTGCCCCGCAAGACTGCTCCGCTTCCTGGCGCTCCACGTGCCCCTTTGGAGGAAGAGGAACCCTCGGCGCCCGCATGGGCGCCTTTTTTTCCTGGCGTCGCCTTGACGGCGCGGGTAGCGAATCGCCGCCAGCCCCCGCTCGCGAACGAGGCAGGCGCCGGGAAGGTTCGTTCGGCACCCAACCGCACTTGAGGCAAGGACCGTGCGTGCGCAACCCGGCCCGGAAACGGCGCCCCGCCAAGCAGGGCGCGTGGCGTCAGAAGGAGCCTTGCAGCGTGACCATGAAGTTGCGCGGCTCACCATAGAAGTTGCCCCAGGAGACGGCGCCGACGCTCTGGTAGTACTTCTTGTCGAACAGGTTGTTGCCATTGAGCGCGACGTTCCAGTGCTCGTCGAGGCGGTAGCCCAGGCGGCCGTTCCAGATGGCGTAGTCGGACTGCACCGAGGTCACGCTGCCGCTGCGCACGGAGGTATCGCTCTGCGCGGTCACGCCCGCCCCGACATTCCAGCGATCCAGCTCGCCGGCCAGCTGGTAGTCGGCCCAGGCGCGGAACAGGTGGCGCGGGAAATAGGTAGTGGTGAAGGTCGGTTCCTGCGGGTTTTCGGCCGCGCTGTTGAGGTATTTGGTCTGGGTATAGGTGTAGCCGGCCAGCAGTTGCAGGCGTTCGATGACTTCGCCGCTGACTTCCGCCTCGAAGCCCTGGGCGCGCACCTTGCCCACGTCGGTGTAGCAGTAGCCATCGGAGGAGCCAGCGCAGACCGTGTCATAGTTCGCTTCGGCGCGGTGTTCTTCCACCGTGCGGAACAGGTTGAAGGCGGTATTGACCCGGCCGTCGAGCAGCTCGCCCTTGATACCCAGCTCGTAGCTGGCGCCGGTCTTGGGCTGCAGCGGGCTGCCGGACTCGTCGGTGTAGGTGCTCTGCGGCTGGAAGATGTCGGCGTAGCTGGTGTAGATAGACCACTGGTCATTGAGGTCGTAGATCAGCGCGGCGAACGGCGTCACCTGGCCGTTTTCCTGGCTGCGGTCGTGCTGCCAGTAGTCCCAGGCCTGGGTGTAGGAGTCGCGGCTGTTGCGGTACCAGCTGACGCGCGAGCCGAGGACGGCGGTCAACGGCTCGGCCAGCTTCAGGCGCAAGGTGGCGTAGGTACCGAACTGACGGGTGTCGGTCTCGGTGGGAACCGGTCCGCCGCGGTAGGAGTTGGGTGCGTAGAAGTCGTCCGCCGGCTCGGGGATGTGCGAGTTGGGGTGGAACGGGTCCTGGCTGGCGCCCAGCAGGCTGCTCATGTTGATCAGAGCCATGGAGTCGTGGGTCTTGGCGCGGCTGGCGTTGGCGCCGACGGTCAGCTCGTGCTGCAGGCCGAAGGCGTCGAACTTGCCATCCAGGTAGGCATCGAAGCCGTAGTCGGTCTGGTCGTAGTCGAACAACCCGGAATACACCGAGGACGGCGCCGAGGTCGCGCCCGGCGTGACACCGCCGTTGGTCTCGGACAGCGCGTACTTCATGTTCTGGTCGTTGTGGGTCCAGACCCCGGCGAACTTGAAGGCCCAGTCTTCGTTGAGCTGGTGCGACAGGTCGGCGAACAGCGTGGTGCGCTCGCTCTCCCAGTTGTTCCAGGAAGCGCCCAGGCAGGTCGAGCGGCTGAGCTTGAGGTCCTTGCCGTTGCTGTAGCGCGGCAGGCCGTGCCAGCAGGGAGTGGCGTCGAGCTTCTCGTAGGCCACGCCCAGGCCGACGGTGGTGTCCGGGGTGACGTCATAGTCCAGGGCACCATAGAGAATCTGGTCGTTGCGCTTGCCGACATCGTAGAAGTACTGGCGATCCTGCAGGGCCACCACGGTGCGGCCACGCAGGGTGCCGGACTCGTTGAGCGGGCCGCCGACGTCCACCTGGCCACGGTAGTTGTCCCAGGAACCGGCGGAGAGCGACAGCCGGGTCTCCGGCACGGCCTGGCCGCGCTTGCGCACGAAGTTGACGCCGCCGGTGGAGCTGCCCGAGCCCTTGAGCATGCCCGCCGCGCCCTTGAGCACCTCGACGCGGTCATAGAAGGCCATGTCGCCAGAGAAGCTGTTGGCCTGCACGTACTCGCCGCCGACATCCAGCGGCACGCCGTCGTACTGATACTGGCCCTGCATCATGAAGCCGCGCGAGTAGAAGTATTTGCCGCCCATGGGCGATTCGTAGACGGCGATGCCCGGCGTCTTTTCCATCGCCTGGTCGATGGTGTTGATGTTCTGGTCGTCCATATAGCGGCGGGTCAGGACGGTCACCGACTGCGGCGTCTCGCGCAGGCTGTGGGCGCCCTTGCCGATGGTCACGGCACGGGCGCTGTAGGAGTTGGTGCCCTCGCTGGTCGGGTCCAGCAGCTGGCTGGAGACGGTGGTGGAATCCATTTCCAGCACCGCCTCCGCAGGTGTCGGCACCAGGCCGTAACCGCCGTTGTCCAGGCGCCGCACGCTCAGGCGGGTGCCGGAGAGAATGCGGGCGAAGCCATCGTCGATGCTGTAGTCGCCATTCAGCCCGCCGCTGCGCTTGCCCTCGGTCAGCCCGGCGTCCACCGAGATCGGGATGCCGGCACGCCGGCCGAACTCGCCGAGCACCTGGTCCAGCGGGCCGGCGGCAATGGCGTAGTGCTGGGTGCGGGTGGCAGCGGACTCGGCCTGCACCGGCATGGCCGGCAGCACGGCGAGCGCGGAGCAGGAGATCAGGGCGAAGCCGAGGGATTGGCGCAGGGCGCGGGCAATGGGGTGAAGCGTCATGGGCAGAGGGTCCGTTTCTCGTTGTGGGCCCGCAGGTGCGAGCAGGGATTTCTCCCTAGGCCAAGCGAGAAAGAAAAACCTGCCGACTTTTCGAGAATTATTTTCATTGGCATTTATCGGGAGCGCTCGGAGGCCTGCTCTCGCGGCACTCAGCGGCTTTTTTTGCGCTGCTCGACGCGTTAGCGCGGCCCCACCGTCACCCAGTAGCGGGTGCGCCGCTGCACACTAACCGGCAGGCTGTCCTGCAGCATGGCCAGCACCTGGTCGGTGTCGCCCAGCGGGTAGGAGCCGCTCAGGCGAATCCCCGCCACCGCCGGATCACAACGCAGCAGGCCGGGTCGGTAGCGGTCCAGTTCGGCGAGAAAATCCCCCAGGCGCATGCGCTCGGCCACCAGGTAGCCGTCGACCCAGGCGCCGTCGTTGGCATCCAGCGCCTGTGGCGCACTGATCCCGGCCACGCCGATTCGAGCCTGCCAGCCCGCCTCGACCACTTTCGCCGCGCCGCCACTCAGGGAGCTGGCAGCGACACGCCCCTGGGTCACGGCCAGCAGGGTGCCGCGTCCATCGTCCTGGCGGCGCACGCGAAAACGCGTGCCCAGCGGTTGCAGCAATGCATCGCCGCTGATGACCCGCATCGGCCGCCCGAGCCTGTCGCTGGCGGTGAGGATTTCGATCTCGCCATAACGCAGGTGCAACTCTCGCGCGCTGGCGGAATAGCGCAGGTCGACCGCCGTCGCGGTGTTGAGCCACAAGCTCGTGCCATCGGGCAGCGTATGCCGGGTGCGCTCGCCGGTGCCGGTGCGGTAGTCCGCCATGGCGCCCTGGACCAGCTGGGTGTCGCGCCCCTGCCAGGCCAGGCCGCCGAGCAGGCCGAAGCCGGCCAGCAGCTTGAGCGCCTTGCGTCGGTCCATTTCATCGTAGTGACGGCGCCCAGCCAGTTGCCGCGCCAGCGGGTCTGTCAGGCGCCCGGCATGGCGCTGCAGGCCCAGGGGAATGCTGCTCAGGCGCTGCCAGGCGCGCTCATGCTCGGCGCTCGCTTCGCGCCAGACCAGCAACTGGCGCTGCTCGACCTCGCTCATGCAGCCGGACTGGGCCAGGGTGAACCAGGCGATGGCCTGGTCGCGGATGACGCTGGGGATCGGCCGGGAATCGCTGTCGCGGGTCATGGTGCTCACTCGAACCGGCACGCATAGCAGGCGGCGAAGGCCTTGCTCATCGCCTTCTGTACCTGGTTGACGCTCAGCTCCAGGCGCTGGGCGATCTGCGGGTAGGTCAGGCCGTCCAGTTGCGACATCAGGAAGATTTCCCGCACCGCCGGCGCGAGGCCGTGCAGCAGTTCGTCGACCTCCACCAGCGCCTCGATCAGCAGCAGGCGCTCCTCCTCCGACGGCGCCACGGCTTCGGGGCGCGCGGCCAGGGCTTCGAGGTAGGCACGCTCGACCGCCTGGCGGCGCCAGCGGTTGATCAGCAGGCTGTTGGCGATGGTGGCGAGGTAGGCCAGCGGCTGGCGCAGGTCGGCGATCGCGCTGCGCGAGCGCATCACCCGCACGAAGGTGTCCTGGGCCAGGTCCTCGGCATCGGCGTGCTCGCCCAGGCGACGGCGCAGCCAGCCTTTCAGCCAGCCGTGGTGGGCAAGGTAAAGCCGTTCAACATCCCGTTCGAATGCCCGCTCGCTGTCCATGGACGTCCAGTTTTGTTAAACATGATAATCGTTCTCAACAATACTGAATTTCCCCCGTCCTGCGCAATTGGACTGAACCACAGCGTCATGGCGCAGCAGCACGCTACGCCATGACGACTCCGCTCAGGCCGTGGCCTCGCCCGACACCTGTGCCTCCTCCTCCCGCCGATGCATCCACCGGTACAACGCCGGCAACACCAGCAGCGTCAGGGTGGTCGAGGACAGGATGCCGCCGATCACCACCGTCGCCAGCGGTCGCTGCACCTCCGCACCGGTGCCGGTGGCCAGGGCCATGGGCACGAAGCCCAGGGAGGCCACCAGCGCCGTCATCAGCACCGGGCGCAGGCGGGTCAGCGCGCCCTCGCGGATCGCCGCGTCGAGGCCACGCCCCTCCTCCCGCAGGCTGCGGATGAAGGAGATCATCACCAGGCCGTTGAGCACCGCCACCCCCGACAGCGCGATGAAGCCGACACCCGCCGAGATCGACAGCGGAATATCCCGCAACCACAGCGCAACCACGCCGCCGGTGAGGGCGAAGGGAATCCCGGTGAACACCACCAGGCCGTCGCGGACGTTGTTGAACATCATCAGCAGCAGGGTGAACACCAGCAGCAGCGCCACCGGCACCACGATCTGCAGGCGTTGCGCCGCCGATTGCAGCTGCTCGAACTGGCCACCCCATGTAGCCCAGTAACCGGCCTGCAGCTTCACCTCCTGCTGGATGTTGCCGCTGGCTTCGGCGACGAACGAGCCGATATCCCGCCCGCGCACGTTGGCGCTGACCACCACCAGACGCTTGCCGTTCTCGCGGCTGACCTGGTTCGGCCCCTGCACCAGTTCCAGGCGCGCCACTTCACCCAGGGTGATGAAGCCGATGCGCGAATCCGTGGCGTTGGCCGGGGCCGGCACCGGGATCAGCATGCGCGACAGCGCGTCGATATCGCTGCGCAGGTTTTCCGGCAGGCGCACGATCAGGTCGAAGCGCCGGTCCCCCTCGAACAGCGTGCCCGCCTGGCGGCCGCCGATGGCCACGGCGACGTTGTCCTGGATGTCGCCGACATTCAGCCCGTAGCGCGCCGCGCGCTGGCGGTCGATGTTGACGGTGAGCACCGGCAGGCCGCTGGTCTGTTCGACCTTCACCTCGGACGAGCCCTGCACCTGGCGCAGCACGCCGGCGATCTGTTCGGCGGTCTGGTTGAGCACGTCCATGTCGTCGCCGAAGACCTTCACCGCAACGTCGCTGCGCACCCCGGAAATCAGCTCGTTGAAGCGCAGCTGGATCGGTTGCGACAGTTCATAGGCGCTGCCCGGCACACCGTTGGCGGCGTCCTGGATTTCCGCCTCCAGTTGCGCGCGACTCTTCTTCGGGTCGGGCCACTGCTCCTTGGGCTTGAGCATCACGTAGGCGTCGGAGATGTTCGGCGGCATCGGGTCGGAGGCGATCTCCGCGGTACCGGTGCGGCTGAACATGCGCTGCACCTCGGGCACCCTGGCCAGCACCTGGCGCTCCAGGGCTTCCTGCATGGCCACCGACTGCGACAGGCTGGTCCCCGGCGTGCGCAGCGATTGCAGGGCGAAGTCACCCTCGCCCAGGCTGGGCACGAACTCGCTGCCCATGCGACTGGCGAGCGCCCCGGAAAGCACCACCAGCACGGCGGCGCCGGCGAACACCCACGCACGGCGCGCCATTACCCAGTCCAGCACCGGCTCGTAGGCGCGGCGGGCACTGCGCATCAGCAGGTTTTCCTCTTCCCTGACCTTGCCGGTGATGAACAGTGCGATGGCCGCCGGCACGAAGGTCACCGAGAGGATCATCGCGCCCAGCAGCGCCAGCACCACGGTGAAGGCCATGGGGTGGAACATTTTCCCCTCGACGCCGGTGAGGGCGAAGATCGGCAGGTACACCACCATGATGATCAGCTGGCCGTAGATCAGCGCACGGCGCGCTTCCTTCGACGCGGCGAAGACTTCGTGCAGGCGTTCGCTGCGGGTCAGCAGGCGGCCATGGTGCTGCTGCGCGTGGGCCAGGCGGCGGATGGCGTTCTCGACTATCACCACGGCGCCGTCGACGATGATGCCGAAGTCCAGCGCGCCCAGGCTCATCAGGTTGGCGCTGATGCGGTTGCTGAACATGCCGGTGAAGGTGAACAGCATGGCCAGCGGGATCACCATGGCGGTGATCAGCGCCGCACGGATATTGCCGAGGAACAGGAAGAGCACCGCGACCACCAGGATCGCGCCCTCGGTGAGGTTGCGCTTGACCGTGGCGATGGCCTTGTCCACCAGTTGCGTGCGGTCGTAGACGGTCACCGCCCTGACCCCGGCCGGCAGCGTGCGGTTGATCTCTTCCAGCTTGGCGGCGGCAGCCTTGGCGACCGTGCGGCTGTTCTCGCCGATCAGCATGAACACCGTGCCGAGCACCACTTCGCGGCCATCCTCGGTGGCGGCGCCAGTGCGCAGCTCGCGGCCGAGATCGACCTCGGCGACGTTGCGCAGGCGGATCGGCGTGCCGTCGACATTGGCCACCACGATGTTGGCGATGTCCTCCAGGCTGCCCACCTGCCCCGGCGCACGCACCAGCAGCTGCTCGCCGTTGCGCTCGATGTAGCCGGCGCCGACGTTGGCGTTGTTGCGCTCCAGCGCGGCAATCACGTCCGCCAGGGTCAAGCGGTAGGCCGCCAGCCGACGGGTATCGGGAGCCACTTGGAACTGCTTGGCGAAGCCGCCGATGGTGTTCACTTCGGCCACGCCGGGTACGTTGCGCAGCTGCGGCTTGATCACCCAGTCCTGGATCACCCGCAGGTCGGTGGGCGTGTATTCGCTGCCGTCCTCCTTGCGCGCATTCGGCTCGGCCTCGATGGTCCACAGGAAGATTTCCCCGAGGCCGGTCGAGATCGGCCCCATGGCCGACTCGACGCCCTCGGGCAACTGCTCGCGCGCCTGCTGCAGGCGTTCGTTGACCAGTTGGCGGGCGAAGAACAGGTCGGTGCCGTCCCTGAAGATCACCGTCACCTGCGACAGCCCCGAGCGCGAGATCGAGCGCGTCTGCTGCAGGCCAGGCAGGCCGGCCATGGCGGTTTCCACCGGGTAGGTGATGCGCTGCTCGGTCTCCAGCGGGGTGAAGCCCGGCGCCGAAGTGTTGACCTGCACCTGCACGTTGGTGATGTCGGGTACCGCGTCGATGGGTAGCTTCTGGTAACTGGCGATACCCAGGCCGGCCATGCCGAGGACGGCGAGCAGCACCAGATAGCGCTGCTCGATGGCGAAACGGATGATGCGTTCGAACATGCTGTCGCTCCGTCAGTGCGCGTGGGACGCCGAGCTCTTGCCCAGCTCCGACTTGAGAACGAAGCTGCCTTCGGCCGCCACCTGGTCGCCGGCGGCAAGACCCGCCAGCACCTCGACGAGACCGGCGCTTCGCGCGCCGAGATCGACCGGGCGCGGGTCGAAACCTTCGGCACTGCGCACGAAGACGCTGGGCTTGCCTTCCACCTCCTGGATCGCCTGCTCCGGCACCGCGATCGCCACCTGGCGCGCACTGCTGCTCACCCGCACATTGACGAACAGGCCGGGGCGCCAGGCGCCATCAGGGTTGGCCAGGGTGACGCGGGCCACCGCGCTGCGGGTCTGCTCGCCGAGCAGGTTGCCGACATAGCTGACGCGCCCCTCGACCTGCATGCCGAGGTCCGCCGCCTCCACCCGCGCCGGCTTGCCGACCTGCACCCGCGCCAGGTCCTGCGGCGCCACGCTGAAGCTGGCCCAGACCCGCGACAGGTCGGACAGCGTGAAAGCCGCCGTGGTCTCGCTGACCACCTCGCCGGGCACCAGGTGCTTCTCCACCACCACGCCATCGAAGGGCGCGCGCAGCTCATAGCGATTGCCGCCGACGCTGGCCGACACACCGCTGAGCGCATTGGTTTTCTGCTGTGCGTTGGCCAGGGCGATACGCGCCTCTTCCAGGTCCTGGCGCGCCTGCAGGTAATCCTGCTCGGCGGAAATCTTCTCCTGCCACAGCTCCCGTTCGCGCTCGAAGGTCCTGCTCGCCAGGCTTACCCGGCGCTGGGCTGCGGCCAGCTCGCTGCGCAGTTCGGAGACCTGCTGGCTGGCGATCACCGCGAGCAACTGGCCCTTCTTCACGCTCTGCCCAAGGTCCACCGAAACTGACTCCACCACGCCGGGCGTGCGCGGCACGACGTGGGCGGTGCGGTCCTGGTCGAAGCCGATTTCGCCAGGCAGGCTGAACGCCTCTTCCAGTGCCCGCGGCCCGACCGTGGCCAGCTGGATGCCGGCGGCCTCGATCTGCGCGGGGCTCAGGTGCAGGCCTTCCTCTTCGGCGGCGGTTTCGGTGGCGGCGTGATGCTCGCCATCGGCATGGCTCGCCGATTCGGCGTGGCGGGTCGGCGCAGCGCTGTCGTGGTGCTCGCCGTCGGCATGGGTCGCATCGTCGAGGTGGTTGCCGTCGGCCTGCTCGCTGCCCATCCAGGCGTAGGCGCTGACTGCCAGCGCCGAGGCCAGCAGCACGGCAACGGCGAGAGGGGTTTTCTTGATCATGGAAGCTCCGCAATGAATCCGTCGGCGGCGCTTCTGGGCGCCGGTGCCGACGGGTGATGGAGGGTGCTGAAGAAGTCGTGGACGCACCAATGCACGGGCACGCCGGTAATGGGTGCTGCCGTCGATGGCGGCAGGCTCAGGAGCAGCAGGCCGAGCCAGGCCCGGCAACGTTTAACGGGCCGCGCCGACATCGCCGTAGACCCGTTCGATCCGCCCCCAGGCATCGCTGACCTGGGCCAGCGCGCGCAGGTACTGGTCGCGGGCGGTGATCAGGGTGCGCTGGGCGTCGAGCACTTCGAGGAAGCCGAACTTGCCCATCTCGAAGCCGCGCGTGGCGCTTTCCACGGCGGTCTGGGCGCTGGGCAGGATGGTCTGGCGGAAGGCATTCACCTCGCCCTGGGCGGTGCTCCACTGCTGCATTGCCTGCTGGGTTTCCTGGCGCAGGCGCAGCTCGGTGGCGTTGCGCAGGTCGCGGGCCTGATCGGCGCGGCGCGACTGCGCGAGGATGTTGCCCTGGTTGCGGTCAAACAGCGGCAGCGGCAGGCTCAGGCCGATCACCGCGATGCGGTCGCGGTTGCCTTCCTCGATGGCCTCCTGGCTGCCGAGGCTGACGTCGAGGTCGGGGATGCGCTGGGTCTTCGCCAGTCTTACGGCGGCTTCGCCCTCGTCGATGCGGCTCTGCGCCAGGCGCATTGGCGCGCTGTCCGCCAACCGGTCGAGCAGCTGGTTGCTACTGGGCAGGCTGGGTAGCGCGCGGCCAGTGTCGTTGCGCACGCTGGCGAAGTCCGGCGACACCAACCCCATCAATGCGGCCAGTGACTGGTTGGCATCGGCCCGTTCGCGACGGGCGCGGTCCTGCTCCAGGCGCACCTCGGCCAGTTGCACCTGTGCGCGGTTGGCCTCCAGCGGCGCAGCCTTGCCAGCGCGCACGCGTCCCTCCGCCGCAGCCACGCCACGTTGCGCCAGCTCCACGGACTGCTGCGCCAGGCGCTCACGCTCCTGGGCACGCAAGGCGCTGTAGAAAACCGCGATCACCTCGCCCCGCAACTGGTTGCGCCGCGCCTCCAGGCTCAATGCCGCGACCTCCTGGCCGCGCTCGGCCAGCTCCACCCGCGCGCCGCGCTTGCCGCCCAGTTCCAGCGGCTGGCTGATGCCGAGGGTGGTGGTACGGTTGCGCGACTCGGTGCCCTCCTGCTCCCAGGACAGCGTCGGATTACGCCGCAGCCCGGCCTGATCGCGCAGGCCCTGGGCGATACCGATTTCCCGGGCGCTGGCGGCCAGTTCGGGGTTGCCGCTGGCGGCGGCCTGCAGGGCCTCCTCGATGCCGATCTCGCGGGCTTGCGCCCAGCCTGGCAACTGCCAGAGCAGCAGCGCCAGCAACGTGGCTGGTGCTGTCAATGCAGAACGTCCTGAAAACACGGCGAACCTCGCACGGTGGAGTCAACTTCGACGGCATCCCGTCATTTCCACCGGCGAATCTAGAAGTGCCTCTCTAGCGACAAGGTGACTGGATAATTACAAACATGTAATTGGCCATTCGCCGACTTCCCGTTGTATGTATTTAAAAAGGCCGCGGGCCTGTTGCAGGTAACTTCAGGAAACAATTCAACGCATTACCACGAAATTCACAAAATTCATTAACCGCTTGCAAAACAGCCACCTACATAACTTTCAGCAACCATTTAAATATCTGAAATGCGACATCGCCACCGTTGACCCTGAAGTCGCTACAGCTTCTAGACTGCGCACGTTTTTCGCAGCCTGGGTGAACTTCCCTGCGCCTGCGGCACCCCTCTTCATGCAATTACCCGGTAACTATCCATGAAAATCCTGCTCATCGAGGACGACCACAAGACGGCCGACTACCTGCACCAGGGCCTGAGCGAAAGCGGCTATGTCGTCGACCGCGCCGACAACGGCGTCGACGGCCTGCACCTGGCCCGGCAGTGCGCCTACGACCTGGTCATCCTCGATGTGAACCTGCCGCAGATGGACGGCTGGGAGGTGCTCGCCAGCCTGCGCCAGCACAGCGACATCCGCGTGATGATGCTCACCGCCCGCGGCCGCCTCACCGAGCGGGTCAAAGGCTTCGACCTGGGCGCCGACGACTACCTGCTCAAACCCTTCGAATTCCCCGAACTGCTGGCCCGCGTGCGTTCACTGCTGCGCCGCAGCGAACGCATCGACCAGCCGCAGGTGCTGCAGATCGGCGGGCTGGAACTGGACCCCGGCCGCCATCGCGCCTACCGCGACAGCCAGCGCATCGACCTGACCAGCAAGGAGTTCGCCCTGCTGCACCTGCTGATGAGCCGCAGCGGCGAAGTGCTGTCGCGCACGCAGATCATTTCGCTGGTCTGGGACATGAACTTCGACTGCGACACCAATGTGGTGGAAGTCACCATCCGCCGCCTGCGAGCGAAGATCGACGACCCCTTCGCCGACAAGCTGATCCACACCCTGCGCGGCGTTGGCTACGTGCTGGAAGCCCGCCCATGAAAGCGCCCAGCCTGTCGTTGCGCATCGGCCTGTGGGTCGGCCTGCTGGGCTCGGTGCTGACCCTGCTGCTGCTCACCCTCGCCTACCTCGCCCTCGACCACCAGCTGGACCAGCGCGCCCATCGCGAGCTGGAGGACAAGCTCGGGCAACTGCGCCACGCCCTCGACGCCGACCCCGGCCTCGCCGCCCTGCCCCTGCGTGGCCATGCCCTGCAGGACCAGTTGATGGGCCACGACAACCTCAGCGCCGCCCTGCTCGATGAACAACGCGGGCGGCCGGCACAGTTCAGCAGCGGGCCGAATGCCGATCTAACGATCCTCGATGAGTTCGCAGGCAACGGCCGTGCCTTTGCCTGGACCGCGCCGGACGGTCGCCGCCTGCTCACCGAACGCAGCCTGATCCGCCTGCGCGACGGCAATACGCTGCGGGTGTTCCTGACCCTGGATCGGCGTGACGACGACGCCCTGCTCGGCGCCTTCCTGCGCTCCGCCTGGCTGGCGGTGCCGCCGCTATTGCTGCTGATCGCGCTGGGCGCGCGCCTGGTGGCCAAGCGCGGCCTGCAGCCGCTTCGCCAATTCGGCCAGGTGGCCTCGCGGGTCACCGCCCAGGACCTCAGCCACCGCATTCCGCTGCAGGACCTGCCACGAGAACTGGGCAAGGCCGCGCGGGCGCTGAACCTGATGCTGCACCGGCTGGATGGCGGCGTGCAGCAGCTCACGCAGTTCTCTGACGACATCGCCCACGAGCTGCGCTCGCCCATCGGCAACCTGCTGGGCAAAGCCCAGGTGACGCTGTCGCGGCCCAGGGAAAAGGCAGAGTACGAAGCGGTGCTGGCGGCGAGCACCGAGGAGCTGGAGCGGGTCGGGCAGATCGTTTGCGACATGCTCTTCCTCGCCCAGGTCAGCCACCCGCGGGCGCTGCTGCCGCAGGAGCCGGTGCGGCTGGAAGAGGAAGCGGAGAAGGTCGCCGAGCTGTTCGCTTTCAGCGCCGAGGAGAAATCCCTGCGCATCGTCATCGAAGGCCACGGGATGGTGGTGGGCGACCGCCTGATGATCCAGCGTGCCATTTCCAACCTGTTGTCCAACGCCATCCGCCACACGCCCGAGAGCGAGCGCATCAAGGTGCAGGTGAGCGACGACGGCGCTGCCGTGACGCTGCAGGTACACAACCCCGGCGCGGGGATTGCCGCCGAGCATCTGCCGCATCTGTTCGAGCGCTTCTACCGGGTGGACAAGGGCCGTTCGCGGGCACAGGGCGGTACGGGCCTGGGGTTGGCCATCGTCCGTTCGATCATGGAGCTGCACCTGGGCGCGGCCAGCGCGCAGAGCTCGGAGGAAGGGCCGACGCGCTTCCTCCTGAAGTTTCCGGTTGCATCCGACTGAATCAGCGGGTGGTGCGGCAGGCCACGCGCTCGGTGCGGTATTCGATGGCCTGCTCGTCGCCGAAGGAATCCTTGTAGCGCAGCTGCACCGGCACCACGCCGCAGTCGGTGCTCAGCGGTGTCACCGCGACGACTTCGGCGATGTCCAGATTCATCCCGTAGGTGTACTGCTTCGCCTCGGCGATCTGCGTCGGCGAAGGCGCGCCCTGGCGAGCCTGCATGACTTGCTGGCGGGCCTGTTCCATGCGGGCGAAGGTGATGTCGCCGCCACCGTCGGCCATGGCCAGGGAGGAAGCACCCAGCAGGGCGGCGCTCAGGAAGATGCGGGAGAGTTTCATGGCAGTCACCTCATGGTGGTTGAAAGTGACTCCACCTTAGGCAGCCGTCGCTAACGGCAAGCTGAGGCCGGCATGACGATTCAGTTATCCGGCGCATCGGCAAGCCTGCTGGATTCCACCGCTCATCCGTGCATTTCCCCATTGGTGAACTCTCGGCGTCCGGGCACTGTCTGTGTGCTGTCGGCCCACCGGGTGGGGCTCCTGGCCATTGGCTAGCTGTCGAGTCCTGAACCGGCCCGTTCTGAATAAATCGCCCGGCCGGCGTTTTCGCTCCCGCACGGCGGGTTTCGTTCCAAGTCATGTGAAGATTGCCCATGTCCCTATCGCGTCGCTCCCCCGCACGAGTTTCCCCCCTCCAGACCCGCGCCCTCGGCGCCTGCCTGTTGGCCGGCCTGCTGGCCGCCGGCGCCCCGGCCCAGGCCGAGGAGCCCGCCAGCAACGCGCGTTGGGTGAACGACAGCCTGAGCACCTACGTGCGCAGCGGCCCCACCGATGGCTACCGCATCGTCGGCACCCTCACCTCGGGGCAGAAGGTCCAACTGGTCAGCACCTCCGGCGACTACAGCCAGGTGCGCAGCGACAGCGGCAGCAGCGTGTGGATCGCCAGCAAGGACCTGCAGGACAAACCCGGCCAGGCCGAACGCTTGCCGGCGCTGGAGCAGAAGGTCACCGAGCTGACCACCCAGCTGCAGACCATCGACGACTCGTGGAAGAACCGCGTGCAGGGCATGCAGGAAACCCTGGATGCGCGCAAGAAGCTGATCGACGAACTGCAGGCCGCCCGCAGCTCCCTGGACGCCGAACTGAACCAGGCGCGCTCGCAACTGCGCGATGCCCAGGCGCAATTGGGCGACGAGAACAAGCAGGTGCTGATGCGCTACATGGCCTACGGCGGCAGCATCGCCGGCGCCGGCCTGCTGGCCGGGCTGATCCTGCCGACCATGCTGCGCGTGCGGCGCAAGCGCCAGACCGAGTGGGTCTGACCCCGCCCTCCTGAACAACAGGTCCGTAGGGCGCATAACCCGGAACGGGTTATCCGCCGATAGCGGCGGGTAACGCTGGCGCGTTATCCGCCCTACGAATCTCTGCCGCCCTCCCCGGCGAACGCTTGCGTAGGATGGCGTGGAGCGCAGCGATACCCATCAGTTCCAGCACACCAGTTCCAGCACACCAGCGGCATGGGTATCGCAAGCTCCACCCATCCTACGTTCGCGCTCCACCTTGATAGCGATGCAGCTGGGAATTCCGCCCGCGGACAAGAGCGCCTGCGCCGGGCAGGTTCGCGAGCAAGCTCGCTCCTACGAAAAGCAAAAAGAAACGGCGCCCGCAGGCGCCGTTTTCAGCTAGGCAAAACCTCAGCCGTTGGACTTCTTGATGATCGCCTCGGCGATGTTCGCCGGCGCCTCGGCGTACTTGGTGAACTCCATCGAATAGCTCGCCCGCCCCTGGGACATCGAGCGCACGTCGGTGGCATAGCCGAACATCTCGCCCAGCGGCACCTCGGCGCGGATGACCTTGCCAGCAGGCGTGTCCTCCATGCCCTGGATCAGCCCGCGGCGGCGGTTGAGGTCGCCCATCACGTCGCCCATGTAGTCCTCCGGCGTCACCACCTCGACCTTCATCACCGGCTCCAGCAGCACCGCGCCGCCCTTCTGCGACAGCTGCTTGGTGGCCATGGAGGCGGCGATCTTGAACGCCATCTCGCTGGAGTCGACGTCGTGGTAGGAACCGTCGAACACCGAGGCCTTCAGGCCGATCAGCGGATAGCCGGCGAGCACGCCGTTCTGCATCTGTTCCTCGATGCCTTTCTGGATCGCCGGGATGAATTCACGCGGGATCACCCCGCCGACCACTTCGTTGACGAACTCCAGCCCATCCTTGCCCTCGTCGCCCGGCTCGAAGCGAATCCAGCAATGGCCGAACTGGCCACGGCCGCCGGACTGGCGGACGAACTTGCCCTCGATCTCGCACTTCCTGCGGATCGCCTCGCGGTAGGCCACCTGCGGCTTGCCGATATTGGCCTCGACGTTGAACTCGCGGCGCATGCGGTCGACGATGATGTCCAGGTGCAGCTCGCCCATGCCGGAGATGATGGTCTGCCCGGTCTCCTCGTCGGTCTTGACGCGGAACGAGGGGTCTTCCTGGGCCAGCTTGGACAGGGCGATGCCCATCTTCTCCTGGTCGGCCTTGGTCTTGGGTTCCACGGCCACGGAGATCACCGGGTCGGGGAAGTCCATGCGTTCGAGGATGATCGGCTTGTCCAGTGAGCACAGGGTGTCGCCGGTGGTGACGTCCTTCATGCCGATCAGTGCGGCGATGTCGCCGGCGCGCACTTCCTTGATCTCCTCGCGCTGGTTGGCGTGCATCTGCACCATCCGGCCGACTCGCTCCTTCTTGATCTTCACCGAGTTGAGCACGGCGTCGCCGCTGCTCAGCACGCCGGAATAGACGCGGGCGAAGGTCAGAGTGCCGACGAAGGGGTCAGTGGCGATCTTGAAGGCCAGCGCGGAGAACGGTTCGGCGTCGTCGGCGTGGCGCTCCAGGTGCTTCTCCTCGTCGTCCGGGTCGGTGCCGTTGATCGCCGGGATTTCCGACGGCGCCGGCAGGTAGTCGATCACCGCGTCGAGCACCAGCGGCACGCCCTTGTTCTTGAACGAGGAACCCAGCACCGCCGGGACGATCTCGTTGGCCAGGGTGCGCTGGCGCAGGCCGGCCTTGATCTCCTCGAGGGTCAGCTCCTGGCCTTCGAGGTACTTGTTCATCAGGTCGTCGTTGGCCTCGGCCGCGGCCTCGACCATGTGCGCGCGCCACTCGTCCGCCAGCGCCTGCAGCTCGGCCGGAATCGGCTCCTCGGTGTAGCTGGTGCCCTGGTCGGCGTCGTTCCAGACGATGGCCTTCATCTTCACCAGGTCGATCTGCCCGGCGAAGTTTTCCTCCGAGCCGATGGCCAGCTGGATCGGCACCGGGGTATGCCCCAGGCGCTGCTTGATCTGCGCCACCACGCGGAGGAAGTCGGCGCCCTGGCGGTCCATCTTGTTGACGTAGGCCAGGCGCGGCACGTGGTACTTGTTGGCCTGGCGCCAGACCGTTTCGGACTGCGGCTCGACGCCATCGGCGCCGCTGAACACCACCACCGCGCCGTCGAGCACGCGCAGGGAGCGTTCCACCTCGATGGTGAAGTCGACGTGGCCGGGGGTGTCGATGATGTTGAAGCGGTACCTGTGGTCGTACTGCTTGGTGGAGCCCTGCCAGAACGCCGTGGTAGCTGCCGAGGTGATGGTGATGCCGCGCTCCTGCTCCTGCACCATCCAGTCCATGGTCGCCGCGCCGTCGTGGACCTCGCCCATCTTGTGGTTCACACCGGTGTAGAAAAGGATGCGCTCGGTGGTCGTGGTCTTGCCGGCGTCGACATGGGCGACGATGCCGATGTTGCGGTAAAGCTCGATGGGCGTGGTGCGAGCCATGGTGTGCTCCGTATCTGCTGGTTGACTGCCGGGCCTGCTGCTGCGGGTCCGTTGCCTGCGCGGGACGGCGGGAGGAAGTGCGACGTCAGAAAATTCTGCGCACAACAGGCTCAAGGTAGCGCGTCTTCGTGGCAATTCCAGTGACGCCCCTTCGCCGGCGCTGCAGTCCGACCGGCTGCGTCCTGGCGGCATTGCGCTGGGGGGCGGGAAAACTCTAAAATGATAGGCATTCTCAAATGAAAATCTGACGCACGCACTGTGGCCCTCGTCGAAACCCCGTCCCCGCAGCATCTGCACACCCTCTACAACGAGCACAACGGCTGGCTCCAGCAGTGGCTGCGCGGCCGGCTGGGCAACGCCTGGGATGCCGCCGACCTCGCCCACGACACCTTCCTGCGCCTGCTGCGGCGGCCGCTGGAGGACCTCGGCGAGCGCCCGCGCGCCCTCCTCACCCATATCGCCAAGGGTCTGCTGGTCGATCGCTGGCGGCGTCAGGAGATCGAGCGTGCGTACCTGGAGAGCGTCGCGGCGCTGCCCCTGGACCTGGCGCCCGGCCCGGAAACCCGCGAGCTGATCCTCGAAGCCCTGGAACGCATCGACGCCGCCCTGGGCGAACTGCCAGCGCTGACCCGCGAGGCCTTCCTGCTGTCGCAGCTCGACGGCCTGACCTACCCGCTGATTGCCGAGCGCCTGGGCATCTCCCTGGCCAGCGTGAAGCGTTACATGCGCGCCGGTTTCCTCGCCTGCCTGAGCGTCGCCTGATGCACGAGCAGCCGCTGGACCCCGGCATTCTCGGCGAGGCGGCCGACTGGCTGGTGCGCCTGAACGAACAGCCCGCCAGCAGCGCCGACCTGCTGGCCATCGAACAATGGCGTGCGCGCAGCGCCCAGCATGCCGAAGCCTGGCGCCGCGCCGAAGCTTTGCTCGGGGTGCGCCAGCTGCCCCCCGGCGTGGGCCGGCAAAGCCTGCAGCGCAGCGGCCTGAGCCGGCGGCAGATGCTCAACCGCCTGGGCGTGCTGATGGCCGTGGCACCGGCTGCCTGGCTCGCCGCACGGCAGCTGCCCTGGGCAGAATGGAATGCCGACCTGCGCACCGCCGTGGGCGAGCGCAAACACCTGCGCCTGCCCGATGGCAGCCAGATCACCCTGAATACCGACAGCGCGGTCAACGTGGTCTTCAACGGCCGCGAGCGCCGCCTGAGCCTGCTGGAAGGCGAAATCCTCGTCGACGCCCTGCCCGACCCGCGTCCCTTCCTGGTCGACAGCCGCCTTGGCCGGCTGCGTACTCCGGCCGCGCGCTTCAGCCTGCGTGACCTGGGTAATGCGTGCAGGGTTGCGGTGCTCGATAAAGAAGTGAGCGTCGAGTTGCCCGGGTTTGCTAGCCAGACGGTCGGCGCCGGGCAGCAACTGGAGTTTGGCGCGGGCGGCTTCCAGTCCCTGCAAGCGGCGGACGCCAATGCCAGCGCCTGGGAAAACGGCATGCTGCTGGCCCAGGGCATGCGCCTGGACGACCTGCTCGGCGAACTGGGCCGCTACCGCAGCGGCTTCCTGCGCTGCGACCCGCGCCTGGCGAGCCTGCGCGTGACCGGCGCAATCCCGCTGGGCGACAGCGATGCGGGCCTGGCATTGCTGGCGGACATGCTGCCGGTGAAGCTGCGGCGGATGACGCGCTACTGGGTCACGGTGGAGCCGGCGTGAACGACCACCTCCATCGTAGGGCGCATAACCCGGAACAGGTTATCCGCCGGTCCCAAATGGCGGATAACGCTGGCGCGTTATGCGCCCTACGAACTGCTGACCGCCCTTGTCATGAGCACCTTTGCAGGATGGGTGGAGCCTAAGCGATACCCATGCTGCCTGCGCACGGATCGATGGGTATCGCTGCGCTCCACGCCATCCTACAAGAAGCAGTCCTGCCCAGTTGGGGAGCGCCCCCACGGGGTGCTCCTACAAAAATCGTTGCCTGAAATTTTTTCGCCCATCCCTGACACCTTTTTCGCTCTCGCCCGGTGAAGAGGAAAACAACCTCTCTCTGCCGACAGGAACACTCCATGCTCCTCCGCTCCCGCCTCCGCCCCCATTCGCTCGCCCTGGCCATCGGCCTGGCCCTGACCGGTGGCGCTGCGCTGCCGGTGCTGGCCGCCGATGCCGCCAGCCAGCAACGCCAGTACGACATCGCTCCCGGTCCGCTGGGCGAGGTGCTGGCGCGCTTCGCCGCCCAGGCCGGCGTGCCGCTGGCGTTCGAGGCGCAGACGCTGAATAGCCGGCACAGCGCCGGCCTCAAGGGCAGCTTCGCCCCCGAACAGGGGTTGGAGCACCTGCTCGAAGGCAGCGGCTATCGCCTGGTGCACAAGAGCAGCGGCTATGGCGTAGAGGCCGCCCCCGATGACAGCGGCGCCCTGGAGATGGACGCCACCACCGTCAGCGGCGCCGCGCAACTGCCCGGCGAGCTGCCGCCCGCCTATGCCGGCGGCCAGGTCGCCCGGGGTGCGCAGCTGGGCATGCTGGGCAAGCAGGACATCCAGGACGTGCCTTTCAGCTTCGCCAGCTACACCGCCAAGACCATCCAGGACAGCCAGGCGCAGACCGTCGGCGACGTGCTGCTCAACGACGCCTCGGTGCGCCAGGGCAACGGCTACGGCAACTTCTCGCAGATCTTCGTGATCCGCGGCCTGCCGCTGAGCACCGACGACGTCTCGCTCAACGGCCTGTACGGCGTCACCCCGCGGCAGATCATCGGCACCGAGTCGCTGGAGCGCGTCGAGCTGTTCAAGGGCCCCAACGCCTTCATCAACGGCGTGACGCCCAGCGGCAGCGGCATCGGCGGCGCGGTCAACCTGCAGACCAAGCGCGCCGAGGACACCCCCACCCGCAGCCTGACCCTGGGCTACGGCAGCGACAACCAGATCGGCGAGCACCTGGACCTGGGCCAGCGCTTCGGCGAGGACAACCGCTTCGGCGCGCGGGTCAACCTGGCCCAGCGCGAGGGCGAGACCGCCGTCGACGACGAGAACCAGCGCTACAAGCTGGCCACCGTCGGCCTGGACTACCGCGGCGAACGCCTGCGCCTGATGACCGACTTCGGCTATCAGAAGCAGCGCATCAACCAGGGCCGCCCGGTGGTCTACGTCGGCAGCGGCGTCACCAGCATTCCCCACGCCCCGGACGCCGACCACAACTACGGCCAGTCCTGGAGCTACTCGCAGCTCGAGGACAGCTTCGGCATGTTCCGCGCCGAGTACGACCTCAACGATAGCTGGACCGCCTACCTCTCCGGCGGCGCCAAGCACACCCGCGAGAACGGCGCCTATTCCGCGCTGACCCTCAACGACAACACCGGCAATGCCGGCGGCGGCACCATGGACGCCACCCACGATGAGGACAACAAGAGCGCCATGGCCGGCCTTAACGGCCACTTCGCCACCGGCCCGGTCAGCCACCAGATGAACCTCAGCGTCGCCGGCATCTGGGCCGAGCAGCGCAGCGCCTACACCATGGCCACCAAGCGTTACCCGACCGACCTCTACCACCCGGTGCAGACGCCCAAACCCGCGCCGACCCTGGCCGGCGGCGACTACAGCGATCCGGGCATCGTCGGCAAGACGCTGAACAAGAGCGTGGCCGCCGCCGACACCCTGGGTTTCCTCGACGACCGCGTGCTGCTGACCGTCGGCGTGCGCCGCCAGAGCATCGGTACCGATGGCTGGAACTACGTGGGCAAGCGCACCGCCAGCTATGACGAGTCGATCACCACGCCGGTCTACGGCCTGGTGGTGAAACCCACCGAGTACCTGTCGCTTTACGCCAACCGCATCGAAGGCCTGGCCGCCGGCCCGACCGCCCCCAGCAGCGCGGCGAACTTCGGCGAAGTCTTCGCGCCCAACCGCTCCAAGCAGGTGGAAGTAGGCGCCAAGCTGGACTTCGGCGGCTTCGGCGGCAACCTGGCCTTCTACCGCATCGAACAACCCTTCAGCACCACCGACCCGGACTCGAAGATCTTCAGCGTCGATGGCGAGCAGGAAAACCGCGGCGTCGAGCTGAACCTCTTCGGCGAGCCGGTCGACGGCCTGCGCCTGCTGGCCGGCGGCACCTGGATCGACACCGAGCTGAAGAACACTGCCGGCGGCAAGACCGACGGCAACCGCGCCGTGGGCGTGCCGACCTTCCAGTACAACCTGGGTGCCGACTGGGACGTCCCTGGCCTCCAGGGCGCCGCCATCAACGGCCGCGTGCTGCGCACCGGCGGCCAGTACCTGGATGCGGCCAACGACTTGAGCATCCCCGCCTGGACCCGCTTCGACCTCGGCGCACGCTACGCCTTCAAGGTGGACGAGCGCGACGTGACCCTGCGCGCCAACCTGGAGAACGTCGCCAACAAGGCCTACTGGGCCTCGACCATCGGCGGCTACCTGACCCAGGGCGATCCGCGCACCCTGAAGCTGTCGATGACCGTCGACTTCTGAGCCTCCTTCGCGACAGGGATGTCGCCCCCTCTTCCGCCTCTTCCGGCGCTCCCGGCGGATTGCCGTCGGACGGTTGTCCGGCGGCAAGGCTTTGGAAATCAATCCCTTGCGACCCCTGGAGCGAACCTCGCCGACAGAGCGACACGGCGTGACTGGATCGAACCGGTCTTCCGGGTCCATGCTAGTTGCTCGCCCATTTGCCGGAGTTCGCCCCATGAGCGAAGCCATCACCATCGATTTCGTCTCCGACGTGGTCTGCCCCTGGTGCGCCATCGGCCTCAACGGCCTGCTCGAAGCCATCCGCCGGGTGGACGGCGAGCTGACCGTGGAGCTGCGCATCAAGCCGTTCGAACTCAACGCCGACATGCCCGCCGAGGGCGAGGACCTGGTCGAGCACCTGCAGCGCAAGTACGGCAGCAGCGCCGAGGAGATCGCCCGCAACCAGGAAAACCTGCGCGCCATGGGCGAGGAAGTCGGCGTGCACTTCGACCTGAAGAAGCGCAGTCGCATCTACAACACCTTCGACGCCCACCGCCTGCTGCACTGGGCGGCCGAATCGCGCCGCGACATCGCCCTGAAGCAGGCGCTGCTGCAGGCCTACTTCGGCGAAGGGCGCGACCCGAGCGACCCGCAAGTGCTGCTGGAAGTGGCCGTCAGCGTCGGCCTGGACGCGGTGCGCGCGCGGGAAATCCTCGACAGCGACGCCTATGCCGACGAAGTGGTGGCCGAGGAGGATTTCTACACCAGCCACGGCATCCGCGCCGTGCCCTCGGTGATCCTCAATGGCCGCCAACTGATCTCCGGCGCGCAGAGTACCGATTACTACGAGCAGGCCCTGCGCCAGGTGGCGCGACAGGCGCCATTGCCGCAGTGAACCTCGCCCCCTCATAAAGCCTGCCTTGCGCAGGCTTTATGTTTTGCGCAGGAGCGAGCTTGCTCGCGAACCCACTTGATACTGGTGTTGCCGGAACGCACTGTTCGCGAGCAATGGCTAGGCGCCCCCCTCGATCCTACAGCTCCAGCCCACCTCCGGTTCAATCGAGGACATCCGGCGTTCCCGATGGCGTAGGAGCGGACCTTGTCCGCGAAATCTCACCGACGACTCCAGGGCAACAGACCTGCGCCTGACCGTAGGGCGCATAACCTGAAACAGGTTATCCGCCGATCCCAAAGGGCGGATAACGCTGGCGCGTTATGCGCCCTACGGAACTGGCGTGGCCGGAACGCACTGTTCGCGAGCAATGGCTAGGCGCCCCCCTCGATCCTACAGTTTCAGCCGCCTCCGGAGCTCCCGATAGCGTAGGAGCGGACCTTGTCCGCGAAATCTCACCGACGACTCCAGACCAGCAGGCCTGCGCATCACCGTAGGGCGCATAACCTGGAACAGGTTATCCGCCGATCCCAAATGGCGGATAACGCTGGCGCGTTATCCGCTCTACGGAAAGCTCCCTGTCCGTCCCCATTCGCCTGCGGCAAAGCAAAACGGCGCCCGAAGGCGCCGTTTCTGGTGGAGCGTCAGCCGATCAGAGTGCCGACCAGCCGTCCATCTGGCCGCCCAGGTCGGCCGAGTGCTCGGACAGCAGCGCGGCGTAGCCGCTGATGTGCTCGTGGCTGAGCTCCATCACCGGGTAGGCCAGGACCTGCCAGGGCAGCTTGTCGTTGCCGTCGTACTCGGAGTACGCCACCTTCTGCCCGTTCTGCAGCAGCATGATGGCGAAGTCCAGGGCGGACTGCTCGTCCGGGAAGATCACCGCGAACTCCACCTCATGCTCGAGGGAGAGGTCTTCGCCGTCTTCCTGCAGGGCCCACAGGGCGTCGCCGATTTCGTCGTCCGGGAAAAGCTGCTTGTCGCGGCTCATGTCACTGCTCCAATTCGTTTCACAAAGTGCCCGGTGTGGGCACGCCCGCGCAGGATACCCGTCCTGCGTGACAACTGCCGGAAAATCTCGCCGGCACCATCGCCTTCGCTGATGTCCACCATCACGGCCTTTCACTTCCGCGCCGGCCCGCACCGCGCGAGGATGCCTCATCGGCCCTGCGCCTCCCACATCGAGCCTGCGACCATGCACAGCCTTGAGTCGGCCTACCGCATCACCTACATCACCCTGGACGAGGTGCAACTGCACTTCGAGACCCAGATCGCCGTACCCGACGAGGACGGCGGCCTCGCGCTGCTGCAGGCGGCCACCTCGCCGACCGAGCGCCGGGCACTGCGTGAGCTGATCCGCGAGCAGGCCCAGCCGGTTCTTCCAGCGTAGACCCTGAATAACAAAAGCCCCGCCTGAGCGGGGCTTTTGTTTCAGGCTGCCAGCCTCACGCCTGCAGCTGATTGCCGATCGGCAGCGTGCGGATGCGTTTGCCGGTCGCCGCGAACAGCGCGTTGGCCAGCGCTGGCGCCAGGGGCGGCACGCCCGGCTCGCCGACGCCGGTCGGCGGTTCGGCTGACGGCACGATGTGCACCTCCACCACCGGCATCTCGTTGATACGCAGCACCTGGAAGTCGTGGAAGTTGGATTGGTCGACCTTGCCGTCGGTCAGGGTGATGGCGCTGTGCAGCGCCGCCGACAGGGCAAAACCGATCCCCCCTTCCATCTGTGCCTTGATCACGTCGGGGTTGATCGCCAAGCCGCAATCCACGGCGCAGACCACGCGGTCCACCTTGAAGCTCTTGTCCGCCTTGTAGGTCACCTCCACCACCTGGGCGACGAAGCTGCCGAACGACTCGTGCACGGCGATACCACGGCCACGCTGTTCGCCGTCCTTGCCCTTTTCCAGCGGCGCCAGCCAGTTCGCCCGTTGCGCCACCAGTTCCAGCGCGCCGCGATGCCGCGGATGTTTCGCCAGCAGCTTGCGGCGGAACTCGTAGGGGTCCTGCTTGGCGGCGATGGCCGCTTCGTCGATCAAAGTCTCGGTGGAGAACGCCGTGTGGGTGTGGCCCACCGAGCGCCACCACTGGGTCGGCACCGTGACGTTTTCCGCCAGCGCCTGTTCGACGCGCAGGTTGGGCACGGCGTACGGCAGGTCGGCGGCACCCTCGACGGCGATCTTGTCGACGCCGTCCTTGACCATGAACTTCTCGAACGGCGTGCCGACAATGAAGGACTGCCCCACCAGCCGCTGTTCCCAGCCCACCAGGTTGCCCTGGGCATCCACCGCCAGCCGCGCGCGGTGCAGGAAGGCCGGACGGTAGTAACCGGCGCGGGTGTCGTCCTCGCGGGTCCAGACCATCTTGATCGGCACCTTCACACCCTGCTCGCGGGCCGCCTTGGCGATCGCCACGGCTTCCAGCACATAGTCCGAATGCGGGTTGGCGCGGCGGCCGAAGCTGCCGCCGGCGTACAGCTGGGTGATATTCACCTGCTCGGGCGGCATACCCAGCAGTTGCGCCACCGACATCTGGTCGCCGGTCTGCCACTGCTCGCCGTTCCAGATCTGGCAGCCGTCCTCCTTGAGGAACACCACGCAGTTCAGCGGCTCCATGGCGGCGTGCGCCAGATAGGGAAACTGGTATTCGGCCTCGATCAGGTGCGCCGGCTTCTCCAGCGCCTTGCCGATGTCGCCGTCGTTGCGCGCCACCAGGCCCGGCTTGCTGGCCATGTCGCGGTACTGGGCGAAGATTTCCTTGCTGCCCATCTTGAAGGCCTTGCTCTCGTCCCACTCGACCTGCAACGCGTCACGGCCCTGGCGCGCGGCCCAGGTGTTCTTCGCCAGCACCGCGACGCCGGCGAAGCGCCGCTCGCTGCCGGGGAACTGCACCACGTCGACCACACCGGGCACGGCCTTGGCCTTGCTCGCGTCGACTTTCGCCGGCACACCGCCGAAACGCGGCGGGTGGGCGACCACCGCCACCAGCATGTCCGGCAGGTGCACGTCCTGGGTGAACTGCGCGGTACCGTCGGTCTTGGACGGGCTGTCCTTGCGCGGCAGCTGCACCTGGCCGATCAGCTTGAAGTCCTTCGGGTCCTTCAGCTTTACGTCAGTCGGCACTGGCTGTTTCGCTGCCGCCTCGGCCAGCTCACCGAAGCCGGCCTTGCGCCCGGAAGCCGGATGGCTGACGACGCCGTCGTGCACTTCGATCTGCTCGACAGGCACCTTCCACTGCTCCGCCGCCGCGCCCACCAGCATGGCGCGAGCACTGGCGCCGGCCTTGCGCATCTGCTCGTAGGAGTTGGCCATGGCGTTGCTGCCGCCGGTGCCCTGCAGGTTGCCGAAGGCCAGGTTGGCGTAGCGCTTGGCATCAGCCGGGGCGCCTTCGACCTGGACGTGGCTCCAATCGGCGTCCAGCTCCTCGGCCACCAGGGTGGCCAGGCCGGTGTAGCTGCCCTGGCCCATCTCCACGTGCTTGGCGATCACGGTGACGGTGCCGTCCGGGGCGATGCGCACGAAGGCGTTGGCTTCGAAATCGCTGGCCGCCTGGGCATCGCCCAGCTTGCCCAGCAGTGGCGCGAAGTAGATGCCCAGGGCCAGGCCGCCAGCGCCACGCAGGAAGCTGCGGCGGCTGACATTGAGGATGCTGCCGGCCTGCGCCGGTTGATTGTCGAGTCGGGGTACGAGCATGACTTCTTATCCTCAGGCCAGGGTCTGGGCGGCGTCGTGGATGGCCGCGCGGATCCGCGCATAGGTGGCGCAGCGGCAGATGTTGCCGCTCATGGCGGCGTCGATGTCGGCGTCGCTGGGCTGCTTGTTCGAGGCCAGCAGCGCGGTGGCGGACATGATCTGCCCGGACTGGCAATAGCCGCACTGCACCACGTCGAGCTTGCGCCAGGCATCCTGCACGGCCTTGCCGGCGGCCTGCTCGGCCACCGCCTCGATGGTGGTGATCTTCTTGCCGGCCACCGCCGCCAGCGGGGTGACGCAGGAGCGCGTCGGCTGGCCGTCGATGTGCACGGTGCAGGCGCCGCACAGGGCCATGCCGCAGCCGTACTTGGTGCCGGTCAGCCCGGCGACATCGCGAATGGCCCAGAGCAGCGGCATCTCGCCGGGGGCATCGAGTTCATGGTCCTTGCCGTTCAGGTTCACGGTAATCATCAGGAGATTCACCTCTTTTGTGGGTGATGGAAGGCGGGTATCCGAAGGCCTGCGCAGCGCAGCGGCCTCGTCGCGCGATGGATTGAGCCTAGGCCCACGCACCGGCCGGTGCCGCGACGATACGCGAGGAAGGCGCCGAGCGGTTTGCCTGGTTCTCCCGACGCTTGCCTGATACTGCGGCGCATGTAGCGGTGTATAGACAGCTCTATTTCGGGTCATTGCGGCCTAGAGGTTTATTCGGAAGCCCCACAGAGCTCCACGTAGGATGGCGTGGAGCGCAGCGATACCCATCGATCCCACGCGCAGACCGCAGGGTGAACACCAGCGTGGTCGATAGCCAATCGCGGACGGAGTCCGCTCCTACGCCGGTCGGCACCCACGAAGCCGCAATTGTAGGAGCGAGCTTGACTCAGGCGCCGCAGGATAGCTCGGTTCGCGAGCAAGCTCGCTCCTACAAGGGCCCGTCAGCAGGCATAAAAAAGCCACTCCGAAGAGTGGCTTTCTGGATCACCGATGCAGGATCACTCCGGCATCTTCATCACCACACGGCCGCCGCCCGGGCAGGTTTCCATGTAGTAGTTGGCGTCGCGGTACTGGGCGAAGTCGAACACCCGGTCGATGCTCGGCTTGAGCAACTGGTCGGCGGTCATCTGGTTGATCGCGGTCAGCGCCCGTTGCACGGCTTCGTCGTTGCGGGTCAGGCCGATCTCCGGTTGCCCGGTGAAGTCCAGCACGCAGTGGCGGTAGAACTGCAGGTGCTTCTTGAACGCCGCGCAGGCCGGGAAGGCGGCGTCGTTGCCGCCGTTGATGCCGTACAGGATCAGCTTGCCGCGCGGCGCAGCCACGTCACCCAGCAGCTTCATCTGCGGGCCGGCGCACTGGTCGAGGACGATCTCCACGCCTTCACCCTTGGTGAAGCGCTCGACTTCCAGCACCAGGTCCTGCTCCTCGGTGTAGATGATCTTGTCCGCGCCCAGCCCTTTGAGAAACTCGCGGGTTTCCTCATGGCTGGTGGTGGCGATCACCTGGGCGCCGAGCGCCTTGGCCAGTTGCACCGCCTGGGGTGCCAGGCAATGGCCGGCCTCGGTGATCAGCACGCGCTGGCCGGGCTTGATCTGCGCCAACTCCACCAGGGCGAAGTAGGAATACAGCAGACCGGTGTAGTGCACGGCAGCTTCGACCGGGCTCAGGACGTCCGGATAACGGGTCAGCGAGGTGCGCGGCACGATGACGTGGTCGCCCCAGGCCGGGTACAGGTTCGGCGAGTTCGCCGGGAAACTGGCCACCGCCACGCCGGGTTCGAGGTCTTCAACGCCCTCGCCCACGGCTTCGACGATGCCGGAAAGTTCATAACCGATGCCCGCCGGCAGCTTGGCCTGATCCGGGGCGAGGTTCTGCCGCCAGAGCACGTCGCGCCAACTGACGCCCAGTGCCTGGGTACGGACCAGCACTTCACCCGGCCCCGGTTGCGGGGTCGGCATTTCCTCGATCTTCAGGACCGAGGCGTCACCGAACTGGTGGAAACGGATCATGCGGGACATCACATACCTCGCCTTAGTAGTGCTCATAGCCACGGACTCTATCCGGGCTTTGGGGGTGACGCCACCGTTCACCATTGATAATTGACATAAACGGCGATGATTCCGCCCGCTTTGCAGCCCTTGTCCGGCGCGGCCGCAAGGCTCTGCGCCGGGGCTGCCCAAGGGGCTGGGGCGCCAGGGCTCTTACAGAGTCTGACCACAGCGCCGGGGCGAGATTCTCATTAAAAAAGTGGAAATTGATCAAGGACTTATCTGACAGACTTGACTCAGGGCACGCTCGGCCTCACTTTTCCCCCATCGCCAGGGAGCCCCCATGAACCGCAACGACCTCCGCAAGGTTGACCTCAACCTGTTGATCGTTTTCGAGACGCTGATGCACGAACGCAGCGTGACCCGCGCCGCCGAGAAGCTGTTCCTCGGCCAGCCGGCGATCAGTGCGGCCCTGGCGCGCCTGCGCGGCCTGTTCGACGATCCGCTGTTCGTCCGCACCGGGCGCAGCATGGAACCCACCGCGCGGGCGCAGGAAATCTTCGGCCACCTCTCGCCGGCGCTGGATTCGATCTCCACCGCCCTGAGCCGCGCCGCCGACTTCGACCCGGCCACCAGCAAGGCGGTGTTCCGCATCGGCCTGTCCGATGACGTGGAATTCGGCCTGCTGCCGCCGCTGCTGCGCCGCCTGCGCTCGGAAGCACCGGGCATCACCCTGGTGGTGCGCCGCGCCAACTACCTGCTGATGCCGCAGCTGCTGTCCTCCGGGGAAATCTCCGTGGGCGTCAGCTACACCGACGAGCTGCCGGCCAACGCCAAGCGCAAGACCCTGCGCCGCAGCACCTGGAAGATTCTGCGGGCCGACTCGATTCCCGGTGCACTGACCCTCGATGATTACTGCGCGCGCCCGCACGCGCTGGTGTCCTATGCCGGCGACCTGGACGGCTTCGTCGACCAGACCCTGGCCGAGATGGACCGCAAGCGCCAGGTGGTGCTGGCCGTGCCGCAGTTCAACGGCCTGGCCTCGCTGCTGGCCGGCACCGACATCCTCGCCACCGTGCCCGAGTACGTGGCCCTGGCGCTGACCGCTGCCGGCGGCCTGCGCGCCGACGAACCGCCTTTCCCCACCCGGCTGGCGGAGCTGTCCATGGTCTGGCGCGGCGCCCAGGACCAGGACCCGGCCGAACGCTGGCTGCGCTCGCGGATCACCATGTTCGTGGGTGATCCGGACAGTCTCTGACCTTCGCAGCGGACTCAACCTGTAGGAGCGAGGGGGACGCCATCGTCATTGCTCGCGAACCGTCGTTCACCAGAAGCACCGTGGGATGCGGGTTCGCTTCGGTACGAGGATCAGGCTCTCCTGAAATCAGAGACCGGCTGTAGGGCGCATAACCTGGAACAGGTTATCCGCCGGCAAGCATGCGGCGGATAACGCCCGAGGCGTTATTCGCCCTACGCCTAATCACCCTCACCCCCGCCCTCTCCCAGAGGGAGAGGGAGTCGTCCGTACCGGCTGACGCAGTAGTTTCCTCCTGCACCGATCAGTCCCCTCTCCCTCAGGAGCGGGGCGCGTAGCCAGGGTCAGGGTGAGGGCAGCCCGAGCGCACCAGGCGATCGGGTAGCACCTTCGGGCAATCCCCGTGCCCACTCCTTCTATCTATTCCTGCGCATAGTGCAAAAGCATTTATCACTGCGCGTGATAATCAAAATCTGCTCGTTCGATTAGTTCCAGAGCGCCCTCTTGCGCAGACTCCGCTCCATCAGAAATCCCAAAACCAATTAGATCGCCGGAGTCTTTTCCATGGAGCGAAATCTGAACACCTTGCGTATTCCGTTGGCGTTGGCCGCCGTGCTGGTTCTCAGCGCCTGCGGCAAGGGCCAGGAGGCGGCACAGAACATGGCCGCCCCCAAGGTCAGCGTGGCGGATGTGATCGAACAGCCGATCAATGAATGGGACGAATTCACCGGTCGCCTGGAGGCTCCGGAATCCGTCGAATTGCGTCCGCGCGTCTCCGGCTACATCGACCGCGTCGCCTTCCGTGAAGGCGCGCTGGTGAAGAAAGGCGACCTGCTGTTCCAGATCCGTTCCAGGCCGAGGTGCATCGCCTGGAAGCCCAGCTGCAACAGGCTCGCGCCAACCAGACCCGTACCGTCAACGAAGCCTCCCGCGGTGATCGCCTGCGCGCCACCAACGCCATTTCCGCGGAACTGGCCGACGCCCGCACCGCCGCCGCCACCGAGGCGAAAGCGGTGGTCGCCGCAACCCAGGCGGAACTGGACAACGCCCGCCTGAACCTGTCGTTCACCCAGGTCACCGCGCCCATCGACGGCCGCGTTTCGCGCGCCGAAGTCACCGCCGGCAACCTGGTCAACAGCGGCCAAAGCGTGCTGACCACCCTGGTCTCCACCGACAAGGTCTACGCCTACTTCGACGCCGACGAGCGCGTCTACCTGAAGTACGTCGACCTCGCCCGCAAGGGCGGCCCGGACGCCCGTGGCACCAGCCCGGTGTACCTGGGCCTGACCGGCGAGGACGGCTTCCCCCACCAGGGCCGCCTGGACTTCCTCGACAACCAGGTCAACCCCAAGACCGGCACCATCCGTGGCCGCGCCGTGTTCGACAACGCCGCCAACCAGTTCACCCCCGGCCTGTACGCCCGCATCAAGCTGGTCGGCAGCGGCACCTACCCCGCCGCGCTGATCAAGGACGAAGCGGTCGGCACGGACCTTGGCAAGAAGTTCGTGCTGGTGCTCGACAAGGACAGCAAGGTGCAGTACCGCGGCATCGAGCTGGGCCCGAAACTCGAAGGCCTGCGCATCGTCCGCACTGGGCTGGCCAAGGGTGACCGCATCGTGGTCAACGGCCTGCAACGGGTTCGCCCGGGCGCCCAGGTCGATGCCCAGGGCGTCGAGATGGCCAGCAAGGAAACCCTCGCCAACCTCGAAAGCCAGCGTCGCGCGCTGGAGAGCTTCGAGGCGCCGAAGGTCGCCGAGAAGTCGACTAAACCGGGTGCGCCACGCGGCTGACCCCAACCCGTAATTCCTGAATCGATATACCAGGCCCTGTCCCACCAGGGCCTTGGGTGACCTTTGTCCCGGGTTTGGCGAACGTGAGCGTTCGCGACAGGAACCAGCCATGAACTTTTCGCTATTCTTCATCCAGCGGCCGATCTTCGCCGCCGTGCTTTCGCTGATCATCCTGATCGGCGGGGCCATCTCGCTGTTCCAGCTACCGATCAGCGAATACCCCGAAGTAGTGCCGCCCACCGTGGTGGTGCGCGCCAACTTCCCCGGCGCCAACCCCAAGGTGATCGGCGAGACCGTCGCCGCGCCGCTGGAACAGGCCATCACCGGCGTCGAGAACATGCTCTACATGTCCTCGCAGTCCACCGCCGACGGCAAGATGACCCTGACCATCACCTTCGCCCTGGGCACCGACCTGGACAACGCCCAGGTGCAGGTGCAGAACCGCGTGACCCGTACGCAGCCCAAGCTGCCCGAGGAAGTCACGCGGATCGGCATCACCGTCGACAAGGCCTCGCCCGACCTGACCATGGTCGTGCACCTGACCTCGCCGGATAACCGCTACGACATGCTCTACCTGTCCAACTACGCCATCCTCAACATCAAGGACGAGCTGGCGCGCCTGGACGGTGTGGGCGACGTGCAACTGTTCGGCATGGGCGACTACTCCCTGCGCGTCTGGCTGGACCCGAACAAGGTCGCCTCGCGCAACCTGACCGCCACCGACGTGGTCGCCGCGATCCGCGAGCAGAACCGCCAGGTCGCCGCCGGCTCCCTGGGCGCCCCGCCCTCGCCGAGCGACACCAGCTTCCAGCTGTCGATCAACACCCAGGGTCGCCTGGTCACCGAGGAAGAGTTCGAGAACATCGTCATCCGCAGCGGCCCCGACGGCGAGATCACCCGCCTGAAGGACATCGCCCGCGTCGAGCTCGGCTCCAGCCAGTACGCCCTGCGCTCGCTGCTGGACAACCAGCCGGCGGTCGCCATCCCGATCTTCCAGCGTCCCGGTTCCAACGCCATCGCCATCTCCAACCTGGTGCGCGAGAAGATGGCCGAGCTGAAGAAGGACTTCCCCCAGGGCGTGGACTACTCCATCGTCTATGACCCGACCATCTTCGTCCGCGGCTCCATCGAAGCGGTGGTGCACACCCTGTTCGAAGCGCTGATCCTGGTGGTGCTGGTGGTCGTGCTGTTCCTGCAGACCTGGCGCGCCTCGATCATCCCGCTGGCCGCCGTGCCGGTGTCGCTGATCGGCACCTTCGCGGTGATGCACTTCTTCGGCTTCTCGCTCAACGCCTTGTCATTGTTCGGCCTGGTACTGGCCATCGGCATCGTGGTGGACGACGCCATCGTGGTGGTGGAGAACGTCGAGCGCAACATCGGCCTGGGCCTCACGCCCATCGAGGCGACCAAGCGCGCCATGAAGGAAGTGACCGGACCGATCATCGCCACCGCGCTGGTGCTGTGCGCCGTGTTCATTCCCACCGCGTTCATCTCCGGCCTCACCGGGCAGTTCTACCGGCAGTTCGCCTTGACCATCGCGATCTCCACGGTGATCTCCGCGTTCAACTCGCTGACCCTGTCGCCGGCGCTGTCCGCCGTGCTGCTCAAGGGGCACCACGAGCCGAAGGACCGCTTCTCGGTGCTGCTGGACAAGCTGCTGGGCGGCTGGCTGTTCCGTCCGTTCAACCGCTTCTTCGAGCGTGCCAGCCATGGCTACGTCGGCACCGTGACCCGCGTGCTGCGCGGCAGCTCCATCGCACTGCTGCTGTACGCCGGGCTGATCGGCCTGACCTACCTGGGCTTCTCCAGCACCCCGACCGGCTTCGTGCCGCAACAGGACAAGCAGTACCTGGTGGCCTTCGCGCAACTGCCCGACGCCGCCACGCTGGACCGCACCGAGGCGGTGATCAAGCGCATGTCGGAAATCGCCGGCAAGCACCCGGGCATCGAGCACACCGTGTCCTTCCCCGGCCTGTCGATCAACGGCTTCACCAACAGCCCCAACAGCGGCATCGTCTTCACCCCGCTCAAGGACTTCAGCGAGCGCAAGGGGCCGGGCATGTCGGCCAACGAGATCGCCGCCGAGCTGAACAAGCAGTTCGCCGACATCCAGGACGCCTACATCGCGATCTTCCCGCCGCCGCCGGTACAGGGGCTGGGCACCATCGGCGGCTTCCGCCTGCAGATCGAGGACCGCGGCAACGCCGGTTACGAGGAGCTCTACGCGCAGACCCAGAACATCCTCAACAAGGCCCGCGCGCTGCCGGAGCTCAACCCCATGTCGGTGTTCACCAGCTACCAGGTGAACGTGCCGCAGGTGGATGCCGCCATCGACCGCGAGAAGGCCAAGACCCACGGGGTTGCGATCAGCGACATCTTCGACACCCTGCAGGTCTACCTGGGCTCGCTGTACGCGAACGACTTCAACCGCTTCGGCCGTACCTACCAGGTGAACGTCCAGGGCGAGCAGCAGTTCCGTCTCGAACCCGAGCAGATCGGCCAGCTCAAGGTGCGCAACAACCTGGGTGAAATGGTCCCGCTGGCCACCTTCATCAAGATCAGCGACACCTCCGGCCCCGACCGCGTGATGCACTACAACGGCTTCATCACCGCCGAGATCAACGGCGCCGCCGCACCGGGCTACAGCTCCGGCCAGGCCGAGGCCGCCATCGAGCGCCTGCTCAAGCAGGAACTGCCCAATGGCATGACCTACGAATGGACCGAGCTGACCTACCAGCAGATCCTCGCCGGCAACTCCGCGATCTACGTGTTCCCGCTCTGCGTGCTGCTCGCCTTCCTGGTGCTGGCCGCGTTGTACGAGAGCTGGGGCCTGCCGCTGGCGGTGATCCTGATCGTGCCGATGACCCTGCTGTCGGCGATTGCCGGCGTGATCCTGTCCGGTGGCGACAACAACATCTTCACCCAGATCGGCCTGATCGTCCTGGTGGGCCTGGCGTGCAAGAACGCGATCCTGATCGTGGAGTTCGCCAAGGACAAGCAGGACGAAGGCATGGACCGCCTGAGCGCGGTGCTGGAAGCCTGCCGCCTGCGTCTGCGGCCGATCCTGATGACCTCCATCGCCTTCATCATGGGCGTGGTGCCCCTGGTGCTGTCGTCCGGCGCCGGCGCCGAAATGCGCCATGCCATGGGTGTCGCGGTGTTCTCCGGGATGCTTGGCGTGACCTTCTTCGGCCTGTTGCTGACCCCGGTCTTCTATGTGCTGATCCGCCGCTTCATGGAAGCCCGTGAAGCGAAGAAACAGGCGCACCAGGCGCGCATCGCCCAGAGCCAACCGAACAACAGCGAGGCCCACCAGGCATGAGCGTCATCAACATGAGTGCCGTGAAACTGTTCGTCCCTTCCCTGCTCGCGCTGGCTCTCAGCGCGTGCATGGTCGGCCCCGACTACCAGAAGCCGGACACCGCGCCGGCCCGGCTGGACAGCAATGCCCAGGCGCAGAACTACGACCGCAACCGCTTCGAGGATGCCTGGTGGAAGCAGTTCGACGACCCGGTGCTGACCCAGCTGGTCGAGCAGTCCCTCAAGGAAAACCGCGAGCTGCGCGTGGCCTATGCCCGCGTGCTGGCTTCGCGGGCGATCCGCGACGACGTCGCCAATGACCGTTTCCCCACGGTCACCAGCCGCGCCGAAGGCCAGGTCGGCAAGGGCCAGGTGCCCGGCCAGACCGAGGACCGGGTCAACCAGGAGCGCTACGACCTGGGCCTGGACATGATCTGGGAAGTCGACCTGTTCGGCCGCGTGCGCCGCCAGCTGGAATCCAGCGACGCGCAGAGCGAGGCCATAGTCGCCGACCTGCAGCAGCTGCAGGTCAGCCTGATCGCCGAGTTGGCTGACGCTTATGGACAACTGCGTGGTGCGCAACTGCGCGAAAGCATCGCCAAGAGCAACCTGGAGAACCAGCGCGAGTCCCGCGACCTGACCATCCAGCTGCGCGACGCCGGTGTCGGCAGCGAGCTGGACGTGCAACGCGCCGAAGCGCGCCTGGCCTCCACCGAAGCCAGCGTGCCGCAACTGGAAGCCGAAGAGGTGCGCCAGCGCAACCGCATCGCCACCCTCCTCGGCCAGCGCCCGGACGCGCTCTCCGTGGACCTGTCGCCGAAGAAGCTGCCGGCCATCGCCAAGGCGCTGCCCATCGGTGATCCGGGCGAGTTGCTGCGTCGTCGGCCGGACGTCGCTTCCGCCGAACGCCGCCTGGCTGCTGCGACGGCCGACGTAGGCGTGGCCACTGCCGACCTGTTCCCGAAAGTCAGCCTCGGCGGCTTCCTCGGCTACACCGCCGGCCGTGGCTCGCAGATCGGTTCGTCCGCCGCCAGCGCCTGGGGCGTCGCCCCGAGCATCACCTGGGCGGCCTTCGACCTGGGCAGCGTGCGGGCCCGCCTGCGCGCCGCCAAGGCCGATGCCGACGGCGCCCTGGCGTCCTACGAGCAGCAGGTCCTGCTGGCCCTGGAAGAGTCGTCGAACGCCTTCAGCGACTACGGCAAGCGCCAGCAGCGCCTGGTATCGCTGGTGCGCCAGTCCGAAGCCAGCCGCAATGCCGCGCAGCAAGCCGGCCTGCAATACCGCGAAGGCACCGTGGACTTCCTCAACCTGCTGGACGCCGAGCGCGAACAGCTGGCCGCCGAGGACGCCCAGGCCCTGGCGGAAGTCGACGTGTATCGCGGCATCGTGGCGATCTACAAGGCCCTGGGCGGCGGCTGGCAGCCGACGCCGGCGGCCTGACCGGTCCTCCCCGGTCGGGAACCTCCCGACCTTCTGGCCCTGCGATCTGACGCTCCGGATCGCGGGGCTTTTTTATGCCGGGAGAAAACCGCGAAGGCCCGCCAGGCTCATCCCACATGTAGGGATTCTCTTAAATCTGTCAGATACTGAGACATTGATCAGTATTTTCTGATAGCAATAGAAAATAAGCTGAACCCGGTTCGAATTCAGAATCCACTGACGTCAAAATCCAGGGAAGTTCGCTCAGTGCCCAGTTCCAAGGTCGAAAGAAGTCCCCCCCTCGCCCCTGACACCGAACTCTGCGCGCTGCTCCACGGCGTGCAACGTGGCGACGTTCTTCATCCGCAACTGAAGTTGCTCCTGGTCCATCTCGGCTTCGCCGAATTCAGAAACCTGCAACTCGCGCTCACGGCCAAGGGCCGCCAACTGGTGGAAACCAGGCCTTGGGTGGGGCTGCTGCTGCCGCTATGATCGGTGCCGGCTTGCCAGGGATCAAAAGAGTTGGGGTCGGCTCTGGCCTAGAATTTTGCTATCGGATACTTCAGACAAGGATTTGCCATGGATGCTACCGCCCACTTCATCCCCCTGGACCCTACCTCCCTGTTCATCACCCTCGGCATCCTCGTCTTCGGGATGTTCATGCTGGGCATCGGCTTCACCATCCGCGAACGCGGTACGGGCGTGGTGCTGATGTGGATCGGCGTGCTGAGCATGCTGTCGATCATCACTTACCGCATCTATGTCGCCACCTCGGTCTAGCCTCGGCGCCAGCCTGAGAGCAATCGCGGACGGAGTCCGCTTGTACCCAAAGGTCGATTGCTACCGTAGGGCGCATAACGCCTACGGCGTTATCCGCCATTGCGGCGGATAACCCGTTCCGGGTTATGCGCCCTACAAAAAGCAGGAGCTAGCAGCAAGTGAAGACAGTTGCTCCTACGCACGCCGGAGCCAGCCGCAGGGGTAGCTGTCTTCCAGCCATTCAGGCTCAGCGGATTGTGTCGGGCGGATAACCCGAAACGGGTTAGCCACCAAAGCGGCGGATAACGCCACAGGCGTTATCCGCCCTACGCAGATCCGACATCTGCGTAGGAGCGGACTCCGTCCGCGATCAATTTCCGACAGCCGCGAATCCCGCCTAGCGCGCCATTGCCCGCGCATAGCCCTTCGGCGCAAAGCGCAGCGTCACCCCCAGCATCAGCACCACCGACACCGCCAGCAGCACCCAGGACGCCTGGAAGCTGCCGGTGCTGTCGCGCAGCCAGCCGGTGACATAGGGCACGATGCCGGTGACGATGAAGCCGATGCCCTGCACGAAGGCCGCCAGGCGCCCGGCGGCGCCAGCGTCGGCCAGGTGGTCGAGGGTCAGGGTCAGGCTCAGGGCGAAGCAGGCGCCCAGGCCGTAGCCGATCAGCGCCACCCAGAGGCCCGGCAGGTGCAGCGGTGCGCAGATCAGGCCGACGAAGCCGGCGAGCTGGATCAGCAGGCACAGGCACAGCCAGCCACGGCGATCCAGCGAACGACGGATCAGCAGCGGGATGGTCAGCGCGGCGATCACCTGGAAGATGGTCATCAGGCCGATCAGCTGGCCGCTGGCCTGGGCGGTCCAGCCCAGCTGGCGGTAATACACCGGCAGCCAGGCCACCATGCTGGTGTAGCCGCCATTGATCAGGCCGAAGTACAACGCCAGCAGCCACGCGCGGCGACTGCCGAAATAGTGCTGGGCCTTCTGCCGTGGCGGCGCGGCCACCGGCGTTTCCCGCGGGCGGGCGACGGACCACAGCAGCAGACCGACGATGGCCAGCAGCAGCCACGCGCCGAGACCGTCCTGCCAGCGCTGGAAGTGTTCTGAAACCACCGGCGCCAGCACCGCCGCACTGCCACCGCCAGCCATCAGCGAAGCCGAGTACAGCCCCATCGCGGACGGCACCTTGTGCGGAAACCAGCGCTTGATCACTCCGGGCACGAACGCCTGAATCACCGCCACGCCGCAACCGGCCAGCACCGCGCTGGCGATCAGGGCGACACCGCTGTCCAGCAGCAGGCGCCAGAAGCACGCCGCGCCGATGGCCAGCAGGCCGACCACCATGCCGCGGCTCTCGCCCAGGCGCGGACCGACCCACGGCAGTCCCAGGGCGAACAGGCCCATGCACAGCACCGGCAACACGGTCAGCATCGACAGGCCCTGGAAACCCAGGCCGGTGGCGTCGCGGATGTCCGTGAGCAGCGGGCCGATGGAGGTGAGGATCGGCCGCAGGTTGATGCCCAGCGCGACTATCACCAGCAGGCCGATCCAGCCAGCGTGGCTCTGCCCCGCTGCTTCGCCCTCGGCTGGCAGGGTCATGCCACGGCTCACGAGCGCTGCTCCTGCCAACTGGCGTAGAGCCCTTCCTCGCCGTTCGGGCGCAACGCGCGCAGCGGCACGGTCTGCCACTGCGGCGGCTGGGTCATCTGCTGGTAGACGGCCGCCGTGGACAGCCCGAACGGCTCGCCGTCGTCGTTGGAATAGGCGAAATACGCGCCCTCGACGCCGCACAGGTGCATGGCCGCCAGGCACATCGGGCACGGATGGCCGCTGGCATAGATCACGCAGCCGTCCAGGCGCGACAGGCCCAGTACCGCCGAGGCGCGGCGGATCGCCAGCAGTTCGGCGTGGGCGGTGGGGTCCAGGTCCAGGTGGATGGAATTGGCGGCGCGGGCGATCACCCGGCCGTCCTTGACCAGCACGGCGCCGAACGGGCGGCCGCCGGCCTGGATATTGTCGCGGGCCAGTTGCAGGGCCTCGCGCATGAAGACTTCGTGTGACATGGCAGTTTCCAGCGAATCGATCGGATCAATGCGCGCCGGCGGCTTCCAGCATCCTGGCGATGCGGGTCTGGTGGCGCTGGAGGGCGTGTTGCAGCGGCGTGACGCCGTCGTTGTCGGCCAGGTTGAGGTTCGCCCCGGCTTCTATGAGTTGCTGGACGATGGCCTGGTGGCGCGGGCCGCCGTCGCTGAGCAGGATGGCTTCGAGCAGCCCGGTCCAGCCCAGCTTGTTGACGTGGTCGGGATCGACGCCAGCCTTGAGCAGGGTTCCCACCACGTCCACGTGGCCGCGCTCGCAGGCAGGGATCAGCGCCGTGCCGCCATAGCGGTTGGTGCTGCGCAGGTCGGCGCCGTGGGCCAGGGTCAGCTGGAGGATCTCCAGGCGGCCCGCCGCGCCGGCCAGCAGGTAGGCGCTGTCATGGAGGCGGTTCTGCCGGTTGACGTCGGCGCCGGCAGCGACCAGCAGCCGCGCCACCTCAACGTGGTCCTGGGCGGTGGCCAGCAGCAGCGGCGTGTTGCCCTGTCCGTCGGTCACGTCCACCGGCACGCCGCGTTTGAGCAGGCTCGCGACCTCGGCGCTGCGGCCTTCGCTGGCGGCGCCCAGCAGTGCGTCCGCGGCGGCACGGCTGTGCACGTCCTCGGTCTGGATAGTCATCCCCGTCTCAACAGTCGGCATGTCCATTGGCGCTCCCCCGTGATGGCTGTCGTGCCTCGACTCAGGCTCGTTCAAATGAGCAGGCGCAGTATGACGAAGGGATGTTCTATGCTGAAATTAAATAGAAACATGACTTTCAGTGGAAACCAGAATGCTTGATCCCAACCTGCTGCGCAGCTTCGTGATGGTGGTGGATGCCGGCAACTTCACCCGCGCCGCCGAATTGCTGCACCTCACCCAGTCCACCGTCAGCCAGCAGATCCTGCGGCTGGAGCAGAGCCTGGACTGCCGCCTGCTGGACCGCAGCCAGCGCCAGGTGCTGCCCACCGAACAGGGCGAGCGGCTGCTGGGCTATGCGCGGCGCATCCTCGAACTGGGCTCGGAGGCGCGCGAGGCGCTGAGCAGCGAGCACAGCGAGGGCGTACTGCGCCTGGGCATGCCCGAAGACTTCGCCGGGGAACGGATGATGCCGCTACTGGCCGCCTTCAGTGCCCAGCGCCCGCGCCTGCGCCTGGAGGTTTCCAGCGGCCTGAGCCAGGAACTGCTGCGCCAGTACCGCAGCGGCGAGCTGGACCTGGCACTGGTCAAGCAATGGGGCGCCGACAGCGACTGCCTGGCGCACTGGCCCGAACCCCTGGCCTGGCAGGACAGCGCCGCCACCCCCGCCGCCGCCCGCGATCCGCTGCCGCTGGTGGTGTTCCCGCTGGGCGCGCTGTATCGCCAGGAGATGATCCACGCACTGGAAGCCAGCGGCCGGCGCTGGCGCATCAGCTACAGCAGCGCCAGCCTGGCCAGCCTGTCGGCAGCGGTGGCGGCCGGCATGGGCGTCAGCCTGCTGCCGCTGCGCGGCTGTCACGAAGGCCACCGCGTGCTGAGTGCCGAGGAAGGCTTCGCGCCGATCGAGGGGCTGGAACTGGCGCTCTACGCGCGCCCGGAGCTGGGCAGCGCCGGGCGCAGCCTGTGCGAGCAGCTGCGCGAACTGTGCACCCAGCTCGCGACCATCGCGCCCTGATGCCGGGGCTCAGGCCGGAACGCTGAGACAGTCGAGGAACTGTTCGGCCGGCACCGGCTTGCCGAGCAGGAAGCCCTGCAGGGAATCGCAGCCCAGGCGGGTGAGGAAGTTCTGCTGGCCGGAAGTTTCCACCCCTTCGGCGACGATCCGCAGGTCCAGCGCCTGGCCCAGCGCGACGATGGCCGAGACGATGGCGGCGTCGTCGCTGTCCTGCTCCAGGTCGCGGACGAAGCCGCGGTCGATCTTCAGCTCGTTGGCCGGCAGGCGCTTGAGATACAGCAGGCTGGAGTAGCCGGTACCGAAGTCGTCAATGGACAGGTCCACGCCCATGTCCGACAGCCGGCCGAGGATCTCCAGGCTGGAATCGGCGTCGCGCATGGCGGTGGTTTCGGTGATCTCCAGGGTCAGGCAGCGCGCCGGCAGTTGGTGGCGCTGCAGTGCGTCGGCCACTGACTGTACCAGCGCGACATGGCAGAACTGCAGCGCCGACAGGTTCACCGCCACCCGCCAGCTTTCGCGGCCCTGCAGGTACCACAGGCGCATCTGCCGGCAGGCCTCGTCCAGCACCCAGTCGCCGATGGGAATGATCAGCCCGGTGCGCTCGGCCAGGGCGATGAAGGTATCCGGCATCAGCAGGCCGCGCTGCGGATGCTGCCAGCGCAGCAGGGCCTCGGCGCCGATCGGCTCGCCGCTGGCGGAGAACTTGGGCTGGTAGTGCAGGACGAACTCGCGGCGGTCCAGCGCGGCGCGCAGGTCGTGCAGCAGCTGCAGGTGGTTGCGCGCGTTGGTGTTCATCGATTGCTCGAAGAAGCTGTAGCCGTTCTTGCCGTTGCCCTTGGCGTGGTACATCGCCGCGTCGGCGTTGCGCAGCAGCTCGTGCTGGCTGGCGCCGTCGCCGGGGTAGACCACGATGCCGATGCTGGCGGCGATGCGCAGCTCCTGCCCGGCCACCTGGAACGGCTGGGCCAGCAGGCTGATCTGCTGGCCGGCGACGGTCACCGCGTCCTCGGCTTCGGCCAGTTCGGCGAGGACCACGAACTCGTCGCCGCCGATGCGCGCCACGGTGTCCTCGCTGCGCAGGCTGTCGCGCAGGCGCTGCGCCACGGCCTTGAGCAACTGGTCGCCGACGTGGTGGCCGAAGGCGTCATTGACCGGTTTGAAGCCGTCGAGGTCGAGGAACATCAGCGCGAAGTGCCCGCCGTTGCGCTGCACCTTGCCGATCAGCTGTTCGATGCGGTCTTCCAGCAGGATGCGGTTGGGCAGGCGCGTCAGGTTGTCGTGCAGGGCCAGCTGGGTCAGTTCCTGGTTGGCCTGGGCCAGCGACGAGGTGAGCTGCGCGGTGCGCGACTCCAGGCGGGCATCCAGCACCGAGGTGAGCAGCGCGATGCCGATCACCGCCAGGGTCACGACGATGATCAGCAGTGCCAGCCAATCGCTGTCCAGGCCGCTGGGGGACGCGCCGCAGAAGCTGCCCTCGGGGAAGCGCGCGGCGGCCATGCCGGTGTAGTGCATGCCGACGATGGCCACGCCCATCACCAGTGCCGCGCCGGCGCGGGCCAGGCGTACGTAGGGTGTGTTGCGCCGCAGCGTATGGGCGATCCACAGTGCGGCGCCCGATGCCGCCACGGCAATCAGCAGGGACAGGCCGACCAGCGTCGGGTCGTAGTCGATGCCTGGGTCCATCAGCATCGCGTACATGCCCAGGTAGTGCATGCAGCTGATGCCGCTGGCCATGGCCAGCGCGCCGCACAGCAGTTGCCAGAGCGGCAGGCGATCCTGGCTGGCCAGCGCCAGGGCGAAGCCCGAGCTGAGCACGGCGATGGCCAGGGACAGCAGGGTCAGGGTCAGGTCGTAGCCCAGCGGGATCGGCAGGCTGAAGGCGAGCATGCCGATGAAATGCATCGACCAGACGCCGATGCCCATGGCCACCCCGCCGCCGCCGACCCACAGCAGCACCGGCCAGCCACGGGTGGTGGCGATGCGCCCGGCCAGGTCCAGTGCGGTATAGGACGCCAGCATGGCGACGCACAGGGAAATCAGGACCAGGGCGGGATCGTAGCTACCGATAAGCATGGGGGCTCTCTGACAGGTGCGCGCGATCCGTGCGCGCAAAAGTCCGGGATTTTAGCCAAATCCCCGCCCCCGCAACTACTGGCCAGTTGCCCTGTTCGTCGCCAGCTGCGGCGATTCTCCCGCTTGCAGGCAGCCCTCGGCCATCCACGGGCAGGCCCGCTGCCAGACGAAAGGCTGCTCCTGGCCACCGTCCGCGTCGTAGTAGGCCAGTTGCAGGCGCTCGGCGGTGAAGGCCAGCCGGGCGAAACCGTGACGCTGCACGGCAAGCCGCGTACCGGACTGCGGAGCGGCCGGTTGCGGCGCGTCCAGCGTCTGCCCGCCGCCGCCGGAAATCAGCCAGGCCGGCTCACCCGGCCGCAGGATCACCTGCTGGTTGTGCTCATGGCCGGACAGGTAGATGTCCACCCCGCTGCGCTGCATCGCCGGCAGCAGCTGGTCCAGCAGGCGCTGGTCGTTGCCGTGCTTGCCGCCGCTGCTGCGCATCGCGTGGTGCGCCACCACCAGCTTCCAGAGCGGCGCAGGGCCGGGACGGGCGAAGGAACTCTGGAGGAACTCCGCCTGGCGCTGCAGGCCGGCGCCGTCCTCGCAGGTATCGAGGAACACCACCCGCAGCAACGGGCGTCCCTGCGCCTGGCCGAAGTCGCGCGCATAGTAGGGCTGCGGCATCTGCCAGCGCCCCGAGCCCACGCCGCGCCGGCTGTAGTCGAGTTCGACGGCAGCGGAGTCGGGATAGTCATGGTTGCCCAGCACCGCGTAGAACGGCACGTGGCTGAGCCAGCGCCCGTGATAGACGCGCTCGAACTTCAGCTGCCAGGCGGAATCGTCGACGCCCTTCAGGGCCTTGCCGTAGAAGTTGTCGCCCAGCAGCAGGACCTGGTCGATCCCGCCCTCGCTCTCGGCGACGCGCTCCATGCCTTCGGCCACGCGCCACTGCTCGAGGTCCCCGCTGCCCTGGTCGCCCAGCGCGAGAAAGGTGACCTGGCCGGCGTTCTGCACCGGCAAGGGGGTGTAGTGCGGCGGCGGCACCAGCACCATGAAGCCTGCCAGGCAGACCACCACCGCCATCAGCACGAATGAAGCCAGCAGCAGGTAACGCAGACGGCTGCGGCGCGGGGCAGGCGCGCCGGCTCGGGACGGGCTTGTAGGCATAGCGATCTCCGGGGCAGCGCCCGACGAACATCGCCGCAGTGAATCACCGCGAAGGTTAATTTCGCGTTAACGAAATGTCGCCTATACATGGGCGCCATCACCGCTGATCCACGGACTGCCCATGACTGCGCATCGCCACCTCGCCCTGTTGCTGCTGCTCGGTGGCCTGCTGTTCTTCTGCGCACTGGGCAATCACGAGTTGCAGGGTTCCACCGAGCCGAGGGTGGCCGGCATCGCCATGCAGATGTACCTGGATCACGACTGGGTCACGCCGCGCCTGAACGGCGTGCCGTTCCTGGAGAAACCGCCGCTGAGCCTGTGGCTGGACGTCAGCGCGATGCACCTGTTCGGCCCGACCACCCTGGCGGTGCGGTTGGCCTCGGCCTGCGCCGGGCTGCTCTGCGTGCTGCTGCTCCAGGCAACGCTCCGCCGCGTCGGGCGGCCCCCGCGGGTGGCGCTGCTCGCCGCGTTCCTGCTGATGTCCCTGGCGAGCTTCTGGGCCAATGCCCGCCAGGTCGGCGAAGACGCCCTGCTCACCCTCGGCGTGACCCTGGCGCTGCTGTCCTTCCTGCAGTCCTGGCTCAAGCCACCGGGGCGCCTCGGCGATTGGCTGGCGTTCGCCGCGGGGATCGCCATCGCCACCCTGAGCAAGGGCGTGCTCGGGTTGGCACTGCCGGGCGTGGTGATCTTCGCCTGCCTGCTGCGCGACAGTCTGGTGCTGCGCCGGCTGGAGGTCAGCGCCTGGCTGCAGCCGTTGCGCTGGACGCTGCTTGGCCTGGTGCCGCTGCTGGTCTGGCTGCTGTTCCTGTACCGCGAGGGCGGCAGCGCGGCCCTGGGGGAAATCCTCTGGACCAACAGTGTCGGCCGCTTCGACGGCTCGTTCAGCGCGGCCGGGCACTTCGAACCCTTCTACTACTACCTGGCGCGCCTGCCGGAGGCCTTCCTGCCCTGGAACCTGCTGGTCTACCTGGGGCTCTGGAGCCTGCGCAGACGCCTGCTCCGCGATCGCTACCTGCTGTTCTTCGGCCTCTGGCTGGCGGCGCAGTTCGCCCTGCTCACCTTCGCCTCCAGCAAGCGCATGGTCTACCTCATGGCCCTGGCGCCCGCCGCCGCGGTGATCGCCGCCGAGTATGGCGACCAGCTGCTGCAGCGCTGGAGCCAGCGACACGGCAACCCGCGCCCCTGGGTGCGCCGCCTGGCGCTCGCCCTGGCCGTGCTGGTGCCGGCGAGCTACCTGGGCTACGCGATCCTCATCGAGCCGCGCGCCGACCGCAAGGAGTCCTTCCTGCCCCTGGCCGAGCGGATTCGCCAGCACCAGATGGCCGGCCGCCAGGTCGCGCTGTTCCAGCCCAGCGAGCGCCTGGCCGGCGCCGGCGTGTTCTACAGCCGCAGCCTGCTGCCGGCGCTGCAGACCGACGAAGAGCTGCGCAGCTACCTGGAGCAAGCGGACGGCCGCGTCGCCCTGCTGGAAAGCACGACGGTGCCGCAGGCGCCCCTGAGCCCGCTGCAACACTTCCGGGTGGGCGAGCGCGACTACTACTTCGTCGGTCAGCAATCCGCGGGAGATTGACCCAGGGCCACCGCCGGGCAGCGCGAGCGGCTAACCTTGCAGCATCGCCACCGTCCGCACAGGAGCCGCTTCCCTTGGCGAAGCACCCGTCGATCCTCAGCCTGCCGTTCCGCCGCCTGGCCAATCCCTACAGCCGCTACCGCTACGCCGCCTGGATCCACTGCGTGCGCGTCGGGCTCGCGCTGTTCGCCTCGATGCTGCTGACCAGCGCGTTGCAGCTGCCCCACGGCCTCTGGGCATCGGTGACGGTGCTGGTGGTGATGGGCGGGCTGGTGCACCAGGGCACGATCCGCGGCAAATCCTACGAGCGGGTGCTGGGGACCCTGGTGGGTGCGGCGCTGGGGCTGTGCGTGATCGCGGTGTACGACCGCACCCGCTCGCTGCCCCTGACCTACCTGCTGATGTCGCTGCTGGGCGCGGCCTCGGCCTTCTTCGCCATCCGCCGCCCCGGCTACGTGGCGCTGCTGGCGGGGATCACCCTGTGCATCGTCGCCGGCCCCGGCGAAACCGGTTTCACCGAGGGCCTGTGGCGCTCGGCCAATGTGCTGATCGGTGTGGCGCTGGCCCTGCTGTTCGCCCAGATCTACCCGCTGCGGGCGGTGTACGTCTGGCGCTACCTGCTGTCGGACAACCTGCGAGCCTGCGCACGGATGTACGGGCAACTGTCCTCCAACCACGACTTCACCGCGGATCACTTCGCCCGCCAGCTGGAGGAACTGGACCATCGCCTGGTGGCCTCGCGGGCGCACCTGGGGCCGGTGTCGCGGGAGACCGGCATGCCGCTGCGCGAGCTGGAAATCCTCCAGCGCATCCACCGCGCGATCATGGGCACCCTGGAATCGCTGATCGCCTCGCGGCAGTTCGCCGCCCAGGCCGGGGAGATCGAACCGGTGCCGGCCAGCCTCGACGCCCACCGGCAGATCATCGGCCGCCTGCTGCTGCAATCGGCCCACGCGCTGAAATTCAGCCGTACGAGCAAGCTGGTGCAGGCCTGCCAGGGCCTGGACAACCTGCCGGCGCGGCCGCACAACCTTACCGACTCCTTCGAGAAGCAGGGCTTCTACTGGCTGACCCTGCGCCTCTACGAACAGGTGGAGCTGCTCTCGGAAAAACTCGCCAGCACCGCGGAGCACTGGAACATCCAGAGCCGCGACCGGGCCTGAGCCCGGCCGCGCTGTTTTGATCAGGAGTCGATCAGGCGCCGAAACCACCGTCGATGGTCAGGCTGGCACCGGTGATGTAACCGGCTTCCGGGCCGGCCAGGTAGGCGACGAAGGCGGCGATCTCTTCGGCGCGGCCGTAGCGCCCAACCGCCATCAGGTCCATCAGGGACGCCGCGAAATCGCTGTCCGCCGGGTTCATGTCGGTGTCCACCGGGCCGGGCTGCACGTTGTTCACGGTGATGCCGCGCGGGCCGAGGTCGCGGGCCAGGCCCTTGGTCAGGCCGACGATGGCCGACTTGCTCATGGCGTATACCGCGCCGCCACCGAAGGGCATGCGGTCGGCGTTGGTGCTGCCGATGGTGATGATGCGCCCGCCCTGCCCCATGTGCCGCGCGGCGGCCTGGGTGGCGACGAAGACGCTGCGCACGTTCACCTGCACGGTGCGATCGAAGTCTTCCAGGCTGAACTCTTCCACCGGAGCGATGGCCAGCACGCCGGCGTTGTTCACCAGGATGTCGATGCCGCCCAGGCGTTGCGCGGCGTTATCGATGGCCTGCTGCACGGAGGCGGCATCGCCGCTGTCGGCTTTCAGCGCCAGGGCGCGGCCGCCGGCGGCCTGGATGCTGGCGGCGAGGTCTTCGGCCTTCTGCGCCGAGCTGACGTAGGTGAAGGCCACGGCGGCGCCTTCACGGGCCAGGCGTTGCACGATGGCGGCGCCGATGCCGCGGGAACCGCCCTGTACGAATGCAACTTTGCCGGCGAGAGGTTGGGTGGTGGTGGTCATGGGGTGTCTCCAGGAATCTGAGTGGGGGAGTAAGTTCGACGGGGCCAGTTTCCCCCTCGCGAGGGTTACCCGGTAGCCAGTAATCGCTATATTCAGTCGATACCAAAGGTATGGAATACCACCCATGGAAAGCCTGATCAGTATCGAATGCTTCGTCCGCAGCGCCGAGGCCGGCAGCTTCGCCGCCGCCGCGCGCAGGCTGGGCCTGACACCGGCAGCGGTGAGCAAGAACGTGGCGCGGCTGGAGAACAACCTGGGCGTGCGGCTGTTCCAGCGTAGTACCCGCAGCCTGACCTTGACCGAGGCCGGCGAAAGATTTCTCGACGAAGCCAGTGGCGGCCTGGCCAGCCTGCAGGGCGCCATCGCCAACCTGGCCAGCGCCGACGGCCAGCCCAGCGGGATGCTGAAGGTGAGCATGGGGCTGGTGTTCGGCCGCGACTACGTCCTGCCGCTGCTGGGCGAGTTCCTGCAGCGCTACCCGGCGATCCGCCCCGACTGGCATTTCGACAACCGCCAGGTCGACCTCATCGCCGAGGGGTTCGACGCCGCCATCGGCGGCGGATTCGAACTGCCGCCCGGCGTGGTGGCCCGCAAGCTGAGCCCGGCGCACCTGGTCCTGCTGGCGTCCCCGGCCTACCTCGACGGTCGTCCGGCGATCCGCTACCCGTCCGATCTGCCCAGCCACGACGGTATCCGCATCCGCTCGCCGCAAACCGGCCGCGTCCGCCCCTGGCCGCTGACCAATCGCCAGCAGGCCCAGGCACCGATCGCGCTGAAGGAACGCATGACCTTCAGCGACCCGGAAGCCGCATGCGTCGCCGCCCTGATGGGCCTGGGCGTGACCCTGGTGAGCATGCCGCATGCCGTGCCCTATCTGGACAGCGGTCAACTGGTGCGGGTGCTGCCGGAGTGGTACGTCGATGCGGGAAACACCGCGCTCTACTACGCCGCGCAAAAGTTGCTGCCGGCCAAGACCCGGGCGTTCGTCGATTGCGTGGTCGAGCACTTCCGCGAGCACGCGCTGGAACAGCGCTTCAACGCCCTCTGAGGGTTGCCGGAGAGAGAAAGCGTTTTGCCGAAAATGAAATGAATTTGCCGGGGCCGGCGGAGTCGATACTTAGCAAGCTACGCAGTCCACCGGGCTTGCGCTTCGACAATCGAGGAGAACCTGCATGAAAAAGTACGCTCTGCTCCTGGCCATGGTGTTTTCCGTACCGGCTTTCGCTGACAGTGCGCTGTGCGACGGCAACCTGCAGCAGATCAACGACTTCCTCAAGACCGCCAGCAAGAACGCGACCGGCGTGAAGGTCAACGCGGTCCACGAGTATGTCGCCAAGGCCGAGGCGGCGAAAAAGGCCGGCAACTACGAGGAATGCGTCAACCAGTCCAGCCAGGCGCTGCGCGTGATCAAGAAGCCCGCCAACCGCTGATCGATGCTGGCAAAGCAAAAGCCCCGCTCAGGCGGGGCTTTTTCATGGGCGGGACCCGCTCAGCCGCAGGAGACCTGCTTGACCACCTGGCTGTCGTCGACATCGATATTCAGGCGCTGCGAGTTGTACTCCATGGTCACCGGCTGGTGCGGGGTGAGCACGCGGGCGACGCTGGCGCCGGCATCGCGGCGGGCTTCCTCGGTCAGGGTCGGGGTGACGACCTTGCCGACGATCGACTGCACCGCCTTGGCGTTGCAGGTGCCGGTCATGGCCGACGAGTTGTCCGCCGCCAGCGGTGCGGCGTCGGGTGAGGAGTCCTTGGAGCTGCAGCCGGCCAGGGCGGCGACAGCCAGAAGCGACAACATGGTCACTCGGTTCAAGGGCATGGAAAGTCTCCCTGTTTCTTCTGAAGAACACGAAAGGCGCCACCTTACCAGCCCGCAGGCTGCGGCGACGCGTCGAAGTATTGCAAGCTGATGCACGCAGTGCCCCGTCGCAGAGCCACGCGGCGCCATTTACACAACCTTTACACCGGCAGCGTCACGATTCCCTCACGGCCGATGTCTCATAGATACCGGGATCCTCGCCGGGTTCCTCTGGAGGTGCATCATGCTTCGCCGACTCCCCCCAATCGTCCTGCTCTGCGCCGGCTTCGCCCTCGCGGGCCAGGCCATGGCCAACAGCCGTACCGATGCTGCCGCCATCGGCGCCGTGGTGGGTGCCGTGGTCGGGGGTGCCGTGGTCGCCGGGTCGCAACCCGCGCCGGCCCCCTATTACGCCCCACCGCCACCGGTGGCCTATTACCCGCCGGCGCCGGTGTACTACCAGCCGGTGCCGGTGTACCAGCCCGTCTACCAGCCGGTGTATCGCCCGGTGGTGGTGGTGCCGGGTCCGCGTTACTACGGACCACCGCGCTATTACGGCCCGCCGCGCTACTACGGCCCGGGCTACTACGGCGGTCACTACCGCCACTGGTAGAACCCCTGCCCCCGAAAGACCCCACCTGCGCGTGGGGTCTTTTCGTTCAGGCCGGCAGGCTGATGCTGCCGGCCAGCTCCTCGAACAGCGTCACCACCGCTCGCAGCGCGCGGCAGTCGGGGCGAGTCAGCAGCCAGAGATGGATGCTGCAGCCGGGCAGTTCCGGTTCGAGTACCTGCAGGCCGTCGCCAGGACGCAGCAGGAACGCCGGCAGCGCCGCCAGCCCCAGCCCCGCGCGGCACAGGTCGAGCACCGAGAGCATGCTGTTGCAGCGGTACGCCGGCAGCACCGTGGGGAACGCCTGGCGACGCCAGGCGACGCTGGAGTGGTCGGGCAGAAAATCGTCCGGGGCGATCCAGCTCATCTCCTGCCAGGGCCGCTCGCCCTGTTCGGCCAGGTAGTCGCGATGGGCACAGAGCACGTAATGCACCTCGCCCAGCTGGCGTCCGACCAGATGCTCGGGCGGTGCATTGGTCAGGCGCAGGGCGATGTCGGCGTCACGGCGGCTGAGGTTGGCGAAGGCGTTGGAGGTGGTCAGCTCCAGGTTGAGCGCCGGGTAGCGCTTCATGAAGCGCGCCAGGGCCGGCAGCAGCAGGCCCTGCAGCACGGTGTCCGAACAGGTCAGGCGCACGGTGCCGCTGAGCACCTCCTGGCCCTGCTCCAGGGACAGGCGCGCCGCTTCCAGCGCCTGTTCGGCCAATTCGGCCTGGGTGGCGAGCTGTTGCGCGGAGGCCGTGGCCAGGTAGCCATTGCGGCCCTTTTCGAACAGCGCGGTGCCCAGCGCCTTCTCCAGCCGTCGCACCGCGCGGAATACGGTGGAGACGTCGACCCCGAGCAGTTCGGCGGCGCGGGCCAGGCTGCCACCACGCACCAGGGCAAGCACCAGGGCGAGGTCGGCGTATTCCAGTCGATATTGCATAGACGCACTCCAAGGTTGCGAAATCGCCCATTTTCGATTGCGCCTGCGCAACTATAAATTACTCCCCATGGGCCCGCCAACGGGCCACGACGCCGGGGGAACACGAGCATGGGAAAACGTCGCAAGGCACTGCGTATCGGACTGATCGGCGACCGCAACAGTCGCGTCATCGCCCACTGGGCCATTCCCCTGGCCCTGCAGCAATCGCTGCTGCCACATTCGGGGACGCTGCGCATCGACTGGCTGGATACCCCCACCCTGGCGCAGGGCCAGGACCTGGAGGCCTACTCCGGTTTCTGGGCCATCCCCGGCAGCCCCTACCACGACACCGAAGGCGCCCTGCGTGCGATCAGATTCGCCCGCGAGAACCAGGTGCCCTTCCTGGGCACCTGCGGCGGCTTCCAGCATGCCCTGCTGGAGCGTGCGCGCAACGTCCTGGGCTGGAGCGATGCGGCCCACGCCGAGATGGACCCGCAAGCCGCGCGCCCGGTGGTGAGCGCCCTGCCCTGTTCGCTGCTGGAAGTCAGCGAGAGCATTCGCCTGGTCCCCGGCTCGCACCTGGCGGCGATCTACGGCCTGGCGCAAATCCGCGAAGGCTACCGTTGCAGCTACGGGGTGAACCCGCAGTTCCAGGACGAGCTGTTCGGCAACTCGCTGCGCGCCTGCGCCCATGACGAGGACGGCAACATCCGTGCGCTGGAAGCCACCGACCACCCATTCTTCCTCGCCACCCTGTTCCAGCCCGAGCGCAAGGCCCTGGCCGGCATCGCCGTGCCGCTGGCCGAAGCGCTGCTGTCCGCCGCCTTCCGTTATCAATCCAGTCGCATCGGGAGCCCCGCATGATCGCCAGCACGCCGCAGCCGCCCTACTACGCCGTGACCTTCACCTCCTACCGCAGCGAGTCGGACGAAGGCTACGGCGCCACCGCCGAACGCATGCTGGAGCTGGCCGCACAACAGGATGGCTTCCTCGGCGTCGAATCGGCGCGAGGCGCCGACGGCCTGGGGATCACCGTCTCCTACTGGCGCGACGAGGCCGCGATCCGCCACTGGAAGCAGCAGGCCGAGCACCGCCTGGCCCAGCAGGCCGGCCGCCGTGACTGGTACAGCGCCTTTCGCGTGCGCGTCAGCCGGGTCGAGCGCGACTACGGCTTCGAACGCTGAGCGACCCGTTCTGGCCCAGACACGACATGCCGGGTTCGATGCCCGGCGCACTTCGTCTAGGCTGGTCGCATTCAGCAAAGGGGGACCGACGCATGCACCGACAAGCCAGTGAACTGCAGGCCGCCTACCTGGGCGAAGTCCGCGGCGAGAACTTCTTCCTCGGCCTGGCCGAGCAACTGCCGGAGGGCGCCACCTCGATGCTCCTGCTGGCGCGCCTGGAGCGCCAGACCGGCCTGCGCATGGCGCGCCTGCTGCAGCGCCACGGCCTGCCGCTGGGCGACACCGCCCACGCCGCCGAACAGGGGCGCCAGCGCGCTGCCGACTGGCTGGGGCTGGACTGGCCGCAGACCCTGGAGAAGCTCGAAGTGCTGGTGGAGCCCTACGTCGAGCGCTACGACAGCCTGGCCGACGAAGGCGACGACGATGACCGCGACATCCTCGACGACCTCGCCGAGCATGAGCATGCCCTGCTGCAATTCACCCGCCTGGCCCGCGAAGGCCAGATGAGCGCGGCGAAAGCCGCCATCACCCGCCTGCTGGCAGTGCCGGCCTGATTCACCCAGGGAGCCCCCGACATGGCGCTGTCACCCTTCCACCTGGCCATTCCGGTCTACGACCTGGAGCTGGCACGGCGCTTCTACGGCGAAGTGTTCGGCCTCAGCGAAGGGCGCAGCAGCGCCCAGTGGGTGGACTTCGACTTCTTCGGCCACCAGCTGGTGATCCACCAGCACCCGCGCACCGCCAGCCAGGAGGCGGCGCACACCAACGCGGTGGATGGCCACGACGTGCCGGTGCCGCATTTCGGCGTGGTCCTGCCCTGGCAGGACTGGGAGCGCCTGGCACAGCGGCTTCGCGAGCGCGGCACGCGGTTCGTCATCGAACCCCACGTGCGCTTCCAGGGGCAGGTGGGCGAACAGGCCACGCTGTTTCTCTTCGACCCCTGCGGCAATGCCCTGGAGTTCAAGGCCTTCAAGGACATCGGCCAGTTGTTCGCGCGCTGAAGCGTAGGACCGCTGATCCCCACTAGATTTTGCCTTCAAGCCATCTGGAATTCTCCTACATAGAAATTCCCCAGCCAAACCTAGGATGCGCCGTCTTCATCAATCACCACGAGGTGAATCGACGTGCGCCTGCTCCGCTGGCTGCTGTTTTATCTTTTCTGCGTGCTGGGCGCACCGCTGGTCATGGCCGATGACCTCGACGCGCCCGCCTGGCGGCGCTATGACCTCAGCGTGCAAAGCCGTTCGGCCGCTCGCCGCGCGGACAGCGGCGAACGCAACCCGGCAGGCCAGGACGCGCGCCTCACCCCCGCCCAGGAGCGGGCCATGGCCAAGCTCCGCGAATTGCGCAGGAAGAACCTGCACCTGAGCGAGCGGCAGAGCCAGCGCATCATCGCCCGCGCCCACGAACTCATCGGCACGCCCTACCGCTGGGGTGGCGAGACCGTGGAGACCGGCTTCGACTGCAGCGGGCTGCTGGTCTACCTGTACCGCAGCGTCGCCAATCGCAAGCTGCCACGCACCACCGCCTCGATGATCGCGCAGCGCCACAACAAGGTCGACCGCGACCAGCTGCAGCCGGGCGACGCCGTGTTCTTCAACCACAATGGCGAGGGCTCTGCCAGCCATGTCGGCCTGTACATCGGTGACGACCGCTTCATCCACGCTCCCAGCACCGGCAAGACCATCCGCATCGATTCGCTGGACAACAGCTACTGGCAGCGCAGCTACACCACGGCCCGCAGGTTCAGCGGCTGACCGGACGCGCATTCGCAGGCGAGTCACCCTTCAGTCGGCAATCAGAAAAGTCCCACCGGCATTTGCAGCGATCCCACGTTCGCTGCTGCGGGCAGATTTTTAAGATGGCAGCCCTTTTTATCCGCCGTCATCCCGATGTAGTTCCCATGCGTCCCCTGATCCTTCTGAGCACCGCCCTGCTGCTTGGCTTTGCCATGGCCCCGGCCGAAGCCCGCGAAACTCGCAGCAGCGCCCCCCATCAGGCCAGCGCGAAACTCTCGCGGGCGGCCCAGGGAAAAATCGTCAACCGCAATGTCGTTCGCCAGCACCTGGGCGCCCGCCGCGCAGCGCAGGCCGGCCTGCACAGGGGCAAGGCCAGCAGCAATTCCCGCGTGGTGGCCCGCGCCCACGAACTGATCGGCATCCCCTATCGCTTCGGCGGCAGCTCGGTGGCCAGCGGCTTCGACTGCAGCGGTCTGCTGGTCTACCTGTTCCGCACCGAGGCCGGCATGAAGGTGCCGCGCACCACCGGCGAAATGATCGAGAACGGCGGTGCCCGAGTGGGCCGCCACGAACTCCGGCCGGGCGATGCGGTGTTCTTCAACCGCAATGGCCGCGGGGCCACCAGCCACGTCGGGCTGTACGTGGGCAACAACCAGTTCATCCATGCACCCAGTTCCGGTGAAACCATTCGCCTCGATTCGCTGACCAACAGCTACTGGCAACGCAGCTTCACCACCGCTCGCCGCTTCAGCGGCTGAGTCCTTTTCCATCAAGAGATGCCGTGAACATGCCCAGCCTTCGGGTCGAGATTGTGCGTTACACCGACGACTGCTTCGCCGGGTGGGCCGAGTGTCGCCTGATCGATGCCGGTGGCCGCGACTGGCGCTTCCTCAAACCGCGCTCCCGGCTGCGCACCGCCAGCAGCGATGACCGCCTGCCGGCGGTCGGCCGCATCGACTGCGAAGTGCTGGAGCGTCTGGACGGTAGCGTGCTGGTGAGCACGGCCAACCCGCGCGGCATCAAGTCGCTGGACGGGGAAAACCGTTTCCGCATTCCCCTCAGCGCCCTGATCGAAGATTGAGCCCTACGCGGGCTCAGTCCCGCGTCGCCTGCCCTTCCTCGGCGATCTTCGCTGCATCCCAGCCACCACCCAACGCCGCGATCAACTGCACGCTGGCGGTCAGTCGGCTGCCGGTGAGGGTCAGCAGCGTCCGTTCGTTGGACAGCGCGCTGGTCTGGGTGGTGACCACATTGCTGTAGTCGATGGTGCCGGCCTTGTACTGGTTGGTGGTCAGGCGCAGCGCCTCGCGGGCGGCATCCAGCGCCTCCTGCTGCACGCCGCTCTCCTCCTCCAGCACCTTGAGCTGGACCATGTAGTCCTCGACTTCGCGGAAGCTGTCCAGCACGGTCTGCCGGTAGTTGGCCACGGTCTGATCGTAGCTCGCCTCGGCCTGCTCGACCTGGGAGGCGATCAGGCCGCCGTCGAACAGGGTCATGGCGAACTGCGGGCCGATGGACCAGTAGCGGTTGGGCGTCTCGATCCAGTTCTGGAAGCTGCCGCTGCGGTAGCCGCCAGCGGCGGTGAGGGTCAGGTCGGGGAACCAGGCGGCCTTGGCCACGCCGATCTTGGCATTGGCCGAGATCACCTGGCGCTCGGCGGAGGCTACGTCCGGGCGGCGCTGCAGCAGCTCGGAGGGCAACAGCGCCGGCACGTTCGGCAGGCTCGGCACGGCGTCGACGGCGGCCAGGGAGAACTGCGCCGGCGGCACGCCGACCAGCACCGCGATGGCATGCTCCAGCTGCGCACGCTGGTACTTCAGGTCGATGGCCTGGGCCTCGGTGCTTTTCAGCTGGGTGCGCGCCTGGGCGACGTCGGCCTTGGTGACGATGCCGGCGTTGTACTGGTTCTCGGTGAGCTTGAGCGAGCGCTGGTAAGCCGTGACCGTGTCGTTGAGCAGCTTGATCTGCTGGTCCATCACGCGCAGTTGCAGGTAGTTCTGGGTCAGCTGGGATTGCAGCGACAGGCGCGAGTTGGCCAGGTCCGCGGCGCTGGCATCCATGCTCGCGGTATCGGCTTCCAGCTGGCGGCGCAGCTTGCCCCACAGGTCCAGCTCCCAGCTCACGCCCAGGCTGGCCGAGTAGCTGTTGCTGATCGAGCTGCTGCCACCGCCACTGCTGACGGTGGAGCCGTCCGGCAGGCGAACGCTGCCGCCGCTGCCGGTGCCCTGCCCGGAACGGGTCTTGCCGACGTCGCCGCTGAGGGTGGGGAAGAACGACGAACGCGCGCCCCTGGCCAGCGCCTGGGCCTGGCGGTAGGACGCAACGGATTGCGCCAGGGTCTGGTTGGCGGCTACCAGGCGGGCCTGCAGGTCGTTGAGCGTGGCGTCACCGTACAGCTCCCACCAGGCGCCGTGGTTGAAGCCGTCCTGCGGCTTGGCCAGCTGCCAACCCTCGCCCTCCTTGAAGCTGGCCGGCACCGTCAGTTCGGGACGCTGATAGTCCGGGCCGATGGCACAGCCGGCCAGGGCAATTGCCAGGGCCAGGGGCAGGAAATTGCGGGGGCGGATCATACGGGTGTCTCCAGGGCGCCGTCGGTGCGCACGCCGCGCTTCTTGTTGACCCAATGGCGCAGGCGGTCGAGGTAGAGGTAGACGACGGGGGTGGTGTACAGGGTCAGCAACTGGCTGCCGATCAGGCCGCCAACGATGGTCATGCCCAGCGGGCGGCGCAGCGCGGCGTCGCCGCCGATGCCGAAGATCAGCGGCAGCGCGCCGAGGATGGCGGCCAGGGTGGTCATCATGATCGGCCGGAAGCGCTTCATCGCCGCTTCCAGGATCGCATCGCGCGGCGACAGGCCGAGGGTGCGTTCGGCATCCAGGGCGAAGTCGATCATCATGATGGCGTTCTTCTTGACGATGCCGATCAGCAGGATCACCCCGATCAGCGCGATCAGCGACAGCTCGGTGCGGAACAGCATCAGCGTGAGCAGCGCGCCGACGCCCGCCGAGGGCAGCGTCGAGAGGATGGTCAGCGGGTGCACGTAGCTCTCGTAGAGGATGCCCAGCACGATGTAGACCGACACCAGCGCCAGCAGGATCAGCCAGGGCATGTCGTTCTGCGTGTCCTGCACCGCGCCGGCATTGCCTTCGAAGGTGGCCTGGATTTCCATCGGCAGGTGGATCGGCTCCACCGCCGCCATGATCGCATCGCGAGCCGGGCCGATCTGAGCGCCCTGGGCCAGGTTGAAGGAGAAGGTGGTCGCAGCGAACTGGCCCTGGTGGTTGACCTCCAGCGGCGCGCGGCTGGGTTCGATATGGGTGAAGGACGACAGCGGGATGCGCTCGCCTTCGCTGTTGATCACATAGACCTGGCGCAACTCTTCGGGCGATTCCTGGTACGGCTGGGCGACTTCCATCACCACGTGGTACTGGTTCAGCGGGTTGAAGATGGTCGAGACCTGGCGCTGGCCGTAGGAATTGTTCAGCACCGCATCCACCTCGGCGACGTTCACCCCCAGGCTCGCCGCGCGGTCGCGGTCGATCACCAGGCGACTCTGCCCGCCCTTGTCCTGGGCATCGCTGTTGACGTCGACGATCTGCGGCACCTTGTTCATCGCCGCCTCGACCTTGGGCGCCCACTCGCGCAGCAGGTTGAGGTCGTCACTGCGCAGGGTGAAGTCGTACTGCGCGTTGCCCTGGCGGCCGCCGATGCGCACGTCCTGGCCAGCGACGAGGAACAGGTTGGCGCCGGGCACTTCGGCGAGCTTCTTGCGCAGGCGATTGACGATGGCTTCGGCGGAGTCGCGCTCGGTGATGTCCTTGAGGGTGACGAAGAACGAGCCGGTGTTGCTCGACTGCCACTTGCCGCCACCGACGAAGCCCACCACGTTCTCCACGCCCGGATCCTCGGAGAGGATCTTGCGGAACTGCGCCATCTTCTTGTCCAGCGCCTGGAACGAGATGCTCTGGTCAGCCACCGCGAAGCCGCGCAGGCGCCCGGAGTCCTGCTGCGGCAGGAAGCCCTTGGGCACCACCACGAACAGGTACAGATTCAGCGCGATGCAGCCGAGCATGATCACCACCATCAGCCGCGAGTGCTCCAGCGCCCAGCTGAGGCTGGCGCGGTAGCGCTGCATGAAGGCGACGAAATAGCGGTTGCTCTGGCGCTCCACCGAAGCCTTCTTCGGCCCACGCTCCACCGGCTTGAGCAGGCGTGCGCAGAGCATCGGCGTCAGCGTCAGCGAAACCACCAGCGAGACCAGGATGGCCGCCGCCAGGGTCACCGAGAATTCACGGAACAGCCGCCCGGTGATGCCGCCCATCAGCAGCAGCGGGATGAATACCGCCACCAGCGACAGGGTCATCGACAGCACGGTAAAGCTCACCTCTCTAGCACCGCGAATGGCAGCCTGGATCGGCGGGTCGCCCTCTTCGATGCGCCGGGCGATGTTCTCCACCACCACGATGGCGTCGTCCACCACGAAGCCGGTGGCGATGATCAGCGCCATCAGCGACAGGTTGTTCAGCGAGAAGCCGCACAGGTACATGACCGCGAAGGTGCCCACCAGCGACACCGGCACCGCCAGGCTGGGAATCAGCGTGGCGCGGCCGTTGCGCAGGAACAGGTAGACCACCAGGATCACCAGCACCACGGAGATGATCAGGGTCAGCTCGGCCTCTTCCAGCGAGGAGCGGATCGACGGGCTGCGGTCGTCCATCACCGACAGTTTCACCTGCGGGCCGAGCACGTCCTGGATGATCGGCAACTGCTCGTGGATGGCGTCGGTGGCCTCGATGATGTTGGCGCCGGGCTGGCGGGTGATGATCAGCAGCACCGCCGGCAGGTCGTCGGAGAAGCCGGCGTTGCGCACGTCCTCCACCGAGTCGGTAACCTTGGCCACGTCCTTCAGGCGCACTGCCGCACCGGTCTCGGCGTTGTAGTGGACGATCAGCGGCGCGTATTCGCTGGCCTTGCGCAGCTGGTCGTTGGAATCCACCTGCCAGTGCCGTTCACCGAACTCCAGCGAACCCTTGGGCCCGTCGGCGTTGGTGTTGTTGATCGCGGTGCGTACCGTGTCCAGGGAAATGCCGTACTGGCTGAGCTGGTCCGGATTCACATCCACGCGCACTGCCGGCAGCGAGGAGCCGCCGATGCTCACCTGCCCCACCCCCTTCACCTGCGCAAGCTTCGGCGAGACGATGGTCGAGGCGAGGTCGTACATCTGCCCGCGGGTGTAGGTATCGGAGGTCAGGGTGAGGATCATGATCGGCATGTCCGACGGGTTCGCCTTGCGGTACGTCGGGTTGTTCGGCATGCCGCTGGGCAGCAGGCTCATCGCCGCGTTGATCGCCGACTGCACCTCGCGCGCGGCACCGTCGATGTCTTTCGACAGGTCGAACTGGATGATGATGGTACTGTTGCCCAGGGAGCTGCTGGAGGTCATGTCGGTGACCCCGGCGATCCGCCCCAGCGAGCGCTCCAGCGGCGTCGCCACGGTGGAGGCCATGGTTTCCGGACTGGCGCCAGGCAGAGAGGCCTGCACCAGGATGGTCGGGAAATCCACGTTGGGCAGCGGCGCCACCGGCAGCAGGCTGAACGACAGCCCGCCGGCCAGCATCAGCGCCAGGGTCAGCAGGCAGGTGGCGACCGGGCGCAGGATGAACAGGCGCGACAGGCCGCCCATCAGGTGCGCTCCGCCGGGTCGATGCTGTTCACGTCGAGGCCATGGCGGCCACGCCAGGCGGCCCAGCGCGCGGCCAGTCGGTCGAAGTACAGGTAGATCACCGGCGTGGTGAACAGCGTCAGCAACTGGCTGACCAGCAGGCCGCCGACCATGGTCACGCCCAGCGGCTGGCGCAGCTCGGCGCCGGCACCGCCGGCGAGCATCAGCGGCAATGCGCCGAGCAGCGCAGCCATGGTGGTCATCAGGATCGGCCGGAAGCGCAGCAGGCACGCCTGGTAGATCGCCTCATGGGGCGGCTTGCCCTCGTTGCGTTCGGCGTCCAGGGCGAAGTCGATCATCATGATCGCGTTCTTCTTGACGATGCCGATCAGCAGGATGATGCCGATGATCGCCACGATGCCGATGTCCTGCCCCGAGAGCATCAGCGCCAGCAGCGCGCCCACGCCCGCCGAGGGCAGCGTGGAGAGGATGGTCACCGGGTGGATGAAGCTCTCGTAGAGGATGCCCAGCACGATGTACATGGTGACGATGGACGCCAGCACCAGCAGCAGGGTGTTGGACAGCGACGCCTCGAACGCCTGGGCGGCGCCGCGGAAGCTGCCCTGCAGGCTGACGGGCATTTCCATCTGCGCCTCGACATCGCGGATCGCCTGCACCGCCTCGCCGAGGGCGACGCCCTTGGCCAGGTTGAAGGAGATGGTCGCGGCCGGGAACTGGGCGATGTGGTTGACCGCCAGCAGCGTGTGGCGCTCCTCGACCTTGGCCAGGCTCGACAGGCGCACCTGGGTGCCGTCGCTGGCCGGGACGTAGAGGTTCTCCAGCGACTGCGGGCCGATCTGGAATTCCGGCGCCACTTCCAGCACCACGCGGTACTGCGTGGCCTGGGTGAAGATGGTCGAGATCAGCCGCTGGCCGAAGGCGTTGTACAGCACGCTGTCGATGCTCGACAGGCTCACACCCAGGCGCGAGGCGGTATCGCGGTCGATGTTGATGTAGGCCTGCAGGCCCTTGTCCTGCCAGTCGGTGGCCACGTCGGCCAGCTCCGGCAATTGCTGCAGGCGATCGACCAGGCGTGGCACCCAGTCGGCGAGCACGTCGGGGTCGGCATCCTGCAGGGTGAACTGGTACTGGGTGCGGGCGATGCGGTCTTCGATGGTCAGGTCCTGCACCGGCTGCATGTACAGCTTGATGCCGGCGATCTGGTCCAGTTCCGGCTGCAGGCGGTGGATCACCTCGCTGGCGGTGACGTCGCGATCCGCATGGGGCTTGAGGTTGATCAGCAGGCGCCCGGTGTTGAGGGTGGCGTTGGTGCCATCGACGCCGATGAACGAGGACAGGCTCTGCACCGCCGGGTCCTTGAGGACGATCTTCGCCAGGTCCTGCTGGCGGCTCGCCATGGACTGGAAGGAGATCGATTGCGGCGCCTCGGCGATGCCCTGGATCACCCCGGTGTCCTGCACCGGGAAGAAGCCCTTGGGCATGAAGATGTACAGCAGCGCGGTGAGCACCACAGTGCCGATGGCCACCAGCAGGGTCAGCCCCTGGTGGCGCAGCACCACGCGCAGGGCGGCGGCGTAGCGCTCGATCATGTTGTCGATGAAGCGCCCGGCGGCGCGGGCGAAGCGCCCTTCCTTCTCCGGCTCGACGTGGCGCAGCAGCTTGGCGCTGAGCATCGGCGTCAGGGTCAGGGAAACGAAGCCCGATATCAGGATCGCCACCGCCAGGGTGATGGCGAACTCGCGGAACAGCCGCCCGGCCACATCGCCCATGAACAGCAGCGGGATCAGCACGGCGATCAGCGAGAAGGTCAGCGAGATGATGGTGAAGCCGATCTGCTTCGAGCCCTTGAGCGCAGCCTCCAGCGGTGGATCACCCTGTTCCAGGTAGCGGGCGATGTTCTCCACCATGACGATGGCGTCGTCCACCACGAAGCCGGTGGCGATGGTCAGTGCCATCAGCGTCAGGTTATTGATCGAGAAGCCGGCGAGGTACATCACGCCGAAGGTGCCGATCAGCGACAGCGGCACGGCGAAGCTGGGGATCAGCGTCGCGGAGATATTGCGCAGGAACAGGAAGGTGACCATCACCACCAGGCAGACGGCGAGGAACAGCTCGAACTGCACGTCCGCCACCGAGGCGCGGATGGTCGTGGTGCGGTCGGTGAGCACCGTCACTTCCAGGCTGCCGGGCAGGGTTGCCTGCAGCTGCGGGAGCATCTTCTTGATGCTGTCCACCACCTCGATGACGTTCGCGCCCGGCTGGCGCTGGATGTTCAGCACCACCGCAGGCGAGGTATTGGCCCAGGCGGCGAGGCGCACGTTCTCGGCGTCGTCCTCCACGCTCGCCACGTCGCGCACGCGCAGCGGCGAGCCGTTCTTGTAGGCGATGATCAGGTCGCGGTAGGCGTCGGCGGATTTGAGCTGGTCGTTGGCGTCCAGGGTCGAGGACCGCGTCGGGCCGTCGAAGCTGCCCTTGGGGCCGTTGAGGTTGTTGTTGGTGACGGTGGTCTGCAGGTCTTCCAGGCTCAGGCCGGCAGCCGCCAGTGCGCCGGGGTTGGCGCGGATGCGCACGGCCGGACGCTGGCCGCCGCTGATGCTGACCAGGCCGACGCCGGAAATCTGCGAGATCTTCTGCGCAAGACGGGTGTCCACCAGGTCCTGGATCTGCGGCAGCGGCATGTCCGGGGACATCACCGCCAGCGTCAGGATCGGTGCATCCGCCGGGTTCACCTTGCTGTACACCGGCTGGTTCGGCAGGTCCTTGGGCAGCAGGCTCTGCGCGGTGTTGATCGCCGCCTGGACTTCCTGCTCGGCCACGTCGAGGTTGATCTGCAGGCTGAACTGCAGGGTGATCACCGAGGCGCCGCCGGAGCTGGTGGAGGACATCTCGTTGAGGCCGGGAATCTGCCCCAGTTGGTTCTCCAGCGGCGCGGTGACCGAGGAGGTCATGATGTCCGGGCTGGCGCCGGGATACAGGGTCACCACCTGGATGGTCGGGTAGTCCACTTCCGGCAGCGCCGAGATCGGCAGGAAGCGGTAGGCGATGATCCCCGACAGCAGGATCGCCACCATCAACAGCGTGGTGGCGACCGGCCGCAGGATGAACAGGCGGGACGGGTTCATTCGCTCTTACCGCTGTCCTGGACGGGGCTGCTCTCCACAGGATCGGTCGAGCCGAAGGGCTTGGCGGTGGACTTGTCGCCCTCCTCACCGGCTGCGGCGCGCGCCTTGGCGTCGGAGGCGGCGATGTTCATGCGGGTGCCGTCGCGCAGGCGGTCGGTGCCCTCGACGACCACGCGGTCGCCCTCCTTCAGGCCTTCGGTGACCACCACGCGCTCGCTCTCGCTGGTGCCCAGGGTGATCAACTGACGCTTGGCCTTGTTCTCCTCGCCGACCAGGTACACGTAGGTGCCGTCGTTGCCACGCTGCACGGCGTTGGCCGGAATGGTCAGCACGCCCGGCAGGGTCTCGGCGAGCAGGCGCACGTTGACGAACTGGTTGGGGAACAGCTTGTGGTCGGCGTTCTCGAAACCGGCCTTGAGCTTGACCGTGCCGGTGGTGGTGTCGATCTGGTTGTCCAGGGTCTTCAGCACGCCGGTGGCCAGGGTCTGGTTCTGGTTGCGGTCCATCGCTTCCACCGGCACCGGCTTGCCGCTGTACAGCTCGCGGGCGATGGTGCCCAACTGCTGCTGCGGCAGGCTGAACACCACGGAGATCGGCTTGACCTGGGTGATCACCACCAGCGGCGTGGTGTCGCCGGAGGTGACCAGGTTGCCCACGTCCACCTGGCGCAGGCCGACGCGACCGGCGATGGGCGCGCGCACCTGGGTGAACTCGAGGTTGAGCTTGGCGTCGGCGACCTGGCCCTGGTTGGTCTTGAGCGTGCCTTCGTACTGGCGCACCTGGGCTTCCTGGGTGTCCAGGGTCTGCTTGGCGATGGAGTCCTCGGCATACAGGCCCTTGTAGCGTGCCAGGTCGATCTGCGCGTTCTTCAGCTGTGCCTGATTCTGCAGCAGGGTGCCCTGGGCCTGGTCCAGCGCGGCCTGGAACGGACGCGGGTCGATCACCGCGAGTACGTCGCCGGCCTTCACTTCCTGGCCTTCCTGGAACGGCACCTTGATCAACTGGCCGCTGACCCGCGCGCGGACGTTGACGGTGTTGTAGGCCGTCACCGTGCCGAGAGCGTGATAATGCACCGGCAGGTCACCCTTCACCGCCGGGGCGACGCTGACCGTCACCGCGGTGCCGCCCTGCCCGGCCATCTGCCCCGCCCCCGGTCGCCCACCGCGCCCGCCCTGGGCTGCCGGCGCGCCGCTGGACGTCGAGTGCAGCCACATGATCAGCCCGACCACGGCGGCGAACAGCAGCGCGGTAATGAGCCAGGGGCGCAGTTTGCGGAGTTTGGAGGGCGATCCGTTGCTTGCAGTCATGGGGCTCTGTCTTATGAAAGGTGGTCTTGGCGCAAGAAAGTGAGCATAGCGAGGCTGAACGATAAGCACAGCCGCGCCGCAGGCAAAGTCTCTTTACCCGCTATTTACCTTTGATTTACCGGGGGTTACGAAATTCCGGGACATTGCGACCCGGATCGGCGGAAAGGGTTCCGCGCAGATGGGCCGACCCTGGCGGGTCGGCCCGGCGCCTCAGCGCCCGAGCATCAGCTCAGGGCGGCGATGGCGGCAGCGTAGTTCGGCTCGTCGGCGATCTCGCCCACCAGCTCGCTGTGCAGCACCTTGTTCTGCTCGTCCAGTACCACCACGGCGCGGGCGGCCAGGCCGGCCAGCGGGCCGTCGGCGATGGCCACGCCGTAGTTGGCGAGGAACTCGCGGCCACGCAGGGTGGACAGGTTCACCACGTTCTCCAGGCCTTCGGCGCCGCAGAAGCGCGCCTGGGCGAACGGCAGGTCAGCGGAGACGCACAGTACGACGGTGTTGGCCAGCTTGCTCGCCTCGGCGTTGAACTTGCGCACGGAGGTGGCGCAGGTCGGGGTGTCGACGCTGGGGAAGATGTTCAGCACCTTGCGCTTGCCGGCGTAGGTTTCCAGGGTAACGTCGGACAGGTTGCCGGCAACCAGCGACAGGGCCGGGGCCTGCTCGCCTTTCTGCGGCAGCTTGCCATCGACGGATACCGGGTTGCCCTTGAGGGTGACTTGAGCCATTGCTTGGGTCCTTCTGTGAGGGATGGCGGCGCTGGCGGGTTGCCAGCGCCGCAGGAGGATTCGGGGCCGGGGCAGATGCTAGCACGACTTTCCCGAGCTTAATGCTCGGGCATGCTCCGGACACGCCTCCCCCCTCACTCCCGACTCAGGCGGCCGCCGCCACAGCCGCTCCAACGTGAGCCTGGTCGTGGAACCCGCGCGGCAGGCGCTGGCTGCCCGGCATGGCGGCCAGGCGTTTTTCCCAGAAGCTGCGCCAATCGTTGTGCACGGCTGCGGCGCGGGCCTTGCGCTGGGCGCGGCGCGCGGCGTTGCGGGCATCACGGCGGGCTTCCTTGTAGACCTCGGTGTTGCGGCAACTGCGGCACTTCACGCGGTTGAGTTCGCTGGTGGACTCCAGGTGCTTGCCGCTGTGACCGCAGGCCAGGTGGCCCTTGACCTTGTAGTGAGTGACCATCGCAGATTCTCCCTGTCCGGCGAGCGCACCCTCGCCGCTTGGCGTTGCCGCAGCCGGGCCGATGGTGCGTGCCGGGTGGCTGCGACGCTCAGGAGATTCGACGTGCCGCTGCGCTGGCAGGTTCGAAAAATCTGCCGCGCCGGTGTCAGCGGGTCGCCAGCATGCGCGCGCCGAACAGCAGGTAGCAGCAGCCGGCGAAACGATCGAGCGCCCGCCGGCAGCGGCGGTAGACGCCAGCCATGCGCTCGCTGGCGAAGACCAACACCACGCAGCAGTACCAGCTGAAGGACAGCGTCACCATCAGCGCGATGGCCATCGCCAGCAACGGCGCGGAGGGCGACGCCGGCATGGCCGTGGCGAACAGCGTGGCGACGAAGAGCGCGGTCTTGGGGTTGGTCAGGTTGCCCAGCAGGCCGAGGCGAAACACCGACCAGGCGCTGCGCTGGCTCGCGACTTCAGCCAGGCTCTCGCCGCCAGCGGCCGGTGCGCGGCGCTTGAGCAGCCTGATGCCGAGGTAGATCAGGTAGGCGCCGCCGGCCAGCTTGAACCCCAGGTAGAGCGACGGCGCGGCGCTGAACAGCGACTTGATCCCCAGGCCTCCGGCCAACCCCCAGATCACCGTGCCACTGGCCACGCCCAGGGCGGCGATCAGGCCATGGCGGCGCGAATGCACGGCGGCGATGCGCGCGGTGGTGAAGAAGTTCGGCCCCGGCGTGATCACCGCCACGATCCACAGCAGGGCCACGGAAAGCAGCGGTGCGAAGTAGCTGGCAGCGGTCATGGCGGACTCTCGTTGCAACGGGACGAAAGCGCATTCTAGCCGCGCTGCGCCGGCTTCACTCGTCCAGATGACAGACGCAGCACAGCTTGTTGCCGTCCAGGTCGCGTACGTAGGCGCCGTAGTAAGTCGGCGAGTAGTGCAGGCGCAGGCCCGGCGCGCCTTCATCCGCGCCGCCGTGCTGCAGCGCGCGGGCGTGGAAGCTGTCGACCTGGTGGCGCGTGCGGGCTTCGAACGCCACCAGCGAACCATTGCCGACGCTGGCCGGCTGGCCATCGAGGGGCGAATAGACGCAGAACACCACGTCGCTGTCCGGGTGGGCGAAGATCGCCCGTTCCGGCTGCTGGCGACGGGCCTTGAGGACAATGCCCAGGGGCGCCAGCACGCCCGTGTAGAACGCGATGGCGCGGGGCAGATCATTGGTGCCGACGCTGATATGGCTGAACATCCTTCGACTCCCGGGTTGAGGCGCCCGGCCAGCGCAGCGGCTGGCCGGGCTCTCGGGCAGGCTATCAGTAGCCCCGCAGGTCATCCACCGGCATGCTCAACTTGGCCTGCCCGGTGATCCGGGTCAGGGTCCGGCTGACGATGTCGACGGCGTTGTCGAAGCAGCCATGGGCGGCGGGCGTGGAGGTCGGCGGGCTGACGCAGGTGAGCACCTGGCGATCGTCCAGCAGCTGGATCTGCTTGCCCTGCACCAGCCCCGCCGCGGCCAGCGCCTGGCGCCAGGTGCTCAGCGCCGCGCCGGTGGCGGACGAGCCGTCCCAGCCACGGTAGTTGGGGTCGAGCACGTTGGCCAGGCCGAGGATCGGCGTGCGCAGGTCGCCTTCCAGGGCGTTGGACACCAGATAGAGCAACGACTTGCGGTACACCGCGGCGGTGTTGTCGTCGCGCTCGGCGCGGTCGGAGAGGATGTCCAGGTACAGGCGTTTCATCAGATCGTCGTGGGGCGCGTAGTGGCGGTTGGCGAACTGCACCGTGCAGGCCGGAGCGTAGAGGTGGATCGACTTCACCCGCTTGGCCACGTCCCGCGCGGCCATCACGTCGATCAGCCAGCCGAGGATGATGGAGCCGGCGGAGTGCCCGACCAGGTGGATTTCCAGCTGCTCGCCCCAGGTGGCGATGAGATTCTGCAGGGCAGTCACCAGCAGGTCGCCGCCGCGGGTGGGCAGCGTCGCGAATTCGGCGTTCTCCTTCATCTCGCTCCAGATCGGCCGCGCCAGGGGGCGGCCGACGGTCTTCTCCAGCAGCGCATCGGAGGCATCGGTCAGCGCCTCGCGGATGCCGCCGGCGCGGGACGGCTCGCTGCGAAAACGGTCGGCGATGATGTCGCCGATGGACTCCAGCAGGCCGGTCTTCCACACCAGGAACAGCGGGTAGCAACCGTTGCCGAGGAAGAACCGGCCCATGGCGCGGGCGCGGTCGATGGCCGCCGCCTCGCTGTTGAGGCCGCCGTGGCAGTAGATCACCAGGCGCTTGGGCGTTCCCGGCTGGTTGCGCAGCCACTGGTCCGGCAGCGTGCAGGCCTGAAACAGCAAGGTGCGGGTCAGCTCGTCCTGGGTCAGGTAGCGACTGACCCGGCCATCATTGCCCATGACGATGCTGTGCTCGTAGGCGGTGGCCTCGTCCCACCACAACGCCTTGTTCGCGCCACCCACCCGCGCCGCGCCGGACTTGCTGCCAGCGGCCAGCTGACCGAGCACCACGCCGGGTACACCCAGCGCGGCTACCCAGGCGTCCATGGCGTTGGCCAGCCAGTCGGCGTAGCTGAGGATGGCGAAACCACCGCTGCCCCAGGTCGTGCCCCAGGAGTTCTGCACGATGAACCCCTCGGTGTTGAAGCCGACCAGGGCGAAGGCGTGGCCACCGCTCTGCGACGGCGGCCCGTCGAAGGGAATCTTCTGCAAGGTGCCGTGGGTGATCGGTGCCGAACGCGCTGGCTTCTTCGCCCCCTTGCGCGGCGCCGGAGTGCCGGGCAGCTGGTTCCAGCCATCATGGGTATAGGCGGACACATAGATAGCGCCGACCTCCTGGATCGCCGCCTGCAGGTCGGTGATGGATTTCACCTCGATGCGGTAGTACACCCCCAGGGTGTTCTGAGTCGCCCGCGTGGCGTAGCCGAACTGCGGCTGGACGACGCCCTGGGCGGTATAGGGCCAGTCTCCCTCCAGGCAGACGCCATGGTGGAACCAGCCCTTGAGCGCGCCACGACAGCTGGAGCCGTCGTAGTCCTCGCCGGCATATTCGTCATAGCGCCGGGCGAAGTCATAGAGCATGCGCGGGCTCACCGACTCGACGCCACTCTGGGCAAAGCCGGCCTTGCGCCAGCGCAGGTAGTTGATCACGCAGGCCAGGCCGAAACCGGTGCAGGCGCCCTCCAGTCCCTGGTCGAGGATCAGCCCGGACTCGCTGTACTCGCCCAGGTAGCGCGCCACGTCGGCGTTGCTCGGGAACAGGTCCGGCAGGCTGGCCGGCGGCGGCAGGTAGGCGCGGTCGCGCAGGTCCTGCGGGTCCTTGCTGGCGTTCAGCCGTGGCACGGCCTTGGCCCGCGTGGCGGCGGTGCGGCCCGAAGGTGCCGGCCAGGCTTTCACGGCCAGATCGAACACGCTCCAGAAGCGGTCGATGCCGTGGCTGCCGCCATTGACCAGCTCGCGCGCAGCGAGGAAGTCCTTGGGCTGGCCACTCAGGCTTGCCGGCAGCGCCTTGCGTATGCGCGTCGCGCGGTCGGCGAGGAACAGCGCCAGCAGCGTCGCGGCGATCTCCGGCGCATTGGCCAGGTCCGGCTGCCCCACCAGGTCGACGTCTATGCGCTGGGCATAGGTGGTGTAGTTGTCGCGACCGGTGAGCTGGACGAAGCCGCGCCCACGGTACTTGGGGCCATCGCCGGGCTGGGTGTTGCCCAGATCCTTGCGCCCTTCATAGGCGCTGAAGGCTGATCGGCCAGGGAGGGTGTTGTACTGCGAGGGAAATTCGGAAATCGGCACGAAGCCTTCGGTTTCCGCGCGGATGGTACCCAGCGCGGCCAGCACCATGGGCCGGTCGGTGAGGCCAGCGGCCTGCAACGCCGCCGTCACGTAGGGCAGATAGCGGCGCACATTGGAGGGCTTGGTGGCCGGGAACAGCAGTTGTACGTTGGGCAGCGGGATCAGCTCTCCCTGCGCCGGCAGCAGTCCCAGCAGGCCGAGGCAATACGGGCCAACCACCCCGTCGGCGATCACCCCGACGCCGGCCTGCCAGTGGCGCACCGCCGCACCGGTCTGGGCATCGAACTCGCTGCCCTTCTCCAGCCCCGGATAGAGCGCCGCATCCGCGCCCAGCACCGCCGCCAGGCGTTTGCGCAGTTCACCTACCGCCTTGCCCTTCTGTCCTTGCACCAACAGTGTGTCCATGACTTCGTCTCCGCTTGTCCGCTGATGGATTTCGACGCAACACGGCACGTGCCCATAGAAATTCCACCGACCGACAACCGCGAATCACGGCCACACCGTTCCACGAGAGCAGCATGCTGCGGGGCCCCTGCCCCGCCCACGGATGAGCGCCCCTCCCTGCTACCCGGCGGCGCTCGTTCCGTCTAGAACTATAGGCGGGCGGCGCGCGCCCGCCAGCGCCGTTCAGTTGCCCGCGTGGGCACGCTCGATGGCGGCCATGTCGAGCTTCTTCATGCCCATCACCGCCTGCAGCGTGCGACTGGCCCTGGCCTTGTCCGGGTCGGCGACCATGTCGCCGACGTGGCGCGGGCAGATCTGCCAGGACACCCCGTAGCGATCCTTCAGCCAGCCGCACATCTGCGCCTCCTCCGGGCCGCCGGCGCCGAGCTTGCCCCAGAAGTGATCGATCTCCTTCTGGCTGTCGCACATCACCTGCAGCGACAGCGCCTCGGTGAAACTGAACATCGGCCCACCGTTGAGGGCGATGAAGGTCTGGCCGTCGAGCTCGAACTCCACCGTCAGCACCGATCCGGGCTCGCCGCCGTGGCGCTCCTTTTCCGCCTCGGGGTAGTAGGCGGTCTGCACGATCCGCGAGTTGGGGAAGATGCCGGTGTAGAACCGGGCGGCCTCCTCGGCCTTGCCGTCGAACCACAGGCAGGGAGTGACGCGTTGCAGGCTGGACATGGTGAGTCTCCTGATTCTCGCGCGGTCGGCATGACCGGCATGCAGTCTGGTCGCCTGGGCGGCGAAGGAATCGACAAGTCTAGGCGGACTTTTCCCCGTCACCGGACGATCGGTCGGGCGGCATCGGCGGTCGTTCGGCATCAAGTTGCCCGGCTGCATCGCCCTAGACTCGAAGCCAGGCCCCGCCTTGGTGGCGTGGGCATCTGCCGGGAGCCGTCATGACTACACTCGCCCCTGTCCTGCAGGACGCCGGTCTGGAACGCCAGGGCCGCCTGGACCTCGCCTGCGCTTTGCGCTGGGCCGCGCGCCTGAACCTGCACGAAGCCATCGCCAACCACTTCAGCCTGGCGCTGTCCGCCGACGGCCGGGACTTCCTGATCAACCCCTACGGCCGGCACTTCTCGCAGATGCGCGCCAGCGACCTGCTGCGTCTGCACGCGGATGATCCCGAGGCGCTGAACCGCCCGGACGCCCCGGACATTACCGCCTGGGCCCTGCATGGCGCGCTGCACCGTAACAACCCGCAGGCGCGTTGCATCCTTCATGTCCATTCGAAATACGCCACCGCCCTCGCCTGCCTGGCCGACTCGCGCCTGCCGCCGATCGAGCAGAACAGCATGCGTTTCTTCGAGCGCGTGGCCATCGACGAGGGTTTCGACGGCATGGGCCTGGGCGACGAGGCCGAACGCGTCAGCCGCCTGCTGGGCGACAAGCCGATCCTGCTGATGGGCAACCACGGCCTGCTGGTCGCGGCGCCCAGCGTGGCCCAGGCCTTCGACGACCTGTACTACTTCGAGCGCGCCTGCGAGGTCTACCTCACCGCCCTGGCCAGCGGCCGCCCGCTGCGCATCGCCAGCGACGCGGTGGCGCGCAAGACCATGCGCCAATGGCTGGAGTATCCGGGGTTCGCCGAGCGGCACTTCTCGGCGCTGCGGCAGATGCTGCTGGAGAGCGAGCCGGGGTTTGCCGATTAGACCCGGTAGTTCCCTGCAGGAGCTCTCCTGGGTCTCCGCTATAGCTCTCGGCGCGCGTAGGAGCGGACTCCGTCCGCGATGAGCTGGCCCAACTCCGTTCCAGAATGAAGCTCGGGCGAATCGATCGCGGACGGAGTCCGCTCCTACGGCGGCCGGATAGTTCGCCAGAGTGAATCTCGCCCGAGCGGCCGGCACGTCCCGGCACTGCGTTTGGCTTTGGCTTTGGCTTTGGCTTTGGCTTTGGCTTTGGCTTTGGCTTTGGCTTTGGCTTTAAAGAGTTTTCCAGAGAAACCTCCGCGCACTCCGGAATGCCCCTTTCAGGAGGCCTCGTTGAAGTGCAGTTTCAGGGGTTGAGCGACATGGATGTCGCGAGAGCGCTGTCGGGCCAGGGATGGCCCGTCAGCGCGTGCCCCTGAAACTGCGCTTCAACGAGGGAATTTTTCGCCTAGGCGAAAAACCGGATGGAGGGGCAAGGCCTTTGCTTACTTTGGGCCTTTCCAAAGTGAGTCGCCCGAGGGGGCGAAACAAGAAGTCCGTGCGCACGCCGAAGCGACGCTGGAACTCCGATCCTGAGGCCAGGATGCTCCTACAGGTAAGCTCCGAGCCGGGCAGGTTCGCGAGCAAGCTCGCTCCTACAGCTCCCGGCGAGTGCAGGAGCGGATATCCCGACCGTAGGGCGCATAACGCCGCAGGCGTTATCCGCCTTCATGGCGGATAACCCGCTCCGGATTACCCGCCCTACCCGAACCGTCAGGAATCCCTCCCCAACGGCTGGCGCATCACCGGCGCCGTGTAGGTCTGGGTACGGTCAGCACTGGGCGGACAGCCGAAATGCGCTCGGTAAGCGCGCGAGAAATGCTCCAGCGAACCGAACCCGGAGCTGGCCGCCACCTGCGCCACGCTCAGGCGCGTCTGCTGCAGCAGGCTGTGAGCGCGGCCCAGGCGCAGGACGATGTAGTACTTGAGCGGCGACAGCCCGGTGTGCTGCTTGAACTGCCGCTCCAGCTGGCGCCGCGAAAGGCCGACGCGCGCGGCGATGGCGTCGCACTCCAGCGTCTCTTCCAGCGCCTGCTCCATCAGCGCGATGGCCCGGCGCACCTTGCCGCCATGGGCGTGGGCGTCGCTCTGCCGGCCCTGCAACTGGTGCGCGCCGGGTTCGCGGGTCTCGCCCAGGAGCAGGTGCATGGCGATCTCCCGCGACAGGTCGGCGTCCACTCGCTGGGCGATCCAGCCCAGCATCAGGTCGAGGATGGCACTGGCCCCGGCGCAGGTCAGGCGTTGCCGTTCGAGGGTATAGAGCTGGGCGCGCGCCTGGACCTTCGGGTAGCTCTCCTGGAAGCCCTGCAGGTTGTCCCAGTGCACCGCCGCCGGGAAACCATCCAGTACCCCGGCGGCGGCCAGCAGCTCGGTGCCGGTCTCGATGCCGGCCAGCGTGGTGCCGAACGCCGCCTGCCGGCGCAGCCAGCTTTTCAGCGCGCGATTACGCGCGTGCTTGTGCACGTCGAAGCTGGCGATGACGAAGCAGGCGTCCCAGCCGCGCTCCAGGTCGATGGCTTGATGAACCGTACTGGTCAGGCCATTGCTGGCGGTGACCGGTTCGCCGTCCAGCGACAGCAACTGCCACTGGAACAGCGCCTCGCCGCCCAGCCAGTTGGCGATGGCCAGCGGCTCGACTACGGCCGCGAGGCCCAGGCCGGGGAACGACGGCAGCAACAACAGGCCCACACGCAGGGGCTCGCGGCGAAACCTGGAAGGCGGTGCAACACTGGCCATCGACTCTCCTCAGCGCTGTCGGCTCTGCCACTGCGGGTGCAGCCAGACCGGAACATTGGCCGCCGGCAGCGGCGGTAGTCCACGGATCATATCGCTGGCCTTCTCGGCGATCATCACCGTCGGCGCATTGGTGTTGCCGCTGACGATGCTCGGCATGATCGACGCATCCACCACGCGCAGCCCCTGCAGACCATGCACGCGCAGCTGCGCATCGACCACCGCCTCCGGGTCACTGGCCGGGCCCATCTTGCAGGTGCCGCTGGCGTGGTAGCCGGTTTCGGTAACCCGCCGCGCCCAGGCGTCCAGCTCGGCATCGCTGCGTGCCAGCGGTCCGGGAGTCAGTTCCTCGCCGGCAAAGGCACGCATGGCCGGCTGCTGCATCAGCTCGCGCACCAGCCGCGCGCCGGCGCGCATGTCGGCGCGATCCTGTTCGCTCTGCAGGTAGTTGAAGAGGATGCGCGGCGCCTGCCGTGCATCGCTGCTGCGCAGGGTCACGCTGCCCAGGCTGGTGGGGCGCATCAGGTCGATGTGCACCTGGAAGGCGTGGTCCGGCACCGGCGCCACGCTGCCCGGCTGCACCGCCAGCGGCATGAAGGTGAGTTGCAGGTCCGGGTGCTCGACCCCGGCGCGGGAACGGATGAAGGCGCCCGCCTCGAAATGGTTGCTCGCCGCCAGCCCGTCGTGGCTGGCGAACCAGCGCGCACCGATCCACCACTTGCCCGGCGCGCGGGTCCAGGGGTAGATCGACACCGGCGCCTTGCAGCGGAACTGCACGACGCTGTCCGGGTGGTCGTTGAGCCGCCGGCCGACGCCGGGCAGATTGTGCTTCAGCGCAATCCCCTGCGCGCGCAGCTCATCCACCGGGCCGATGCCCGAGAGCAACAGCAGGTGCGGCGAGTTGATCGCGCCCGCCGTCAGCAGCACCTCGCGGCTGGCGCGGGCGGTCCACAGCTGGCCGTTCTGCGCGTACTCCACGCCCACCGCGCGGTCGCCCTCGAAGAGGATGCGCAGCGCCAGCGCGTCGGTCGCCACCGTGACATTGCCGCGCCCGAGCGCCTCGCTCAGGTAGCCGCGCGAGGTGCTCCAGCGTCGACCCTGGCGCGTGGTGCGGTCCACCGGACCGAAGCCTTCCTGGCGCTGGCCGTTGAGGTCACTGCTGCGCCCATAGCCAGCTTCCTCGCCCGCCGCGACGAATGCGGCGCACAGCGGGGTGTCGATATCACCCGGCGTGACGTGCAGGTGCCCGGCGTCGCCGTGATAGTCGTCGGCGCCATTGGCGTGGTTTTCCGAGCGGATGAAGTACGGCAGCACCTGCTGGTAGTCCCAGCCCTCGCAGCCCTGGGCCGCCCAGCCGTCGTAGTCACGGGCGTGGCCACGGATGTAGACCATGCCGTTGATCGAGGACGATCCGCCCAGCGTACGCCCACGCGGCGTGGCGATGCGCCGGCCGTCCAGGTAGGGCTCCGGCTCGCTGCTGTAGCTCCAGTTGAAGCGTGTGCCGCCGACCACCATGCCCACCGCCGAGGGCATGTCGATGGTCCAGCTCCTGTCCGCCGGCCCCGCCTCCAGCAGCAGGATGCGTACCGCCGGATCGGCGCCCAGGCGGTTGGCCAGCACGCAGCCGGCCGAGCCCGCGCCGACGATGACGTAGTCGTAGTCCATGGCCATTCCTCAGAGCTGCGCGCCGTGGATGCCCTGGAACACCAGGCGGTGGAAATGGTGCACCAGGTGCTCGCTCTCGTTGCTGCGCTCGGCGTCGATCATGTAGCGGCCCTGGTCGTAGCCCAGGGAGTGCAGGCCCTTCTGCACGCTGATGTTGAGGGCGATGTCCTCCGGCCCCAGTTCCTCGTTCATCCAGCGCATGCAGGCCTGGCTCACCTCGGCGGTCTGCGGGTTCGCCGAGTAGTAGCCGAAGCGCAGCAGCGAACGCTCGGCGTCCAGCGGAAGCATGATGAAGGTGCCGAGGAACTCGGAGAACGGGAAGGTGTAGAAGGTGTTGTTCGGCCACAGGCCGATGTTGAAGAAGCACTCGTCAGGGTTAAGGTCATCGCGCAGTTTCACCCCGTAGGCCTCGCCTGCATCGAGGTTGGCCGGGGCGATGTAGGTCCACCAGTTGTCGCGCTTGCTCAGGCGATAGCCCTTGAAGTCGATCAGCCTGGCCAGGTCGATATGGCACGGTCCGGAGAGCTTGAAGTGATAGCCCTCGATGGAGTTGTCCATGATCACCTTCCAGTTGGCCGGGACGATGACGTCGGCCTCTTCGATCAGGCGCATGTCGGCCAGGTTGGGGAACACCCGGTGCATCTCGGCATCCGCACCGGGGAACAACTCGGCCAGCGAAGGTGCGTTGGGGTCGAGGTTGAAGTAGAGGAAGCCGCCCAGCTCCTCCAGGCGCACCTGCGGGATGGCGAATTCGTCCTTGTCGAAGTTCTTGATGCGCTCACAGCGCGGCGCACTGCGCAGAGAGCCGTCCATTTCATAGCACCAGGAATGGTAGGCGCAGCGCACGATGCCGCCGGTGTTGCCGCGACGCTCCTCCAGCAGCCGATTGCCACGGTGCTGGCAGACGTTGTGGAAGGCGCGGATATCTCCGGCGCGGCTGCGGGCGATGACGATGCTCTGGTCGAACAGGTCGCAGACCACGTACTGGCCGATCTCGGCGAATTCGCTCAGGTGCCCGGCGACGTGCCAGGAGCGCAGGAAGATGTTGTCGCGCTCGGCCTTGAACAGCGCCTCGTCGTAGAAATAGCGCGATGGCAGGGTGAAGGCCTGTTCCGGGTCCTGGCGGTCCCAGCCGTCGATGGACGACTGCAGTTTCGGGTTTTCGATGGACGACATGCTCGACTCTCCTCGGCTTCTTCTGGCGTGGCCGGCTCGTGGGCCGGCGGCTCGGTTCGAGGACAAATCTAGGGGGGCGCCGCTAGCGGCTCTTGATGAAAAACGACGACTTTTCCGGCGCACGCATCAAGCCGAAGCGGTCGGCAGAGCGGTCCTGGCAGCAAACGAACGCTGGCTGTCCGGATTCGCTCCCTCGCCCTCGTTGTCGCCTGGAGGCTACGGATTCCCAATACGGGTAAGCGCGACGCAGCCCGCATCGCACCTGGAGAATCCAGCCCTGGAGCCCGCCATGAGCCTCGACCTGAACGGCGTCAAAGTCCCCGACAGCAACCTCGCCAAGGCCATCACCGAGATGGTTCGCGACAACGCCACCCCGCTGCTCTTCCACCACTCTTCCCGCGTCTACTACTGGGGCGCGCTGACCGGTGCGCGCCAGGGCCTGAAGTTCGACGCCGAACTGCTCTACGCCGGCGCGATGTTCCATGACATGGGCCTGATGCCGCGCTACTGCAGTCAGTGCGAACGTTTCGAGGTGGACGGCGCCGACTGCGCTGCAGAATTCCTGCGCAGCCATGGCATCGCCGAAAGCGATATCGACACGGTGTGGACCGCCATCGCCCTGCACACCACCCCCGGCATCCCGCAGCACATGAAGCCGGAGATCGCCCTGGTCACCGCCGGCGTGGAAATGGACGTCCTCGGTATCGCCTACCAGCAGTTCCCCGACGCCGAGCGCGACGCCGTGGTCGCCGCCCACCCGCGCGGCGGCCAGTTCAAGCAGGACATCCTGCAGGCCTTCTACGACGGCATCAAAGCCAAGCCGGAAACCACCTTCGGCAACGTCAAGGCCGACGTGCTGGCGATGAAGGATGCGGACTTCGTGCGCGGCAACTTCTGCGAAGTGATCCTGAATTCCGACTGGGCCAGCTAGGGCCTGCCGGTCAAGACCTGGGAATCATGGGCGTGCCCAGCACACCGGGCTCGCCCAGCAGTTGCGTCAGCCACTGCATGAACGCCCGTACCCGCTGCGGCAGGCGGCGGTGGGCGTAGAGCAGGGAGATTTCCATGGGCGGCAGCGGGATGTGTTCGAGCACCGCCACCAGCCGCCCGGCTTCCAGGTCATCGAGCACGCCATGGATCGGCACCTGGATGATCCCCAGCCCGCCCATGGCCGCGCTTTCGTAGGCCTCGGCATTGTTCACCGACAGCGCACCGCCCATCGACAGGTAACGCGTTTCGCCGTCGTGCAGGTACTCGAACCCCGGCGGCCGCGCGCCCAGCACGTTGACGTAGTGGATCAGCTGGTGTCCGGCGAGGTCGTCGAGGGTCTGCGGCGTGCCGTGCTCGGCGAGATAGGCCGGGCTGGCGCAAGTCACCTGGGGGAATTGCCCGAGAGTGCGCGCCACCACCGAGGGATCGTTCACCGCCCCGACCCGCACCACGCAATCGAAGCCCTCGCGCACCAGGTCGACGCGGCGGTCGGTGCAACTCACTTCCAGCTCCAGCGCCGGGTGGCGGGCGAGGAACTCGCCCAGGCGCGGCATCACCAGCTTGCGCGCCATCACCGTCGGCATGTCCACCCGCAGGCGCCCGCCGAGGGCTTCGTCATCCTGGCGGAACAGCCCCTGCAACTCGTCCAGCTGGGCCAGCATGTCCTTGCTGCGTTCGTAGAGCACCAGCCCGTCCTGGGTCGCGGTGACGCGCCTCGTCGTACGTTGCAGCAGGCGCGTGCCGAGCAGCTCCTCCAGCGCCTGGATGTGCTCGGAGACGGTGGAGCGCGGCAGGCCGAGCTGCTCGCCGGCCTGGGTGAAGCTGGCCAGCTCGGTGACGCGGACAAAGGTGCGCAGCAGGTCGGGGCGGATCATGGGGTGGCTTGCCTATTGTTCGGATGTACCGACCAGTATTTCCGATTTCTGCCGGTTTATCACCGAGCAATCGAACAATAAGCTTTTCCTCACTCCCACCCACTCTCCCAGCAACCCCAGGAGTTTCGCCATGACCCGCAAGATCGCTCTCATCACCGGCGCCAGCCGTGGCCTTGGCCGCAATGCCGCGCTGCACCTCGCCGCTGCCGGCGTCGACATCATCGGCACCTACCGCAGCCAGGCTGACGAGGCCCACGCCGTCGCCGCCGAAATCGAACAGCACGGCGGCCGCGCCGTGATGCTGCAACTGGATGTGGCCGACAGCGCCAGCTTCGCCGCCTTCGCCGAGCAGATCCGCGCCCGCCTGGGCGAGACCTTCGGCCGCCAGCAGTTCGACTTCCTGGTGAACAACGCCGGCATCGGCCTCTACGCCAGCTTCGCCGAGACCAGTGAGGAGATGTTCGACCAGTTGTTCAACATCCAGCTCAAGGGCCCGTTCTTCCTGACCCAGAAGCTGCTGCCGCTGATCGCCGATGGCGGCCGCATCCTCAACGTCTCCAGCGGCCTGACGCGCTTCTCGCTGCCCGGCTATGCCGCCTACGCAACCATGAAGGGCGCCATGGAGACCCTGACCAAGTACCAGGCGAAGGAGCTGGGTTCACGCGGCATTGCGGTGAACATCCTCGCCCCCGGCGCCATCGAGACCGACTTCGGCGGCGGCCGCGTGCGCGACGATGCCCAGTTGAACCAGCAGATCGCCGCCAACACCGCCCTGGGCCGCGTCGGCCTGCCGGACGACATCGGCGCCGTGGTCGCCGCCCTGCTCTCCGACGGCGGCCGCTGGATCAATGGCCAGCGCGTGGAGGCTTCGGGCGGCATGTTCCTCTGACCGCTCAATGCCCGCATCCGGCAGGACAGTCCGCGCCAGCAGCGCGGGCTGCCCACCAAGGCCATTCGCACACACTGGAACGTGCACGACCTTGAACCTGTGCCAGGGGAATACACCCAGTTGCGGATTCAGCGTCCCGAGGTCTGCAGCATCGCGCTGCCCAGGCTGACATCGAAGAATTCCGCGGCCGACGCCGCCAGGTCGCGGTGGATGGCCTGGCGGTCCAGGCCCTGGGTATCGGTGCAGAGGTCCGGGGTGGCTTCCTGCTCCTCCTCCGAACAGGGCGCCATGAACACGAAGTGCCCTGCCCCGTCGAGGATGCGCAGGTCCGGTTGCTGCGGCAGCTTGCGTGCCAGGGCGCCGGCATTCTTCTTCCAGTCGAGGATGTGGTCGGCGTTGCCGGTATAGAGCAGCACCGGTACGTGCACGTCTTCCAGCTCGTGGGCGCCGTACATCAGGCTCAGCGGAGCGAGCAGGAGCAGCGCACCCACGCGCGGATCGGCCATCGGCACCAGGTCGTTGCGGTCGGCGCGCACCTCACCTTTCTCGCTGCAGGCGTCGCGATCGTCCGGGCGTTGCTGGCAGTACCTGATCAGCCGATCCAGGCGCGGCTGGGCGCCGGCCAGGATCAGCGCGGTCTCGCCGCCGGCGGAGTAGCCGATGACGCCGACCTTGTGCGGATCGACCACGGCCGCCACCCGCGGATCGAGCAGCGCGGCGCTGATGGTTTCCGAGACCTGCAGTGGCCGGCCGTAGAGATTGCTCAGGGCGCCGAGCCGGCTGTGGTCATGCAGGTTGTCGCCCGGATGCAGCAGGGTCACCACGACGAAGCCCTTGCTCACCAAAGCCTCGATCAGGTCGCGATGGGCCAGCGGGGTGCCGTAGTTGCCATGGGACATGACCAGCAGCGGGAAGCGGCCATTGGCGGTCTTGCCTTCGTAGGCGACGTCGAGGATGAAGTTGCCCAGGTGCAGGGGCTGCTCGGGCGCACGCGTGGGGTAGAAGGCGATGGCCTTCATCGGTTGCTGGTCCAGCGGATCGCTCACCTGCAACCGGTGAAAACCCACGTTCCAGCCGTGGGCCGCCCAACTCGCGGTACTGAAGGTAACGAGCAACAGGAACCAGAACAGGCGCCTCGCCATGGTGCAGTTCGCCCCGATTTGTCTCCAGATCAGGCGCCACGGGGCTTGTCGATGAACGCAGAAACCGCCGGGCGCCGCCAGGAGGGGATCTCTGCATAGTACGCGCCAGTGCGACTGGCTCCGTGCCCGCAGACAGACGGCAGCGCCAGCGCACGAAAAAAGCCCCTCTATTGAACTGACCCCCAGATGTTGGACACCAACTCTGAGGGGTCCACATGGCAAGGCATGATGGGAAGTTCAAGCTAGAGGTGGCGCGCCACTATGT
>NZ_JACHLI010000029.1 GCF_014204515.1 Pseudomonas nitroreducens | reverse complement strand
CATAGTGGCGCGCCACCTCTAGCTTGAACTTCCCATCATGCCTTGCCATGTGGACCCCTCAGAGTTGGTGTCCAACATCTGGGGGTCAGTTCAGGGTGAGGGGCTTTTGATCAGCAGGAGCAACTTCGCCCCGCCTTGGTGCGCACCGTTTTCGTGCGCACCATCCTTGCGCGCGCGCACCATTCCTGATCGCTCGGACAACCGCTCCAGCCCGCATCAACACTGACGCAAGCCCTCACTGGCAAGCCCCTTGCTGTAGCACCGCCATTGCTACTGCCGGACGCTGCCATGCTGGTCATCCACCAACGAATCGAGCCCCGCGAACACTGGGACGCCGAGCTGCACCTGAACTACGAGGCGCGCAGCAAGAGCCGCCTGCGCTGCTTCACCCGCACGGGCGAGGACGTCGGCCTGTTCCTCGAACGCGGCCAGTCACCGTTGACCGATGGTGAGTGCCTGCTGGCCAACGATGGCCGCGTGGTACGCGTCTGCGCCGCGCCGGAAAAGCTCCTCCACGTCACCTGTGCCAACGCCCGCGAGCTGAACCGCGCGGCCTATCACCTGGGCAATCGCCATGTCGCGTTGCAGGTCGGCGAAGGCTGGCTGCGCCTGCTCGATGACTACGTGCTCAAGGCCATGCTCGACCAGCTCGGCGCCACGGTGGAGGCCATCGAAGCGCCTTTCCAGCCGGAGCATGGCGCCTATGGTGGCGGGCATCATCACTCGCACCACGGTGAGGAAGCATTCAACTACGCGCCGAAGCTGCACCAGTTTGGAGTGCGCTTGTGATGCTCCTGTGCCTGGCCTTTCCCCTCACCCCAGCCCTCTCCCAAAGGGAGAGGGGGCATATGGGCATGCACGGACAGGCCGTCGCCCATGGCTGAGTCCTCATACCTCTGGTCACTGCTGCGCCTCGCCAGCCCACAGTTGCCCATCGGCGGCTACAGCTACTCGCAAGGGCTGGAAAGTGCCATCGACCAGGGCCAGGTGAAGGATGCCGACAGCGCCCGTATCTGGCTCGTCGACCAGTTGCATCTGAACCTCGCACGCTTCGAAGGCCCGCTGCTCGCCGAGCTGCTGCGCGCCGCACAAAGCGCTGACTGGACCGCCCTGGGTGACGCCGCCGAACGCCATCGCGCCAGCCGCGAGACCCGCGAGCTGGGCTTGGAAAACCGGCAGATGGGTTTCTCCCTCGGCCAGTTGCTTGAAGCCCTGCCCGAGCTGGACGAACCCGCACGCCAGTGGCTTGCCGCGCAGGCCGAACCGTCTTTCGCCGCCGCCTGGGCGCTGGCCGCCCGCGCCTGGGGACTGACTGCGGAGCAGGCCCTCGGCGCCTGGCTGTGGAGCTGGCTGGAGAACCAGTTGGCGGTGCTGATGAAGACCCTGCCGCTGGGCCAGCTGGCCGCGCAGAAGCTCACCTCGCAACTGCTCCCCGAGCTCGACGCGGCTTGCCATGCGGCGCTGCAAAACGATCCCCACGGCGGCGCGCCCTTCGGCCTCGCACTCGCCTGCATGAACCACGAAACCCAATACAGCCGTCTGTTCCGCTCCTAGGAGAACTGCCATGAACTCTCAACCTCTTCGCGTCGGCATCGGCGGCCCGGTGGGCTCCGGCAAGACCGCCCTGACCCTGGCGCTGTGCCGCGCCCTGCGCCAGCGCTACAACATCGCCGTGGTCACCAACGACATCTACACCCAGGAAGACGCGCAGTTCCTGGTGCGCAACCAGGCCCTGGAGCCGGAGCGGATCATCGGCGTGGAAACCGGCGGCTGCCCGCACACGGCGATCCGCGAGGACGCCTCGATCAACCTGGAGGCCGTCGACCAGCTCAACCGCCGCTTCCCGGGCCTGGACCTGATCCTGGTGGAGTCCGGCGGCGACAACCTCTCGGCCACCTTCAGCCCCGAGCTGTCGGACCTGACGCTGTACGTAATCGACGTCTCCGCCGGCGACAAGATCCCGCGCAAGGGCGGACCGGGCATCTGCAAGTCCGACCTGCTGGTGATCAACAAGATCGACCTCGCCCCGCTGGTGGGCGCCTCGCTGGAAGTGATGGACCAGGACGCCTCGCGCATGCGCGGCGACAAACCCTTCGTCTTCAGCAACCAGAAGACCGGCCAGGGCCTGGCCGAGATCATCACCTTCATCGAGCGCCAGGGCCTGCTGATCGCGGCCTGATGCCTGCTGCGCGGCCGCGGATGTACGCCGGCCACGACACGCGCCCATAACAATGAACAGGGAGTTATCCATGCAATTGCGCACAGCCCTCTACAGCCTCGCGCTGCTCCTCACCCCGGCCGTGGCCTTCGCCCATCCGGGGCATGGCGACCACGGCCTGATCGCCGGCATCGCCCACCCCGTCACCGGCCTCGACCACCTGCTGGCGATGCTCGCCGTCGGCCTCTGGGCCGCACAGCAGAATGGCGCCGCACGGCTCGCGCTGCCGTGCACCTTCGTCGGCGTGATGCTGCTCGGTGGACTGCTGGGCTTCGAAGGCATGGAGCTGCCATTCATCGAGACCGGCATCGCTGCCTCGGTTCTGGCGCTGGGCCTGTGCGTCGCGTTGGCCGTGCGTCCGCCGCTGTTCCTGGCGATGGGTGCGACGGCGCTGTTCGCCTTCGCCCACGGCGTCGCCCACGGGCTGGAACTGCCGGACCTGAGCAGTCCCTGGCTGTATGCCGCCGGTTTCGTCGGCGCGACCGCCGCGCTGCATGCGGCGGGTTACGGCATCGTTCGCCTATTGCCGCAGGCCGCAGCGCCGCTGGTGCGCTTTGCCGGGCTGGCCTCGGCCGGCGCCGGTGCCTGGCTGCTCGCCGGTTGATCGCCGAGCCCGCGGCGCTCGGGAGCGCCGCGGGCGAGCAGGTCAGAGGGAGAACGGGTAGTTGATGATCAGCCGGGTCTGGTCGAAGTCGCGACTGAAGCTGCGTCGGTTGCTCGCCTGGTTGAGCCGCAGGTTGAGGTTCTTCAGCGTGCCGCTCTGCACGGTGTAGCCGACCTCCGCATCGCGCTCCCACTCCTTGCCTCCGCTGCCGGCACGAGTGGTCGCATTGTCGCCCTTGCCGTAGCGCAGCATGCTCACCAGCCCCGGCATCCCCAGCGCGGCGAAATCATAGTCATAGCGCAGCTGCCAGGAGCGCTCATCGGCATTGGAGAAATTGCCGTTGAACATGTCGTTGCCCAGGGTCCGTCCACCCGTGCCGTAGACCCATTGCCAGGCGCCCTTGCCGCCCACCTTCTGCAGGCCCAGGTACAGGGTGTGGCCGCCGTGGCTGGCCGACAGCTGGCTGAAGGCGGTGTGGCTGTCGATGTCGCCGGCCAGGGCGCGGCCGTCGTCCCGGTCGAGGAACAGGCCGAGGTTGGCGCCCAGCGTCCACTCCCCCAGCGGCTGCTTGTGCTGCAGGCTGAAGAAGCGCTGGCTGTAGATATCCTCCAGCTGTGCATACCAGGCTCCGAGCAGGGTGCGCTGCTGGTTGAAACGCTGCTCGACGCCGGCATAGTTGAAGGCAGCGGATTGTGCCGAAGGCGCCGACCAGGACGTGAGCTTCTGCAGGTCAGACGAATTGCGCAGGCTGACCCGGTCGAAGCGCCCACCGTACAGACTCGTTCCTTCCCACTCGCGGGACAGCAGCGCGGCACCGCGGAAGGTCTGCGGCCGCAGGCGGCCATCGTCGTAACGCAGCACCGGCAGGTCAGGAAGCATTTCCCCGACCTTCAGCTCGCTGGCTGACAGGCGAAACTTTCCCGCCACCGCCACCCGACCGTACTCATCGGCCGCCCTGCCGTCGTCATGCACGGGCAGCAGTTCGGAACCACTCTGGCCACGTCCGCTGTTCAACTTCACCCCGTACATCCCCAGCGCATCGACGCCCACGCCCAGGGTGCCGGCGGTGTAGCCGGAGGTGAACTTGAGGATGAAGCCCTGCGCCCATTCGTTGATCAGGCTCTTGCTGCCGTCGTGATCGCGGAAGTCGCGGTTGAAGGCGTAGTTGCGCAGCACCAGTTCGCTGCGCGAGTCCTCGAGAAAGCCTCCTTCCGAGGCCTGCGCGGCAGCGCAGAACAGGGGCAGGACACAAGCCAGGGAATGGGTGGGAAGACGCTTCATTGTTATTGTTCTCCTGGAATTTCAGGCGCAGTGAGCCGCAGCGCCTCCCGCGGGAGGCGCCCTGGCAGGGGTTGTTCAGGCGGTCAGAAGGGGTAGTGGCGAGGCTCGCGCTGCACACTCACCCAGTGGTCGCGGGTGAATTCGTCGATTGCCCAGTCGCCGTTGAAGCGACCCAGGCCGGAGTTCTTCTCGCCGCCGAAGGGCGCGTTGGCCTCGTCGTTCACCGGGATGTCGTTCACGTGGGTCATGCCCGCGCGCACCTTGCGGGCGAACGCCACGCCGCGCTCCAGGTCCTGGGTGAACACGGCGCTGGCCAGTCCGTACTCGCTGGCGTTGGCCAACTCCAGGGCATGGTCCTCGTCACGGGCGCGCAGCAGGCCGACCAGCGGGCCGAAGATTTCTTCCCGGGCGATGTCCATGTGCGGCTCGACATCTCCGTAGACGTGCGGCGCCAGAAGCTGGCCCTGCACCCCGCCTTCGTACAGCGGCGTGGCACCTTCGCGGCGGGCACGCGCGATCTTTTCCAGCAGGCCTTCGAGCTGGCGCGCATTGATGATCGGGCCAACGGCGGTCTGCTCCAATTGGGGATCGCCGACCCGGACCTGCCGGACCCGCTCGACGAAGCGTTCGGCAAAGGCGTCGTACAACGCATCGACCACGATGATGCGGTTGATCGCCATGCAGATCTGTCCCTGGTGGAGGAACTTGCCGAACACCGCCGCGTTCACCGCCTGCTGCAGATCGGCGTCCTCCAGCACCACGAACGGGCTGTTGCCGCCCAGTTCCAGCGCCACGTGCTTGAGGTGATTGCCGCCGCTGGCCAGGCTGCCGATCCGCCGCCCCACCGGGGTGGAGCCAGTGAAGGTCACCAGCCCTGGTAGCGGATGCTCGACGAAGGCATCGCCGATCTCGCTGCCCGCCCCGACCACCACGCTGAGCACTCCGGCGGGCAGCCCGGCTTCCTCGAACAGGCGCGCCAGCAACAGTCCGCCGCACACCGGGGTATCGCTGGCCGGCTTGACCACCACGGCATTGCCCAGCGCCAGTGCCGGGGCCAGCGAACGCTGGGTCAGGTGCAGCGGGAAGTTCCACGGGCTGATCACCCCGACCACGCCGATGGCGCTGCGGTACACCCGGCTTTCCTTGCCCGGCACGTTGGAGTCGAGCAGGCGGCCATGCACGCGGCTGGGGAAGGATGCCGCCTCCAGCGTAATGGCGCGGGCGGCGCCCCACTCCAGCGTCGCTTTCAGGCGAGTACTGCCGGACTCGCGGATGATCCAGTCGACGATCTCCTCCCGCCGCTGGTCGAACAGGGCCACCACCCGATGCAGCAAGGCGCTTCGCTCCGCTGGCGGCAGCGCGGCCCAGGCGGGCTGCTGCGCGGCGGCCTCGCGGAAGGCGGCGTCCAGATCATCGCGGCTGGCCTGGGGTATCTCCAGCAACAGGCTGCCATCGAATGGATTGCAGTTGCGCAGGGTGCTGCCTGCGCCGCCCGCGCGCCATTGGCCGGCGAGAGGCTGCAGATGAAGGTTGGCGTAAGGGGTCCTGGCTTGGCTCATGACGGGGTTCCTTGTACTGATGTCAGCGGGAGGGATGGGCAACGGGCGGCCTGCAGTGCGCGCGCCTCCACCAGGCGCAACAGGCCCAGCAGGGTTTCCGTGCAGGGCACGGTCAGTCCGGCGCGGCGGGCGCGGGTCACCACCTCACCGTTGATCGAACCGATTTCCGTCGGCCGTCCGGCGAGCACGTCCTGCAGCATCGAGGGCTTGTGCGTGAGGTGCTGGGCCATGGCCTGGGCGACGCCCGCCAGGCAGTGTTCGACGTCCGCTTCGACGCCCTCGGCGCGCGCCACGGCGATCACTTCCGAAACGACCGCACGGGCCAGCTCGGGTCCCTGGGGCACCGCCGTCAGTTGCCCGACGGTGCAACCGGTGATCGCGCAAAGGCTGTTCAAGGCGGCATTGAAAGCGACCTTCTCCCAGATCGAGCTCCACACCGCCGGGTCACTGCGGCAGTTCAAGCCTGCCGCCTGCAGCACGGCCGCCACCTCGTCGCAGGCCGGCCGCTCGACACCATCGCTCGAGTACAGACGCACCGCGCCCGTGCCATGGGAAGCGACGTAGCCGGGCCCCAGAAAATCAGCAGGCCAGGTGGTCATGCCGATCAGCACCCGCTCCGCGGTCACGTGGCGACACAGTGCTTCGGCGTTACCCAGGCCGTTCTGCAGCGACAGCACCCGCGTATGACTGGCGATGTGCTGCGCAACGCTCTCCAGCGCCGGTTCGGTATGCAGGGTCTTGGTGAACACCAGCAGCAGGTCCGGGTGCCCCCGGGCCTGCTCGGGACGGCAGGCCAACAGGTTGCGGACGCACCGGTCGCCATCGTCGGTGGCCAGGCGCAAGCCGTGCTCGCGAACCTGCGCCAGGTGCGCCTCGTTGACGTCGAGCAGCGTCACCCGCTGGCCGCTTTCCGCCAGCCGGGCGCCGAACAGCGAGCCCATCGCGCCAGCGCCGAGGACACTGATGTTCAGGGGGGAATTCAAGGTCTGGGCCATGGCAAGGTCTCCCTCTCGTGGCGGTTCAGGACGGTTGCGAGGAGCGACTGGGAATGTGCCGGCGCACCAGCATCAGGGCGATCAGCGCGGCCACCATCACCGCACCCAGCATCGTCAGGTAGCCGTGCGCACCGCCCAGGGTGATGACAGTGGCGCCGGCGAAGGCGCTGAGGATCGCCCCCAGGCGGCCGAAGGCCAGCGCCGATGCGGTGCCAGTGGCCCTCACGCTGGTCGGGTAGATGTAAGCGCAGAGCGCATAGAGCGTCGACTGCACCGCGTTGACGAACAGGCCGTGCACGCCGAAGCCGACGATCAGCAGGCCGGTCTGCTGGTTCACGTCCAGCAGTTGCATGCCGAAGGCACTGGCCGCGCCGCCCAGGCAGCAGATCAGCAGGGGCCAGTAGGAGCCCCAGCGGGTCATCGCCAGTGCGCAGAGCAGTGCGCCAATCACCCCGCCCAGGTTGTAGGCGGTCAGCCCGGAGCCCGCCACGTCCAGTGGCAGCCCCTCGGCACGGAGCATGCTCGGCAGCCAGCTGAAGGCGCTGTAGACGGCGGTCAGGCACATGAAGAAAGCCACCCAGATGGCCAGGGTGTCGCGGCCGCAACCTTGGTCGAACAGGGCTGCGACACCAGCGCGGCGCTCCCGCGCCTGTTCCAGGGAATCGCTGTAGCGGGCGCTTTCCGGCATCGGCCGCTGCAAGCGTTTGAGCAACTGGCGCAGCTCGCCCCAGCGCGGCTCCCGGCGCGCCAGGAAGCGCGGCGACTCCGGCAGTGCCGCCAGCAGCAGGAAGCCGAGCAGGATCGGCAGCGCGCCGCCGACGAAGAACAGGGTGCGCCAGCCATGCGCCGGCAGGATGTGCGAGGCGAAGAAGCCTGCCAGCATGCCACCCAGCGGCACACAGACGATGGTCAGGGTCACCGCCAGGGTGCGCCTTCGCGCCGGGGTGAACTCCGCCGTCACGGTGGCGGCGCTGGGCAGCGCCCCGCCGATGCCCAGGCCGGCGAGGAAGCGCAGCAGCGCCACGCTCAGCACGTCCGGCGCCAGGCCAATGGCACAGGTCGCAGTACCGAATACGAACACGCTGGCGATCACCGCCAGACGCCGCCCGTAGCGGTCGGCGAACAGTCCCGCGCAGGCGCTGCCGATGCCCATGCCGATCAGCCCGGCGGCCACCACGGGGGCAAAGGCTTCGCGGCTGATCCCCCACTCGCTGATCATCAGCGGGATGGCAAAGCCGATCAGTTGGCCGTCGAAGCCATCCAGCACGATGGACAGCGCCGCCAGCAGCACGACGAACTTCTGCATCGGACTGAAGGGTCCATCGTCGAGCAATGTGCCGATGTCGGCCGTTGCCGGGTGTTGATCCAGGCGCCGGGCAGAACCCTGCAGCGCCTCGTTGAGCGTCGTCATAGCCACCTCGTTGTTGTTCTTGTGAGGGTTGTTGTCGGGGACCTGCCGCTGGCAGCGGCAGGACCGGGCCTTGCCCGGCGGAGCGGTGCTCAGGGCTCGATGGTCAGGGTGGGCACCTCGATCAGCACCGGCTCATCGCCAGCCAGCGCACGGGCGAGCTCTTCGCGCAGGGTGGCAACATCGTTGGCCTGCACCGAGCGCACGCCGTAGCCGCGGCCGAGCTGGCAGAAATCCAGGCCGGGAACATCGAGGCCCGGAGCATCGGCCACCTCCAGCACGCGGGCGAACCAGCGCAGGGCGCCGTAGGTACCGTTCCTGAGGATGATGAACACCACCGGGATGCGGTATTGCGCAGCGGTCCAGAGCGCGGTGATGCCGTAATTGGCCGAGCCGTCGCCGATCACACCGATCACCCGGCGCTGCGGCTGCGCCAGCTGCACGCCGACCGCAGCCGGCAGGCCGAAGCCCAGTCCTCCCGCGGCGGGGAAGTAGTAACTGCCCGGCTCGCGCATCTCCACCCGTTGCCAGAACGCGCTGACGGTGGAGGTGGACTCCTTGACGAAGATGGCATCGCGCGGAGCCAGTTCATCGATCAGGTCGAACACCGTTTCCGGATGCAGCGGGCCATCCCCTTGCGTCCTCGGGATCGGTCGCGGCAAGGCCTCGGGGAGCGCTCGTGAACTCGTCTGGACGGCTTTGACCAAAGCCTCGAGCGTGAGGCGGATATCGCCGACCAGGGCATCTCCCATGGGTGCCCGCGCCGCTTCCGCCGGATCACAGGTGATCTGCACCAGCCCGGCGCCCTCGGGCAGGTAGTGGCCCGGGTCGAACTGGTGATAGCGAAACACCGGAGCACCCACCACCAGGATCAGGTCATGCCCGTCGAGCAGCCGCGAGATGCCGGCGATGGCCGCCGGCAGAACGCCACGGAAGCACGGATGGCGGGTCGGGAAAGGGCAGCGCGAGGCCGACGGCGCGACCCACGCCGGCATCCGCAGCTTCGCCGCCAGTTGCACCGCCAGCTGGTTGGCACCGGCGCCATCGACATCCGGGCCGAGCACCAGCACCGGATTGCTCGCCTGGGACAGCCGTGTGGCCAGCTCCTCCAGTTGCCGTGGCGAAGGCAGCCCGGCACTGACGACACTGCGCGCCGCCAGGTGTTCGACGCCTGGCGGCGCCGCCTGCGCCCAGTCGTCGTAGGGAATGGACAGGTACACCGGCGCCTTCGGCGGCAGGTTCGCCAGGTGGATGGCCTGGTTCAGCGCCCTCGGCACGTCCTGGGCGCAGGCCGGTTCGGCACTCCACTTCACCAGCGGCTTGGGCAACTGCGGCGCCTCGACATTGGCCAGCATCGCTTCCACGCCGATCATCGAGCGCACCTGCTGGCCGGCGCTGATCACCAGGGGGCTGTGGCTGTACCAGGCGTTGGTCAGCGCGCCCATGCCGTTGCCGGTTCCCGCCGCGGCATGCAGGTTGACGAAGGCCGGCTTGCCGCTGGCCAGGGCGAAGCCGTCGGCCATGCCGACCACGGCGCCTTCATGCAGGCCGAGGATGTAGCGGAAGTCCTCGGGAAAGCCCTTGAGGAAAGGCAGCTCGTTGGAGCCGGGATTGCCGAAAACGGTGGTCAGACCGTGGCTTCGAAGGATGTCGTACGAGGCGCAGCGAACAGTTTTCATACCGGACATCAAGCTCGTCGTGGGGTTTGCCCTACTCTCGCAACGGCCTGATAATCGATCAAATCGATAGTATTTCTATCGAAAATAAAATCCATCTATGTGACAACCATGTCCCAGATCGACCTGAATCTGATCCGCACCTTCGTCGTCCTCTATGAATCGGGTAGCGTCACCGGTGCAGCCGAGCGCCTGTTCGTCACCCAGCCCTCGGTGAGCTATGCCCTGGCCCGGCTCCGCGAACTGTTCGACGACCCGCTGTTCACCCGCAGCCGCGAGGGCATCCAGCCGACCTTCGTGGCCGAGCAGCTGTATGTCACCTTGCGCGACGCGCTGGGGCGGATCGAAGGAGCGGTGCAAGGCACCCGCCAGTTCGATCCGGCGACCACCGAGCGACGCTTCCGTATTGCCTTGAGCGACCTCGGCGAGCTGGGCTTCCTGCCGCTGATCCTGGCGCGGCTGAGCCAGGAGGCGCCCCTGGCCGAAGTGGAGGTACTGCCGCTGGAGGTCGACCAGGTGGCGGACTGGCTGGCCAGCGGCAAGGTCGATGCGGCGATCTGCCGTCAGGCGGTGCCGGGCAGCCGCAGTCGCGTGCTGATCCAGGAGCGCTACGTCTGCCTGCTCTGCGCAAGGCATCCGCGGATCGGCGCGGACTTCGACCTGGCAGCCTATCTTCGCGAGCGCCACGTCGTGGTAACCCGCACCTCCGGCCACGGCATCGCCGAGGACGTGCTGCAGGCGATGAAGCTGGAGCGCCGCATCGCCTTGCGCGTGCCGCACTTCTCGGTGCTGCCCAAAATCATCCCCGGCACCGACCTGCTGACCATTCTGCCAGCGCAGATCGCTCGCATGTTCGTCGCCGAGGGTGGCCTGAAAATGCTCGAGCTGCCCTTCGAGGTGCCGGCTTTCGACGTCTCCCTGCACTGGCGCGCGAGCAGCGAGCAGTCGGCGGCGCTGCAATGGTTCCGCTCGCGCATCGCCGAGGCGATCATCGACGGCCAGCACTGACCTCCGGCTTGCGCTCGCCGCCACGGCGAGCGCCCGTGCTCAGCCCTTGCGATGCACCGCAAACCCCGCCCACGCCTGGCTCACCGGCATGATCTCCAGGGTATTGATGTTGATGTGCGGCGGCTGGTTCATGATCCAGTGGATGGTCTCGGCGATGTCCGCGGACTGGATCGGCTCGGCGCCGGCGTAGGTCTTGTCGTACTTGGCCTGGTCGCCGCCGAAGCGCACCAGGGAGAACTCGCTCTCGCACATGCCCGGTTCGAGGTTGGTGACGCGCACGCCGGTGCCCTGCAGGTCGCAGCGCAGGTTCAGCGAGAACTGCTCGACGAAGGCCTTGGTCGCGCCGTACACGTGGCCGCCCGGATAGGGCCAGTGGCCGGCCACCGAGCCCAGGTTGAGGATGCTCGCGCCCGGGCCGTGGGCGATCAGCCGCGGCAGCAGCAGGCGGGTGGCGTACATCAGGCCCTTGATGTTGGTGTCCACCATGGTGTCCCAGTCATCCAGCTCGCAGTTCTGCGCCGGGTCGGTGCCCAGGGCCAGGCCGGCGTTGTTGATCAGGCCGCGCAGCTTGGCGAACTTCTCCGGCAGGCTGTCCACGGCGGCGGTCATCGCGGCGCGGTCGCGTACGTCGAGCACCAGCGGCAGCACGTCGGTCTCGGCGGAAAGCTCCTGGGCCAGCGCGTTGAGGCGGTCTTCGCGACGGCCGGTGATCACCAGCGACCAGCCGTCACGGGCGAAACGCCGCGCACAGGCTTCGCCGAAGCCGGAGGTGGCGCCGGTAATGAACAGGGTGGGAGTGGTCATCGGAGAAATCCTCTTTGCTGGGCACTGCCGTCGCCGATGCATGCCGGAGAGTCGTGCGGTGCGCGTTCTTGTCGGTCGGCCGAGCATAACAGCCCGAACCTGCCGCGTTGCGTTACAGCCGCGCTGGATAAAACCCGCACAGCCGCGTGAAAGTCCCATGGCTCAAGGCCCAGCGAGAGTTGCGCCCACCTTGTCCACAGGCTGCTCCACGGATTCTGTGGGCAAGCGGAATGTCGATTTCCCCTGGACGATTTTCGAGCGCACCGGCGCAGGCCGCGTCGCCGCTGCGCTTGGGAAGTTCTTCCCAAGGTTATCCACAGGTCTTTCAACGGTAACCGTGGACAATCGTCACTTCGCAGGAACTTTCCTGCGAAAGCGTACCTGTCCATCCATACAGGGGTTGCAGAGTGATTGGACAGAAATCGAGCGGCGCTGACGGCGCCTGTAGCCACAAGGGCTGGAAAGGTTTTCCCAGACGTTATCCACAGGCCGGCCCACAGATTTTCTGGACTGTTTCAGCGGCATCTCACTGCAGCAGCAGTCGCGCCGCGATCAGGTCTTCCAGGGCGTAGCCAACTGACTTGAACAGGGTGATTTCGCTGTCGTCCCTGCGCGCGCCGCGACCGTGGAGAAGGTCAGAAAGCTGGGTGTGAAGGGCGCTGGCGTCGATCACGCCCTCTTTCAGCGGAATCAGCAGGTCGCCCGCCTCTTCCAGCGCGCCCTCGCGGGTATCGACGACGATGCGGGCGCGGCGCACGGCTTCGCTGTCGGTCTCGCGCATGGACGGCAGGAAGGCGCCGACCAGATCGAGGTGGCAGCCTGAACGCAGCCAGGCGCCGTGGACGATCGGCTCGCGGGAGGTGGTGACGCAGCTGATGCAATCCGCCGCGGCCACCCCGCCGCGCAGGTCGGCGCAGGCGTGGACGGGATAGCCTTCGTCCTGCAGTTGCCTGACCAGCGCATTCACCTTGTCTTCCTGGCGACCCCAGAGGGCGATGTCCTCGTATTCGCGCACCGAGCAGTGCGCGCGGACCATGTGCGGCGCCAGGGTGCCGCTGCCGACGATCAGCAGCCGACGTGCGTCGCGGCGCACCAGGTAGTCGGCGGCCAGCGCGGAGGTACAGGCGGTGCGCCGGGCGGTCATTTCCGAGGCTTCGAGCATGGCCAGCGGGCGTCCGGTTTCGCCGTCGAACAGGCAGAACAGCGCGGCCACCGCCGGCAGGTTCTTTGCGCCATTGCCGGGGAACACGGTGACCAGCTTCACGCCGATATCCTGCCCTGGCCGCCACACCGGCATGGTCAATAGCGAGGCGCTGTCGGGCAGTTCATGGCAGCCGCGTACCGGGGCCTCGCAATCGCCGGCGAGGCCGATGCGCAGGGCTTCGATCAGTTGGGGATAACTCAGACGCGCGGCGACGTCGGCGTTGGTGAGGAAGCGGAGGTCTTGCATGGAAACCCCTCTGCAGCGAAGCGATGGATGACCGTAGGAGCGGACTCCGTCCGCGATGTTCTCAGACGCGCCGGGAAGCATCGCGGACGGAGTCCGCTCCTACGCAAAAGGCTGGCGTCAGTGCCCGCCCAGATACGCGTTGCGAACCTCCTGGTTGCCCAGCAGCTCCGCACCGGTACCGCTCAGGCGAATCTCGCCGTTGACCATCACGTAGCCACGGTCGGACAGCTTCAGCGCATGGTTGGCATTCTGCTCCACGAGGAACAGTGTCATCCCGCTCTGCGCCAGCTCGCGCAGGGTCTGGAAGATCTGCTTGACCACGATGGGCGCCAGGCCCAGCGAGGGTTCGTCGAGCAGCAGCAGCTTGGGCCGGCTCATCAGCGCGCGGGCGATGGCGAGCATCTGCTGCTCGCCGCCGGACATGGTCATGGCGCGCTGGTTGCGCCGCTCCTTCAGGCGCGGGAAGAGGTCGAACATGCGCTGCATGTCTTCCTGGGCGTGGTCCATGCCGATGGGGATGGTGCCCATCAGCAGGTTCTCCTCCACGGTCATGTCGGGGAACACCCGACGCCCTTCCGGCGACTGCGCGATGCCGTTGGAGGCCACGTAGTGCGCGGACTTGTGGCGGATGTCCTGGCCCTTGTAGAGGATCGCGCCGCCGGCCGCGCGGGGCTGGCCGAAGATCGACATGAGTAGCGTCGACTTGCCCGCGCCGTTGGCGCCGATCAGCGCCACGGTCTCCCCTTCGTTGACGGTCAGCGAGACTTTCTTCAGCGCCTGGATCGGCCCGTAGAACACATCGACCTCACGGAATTCCAACATCGGCGCCGTCATGCCAGCTCCTCTTCGTCTGCGCCGAGATAGGCGGCAATGACCTTGTCGTTGTGGCGGATTTCCTCCGGGCCGCCGCGGGCGATGACCACGCCGTGGTCGAGCACGATGATGTGGTCGGAGATATTCATCACCATGCCCATGTCGTGTTCGATCAGCAGCACGGTGATGTCGTGGTGGTCACGCAGGTAGCGCACGATGCGCGCCAGCGCCTGGGTCTCGGCCGGGTTCAGGCCTGCTGCGGGCTCGTCGAGGCAGATCAGTTCCGGCCGGGTGCACATGGCGCGGGCGATCTCCAGGCGACGCTGCTGCCCGTAGGACATCTCGCCGGCCAGGCGGTTGGCGCAATCCACCAGGTCCACCACTTCCAGCCAGTAGAAGGCGTGATCCAGCGCTTCGCTTTCCGCACGACGGTAGCCGGGAGTGTTGAGCACGCCGGCGAGGAGGTTGCGGTTGACGAACATGTGCTGGGCCACCAGCAGGTTCTCCACCACCGACATCTCGCGGAACAGCCGGATGTTCTGGAAGGTCCGCGCCAACCCCGCGCGGTTCACCAGGTGGGTGCCGCCGAACATCTTGTAGTAGAGGCGGTTGCCGAACTGCGCCGGGTTGACGAAGTCGCCACCCTGGAACGGCTGGCCGAGCACCTTGATGACGTCGGTGGTGCCGCCCTGGGTGTTGAGCAGGATGTTGCCGCCGGTGGCCTTGTAGAAGCCGGTGAGGCAGTTGAACACTGTGGTCTTGCCGGCGCCATTGGGGCCTATCAGCGCGGTGATTGAGCCGCGTTCCACGTCGAGGTTGACGTCGTTGAGGGCCTTGATGCCGCCGAAGTGCATCATCAGGTGTTCGACGCTGAGGATCTTGTCGCCGCTCATGGCGCCACCCCCTTGCGTACGGCGAAGCCCGAGCGGCTGATGCGGATCAGCCCGCGCGGGCGCCAGATCATCATCAGCACCATGAGGATGCCGAACAGCAGCACGCGGTAGTCGGCGAAGCTGCGCAACAGTTCCGGCGCGACGGTGAGAACGAAGGCGGCGATCACCACGCCCACCGTCGAGCCCATGCCGCCCAGCACCACGATGGCGAGGATCAGCGCCGACTCGAAGAAGGTAAACGACGACGGGTTGACGAAGCCCTGGTAGCTGGCGAAGAACACCCCGGCCAGCCCCGCGGTGGAAGCGCCGAGCATGAACGCCGAAAGCTTCACCAGCACGTGGTTCAGGCCCATGGCGCGGCAGGCGATCTCGTCCTCGCGCAGCGCTTCCCAGGCGCGGCCGACCGGCATGCGGGTCAGCCGGTGCTTGATGTAGAGCACCAGCATGACCACCAGGAACAGCACGATGTAGATGAACAGGAACTTGAAGTTCTGGTTGTAATCGATGCCGAGGAACTCGTGGATCGGCGTACCGCCCTCTTTCGCCCGGCGACCGAACTCGAGGCCGAAGAAGGTCGGCGACGGCACCGGCATGCCGTTCGGGCCGCCGGTGAAGGACAGCCAGTTGTTGAGGATCAGGCGGATGATCTCGCCGAAGCCCAGAGTCACGATGGCCAGGTAGTCACCGTGCATCCGCAGCACCGGGAAGCCCAGCAACGCTCCGGCCAGTGCGGCGACGATGGCCGCCAGCGGCAGCACCGTCCAGAAGCCCAGGCCCAGGTACTGGTAGCCCAGCGCGAGGCCATAGGCGCCGATGGCGTAGAAGGCCACGTAGCCGAGGTCGAGCAGGCCGGCGAGGCCGACCACGATGTTCAGCCCCAGCCCCAGCAGCACGTAGATCAGCCCGAGGATGATCACCGTGAGCAGGTACTTGCTGGCGAAGAACGGGAAGATCACCGCGGCGAGGATCACCAGCGGGACTATCCAGCGCAGGCGCGTCTTGTAGCCCGGCGGCAGGACGCTGATGCCCGAGTCGGAGCTCTCGAAGCGGTCCATGATGCGCAGGCCGGCCGGGGTCTGCAGGTACAGGCTGAGCAGCAGGCGGCCGAGCATCACCGCGCCGATCATCCAGGCCAGGCGTACCGGTTCGAGCTTGAAGCTGTAGCCATCGAGCACGATGCCGACGATGGGGCCGAACACGATCAGGGCGATCAGCCCGGCGAGCACGGTGTCGACGAGGCTCTTCCGGATATCGATGCGCGCAGGTTTCGGCGCGGCTGAGGTCTGGGTAACGGACGTCATGCTCACACCTTCGACACCTGGGGACGACCCAGGAGCCCTTGCGGTCGGAAGATCAGGATGGTCACCAGCAGGCCGAAGGCGAACACGTCCTTGAAGTCGGTGTTCACCATGCCCGAGAACTGCGCCTCGGCCACGCCCAGGATCAGCCCGCCGAGCATGGCACCGGGCAGCGAGCCGATGCCGCCGAGCACCGCGGCGGTGAACGCCTTGATGCCGATGATGAAGCCGGCATAGAAGTCGAAGGTGCCGTAGTTCATGGTGATCAGCACGCCGGCCAGCGCGGCCATGGCGGCGCCGATGATGAACACGTAGGAGATCACCCGGTCGGTGTTGATCCCCAGGATCGAGGCCATCTTGCGGTCCTGCTGGGTGGCGCGGCACATGCGCCCCAGCTTGGTGTACTGGATCACGTAGGTGAGCACCGCCATGCCGACGAAGGCGGCGATGAGGATGAACACCTTGGTGTAGGTCAGCTGCACGAAGCCTTCGCCGATGTGGAACTTGAAGGCGCCATCGAGCAGGGTCGGCACGCCTTGCTGGCGCGGGCCCTGGGCCAGCTGCACGTAGTTCTGCAGGATCAGCGACATGCCGATGGCGGAGATCAGCGGGGCCAGGCGCGTGGAGTTGCGCAGCGGTTTGTAGGCGATGCGCTCGATCACCCAGCCATACACGCCGGTGACGAAGATGGTGAAGACCAGCGTGCCGAGGATCAGCAGCGGGAACGACTGCAGGCCGAAGAAGGCCAGCAGCGCCAGGCCGACGGCGGAGAGGTAGGCGGAGATCATGTACACCTCGCCGTGGGCGAAGTTGATCATGCCGATGATGCCGTAGACCATCGTGTAGCCGATGGCGATCAGGCCGTAGACCGACCCGAGGGTCAGCCCGTTGATCATTTGCTGGAGGAAGATACCGTCCACGATTGGGTACTCGCGCAAGCAGGGCAGGAAAGGCTGACGGCTCGCGCACTCACCGGCTCGTGACCAGCTGCGCGTTGCGTCGACCTGCGGGGAAGCCGGCGCCGCGGGTAGCGGCGCCGGCCGATCAGGCGGTTACTTCTTGAACGCGTCGAGCTGGTGGTACTTGCCCTTGTCGTCCCACTCGTAGACCACGTAGTCGGAGACTTTCAGGTCGCCCTTCTTGTCCCACTCCTTCTGGCCCATGACGGTTGCCACCGGGTGCGACTTCAGCCATTCGCTGGCCTTGGCCGGATCGGTCTTGCCCGCGCCGTTGAAGGCGGCGGCCAGGGCCTGCACCGAGGAGTAGGCGTAGAGGGTGTAGCCCTCGGGCTCGAAGCCGTTGGCGCGGAATTTCTCCACCACGGCCTTGCCGTCCGGGATCAGCCGCGGGTCGGCGCCGAAGGTCATCAGCACGCCCTTGACGTACTGCGGGCCGCCGGCGGTGGTGACCAGTTCGTCAGTGACGATGCCGTCGTCGGACATGAACTTGGCGGTCAGGCCCTGTTCGCGCATCTGCCGTACCAGCGGGCCGGCTTCCGGGTGCAGGCCGCCGAAGTAGACGACTTCGGCGCCCGAGGCACGGATCTTGGTGACCAGGGCGTTGAAGTCCTTCTCGCCACGGGTCAGGCCTTCGTACAGCACTTCCTTCACGCCGCGCTTGTTCAGCTGCGCCTTGGTGGCGTCCGCCAGACCCTGGCCGTAGGTATCCTTGTCGTGGATCACCGCGACCTTCTTGGCCTTCAGCACGTCGACGATGTAGTCGCCGGCGACCACGCCCTGCTGGTCGTCACGGCCGCACATGCGGAACATGCCGTTGAGGCCGCGCTCGGTCACCTGCGGGTTGGTGGAACCGGGGGTGATGGCGATGATGCCGGCCTCGTCGTAGACCTCCGAGGCGGGGATGGTGGAGGAGGAGCAGAAGTGGCCAACCACGGCGACGGCCTTGTCCTGGTCCACCAGTCGGTTGGCCACGGCCACGGCCTGTTTCGGTTCGCAGGCGTCGTCCGCCTTCACCAGCTTGATCTTCTCGCCATTGATACCACCGGCGGCGTTGATGTCCTCGGCGGCCTGGCTTGCCCCGCGCCAGTACTGCTCACCGAACGAGGCGTTGGCCCCGGTATGCGGTCCTGCGACCCCGATCACGACATCGGCCTGTACTACGGAAGACATGCCCAGCGCGGTGGTGACTGCCAGAGCCAGAAAACCTTTTCTGAAAATCTTCTGCGACATGGAGTTTTGCTCCTGAGGGTTTTTGTAATGGCGCGTTGTATTTCTTGTTGGCGATTTCTCGTTAAGCGATTCAGCGAATAATCGACAGCAAGCGGCGTGCCATTCGTTTTTGTTATTAACCAAGTCCTACAGCAAAAAAAGCCTGAGCTGGCAGACATCAAGTGCTAGACACGTGCAACCCATTGAAAGCAGAAGGTGCAACCAAGCAGGCAGCAGGGTGCAACCTTCCTTCCCGCGAACTGGCTCATTCCAGCCACCACAGGCGCAACCCCAACCGTAACCGTCGCTGTCACCGAACTGCACATCCGCGGTGCAGACCCGTCGGGGTAACGCACCATAAGAGGCTAGACCAAAGTGCAGCGAGCGTTGGCGGGTCAAACCGGGGCGGCGCGCGCCCTGGTCTGAACAACCTCAGATCACCACCCGCAGGCACTGCCCGGCGTGGTAGAGGGAGAAGCCGGCTTCGTACAGACAGCTGCGCAGGCCCACGGCGGAAATCTCTTCCATGGGCCTGAGCGGCATCGGCAAGGCGCTGGCATCGCCGTCCAGCAGGAAGTCGGCGAAGGCCTTGCCCACCACCGTGCCGGTGGTGACGCCACGACCGTTGTAGCCGCTCATGGCGACCAGCCCCGGCGCCGGCTCGAACAGGCGCATGAGGTGGTCGGGGGTGAAGTCGATGCAGCCGGTCCAGGTGAACTCCCAGTCCACCTTGCCCAGCCTGGGGAAGTAGTGCTGCTGGATGCGGTCCGCCCAGCTTTTCAGGAACCACGCCGGCTTGCCGGTGCCCTTGCCGAGGCTGCCGAGCAGCAGGCGGCCGTCGGCGTGGCGGCGGATGCTGCTGAGCACTTGGCGCGTGTCCCAGGAGCCCTGCCCGCCCGGCAAAATCCGCGCGGCTTCCGCGCCCTCCAGCGGACGCGAGGCGACCTGGTAGTAGTAACCAGGGAAGAAGGTGCGGCGCAGCTGCGTCCACTCGCCCTCGGTGTAGGCGCTGGAGGCGATCACCACCTTCTCGGCGGTCACCACGCCACCGGCAGTGATCACGTTCCACGCATTGCCCACGCGCACCAGCCCGACCACCGGGGAATGGTGGTACAGCTCGCCGCCCAGGCCGAGCACCGCGCGAGCGAGGCCGCTGACGTAGGCCATGGGATTGAGCGTGCCGGCGCGGCGATCGAGCAGGGCGCCAGCGATCTTGTCGGTGCCGCAGGCCTGCTCGCAGTCGGCGCCGGTGAGCAGCTCCACCGGAGCGCCACGGCGGCCCCATTGCTCGCAGCGGCTGCGCAGGTCGGCCAGCCCCTTGGCGTTGTGCGCCATGTGCAGCGTGCCTTCGCGGCGCGCCTGGCAATCGATGGCGTATTTGTCGATCAGCGAGAAGACCAGGGACGGCGCATTGCCGAGCATGCGGTTGACCCGCTGGCCGATCTCCGCGCCCATGCCCGCCTCGATCTCGTCCGGCGGAATCCACAGCCCGGCGTTGACCAGCCCGACGTTGCGCCCAGAGCCACCGTGCCCGGTGGTGTGGGCTTCCAGCACGCAGACTTTCTGGTCCCGCTCCAGCAGATGCAGCGCGGCAGACAGACCGGTGAAGCCCGCGCCGATGACACACACATCGACCTTGCGATCCCCACGCAGCTCCGGGGCTTCCGGGCGGTTCGGGGTCAGGTGTTCCCACAGACACTCTTGGCGAAGCGACATCCAGCGATCCTTCTACGCGAACCTTTGTGAATGACTCTGTCTTGCATACTGGCCTTCATCAGCCGGCCGACGGGCGCTCAGCGAATGCCGCCCCTCACCCCAATCCTCTCCCGAGGGAGAGGGAGCAGGCCCTGCCGACTGATGCCGCGACTTCATCCTGCACCGAACGGCCCCCTCTCCCTGAGGGAGAGGGCTGGGGTGAGGGGGAAGTCGCCGCGCCAGTTTCCAACATCGCGAACAGCTCTCAGTCGAAGACTATGCCCTGCGCCAGCGGCAGTTCCCGCGAATAGTTCACGGTGTTGGTCTGCCGGCGCATGTAGCCCTTCCAGGCATCGGAGCCGGACTCGCGGCCGCCGCCGGTTTCCTTCTCGCCACCGAAGGCGCCGCCGATCTCCGCGCCGCTGGGGCCGATGTTGACGTTGGCGATGCCGCAGTCGCTGCCCACCACCGAGATGAAGGCTTCGGCCTCGCGCAGGTCGGTGGTGAAGATGCACGACGACAGCCCCTGGGGCACACCGTTGTTCAGCGCCACCGCGTCGTTGAAGTCCTTATAGGGCACCACGTAGAGAATCGGCGCGAAGGTCTCGCTGCGCACCACGTCGCTCTGCTCGGGCATCTCGACGATGGCCGGGGACACGTAATAGGCCGCGGGGAATTTGTCTGCCAGCTGACGCTCGCCGCCGAACACCACACCGCCCTCGCCGCGCGCCTGTTCCAGCGCGCCCTGCATGGCGAGGAAACTGCGCTCGTCGATCAGCGGGCCGACCAGGTTGCCTTCCAGCGGATGGCCGATGCGCACCTTGGCGTAGGCGGTCTTCAGGCGGCTGACGAATTCGTCCTTCACCGACTCGTGGGCGATCAGCCGGCGCAGTGTGGTGCAGCGTTGCCCAGCGGTGCCGACGGCGCTGAACAGCACCGCGCGCACGGCCATGTCGAGGTCAGCGCTGGGCGCCAGGATCATCGCGTTGTTGCCGCCCAGTTCGAGGATGCTGCGACCGAAACGGGCCGCCACGCGCGGGCCGACTTCGCTGCCCATACGGGTGCTGCCGGTGGCGCTGACCAGGGCGACACGCACATCGTCGACCAAGGCCTCACCGGCGCTGCGATCACCGATCACCACCTGGCTGAGATTCGCCGGGGCGTCACCGAACTTGCTCAGTGCACGTTCGAACAGCGCCTGGCAGGCCAGCGCGGTGAGCGGGGTCTTCTCCGACGGCTTCCACACCACCGAGTTGCCGCAGACCAGCGCCAGCGCGGTGTTCCACGACCACACGGCGACCGGGAAGTTGAACGCGCTGATCACCCCGACCACGCCCAGCGGATGCCAGGTCTCGCGCATGTGGTGGCCGGGGCGCTCGGAGGCGATGGTCAGGCCGTAGAGCTGGCGCGACAGGCCGACGGCGAAGTCGCAGATATCGATCATCTCCTGCACTTCGCCCAGGCCTTCCTGGGTGATCTTGCCGGCCTCCCAGGACACCAGCTCGCCGAGGGCCGCCTTGCTCGCGCGCAGCTCCTCGCCGAACAGCCGCACCAGCTCGCCACGGCGCGGCGCCGGGAACTTGCGCCAGGCATCGAAGGCGTGGGCGGCGCGGCCGATCTTCTGCTCCACCTCGGCGGCGCTTTCCAGGCGCACCGCGCCCAGGCGGCTGCCGTCGATGGGCGAGTGGATGACCTGATCGCCACCGGTAACCAGGCGGGCGTCGACGCCGAGGGATTCGAGCAGTGCGGAAATCATGCGGACTCCAGTTCTTTTCAGATGACCTGACGGAATGCCAGCAGTAATAAACGGCTTGCCGAGGCACAACAAACGACGTTTCCTATGCACATCATTCCGTAAATTCATGAACTGCCCGCCATGCTGAGCAAACGCCACCTGCCGTCCATGACCGCCCTGCAATGCTTCGAAGCGGTGGCGCGGCACCTGAGTTTTACCCGCGCTTCCGAGGAGCTGAACCTGACCCAGAGTGCGGTCAGCAAGCAGGTGGCGCAGCTGGAGGAGATGCTCCAGCACCTGCTGTTCCGCCGCGTGCGTCGTCGCCTGCAACTGACTCCGGCGGGCGATCTGTACCTGGTGGAGGTGCGCAAGATCCTCACCCAGGTGGAGATGTCCACCCACTACCTGCTGTCCTACGGCGGCGAGACCGAAGTGCTGCGCGTGGCAACGCCGCCGACCTTCGGCGCGCGCTGGCTGATTCCGCGACTGAATGGCTGGCGCCATCGCCACCCGAATATCCACCTCGACCTGCGCCAGGAGCTGGAGCCCGGCGATCTGCTGCAATCACGCTGCGACATCGCCTTCTTCTTCGGCGCCGGCACCCTGCCCGGCGCGGAATGCGTGGCGCTGTTCGGCGAGGAGATGGTGCCGGTGTGCTCACCGGCGATCCTGCCGGCGCTGCCGCTGAGCGACCCGACCCAGCTGGCGGACCTGGTCCTGCTGCAGAACGCCACGCGCCAGGAAGCCTGGCACGAGTGGTTCCTGAGCCTCGGCCAGCACAGCGAACACAGCTACCACGGGCCGCGCTTCGACACCTTCTACATGTGCATCCGCGCAGCCCAGGCCGGCTGCGGCGTGGCGTTGCTGCCGCGCTTCCTGGTGGAGGAGGAGCTGAATGAGGGCAAGCTGGTGATTGCCTGGGAGCATGGGCTGCAGAGTCGCAGCGGGTACTACCTGGCGTACCCCGAGCATGCGGCAGCGGTGCCCAAGGTGCGGGCGTTCGTGGAGTGGATCGGGGAGCGGATGGAGGGGTGACTTTCGGAGTGGTATCCAGAGCCCCTCACCCCAGCCCTCTCCCAGAGGGAGAGGGAGCCGCTCGGCGTCGCTTGCTGCTCAAGTGTCAGCCGTTAGCTTCAGGAGAACTCCACTTTGCCAGCCTGCAGAGGACAATTCCCTCTCCTCCGGGAGAGGGTTAGGGTGAGGGGCAGCTCCGCGCCGGAGTTTCAGACCAACAAACTCCGATCAAACACAAACGCCCCCTCCCCCTGCGGCGTGAAGCGCAGGACATGCTGCGGCCGCCCCATCGGCGGCTGGTGGCGCTCACCGGTGTCCTCGACCCAACCCGCCGCCTTCATCCGCTCCAGGCGGCCGCGCAGGCTGGAGTGCTGGATCTCCTCGCCGATGGACCACTCGAAGGCCTTCAGCGCTTCCGCCACGGTGAAGCGCTCCGGCAGCAGGTGCAGCGGCAGCGCGCTGTACACCGACTTGCCCGCCAGGCGCTCGCAGGCCTGCTGCACCAGCTGGGTATGGTCGAAGGGCAAGGCGAAGCGCTCGCCGCGCACGGCATCCAGCGACACGAAGTCCAGGTCAGCGGCAGCAACTTCAGTCTCCGGCGCCACCAGCACGAGATAGAGCACGCTCAACGACCAGCCGCGCGGGTCGCGTACCGCGTTACCCACCGTCGCCACCTGCTCCATGTACGCCGGCTTCACCCGCGCCTTTTCGCGCAGCGCGCGCAGGGCCGCATCGTCCAGGCCGCGGTCTGCGCAGCGGCCGTTGATCAACACGCCAGGCAGCGCCCACTGCCCCTCGAACGGTACTTTGCCGCGACGGATCAATAGCAGCTCCAGACCGTTCTCGGGATGCAGGCGCAGCGCCACGATATCCACGGAGGCCAGCACTTCAGCGGTACTCATCGCCATTCCTCGCCTTGTTTCCTCTGCCCGAGCCAGGGCCGCGACTTATTTCACCACGTATAGAAATTATGCACCACCATCCACATTCGAGAGATTTTCTGCTTGACGACTTATTTCACGTCGTGAATTATGTAGCCACGACAAGCCAGCAACGGTCAAGCGGAGGCTTCCATGAACCTGATCGCCAGCTTCGATGTAGACGCCCAGAAGGGCTTCACCCCGCTCTGCCCCAACGAGCTGCCGGTGCCCGGCGGTGACGCCATCGGCGGCGCCCTCAATCTGATGGCCCAGCGCGCCAGCCTGCGCCTGGGCAGCAAGGACGCCCACACGCCGCAAGCGCCCTGGGTAGTGGGCGAGCCGGCACAGATGCTGCAACCGCTGAGCCTGCCCAACGCCGACCTCACCTGGGTCAGCCACTGCGTGCCGGGCACGCCGGGCTTCGAACTGCTGGACGAGCTGCCGCAGCCGATGGACTACGACTTCTTCATCTGGAAGGGCGTGGAGCCGGATCTGCACCCCTACGGTGCGTGCTACCACGACCTGGCGGAACGGCGCAGCACCGGAGTGATCGAATACCTGCGGCAGAACCAAGTCAGCCACGTGCTGGTGGGCGGCCTGGCGCTGGACTACTGCGTGAAAACCACCGCGCTGCAACTGCGCCGCGCCGGCTTCCAGGTGCTGCTGTACCTGCCAGCCTGCCGCGCCATTGCCGAGGACACCGCCGCAGCCGCCTGCACCGCGATGCGTGAAGCCGGCGTGGTGCTCTGTGCGAACGAGAACGAACTGGACGACGCCCTCATGGGCATCAGGGAGAATTGATCATGGCCGAGAGCGTGTTTGCCGACAGCATCGTGCAGAACCTGCTGGACACCGACTTCTACAAGCTGACGATGATGCAGGCGGTGCTGCACAACTATCCCAACGCCGAAGTGGAGTGGGAATTCCGCTGCCGCAACGCCGAGGACCTGCGCCCGTACCTGGCGGAAATCCGCTACCAGATCGAGCGCCTGGCCGAGCTGGAAGCCACGCCGGACCAACTGGCCTTCCTCGAGCGCATCCCGTTCATCAAGCCGGACTTCATCCGCTTCCTCAGCCTGTTCCGCTTCAACCTGCGCTACGTGCACACCAGCATCGAGGACGGCCAACTGGCCATCCGCCTGCGCGGGCCGTGGCTGCATGTGATCCTCTTCGAGGTGCCGCTGCTGGCCATCGTCAGCGAGGTACGCAATCGTTATCGCTACCGCGAGGTGGTGCTGGAACAGGTCGGCGAGCAGCTCTACCGCAAGCTCGACTGGCTCGCCGACAACGCCAGCGCGGAGGAGCTGAAGGAGTTCCAGGTGGCCGACTTCGGCACCCGCCGGCGCTTCTCCTACCGCACCCAGGAAGAAGTCGTGCATATCTTGAAGCGCGACTTCCCCGGCCGCTTCGTCGGCACCAGCAATGTGCACCTGGCCCGCGAGTTCGACGTGAAGCCGATCGGCACCATGGCCCACGAATGGCTGATGGCGCACCAGCAGCTCGGCCCGCGGCTGATCGACAGCCAGATCGCCGCACTGGACTGCTGGGTGCGCGAATACCGCGGCCAGCTGGGCATCGCGCTGACCGACTGCATTACCATGGACGCCTTCCTCAGCGACTTCGACCTGTACTTCGCCAAGCTCTTCGATGGCCTGCGCCACGATTCGGGCGACCCGCTGGTCTGGGCCGAGAAGGCCATCGTCCACTACCGCCGCCTGGGCATCGACCCGCTGACCAAGACCCTGGTGTTCTCCGACGGCCTCGACATGCCCAAGGCGTTGCAGCTCTTCCGCGCATTGCGTGGCAAGATCAACGTCAGTTTCGGCATCGGTACCAACCTGACCTGCGACATCCCCGGCGTGGAACCGATGAACATCGTGATCAAGATGACCGCCTGCAACGGCCACCCGGTGGCGAAGATTTCCGACACCCCGGGCAAGACCCAATGCCGCGACGAGAATTTCGTCGCCTACCTGCGCCACGTGTTCAAGGTGCCGGTGTAACCCCTTTTCCGCTTTCCACAGGAGCCCTCCAGATGAAAGACAGACAGGCCGCCATCGCCAGAGAACTCAACGTGCAGCCGCCCTTCCAGTCCGACGCCGAGCTGCAGGCCGAGATCCAGCGCCGCGTCGGCTTCATCCAGGATTGCCTGAAGGGTTCGGGGATGAAGACCCTGGTGCTGGGCATCAGCGGCGGCGTCGACTCGCTCACCGCCGGCATGCTCTGCCAGCGCGCCGTGGAAGGCCTGCGCGCCGAGAGCGGCAACCCGGACTACCGCTTCCTCGCCGTGCGCCTGCCCTACAACGTGCAGGGCGACGAGCAGGACGCCCAGGACTCGGTGGACGTCATCGCCCCCGACGAGCGCCACACCGTGAACATCGGCCCGGCCGTGCAGGCGCTGGCCGCCGAGACCCAGGCCCTGGAAGGCCTGGCCCCGGCCACCCGTGACTTCGCCCTGGGCAACACCAAGGCACGCATCCGCATGGTCGCCCAGTACACCATCGCCAACGCCCGCGCCGGTCTGGTGGTCGGTACCGACCACGCCGCCGAAGCAGTGATGGGCTTCTTCACCAAGTTCGGCGACGGCGCCTGCGACCTCGCCCCGCTCACCGGCCTGGTGAAGAACCAGGTGCGCAGCATCGCCCGCAGCCTCGGCGCGCCGGAGCATCTGGTGGAAAAGGTACCGACCGCCGACCTCGAAGACCTCGCCCCCGGCAAGCCGGACGAGCACGCCCACGGCGTGACCTACCAGGAAATCGACGCCTTCCTGCACGGCCAGGACGTCGGCCAGGAAGCCTTCGACATCATCGTCCGCACCTTCGAGAAGACCCGCCACAAGCGCGTCCTGCCCACCGCGCCGTAAGCGCGGCAGTTGGCGGTGCGGGAGCGATCCCGCACCGCCGGTGCTCAATGCTGGGGAATGACGTAGCGCCAGATGGCGATGAAGTGCAGCAGGCTGCCGGCGATCACGAACAGGTGCCAGATGCCGTGCCAGTGGCGGAAGCGGCTGTCGTAGGCGAAGAAGATGATGCCGATGGTGTAGAAGGCGCCGCCGCCCACCAGCCAGGCGAAGCCGGCGCCGCCCAGCGCGCGGTACAGCGGGCCGACCGCGATCAGCACGATCCAGCCCATCACCGCATAGATGATGATCGACAGCACCCGCGCCTCGGAGCGCGGCTTGATCTCCTGCAGCATGCCGATCACCGCCATCGACCAGACGATGCCGAACAGCGTCCAGCCCCAGGGACCTTTCAGGGTGACCAGGCAGAAGGGCGTGTAGCTGCCGGCAATCAGCAGGTAGATCGACAGGTGGTCGAGCTTGCGCAGGATCACCTTCGCCCGGCCGCGCACGCTGTGGTAGAGCGTGGAAATGCTGTAGAGCAGCAGTAGCGTCGTGCCGTAGATTGCCACGCTGACGATGCGCAGCGGCTCGCCGAGCAGGCTGGTGGCCACCAGCAGCCAGATGCCGCCCACCAGCGCCAGCACGGCGCCGATCAGATGGGTCCAGGCGTTGAAGCGTTCACCGTGGTACATGGGTCCCCCGTCGAGTTCTCAGGCAGGAACACGGTAACGTTCTTTCATGAAATAAAAAGCCCGACCATGGGTCGGGCTCTTCGGATAGCGGATTTCCTGGCTCAGGAAGCCCGGATCACTTCAGGGTCAGGGTGCCCTTCATCATGGCCGAGTGGCCCGGGAAGGAGCAGAAGAAGGTGTATTCATCACCGGCCTTCAGCTTGGAGACGTCGAAGGTCACCGAGTCCTTCTCACCGGAACCGATGATCTTGGTGTGGGCGATCACGCGGGTGTCGCCATCCTTGATGTAGTTCTTGTCCAGGCCGGCGGCCATGCCATCGGTCACCACGCCCTGCATGTCGGCGGCGGTGGTCAGCACCCAGTTATGGCCCATGACGTTCTTCGGCAGGCTGCCCGGATGGGACAGGTTCACGGTGAAGCTCTTGCAGCTCTTGTCCACGCTGATGGCGTTGGTGCTGAACTGCATCTGGTCGTTGCCCTGGATGTCCACGGAGCATTCGGCGGCCAGCAGCGGGGCACTGAACAGGCCAAGCAGGGATACAGCGGCGAGTTTACGGAACATGACATGCCTCCTAGGCAGGTTGGGCGGAGAATCCTGATAGGGAAGACTGCCCGATCGTGATCGGGGTTCCCCTGATCTGCATCAATGGCCATCGGCCACGAGCCAAGCTTCGAACTGTCTATCAGGTCGATCGGCAGGATCAACGAGGCAGATCAGCGCACCCCGCCTAGCATAGACGCCTCCCCCCGGCCCAACAGGAGTTCGCGCCATGCACCGTTTCCCCCTGTTACAAAGCCCGTTGCTGCACGACCTGCTCGCCTGCTACGCCCAGGCGGCGAGCGCTGGCAGTTTTCGTCGCAGCGAATTGGCGTAGCGGATTTTCGGCTTGGTCGCCCCTCGCTCTGCCGCTACCCTGACGGCCTGCAAAACGAGGCCAGCATGACGAGGCCCGCTTGAAGAGGAGTGATCCATGACCTTGCGTTCCATCTGCGTATTCTGCGGCGCCAGCCCCGGCGCCACCCCGATCTACCAGGAAGCTGCCGAAGCCCTCGGCCGCTACCTCGCCGAGAACGGCATCCAGCTGGTCTACGGCGGCGGCGCCGTGGGCCTGATGGGCATGGTGGCCAATGCCGCGCTGGCCGCTGGCGGCGAAGTCATCGGCATCATCCCGCAGAGCCTGAAGGACGCCGAAGTCGGCCACAGCGGCCTGACGCGCCTGGAAGTGGTGGACGGCATGCACGCGCGCAAGGCTCGCATGGCCGAGCTGAGCGACGCCTTCATCGCCCTGCCCGGCGGCCTCGGCACCCTGGAAGAACTCTTCGAAGTCTGGACCTGGGGTCAGCTGGGCTACCACGCCAAGCCGCTGGGACTGCTGGAAGTGAACGGCTTCTTCGACCCGCTGCTGACCTTCCTCGACCACCTGGTGCAGGAGCGCTTCGTGCGCCAGCCGCACCGCGACATGCTGCAGCGCGCCGCCAGCCCCGCCGAGCTGGTCAGCGCCCTGGCCGCCTGGAAGCCACTGGCCGCACCCAAGTGGGTGGACCGCACGCCGACCTGAGGCGCCGCTACCAGCAGCGCTCCGCCGCCGCGCCGCGCAGCCCGCTGCTGGTCAGCGTCAGCGTGCCGCAGCGGTCGTCCACCATATTGCCCTGGGGTTCGGCGATCAGCGTGAATCCGGCGGCATCCGGGACGTCGCCGAAACCCAGCCGGTAGCGCACCGGCCCGCCGGAACGCGGGGAGCGCAGGAAGGGCAGGGTCGCCTCGCGGTAGCTGCCCTGGCTGCTGTAGTAGCGCTCCAGGTACTGAGCCAGCTCCACCAGCGACTTCTGCGCCTCCACCCGGCCGGCACGACGGATGTGTTCCTGGTAGCTCGGCAGGGCGATGGCCAGGAGGATGCCCATCAGCGCCAGGGTGACGAGCAGCTCCAGCAGCGTGAAGCCGCCGCCCATAGCGCGGACAGCCTTCATCTCAGCGCAACTCCTGCCAGGCCTTGCGGCCGCTGTCGTTCGGCACGGCGAGCTGTTGCGTCCGCGGGGCGCCCTGCTCGTCCAGGGTCGACCAGCGAACGCCGCCCTCTTCCCCCGGTTGCAGCAGCACCGCAGAGGGTTGTTCGAGCGTCGCACCGGTAGCGGCCAATGTCGTCGCCCGTGCTGCGTCGGGCTCGCTGCCGCTGGAGCTATCCAGCAGCATCGCGCGATGGCGCAAGGGATCGTCACAGGGATCGCTTCCGGGCGTGATCAGGTTGAACAGCACGAAACGCCCCGAGCGCACCTGCGCCTGCTCGATCACCCGGCTGCCGTCCGCCGGCAGGTCCAGGTACCAGCCGCGCCCGGCATCTTCCGAAGTGCCGAGCTCCGTCGGTGCCAGCCGCCGTGGCGCCAATCGCGAGCGCCCGGCAATCGACTGGCCGTTGTCGACGAGGCCATACAGGCTGTCGACCTTCTCCGGCGCCGCCAGGTCGTCGCCCACCCGGTAATAGCGGCCGGTGCCGAACAACAGCCGCAGTGCGCCCGCGGTATCGTCGACCACCGCAAGGGGCGCCGTGATCGCCTGCGCCGCTCCGTTGGCGTCCAGCGCCTGGAACAGCGGTCCGCCGCCGAGGGAGGCGGGAATCGCCGAATCGCTGCCGTCCTCGCCGGCGAGGTCGACGCGCCAGACCTGGCCACGGCTGTCCCCCAGGTACAGGCGATCCGCCGTCACGCCACCGACGCTGCTGATCGCCGTCACCGGCCCCAGGTCCCCGGCGCCGGGCAGGCGGATACGCCGCAGCGCCTGGCCATCCGCCGCATCGAGCAACCAGAGAAAGCCCTCGTCGCCCTCCAGGTCCCTGGCGCCGGAAGACAGCGCCACCACGAAGCGGCCCGAGGCCAGCGCCAGCAGTGCTGGACGGCCCAGGCTGTAACCCAGCTCGGGAGCGCTGAATTCCCAGAGCACACTGCCGGGCTGCAGCCGCTGCGGATCGCTGACGTCCAGGGCGAAAACGCTGCGGCCGCCGACGCCCGGCGTGCCCACCAGCAACGTGCGCCAACGCCCGGCAACCCAGGCATTGCCAAAGGTGGGCGAGCCGTCGACGTAGAAGCGATGCACATAGCCCGGCTCCGCCAGTTCGCGCAGGTGGCCGAACACGGCGGCCGGCACATAGGCGAACAGTTCACGCCCGTCCCGTGCATCGAAGCCATGCAGCATGCCGTCGTTGGCCCCCACCGCCACCAGCGGCGCCCGCTGCCGATAGGCGTCGCCAGCGAGGAATTCGCGGTACGCGTCGCCCAGTGGCGGCGGCAGCGCGGCATAGGGTTGCGGGTCGTGCCAGGAGTAAGCGGGGCGCGAGTGGACGATGTCGCCCAGTCGACTGTCGCGCTGCCGATAGGCGCGGGAGCTGGTGGCGGAGTCGCGCTCCTCCTGCCGGGAACCGCGCAGGTAGGCGAGCCGCTGTTCGCCGTCGCCGACATCGGCAGCCAGCGCCAGGCGCTGCGCCCCGTCCAGCGCACTCCAGGCAAAGGACACCCCGTTGCGCGCCACCTGCCCAGGTTCGGGCGTGCGCACCGTGAGGATGTTCCGTTTGCCCAGCTGGGCCTCGCTCAGCTCATCCAGCCGCCGAGCCGCCGACCAGACCGCAGCCGCCATTCCCTCCCGCCAGAGCAACAGGTCGCCGCTCCAACGTGCCGAGTCCAGCCGCGTACTGAACAGCTCTCCGGGACCTCCTGCCGCAAGGAGCGAGACGCTGCCGTCGGCGCCCTCTTCCACCGCGCGCACGAACACCCGCTGCAGTTGATCGTGCCAGCGCTCCGGCGCCGCGGAGTCGAGCAGGTTGGCCGGATGCTCCGGGCCGGGCGAGCCTGCATCGCTCCACCACGCCAGGGGCAACGGCAGGTCGCGCCCATGGCGATAGCCCACGGGAACGCTGAATCCGCCGTACTTCGTCGCCAACCAAAGCGCACTGCCACTGGCCACCGTTTCGCCGGGCAACCAGTAGAGGGACAGGCGCTGCCGGCCCGGCAGGTCGGGACGCAGATCGCCGACATGGGCATCGTAGGCGAGACCGGCAAAATCCAGGGCCGCGCCGCCGGCCGTCGCACCTTCGAGCAAGGCCACGCGACGGCTGGCCTGGGGCAGATCGAGCAGCCGATCCGGTGCTGCGAGTCGCGACAGACCTTCACCGACCGCCGCCCCACCCGAGCTACCGAAGCCCAGGACGCTGTTGCGCTGGCAGGCATGGCTGATCGGATCGCCGGCAGCGGTACCGGCCGCCGAGCTGCCCGGGTGTCGCAGGTAACGCATCGCCGCATACAACGACTCGCCCGGATCATCCGCCTGGCGCAATCCCACCTCGTCGAAGCGGTTGAGATAGATGATCACGCCGCTGCTGCCGCCAGCATCACGGTCAGGGTTGGCCAGCAGCACGCCCTGCGCCGACCACTCCGCCAGGGGATTTGCGCTACCGTCATCCCGTTGCGGACCAATGAACCGTTGCTCTACCTGCAGCGCCGCGGTCCCATCGCCGCCAGAGCGGGCCACTACGCTGAAGCGCAACCGTCCGGCGTAGCGCTGCAGCAACCCTTCGGGCTTGAACCCCGGGCCATGGCGGCGACAGTTGCGCTCCAGCATGCCCACCACGCAGACCTGCACCCGCACCGGCAGTCGATAGCTTGCGCTCGCCTCCAGCAGGGCTCCGCTTCGATACTCCTGTGGCTCACCGGGAAACGCCGGACTGCGGCTGAACAGCAGATCGCGATCCTGCCCGGCAATCCGCAGATACAGGGCCGATCCGGAAAACGGTGTTGCCCCCGCCACTTCTCGAGCCGATACCTGCCGATCGGTGAACTGGCCGTCGACCCGCGTGTTGCGCGCTTTCTGCAACACGGTCACGCCATCGCCGCCGTCGAGGTAGCGGTCACCGCCGGTCAGCGCGGCGCGCAGCACGTCGAGGCGCTGGGCTGTCGCCCAGTTGAGGAAGTTGCCACTCCAGGCCCCCGTGCACAGGTGTCCGAGTGCCGCTCCCTGGGGGACGAAGTACAGCTGCGCGGGCTCCTGTCCATAACACTTGTCCGGATCGAAGTAGCCGACATAGGCCAGCGCGGGAGCGTAGCGCTCGCCAGGATGAGCCGCGGCGGCCATTGCCGAGTGCGCCGTCGAGGGCAACAGCAGCAAGCTGCCCGCAGCGCCACCTCCGTGCTGCAACGGCAACTGGCTGATCGGCGCGGCACTGGCCGTACCGAGCAGCCCCAGAAGCAACGCCACCACGCCCATCGCTCTGCCTGCCACAACCGCCTCCTGCCCGCCCATCAGCGAATGAAGTAGATGCTGAGCAGCCGCGCGCTGGAGACCGGCTCGCCGGAAGGCTGGCGGCGTACCCCGTAGCCCGTGGCACTGACTTCCAGCGCCACGCCGTACGCCGACTGGCCCTTGCCCACCTCCAGCCCTTCGTTGACCAGCAGCCGCAGCAGCTTCAGCTGGTAGCGCGGTGGACGCGCGAGGTCGGTGTCCGCCAGGATGACCTGCGCACCAACGTCATACGCCGTGCTGTCGGCGCGCGCCTGTCGGTACAGCTCGCGGGCCGCCAACTCGCCCTGCCGCAGCGCCGTCTCGGCGGCCTGGAACGCCAGCTGGCGATCGCGCAGGTTGCCGGCGATGCGCTCTTCCAGGCTCGCCAGGCGCATGCCGGCCAGGCCGATGAGGGTCAGCAGCAACAGCATCACCAGGGTGACCAGCAGGATCGCCCCGCCTTCAGCGCGCCGCCACATCACTCACCTCCTGCGGCATTGCGCAGCGCCGTGGTGCTGCCCATCACCAGGCGCAGACGGCGCTCGGCGTTGGCGGCCAGGGTCCGGCCGTCGAACAGCAGCGCAGTGGGAGTTTCGTCGACGTTGCGGGTGAGGCTCTGCAGCAGCAGGCTGACGCGAACGGTGCGCACCCTGCGCCAATCGGCAGCGGTCATTTCCTTTGCCGCCCTGTAGGCCGTGACCGCTTCGCCAGCGTCAGCGCTGACGCCATAGCGCAGGCTCATCCCCGCAACGCCGGAGACCAGCTCGCTGCTCTGCGGCAGACCATTGTTCGCACTGTTATCGCTGGCGAAGAGCCCCGGCGTGCCATCCTCGCCCTTGCCGATCCAGTAGATGACGTAGCGATAGCGGTAGGCGCGGCTGGCCGCTGCCAGGAAATGCGTCAGCGGGCGGTCTGCGGCCAGCGTGGTCGCGCTGCCGTCGTTGCGCAGCAGCAGGCAGGACTGCAGATCGGACAGCAGGTAGGGCACCCCGACCACCGCAGCGGAAGACGCCAGCCGCGCCTGGTTGCCGGTGATCGAACTCACCGCCAGCGCCGGTTCGCCGACATAGCGCAGCAACACTGCATCGGTGTTCGCCAGCCTTCGGGACGGCAGCCAGTCCGGCTCGCTCATCCCACTGCCGTAGCCCTCGATGCCGCCGTGCTGCAGGGCGAATGACGCCGCGCTGAAGCCGCTGGCATTCACCAGCCCGGCCGGACAGGCACCGGCAAAGCCGGCAGCGCGCAAATCCTGGGCGATGATGTCGAGGGCGAAACGGCCGCTTTCCTGCAGTTCGGCAAGGCCTTGGCTGGCCTGGTAGGTCCGCTTGCTGCCCAGCACCACCTCCAGCACACCCGCCAACAGCACCAGGCCGAGGGCCATGGCAATCAGCAGTTCCACCAGCGACAAACCACGCTGCGCAGGGCAGGCCATGTCAGAGTGCCGTGCGGTAGGTGAAGGTCGCCCAGTGCTCGACCTCGTCGGCGAGCCGGCGCTGCGTGCGGCTGTCGTCCCAGCGCACGCCGACCTCCACCCGGTACAGCTCACCGGCGCGCGACACCTGCACCAGACCGCTGGCCGAGTCTCCCAGTGCCGTGCACAGCGCCTTGCGCCACTGGCCGAGATCGAGCTGCGCCCGACTGCCAGCGACGCTGGACGGGCACCCCGCGCCAGGTTCGGCGAAGTCGAGGTTGTAGGCGCCCGCCCGTGCCGCGGTCGGGTTCGCCCGCAGCAGATCGGTCATCTCGCTGGCCAGCCACGAGGCCTGCGAGCGTTGCAGCGAGCTGTAACCGGCAGCGACGCTGACACTCTGCAACCCCGCCAGCCCGAGCAGGCCGACGGACAGGATGAGCACTGAAACGAGCAGTTCGACCAGGGAGAACCCCCTGGCCGGCAAGCGACTGTCCATGCCTTTCGCCTCGCCGCGGAACGGATTGCGCATCGCCGCTGACGGCGCTGCGGTTCCTAGAGTGCGAGGGGAACGAGGGGCCGGTCAGCCAGACCGCGCCCGGAATCCTTCGGGAAATTTCTGCCCGGCGCCGGCGATCGGGCGCAGCTCAGCGAAGGTAATCGGCGGCGACAGCCACTGGTCCGCGAGTTCCTGCCAGCCGTCAGCGCGCGGAAAAGAAAGGCCACCGCGAGGGTGGCCTGCTTCATGGCAGCCTGGATCAGCCGCTGGTCGACTGCTGGACGATCACCGTCTGCGCCGGCATCGGTGCCGGGAAGTCGGTGCCCAGGGCTTCCTTGATGGTGCGGTTGGTGTCGAAGTAGACCTGCCAGTAGTTGTCGTTGTGGCAGTACGGGCGCACCGCGAGCACCGGGCCGACGAGGTTGAACTCGAGGATTTCCACATCCACCGGCGGGTCGCTCAGCACGTTGGGGATCGCGGCGATGCGCTCCTTGAGCACCGCGGCGGCGGCGGCGTAGTCGGCGGCGCCGGAGAGCTGGGCCTTGAGGTCCACGCGGCGGAAGGTGTTGTGGGTGAAGTTCTGGATGGTGTCGCTGAAGATCTTGTTGTTGCCCACCAGGGTCAGGACGTTGTCCGGGGTGTTGATCGCCGTGGCGAACAGGCCGATCTCCTTGACGGTGCCGGTCACGCCGCCGGCGCTGACGAAGTCGCCGACCTTGAACGGCCGCAGCACGATGATGAAGCCGCCGGCCGCCAGGTTTGCCAGCAGGCCCGACCAGGCCATGCCGATGGCCAGGCCGATGGCGGCGATCAGTGCGGCGAGGCTGGTGGTCTGCACGCCGAAGTAGCCGAGGATGCCGACCACCAGGAGGATGTTCAGGGTAACGGTGATGAAGGAGCCGACGTAGCGCAGTACCGTCGGGTCGACGCTCTGTCGGGCCAGGGCCTTCTCCACCAGACCGACCGCGAAGCTGATCAGCCAGCGGCCCAGGACCCAGAAGAGAATCGCGACGAGGATCTTCACACCGAATGCGAGCGCGTACTGCGAAACCGTCGCCCACAGTGCGTTGAACTTCTCCGTACCGACATTGATGATGTTCGTATCGTCCATGGAGGCGCACCTGCGAGAGAAAGGGACCAGATGAACGCTAGCACGGCCCCAGCGGTTTGCTCGTCGCGGTGCGCGGCCCAGAGCCCTGGCGGGCTCCGGGCGATTTCCCTCAGCAGTCGCCGGGCAGCGAGGCGATCCAGCGGTTGAGCAGCTCCAGGCCCTCGCGATGGACCAGGGTGCGGCCCAGCTCGGGCATCATGTCGCCCGGTTTATCGCTGCCGACGCGGTAGCTGAGCACGGACTTCTCCGGGCTGCCGGGGTGGATGTCCTCCAGCCGCCCGCCGGTGCCGCCGCCCGCCGCCACTGGCGGCTTGCAGATGCCGTAGGCGACGGAGACCGGCGTGTGCGGGTCGAGGTGCAGGCCGGACGTGCGTGCCGCACCCTTGGGGTTGTGGCAGTGCGAGCAGTTGGCGTCCAGGTAGCTACGGGCCTGTTTCTCCAGGTCTTCACCCGGCCGCGGATGGCCCCACAGCGCGTTCTGCGGCACCTGCGCCAGCGCCGGCAGACCCTTGAGGAACCCCCGCGCCTGCCAGTGCTGCAGCTGGTTTTCGCTGCCGTCTGCGTAGGCGAAGTCCTTGTTCAGGTGCCGCGCCTTGGGCCCCAACGGGGCGATGCCGCCGCCCTTCTGTTCGGCGTGGCATTCGGAACACTGGTTGGCGTCGGGAACCATGTAGGTGAAGGCGGTCTTCCTGCCGTCCGCGGCGGTCAGCTCCAGCGCCGGGCTGTCGCCGGCCAGTTCCAGCGTCGCCTCGCTCTGGTCGGCATTCCACACGTAGGGCAGCGCCGCCCAGCCATCCTTCTGCCGTACCAGCACGCGGGTTTCCACCAGGTGCACCCGGGTCATGTCCAGCCCGGCCTTGGGGTCGCGGTCGTCCTGGCTGTTCTGCAGCAGGTTGCCCTGGGCGTCCTTCGGGTAATAGAAGGTCTTGGTCAGCACGCTGCCGACGGGGTAGTCGAAGCGCTCCTCGGCGTACTGCGCGGACTGCCCGTCCGGCATCCACACGGTGCGCAGCTTGTGTGCGTAGTCGGTGAACAGCGGGGTGTTGAGGTCATAGGGCAGCACCTCGGCGGCCGGCGTCAGGTGGTCGTCCGCCAGGTGCAGCATGCCCCAGCCGCTGAGCTTCTCCGGGTAATCGTCGCCTTCGGGCTGGTAACGCGGCTTGCTCTCCTGCCCGCACCCGGCCAACGCGGCGGCCAGGGCGAGCGACAGCAGGAACGAAGCGGGTTTGATCATGCCTTGTTGCCCTTCTCGCCGAGACCGGCCTGCTCGATCTTCGGCAGCGGCTTGAGCTTGCACTGGTGCGCGCTCATGTCGGTGCTGATGTTCTTGTAGCCGTGCGGGCCATCGACGTTGACGATGCCGGCGTTGCCGTTGTCGATGCAGATGGCCAGGGCTTCGGGCAGCTTGCCGTCGACCAGTTTCTTGTCGTTGAAGTAGCCGTCCCAGAGGATGTCCGGCAGACGCCCGGTGAGGCCGAACTTGGCGACCTTGAGCGCCTTCAGCTCCAGGTGGTCGGGGCTGTCGCCGCCGGGGCCGAAGGTGTTGCCGTGGATGAAGATGCCCTCCGGGTAGGGATCGAAGTTGGGCTGGGTGGCCTTGTCCGAATAACCGGTACTGAAGTAGCTGCTGATGATGACGTTGGCGGTCTTGTGGTTGCCGATCCGGTTGTTGAAGATTTCCACGTCATCGTTGGAATTCACCACCACGCCGGAACCGGCCGGCACGCTGGCCACCGGCGTGCCCTTGTGGCCGAAGTTGTCGTGGTTGTTGCCCTGCACGTCGTTGTCGAAGACGCGGGTGCCACGCCCAGGTTGCGGCAGGTTGGGCATGTTGAAGACGAGGATGCCGCCGGTATTGTCGGTGGCGACGTTGTTGTAGACGTCGGCGCCGATGGTGTTCTCGATCTCGATGCCGGCGACGTTGCGCTCGGCGCGGTTGTTGCGCACCACGACGTTGCGCGATTGGCCGACATAGATGCCCGAGTCGGAGGCGCCGATGGCGACGTTGCCCTCCAGCAGGGTGTTCTCGGTCTGCACCGGGTAGATGCCGTAGCCGCCGTTGTCGGTCGAGGGGCCATTGGTCCATTCGGTGCGGACGTTGCGGATGACGATGTTCTTGCCGCCGATGACCTTCAGGCCGTCACCCTTGGTGTCTTCGATGGCGAGGTTCTCGACGGTGAAGTCCGAGGCGTCGACGAACAGGCCCTCGGCGCCGGCTTTCTGGTTCTTGAAACTGAGGATGGTCTTGTCCATGCCGGCGCCACGAATGGTCACGCCGTCCACCTTCAGGCTGAGGCTGCGGTCCAGGTGGTAGGTACCGGCGGGGATGTCGATGACGTCGCCGGCCTTGGCCTTGATCAGGCGGGCCTGCAGGTCCTTCTGGAAATCGGTGCTGACGGCGGCGGTGGGCTTGTCGCCCTCGCCACAGGCAGCCAGGGCGACGGAAAGGGCGATCAGCGAGAGGGTAGCGAGGCGCATGGCGGGCTCCGGTCTTGTTCTTATGATATGGAACTAACGTACCAATTCAGACCGAGGATACTCTTCCCTCCGGTGCCACGCCAGTCCCTCGCCCCGGACACTTTGCTTGATTGGCGTCACGCTTTCGCGCTGACGGATCGGGATGATCGGCACTTCTTCAACCGGAAGGAGTGCACGGATGAGCTTCATGCCCTGGACCGACGAATTCGTCATCGGAATCGAGCGGATCGACGAACAGCATCGCTGGCTGGTCGACCTCACCAACGCGCTGTATGACCGCCAGCAAGGCCTGCAGGACCAGGGCCCGGCCATCGGCGAGCTGATCGAGCAACTGGTGGAGTACACGATGAACCACTTCATCGTCGAGGAAGTGCTGTTCCAGCGCCTGGGCTATCCCGGCGAAGAGGCGCACAAGGCCGAGCACGACCGCTTCAACCGGCAGATCATCGACCTGCTGTACCGCCACGAGGATGGCGAGGCGGTATCGGTGGAGGCGCTGGAGTTGCTCAAGTCCTGGCTGATCCACCACATCCTGAAGGTGGACAAGGCCTACGTGTGCTTCTTCAAAGGCTTTTCATTAGAAGAACAGGGGGCGTGACCGCTTAGCGGGCACGCCTTTCTTCGAAGCTCAACGCGGACGAATCAGCGCGGAATATTCGGCTGCCGCTTGGTGGTGCGCTTCTTGCCCTTGGCGTAGCCGCTGGCCTTGCCTTCCTCGGCCTTGGTCCACGGCTTGGAGCCGTTGCTGGCACGCGGCGGCAGGCCGGTGTGCTGGGTCAGCAATGGCTTGCCGGTCTTCTTGCTGCCGGCCGGGGTCGAGTTCTTCCGGCGCGCACTCTGGTACTCGTCGGTCTGCGGCTGGTAGGTCGGGATCAGGTGGTGCTTGCCGTTGCCGATCAGGTCGGCGCGGCCCATGCGCTCCAGTGCTTCGCGCAGCATCGGCCAGCCCTTCGGGTCGTGGTAGCGCAGGAAGGCCTTGTGCAGGCGGCGCTGCTGGTCGCTCTTGACGATGGTCACGCCGTCGCTCTTGTAGGTGACCTTGCGCAGCGGGTTCTTGCCCGAGTGGTACATCGCGGTGGCGCTGGCCATCGGCGAGGGATAGAACGCCTGCACCTGGTCGGCGCGGAAGCCGTTGCGCTTGAGCCACAGGGCGAGGTTCATCATGTCCTCGTCGGTGGTGCCCGGGTGCGCCGCGATGAAGTACGGGATCAGGTACTGCTCCTTGCCCGCCTCCTTGGAGAACTTCTCGAACATGCGCTTGAAGGCGTCGTAGCTGCCGATGCCCGGCTTCATCATCTTCGACAGCGGGCCTTCCTCGGTGTGCTCCGGGGCGATCTTCAGGTAGCCGCCGACGTGGTGCGTCACCAGCTCCTTGACGTACTCGGGCGACTCCACGGCGAGGTCGTAGCGCAGGCCGGAGGCGATCAGGATCTTCTTCACGCCCGGCAAGGCACGGGCCTTGCGGTACAGCTCGATGAGCGAGGAATGGTCGGTATTGAGGTTCTCGCAGATGCCCGGCCAGACGCAGGACGGCTTGCGGCAGTGGCGCTCGATCTCCGGGTCCTTGCAGGCGATGCGGTACATGTTGGCGGTCGGCCCGCCGAGGTCGGAGACCACGCCGGTAAAGCCCGGCACGTTACGCATCGCCTCGATCTCGGCGAGGATCGATTCGTGGGAGCGGTTCTGGATGATCCGCCCCTCGTGCTCGGTGATCGAGCAGAAGGTACAGCCACCGAAGCAGCCGCGCATGATGTTCACCGAGAAGCGGATCATCTCGTAGGCGGGGATCTTCTCCTTGCCATACAGCGGATGCGGCACGCGCGCGTAGGGCATGCCGAACACGTAGTCCATTTCCTCGGTGCTCATCGGGATGGGCGGCGGGTTGAACCACACGTCCACCTCGCCATGCTTCTGCACCAGGGCGCGGGCGTTGCCGGGGTTGGTCTCCAGGTGCAGCACGCGGTTGGCGTGGGCATAGAGCACCGCATCGCTGCGCACCTTCTCGAACGACGGCAGGCGGATCACCGTGCGCTCGCGCTCCAGGCGCGGGTGTGCCAGCAGTTGCACGACCTTGGCTTCGTTCGGGTCGTCCTGCTCGCCCTTTTCCTGCTCGATGGCGCAGGCGGCGGTGTCCTGGGTGTTCACGTAGGGGTTGATGATCTTGTCGACCTTGCCCGGACGGTCGATGCGGGTGGAGTCCACCTCGAACCAGCCTTCGGGGGTGTCGCGGCGGATGAACGCAGTGCCGCGCACGTCGGTGATCTGCTCGACCGTCTCGCCGGCGGACAGGCGCTGGGCGATCTCCACCACGGCGCGCTCGGCGTTGCCGTACAGCAGGATGTCGGCGGTGGCGTCCATCAGGATGGAACGGCGCACCTTGTCCTGCCAGTAGTCGTAGTGGGCGATGCGGCGCAGCGAGGCCTCGATGCCGCCCAGAACCACCGGAGTGTCGCTGTAGGCTTCCTTGCAGCGCTGGCTGTAGACCAGGCTGGCGCGGTCCGGACGCTTGCCGGCCAGGCCGCCCGGGGTATAGGCGTCGTCGCTGCGGATCTTCTTGTCCGCGGTGTAGCGGTTGATCATCGAGTCCATGTTGCCCGCCGCCACGCCGAAGAACAGGTTCGGCTGGCCGAGCTTCATGAAGTCGTCCTTCGAACGCCAGTCCGGCTGGGCAATGATGCCCACGCGGAAGCCCTGGGCTTCCAGCAGGCGGCCGATGATGGCCATGCCGAACGACGGATGGTCGACGTAGGCATCCCCGGTGACGATGATGATGTCGCAGGAGTCCCAGCCCAGCTGATCCATCTCTTCCTTGCTCATGGGCAGGAACGGCGCCGGGCCGAAACACTCGGCCCAGAACTTGGGATAGTCGAACAACGGCTTGGCGGCTTGCATCACGGGCACCGGGGTATCTCTAATGGGTTTCGCGGAAAAACGCGGGCGCGGAATATAGCACAAAAAGTGTACAAATCCGACCAGTGAACTCAGATTTAGCCCGCGCAGGGTAGATTGCAAGTGCCATCATCTGGCTATACTCCAGCCACTATCCGCCGTACGCCTGGCCATCCCTCCCAGGCCTGGGAGTCCCTGTCGTGCGCCGTGCCTTCCTGCTGTTGCTCAGCCTTCTGCTCTGCCAGACGGCGCTCGCCTTCGACCTCGACGAAAAGGCCAGCGGCGCCTGGCTCAACGACCACCTGGAGCTGCTCGAAGAGCGCGGCGCACCGCTCACGCTCGACGCCGTGCGGGGCAGTAGCGATTTCGTCCCTGGCAACGGGCGCACCAGCGTCGGCCAGAGCCCCCACGCCTGGTGGCTGCGCCTGGATCTGCAGCGCCTCAGTACGCCCCAGGGCGGCTGGTGGCTGGAAGTGGATGCGGTCAACCAGCAGGACCTGCGCCTGTATATCCCCGATGCCCAGGGCAACTACCGCGAGATCCGCTCCGGCGAGGTGGTGCCCTTCGCCGAAGGGCGCGATCGCGACTACCGCAAGCCGGTCTTCCACCTGCCTGCGGGCAACGGCCCGCTGCGCCTTTACCTGCGCACCTCGGACCCGGCCGGCAACTCCTTCCCGTTGCGCATCTGGTCGCTGGGCGACCTGCAGGACCACCGCGCCGACACCAACCTGTTCCTCGGCTTCATCTACGGCCTGATCGCCGCGCTGCTGCTGTACAACCTGTTCATCCTGCTGACCCTGCGCGACCCGGCCTACTTCTGGTACGTGCTGACCACCGCCAGCGCCCTGCTGTTCAGCCTGGGGATGAGCGGCCACGGCTTCGAATACTTCTGGCCGGACCACCCGGTGCCCTGGTGGCTCGACCGCATCACCCTGCCCTCGCTCTGGGGCCTGTGCGTGCACCGCTTCACCATCACCTTGCTGCAGACCCGCCGCCACGTGCGCTGGTCGCACTGGCTACTCAACCTCAACTGCGGCCTGTACCTGCTGACCATTGCCCTCGGCGCCCTGCAGATGCGCGGCATAGCCGGCTGGATGCTGGTGGTGATCACCCTGATCGGCGTGCCGGCAGCCCTCGGCGGCGCCGTGGTGCGCTGGCGCCAGGGCTCGTTCCCGGCCTTCCTCTACATGCTCGGCTTCGGCCTGGTGCTGACCAGCGTGAGCATCTCGGTGATGCGTGCCATGGGCGTGGTGCAGCCCTCGCCGATGACCTCCTACATCTTCCCCATCGCCGTGGCCATGGAGTCGGTGCTGTTCTCCTTCGCCCTCACCTCGCGCATCCAGGGCCTCAAGCGCGAACGGGCGCAGGCGCTGGAGCAGGCCGACCGCGAGAAGAGCGCGCGCCTGACCCTGCTCGACAGCGCCCAGCAGGACCTCGCCCGCGCCGTGGCCGAGCGCACCGCCGAACTGACCGAGAGCAACCAGCTGCTGCGCGAACGCGAAGTGCAGCTCAAGCACGCCGCGCACTACGATCCACTGACCGGCCTGCCGAACCGCCGCTACCTGGTGGAACACGCCGAAGTCGCCCTGGCCCACGCCCAGCAGCACGGCGAGACCCTGGCGCTGATGCTGATCGACCTCGACCACTTCAAGCCGATCAACGACAGCCACGGCCATGACGCCGGCGACTTCATGCTGCAGAACGTCGGCAATCGCCTGCGCCAGTGCGTGCGCGGCAGCGATTGCGTGGCGCGCCTGGGCGGCGACGAATTCGCCGCGCTGATCGCCGGACCCGACGCCGAAGGCCACGCCAGGGAAATCGCCTGCCGCATCCTCAACGAGCTGTCACGACCGGTGAAATTCGAGGCCCTGGAACTGCGCGTGACGCCGAGCATCGGCGTGGCCATCTACCCCAGCCACGCGATGCAGTTCAGCAAGCTCTACAAGGCCGCCGACCAGGCGCTCTACGAGGTGAAGGGCAACGGCCGCGCCAGCTACGCCATCGCCAGCGAAGGCGGCGGCGAGACCAGCGATCTCTGGCTCGACAACGAACGGCTGGACAACGAACGGCTGGAAAGCAGCGAAAACCGCAGCTGATCAGCTGCGGTAGCGGCGCGGTACGCGGGCGGTGACCTTGGTCAGCAGCTCGTAGCCGATGGTCCCGGCGTGGGCCGCCACTTCATCCACTGGCAGGTTGGCGCCCCACAGCTCGACGCGCGCGCCCACGGCGGCGCCCGGCAGGTCGGTCAGATCGACCGCCAGCATGTCCATGGACACCCGCCCGGCCAGCTTCACCCGCTGGCCGCCCACCAGCACCGGCGTGCCGCTCGGCGCATGGCGCGGATAGCCGTCGGCATAGCCGCAGCTGACGGTACCGATGCGCGATGGGCGCTCGGCGACCCAGGTTGCGCCGTAACCCACACTCTCCCCGACGGCCACCTCACGTACGGCGATCAGCTGCGCTTCCAGGCTCATCACCGGGCGCAGGCCCAGCTCCGCGGCGCCGATGTCGGCGAACGGCGTGGCGCCGTAAAGCATGATGCCGGGGCGAATCCAGTCCATGTGTGCAGCGGGAATGGTCAGCACGGCGGCGGAGTTGGCCAGCGAGCGCTGGTCGAAATCCAGGTCCAGGACGCTGAGGAAGCAGGCCACCTGATCCTCGGTCAGCTCGTCGCCGCGCAGGTCAGCGCTGGCGAAGTGGCTCATCAGGTTCAGCTCGGCCACCTGCGCCGCCTGACGCAGGCGCGGATGCCAGTCGCGCAGCGCTGCGGGCGAGAAGCCCAGGCGGTGCATGCCGCTGTCCAGCTTCAACCACACGTTCAGCGCGCTGGGCAATTGCGCCGCGAGCAGCGCCTGGGCCTGCTCCGGCCCCTGCACGGCAACGTCCAGGCGCAGCTGGGCGGCGATCAGGTATTCCGCCGGCTCGAAGCAGCCTTCCAGCAGCAGGATGCGCGCCTGGGCGTGCAGGGCGCGCACCTCGGCGGCCTCCTCCAGGCAGGCCACGGCAAAGCCGTCAGCCTCGTCGTGCAGGCAGCTCACCACCTCGCGGGCGCCATGCCCGTAGGCATTCGCCTTGACCACCGCGAAAGCCTCGCGCCCCGGCGCGCAGCGCTTGGCAACGGCATAGTTGTGGCGAATGGCGGCAAGATCGACGTGGGCGACGAGCGGGCGCATGGCGGCCTCTGCAATGAAAACGGGCGCTTATAGTACGGCGCCCGTCGGTCACGCGGAATGCGGCATCGTTACTCGTCTTCGAAGTTGTACATGCCCGGCGCGAGGTTTTCGAAGCGGCTGTAGCGGCCGAGGAAGGCCACGCGTACGGTGCCGATGGGGCCGTTACGCTGCTTGCCGAGGATGATCTCGGCGACGCCCTTGAACTCGGTCTCCGGGTGATACACCTCGTCGCGGTAGACGAACATGATCACGTCGGCGTCCTGCTCGATCGCTCCGGATTCGCGCAGGTCGGAGTTCACCGGGCGCTTGTTGGGGCGCTGTTCCAGCGAGCGGTTGAGCTGCGAGAGCGCCACCACCGGGCAGTTGAATTCCTTCGCCAGGGCCTTGAGCGAGCGCGAGATCTCGGAAATCTCGTTGGTCCGGTTGTCGCCGGAGGAGCCGGGAATCTGCATCAACTGCAGGTAGTCGACCATGATCAGGCCGACTTCGCCGTGCTCGCGGGCCAGCCGGCGGGTACGCGCGCGCATCTCCGAGGGCGAGATGCCGGCGGTGTCGTCGATGAACAGCTTGCGGTCGCTGAGCAGGTTCACCGCCGAAGTCAGGCGCGGCCAATCCTCGTCGTCCAGCTTGCCGGTACGCACCTTGGTCTGGTCGATACGGCCCAGGGACGCGAGCATACGCATCACGATGGAGTCGGAGGGCATCTCCAGGGAGTACACCAGGATCGCCTTGTCGCTGCGCATCAGGGCGTTCTCCACCAGGTTCATGGCGAAGGTGGTCTTGCCCATCGACGGACGGCCGGCAACGATGATCAGGTCGGACGGCTGCAGGCCGCTGGTCTTCTCGTCGAGGTCGGTGAAGCCGGTGGAAATCCCGGTCAGCGCCTCGGAGGTGTTGAACAGGTGGTCGATGCGATCGATGGTCTTCACCAGGATGTCGCCGATTCCCACCGGGCCGCCGGTCTTGGGCCGCGCCTCGGCGATCTCGAAGATCTTCCGCTCGGCCTCGTCGAGCACTTCGTTGGCGCTGCGCCCTTCCGGGTTGAAGGCGCTGTCGGCGATGTCACTGCTGATACCGATCAGCTGCCGCAGCGTGGCGCGCTCACGGATGATGCCGGCGTACGCCTTGATGTTCGCCACCGAGGGCGTGTTCTTCGCCAGCTCCGCGAGGTACGCCAGGCCGCCCACCTGGGACAGCTGGCCTTCGCGTTCGAGCATCTCGGACAGGGTCACCACGTCGATCGGCTGGTTGGCTTCGGCGAGCTTGTAGACGGCGCGGAAGATCAGGCGATGGTCATGGCGGTAGAAGTCGCCGTCGGACACGGCGTCCGACACACGTTCCCACGCGTTGTTGTCGAGCATCAGGCCGCCCAGCACTGCCTGTTCGGCTTCGATCGAGTGCGGCGGCACCTTGAGGGAAGCGGTCTGCAGGTCGTATTGCTCGGGGACGGTGATGTCGTTCATGGGCTCTTCGTGTTGAGTGAAACGGCGGAAAAAACAAAGGGCACGGACCGAGGATCGGTGCCGTGCCCATTGTTATTGGACTGATTCACCCAGGCAAGCCGTGTGAATCGTCCTAGCGACGGATCGCTTACTCGGCGACTACAACCACGTGCAGGGTTGCATCAACATCCATGTGCAGTTGCACTTCGATGTTGTATTCGCCTACAGCGCGCAGGGCGCCGTCGGGCAGGCGAACTTCGCTCTTTTCCAGCGGGTAGCCGGCAGCCGAAACGGCGTCGGCGATGTCGCGGGTGCCGATCGAACCGAACAGTTTGCCTTCGTCGCCAGCGTGGGCGCCGATGGTCACGATCAGTTCGGCCAGTTGGGCAGCACGAGCTTCAGCAGCAGCTTTTTTCTCAGCAGCGGCTTTTTCCAGCTCTGCACGGCGCTCTTCGAAAGCAGCAACGTTGGCAGCGGTGGCAGCAGTGGCTTTGCCCTGCGGCAGCAGGTAGTTACGGGCGTAACCGCCCTTTACGTTCAGCTTGTCGCCCAGGTTGCCCAGTTTGGCGATCTTTTCCAGCAGGATGACTTCCATTTGAGTCTTACCTCTTAACTTTTAACCTTCACCGTTCGCAGCTTTCTGGCGCTTGGCCAGGCGACCGCGAAAATCAAACAGACTGTCGACTACGGCGACAAGACAGATCACATTGCCCAGTACGAATACCAGCAGGTACAGCGGTGCCAGCCAGAAGCCCGGAAGCTTCTTCAGTGCAACCAGGCCGTGCCCCAGTGCGATCCCGGCGAACAGCAGCGGGATCATGCACAGCGGCGCCAGCATGGTGGCCGCGGGCCCTGCGAAGGGCAGTGCCACAACGCCGACCAGCAGCGCTCCAGCCGTGCCCGGCGACAGGCGCAGTGCGCGGAACTCGCGGCCAAACCCTTCCGGGTTGAACAGTACTGCTTGCCAATAACGCGCCAGCATCAGGCACAACAGGCTGATCGTCTGCAGCGAGGCTGCCATCAGGCCGGTGATGGTCGGAACCATCTCCGCCTGCAGGGCGGCCATCTGTTCCGGCGAAAGCTTGGCTTCGGCCAGAACCTGCGGCAGCGCCTTGCCGAATGCATCGGCAAGACCTGCGACCAACCCGGCCGACACCGTGCTGAGCAGCAGCACGAACACCGCACCGAGCACAACGCTCGCCAGCATCACCTGGTTCCAGGACACCTTGCTGCGCAGAACCTGCGCCAGCACGGCACTACCCACCAGAACCAGACTCACGCTGGGGTCACCCAGGTACCACCAGGCCAGTGCCGGAAGCAGCGCCCAGGCCAGGATGCCAAAGGCATCTCGCGGACCACGACGCAACAGCACCAGACTGCCTGCTGCGGCACCGAGCCAGAACAACGGCTGCAGTACCGCGGCTGCGACGACCACCAGGGTCGCCTGCATGCGGCCTCGCATGACAAATTCAGCCAATGCGCGCATGCGATCTATCCATCAATTCCAGTCGACTGCCCGATCAACGGCCGTGGCTGTCGGTGTAGGGAAGCAGGGCCAGGTAGCGGGCGCGCTTGATAGCGGTCGCCAGCTGACGCTGGTATTTGGCCTTGGTGCCGGTGATACGGCTCGGAACGATCTTGCCGGTTTCGGAAACGTAGGCTTTCAGGGTGTTGAGATCCTTGTAATCGATCTCTTTCACGCCTTCAGCGGTGAAACGGCAGAACTTACGACGACGGAAGAAACGTGCCATGTGTGTGGCTCCTCAATACTGGTCCGGGATTACTCGTCAGCGCTGTCGCGGCTATCATCGCCGTCAGCGGACTCGCCCTCGTTCGATTCGGGACGCTCACGGCGCTCGCGGCGCTCGTTGCGGCTCTCTTCGGCCTTCAGCATTTCGGACTGGCCGGTAACGGCTTCGTCGCGACGGATGACCATGTTACGGATCACGGCGTCGTTGTAACGGAAGTTGTCTTCCATTTCTGCCAGGGCCTTGGCGGTGCACTCGACGTTCATCAGAACGTAGTGAGCCTTGTGCACGTTGTTGATGGCGTAAGCCAGCTGACGACGGCCCCAGTCTTCCAGACGGTGGACTTTGCCGCCGTCTTCTTCGATGGCCTTGGTGTAACGCTCGACCATGCCACCGACTTGTTCGCTCTGGTCCGGGTGAACCAGGAACACGATTTCGTAATGACGCATAAATGCTCCTTACGGATTGCAGCCTGCCGACAAAGCGGTCAGACAAGGAGTGAATGATTTTTTCCTTGCCGCTCGGAGGCACGCGCGAACGCCTGCCCGGACGACAAGGGCCGACATTCTAGAGAAGGGGGGAAGGTGGCGCAAGGCAATTGACGATTATTTGTACAACTGCCGCAGCTGCAAGCTGCAAGCTGCAAGCTGCAAGCTGCAAGCTGCAAGCTGCAAGCTGCAAGCTGCAAGCTGCAAGCCAGGGAACCGGGCAGGCTCCCCGCTCGCAAGCTTTTACTTGCAGCTTGGCGCTTAAGGCTTGGCGCTGGCAGCGGAACGTTGCCGAACGATCTCGAACAGGCAGACGCCGGTGGCCACCGAGACGTTCAGACTGCTGACGCTGCCCTGCATCGGCAGCTTGGCCAGGTAGTCGCAGTGGTCGCGGGTCAGGCGGCGCATGCCCTTGCCTTCGGCGCCCATCACCAGCACGGTCGGCCCGGTGAGGTCCAGCTCATAGAGCATCTGGGTGGCCTCGCCGGCGGTGCCGACGATCCACAGGCCGCGCTGCTGGAGTTTCTCCAGGGTGCGCGCGAGGTTGGTCACCGCCACCAGCGGGATGACTTCGGCGGCGCCGCAGGCCACTTTACGCACGGTAGCGTTGAGGGTGGCGGACTTGTCCTTGGGCACGATCACTGCCAGCGCCCCCGCCGCATCGGCGGTACGCAGGCAGGCGCCGAGGTTGTGCGGGTCGGTCACACCATCCAGCACCAACAGCAGCGCCGGGCCGGCGGAGCGCTCCAGCAGCTCCTCCAGCATGTTCTCGCCCCACACCTGGCTCGGGCTGACCTCGGCGACCACGCCCTGGTGCACGCCTTCGGCCCACTCGTCCAGCTCCTTGCGGTCGCGCGTCCCTACCGGCACGCGCGCCTGGCCGGCCAGCTCGACCAGCGTCTGGACCCGCGGGTCCTGCCGGCCTTCGGCCAGCCACAGCTGCTTGACCCGCTTGGGGTGATGGCGCAGCAACGCTTCTACGGCATGAACCCCGTAGACCTTTTCCCACTGACTCATTTCTTCGCCTTACGCTTGCTGGCCGGTGCGCCGCCAGTGTCACCCGACTTGGGCGCGGAAGAACCCTTGCGGTGCTTGGCCGATTTGGCGGAGCGGGCCTTCTGTTTCGACGGGTTGCGCGGCTTGCCCGCGGCGGGCGCGACCTTGCCTTTGCCGGCAGCCGGCTTGTTGCCACCGACCTTGGCTTCTTCGAGCAGCGCCTTCTTCACCTCGCGGCTCTTGCGCACATCGGTATTGCCGAGCATTTCCTCGGCCTTGGCGAGCATTTCCGGAGCCACCGAGGGCAGCGCCTGGACCACGCCGACCTTGCGCTTGCGTGGCTGCACGGCCACATCCGGAGCGAGGTACGGATCGTCCGCCACGGCACGCGGAGCCCGCGCCGGCTTGTCTTTCGCCGCCACAGCCTTGGGCGCCCGGCCCTTGGTCGGCTTGCCCTTGGCGACCGGCTCGGCCTTGTCGCCGCGCTTCTTGCGGCCGATGGGCGCGCTGAGCACGTTGTCGGAGAGCTCGAAGTCGATCTTGCGCTCATCCAGGTCGACGCGCGCCACCACCACCTCGACAGTGTCGCCGAGACGGAAGCTGCGACCGGTGCGCTCGCCCGCCAGGCGATGATGCACGGCGTCGAAGTGGTAGTAGTCGCCGGGCAGCGCGGTGACGTGCACCAGGCCTTCCACATAGATGTCGCTGAGCTCGACGAAGATGCCGAAACCGGTCACCGCAGTGATTACGCCCGGGAAGGTCTCGCCCACGCGCTCGCGCATGAACTCGCACTTCAGCCAGTTGGTGACGTCGCGGGTCGCCTCGTCGGCGCGGCGCTCGGTCATCGAGCACTGCTCGCCCAGCTGCGCCAGGCGGGCCTCGTCGTACGGATAGATGCGCGCCTTGGGCATGCTGGCGGCGCCAGCGCGCTGCACGTGCTCGGAAGCCGCCTTGGAGCGGATCAGGCCACGGATCGCGCGGTGGGTCAGCAGGTCCGGGTAGCGACGGATCGGCGAGGTGAAGTGGGTGTAGGCCTCGTAATTCAGGCCGAAGTGACCGGCGTTCTCCGGGCTGTACACCGCCTGGCTCAGGGAGCGCAGCATCACGGTCTGGATCAGTTGCAGGTCCGGGCGGCCCTGGATCGACTCGAGCAGCTTCTGGTAATCCGCCGGGGTCGGGTCGCCCTTGCCGCGGTACAGCGTCAGACCCAGTTCGCCGAGGAACTGGCGCAGGTTGTTCAGCTTCTCCTGCGGCGGGCCGTCGTGAACGCGGTACAGCGCGGGGATGCCGTGCTTCTCGAGGAACTTGGCGGTGGCGACGTTGGCCGCCAGCATGCATTCCTCGATCAGCTTGTGCGCATCGTTGCGCTGGGTCGGGCGGATTTCCGAGATCTTGCGGTCGGCACCGAAGACGATGCGGGTTTCCTGGGTCTCGAAATCGATCGCACCGCGCACATGGCGCGCGCCGACCAGGACCTTGTACAGGTCATACAGCGTATTGAGGTGCGGCACTACCGCCGGCAGCTGCTCCTTCAGGCGTTGGCCTTCGGGACTGTCCGGGGTTTCCAGGTACTGGCTGACCTTGGTGTAGGTCAGGCGCGCATGGGAATGGATGACCGCCTCGTAGAACTGGTAGTCGGTCATCTTGCCGGCCTTGGAGAGATTCATCTCGCAGACCATGGCCAGGCGATCGACCAGCGGATTGAGGGAGCACAGGCCGTTGGAGAGAATCTCCGGCAGCATCGGGATCACCCGCTCGGGGAAGTACACCGAGTTGCCGCGCTTGGCCGCCTCTTCATCCAGAGCCGAACCGACCTTCACATAATGAGAGACGTCGGCGATGGCGACGAACAGCTTCCAGCCGCCGCCTTTACGCTTCTCGGCATAGACCGCGTCGTCGAAGTCGCGGGCGTCCTCGCCGTCGATGGTGACGAAAGGCAGGGCGCGCAGGTCGATGCGCTTTTCCTTGTCCTTCTCCAGCACTTCGGGCTTGAGCTTGGCCGCTTCCTTCTCCACGGCCTCGGGCCAGGTGTGGGGAATGTCGTAGCTGCGCAGCGCGACTTCGATTTCCATGCCGGGCGCCATGTAGTCGCCGAGCACTTCCACCACTTCACCCTGGGCCTGGCGATGCACGTTCGGCCAGACGTCAATGCGCACCTGGACGAATTGATTGTGCTTGGCCTTGCCGGCCTTGCCCGGCGGGATCAGCACTTCCTGCTGGATCTTCGGGTTGTCGGCGACCACCGTGCCGATACCGCTCTCGTCGAAGTAACGGCCGACGATGGTCTCGTGGGCACGCTCGACCACTTCCACCACCGCGCCTTCGCGGCGACCGCGGCGGTCGAAGCCGGACACACGCGCCAGGGCGCGGTCGCCATCGAACACCAGGCGCATCTGCGTCGGGCTGAGGAACAGGTCGTCGCTGCCGTCATCGGGGATCAGGAAGCCGAAGCCGTCGCGGTGGCCGGCGATGCGGCCGAGGATCAGGTCAAGCTTGTCCACCGGCGCATAGGCGCCACGGCGGGTATAGATGAGCTGGCCGTCGCGCTCCATGGCGCGCAGTCGGCGGCGCAGCGCTTCTTCCTGCTCTTCGCCGGAGAGGCCGAGCTCTTCCAGCAGCTGGGCTCGCGTCGCGGGGGCGCCGCGTTCGGCGAGGTGCGCCAGGATGAGTTCACGGCTGGGGATGGGGTTGTCATATTTTTCCGCCTCGCGGGCGGCCTCGGGATCGAGGTTTTGCCAATCGGCCATTAAAGTGCGGTCACCTTATATATAGGGGTATGGAGCGCCATGTGCTTATTGAAGCGCGAAATCCGCTCGTCGGTCAGCTTTGGGCAAGAATAAATTTTTTATCGCATCAGGGGTTTACAAGCGAAAACCCTCTCCGTATAGTTCGCGCCCACAGCGTCAGACAGACGTTGTAACACGGAAACGATGAGTAATCATCGACTCCAGTGCCCAGGTGGCGGAATTGGTAGACGCACTAGGTTCAGGTCCTAGCGGTGGCAACACCGTGGAAGTTCGAGTCTTCTCCTGGGCACCACTTATTCAAGGATAAAGTCAGTCTCTGACAGGCTTTATCAGGCGGGTTCGGAACCCTGATAACCGAACATTTGACCGCCCGATGCAACCAAGGGTTGCACCACCGCAAGACGATGAGCGATCATCGCACCCCATGCTGAAAAGCATGCCCAGGTGGCGGAATTGGTAGACGCACTAGGTTCAGGTCCTAGCGGTGGCAACACCGTGGAAGTTCGAGTCTTCTCCTGGGCACCATCTTCAAACGAAAAAGCCGAGCATAGCTCGGCTTTTTTGTTTTCGGCGTTCCTGAAAATTTCAAACCCACGCCTCGATCCCCCTCGTAGGGCCGGAAATTCAAACTTGGCGTAGGAGCGGACTCTGTCCGCGATAGGTCGCCGGCAGCTCGGAGCTGGCCGGCTGCATATCGCGGACATAGTCCGCTCCTACGAAAGCATTCTGGCGCCGCTCAGGCCTTGAACTGCCCCAGGCTGGCGCGCAACTGCCCTGCCAGACCATCGAGCACTCGCCCGCTGCTGGCCGTCGCACTCACCGCTTCCGCCGCCAGACTCGCCTCGGCATGGATCACCTCGACCCGCCCACGCACCGCCGCGGCGCCGGCCGCCTGCTGCTGCGCCGAATGCGTCGCTGCCTCGATGGCGCCGTGCACTTCCTCGACGGCGCTCTGCACTTCACGCTGCAGCCGCTCACTGTCCTGCAACGCCGCCAGGCCCTGTACCGCCTGCTCACGGGCTTGACCGATGGCGGACACCGCCTCGCGAGCACCGTCCTGCAGCGCGCCGATGTGCGACTGGATATCGCCAGTGGACTGCTGGGTCTTGCTCGCCAGCGCGCGCACCTCGTCGGCGACCACGGCGAATCCGCGCCCACTCTCCCCTGCACGCGCCGCCTCGATGGCGGCGTTGAGCGCCAGCAGGTTGGTCTGCTCGGCGATGCCATGGATCACCGAGAGCACCACTTCGATCTGCTCGCTCTGCCGCGCCAGCCGTTCGATCACGCCGGCGCCGTTCTGCACGCGGGACTCCAGCGTCTCGATCAATCCGCCAACCTTGCGGGCAATCGCCGCATTGGCCTGCGCCGCCTTGCGAATCTCACCGACCCGCGCCAGGGCCGCCTGCATCGAGCGGCTTTCCATCTCGGCTTCCGCCGCCATTCCGGAGAGCGCCTCCAGGCTGCCCGCCACCTCATTGCGCTGGCGCTCCGCCGCCGCCTCGGCGCTGGCGCTGCGACTGGCCAGCGCCGCGATTTCACTGCCAGTCTGCTGCGCCACCTGCCCGGCCTCGCGCACGATGGGCTGCAGCTTGTCGACGAAACGGTTCACCGCCGTGGCCATCTCGCCCAGCTCATCGCGACTATCCAGGCGCACCCGACGGGTCAGGTCGCCCTCCCCGGCCACCAGATCGTTCAGTGCATTGATCAACAGCCGCAGGCGATTCACCACGCGGCGGCCGAGCACGATGGCCAGGCACAGCAGCACGCCAAGCCCGACCAGCAGCAGCCCCATGCCGATCCGCCAGCGCAGGGTGCCGGCCGCCTCCTCGATGGAAGTCTTCGCGCCCTGGCTCATGCCCTCCGCCGCCTGCTTCGCCGACTGCAAGCGCGCCGTGAGCGCCTTGGTGCTGTCCGCTGCCGCACCCGCGAGACTTTCGCCGACCAATTGATCACCGCTGGCAACCAGGGCGGAGAAGCGCTGGTCCAGCGCGGCGATCTGCTTCTCGATGGCATCGGTGGAAACGCCCAGGCGCACCTTGCCGATTTCCACGCCGTTCGGGCTGATCGGCGCCTCGACGAGGAATACCGAGGCGTCATGACCAGCCGCCTCCAGCACCTTATCCAGCGCACGCTCACCCTTGCCCTTCTCCAACAGAGCGGCCACGCGCGGGTCCTGCCGGTTCAGATAACGGGTAAGGTGCTGCCCCTGCGGATCGTCGTAGACCACGAAGAGCACATTGGGATTGGCCTGGGCGCGTCGGGCGTAATCCGAAAGCATCGGCACGTCGTTGTCCCACATCGCCTTGGGTGCCACGGCGGCGAGCAGCTGCGCCAATTCCGTGGCGGACTGGCGCAGGCTCTGCTCCAGGCTCTGGCGCAACTGACCCTGCTCCTCCTTGAGGCGCGCGGAGAGCGCCGAACCCAGGCGCTCGCGGGTGCGCGCGGAGAGGTCATTCAGCCCCGAGGTGACTTCCCGCCCAGCCTGCTCCAGCTCACCGGCCAGGCGTTGCGATTCGTTACCCAGGTGTGCGCCCAGGTCGGTGACCAGGCCGTCGACGGTACTGCGGGTCAACCACAGGGCAATCATCAGCTGCACCAGCAGCGCGATACCCAGGGCGATGAAAGCGGGGCGCAGCAGGCGGCTGCGCAACAGAGACAGGACGGCGGACAAGGCGGGCTTCCTCCGGGCGTAACGGATAGTTGGCGCGAAAGGCGCCGATCCGTTTCACCAGCAAAGCCCGTGCCGCTACACAGAAGCCAACCCCTGAAACGACAACGGGCCGCATGAGCGGCCCGTTGTTGAGTACAGCTGCTGGATCAGCCGAACGGATGGCGCAGGACGATGGTCTCGGCGCGATCCGGACCGGTGGAGATGATGTCGATGGGTGCACCGACCAGCTCCTCGATGCGCTTGATGTAGGCACGCGCATTGGCCGGCAGGCCTTCCAGGGTCTGCACGCCGACGGTGGATTCGCTCCAGCCCGGCAGGTCTTCGTAGATCGGTTGGAGGCCGATGTAGCTGTCGGCGTCGGTCGGCGCGTCGGTCAGCAGTTCACCGGCGGCGTTCTTGTAGCCGGTGCAGATACGCACGGTTTCCAGGCCGTCGAGGACGTCCAGCTTGGTCAGGCACAGGCCGGACAGGCTGTTGATCTCGATGGCGCGACGCAGGATCACGGCGTCGAACCAGCCGCAACGACGGGCACGGCCGGTGGTGGCACCGAACTCGTGACCGACCTTGGCCAGGCGCGCACCGATCTCATCGAACAGCTCGGTGGGGAACGGGCCGGAACCCACGCGAGTGGTGTAGGCCTTGGTGATACCCAGGATGTAGTCCAGGTACAGCGGACCGAAGCCCGAACCGGTGGCGGTGCCGCCAGCGGTGGTGTTGGAGCTGGTGACGAACGGGTAGGTGCCGTGGTCGATGTCCAGCAGCGAGCCCTGGGCGCCTTCGAACATGATGTTCTCGTTGGCGCGACGCAGGTCGTGCAGGGTCGAAGTCACGTCAGCCATCAGCGGACGCAGCTCTTCGGCGTAGGCCATGCACTCATCCAGGGTCTTCTGGAAGTCGACGGCCGGCTCCTTGTAATAGTGCTGCAGGACGAAGTTGTGGTAGTCCAGAACCTCGCCCAGCTTGGCGGCGAAGCGCTCGCGGTGGAACAGGTCGCCCACGCGCAGGCCGCGACGGGCCACCTTGTCTTCGTAAGCCGGGCCGATGCCACGACCGGTGGTACCGATCTTCGCGTCGCCACGGGCCTTCTCGCGAGCCTGGTCCAGGGCCACGTGGAAGGACAGGATCAGCGGGCAGGACGGGCTGATGCGCAGGCGCTCGCGCACCGGTACGCCCTTCTCTTCCAGCTTGGCGATCTCGCGCATCAGCGCGTCGGGAGCCAGTACCACGCCGTTGCCGATCAGGCACTGCACGCCTTCGCGCAGGATGCCCGACGGGATCAGGTGCAGAACGGTCTTCTCGCCAGCGACCACCAGGGTATGACCGGCGTTGTGGCCGCCCTGGTAACGCACCACGGCAGCAGCCTGGTCGGTCAGCAGGTCGACGATCTTGCCTTTGCCCTCATCACCCCACTGGGTGCCCAGGACTACGACATTCTTACCCATAACTCTTGTCCCCATCGTGGATGTTCGGTGCCGGCCGCGGCCGGCAGAAACTCGAAGTGGCGCGCCTCAGAGCGCGGCCACCTGCCAATTGCCATCGCGAACCAGCAATTGCTGGTCGCAGCCCGCTTCGGAAGCCGAAGCCGCATCCTGCCCGGGCAGCGCCTGTACCACGCGCACGCCCTGACGGCGCAACTGCTGCACCGCCTGCCACAAGCCAGCCCCTTCGGCCGGCGCCCAGACTCCAGTGCGCGGCTCATCGAGCTGGGCGCGGCCGAGAGTGACCAGGGTCTTCAGGTCGGTGGAGAAACCGGTGGCCGGACGCGCTCGGCCGAAGTCGGCGCCGATGTCGTCGTAACGGCCGCCCTGGGCGATGGACTCGCCAACCCCAGGCACGAACGCGGCAAACACCACGCCCGTGTGATAGTGATAGCCACGCAGCTCGCCAAGGTCGAAGTACAGCGGCAGCTGCGGGAAACGCGCGGCCAGCGAATCGGCAATGGCGGTGATATCAGCCAGCGCCGCCTGGACGTTGGCCGGAGCACCGGCGAGCACTTCGCGCGCCTGGTCCAGCACTTCGCGATTGCCGCACAGCTCGGCGAGCGCGCGGAGCATGCCGGCGAGCTCGACAGGCAGGCCTTCGGTCAACGCTGCGACTTCGTCCACGGCCTTGCGCTGCAGGGCATCGAACAGCAGTTGCTCGACCTCGCCGGACAAGCCGGCGGCCTGGGCCAGACCACGGTAGATGCCGACATGCCCGAGGTCCATGTGCACGTCCGGCACTTGGGCCATTTCGAGCATGTCGAGCAACAGGCTGATGACCTCTACGTCACCAGCGGAACCGGTGTTGCCGTAGAGCTCGGCACCCAGCTGGATCGGGCTGCGCGAAGTGGCCAGCGCCCGCGGGCGGGCATGCAGCACGCTGCCGGCGTAGCACAGGCGGTTCGGGCCCTCGCGGCGCAGGCTGTGGGCGTCCATGCGCGCCACTTGCGGCGTGATGTCCGCGCGGAAGCCCATCAGACGGCCGGAAGCCGGATCGGTGACCTTGAAGGTACGCAGGTCCAGATCCTGGCCGGCACCGGTCAGCAGGGATTCCAGGTATTCGATATGCGGGGTGACGACGAACTCGTAACCCCAGCGCTGGAACAGGTCCAACACCTGACGGCGGGCTGCTTCAACGCGAGCCGCCTCGGGTGGCAGCACTTCTTCGATCCCATCTGGCAGCAGCCAGCGGTCTAACGTTGCCATGTCGCCTCTCTCCTTTTTTAGGCCGGGCGGCACTTCAATGAATGCAGTAAAGAAGGACGGTGCCGAGCAGCATGCTGCCCAGCCCGATGAGTCTCAGACTGCGGTCGCCCAAGCGCCCGAGCCCGCTCACGGCGTCGCGCCAACCACGCGGGTACAGGAATGGAAGGATGCCTTCCAGCACCAGCAACAGACAGAACGCCTTGCCGAATTCCTGCCACATGGTTCTCGTACATCATTCTCGCGGACGCAAAAAAGCCGGGATTTCCCGGCTGACCCATGATAACACGATTTCTCCGACGGGCGCTGCCGCCCGCCGGAGACTTTGACTCAAGGTTTAGCTTTTTCCAGATAGCGGAAGAACTCGTTGCTCGGATCGAGCACCAGCACGTCCTTCTTGTCGGCAAAGCTTTCGCGATAGGCCTTGAGGCTGCGGGTGAAGGCGTAGAACTCCGGATCGGCGGTGTAGGCCTTGGCGTAGATCGCCGCTGCCTTGGCATCGCCGTCACCGCGGGTCTCTTCCGACTCGCGATAGGCCTCGGCCAGCAGCACGCGGCGCTGACGGTCGGCATCCGCGCGGATACCCTCGGCCAGTTCGCGACCCTTGGCGCGGTGCTCGCGGGCTTCCCGCTCACGCTCGGTGCTCATGCGCTCGAACACGCTGCGGTTCACTTCCTTGGGCAGGTCGATGGCCTTGACGCGAACGTCCACCACCTCGATACCCAGCTCCTTCTGCGCCATGCGGTTCAGCGAAGCGGTGATATCGCCCATCAGCGCATCACGCTCACCCGACACCACTTCGTGCAGGGTGCGCTTACCGAACTGGTCACGCAGGCCAGCCTCCAGACGGCGGGACAGACGCTCGTCGGCAATCTGCTTCATGCCCGAGGTCGCGGTGTAGAAGCGCTCGGCATCGGAGACGCGCCACTTGGCGTAGGCGTCGACCATCACCGCTTTCTTCTCCAGCGTGAGGAAGCGCTGGGTCGGCGAATCCAGGGTCAGCAGGCGGCCGTCGAACTTGCGCACCGTGTTGACGTACGGAATCTTGAAGTGCAGGCCGGGCTTCACGTCCGGCTCGACCACGCGACCGAAGCGCAGCAGCACGGCGCGCTCGGTCTGCTGCACCACGTAGACGCTGCTCCAGAGTGCAACAGCAACCACCACACCCGCGATGAGGGCGATCAGGGACTTGTTACTCATCAGCGACTCTCCCGGGTACGCGTGTCACGCTGCTGCAGGTCGTTGGCGACGCGCGAACCGATATCCGGCGTGCTGCTGCTCGCGCTCGGCGTGCTGCTCGGGGTTGCCGAACCGCGGCCATCCATCATCTTGTCCAGGGGCAGGTAGATCAGGTTGTTCTGACCCTGCTGACTGGTCACCAGCACCTTGCTGGTCTGGCTCAGGACGTCCTGCATGGTGTCCAGGTACAGACGCTGACGGGTCACGTCCGGCGCCTTGTGGTATTCGCCGGCCAGCTTGGCGAAGCGATCCGCCTCACCCTGGGCACGGGAGACCACTTCATCGCGGTAGCCGTTGGCTTCCTCGATGATGCGCTGGGCCTGACCACGGGCTTCAGGCACCACGCCGTTGGCGTAGGCTTCGGCCTGGTTCTTCTCGCGCTGCTCGTCCTCGCGGGCACGGATCACGTCGTCGAACGCTTCCTGTACTTCACGCGGCGCGGCGGCGCTCTGGATGTTCACCTGGGTCACCGTGATACCGGTCTTGTAGGTATCGAGGAAACGCTGCAGGCGATCACGCACCTCGGTGGCCATCTGTTCACGGCCTTCGGTGAGGATCTTGTCCATGGTGGTGGAGCCGGCCACGTGGCGCAGGGCGCTTTCGGTGGCGTGCTGCAGGCTCACTTCCGGCTGATCGACGTTGAGCACGAAGTCCTTCAGGTTGCTGACCTTGTACTGCACGGTCAGCGGAACCTCGACGATGTTCTCGTCCTCGGTGAGCATCTGACCCTGCTTGCTGTAGGCACGCTCGCGGGTGACGTTCTCCTGGAACTTCTTGTCGATCGGCGGGAAGTAGATATTCAGGCCGGGGCCCACGGTCTCGTGGTACTGACCGAAGCGCAGGATCACTGCCTGCTCCTGCTCGTCCACCACGTAGATGGCGTTGTACAGCCACAGCACGGCGAGGATCGCCAGGCCGATACCGAACAGCCCGAGGCTGCCGCCCCGACCACTGCCGCCACCACCCGAACCACTGCCGCGCTTGGGTTTGCCGAAAATTCCGTTCAGGCTGTCTTGCAGCTTGCGGAACGCTTCATCCAGATCAGGAGGACCCTGGCGACCGCCACCACGGCGTCCACCCCAGGGGTCCTGGTCGTTCTTGTTCGAGTTGTCACCCGGCTCATTCCAAGCCATAGCGCTCTCCATCTGATAACGCGAAAACGCGCCTACGGCGCGCCCACCTATGCTACCGAATGCCCCTTACCCTGCCAAAAACAGTGTGCCGGGCTTTATTGCAAAGTGTGTTGCGCAATGAACTCCGCCGGCTGCCAGCCTTCGCGGCTCACCATGCGGTTCAACTCGACACGCGGCAGGCGGACCTGCAATACGGCGCGTCCCTGTTCGTCGTGATCTTCCGACTGTACCGCACCCAGCTCGAAGAACTGAGCCCGGAGTCGCCCCAGGCGCTGCGGCAGGCACAAGGTTCCCACGAACATGTCCTCCCCCAGCAGCTCGGCAATCGCCTGCTCCAGCAGCTCCAGCCCGCGCGACTCGCGCGCCGACAGCCAGACGCGGACCGGCTTGCCCAGCTCGTCGCGCTGGATCATCGGCTGGATGTCCGGCAGCAGGTCGATCTTGTTGTACACCTCGAGCATCGGCAACTCGTTCGCGCCGATTTCCTTGAGTACGGCCAGCACCTGTTCGATCTGCGCATCGCGATCCGGCTCGTGGGAGTCGATCACGTGCAGCAGCAGATCGGAGTTGCTGGATTCTTCCAAGGTAGCTCGAAACGCCTCCACCAGCTTGTGCGGCAGGTGGCGAATGAAGCCCACGGTATCGGCCAGCACGACCGGTCCGACGTCATCCAGCTGCAGACGGCGCAGGGTCGGGTCGAGGGTGGCGAACAACTGATCGGCCGCGTAGACCTCGGAAGTGGTCAGCGCATTGAACAGCGTGGACTTGCCGGCGTTGGTGTAGCCCACCAGGGATACCGCCGGAATTTCTGCCCGGCGACGGCCGCGACGGGCCTGCTCACGCTGGCTGCGGACTTTCTCAAGACGCGACTTGATCTGACGGATGCGCCCACGCAGCAGGCGGCGGTCGGTTTCCAGCTGGGTTTCACCCGGGCCACGCAGGCCGATACCGCCTTTCTGGCGTTCAAGGTGAGTCCAGCCGCGCACCAGGCGCGTGCTCATGTGTTCGAGCTGGGCGAGCTCCACCTGCAGTTTGCCTTCGTGGGTACGGGCGCGCTGGGCGAAGATGTCGAGGATCAGCCCCGTACGATCGAGCACGCGACATTCGAGCGCTCGCTCGAGGTTGCGCTCCTGGCTCGGCGTGAGGGTGTGATTGAAGATGATCAGCTCGACCTTCTCGGCGTGGACTAGGTCGTGCAACTCTTCGACCTTGCCGCTGCCGATCAGGTACTTGGCTGAGGGCTGATGGCGCGAAATGCTGACGAAAGCAACCGATTCCGCGCCTGCCGAACGGGCCAGCTCCTGGAATTCCTGCGGGTCTTCGCGCGCCTCGGGGTCCTGACCTTCCAGATGGACCAGAATGGCCCGTTCCCCACCACCCGGGCGCTCAAAGAACAAGGCGGACTCCCGTCAAACGTTGCCCGGCTCGGCCGGTTGATCACCGGTGGGCAGGCGCACGGGGCGGCTGGGAACCACGGTGGAAATCGCATGCTTGTAGACCATCTGGCTGACAGTGTTCTTCAGCAGGATGACGAACTGGTCGAAGGATTCGATCTGACCCTGCAGCTTGATGCCGTTGACCAGGTAGATGGAAACCGGAACGCGTTCTTTGCGCAGGGTATTGAGGTAAGGGTCTTGTAGCGAATGCCCTTTTGACATATGCCGCACTCCTTGTAAGGGTATGAATCTGATTTAGTAGTAGTCGAATTTGGCTTAACGCCGTCCTGAACCCCAAGGATAGACGGCCGGAATTAAGGTCTCGAGCCTATATGGAGACCGCCTCAAAGTATTTCAAGGCACGCGGCAAATTGTCGCTTGCCTGACTGTCCAACCAGTGTAGATCGCTCCAGCTGCGGAGCCAGGTGAACTGGCGCTTGGCCAGTTGTCGCGTGGCGATGACGCCGCGCTCCACCATCTCAGCGTAGGACAGTTTGCCCTCGAGGTAATCCCATACCTGTCGGTAACCCACCGCTCTTATGGACGGCAGCCCCACGTGCAAGTCACTTCTTGCGCGAAGGCGTTCGACCTCGGCGATGAAGCCCTGTTCCAGCATCTGGTCAAAACGTTGCGCGATGCGCTCGTGCAACACCTGGCGCTGCAGAGGCGCGATCGCCAGATGAGCCACAGTATACGGTAATTGTCCACCGCCTTGCGCGCCGAAACCCGCATTTTCGCTAGCCTGGCGCTGTCGGTGTGCAGTCATGGACATACCGCTTACGCGATAGACCTCAAGGGCTCGAACAAGGCGCTGGGGGTCGTTCGGATGAATGCGTGCAGCCGACTCCGGGTCAACGCTGGCCAGCTCCTCATGCAGCGCGCCCCAGCCTTCGGTGGCAGCGCGGGCTTCCAGCTCGGCACGCACGGCGGGGTCGGCGCTGGGCATGTCGGCCAGGCCTTCCAGCAACGCCTTGAAATACAACATGGTGCCGCCCACCAGCAGGGGAATCTTCCCGGCTGCGGTGATCTCGGCCATGGCCGCCAGGGCGTCGGCGCGGAATTCCGCGGCCGAATAGGCCTCGCTGGGGTCACGGATGTCGATCAGACGGTGCGGGAACTCGGCCAGCACCTCCCGCGGAGGCTTGGCGGTGCCGATGTCCATGTCGCGATAGACCAGCGCCGAATCCACGCTGATCAGCTCCACCGGCAGCAGACGCGCCAGCTCCAGCGCCAGGTCGGTCTTGCCGGCGGCAGTGGGGCCCATGAGAAATATCGCGGGAGGCAGGGACATCGGAGGCTCGTTATTACTGAACGCAGGTTATTGCGCACTGCTGAATCGATTGGCGCGCAGTTTACTGCACTTTCCTGAACGCAAGCTTACGAAGATCAACGTCCGCGCAGGAAAAGCTTGTCCAGTTCGTCGAGCCCCAGCTGGGTCCAGGTCGGCCGGCCGTGGTTGCACTGGCCGCTGCGCTCGGTCACTTCCATGTCGCGCAGCAGGCCGTTCATCTCCGGCAGGGTCAGGCGGCGATTGGCGCGCACGGCGCCGTGGCAGGCCATGGTGCCGAGCAACTCGTTGAGGTGCGCCTGGATGCGGTCGCTGGTGCCGTACTCCAGCAGGTCGGCGAGCACGTCGCGCACCAGCTGGGTGGCTTCGGCCTGTTTGAGCAGCGCGGGAATCTGACGGATCGCCAGGGTTTCCGGGCCGAGCCGCTGCAGCTCGAAGCCGAGCCTGGAGAACCAGGCCCCATGTTCCTCGGCGCAATCCGCCTCGCGCTCGCTGACGGCAATGGACTCCGGCACCAGCAGCGGCTGGCCGCGCAGGCCTTCGCTGGCCATGGCGGTCTTCAGGCGCTCGTACATGATCCGCTCGTGGGCGGCGTGCATGTCCACCAGCACCAGGCCGTGGGCGTTCTCCGAGAGGATGTAGATACCCTTGAGCTGCGCCAGGGCATAGCCCAGCGGCGGCACGTCCTGGCTGCTTTCCGGCAGCGCCTGCGGCGTTTGCTCGGACAGCGGGGCGAAGTAGGCCTTGTAGGCGCCCTGGGCCTCCTGGATCGGCGGCATTTCCGGGCGATTGGGCTGGTAGCTGTAGCCACCGCCGCCTCCACCGGAACCACCCGATGTCGCGCTCGGCTGCCAGGCGCGCGCGGCAGCCGGGGCTTCCAGTACCGTCTCGGACAGGCGCATCTCGCCCTGCGGGCCGAACTCGCCGGCTTCCGCTCCGGTGGGGCGCGGCACGGTCAGGGTGGTCGCTCCCGGCGGCGCCAGCTGGTCGTCCGGACGCACTTCCGCCAGCGCCCGGTGCAGGGTGCCGTAGAGGAAGTCATGGACCATGCGACCGTCGCGGAAACGCACTTCATGCTTGGTCGGGTGAACGTTGACGTCCACCACCGACGGATCGACCTCGAAGAACAGCACGAAGGTCGGATGACGGCCGTTGTACAGCACGTCGCGGTAGGCCTGGCGCACCGCGTGGGCGACCAGCTTGTCGCGCACCATGCGGCCGTTCACGTAGAAATACTGCAGGTCCGGCTGGCTGCGCGAGAAGGTCGGCAGGCCAACCCAGCCCCACAGGTGCAGGCCGTTGCGCTCCACTTCGATGGGCATGGCCTGTTCGAGGAAGCCGGAGCTGCACACGGCGCCCACGCGTCGGGCACGGGAAGCTTCGTCCCGGGCTTCATGCAGCGAGAGGATGGTCTTGCCGTTGTGGCGCAGGTGGAAGGCCACGTCGAAGCGCGCCAGCGCCAGGCGCTTGATGACTTCCTGCAGGTGGTCGAATTCGGTCTTCTCGGCACGCAGGAACTTGCGCCGCGCCGGGGTGTTGAAGAACAGGTCGCGCACTTCGATGCTGGTGCCCACCGGGTGGGCCGCCGGCTTCACCGTGGACTCCATGTCGCGGCCCTCGACTTCCACCTGCCAGGCCTGCTCGGCATCGGCGGTGCGGGAAGTCAGGGTCAGGCGCGAGACGGAGCTGATCGAGGCCAGCGCCTCGCCACGGAAGCCCAGGCTCATCACCCGTTCCAGGTCTTCGAGTTCGCGGATCTTGCTGGTGGCGTGGCGCGCCAGGGCCAGCGGCAGGTCGTCCGCCGGGATGCCGCTGCCATCGTCACGCACGCGCAGCAGCTTGACGCCGCCCTGCTCGACTTCGATGTCGATGCGCTTGGCGCCGGCGTCCAGGCAGTTTTCCAGCAGTTCCTTGATCACCGACGCAGGTCGTTCGACCACTTCGCCGGCAGCGATCTGGTTCGCCAGCCGCGGTGTGAGCAGCTGGATGCGGCGAGCGTCAGTCATTGCTGCGACGCCAGGGAGGTGCCCGGAATCTTCAGCACCTGGCCGATCTTCAGCTCATCGCTCTTGAGCGAGTTGGTGCTGCGGATCGAAGCGGTGCTGACATCGAAGCGGCTGGCCACCATCGCCAGGCTGTCGCCACTACGCACGACGTACTCGCGCGGGCCGGAAGCCAGCTGGCCGCCATCGCGCAGCGAGGCGATGTAGGTGCCCGGCGGCGGGGTCTGCACGAAGTACTGGCGCACGCCGGCAGCAATGGAGCGCGCCAGCGCCTGCTGGTGCGAGCCGCTGGCCAGCTTGGCGGATTCGTTGGGGTTGGAGATGAAGCCGGTTTCCACCAGGATCGACGGGATGTCCGGCGACTTCAGCACCATGAAGCCGGCCTGCTCCACGCGACGCTTGTGCAGCGGGGTAACACGGCCGACGCTGGTCAGCACCTTGTGGCCGACGTCCAGGCTGGAAGACATGGTGGCGGTCATCGACAGGTCGAGCAGTACGCCGGCGAGCATCTTGTCCTTGTCGTCGAGGTTCACGCCGCCGTCGCCGCCGATGAGGTCGGAGCGGTTTTCCGTGTCGGCCAGCCAGCGGGCGGTCTCGGAGGTAGCGCCACGATCGGACAGGGCGAACACCGAGGCACCGAAGGCGCTGCGGCTGGGCGCGGCGTCGGCATGGATGGAGACGAACAGGTCTGCGCCCTTCTTGCGAGCGATCACGGTGCGGTTGCGCAGCGGGATGAAGTAGTCGCCGGTACGCGTCAGTTCGGCGCGGAAGCCCTTCATCTGGTTGATCTGCCGTTGCAGTTCGCGGGCGATCGACAGGGTGATGTTCTTCTCGTGCAGGCCGTTCGGGCCCAGCGCGCCGGGGTCTTCGCCGCCGTGGCCGGCGTCGATGGCGATGACGACATCGCGCTTGCCGCCGCTGCTCGGCGCGGGAATCTTGGCGACCGACTGCGCAGGGCTGACCGGCGTGGCAGGCACGCTGGGGGTCGGGGTCGCGGGGACGTCCGGGGCGATGTCGGCGCCCTGGTCATAAAGGTCGACGACCAGGCGGTTGCCGTACTGCTGGTTGGGCGGCAGCACGAAGCTCTTGGGCGTGACCGAATTCTTCAGGTCCAGCACCAGGCGCAGGTCGGTGGGCGAACGTTGGGCGGAACGCATCGCGGTGATCGGTGTGTTGCTCAGCTTGAGCTTGTCGAGGGCGGCGGCCATCTGCGCGCCGTTGATGTCGACGACGATGCGATTGGGCGCACTGAGGGTGAACAGGCTGTGCTGCACGGGACCGGACAGATCGAACACCAGGCGCGTGTTGTCCGGCGCACGCCAGATGCGCACGCTCTTGATTTGCGTGGCGGCAGAAACCTCACCGGCAACGAATGCCAGCAGAACGGACACCCCGATAAACAACGCCCGAAGGCGCAACCCCCAACCCATCTTTTTTCTATGCTCCCGTGGCCAGGGCGGCACACCAGGCTTCGCCCCGTGTTCCGTGCGGGTCGAGGCGCAGCATGCGTCCGCCCGCATGCGGAACAATGGTAATGTCCATGTCGGCCTTTGGCAAAATGCCTTTGCCGCGTTCGGCCCACTCGATCAGGCACAGGGCATCGCCTTCGAAGTAATCGCGGATGCCGAGGAACTCCAGTTCCTCCGGATCGGCGAGGCGGTAGAGGTCGAAGTGGAAGGCGCGCAGATCGCCGATTTCGTAGGGTTCGACCAGGGTGAAGGTCGGGCTTTTGACCGAGCCGCCATGGCCCAATCCCCGCAGGATGCCGCGCGACAGCGTGGTCTTGCCCGCCCCCAGGTCGCCGTGCAGGTAGATGATCCCGCGGCCAGCGGTCGCCTCGGCGATCCGCCGACCGAGGTCGACCATGGCCTCTTCGCCGTCGGCGAACAGATTCAGTTCAGGCATGGGCACAGCTCCTCGAGCAACTGACGAACGGCAGGAATCAGATCAGCGGCAGCCAGGCCGCGGCCTTGCGCGCCCAGCGACTCGCCGGCACGCGCGTGCATCCAGACCGCCAGGCAGGCGGCATCGAAAGTAGGCAGCCCCTGCGCCAGCAGCGCGCCGAGGATGCCGCAGAGCACGTCACCCAGCCCGGCGCCGGCCATGGCGGGATGGCCGTGGTTGCACAGCGCCAGTCGGCCATCCGGGGAAGCAACCAGCGAACCGACGCCCTTGAGCACCACCACGGCCTGGTAGCGCTGCGCCAATGCGTGTGCGGCCCTGGGCCGGTCGGCCTGGACCTCGGCGGTGGAAATACCCAGCAGGCGCGCCGCTTCGGCGGGATGCGGGGTGATCAGCCAGTCGCCGGACGGACGGGAAACCAGACCCTCGGCCAGCAGATTGAGCGCATCGGCATCCCACACCTGTGGGCGATCGAGGCTGGCCGCCGCACTGACCTGCACGCGCCCCCAGGCCTCGCGACCAACGCCCGGCCCAACGATCAGTACGTCCGCACGCTCGGCGAGGCGCAGCACTTCGGCCGAGGACGACACACCGCGCGCCATCAGCTCGGGCCGGCGCGCCAGCACAGCCGGCACATGGGCGGCGCGGGTCGCCAGGGAAACCAGCCCAGCGCCACAGCGCAGCGCGCTTTCCGCTGCCAGCAGCACGGCGCCGCCCATGCCGGTATCGCCGCCGATCACCAGGACATGGCCGAACTGGCCCTTGTGCGCTGCCTTGGGGCGCGCGGCCAGCCGGGCGAGAGAAGCCGGTGCGAGACGGCGCGCCAGGCACTCATGGGGGATCAGCGCCGGATCGGCATCGAGCCCGTCGAAGACCAGTTCGCCGCACTGATCCGGGCCCTCGGCCGTGAACAGGCCGAGCTTGAGGCCGATGAAGGTCACGGTCAGGTCGGCCTTCACCGCACAACCGAGCACGCGCCCGGTATCAGCGCTGAGGCCGGAGGGAATGTCCACGGCCAGCACCGGCAGGCCGCTGCTGTCGATCGCCGCGATGGCCGCAGCATAGGGAGCGCGTACTTCGCCTCCCAGGCCGGTGCCGAGCAACGCGTCCACCAGTACGCCGCGCAGTTCGGCGTTCTCACTCCAGGCTTCGATATCCACGCCGACCGAGCGCGCTTCGCCATGGGCCGAAGCGGCATCGCCGGAGAGGCGCGAGGCATCGCCCACCGCCAGCACGCGCACCTTCCAGCCAGCACGCTGGGCCAGGGCGGCGATCAGGTAGCCATCGCCGGCATTGTTGCCATGGCCGGCCAGCACGGTGATCTCGTCGGCATCCGGCCATTGCCGGCGCAGGGCGCGCCAGGCGCCGTGGGCAGCGCGGCGCATCAGTTCGAAGCCGGGCGTGCCGGCGGCGATCAGGCGCGCGTCGAGGTCGCGCACCTGCTGGGCGCTGTAGAGGTTCAGGGGCAGTTCGTCGTGGGCAGTCATCGCGGTTCCGGGCGGCAGAATGTGTCGCCTTGGCGTAGGAACGGGCCGACGCCGGCAAGGTCTGGCAGAATTATACGCACCCCGACTTCCGTTTCCCGCCTTCCATGCACGATTCAACGCTCGACTACGCCGACCTCGCCCGCTCCATCAAGGACTGGGGGCGCGAACTCGGCTTCCAGCAGGTCGGCATCAGCGGGCTCGACCTGGAAGAACACGGCGCGCACCTGCAGCGCTGGCTGGACGCGGGCTACCACGGCGAGATGGACTACATGGGCGCCCACGGCAGCAAGCGCTGGCGGCCGGACGAACTGGTACCCGGCACCCTGCGGGTGGTTTCGCTGCGCATGGACTACCTGCCCGGCGACACGCGCATGGCGCAGGTGCTGGGCGATGGCGAGAAGGCCTACGTGTCGCGCTACGCCCTGGGCCGCGACTACCACAAGCTGATCCGCAAGCGCCTGCAGCAGCTGGCCGAGCGCATTCAGCAGCAGGTCGGGCCGTTCGGCTTCCGCGCCTTCGTCGACAGCGCGCCGGTGCTGGAGAAGGCCATTGCCGAGCAATCGGGCCTGGGCTGGATCGGCAAGAACACCCTGGTACTGAACCGCAAGGCGGGCAGCTACTTCTTCCTCGGCGAGCTGTTCACCGACCTGCCGCTGCCGGTGGACGAGCCGCACGGCACGGAACACTGCGGGCGCTGCTCGGCCTGTATGGACATCTGCCCCACCGCCGCCTTCGTCGCGCCCTATGTGCTGGATGCGCGGCGCTGCATTTCCTACCTGACCATCGAGCTGAAGGGCCCGATCCCCGAGGACCTGCGCCCGCTGATCGGCAACCGTGTATTCGGCTGCGATGACTGCCAGATGGTCTGCCCGTGGAACCGCTTCGCCCGCGCCACCGACCAGGGCGACTTCCAGCCGCGCCACAGCCTGGACAATGCCGACCTGGCGGAGCTGTTCCTGTGGACGGAAGAGCAATTCCTCAGCCGCACCGAGGGCTCGCCGTTGCGCCGCGCCGGTTACGAGCGCTGGCTGCGCAATCTGGCGGTGGGCCTGGGCAATGCGCCTTCGACCATCCCGGTGATCGAGGCGCTGCGCGCGCGACGGGAGTTCCCTTCGGAACTGGTGCGCGAGCATGTGGGGTGGGCGCTGGCGCGCCACGGGCTTTAGGCTACAGGCTACAGGCGAGCGTGCTCTAGCCTGCGGCTTGCAGCCTGCCGCCTGCAGCCGCTCTCAGAGCTTGATGAAATGCTCGCGGTAGTAGCGCAGCTCGGCGATGGACTCGCGAATGTCATCCAGCGCCAGGTGGGTGTTGCCCTTCTTGAAGCCGTCGCGCACCGACGGCGCCCAGCGCGCGGCCAGTTCCTTGAGGGTGGAGACGTCCAGGTTGCGGTAGTGGAAGTAGCCTTCCAGCTTCGGCATGTGGCGATAGAGGAAACGGCGGTCCTGGCAGATGCTGTTGCCGCAGATCGGCGAACTGCGCTTGGGCACCCACTTTTCCAGGAAGGCGATGGTCATGGCTTCGGCTTCGGCCGCCGAGATCGTGCTTTCGCGCACGCGCTGGGTCAGGCCGGACTGGCCGTGCTGGCGGGTGTTCCACTCGTCCATGCCGGCGAGCAGCTCCTCGCTCTGGTGCACGGCGATCACCGGGCCTTCCTCGAGGATGTTCAGGTCGCTGTCGGTGACGATGGTCGCCATCTCGATGATGACGTCCTTGTCCGGGTCCAGCCCGGTCATTTCCAGGTCGATCCAGATCAGGTTCTGCGGGTTCTGCATGATGGGGCTCCTCAGCTCAGCCCTCTAGTTTAGCGGGAAGCGGGCGTGCGCATGCTAAACTGCGGCGCGATTTTCCCTGTGGATACCCTATGGCCAAGCGTCACCTCACCCGCCGGCAGAGCTGGCGGATCGAAAAAGTCCAGGAAGAGCGTGCTGCCCGCGCTGCCAAACGCGAATCGCGTGCCCTGGAAGAACTGGAAGGCGGCGACCTCGGCCCGGAACAGACCGGCCAGGTGATCGCCCACTTCGGGGTGCAGGTGGAAGTCGAGGCCCAGGACGGCGACGCCGCCGGCCAGGTATTCCGCTGCCACCTGCGCGCCAACCTGCCACCGCTGGTGACCGGCGACCAGGTGGTCTGGCGCCCGGGCAACCAGGGAATCGGCGTGATCGTCGCGCAACTGCCGCGTACCTCCGAGCTGCGCCGCCCGGACATGCGTGGCGTGCTCAAGCCGGTGGCGGCCAACGTCGACCGCATCGTCATCGTCTTCGCCCCGCGCCCCGAGCCCCACGCCAACCTGATCGACCGCTACCTGGTGGCCGCCGAGCACGCCGGGATCAAGCCGCTGCTGCTGCTGAACAAGGCCGACCTGATCGACGAGGAGAACGCACCCTTCCTCGACTCGCTGCTGGGCACCTACCGTGAGCTGGGCTACCCGCTGCTGGAGGTCTCGGCCGCCAACGGCCTGGCGCTGGACGCCCTGCGCGCCGCGCTGAACGAGCACGTCAGCGTGTTCGTCGGCCAGTCGGGCGTGGGCAAGTCGTCGCTGGTCAACGCGCTGCTGCCGGGCGTCGATACCCGCGTCGGCGACCTCTCGGAAGTCACCGGCAAGGGCACCCACACCACCACCACCGCGCGGCTGTTCCACTTCCCCGCCGGCGGCGACCTGATCGACTCCCCCGGCATCCGCGAATTCGGCCTCGGCCATGTCAGCCGTGACGACGTGGAAGCGGGCTTCATCGAGTTCCACGACCTGCTCGGCCACTGCCGCTTCCGCGACTGCAAGCACGACCGCGAACCGGGCTGCGCGCTGCTCAAGGCGCTGGAGGATGGACGCATCTCGCCACAGCGGATGGCCAGCTACCGGCATATCCTCGCGAGCTTGCCGGAAGATGAGTATTGATCGGCGGGTGACTCCGCAGCGGCGGCGTTGTCCGAACCTGTAGGAGCGGAGCTTCTCCGCGAAATCCCGGCGTAGCCGGGACAGTTGTCAGGGCTGGAGAGCCGGCCTGGTGGCCGGATCGCGGACAAAGTCCGCTCCTACCAGAGCACTTGTCGCTAATCTTGTAGAGCGCATAAAGCGTTCCGCTTCATCCGTCCTACACGAAGAAGGCCAGCTTTCCAGCTGGCCTTCTGCTTTCTCACTGCTGCTTGTTCAGCTCATCGAGCTTCAGCGTGCCGCCGTCGTCGAACAGGTTGAGCTTCTGCTTGAGTTGGTCAGGTGGTAACGGATCGGCCTGGCCGTTCGCCGGTTTGGCTGGCGCGCCGCCCGGCGGTGTCGGCGCGACTGCACCCGGAGCGCCAGCCGGCGCCGCGCCCTCGGCCGGTTTCTCGGCGCCGCCATCCTGCCCTTCGATGGCGCGCTGGGCCTTCTTGGTCAGGACGATGATGTCGATGCGGCGGTTCACCGGGTTGAGCGGTTTGTCGCGGTCGAACAGCGCGGACGAGGCATAGCCCACCACGCGGGCGATCTGGTCTTCCGGGTAGCCGCCGGCTTCCAGCGCGCGGCGCGCGGCGTTGGCGCGGTTGGCCGAAAGCTCCCAGTTGCCGAAGTCGCCGTTGCCAGCGTAGGGCTTGGCGTCGGTGTGGCCGCTGATGCTGATCTTGTTCGGTACCTGCTGGATGGTCTCGGCCAGCGCCAGCAGGATGTCTTCGAAGTAAGGCTGCAGACGCGCGCTGCCCAGGTCGAACATCGGCCGGTTGTCCGAGTCGACGATCTGGATGCGCAGGCCGTCCTGGGTGATCTCGAAGAGAATCTGGTCCTTGAAGCGCTTCAGGGTCGGGTTCTCGTCGACCTTGTTCTGCAGCTCCTGCAGCAGCAACTCCAGACGCTCCTTCTCCACCTGCTCGGCGACGTCCTGGGCCTGCTGCTCGGTGATCTTGGCATTCTCGTCCGGGTTGATCCGCGTCTCGTCGGCATCCGGCTGGGCCTGGATCTGCGGGTTCAGGGTCTTGTCCGGCGCCGGCGTCGGCGTGCCGCCCAGGTCGATGACGTAGGGGCTGGCGCTCTCGGTGAAACCGATGGGGTCCTGGAAGTAGCCGGAGATGGCCTTCTTCTGTTCCGGCGTGGCCGAGGACAGCAGCCAGAGCACGAGGAAGAACGCCATCATGGCGGTGGCGAAGTCGGCGAAGGCGATCTTCCAGCCACCGCCATGGTGGCCGGCGGCATAGCGCTTGATGCGCTTGACGATGATCGGCTGGTTGTTATCCATGCGTCAGACGACCCATCAGCGACCGCGAACGGCCTGCTCCAGCTCGCTGAAGCTCGGACGGTGCGCCGGCAGCAGCACCTTGCGGCCGAACTCCACCGCCAGCGACGGCGGCATGCCGGAAGCGGACGCCACCAGGCAGGCCTTGATCGCCTCGTACAGGTTCAGCTCTTCCTTGGCGTCGTGCTCCAGGGCGTTGGCCAGCGGGCCGACGAAGCCGTAGGCGGCGAGAATACCGAGGAAGGTACCCACCAGCGCCGCAGCGACGTGGTGGCCGATCTCGGCCTGGCTGCCCTGGCCGAGCAGGGACATGGTGATCACGATACCCAGTACCGCGGCGACGATACCGAAGCCGGGCAGGCCGTCGGCGACGCGGGTCACCGCGTGGGACGGGTGCTCGAGGTCTTCCTTGAGGCTCCCCAGCTCCATGTCGAACAGGCCTTCCAGCTCGTGGGGCGCCATGTTGCCGGAGGACATGATGCGCAGGTAATCGCAGACGTACGCGGTCATGCGTTCGTCCTTGAGCAGCGCCGGGTACTTGCTGAAGATCGGGCTGGCGGCCGGGTCTTCGACATCGGCCTCGATGGCCATCATGCCTTCGCGGCGGCTCTTGTTGAGCACCTCGTAGAGCATGCCCAGTACTTCCAGGTAGAAGGTGTGGGTGAAGCGGTTGCCGAACATCTTCGGCGCCTTCTTCAGCACGGTCATGAAGGTGCTGCCGGGGTTCGCCTGGAGAAACGCACCCAGCGCGGCGCCGCCGATGATCAGCACTTCGAACGGCTGGATGATGGCCGCGATCTTGCCGCCCGAGAGCATGAAGCCCCCGATGACACTGCCGAGGATGACGATGATGCCGATGATTTTTGCCATGAGGACCGGACTGAAACTGTGGACAAATTGAGAGGCACGAATCCCGCCTCCCTGTTGTTATCGGAGATTTCGGGCAAGACTATAGGCCGAAAACACTAAAAACCAGTTCGGCGCCTCACGCATGTCCAAGCAAATGCTTCAACCAGAGCGTCTCAAGGCCTGGCTCGACCAGCTGGAAGATCTGCCTTTGCCGGTTCCGCTGGAGCAGCGCGACGACATCCGCCGTGCGCTGAACGATAGCCGGCGCTCGATCCGCGACATCGCCGACCTGTTGCAGGACGCGCCAACCCTGGCCTTCGCCATCCTGCGCGAGGTCAACCGCGCCGAAAGCGCGCGGGACAACCCGGCGGAAAGCCTGGAAGTCGCCCTCAATCGCCTGGGGCTGGCCCGCGCCAGCCAACTGCTCGACAGCCTGCCGGCAGTGCCCGAGGCGCAGATGCCGCGGGCGCTGAGCCAGCTACTGCTGATCAGCCGGCACGCCATGCAGCAGGCCAGCGGCCTGTTCGCCAACCGCCTGGCGCGGCTGTGGCAGGAAATCCACTGGGGCAGCCTGTTCACCCTCGCTCCGCTGTGGGCGCTGGCCACCGCCCGCCCGGAGCTGATCGAAGCCTGGCAGCGCCAGGTCTACGGCCTGGGGCGCTGCAGCAGCGAGGTCGAACTGGAACTGCTCGGCACCCGCCTGCTGCCGCTGTGCCGCGAACTCGCCCAGCGCTGGCGCCTGCCGGACTGGGTAGCCCAGGGCTACGCCCTGCTCAGCGACGACAAACGTCTGCTGGTACGCGCGCTGCATGTGGCGCACACCGAACATGAAGCGCTGGGTCAGCAGCAACGCCTGGATGCCGATCCGGAACTGCAACGCTGGCTGACCCGTCCTGCCAACACCATCCTGCTGGCCAACAGCATCGCCATGGCAGCGCACCAGTCCTGGGGCGGCGTGCACATGCTGCGCTGGCAGCGCCTGACCTGCCTTTACCTGCAGATGCCGCTGGATGAACTGCAGCAGACCGTCCATGGCCTCGCCGCACAGAGCGCGCGGCGCCACGCCCGGCCGCTGCTCTGGCACCCCGCCCAGGCGCTGCTCTGGCCCTGGGACGCCAAGCGCTGGCTGAACGGCCCGAAGGCCGAGGAGTCGGCCAAGGCACCGGACACCCTCGCCGACTGGCGCCAGCACTGCACCCGCCTGATGCAGACGCCCAGCCCGTTCGGCAACGCCGTGCAACTGCTCGACTGCGCCAGCGCCGCGTTGCAGGCCTGCGGACTGCAACGCGGGCTGATCCTGCTGGCGGACAAGGGCGGCAGCTGGCTGCAGGCGCGCCGGCATTTCGGCCTGGACAGCGAGATCGGCGACTTCAAGCTGGAGGTGGCCGCCAGCCCGGTGCTGCGCAAACTCCTGCAACAACCCGGTCAGCTGCGCCTGAGCCCGAGCAATATGGCCGAGTTCTCGGCGCTGATCCCCGGTTCGCTGAAGGCCCTGCTGCCCAGCGAACACCTGCTGCTGCGCTCGCTGGGCAACGGCGCGCGGGTGGTCATGCTGGTGGTCTGCGACCGCCACGGCCAGCCGCTGGCCGACCTCCACGCCCAGGCCTTCGGCCGTACCGTGCAATGCATCGAGCACGCGGTGAAGCAGATGGCGCGGGGCGGCTGAACCACGAAAGCTTTGCGCCCCGCCGCGCCGCCTTTAAACTGACCGCCCTCACGGGGTAGCCCAGGGCGCCTGCTCACGTTGCCTCCCCCACCTTTTCCACCGGGAGACTCCGCCATGTCCGCCTTCTCCGCCCTGCCGCTGGTGATCGAACCGGCCGAGCTTGCCAGCCGTCTCGACGCTCCCGAACTGATCCTGGTCGACCTCACCAGCGCCGCGCGCTACGCCCAGGGCCACATTCCCGGCGCCCGCTTCGTCGCCCCCGCGCGCACCCAGCTGGGCGGCACCCCGGCTCCGGGCCTGCTGCCGGCCAAGGCCGACCTGGAAGCGCTGTTCGGCGAGCTGGGCCACAACCCCGCTGCCGTCTATGTGGTCTACGACGACGAAGGCGGCGGCTGGGCCGGCCGCTTCATCTGGCTGCTGGACGTGATCGGCCACGACAAGTACCACTACGTCGACGGCGGCCTGCACGCCTGGCTCGCCGACGGCCTGCCGCTCTCCGAGGACGTCCCGGCGCCGGCCGGCGGCCCACTGCCGCTGACCCTGCACGACGAACCCACCGCCACTCGCGAATACCTGCAGAGCCGCCTGGGCGCCGCCGACCTGGCCGTCTGGGACGCCCGCAACCCCAGCGAGTACAGCGGCCAGAAGGTCCTCGCCGCCAAGGCCGGCCATGTGCCCGGCGCCGTCAATTTCGAATGGACCGCCGGCATGGACCCGGCCCGCGCCCTGCGCATCCGTACCGATATGCCGCAGATCCTCGAGGACCTGGGCATCACCAAGGACAAGGAAGTGATCACCCACTGCCAGACCCACCACCGCTCCGGCTTCACCTACCTGGTGGCCAAGGCCCTCGGCTATCCGCGGGTCAAGGGCTATGCCGGATCCTGGTCGGAATGGGGCAACCATCCCGACACCCCCGTAGAGGTTTAAGGAATGTCGTTCAAAGATCGTCTGTTCATCCTCAGCCAGTACCTGCTGCCGCATCACCTGCTGTCGCGCCTGATCGGCTGCGCCGCGGAATGCCGCGCGCCCTGGTTCAAGGACCGCCTGATCCCCTGGTTCGCCCGCCGCTACCGGGTGGACATGCGCGAAGCCCAGGTCGAGGACCTGGCGGCCTACGAACACTTCAACGCCTTCTTCACCCGTGCCCTGAAGGACGGCGCCCGCCCGCTGGACGAAACGCCCGGCGCGGTGCTCTGCCCCGCCGACGGCGCCATCAGCCAGCTCGGCCCGATCGAGCACGGCCGCGTGTTCCAGGCCAAGGGCCACAGCTACAGCCTGATGGAACTGCTGGGCGGCGACGCCGAGCGCGCCGCGCCGTTCATGGGCGGTGAGTTCGCCACCGTCTACCTGTCGCCCAAGGACTACCACCGCGTGCACATGCCGCTGGCCGGCACCCTGCGCGAGATGGTCTACGTGCCGGGCCGGCTGTTCTCGGTGAACCAGCTGACCGCCGAACAGGTGCCGGAGCTGTTCGCCCGCAACGAGCGCGTGGTGTGCATTTTCGACACCGAGCGCGGGCCGATGGCGGTGGTTCTGGTAGGGGCGATGATCGTCGCCTCCATCGAAACCGTCTGGGCCGGTCTGGTCACACCGCCCAAGCGCGAGCTGAAGTCGTTCTCCTACGACGAAGCCGCCCGCGCGCCGATCCATCTGGAGAAAGGCGCCGAGCTGGGCCGCTTCAAGCTGGGCTCCACCGCCATTGTGCTGTTCGGACCGCAGCAGGTGAGCTGGGCGGAAAACCTCGCCGCCACCAGCGCCGTGCGCATGGGCGAACGCCTGGGTAGCGCGCGCCAGGGCTGAGCCCCGCGGCAATAAGGCGGGCGGCCCACGAGCTGCCCGCCACTGTTCTTCGCCTCATCGTGCTAGTGATCTGCCATGAATCGTTTCCTGCACCTGATGGGATGGCGGGCCAACGCCACCAGCCATCTGGAAAAATGGCTCTCCGCCCTCGGAGCGCTGTGCGGCATCGCCGTCATCTACGCCGTTACCCACTGGGTCCTGCCCAGCGAAGCCGCCATCTGGGTCGTTGCCTCCATGGGCGCCAGCGCCGTGCTGCTGTTCGCCGTCCCCCACGGCGCGCTGTCGCAGCCCTGGGCGGTGCTCGGCGGCCAGGTCCTCTCGGCCATCGTCGGGGTGATCTGCCAGAAGCTCTTCCCCGGCCAGCCCTTCACCCCCGCACTCGCCGTCGGCGCGGCGATCCTGGTCATGCACTACGCCCGTTGCATCCATCCACCGGGTGGCGCCACCGCGCTGGCGGCGGTGTCCGGTGGGCCGGCGATCAGCGCCCTGGGCTTCCACTATGTACTCAGCCCGGTGCTGCTCAACGTGGTGCTGATCCTGGCCGTCGCCGTGGCCTTCAACGGCCTGTTCGCCTGGCGCCGCTATCCCGCACCGCTGGCGCGTCTGCCGGCCAGCCCGAAGCTGCCCGCCGGCCCCGCGCCGGAAGACCTCTACCACGCGCTGCGCAAGATGGATTCCTACATCGACGTGCAGTTCGACGACCTGCTGAAGATTCTCCAACTGGCCCAGGAGCACGCCCAGGCGCAGCGCCTGAACGCCGAAGACATTCTCCTCGGCGCCTGCTACAGCAACGCCCTGAGCGGTGACGCCTGGGCCGTGCGCCAGGTGATCGACGACCACCCGGACCAGCGCGGCCGCCAGGACCAGCTGGTCTACAAGGTGGTGGCCGGCGCCGGCAAGGGCAACACCGGCGTCTGCCGCCGCCAGGACCTGCTCGACTGGGCCGCCCACGCCGTACTCGCCCAGGGCGACGGCTGGGTGCGCAGCAGCGCGCAGGACTCCGCCCGTGACGCATTGAAGCGGCAGATCACCGGGACTTCGTAACGCGCCTGATACAGCGTCGCACCAGCCGGGCGATGGGCTGCGGTGGGCGGCGGATGCTGCTAGAGTTCGGAAAAAGCCGACAGCTATGACCAACTGGCTCGTACAACGGGCCAGCTTGTGGAGAAACCATTCCAACCATGGACAACAGTCCCCAGCAGTTTCTACGTGTCCCCACGCCGACGCACGAGAGCCTGAGTTTCTGCAACGCCAACACGCGCGAGCTGAAAAACTGGCTGGACCATCTGCCCAAGGCCAACCTGGGGGAGACCGCGCGCCAGCTCTACCAGGGGCTGATCGAGCTCAATCAGCTCAAGCTCCCGGTGGAGACGCGCCTGCAACTGCTGGAACTGATCCGCCCGGAAGTCCACTTCGTCTGCCACAACCTGGAACGGCACTTCCTCAACCAGTCCATCGTCCTCGACGAGCGTCCGCGCAAGGTCGCCAACCTCTGCCAGGCCCTGCAGAACCACCTGGCCATCGGCTACAAGCTGATCGCCGTGCGCGAGGCATCGCGCTTCACCCGCGAACGCGCCCAGGTGATGACCGCCGCCATCCAGCGCGCCATCCGCAGCCTCTGCGGCCCGCTGGTGCGAGCCTCGCAGCTGTACTGCCCGGTACCCGAACACCTCTGGCTGGAGCTGCATCAGCTCTACCAGCTCGCCCGCCAGCACGGCCTGCAGAACACTCCGGTGCGCGATGCCCTGGCGCGGCAGTCCCAGGGGCTGTCCATCGAGCAGTCCTACCTGGTGGCACTGATGCTCGGCTCGTCGCGCTGCAACCAGATGCGCCAGAACAACATCGCCCGCGTCGCCGAAGTCCTCGAAGGCTGGAGCTCGCAGGTCAGGGTGCAGGCCGCCGACCAGCCCTCCACCCTGTTCGTGGTGATGCCGCAGGTCGACGGCCCGCCGCGCTACCGCACCCTGTTCAAGGAAAGCGATCTCGGCGGCGGCCTGGGCATCGACCCGCAACCGCTGGTGGACCAGATCCGCGAATACCTGATGCTCAGCGCCGAGGACCGTCCCAAGGCGCGCCTGAAGGTCCCCGAAGGCGTCAGCATCGACCTGCTGCAGCACCTCGCGGCGGCCTGGGGCGACATCGCCGAACGCACCTTCAACCGCACCCCCGGCCAGGGCCAGCTGACCCTGTGCATCGGCATGAGCGCCCTGCACTACTTCCTCGCCGGGCGCCGCAGCTTCGCCGACGTACTGAAGATCCAGGTGCAGGAGCAGGCCCCCTCCTTCAAGGCGGAGACCAACGATGCCTGGTCCAGCGCCTTCGATGCGCAGAAGGTCAACGACTGGCAGCCCGGCATGCCGCTGGAGGAAATCGAATACACCGCGCCGCGCAGCAGCGAAGACACCGGCGTCAGCTCGACGCAGGAAACCCCGCGCGACGACTACCCGATCTACACCCTGGCCATCGTCAACCACAGCCCCGGCGGCTACTGCCTGACCTGGCCGAAGGAAATCCCCAGCCAGCTGCAGGCCGGTGAACTGCTCGGCATCCAGGATTCCCCGGAGCAGAGCTGGAGCATCGCCGTGGTGCGCTGGATCCGCCAGGTACGCGGTGGCGGCACGCAGATGGGCATCGAGCTGATCGCTCCGCTGGCCCAGCCCTGCGGCCTGCAACTGCTGCGCAAGACCGAACAGGGCAGCCAGTACCTGCGCGCCCTGCTGCTGCCGGAAATCGCCGCGATCTCCCGCCCGGCCACCGTCATCACCCCGCGCCTGCCCTTCCAGGAAGGCAACCGCGTGCAGATCAACCTGCAGGGCGACGAGCGCCGCGCCAGCCTGACGCGCAAGGTCACCGCCACTGCCAGCTTCACCCAGTTCGAATACCAGGCGCAGGACGCGGCGGGCGCCCCGAGCGATAAGCCCATCACAGCACCGAACGCTCGTGGGCCTGGCGGGGAGGAAGACTTTGACTCGCTGTGGAAGTCTCTGTAGATTCCGGAGACTTCCCATTCGTCGCCTTTTTGCTGCCGTCCAGCGCGGTATAAGCAGCCTTCCCCATGGCCAATGAAAAGAAAACCATCCGCCTGCTGATCCTGGAAGACTCGCAGAACGAAGCCGAGCGCCTGGTCAGCCTGTTCCGCAACGCCGGTCGTGCGACCCGCGTCCACCGCATCACTTCCAGTGAAGACCTGACGGACGTCCTGCCCCAGGGCTGGGACCTGCTGATCGCCGCCCCCGAAGCCGAGGCGCTGGATCCCAGCGAAGCGCTGGGCGCGATCCGTCGTCAGGCCAAGGACATCCCCTTCATCCAGCTGGTCGGCGGCAACGATTCCGACGCCGTCACCGAGGCCCTCGCACTCGGCGCCCAGGATGCCCTGCCGCAGGGCGAGGATGAACGCCTGATCCTGGTAGCCAACCGCGAGCTGGCCAACCTCGAGGAGCGCCGCGCGCGACGCTCCGCCGAAGTCGCCCTGCGCGAAGCGGAGAAGCGCTGCCAGTTGTTGCTCGACAGCTCGGTGGACGCCATCACCTACGTCCACGACGGCATGCACATCTACGCCAACCGCGCCTACGTCGGCCTGTTCGGCTACGAGGACGCCGAGGAACTGGAAGGCATGCCGATGATCGACCTGATCGCCGGCTGCGACCAGGGCAACTTCAAGGATTTCCTCAAGGGCTACCACCTCACCAAGGAAAGCGGCGAAGACAACGTCGAGCTGGCCTGCAGCGGCATCCGCAGCGACGGCCAGGCCTTTGCCGCGCGCATGACCTTCTCGCCGGCCACCTACGACGGCGAGCCGTGCATCCAGGTAGTGATCCGCGCCGAGACCGACAACGCCCAGCTCGAAGAGAAGCTGCGCGAAGTCAGCAGCCAGGACCTGGTCACCGGCCTGTACAACCGCGCGCACTTCCTCGACCTGATGGACAGCGCCGTGGAGCGCGCAGTGACCGCCGGCCAGCCGGCGACCTTCGCCTACATGCAGCTGGACCGCGCCCAGGCCCTGCAGCTCAACCTCGGCGTGGCCAGTATCGACCTGCTGCTGGCCGACCTGGGCAACCTGCTGCGCGGCCAGTTCCCCGAACAGGCGCAACTGGCGCGCCTGAGCGACGACGTGTTTGCCGTGCTGCTGCCAGGGGAAGACCCGGAGCAATCCGGGGCGCGCTTCCAGGCACTGCTGAAGAAGGTCGAGAGCCACCTGTTCGACATCCACGGCCGCACCGCCCAGGTCACCCTGTCCATCGGCGTCGCCGGCCTGGACGAGAAGACCACCCGCGCCCAGGACGTCATCGAGCGCGCCCATCGCGCCGCCGACGAAGTGGCGCAGAAGGACGGCAACGGCCTGAAGACCTACAACCCGGCCGATGAACTGGCCGCCGCCGCCTACCGCGGCGATATCGCCGCGATCATCCGCCAGGCGCTGGAGCAGAACAGCTTCCGCCTGCTGTTCCAGCCGATCATCAGCCTGCGCGGCGATACCCACGAACACTACGAAGTGCTGCTGCGCCTGCTCAATCCGCAGGGCGAGGAAGTGCCGCCGGCGGACTTCCTCAATGCGGCGAAGACTGCCGGGCTGTCGGAGAAGATCGACCGCTGGGTGCTGCTCAACTCGATCAAGCTGCTCTCCGAGCACCGTGCCAAGGGCCACGAGACCAAGCTGTTCGTGCACCTCTCCGGCCCCAGCCTGCAGGACCCCGAGCTGCTGCCGTGGCTCAGCGTGGCGCTGAAGGCTTCGCGCCTGCCGGCCGATGCGCTGATCGTGCAGATCAACGAGCCGGACGCCATCGCCTACCTGCGCCAGGCCAAGGCGCTCAGCCAGGGCCTGGCCGAGCTGCACTGCCAGATCGCCCTGTGCCAGTTCGGTTGCGCGCTGAACCCGTTCAACACGCTCAAGCACATGAATGTCGACTTCGTGAAGGTCGACGGCTCCTACGTGCAGGACCTGAGCGCCGCCGAGAACCAGGAAAACCTCAAGACCCTGATGGCCAGCCTGCATGCCCAGGCCAAGCTGACCATCGTGCCCATGGTGGAAAGCGCCAGCGCCCTGGCCACGCTCTGGCAGGCCGGCGCCAACTACATCCAGGGCCGCTACCTGCAGGGCCCGAGCCAGGCGATGGACTACGACTTCGCGTCGGACGAGTAGTCACCGTGCAGTTTCGGCATTGGGGGAGAAACCATCGCGGACGGAGTCCGCTCCTACGTCCGGCCTTGGCGTAGGAGCGGACTCTGTCCGCGATCGGGTTCACTTCACAGCGTGCCCATGCCAAACAAAAAAGCCGCCCCAAGGGGCGGCTTTTTCATTCCGGCGTTGAGCAGCGCCAGTCAGGCGCCTTCGCGGTCACGGAAGCCCAGCAGATAGAGGATGCCATCCAGCCCGAGGGTGGAGATCGCCTGCTTGGCCGACTGCTTGACCAGCGGCTTGGCGCGGAAGGCCACGCCCAGGCCGGCCAGGCCGAGCATCGGCAGGTCGTTGGCGCCGTCGCCCACGGCAATCGTCTGTTCAAGCTGCAGGCCTTCCTTCGCCGCCAGCTCGCGCAGCAGGTCGGCCTTGCGCTGGGCGTCGACGATGGGCTCGATGGCCACGCCGGTCAGCTTACCGTCGACGATCTGCAGTTCGTTGGCGAACACGTAGTCGATCCCCAGCTTGGCCTGCAGCTGCTTGGCGAAGTAGCTGAAACCGCCGGAAAGGATCGCAGTCTTGTAGCCCAGGCGCTTGAGTTCGGCGAACAGGGTCTCGGCGCCCTCGGTCAGACGCAGCGACGCGCCGATCTCTTCCAGCACGTCCTCGGAGAGGCCCTGCAGCAACGCCAGGCGCTCCTTGAAGCTGGCGCGGAAATCCAGCTCGCCGCGCATGGCGCGCTCGGTGATTTCCGAGACCTGCTCGCCGACGCCGGCGGCCTTGGCCAGCTCGTCGATCACCTCGGCCTCGATCAGCGTCGAGTCCATGTCGAACACCGCCAGGCGACGGTTGCGGCGGAACACCGAATCCTGCTGGAAGGCGATGTCGACGTTGAGCTCCTGGGCCACGCTGAGGAACTCGGCGCGCAGGGCGGCCGGATTGGCGGGCTCGCCACGCACGGAGAACTCGATGCAGCCCTTGCCCTGGTCGGCCGGCATGTCCAGCGGCATGCGCCCGGACAGGCGATCGATCTGGTCGATGTTCAGGCCGTACTTGGCGGTGATCGAGCTGACCCGCTGCAACTGCTCGGCGGTCACCCGCCGGGTCAGCAGGGTGACGATGTGGCGGGGCTTGCCCTGGCCACCGACCCACAGGCGGTAATCGTCTTCGGACACCGGCGTGAAGCGCACCTGCTGGTCGAGCTTGTAGGCCGTGAACAGCACGTCCTTGAGCACCGACTTGGCCCGCTCGTCATCCGGGATTTCCACCAGGATGCCGAAGGACAGGGTGTCATGGATCACCGCCTGGCCGATGTCGAGGATGTTCACGCCGCCCTGGGCGAGGACGCCGGTAATGGCCGCGGTGAGGCCGGGGCGGTCTTCCCCGGTGATGTTGATCAGGACGATCTCGCGCAAGGCGCTGTCTCCGCCATGGAAAAAAGGCCGACATTCTACCTGCTTTCACCGCCGGCGGATGCTCCGCTCGCCCCCTGGAAGCACGGCGCCGTCGATCGGAATGGACGCAGGTTCGGCGGCCCACGCCGACTTTCGCCGCCTTGACAGCGCCTGCGGCGCTTTGCCCCCCGGTAGGGCCTCGTTATACTGCCCGGCATCTGCCCTTAAAGAAGACCGAGCCCGCTGTGACCCGGCCCACCTCCGTCAAGCCCGACAATTTCTTCCTGCTGCTCTTCCACGCCCTGCGCCAGCGCCGCGTGCCGATCGCCTTGCGGATCGCCATCCACGGTCTGCTGCTGGTGGCCGCCGCCCTGGTGATCTACGCCTGGGTGATGGGCATGCAGTTCAAGCAGGCCATGCAGCAGCAGGCCGATGCCCTGGGCCAGAGCCTGACCACGCAGACGGCACAGTCCGCCACCGAGCTGCTGGTGTCCAACGACATCCTCAGCCTCAACGTGCTGCTCAACAACCTGACCAAGAACCCGCTGGTGGCCCACGCCGCCATCTACAGCGTGGACAACCGCATCCTCGCCGAATCCGGCACCCGCCCCAAGCAGGGCCTGCTGGGTGATGCCGAGGGCCTGTACTCCACGCCCATCACCTTCCAGGAAGTGATCGCCGGGCACCTGCGCATCAGCCTCGACATGCACCAGTTCGAGCAGCCGATGACCGTCAGCCTGCAGAGCATGGGGCTGATCAGCCTGATCCTGCTGCTGCTCACGCTGACCTTCGGTCTGCGTCTGGGCCGGCAGATTTCCACACCCCTGTTACAGCTTCGTGTCTGGCTGCGCGACCCGGACGACCCCGCGCCGGGCGCCGACCTGCAGAACGAGATCGGCGACCTCGCGCGCCAGCTGCAGTCGCGCCTGGTACCGGAGAAGCCGCCAGCGCCCGAGCCGGTGGTCAGTGCCCCTGCGCCGCGGCCGAAGGCTGCGCCCAAGGCCGCCGCCAAGGAGCCCGCACTGGGTGACGTCCAGGCCGGCGATGAGCACGAATTCGACGAAAACATCTTCTCCGACGACGAACTGCTCGCCCCCGCAGCCCGCCGCAAACCCAGCGCCGATGACGACTTCCCCGAGGAAGAATTCGCGGCACTGGCTGAGGATGAGACCGACGACGAGATCGGCGTCGAGGAAGAGCCCGAAGCCGAGCCGGAGCCGGTTTCCGCCGGCACCAGCGCCGTGCTGGCCGTGCAGCTGGGCGCCCAGGAACAGCTGCGCCGCCTGCCCCGCGCGCGTCTGGTGGACCTGCTGGAGCGCTACCGTGACTGCCTGGAACAGGCCGCGCGCCTGTACAAGGGCACGCTGTACACCCTCAGCGACGGCGGCAGCCTGATCCTCTTCCACAGCCGCGACCAGGACGAGGAATTCCTCACCAACGCGCTGTGCTGCGGCGAGCTGATGCGTGCCCTGGGCCATGCCCTGCAGATCGAGGTGGCCGACAGCGGCATTACCCTGCAACTGCAACTGGGCCTGGTGCTGGGCGAGGACGTCGCCGACCTGGAGCAGGCCGAGCTGCTGCAGGACAGCGCCGCCCAGGACGCCCTGGCCCTCAGCCAGCACAGCCGCAACCTGCTGCTGGTGGAGAAATCCATCGGCGACGACGAAAAAGTCCGCGAGCGCGCACGCATCCGTCCGATCGCCAGCCCGGAAAATGCCTGCTGTGTGGAGTGGCTGAAAGAGCCTTATCCTTCGATGCTCGAACGCCAGCTGTCGCGCATGCGCGCACTGCGCACCACCTGACCCGCAATAAGAGAGACGGGGGCCGCCCGGCCCCACGTGGAACGGATTCCATGACCACCCTGATCACCCATCCCCTGCCGGCGCTGGCCGTCGGCCTGGCGCTCGGCTCGCGCTTCATCCCGCCGCGCCTGCTGCTGGCAGGCATGCTTGCCGCCTGCCTGCCCGACCTCGACGTGGTCGCCTTCAAGCTCGGCATCGCCTACCACGACGCCTTCGGCCACCGCGGTTTCAGCCATTCGCTGCTGTTCGCCGCGTGCATCGGAGTGCTCGGCGCGCTGTGCTGCCGCCTGCTCGATAGCGGCCCGCTGAAGGCCGGCCTGTGGATCGGCCTGGCGACCGCCTCGCACAGTGTGCTGGACGCCATGACCGATGGCGGCCTGGGGGTCGCCTGGTTCTGGCCGTGGAGCGAGCAGCGCTACTTCCTGCCCTTCCACCCGATCGAAGTCTCGCCCATCGGCCTGTCGCGCTTCCTCAGCGCGCGCGGCGTCGAAGTGCTGATCTCGGAAGCGCGCTGGGTCTGGCTGCCCTGCCTGTTGCTGGCCCTGGGCGGCATCGGCCTGCGTCGCCTGCTGCGCCGCGACGCCTGATTCAGCGCGGAGCGAGCTGCGCCTGCAGCTGCTCCAGCAGCGAAGCGGTGCCACTCTGTAGCGGCAAGCGCGCGCTGTAGCCCTGGAAGCCGGCAAAGCGCGCCTGGTAGTCCAGCTCGATCTGGAAACGGTTGTCCCATCCTGGCGACGCCTGCGGCATCAACTGGTCGCAATCGCCCAGCGCCTGCGGCGAAGCACAGGGCCGGTAGGCCTGCGGGTAGAACTGCTGCTTCCACAGCACCCAGGGCGACAGCGCCAGCGCCCCCAGGCGGTTGTGCCGCAGGTCCAGCTCCAGCAGTTGCAGCAGGCCGTTGCCGCCCAGGTACTGGTGCTGGTAGTCGACCATGATCATGTCGACGCTGTGCCCCAGGTCGTTGAGCATCCGCACATGCGCCGCGCCATCGGCATGGGCGCTGAGCGTGAGGAACACCTGGTCGTTGCGGCGGATCAGCCGCTCCCAGAGCAACGGACCACTGGCGCTGCCCTCGCGGGACAACTCCGCCACGCCTTCGGCATTGCGCCGCAGGATGTTGTGCGAAACCAGGATCGCCGGGATGTGCGAGTGCTCGTCGAGTACCGCCTGGGCCCAGGCCAGGGTGGCCTCCGAGGGGCTCCAGTCGAGCGCCAGCAGGAGGAACGACTGGCCATAGCGCTGGAACAGGTGGACCTGGCTCAGGCCCCTGGGATCGCTGCCGACATAGGTGCTCTGCCAGGCGGCGCGCTGCGGGCCGAAATGGTCCTTGAACTCGTCGAGGAAGGAGCGCTGGTCATCCGCCGTCGCCGCACTGCGCACGTCGCGCTCGCCGGTGACGATGCTGTAGGGCACGCCGCGCTCCTCCAGAGTGCGCATGGCGCCGCTGGCGGTCTGCCACTGGCTGGCGACGGTGGAGTTCTCCACCACGTCGCCCAGGTGCACCACCAGCGGCACCTGGAGCGCCTCGGCATTCTTCGCCAGCCAGAAGGTCTGGGCGAAGAACGCCATGGCCGGCGGGTAAGGCAGGTCCGGATAGCGCTGCTCGCTGCGCAGCAGGTGCCCCTCGCGGTGGTTGTTCTCCGCGTAGTACTGGGTGTCGGGCAGCAGCGGCAGGACGAAGCTGCCGTTGCCCGCAACGATCTGCAGCGCCGGCAGCGGGTGCTGGCGGAAGAACGCCTGGCTGCGCTCCAGCTGGTCCTGGGTATCGGAGTCGTTGCATCCGCCCAGCAGCAGGCTGCCGGCGAGCAGGGTCGGGAACGCTTTCCTCACGGCGACGGGCTCGCTCCCGCAAGGCGCAGCAGACGGTAGTCGTCGTTGCTGAAGCGGCCACTGAACAGCGGCGGCGGCAGGCCGGGCAGTTCGGCGGACAGGCGCGCCAGGTCGTGCGCTTCGATCACCAGCAGCAGCGGCCCGCGCAGGGCGGCGAGCTGCTGCGCAGAGCTGGGGAACTGCGGCTGCAGGTCGCGATCGAGGTTGACCATCAGCTTGATCGCCTGCGCGTCCCGTCCCATGCCGTAGAGCACCAGCGGCGCCGGGCTGGCGTCCAGTTGACGGGCAACCTCGGCGGAGAAGGCCTGCGAATCGTACAGGCGATGCTCCACCGGCTCGAACACCAGGATGTAGCCGCCCCACAACGCCAGCGCCGCACACAGTGCCGCAGTGGCCGGCTGCCGCCAGCGCAGCGCCGCCAGCACGAGCAACCCGGCCAGCAGGGCAATGCACAGCGGCAGGCGCCAGCCGAGACCGGCCAGCTCCTGGGGATAACGCCGCCAGGCGAACCACACCCCCGCCAGCAGCAGCACCGGCAGCGCCAGCCAGAGGCCGCGCAGCACACCGCGCAGCAGGCCGGCCAGGCGGCCGCCGGCGACCATGAACGGGTAGCCGGCGATGATCGCCGCCAGGGGCGCGACGGCAATGATGTAGCGGGCCTTCTTCGCCTGCGGCACCGACAGACCGGCCATCACCACCAGGGCCGCCAGGGCGCAACCGGCCACCAGGCGGGCCGCCGGGTCATTGCGGCGCTGCCACAGCAACAGCAGGGCCGGCAGCGCCAGCGGGAACGCCAGGGCGTAGTTGCCCAGCGAACTGCGGAAGTAGTAGAGCGCGTCGCTGGAGCCGGCGCTGCCGTCCAGGCGACCGATCACCTGCATGCGCAGGACGTCTCCGACGAACTCCTCGCCGCCACTCGAGCGCGCCAGGGCGATCAAGCCGAGTACGCAGACGATCAGCAGCGCCAGCGCGCCCGCGGAGAAGCCGAACAGCGCCTTCCAGCGCCGATCCAGCAGCAGCTGGCTGCACACCATGCCGGCCGGCACCACCAGCCCCAGCGGGCCGCGCAGCGCGAATCCGGCGAGCAGCAGCGGCAACAGGCGCAGCAGCAGGCCCGCCACGCCATGGCGCTCGGCGTGGAAGGCGACGTAGAAGGCCAGCAGCCCCACGGCGGCGACCATCAGGTCGAGGGACACCGCGCGCGTCTCGCTGACGAAGGTGGCGGTGAGCAACAGCATGGACACGCTGATCAGCGCCCATTGGCGGGAGAGCGGCGCCACCAGGCGATAGACCACGCCAGTGCAGATCGCTGCCGCCACGGCAGTGGGCAGCCAGGCGGTGAACTCGCTGACGCGCCCCTGGGGCAGCGACAGCAGATAGGTGAGGACGGTCGAGGTCGCCGGATAGTCCGGATAGGGCGCGCCGTAGGTGGTCGGGAACCAGCCCGGCCCGTGGCGCAGCATTTCGCGGGCGAACAGCACGAAGCGCGAATCGAAGCCGACGAAGGCATCGCCCTGCACGCCGAGCAGGAACGGCACCAGTGCCGCCAGCATCACGCAAAGCGTCTGGCGGCCCAGGGCAGTATCGGCCGGCATAACGGAAGTTGAGGAGAATGACGACACGCGCGAGTCTCTTGCAGGTTCCGCGCGGAAAAGTCCGTGCGCCCAGCAACCTGCACCAGCGCGCGTTGATAGCACAGCGGCCGTCAAGAAGATGTCAAACGCAGGCCCGACAGCAACGAAACGGCCCGCGGAGCGGAGCTCAGCGGGCCGTGGCAGGAGGCATCGTGGAAAGCCCGACCTAGAACCGGTAGACCTCGACATCGGTGCGGATCGGCACCACCAGCGGAATCTTCGGTCCCTCTTCCTTGGGCTTGGCCACCGGCTCGGTGTTGGCCACCACCGGCTTGCGCGGCGGCGCGGCCTGTTGCTCGGCCACCGCGGTCGCCACCGGACGCACGTCGCGCGCCAGCTGCACCGACAGCTTGCGCAGCAGGTCACCCTGGGCGCGCACCTGGTCCTGCACGCTGCCCGAGTGTTCCTCCTGCTCGCGGAAGACGCGGCTGTCACGCAGCTCGCCCTTCGGATCGAGCAGGCGCCAGCGCGCTTCCAGCACCGCCGGCTCCTTGGGGCCGGAGTCCAGGCGACTGATGGTCAGCATGACCTGGACCTGCGGGGTGAAGCCGGGCTTTTCCGGGAACAGCGCGAGCTTGGTGCTATCCAGCTCGCTGGAGAGCAGGCGCATCAGCTGCTGGCTGACGTTGGTCTCCAGGCTGCCGGCCCAGCGGGCCTCGGTGGACAGGTTGAGGATTCCGTCAGCCTGGCGCTGGACCATGGTCTCGCGCTTCAGGTAATCGGCCAGGGATACCGGACCGAGGAGCACAGCGACACCGTTGTCACGTTCCGGAACCGGAACGGCACCCGCATCCAGCTGGTACAGCTGGGTGGGTCGATTCACCGTGCAGCCCGCCAGCCCGAGCAGGCTGACGAGGGAAAGATAGGCCAAGGCGCGTAATGCGCTCATCTGGATCACCGTCATTCGCCGAATATCGGCGCTACTTCCAACAAAACGAATAAAAATTCAGGCAACGCACAAAGGCGCCGGTTGCCTAAAGGGACGTATCATCCCCTAACCGGCGCCTCAGCTCCAGAGGCAGGATGTATCCAACCGCGTTTCAATCCTGAGACAGCGATTCTACCAGCAAGGCGTCCACTCGCTGGAAACCGCGCGGCAGTTTGTTGCCCCGACGGCCCCTTTCGCCCTTGTAGTGCTCCAGGTCGTCACCCTTGAGCGAGAGCGTCCGCTTGCCGGCCTGCAGCACCAGGGTCGCGCCCGTCGGAAGAACGGCGAGGTCGGTGAGGTACTCCTCGCGGCTCGCCACGCGATCGCCCGGCACGCTGATGATCTTGTTGCCCTTGCCCTTGGCCAGCTGCGGCAGGTCGGAGACCTTGAACAGCAGCAGACGGCCTTCGGTGGTGACGGCGGCGATCCAGTCCTGCTCCAGGTCGTTGACCGGACGCGGCGCCATGACCTGCGCGCCATTGGGCAGACTGAGCAGCGCCTTGCCGGCCTTGTTCTTGGCCTGCATGTCCTCGCCCTTGGCGACGAAGCCGTAGCCGGCATCCGATGCCAGCACGTACAGCGCGCTGTCCTCGGGCAGCAGCACGCGGTCGAAGCTCGCCCCCGGCGGCGGGGTCAGGCGGCCGGTCAGCGGCTCGCCCTGGCCGCGGGCCGACGGCAGGCTATGGGCGGCCAGCGAATAGCTGCGGCCAGTGGAGTCGATGAACACCGCGTACTGATTCGAACGGCCCGGCGCAGCCACCTTGAAGCCGTCGCCGGCCTTGTACGACAGGCCGGTGGCGTCGATGTCGTGGCCCTTGGCGCAACGCACCCAGCCCTTCTCGGAGAGCACCACGGTCACCGGCTCGGTCGGCATCAGCTCGGTTTCCGACAGGGCGCGGGCTTCGGCGCGGGCGACGATGGGCGAACGACGGTCGTCGCCGTAGGTCTCGGCGTCGGCCAGCAGTTCGTCGCGCACCAGTTTGCGCAGCTTGGCGTTGGAACCCAGGATGGCCAGCAGTTTGGCGCGCTCCTTGGCCAGCTCGTCCTGCTCGCCGCGGATCTTCATCTCTTCCAGGCGCGCCAGCTGACGCAGGCGGGTGTCGAGGATGTAGTCGGCCTGTAGCTCGGAGAGCTCGAAGCGCTGCATCAGCACCGGTTTGGGCTGGTCCTCGGTGCGGATGATGTGGATGACTTCGTCGAGATTGAGGAAGGCGACCAGCAGGCCTTCCAACAGGTGCAGGCGCTTCTCGACCTTGTCCAGGCGGAACTGCAGGCGGCGACGCACGGTGTCGGTGCGGTAGGTCAGCCACTCGCTGAGCACCTGGCGCAGATCCTTGACCTGGGGTTTGCCGTCCAGGCCGATGACGTTCATGTTCACCCGGTACGAGCTTTCCAGGTCGGTGGTGGCGAACAGGTGGGTCATCAGCTCTTCGGCGTCCACGCGGTTGGAGCGCGGGATGATGACGATACGGGTCGGGTTCTCGTGGTCCGACTCGTCGCGCAGGTCGGCCACCATCGGCAGCTTCTTGGCCTGCATCTGCCCGGCGATCTGCTCCAGCACCTTGGCACCCGAGACCTGGTGCGGCAGCGCGGTGACCACGATGTCGCCGTCCTCGACGCGGTACACGGCGCGCATGCGCACCGAGCCACGGCCGGTTTCGTAGATCTTCTGCAGGTCGGCGCGCGGGGTGATGATTTCCGCCTCGGTGGGGAAGTCCGGGCCCTGCACGTGTTCCATCAGGTGGACGATGGTCGCCTGCGGCTCATCCAGCAGACGGATGCAGGCCGCGGCCACTTCGCGCAGGTTGTGCGGCGGAATGTCGGTGGCCATGCCCACGGCAATGCCGGTGGTGCCGTTGAGCAGCAGGTTGGGCAGGCGCGCCGGCAGCACGGCCGGCTCGTTCATGGTGCCGTCGAAGTTCGGCACCCAGTCCGCGGTGCCCTGGCCCAGCTCGGACAGCAGGGTCTCGGCGTAGCGCGACAGACGCGCCTCGGTGTATCGCATGGCGGCGAAGGACTTGGGATCGTCCGGCGCACCCCAGTTGCCCTGGCCATCCACCAGCGGGTAGCGGTAGGAGAACGGCTGGGCCATCAGCACCATGGCTTCGTAGCACGCCGAGTCGCCGTGGGGGTGGTATTTACCCAGCACGTCACCGACGGTACGCGCCGACTTCTTGTGCTTGGAATCGGCGTCCAGGCCCAGTTCGCTCATGGCGTAGACGATGCGCCGCTGCACGGGCTTCAGGCCGTCGCCGATGTGCGGCAGGGCGCGGTCCATGATCACGTACATGGAGTAGTTCAGGTAAGCCTGTTCGGTGAAGTCGGCCAGTGACCGGCGCTCCACGCCCTCCAGACTCAGATCGAGGGTTTCGCTCATGCGTGCCTCACGGTGTAGATCGCTGGCGCAGCACCAGGGTGCCGTCCTGCTGGGTGAAATCCAGTTGTCTGAGTGCGCTCATGCCGAGCAGCACTTCGTCGCCTTCCATGCCCGGCGCGATCAGCGCCGGCACATCGGTCAGGCGGATGTCGCCAAGCTGCAGGCTGGGCAGGCGCGTACGCCAGCCCTGGCTGCGGCCATTGGCGGTGTCCAGGGTGATCGGTGCGCCGAGCTTGAGCCCCAGGCGATCCGCCAGGCGCTTCGGCAGGGCCACCTGGGTGGCGCCGGTATCGAGCATGAAGGTGACCTTCTCGTCGCCGATCAGGCCGTCCACCACATAGTGGCCGGCGCGATTGCCCACCAGCCGCACCTCCACATCGCCGTTGACGCGGGTCGATTGCGGCTGCGGATTGGGATTGTGCTGGCGGGTTTCCCAGGCGCCGAAATAGTGGGTGGCGAGCAGGATGCCCGCGCCCCAGGCGAGGAACATCATGACCTTGCCCATCCGCCTGCCCGGCGCCACGTCGCTCACTTGCCACCCAGCCAGCCACCGGCCGGCGCGGCGAAGCGCAGCACAAAGGGACGGATATCGCCATCGGCGCGGGCGTGATCGCCGTTGTCCAGGCCGATCCAGACACCCTTGTCGTCGAGCACCAGGGCCTCGGCCACGCCGTAGGGCAGGTCGTAGCGCCGCTCCGGGGCCAGGGCGCCAGCGGCGAACGACCAGCACAGCTCCTGCGCACCGGTATTCGGGTCGCGGCGGCAGATCTGGTGCGCCAGGCGCTCCAGGGTGAACAGCTTGTCCTTGTACAGCGCGAGGTCGGAGAAATCGATCGGCAACGCGCGGTCGCCGCCCAGCTCCGGCGGCGGCAGCGCGGTGCCGCCTTCGCTGAGCAGGACGCAGTTGCCGGCGCACTTCCAGCTGCCGTTCTCGTTGTGCACCTTGAGCAGCCCGCGGCGCTGGCGCTCGGCAGCCAGCCACAGCTGCTTGCCATCGGCGCTGACGGCGATGCCTTCGTAGAGTGCGTTGAACTCCATCAGCAGGCCACTGGCGCGAGCCTGGCGCAGCAGGCTCTGCGGCAGCGGCAGCCAGCTCGGCTCGCCGGCGGCGGGCAGCAGCAGGACGGCGGCGTAGCCTTCGCTGACCACGTAGCGGTTGCCCGCCTGGTCGCAGGTGATGCCTTCGAAATCCATGGCGCCGCCGCGCAGCAGGCCGCCGACGCTGACACGCGCCTTGGCGCCCCAGGACAGCCCGCTTTCCGGCGTACCGGGCACCACGAAGGGCTCGGCACTGGCCTGCCAGGCCTTGCCCGGCGTTTCGTCGATCAGCAGGCGGTAGATACGATCGTCGTCGCGGTCGGACACCGTCCACATCTCGTCGCCGCACAGCGCCAGCCCGGACAGGTTGCCGCTGGGCATGCCGTCCACCGGGTGCTCGGCGACGAACTGCAACGCCGCCGGCGCCACCGGAGCGGCAGCCGGCGCGGCCGCTTTTGCGGTCTGGGCGGGCGCCTCGGCCGGCGCCTGGGCGGCAACCGTGAGGCTGGCGAGCAGGCCGAGCGAGGCCAGCAGCCAGCGCATCAGGCGAAGTCCGCCAGGTTGCCCTTGGTTTCCAGCCAGGACTTGCGGTCGCCGGCGCGTTTCTTGGCCAGCAGCATGTCCATGATCTCCAGAGTGCCCTCGGCGTCTTCCAGGGTCAGCTGGACCAGCCGGCGGGTGTTCGGGTCCATGGTGGTTTCGCGCAGCTGCGGCGGGTTCATCTCGCCCAGGCCCTTGAATCGGGTGACCTGCGGCTTGCCCCGGCGCTTCTCGGCGGCCAGGCGGTCGAGGATGCCGTCGCGCTCGGCCTCGTCCAGGGCGTAGAAGACTTCCTTGCCCAGGTCGATGCGGAACAGCGGCGGCATGGCGACGTAGACGTGGCCGGCTTCCACCAGCGGGCGGAAGTGACGGACGAACAGCGCGCACAGCAGGGTGGCGATGTGCAGGCCGTCGGAGTCGGCGTCGGCGAGGATGCAGATCTTGCCGTAGCGCAGCTGGCTGAGGTCGGCCGCGCCCGGATCGACGCCGATGGCCACGGCGATGTCGTGGACTTCCTGGCTAGCGAGCACTTCGCCGCCGTCCACTTCCCAGGTATTCAGGATCTTCCCGCGCAGCGGCATGATCGCCTGGAACTCCTTGTCCCGCGCCTGCTTGGCCGAACCACCGGCGGAGTCACCCTCCACCAGGAACAGCTCGGCGCGCATCGGGTCCTGCCCGGCGCAGTCGGCCAGCTTGCCCGGCAGCGCCGGGCCCTGGGTGATCTTCTTGCGCTCGACCTTCTTGCCCGCCTTGAGGCGGCGGCCGGCGTTGCTGATGGCCAGTTCGGCCAGCTGCAGGCCCAGCTCGGGGTGGGCGTTGAGCCACAGGCTGAAGGCGTCCTTGACCACGCCGGAGACGAACGCGGCGGCCTCGCGGGAGGACAGGCGCTCCTTGGTCTGGCCGGAGAACTGCGGCTCCTGCATCTTCATCGAGAGGACGAAGGCGATGCGCTCCCAGACGTCTTCCGGGGCGAGCTTGACGCCGCGCGGCAGCAGGTTGCGGAATTCGCAGAACTCGCGCATGGCGTCCAGCAGGCCCTGGCGCAGGCCGTTGACGTGGGTGCCGCCCTGGGCAGTGGGGATCAGGTTGACGTAGCTTTCCTGCACCGATTCGCCGCCCTCGGGCAGCCACAGCAGGGCCCAGTCCACCGCTTCCTTGTTGCCGGCCAGCGAGCCGCAGAACGGCTCGTCGGGCAGGCGCAGGTTCTCGGAGACGGAGTCGACCAGGTAGGAACGCAGGCCGTCCTCGTAGTGCCATTCGACGCGCTCGCCGCTGGACTTGTCCTCGAAGCTGACCAGCAGCCCCGGGCAGAGTACGGCCTTGGCCTTGAGCACGTGCTTGAGGCGGCTGACCGAGAACTTGTGCGAGTCGAAGTACTTGGCGTCCGGCCAGAAGTGCACGCTGGTGCCAGTGTTGCGCTTGCCGACGGTGCCGATCACTTCCAGGTCGCTGGACTTGAAGCCGTCGGCGAAGGTCATGCGGTATTCGTTGCCGTCACGCTTGACGCGCACCTCGACCACGGTCGACAGCGCGTTCACCACCGAGATGCCGACGCCGTGCAGGCCGCCGGAGAACTGGTAGTTCTTGTTGGAGAACTTGCCGCCGGCATGCAGCTTGGTGAGGATCAGCTCGACACCGGGCACGCCTTCTTCGGGGTGGATGTCCACCGGCATGCCGCGGCCATCGTCGATCACTTCCAGCGAGTTGTCCTCGTGGAGGATCACCTGCACGCTCTTGGCGTGGCCGGCGAGGGCTTCGTCGACGCTGTTGTCGATGACTTCCTGGGCCAGGTGGTTGGGCCGCGAGGTGTCGGTATACATGCCCGGGCGCTTGCGCACCGGGTCGAGGCCGGAGAGAACCTCGATGGCGTCTGCGTTATAGGCGTTCTGCTGGGCCATGGGGTTCCTGCTCAATCAGTCGAAGAGGTGATGGCTTCAAATTCGGCGAAATCGACGTCGCGCCACTGGCTGGACGGCACCCCGGCGAAGGCCAGGAGTGCCGGCAACTGGCTGACGAAGCGCTGGAAGCTGTGGTCGCCGCCGGCTTCGATGCGCAGCGCGGCGCGGCGGTAGTAACGCTCGGCGGCGCGGTAGTCGAGGGTCTCGTCGGCGGTCTGCAGCCACACCTGGTAGCGCGAGCCATCCACGGGGGCCGGGACTTCCAGTTCCGCCAGCGCGGCGACGTGATCGAGGGTCAGTTCCCAGGTCTCGCCGCTGTAGTAGTTGGTCTGCGCGCCGAGCTGGCCGTCGAACAGCCGGTGCGGTGCCACGGCCGGGTTTATCAGCACGGCCTTGAGGCCATGGCGCTCGGCCAGGTACGTCGAGTAATAGCCGCCCAGGGAGCTGCCGATCAGCAGCGGCTGGCCCAGTTCGGCAACGGCGGCTTCCAGCTGCGCCATGGCCTGGCGCGGGTGATGGTGCAGCGCAGGCACGCGCAACTGGTCGGCCAGCCCCAGGCGTTGCAGGGCGGCCGTGAACTGGCGGGCCTTCTGCGAACCGGGCGAGCTGTTGAAGCCGTGGATATAGAGGAATGCGGTCATGGGCCGGGAGGCTACAAGCTGCAAGTGGCATGCCGCAAGTGGGTCAGCGTCGCAACGCCCCCCTGGCGGCGCGTCAGTAACCCTTGATGCTGTAGTCGACCTCGAAGTCGATGCCGGTAACCCGCGACACGCCGGTCTGCACTTCGCCATCGGCCATCAGGCGCAGCCAGCGGTAGCCCGGTGCCGGACTGTCGACGCAGAAGTCCTCGCTGCCTGGGGTGAACTGCACGCAGGTGGACGGCGAGGCGAGCAGGCGCACATCGCCGCGCATCTGGTCGATTTCCTGGTGCACATGGCCCCAGAGCAGGCAGCGCACATTCGGGTAGCGGTCGATGACGGCGAACAGGCGCTCGGGGTTGTAGATGCCGATGCGGTCCATCCACTGGCTGCCGATGGGCACCGGGTGATGGTGGAAGCTGATCAGCAGGTGCTTGTCCGGCGCCTCCTGGATGGCGCGCTCCAGCAACTGGACCTGCTCGACGGTCATCTGCCCCGGCACCGCGCCGGGGATGGTGGAGTCCAGCAGGATCACCCGCCAGGCGCCCAGGTCGATCACCGGGTCGAGCAGGTCGGTGCCGGCGGCGGCTTCGCGCATCGGCGCCATTTCGTCGTGATTGCCGGGGAACCAGCGGGTCGGCGCAGCGATCGGCGCGGTGATGGCGCGGAACCGCTGGTAGGACTCGACCGAACCATCCTGGGACAGGTCACCCGTGGCCAGCACCAGATCGATCGCCGGCTGCTCCTCGCCCACCAGACGTACGACCTGGGTCAGGCTGTCGGCGGTGTCCATGCCCAGCAGACGGCCGTTCTCCTGCGCGAACAGGTGGCTGTCGGACAGCTGGACGACCACGACGGAATCGGAAGCGGTGGGCTGGGTGGGCAATGCGCCTTCTCCTGTGAGGCGGGCGTGCGGGGGATTCGTGACGAGTATGGTGACAGGCGCCCCCCTGGGCAAACCGGGAAAGCGTCACAGATCACAGTTAGGGGCACGAGTGTTCGATGGGCGCGCAGCCTATCATGGCAGGTGGCCATTAAAGCAATGTCAGCGTTGCAGCACCGGCTCCAGCTCGTGGCCGCAGGACAGGCAGTGACTCAGCCATTCGCCGAGGAACTGGTTGAGCTGGTTCTTCTCGTCCGGCTGGTGCATCGCCTGGTTCGGATAGGGGTAGATCGCCAGCAGGCGGCGCGCCTGCTCGGCGCCGACCACTTCGGCCATGCGCGCGTCGTGGTAGACCCGTACTTCCAGCTTGGGCGCCGGCAGCCAGGGCAGGCCCAGCTCCTGGCGCACCTGCAGCACGGTGGTGTAGGGACAGGCTTCGATCACGTCCAGCGCCAGCACGCCGAGCAGCCGCTCGCCTTCGCTGAGCGCCACGCGGCGCGAGACCTGGGCCTCGCGCATTTCCGGCAACAGGCGCATCAGGCGCAAGTAGTTCGCCTCGCAGGTCGCCTGCAACCCCGCCAGGTCGACGCGATAGCGCTCGCGCAGCAGATTCACACCCATAACCCCCTTACCTCGGCGCGATTGAGCGCCAGCCATTGCAGGGCGAGCATGCTCGCCGCGTTGTTGATGCGACCGTCACGCACGGCCTGCAGTGCTTCCTCGAACGGCATGACGTGGACGCGGATGTCCTCGCCCTCCTCCTCCAGCCCGTGGATGCCCGAGGCGTTGCTGCTGTCGCAGCGACCGACGAACAGATGCACCAGCTCGTTGCTGCCGCCGGGCGACGGCAGATACTGGGCGATCGGCCAGAGTGCGCCGAGGGTCAGGCCGGCCTCTTCCACCGCTTCGCGGCGGGCGACCTCTTCGGGCTCCTCGTCCTTGTCGATCAGCCCGGCGACCAGCTCCATCAGCCAGGGATTGACCCCGGCGTCCATGGCGCCGACGCGGAACTGCTCGATCAGCACCACTTCATCGCGTTGTGGATCGTAGGGCAGCACGCACACGGCATCGTGGCGCACGAACAACTCGCGCTTGAGCACCGGGCCCATGCCGCCGGCGAACTGGCGATGCCGCAGGTGCAGGCGGTCGACCTTGTAGAAGCCCTTGAAGCACTGCTCGCGCTTCTGGATCTCGATGTCCTGGGGGCCTGGTTTGAACGTTTCCGACATCCCGTTCCTACTCCCGTTCCTGCTGATCAGTACGTTGAACTTCGCGCCATCCTATCGCGCCGCCGAGGGCGACGCAGCCTCTTTTGCCGCCAGGCGGGCGGCCGGACTGGCTGTGACCACCGCACGCAGCCGGGGTTCGCAAAGTGGTTCATAATCAGCCGCCGAACCGGCAGCGCCGATGGCGGTCGAACCACTCCATTGCCGGCGAACGTCAACGACAAGGATTCCCATGCGACTTCTGAAACTTGCAGCCCTGGGCAGCATCTGCCTGTTATTGGGGGCATGCCAGGGGCTGTTCAAGCCCGGCCTCGACGAACCGCTGGCCGCCCGTCATACCGCCTTCGAACACCAGAAGCCGGGCTGCCAGGGCGAGCAATGCCCTCTGTTCAATCTAGACAGCGTCAGCTTCGACGACGAGCCGGCGCTCAACGAGGCGATCAATGCCCAGCTGCTGCAACTCGCCCGCGACGGCGAAGGCGCCGCGCCCGCCAGCCTCGATGTCTACGAAAAACGCTTCCTGGATTCCGCCCAGCCCGGCTGGAGCTCCTACCTGCAGGCCAAGATCCGCGAACAGCATGACGGTCTGGTGATCATCGAGCTGTCCAGCTATCGCTTCAGCGGCGGCGAGTACGGCCAGCCGGGCCGCGCTTTCATCAATTATGATCGACGCATCCACAAGGTGCTCAGCCTGCAGGACATTCTCCAGCCCGGCCAGCAGGACAACTTCTGGAAGGTGGCGCGCATGGCGCACCAGGCGTGGATCCTGCAGAACAAGCTGGACGAGCAGGACCCGAACTTCTCGAAGGACTGGCCGTTCCAGCCCACCGAGCATTTCGCCCTGACCTTCGGCGCGCTGACGCTGAAATACGACATCGACCGCATCGCCCCGCACTCGGTCGGACACCCGGAGCTGAAGATTCCGTATCCGCGCCTGAACGGTATCGTGAAGACCTATTACTTCCCGGGGCGGGGAGCACAGTAAGTAAGCCCTGAGCCGCCGGAAAGTCATCGCGGACGGAGTCCGCTCCTACGCCGAGTTCAACCTGTGCGTAGGAGCGGATTCATCCGCGATCAGCCGGCCAGGCCGGCATTGGGCGGGTTCGCGAGCAAGCTCGCTCCTACAGGGTGAACATTGGTGTTCCGGCTCTTGTAGGAGCGAGCTTGCTCGCGAACCGCATCAGGCCGAAGCCGGCACCTTCACACCCGCACGCCCCAGCAACAGCTGCAGCACGCCGGCTACCACCAGCGCCGGCAAGGTCGCGCCCAGGTCCGGCTGGTAGTTCGCCAACAGGTGATACACCACCACGCCACCGCCCCAGGCCAGCAGCGAGCCCCAGCGCAGGCCGTGGGGGATTGCGGCGGGCGCACGGCGACGCAGGACGAAGTGGTCGACCAGCACCACGCCGAACAACGGCGCGAACACCGAGCCGATCAGCAACAGGAAGTTCTGGTACTGCGCCAGCGGCGCGAACCAGGCGATCAGGGTGCAGATCACGCCGATGGCCAGGGCCAGCCACTCGACCTTGAGCGGCAGCAGGATGCCGCTGGACACCGCCGCCGAGTGGATGTCGGCGAAGGCCTTCTCCGACTCGTCGAGCAGGATCAGCAGCAACGGAATGCCCATGCCGGCGCCAGCCAGCGCCAGCAGCAGTGCATTGGCGTCACTGCCCTGGGCGAACGCCAGGGTGTAGGCCACGCCCAGGCCCATCAGCCAGAAGCAGCCGATGAAGAAGCCCAGCGCCGCACCGGTGAAGGTGTGCCCGGCGCGTTTGCCGAAGCGCGAGTAGTCGGCAATCAGTGGCAGCCACGACAGCGGCATGGCGATGGCGATGTCGAAGCCCACGGCGAAGGACAGCGAGCCGTCGCCGGCCTTGGCCCAGAGCGCGGCGAGGTCGGCGCGCTGGAACAGGTCGAAGGTCAGCCACACGCACGCGGCGAGCAGCAGCCAGATGCCCCAGCGGCGCAGCACCTTGCGCACGAAGGCCAGCGGGCCGGCCACCGCCAGCAGGGTCGCCAGCGCACCGAACACCAGGGTCCACAGGGCCGGGCTGGTCCAGGTGCTGCCCTCGCCGAAAGCGCGGCTCGCCAGCAGGCTGGCGGCGTCGCGCATGACGATGATCTCGAAGGCGCCCCAGCCGATCAGCTGCAGCAGGTTGAGCAGCGCCGGCAGCGCGGCGCCGTGGCTGCCCAGGCTGAGCTTGAGCGAGGCCATGGCGGACAGGCCGGTGTCGGTGCCGATCACCCCGGCGCTGGCCAGCAGCAATACGCCGACCAGGGTGCCGAGCAGGATCGCGCCCAGCGCGCCGGCCAGGCCCAGGCCCGGCGCCAGCAGCGCGCCGGTCTGCAGCACCATCAGGCCGATGCCCAGGGAGAACCAGAGGGAGAACAGGTCGCGCAGGCCGAGCACACGCTGGGCGCTGCCCACGGCGAAGCTCGGTGAATAGTCGATAGCAGTCACGATGGGTGCAAGGCTCGTAAGTTGTTGGAATGGGCGGCAGGCTTCAGGCGACAGGCTGCAGGCAAGAGCGGCTCTACGCCTGCAGCCTGCGGCCTGTAGCCTGTGGCCAGGTCGTCAGACCTGCTTGTAGATCACCGAGCCTTCGTCCTTGAAGCGCGCGGCCTGCTCCTGGAAGCCGGCCTCGATGGCCTTCTGCTCATCGGTCAGGCCATTCACCTTGGCGTAGTCGCGGACTTCCTGGGTGATTTTCATGGAGCAGAACTTCGGCCCGCACATGGAGCAGAAGTGCGCGACCTTGGCCGAGTCCTTGGGCAGGGTCTCGTCGTGGAAGGCGCGGGCGGTGTCCGGGTCCAGGCCGAGGTTGAACTGGTCTTCCCAGCGGAACTCGAAGCGCGCCTTGGACAGCGCGTTGTCGCGGATCTGCGCGCCCGGGTGGCCCTTGGCGAGGTCGGCGGCGTGCGCGGCGATCTTGTAGGTGATGATGCCGGTCTTCACGTCATCCTTGTTCGGCAGGCCCAGGTGCTCCTTGGGCGTGACGTAGCAGAGCATGGCGCAGCCGAACCAGCCGATCATCGCCGCGCCGATGCCCGAGGTGATGTGGTCGTAGCCCGGCGCGATGTCGGTGGTCAGCGGGCCGAGGGTGTAGAACGGCGCCTCGTCGCAGCACTCCAGCTGCTTGTCCATGTTCTCCTTGATCAGGTGCATCGGCACGTGGCCGGGGCCTTCGATCAGCACCTGGACGTCATGCTTCCAGGCGATGCGGGTCAGCTCGCCGAGGGTCTCCAGCTCGCCGAACTGCGCGGCGTCGTTGGCGTCGGCCACCGAGCCCGGACGCAGGCCATCGCCCAGCGAGAAGCTGACGTCGTAGGCCTTCATGATCTGGCAGATTTCCTCGAAGTGGGTGTAGAGGAAATTCTCCTGGTGATGGGCCAGGCACCACTTGGCCATGATCGAGCCACCGCGGGAAACGATGCCGGTGACGCGCTTGGCGGTCAGCGGCACGTAGCGCAGCAGCACGCCGGCGTGGATGGTGAAGTAGTCCACGCCCTGCTCGGCCTGTTCGATCAGGGTGTCGCGGAAGATTTCCCAGGTCAGGTCCTCGGCGACGCCGCCCACCTTCTCCAGCGCCTGGTAGATCGGCACCGTGCCGATGGGCACCGGGCTGTTGCGCAGGATCCACTCGCGGGTCTCGTGGATGTGCTTGCCGGTGGACAGGTCCATCACCGTGTCGGCGCCCCAGCGGATGCCCCAGGTGAGTTTCTCCACCTCTTCCTCGATGGAAGAACCCAGCGCGCTGTTGCCGATGTTGCCGTTGACCTTCACCAGGAAGTTGCGGCCGATGATCATCGGTTCCAGTTCGATGTGGTTGATGTTCGCCGGGATGATGGCGCGGCCGCGGGCGACTTCCTCGCGGACGAACTCGGCAGTGATTTCCTTCGGGATGCTCGCGCCGAAGCTCTGCCCTGGATGCTGGGCGTCCAGCAGGCCGGCGGCGCGGGCTTCCTGCAGCTTCATGTTCTCGCGGATGGCGATGTATTCCATCTCCGGCGTGATGATGCCCTGGCGCGCGTAGTGCATCTGCGTGACGTTGCCACCGGCCTTGGCCCGGCGCGGGGTGCGCACGTGGGCGAAGCGCAGGGCGTCGAGGCTGGCGTCGGCCAGGCGCGCCTGGCCGAACTCGGAGGTCAGGCCGGGGAGGATTTCCGTGTCGCCGCGCTCGTCGATCCAGCGCGAGCGTACGTCCGGCAGGCCCTTGCGCAGGTCGATGCGCACGTCCGGATCGGTATAGGGGCCGGAGGTGTCGTAGACCATCACCGGGGCGTTCGTCTCGCCGCCGAAGGCGGTGGGGGTGTCGGCGAGGGAGATTTCCCGCACCGGGACGCGGATGTCCGGGCGCGAGCCGGTCAGGTAGACCTTCTTCGAATTGGGGAAGGGCTGGGTCGACTGGCGGTCGAGCTGTTCAAGGCGGGTGACGTTGTTCTTCTGGGTGCTCATCCTGGCTCTCCTGGGGTTGATTGCCGGGGAGAACCTGGAACGAGAGGAGCTGCTTGCTGCAGCGAAGGAACGCATCCCGTGAAGGGCTGGGGCCGGGGCGGAATACGCCGCGGGATGCGGTCTTCTTGTTCCCTACGCGGGTGCTAACCCGATCAGGTTCAACGGGATCCGGAACTATCCGATCTCAGCCCCTCGCAATGGGGCACCCCGACAAGAACGCCCGCAGTCTAATCAAGTGCACCTGGATAAGCCAACGCCGTCTGACCGAAATATCCGTACTCCCCTTCAGCCAGCTACACTCCTGGCTCGGAAGCCTCGTACGAACGTGCCTTGACCGCCGTCGGCGGCGACCGTAGCCTTGCCCCACCTCGCATCACTTTCCAGGACGAACGAATGCTGCGCAGACTCTCTCTGGCTGTCGCTGTTGCCGCAACGACAGGCTTTGCCTGGGCTGCACAGCCCGCTCCGGCCGCTTCCCCTCTGCCCACCAAGACCGACCTGATCAGCGTCTACAAGGACGCCGTCGACAACAACGCCGACCTCGCCGCCGCCCAGGCCGATTACATGGCGCGCAAGGAAGCCGTGCCGCAGGCGCGTTCCGGCCTGCTGCCGCAGATCAACGCCGGCGCCAGCACCGGGCAGACCCGTACCTCGCTGGACACTCCCAGCGCCACGCTGAACCGCAACACCCAGCTGGTCCAGGCGAGCCTGAGCCAACCGCTGTTCCGCGCGGACCGCTGGTTCCAGCTCAAGGCCGCGGAAAACACCACCGAACAGGCCCAGCTGGAATTCTCCGCGACCCAGCAGCAGCTGATCCTGCAGACCGCCCAGACCTACTTCGGCGTGCTCCGCGCCCAGGACAACCTGGCCGCCAGCAAGGCCGAGGAAGCGGCGTTCAAACGCCAGCTCGACCAGTCCAACGAACGCTTCGACGTCGGCCTGTCGGACAAGACCGACGTGCTCGAATCCCAGGCCGGCTACGACACCGCGCGGGCCAACCGGATCGTCGCCGAACGCCAGGTGGATGACGCCTTCCAGGCGCTGGTGACCCTGACCAACCGCGAATACAGCTCCATCGAAGGCATCCTCCATTCCCTGCCGGTGGTGCCGCCGATGCCCAACGACGCCAAGGCCTGGGTGGACACCTCGGTGCAGCAGAACCTGCGCCTGCAGGCCAGCAACTACGCAGTCGACGCCGCCGAAGAGACCCTGCGCCAGCGCAAGGCCGGCCACCTGCCGACCGTTGACGCCGTGGCCCAGTACCAGAAGGGTGACAACGATGCCCTGGGCTTCGCCAACGACGGCAGTGAGCCTCACTACGGCAAGTACGTCGACCAGAGCAGCATCGGCCTGCAGCTGAACGTGCCGATCTACAGCGGCGGCCTGACCAGCTCCCAGGTGCGCGAGGCCTACCAGCGCCTCAACCAGAGCGAGCAGCTGCGCGAAAGCCAGCGCCGCCAGGTGGTGCAGGACGCGCGCAACCAGCACCGCGCGGTGAACACCGACGTGGAACAGGTTAAGGCACGCCGCCAGGCGATCATCTCCAACCAGAGCTCGCTGGAAGCCACCGAGATCGGCTACCAGGTCGGCACCCGCAACATCGTCGACGTGCTGGACGCCCAGCGCTCGCTGTACAACTCGGTGCGCGACTACAACAACACGCGCTACGACTACATCCTCGACAACCTGAGCCTGAAGCAGACCGCCGGCACCCTCGCGCCAGCCGACCTGGAGGCGCTGGGCACCTACCTGAAACCGGACTACAACCCGGACAAGGACTTCCTCCCGCCAGACCTGGCCAAGGCCGCCGAGGCCCAGCTCAAGGCCGGCGCGAAGTACTGAGCCAGCCCCATGCAAAAGCCCCGCGATTGAACTGACCCCCGAAAGTTGGACAGTTGGACTGGGCCGCTAAGCTGCCAATGACTGAGCCCTGTATTGAACGGGGCTCAG
>NZ_JACHLI010000028.1 GCF_014204515.1 Pseudomonas nitroreducens | reverse complement strand
GTGCTCGAACACTGCGGACCTGCAGCTTGCCTTGCGCCGCTCTCACCTCCGATCGTATCGGGAAAGGCAGACACAAGCGGACTCCGTCCGCGATGGGTGGGTTTGGCATCGCCGGGAGGTCGGAGCGGTGTCGACTCGATCGCGGACAGAGTCCGCTCCTACGGGAGCAGACCTGCAACGCGACTGGATCATTTTTTGATCGAATCCCTGCAGGCCACGCCACTCAATGCCTGCAGGCATTCATCCACAGGTTGGCGACAGGTTGCGCGAGCAACCGTCCCCAGCACCTGGGGACAACTCAGGCGCCCATCACCTTGCGGATATCCGCCGCCAGCGCCTCGACCCTGGCGATCTCGGTATCCCACGAGCACATGAAGCGCGCGCCACCGGCGCCGATGAAGGTGTAGAAGCGCCAGCCCAGCTGGCGCAGGGCTTCCAGCGCGGGTTCGGACATTTGCAGGAACACGCCGTTGGCTTCCACCGGGAACATCAGTTGCACGCCCGGCACGTCGGCGACGCGCTCGGCCAGCAGTTGTGCACAGCGGTTGGCGTGGCTGGCGTAGTGCATCCAGGCGTCATCCTGCAGCACGCCGACCCAGGGCGCGGCGAGGAAGCGCATCTTCGAGGCCAGCTGGCCGGCCTGCTTGCAGCGGTAGTCGAAACCTTCGGCCAGGTCGCGGTTGAAGAACAGGATGGCCTCGCCCACCGCCATGCCGTTCTTGGTGCCGCCGAAGCAGAGCACCTCGACACCGGCCTTCCAGGTCAGCTCGGCCGGCGTGGCGCCGAGGAAGGCGCAGGCATTGGAGAAGCGCGCGCCGTCCATGTGCAGGTGCAGGCCCAGCTCGCGGCAGGTGGCGCTCAGCGCCTGCAGCTCGTCCGGGCGGTAGACGGTGCCGACCTCGGTGGCCTGGGTGATGGTGACCACGCGCGGCTTGGGATAGTGGATGTCCTGGCGTTTCAGGGCGATCTCGCGGATCGCCTCGGACGTCAGCTTGCCCTGGGCGTCGGTGCGCGCCAGCAGCAGCTTGGAGCCGTTGGAGAAGAATTCCGGCGCACCGCACTCGTCGGTCTCGACGTGCGCGGTCTCGGCACAGATCACACTGTGGTAGCTCTGGCACAGCGCCGCCAGGGCCAGGGAGTTGGCCGCGGTGCCGTTGAAGGCGAAGAACACTTCGCAATCGGTCTCGAACAGCTCGCGGAAATAGTCGGAGGCGCGGGCGGTCCACTGGTCGTCGCCGTAGGCGCGCTCATGGCCGCGGTTGGCCTCGGCCATGGCCGCCCAGGCTTCGGGGCAGATGCCGGAATAGTTGTCGCTGGCGAACTGTTGGGTGTTGTCGGTCATGGGGCTGCCTGCACTGCGCAAAAAGGTCAGTCAGCAGCGTAGCGAAATCCCCGCTCCTCGTGCACCCGTCCGGCTTACAGGCGCTGGTTCACGTAGGCCGTGACGAACTGCCGGGCATCCTGGTTGGCGCTGAGCTCCTGGTCGAAGCAGACCTTCCGCCCGTCCTTCTCGCCGGGCAGCATCACTTCGCCGCAGTCGCCGTGCAGCACCAGGGCAATGTGTTCTTCGCGCTGGGCGTGGAGCTTGAACAGTGACTCGTCCAGCAGGCTGAGGCCGTCCATGCGCTGGATGCGCATGTTCCAGTCATGGTCCACGCCGCCGATGCGCACGAGGAACATGTTGGCCTTGCGCGGGCCGATCTGTTCCAGCCACACCTTGACGCCGTCCGCGCCGCTATAGGCTTTCACCTCGGGCATCGGTTGCACCGGCATCTGCGTGGCCTGGCCGGTCAGCGAAAAGACGGCCGCCAGTAGCAGCGGCAGGCTCTTGATAATGAATTTCATGGTCCTCCACCTCTTCCTGGCGTACGGGTTGATGAGCAACGCCGGGAATTTTCCCAATAACCAGGGAGGTGGGGGATCAGAGAGTCGGAGAGCTGCCTGTCAGATATCTCCCGATTGCTTACGGCAGCTTGGTCAGCGCCATCTGCTCGGAGATCGGCACGAACAGCTCGCGCAGGGACTGCGCGGTGCCGCCGTTGGGCTTGTCCGGCGAGGTCATGTTGAGCACGTAGCGACCCTTGATCAGGCCGGTCATGCTGGATTCGCCGGCCTTCTCGTCCGGGCCCGGCACGCTGATGGCCAGCGGGTCGCCCATGCGGGTGCTGTCGATCACCGGCAGGTACTGCTCACCGCCGAACTGCGCGGCGGTGCCGTTCTGCAGTGCGGCCTGGCGGGCCTGGTTGAGCAGCGACACGTTCTTCGCGGTGGTGTCGCGCAGCTTGGCCTGGGCAGCCAGGTATTGCTTGGCCGCCTCGCCCTGCTGGTCGGCGCCCGGCGCCGGCAGGCCGGTGTCGGTCAGGGTCACCACCAGTTGCTGGCTGCCGTCGGTCTTGCCGTAGACGATGGTGGCGCTGTCGTAGCCGCACTCGCGGGACAGGTAGGCATAGCCGTAGACGGCCTTGGCCGGCGGCAGCGCCCTCTCCAGGACGTGGCCGGTGCAGCTGTCGCCGGCCGGAGTAGCGGCAGTGTTGCTGGCGGCCTGGGGCGCTTCGGCCTTGGCGGGTTGGCTGTCGTCACCACAACCCTGCAGCGTCGCGGTGAGCAGCAGGGCGGAAAGCAGAGTCAGGGAACGGTTCATGGCGTCCTCGCATTTCGAAGACGCGCAGTTTAGTCCCTTGGCCGAACGGTTCCTATCGGCAGCTTCATTGCGGGGCTTTGCAGAGCCAGCGGCCGGCCTTCTCGTTGTAGCCGGCGTCGACCACCACCAGCTCGTCGTCGCGCGACTGCAGGCAGAAGGTCTTCATGAAGGTCGCCCGTGCGCCATCGCCAGCGCTGTCACGCCCACCAACCGTGACGTTGTACATCCCCGGCTGCAATGGCCGCGCCGGGGTTTTTTCGCTGAAACCGGGAATCGCCCGGCCGTAGGCGAAGCAGGTGTCGCTGCGCAGCGGCACACCCTGGTTAGCCTCGCCGCTGGCCGCCGACCAGAACGGCTCGTAGGGTTCGCGGGCCACCTCGATGTAATGCACCGCGACCTGCCGCTCATCCACCTGCAGCGTGCGGGGGAAGAACAGGCCAGGCGACTTGAACGCCGCGCCGCCGAAGCACAGCGTGCTTCCCTGCATCCAGACCCGTGCGTCGCCATCGAACAGGCGGGACATGGCATTGGCGGATTGGAGCGAGCAGATGCCAAAGCTGAAGATGGAAATCGCCGCGCACCATCCACGAATAGCAGAAGGACAGTCGCCGCCGGAATGACTCTTCATTTAGATACTCTTGTTACTCCAGAACCAAAGGCAAAACTTCCGCCATTGGCAGGCTAAAACTCTTTGAGTAATAAGCTTTGTAACCTAACGCAGAAATCTTGACCTTGCATGGAATAGAGGACCTTGCTCCCAGCAGCTCAACTAACCGTTCTCGACGCAAGTAACGGTAAGTCCCCCCCTCGTCAGCGGTCTCACCAAAGAAAAAATTAGCCTTGTACATAAAGCGGCCGTCAACGGATCCATCCCGATCCAAATGGCCTGCTCCAAAACTAGCTATTACATGATTCATTTCGAACACAGCCGGCTGTTCCAGCGAACACTCCAGTCCTTCGGAAGCCCTACTGATACCCTTAGAGCGGCTTAATATGGAGTCCAGGCTGATGTCGGAGGAAAAGTACAGGTAGAAGTAGTCTGGTTGTGGCGCTTTCTCGATGTGCGAATACCTCAAATCGACCAAGGGGTCGCTGGTGTCCTTCACGCACCCCACGAGGCAGAGAGACAAAACTATCGTTAGAAACAGATGCTGCCTCTTCACTTGAGGTACTCCATGATGCTGTCTTGCACGTACTCCAGTGCGGACCGACCACCGTATAGGGGGCTGACGAACATGAGACCGGCGTCCGCGTGATTGATATCAACGAATGCACTTATGTCTGGCCCCTTCATCACGTACCATCGCTCACCAAACTCTGCCACCGTATCTGACGCGTTCGGCAACTTGGGATGAGCAGCAACATTGATCCAGAACGCTGCCTTCGGCTCAGGAGCGTCACGGTAAATGTTGGAAAACAACCAAACCAGAACTCCTTCTCCTACGGGATCCAAAGTAACCAACATCGCAACTCTGTAGCCCTTCTCCGTCAGAATCCTGGATAGATGTGCGCCATTCCAAGCGCCGAGGCTATGCCCCACGATGTAAATCGGCATCGCCTTGGATGGTACTGCCCTGAGGAAATGCTCTTCGATTTCTGCATCTCCCTTCGCTTGCTTATAGTCCAGATGCGCTGAGAAATAGCTCTCTCCATACGGGTTCAGTTGCAGATCCAGAGCCCGTTTTGCGTCTAGAACGTTATTGTTCGGCCCCTGAGAGTAATACGACTCCTTGTCCGCCGCCCCGCCGATGAAGAACACCACAGCCTTCTTCACCACCACCGGAACCTGTTTCGCCGTTTGATCCGCTGCTGGTGTCAGCGTCCGGGTATCAGCAACCCTGGGCTCCTTCAGAACGGCATTGGCTCCTCCGCTCATGCTCCTCCTCCCACCAGAATCTGGACTTTCTCTGCCTCGCCCATGCAACTGACCATGTGCGTGAAACCCTGATCATCCGATATGCCTTTCTCCATGGCGCCGTTGGCGCGGCGTATCGCATACGGGTAGTTGGGCAGTGGCTCACCGGTTTGCGAGCAAACCAGCTGAAACTTGTCCTGGAAGCTATTGGGCAGGGGTGCCGGCGGGGTGAACGGCGCCGGCGTGTGCTGCGTGCCGACGAGCACGTCTCCCGACCCCGTGATAATCACTCCTCCATGCGCGGTGGCGCTCCCCAGGAAGGCGATGGGCTGGCCATTGACCAGAATAGTGGCGATGCCCTCCGTCACCACATCACCGCACGCCGTGCTGTCACCCACACGCAAGGCAGCCAGTCCATCGATGATGACGTTGGGAGAACCGGTGACGGCGGGGTTCACGCCATGGCCGGGCAAGGGACAGGCGTTCTGATCGCTCAGGCGAGCGGCGGGCTTGGACATGCTCGAACTCCTTTCGGCAACGCGCCAGGCTGGCGTGGTGTGTCGCATTCTGCGAGCCGACCGGCTGCGCATCCAGGCCCCTTGGGCATTTCCGGACATGTCCTATATGTCGCGCCTGGCGTATTCCTACATGTCGCAAACGCACCTACCCGCGACGTGCGCAGGCATCTGGACCGACAGGGCCAGTCATACCATCGCTGCCATGGGGGCCAGTCCGTGCCCGCACCAGCCATGGCGCTCCAGCGCGCCGCAGGGAGACCAGCGATGTTCAGCAAGCAAGACCAGATCCAGGGTTATGACGACGAACTGCTCGCGGCAATGGATGCCGAGGAAGCGCGCCAGGAGGACCACCTCGAGCTGATCGCTTCGGAGAACTACACCAGCAAGCGCGTCATGCAGGCCCAGGGCAGCGGGCTGACCAACAAGTACGCCGAAGGGTATCCGGGCAAGCGTTACTACGGTGGCTGCGAGCATGTGGATAAAGTCGAGCAGCTGGCCATCGACCGCGCCAAGCAGCTGTTCGGCGCCGACTACGCCAACGTCCAGCCGCACTCGGGCTCCTCGGCCAACTCCGCTGTCTACCTGGCGCTGATCAATGCCGGTGACACCATCCTGGGCATGAGCCTGGCCCACGGCGGCCACCTGACCCACGGCGCCAAGGTGTCGTCCTCGGGCAAGCTGTACAACGCCGTGCAGTACGGCCTGAACACCGACACCGGGCTGATCGACTACGACGAGGTCGAGCGCCTGGCCGTGGAGCACAAGCCGAAGATGATCGTCGCCGGCTTCTCCGCCTACTCCAAGACGCTGGACTTCCCGCGCTTCCGCGCCATCGCCGACAAGGTCGGGGCGCTGCTGTTCGTCGACATGGCCCACGTTGCCGGCCTGGTCGCCGCCGGCCTGTACCCCAACCCGCTGCCCTACGCCGACGTGGTCACCACCACCACCCACAAGACCCTGCGTGGCCCGCGCGGCGGCCTGATCCTGGCGAAATCCAACGAAGAGATCGAGAAGAAGCTCAACTCGGCCGTCTTCCCCGGCGCCCAGGGCGGCCCGCTGATGCACGTGATCGCCGCCAAGGCAGTGTGCTTCAAGGAAGCGCTGGAGCCCGGCTTCAAGGACTACCAGGCCCAGGTGATCAGGAACGCCCAGGCCATGGCCAAGGTGTTCATCGAACGCGGCTACGACGTGGTCTCCGGCGGCACCGACAACCACCTGATGCTGATCAGCCTGGTGAAGCAGGGCCTGACCGGCAAGGAAGCCGACGCCGCCCTCGGCCGCGTCGGCATCACGGTGAACAAGAATGCCGTGCCGAACGACCCGCAGAGCCCGTTCGTCACCTCCGGCATCCGCATCGGCACCCCGGCCGTCACGACCCGTGGCCTGAAGGAAGAACAGTGCCGCGAGCTGGCCGGCTGGATCAGCGACGTGCTGGATCACCTGGGCGATGCCGACGTCGAGGCCAAGGTGGCCACCCAGGTCGCCGGCCTGTGTGCGGATTTCCCGGTCTACCGTTGAGAAGTTTCAGCCGTATGTAGGAGCGAGCTTGCTCGCGATCCCGACAACTCATTCGCGAGCAAGCTCGCTCCTACAAAGAGCAGCCACGGCGACAAGAACAATCAGGAGCACCCCATGCAACGCTACTCCGGCTTCGGCCTCCTCAAGCACTCCCTGAGCCACCACGAGAACTGGCAGCGCATGTGGCGCACGCCCACGCCCAAGCCGGTGTATGACGTGGTCATCGTCGGCGGCGGCGGGCACGGCCTGGCCACGGCCTACTACCTGGCCAAGGAGCACGGCATCACCAATGTCGCGGTGGTCGAGAAGGGCTGGCTGGGCGGCGGCAACACCGCGCGCAACACCACCATCGTGCGTTCCAACTACCTGTGGGATGAGTCGGCGCTGCTCTACGAACACGCCATGAAGCTGTGGGAAGGCCTGTCCCAGGACTTGAACTACAACGTCATGTTCTCCCAGCGTGGCGTCTATAACCTCTGCCACACCCTGCAGGACATGCGCGACGGCGAACGCCGCGTCAGCGCCAACCGCCTCAACGGCGTGGACGGCGAACTGCTCAACGCCCAGCAGGTGGCCGAAGAGATTCCCTACCTCAATTGCACCAAGAGCGCCCGCTACCCGGTCATGGGCTCCACCGTGCAGCGCCGTGGCGGCGTGGCCCGTCACGATGCCGTGGCCTGGGGCTTCGCCCGCGCCGCCGACGCCCTGGGCGTGGACCTGATCCAGCAGACCGAAGTGATCGGCTTCCGCAAGCAGGACGGCGTGGTGATTGGCGTCGAGACCAACCGCGGCTTCATCGGCGCCAAGCGCGTCGGCGTGGTCACCGCCGGCAACTCCGGGCACATGGCCAAGCTTGCCGGCTTCCGCCTGCCGATCGAATCGCACCCGCTGCAGGCGCTGGTTTCCGAACCGCTGAAACCCATCATCGACAGCGTGATCATGTCCAACGCCGTGCACGGCTATATCAGCCAGTCGGACAAGGGCGACCTGGTCATCGGCGCCGGCATCGACGGCTACAACGGCTACGGCCAGCGCGGCTCCTACCCGGTGATCGAGCACACCCTGCAGGCCATCGTCGAGATGTTCCCGGTGCTCTCGCGGGTACGCATGAACCGCCAGTGGGGCGGCATCGTCGACACCACCCCGGACGCCTGCCCGATCATCGGCAAGACCCCGGTGAAGAATCTGTTCTTCAACTGCGGCTGGGGCACCGGCGGCTTCAAGGCCACCCCCGGCTCGGGCAACGTCTTCGCCGCCACCCTCGCCAAGGGCGAGCCGCACCCGCTGGCCGTGCCCTTCTCCATCGAGCGCTTCCACACCGGCGCGCTGATCGACGAACACGGCGCTGCGGCCGTCGCGCACTGAAAACCGCCCGAAGGGCGAAATCTGATGACCTTCTCCCTTCAGGGAGAGGGTGCCCGAAGGGCGGGAGAGGGTGTTCCAGGCGCGAGCCAGCCCTCGACCGAAACGAAACAACGGGAGAGCGACCCTCTCCCCAACCCTCTCCCTGAAGGGAGAGGGGGCCGGTCAGCCGGCAAGATCAGTTTCCGGAGGCTCCAACCATGCTGAATATCTTCTGCCCCCATTGCGGCGAGCTGCGTTCCGAAGAGGAATTCCACGCCAAGGGCCAGGCGCACATCCCGCGCCCGCTCGATCCGGCTGCCTGCACCGACGCCGAGTGGGGGGAATACATGTTCTTCCGCGACAACCCGCGCGGCATCCACCACGAGCTGTGGGTGCACGCCGCCGGCTGTCGCCAGTATTTCAACGTCACCCGCCACACGGTGACCTACGAGATTCTCGAAACCTACAAGATCGGCGAGAAACCCAGCGTGACCGCCACTGATGCCGAGAAGAAGTCCGCCGTCCAGCCCGCCGTGGAGAAGGCCTAAATGAGCCAGATCAATCGCCTGTCCCGTGGCGGTCGCATCGACCGCAACAAGCCGCTCACCTTCAGCTTCAACGGCCAGAGCTACCAGGGCTTCGCCGGTGACACCCTGGCCGCCGCCCTGCTGGCCAACGGCGTCGACATCCTCGGCCGCAGCTTCAAGTACTCGCGCCCGCGCGGCATCGTCGCCGCCGGCGCCGAAGAGCCCAACGCCATCCTGCAGATCGGCTCGCGCGAATCCACCCAGGTGCCCAACGTGCGCGCCACCCAGCAGGCGCTGTACAACGGCCTGGTGGCGACCGCCACCAACGGCTGGCCAAACGTGCAGAACGACCTCATGGGGATCTTCGGCAAGGTCGGCGGCAAGCTGATGCCGCCCGGCTTCTACTACAAGACCTTCATGTACCCGCAGTCCATGTGGCTGACCTACGAGAAGTACATCCGCAAGGCCGCCGGCCTGGGCCGCGCGCCCACCGAAGTGGACCCGGACAGCTACGACTGGATGAACCACCACGCCGACGTGCTGATCGTCGGCGCCGGCCCCGCGGGCCTTGCCGCCGCACTGGCCGCCTCGCGCAGCGGTGCGCGGGTGATCCTCGCCGATGAACAGGAAGAGTTCGGCGGCAGCCTGCTCGACAGCCGCGAGACCCTCGACGGCAAGCCGGCCGAGGAGTGGGTGGCCAAGGCCATCGCCGAGCTGCAAGGCAACCCGGACGTGATCCTGCTGCCACGCGCCACGGTCAACGGCTACCACGACCACAACTTCCTCACCATCCACGAGCGCCGCACCGACCATATTGGCGAGACCGCCCCGCTGGGTCAGGTACGCATGCGCGTGCACCGTGTACGCGCCAACCGCGTGGTCCTGGCCGCCGGCGCCCACGAGCGTCCGCTGGTCTACGCGAACAACGATGTGCCGGGCAACATGCTCGCCGGCGCCGTTTCCACCTACGTGCGCCGCTACGGCGTGGCACCGGGCAAGAAACTGGTGCTGTCCACCAACAATGACTACGCCTACCGCGTCGCCCTGGACTGGCAGGAAGCCGGTCTGCAGGTGGTCGCCATCGCCGACGCCCGCCCCAATCCGCGCGGCGAGTGGGTCGAGGAAGCGCGCAAGCGCGGTATGCGCGTCATCACCGGCAGCGCAGTGATCGAGGCACGTGGCAGCAAACGCGTGACCGGTGCGAAGGTCGCCTCCATCGACACCTTCCGCCACAAGGTCAATGCGCCCGGTGAGTGGCTGGACTGCGACCTGGTCGCCAGCTCCGGCGGCTACAGCCCGGTGGTGCACCTGGCGTCGCACCTGGGCGGCAAGCCGGAATGGCGCGAGGACATCCTCGCCTTCGTTCCCGGCCTGGCGTTCCAGAAGCGCAGCTGCGCCGGCGCGGTGAACGGTGTATTCCGCCTCGCCGATGCCCTGGCCGACGGCTACCAGACGGGCAGCCAGGCGGCGGTCGACGGCGGCTTCAAGGCCGTCGAAGGCGAGCTGCCGGTGGTCGCCGAGCGCGCCGAGGACGCTACCCTCGCGCTGTTCCAGGTGCCCCACGAGAAGTCCACCGCTCGCGCACCCAAGCAGTTTGTCGACACCCAGAACGACGTCACCGCCGCGGCCATCGAACTGGCCTGCCGCGAGGGCTTCGAGTCCATCGAGCACGTCAAGCGCTACACCGCGCTGGGCTTCGGCACCGACCAGGGCAAGCTGGGCAACATCAACGGCCTGGCCATCGCCGCCCGCGCCCAGGGCAAGAGCATCGCCGACACCGGCACTACGATGTTCCGCCCCAACTACACCCCAGTGACCTTCGGCGCCGTCGCCGGCCGTCACTGTGGCCACCTGTTCGAGCCCGTACGCTTCACCGCCCTGCACGCCTGGCACGTGAAGAACGGCGCCGAGTTCGAGGACGTCGGCCAGTGGAAGCGCCCGTGGTACTTCCCTAAGCGCGGCGAAGACATGCACGCCGCCGTGGCCCGCGAATGCCGCGCCGTGCGTGAGTCGGTCGGCCTGCTGGACGCCTCGACCCTGGGCAAGATCGACATCCAGGGCCCGGACGCCCGCGAGTTCCTCAACCGCGTCTACACCAACGCCTGGACCAAGCTGGACGTGGGCAAGGCCCGCTACGGCCTGATGTGCAAGGAAGACGGCATGGTCTTCGACGATGGTGTGACCGCCTGTCTGGCGGACAACCACTTCGTCATGACCACCACCACCGGCGGCGCCGCCCGCGTGCTGGAGTGGCTGGAGCTATACCACCAGACCGAATGGCCGGAGCTGAAGGTGTACTTCACCTCGGTCACCGACCACTGGGCCACCCTCACCCTGTCCGGCCCCAACAGCCGCAAGCTGCTGGCCGAAGTCACCGACATCGACCTGGACAAGGACGCCTTCCCCTTCATGACGTGGAAGGAAGGCAAGGTCGCCGGCGTACCGGCGCGGGTGTTCCGCATCTCCTTCACCGGCGAGCTGAGCTACGAGGTGAACATCCAGGCCAACTACGCCAAGGGTGTGCTGGAAGCCATCGTCGCCGCTGGCGCCAAGTACAACCTGACCCCTTACGGCACCGAGACCATGCACGTCCTGCGCGCCGAGAAGGGCTTCATCATCGTCGGCCAGGACACCGACGCCTCGGTCACCCCGGACGACCTGAACATGGGTTGGGCGGTGGGCCGCACCAAACCTTTCTCCTGGATCGGCTGGCGCGGCATGAACCGCGCCGACTGCCAGCGCGAAGACCGCAAGCAGCTGGTGGGCCTGAAACCCACCAACCCGATGGACCTGCTGCCCGAAGGCGCGCAACTGCTGTTCACCCCGCAGCACAGCGTCCCGGCGACCATGGTCGGCCACGTCACCTCCAGCTACATGAGCAGCAGCCTGGGCTACAGCTTCGCCCTGGCGGTGGTGAAGGGCGGCATCAAGCGCCTGGGCGAGAAGGTCTACGCCCCGCTGCCGGACGGCCGGGTGATCGAGGCGGAAATCTGCAGCTCGGTGTTCTACGACCCGAAAGGTGAACGGCAGAACGTGGATTGATTGAAAGCGGCTACAGGCGGCAGGCGACAAGCTGCAGGCCAAAGCCGCTTTGCCCTCTCCCTGGGGAGGGGGTGTGACCGAAGCTCCCGGATGGCACCGTGTGCCAGCACACACGGACATCCCCTCTCCCTTCGGAGCGGGGCGCGTAGCCAGGGTTCGGGAGAGGGCAGACTGACTTCCAGGGCGCACCGCGCGCCAAGGTGAACAGAACATGAGCAAAGCCAATCTCTACCAGCAACGCCCCGCCGACGGCATCCAGGCCGAGTCGCCCCTGCACCACGCCGAGCTGGACAAGCTCGCCGCGCGCAAGGTGGCCAACGCCGGCGTGACCCTGCGCGAGAAGAAATTCCTCGGCCACCTGACCCTGCGTGGCGACGCCCACGACCCGGCCTTCGCCGGCGGCGTGCACAAGGCCCTGGGCCTGGAGCTGCCGGTGGCCCTGGGCCTGGTGGCCAAGGGCGAGACCTCGCTGCAGTGGCTCGGCCCGGACGAGTGGCTGCTGATCGTCCCCGGCGGCGAGGAATTCGCCGTCGAGCAGCGCCTGCGCGAAGCCCTCGGCGAGGACCTGCACTACTCGGTGATCAACGTCAGCGGCGGCCAGACCCTGCTGGAGCTCGAAGGCGCCAAGGTCCGCGAAGTGCTGATGAAGTCCACCGGCTACGACGTGCACCCGAGCAACTTCCCGGTGGGCAAGGCGGTGGGTACCAACTTCGCCAAGTCCCAGCTGGTGATCCGCCACACCGGCGAGCACACCTGGGAGCTGGTGGTGCGCCGCAGCTTCTCCGACTACATCTGGCTGTGGCTGCAGGACGCCTGCGCCGAGTACGGCCTGCAGGTAGCGGCATAAACAGTGCTTTGCCCCTCTCTCTGGAGCGGGGCGCGCAGCCAGGGCCGGGGTGAGGGAGATCCCACCCCAACCTCTCCAGCGAGAGCCGCTCCAACGAGAGAAAAGCTTCGGAGCCAGACCATGAGCCGCACCCCCGATACCTGGATCCTCACCGCCGACAGCCCGAGCCTGCTGGGCACGGTGGACGTGGTCACGCGCTACCTGTTCGAGCAGCGCTGCTACGTCACCGAGCACCACTCCTTCGACGACCGCCTGGCGCAGCGCTTCTTCATCCGCATCGAATTCCGCGCCGGCGACGGCTTCGACGAAGCGGCCTTCCGCGCCGGCCTCGCCGACCGCGTCTCGCCCTTCCAGATGAACGTCGAGCTGACCCCGCCGGGCTACCGCAGCAAGGTGGTGATCATGGTCTCCAAGGCCGACCACTGCCTGAACGACCTGCTCTACCGCCAGCGCATCGGCCAGTTGCCGATGGACGTGGTGGCGGTGGTCTCCAACCACCCGGACCTGGAACCGCTGGCGCGCTGGCACGGCATCCCCTACCACCACTTCGCCCTCGACCCGAACGACAAGGGTGCGCAGGAGGCGAAGGTCTGGCAGGTGATCGAGGAAACCGGCGCCGAGCTGGTGATCCTCGCCCGCTACATGCAGGTGCTCTCCCCCGAGCTGTGCCGGCGCCTGGACGGCTGGGCGATCAACATCCACCACTCCCTACTGCCCGGCTTCAAGGGCGCCAAGCCCTACCACCAGGCCTACCAGAAGGGCGTGAAGCTGGTCGGCGCCACTGCCCACTACATCAACAACGACCTCGACGAGGGCCCGATCATCGCCCAGGGCGTCGAGCCCGTGGACCACTCCCACTACCCCGAGGACCTGATCGCCAAGGGCCGCGACGTGGAGTGCCTGACCCTGGCCAAGGCCGTGGGTTACCACATCGAGAAACGCGTTTTCCTGAATGCCAACCGGACGGTGGTGCTGTAGAGCGGCGGCAGGCTTCAGGCGACAGGCCGCAGGCGAGGAGCGGCGGCTTTGTGTAAGGAGGATAACGCTACCGGCGTTATCCGCCGCCAGCCATTGAACGGCGGATGGATGGAGCTCATCCGCCCTACGTTTCCAGCGGGACTGTGGTGCTCGCGATAAAGCACCCTCTCCCCAGCCCTCTCCCTGAAGGGAGAGGGGGCAAGAGCAGTGCGGAGTCGCCGGATGACACGGCACTCCCTCTACACACGGATATCCCCTCTCCCGCTTGCGGGAGAGGGCTAGGGAGAGGGGCTCTTGAAGCCCGGCTCCCAAGCACGAGCAACACCGACAGCCCCGCCGGCTGCCTGCAGTACCGACCGGCCCTGTCGCGCAACACACGACATCCCAGTGCAAAACCGCGTGGCGATCCACGCATTTGTACCCACAAACACAATGAGGAATGCGTATGTCTGGCAATCGTGGTGTGGTCTATCTCGGCCCAGGAAAGGTCGAAGTCCAGAACATCCCCTATCCGAAGATGCAGGACCCGCAAGGCAAGCAGATCGATCACGGGGTGATCCTGCGCGTGGTGTCCACCAACATCTGCGGCTCCGACCAGCACATGGTGCGTGGCCGTACCACCGCACCGGAAGGCCTGGTGCTGGGTCACGAGATCACCGGCGAGGTGGTGGAGATCGGCCGTGGCGTGGAAACCATGAAGATCGGTGACCTGGTCTCGGTGCCGTTCAACGTCGCCTGCGGCCACTGCCGTACCTGCAAGGAACAGCACACCGGCGTCTGCCTGACGGTCAACCCGTCCCGCGCGGGCGGCGCCTATGGCTACGTCGACATGGGCGGCTGGGTCGGTGGCCAGGCCGAGTACGTGATGGTCCCCTACGCCGACTTCAACCTGCTGCGCCTGCCCAACCGCGACGCGGCGATGGAGAAGATCCGCGACCTGACCTGCCTCTCCGACATCCTGCCCACCGGCTACCACGGCGCGGTGACGGCCGGCGTCGGTCCGGGCAGCACCGTGTACATCGCCGGTGCCGGTCCGGTCGGCCTTGCCGCCGCCGCTTCGGCCCGCCTGCTGGGCGCCGCCGTGGTGATCGTCGGTGACGTCAACCCGACCCGCCTGGCCCACGCCAAGGCCCAGGGCTTCGAGATCGCCGACCTGTCCAAGGACACCCCGCTGCACGAGCAGATCGCCGATCTGCTGGGCGAGCCGGAAGTGGACTGTGCGGTGGACGCGGTGGGCTTCGAGGCCCGTGGCCACGGCCACTCGGGCTCGCAGCACGAGGCTCCGGCCACCGTGCTGAACTCGCTGATGGGCGTGGTGCGGGTCGCCGGCAAGATCGGCATTCCGGGCCTCTACGTCACCGAGGACCCGGGCGCGGTGGACGCGGCAGCCAAGCAGGGCTCGCTGAGCATCCGCTTCGGCCTGGGCTGGGCCAAGTCGCACAGCTTCCACACCGGCCAGACCCCGGTGATGAAGTACAACCGCCAGCTGATGCAGGCCATCATGTGGGACCGCATCAAGATCGCCGACGTGGTCGGGGTGGAAGTCATCACCCTGGATCAGGCGCCCAAGGGCTACGGCGAGTTCGATGCCGGCGTGCCGAAGAAATTCGTCATCGACCCGCACAGTCTGTTCAGCGCCGCCTGACGGCGCAATCGACCCCCGGCCGCGACTCCACTTCCGCGGCCGTCTCTCCAGGGGAGCCGCAAGGCTCCCTTTTTTTCTGCCCGATCTCCGGCCCCGACACACCCTGTAGGAGCAAACCTGCGTCAGCCGGAAATCACTGTCGGAATCGGCGCTTGTAGGATGGGTGGAGCGGAGCGATACCCATGCTGGCGGTGCCAAGAATTGATGGGTATCGCTTCGCTCCACACCATCCTACAAAGGCAGTCAGGGCCTGGGCGCGGGGCAGTTGAAATCGCCTTCCTGGCAATCGGAAAGCGTCTGCAGTTCCTTGATACGGTTGTCGGTCATGGCCTTCAGACAGTTGCTGTACGCCATCGGGTAACCCGAGCCGCCCTTGGCGCCGGCCGTCTCGAACTGGCAGCTGAGGTCGCGGTAGTTCAGCCAGGCCTTCTGCGCGGCGGTCAGGGCCTTCTTCTGGCCGGCGTCCAGGCGCTGGCGATACTGCCCGTAGATGTCGTTGAGGCGCTTGTCGCTGGCCTTGTAGGCGGAGCCAATGCAGGCGTTGATTGCGGCCTGAGTCTGGGCGTCGGCGCAATCGTCGGCGGCCTGGGCGAAGGAGGAGATGGCCAGCAGGCCGAGGGGAAGGAGCAGGTACTTCATGGGGCGCTATCCGTTGTATTGGATGGAACCCCCACTCTAGCCGCTTCGGCCAGAAAGCGGCGGATAACGCTTGAGGCGTTATGCGCCCTACGCAAGCGATCGATCCGGGCCGAAACGTAGGGCGCATAACCGCTTGCGGTTATCCGCCGCCACGTCGCGTACGGCTAGCCCAGCAGCTTCACCGCCATCCGCTCCAGCGCCTGGCGCTGGAAGGCGCGGAAGTCCGCGTCCGGTTGCTGGCCTTCGAGCATCGGCAGGAAGGGATCGACCACCTCGGTGCGCACGCCAGCCATTTCCTCGATCACCGCGTGGCCGCAGAACGGCACGTAGGCTTCCGCGTAGCCGCCTTCGTGGACCACCACCAGTTTGCCATCGCACAGGCGCCCGGCGGCATCGCGCACGGCGGCGGTCATGAAGCGGAAGGTCTCGCTGTGGGCGAGCATGCGCGCCAGCGGGTCCACGCCGTTGGCGTCGAAGCCGCTGGCGACCACGATCAGCTCGGGCTGGAAGCGCTCCAGCGCCGGCACGATGAGGGTCTCCATGGCCACGCGGTAGGCGTCGTCACCGCTGCCCGGATAGAGCGGCACGTTGAGGTTGTAGCCCTTGCCCGCGCCCTCGCCGATGTCGTCCACCGCACCGCTGCCGGTGGGGTAGCAGTCGGCCTGGTGGATCGACAGGGTCAGCACGTCGTCGCGGCCGTAGAAGATCGTCTCGGTGCCGTTGCCGTGGTGCACATCCCAGTCGAGCACCGCCACGCGCTGGATGCCGTGGCGCGCCTTGGCCGTTTCCACCGCCACGGCGATGTTCGCCAGGTAGCAGAAGCCCATGCCGCGATCCGGCAGGCAGTGGTGGCCCGGCGGCCGGGACAGCGCGTAGGCGTTGTCCAGCTCGCCGCGCAGTACCGCATCCACCGCGGCGATGGTCAGGCCGGCGGACTGCCGGGCGATGTCGTAGGTGCCATGGCTGACCATGGTTTCCTCGCCCATGTCGCCGTGGCCGGCTTCGCTGTACGCCTTGAAGCGCTCCAGGTAGCTGGCCGGGTGCACGCGCAGCAGGTCTTCCTCGCTGGCCAGCTGCGCGCTGGACAGGTGCAGCTGGCTGCTGAGGCCGGAGACGTCCATCAGGCTTTTCAGCCGACGCTTGCTCTCCGGCGACTCGGCGTGGCCGCCGCCCACGGGCGGCTGCAGCCAGCCGCCGACGGGAAGGATCAGCGCATGCAGCCCGGTCGCGTGCCAGAAGCAGCGCTCGTCGAAGAAGAACCCGGTACGACGACTCATGCGCGGGCCGCCTTCAGGGCGCGCTGGCGCTTGCGGCTGAACAGCCAGTAGACCGGTGAGACCACGCCCAAGCCGACCACCCAGGAGACGTCCGCGCCGTTCATGGCCTGCGCCGCGGCGCCGGTGTAGAGCGCGGTGGACATGAACGGCACCTGCACCAGGATGCCGAGGATGTAGCAGTTCACCGCGGTCCAGTTGAAGGTGCCGTAGATGCCGCCGTCGCGGCGGAAGAACGACAGCACGTCGTACTCTCCGTGGGCGATCAGGTAGTAGTCGACCAGGTTGATCGCGCTCCAGGGCACCAGCACGTAGAGCAGCAGCAGGATGAAGTTGGTGTAGTTGGCCATGAAGTTGTCCTGGCCGAGCAGGGCGATGGTCAGCGAGCCGCCGAACAGCGCCAGGGCAATCACTGCGCGCCAGCCGGCCTTGGCCGACCAGGCGGGAATCAGCGTCTGGCCGACGGTGATGGCCGAGAGGGTGCCGCAGTACAGGTTCATCGAGTTGGTGGCGGCGATGCCGATGGAGAACATCGCAACCATGATGGCGCTGAAGCCGCCGGTCATCTCGATCAGGCCGGCTATAACGTCGCCCTCGCCCACCGACAGGCCGACCAGCACGCCCAGCAGCATCGGCAGGATCGAACCCAGGCAGCAGCCCCAGTAGCTCGACCAGAACGCGGTGCGCGAACCGGTGCCCTGCGGCATATAGCGCGAGTAGTCGGACACGTAGGGCGCATACGCCAGTTGCCACAGCGCGGCGATGGACAGCGCACCGAGGAAGCCGGGGATGTTGTTCTCGTTGCGCTGCAGCAGGTCCGCCGGCAGGCCGTGGACGAACACCAGCCAGACGAAGCTGACCAGCAGCACCGCGCCGGACAGCCAGGACATCACGCGGGTGTAGCCGTGGATCAGGCGGTAGCCGAACACTGTGGCGATCACGCTGATCGCGCCCACCAGCAGGATGCCGGTGTTGGTGCCGATGACCTCGAAGCGCGCGTGCAGCGCCTGGCCGCCGAGCACCAGGTTCGAGGCGAAGAAGCCCAGGTACATGATCACCACCAGGGCAACCACCAGCAAAGAGCCGAAGGAGCCGAACTGGCCGCGGGTCTGCACCATCTGCGGTACGCCCAGCTGCGGGCCCTGGGCCGAGTGCAGCGCCATGAACACGCCACCCACCAGGTTGCCGAGCACCAGCGCCAGCACGGCGGCGAAGAACGGCAGCTTGAACACGGTGACCGCCAGGGCGCCGGTGACCACGGTCAGCAGCATGATGTTGCTGCCGAACCAGATGGTGAAGAGGTCGCGGGCGCGGCCGTGTCGTTCGTGGGCGGCGATGGGCTGGATGGTGCTCAGCTCCAGCGTCGTCGCCTGGTTTTGCGTCGTTGTCATTGTGCTTCTCACGCGTCGTTGGCAAGGCAGGCCCGGCGCGGACGCCGGGCTTGGATCAGGTAGGGGAACTCAGCGGGCGGCCCAGGCGTTGAAGCGCTGTTCCAGCTCTTCGCCGTGGTCGACCCAGAAGGCCGCGTCCACCGAGCGGGCGCCTTCGAGGTTGGCCGGTGCGGTGGGCAGCGCATCGCGCACGTCCGCCGGCAGCAGGTCCAGCGTGCCCTTGTGCACCGGGCCGTAGGGGATGTTCTCGGAGAAGGTCTTCTGGGTCTGCGGCTGGCTGGCGAAGGCGATGAACTTCTCGGCCAGCGCCTTGTTCGGCGTGCCCTTCACCACGGCCCAGTATTCCGGGTCGTAGAGGCTTCCCGGCCAGACGATGCCCAGCTTCACGCCTTCCTTCTGCGCGGCGGCGATGCGGCCGTTGTAGGCGGCGCTCATCACCACGTCGCCGGCGGCCAGCCACTGCGGCGGCTGCGCCCCGGCTTCCCACCACTGGATGTTGCCCTTGAGCTGATCGAGCTTGGCGAAGGCGCGGTCGACGCCTTCCTTGGTGCCGAGCACCTTGTACAGGTCTTCCTGCTTCACGCCGTCGGCCAGCAGGGCGATCTCCAGGGTGTACTTGGCGCCCTTGCGCAGGCCGCGCTTGCCCGGGTATTCGGCGGTGTTCCAGAAATCGGCCCAGGATTGCGGGGCCTTGGCGACCTTGGCGCCGTTGTAGGCCATGACCATGGACCAGACGTAGGTGGCCACGCCGCACTCGCTGAGGGTGCCGGGAACGAAGTTCTTCGCGTCGCCGATGGCCGCCGGGTCGATGTGCTCGAACAGGCCTTCGTCGCAACCGCGCAGCAGCTCGGGGCTCTCCACCTCGACCACGTCCCAGGTGACCTTGCCGACGTCGACCATGGCCTTCACCTTGGCCATCTCGCCGTTGTACTCACCGGCGACAATCTTGCCGGCGCCGCTGGCCTCGAAGGGCTTGAAGTAAGCCTGCTCCTGGGCCGCCTTGGTGGCGCCGCCGAAGGAGATGACGGTGATGCTTTGAGGCTCTGTTGAAGAAGCCTGGGCATTGACGCTACCGACAGCGGCAGCGAGAGCACAGGTTAGAGAGACACGCGTGAGCAAGGACACTTTCATGGAACGACTCCCACAGCCGGATTGGCGTTGTTGTGTTGCTGGGCAGTACCCCCGGCCAGAAGCCGGGCAAAAGGGTTCCATCGCGCGGGCGTCTTCGCGCTCGCGGCGTTGTTGTCGGGAATTCTTGAGCCTGTAGGGCGCATAACCTGGAACAGGTTATCCGCCGGTCAATCCACGGCGGATAACGCTGGCGCGTTATGCACCCTACAGGTGGCTCTGGCGCCTTACAGCACGCCGATTTCCTGTGCCGTGCGGTCTACCGCGCGGCGGGTCTTGTCCACCAGCTCGTCGATCTCGGCACGGCCGGCGACCAGCGCCGGGGCCATGATCATGCGGCCGAGGGTGGAACGGATGATCACGCCTTCCTCGAAGCCGATGGTGCGGCAGCGCCAGGCGATGTCGTTCTCGTTGTCGAAGCGCTTGCGGGTGGCCTTGTCCTGGACGAACTGCAGCGCGGCGACGAAGCCGGCGCCCTGGATGTCGCCCACCAGCGGGTGGTTGCCGAAGACTTCGCGCAGGCACTGCTGCAGGTACGGGCCGGTGTCGTTCTTCACCGCAGTCACCCAGCCCTCGTCACGCAGCGCGCGCAGGTTGGCCACCGCCACCGCTGCCGCCACCGGGTGGCCGGAGTAGGTCAGGCCGTGGGCGAACACGCCGCCCTCTTCCACCAGCGCCTGGGCAATGCGCTTGCTCAGCACCAGGCCGCCCATGGGGATATAGCCGCTGGTCAGGCCCTTGGCGATGGACAGGGTATCGGGCTGGAAGCCGAAGTGCTGGTGGGCGAACCACTCGCCGGTACGGCCGAAGCCGCCGATCACTTCGTCGGCGCACAGCAGCACGTCGTACTGGCGGCAGATGCGCTGGATTTCCGGCCAGTAGCTTTCCGGCGGGAAGATCATGCCGCCAGCGCCCTGGAACGGCTCGGCGATGAAGCCGGCGACGTTGTCGGCGCCCAGTTCGAGGATCTTCTCTTCCAGCTGCAGCGCGCAGCGACGGCCGAACTCGGCCGGGGTCAGGTCACCGCCGGCGGCGAAGAAGTAGGGCTCGTCGATGTGCGCGATGTCCGGGATCAGGCCGCCCATCTCGTGCATGAACTTCATGCCGCCCAGCGCGGTGGCTGCCAGGGTGGAGCCGTGGTAGCCGTTCCAGCGGCCGATCATGATCTTCTTCTGCGGCTTGCCTTCGATCTGCCAGAAGCGGCGCACGGTGCGGATCAGCACCTCGTTGGCCTCGGAGCCGGAGTTGGTGTAGATCGCGTGGCTGTAGTGGTCGGGCAGCAGGCTGAAGAGGGTTTCGGAGAGTTCGATCACCGCCGGGTGGGTGGTGTGGAAGAACATGTTGTAGTACGGCAGCTCGCCCAGCTGGGCGGTGGCCGCGGCGGTCAGGTCCTGGCGGCCGTAGCCCAGGTTGGTGCACCACAGGCCGGACATGCCGTCGAGGTACTTGTTGCCGTCGTTGTCCCACAGGTGCAGGCCTTCGCCGCGCACCATCACGCGCGGGCCTTCGGCGTTCAGCGCCTTCTGGTCGAGGAAGGCATGGATGTGGTGGGCCGCGTCCGCCTTCTGGTAGTCACGGGTGTCGCGGTTGGCTCTGGTCTTGTCGGTCATCGACTTTCTCCTCTATCCCTCGGCGGTGCTCCGGCAGCCGGCCTGAGGGGTCTTCAGGGGATCGAGGGCGACGGACTTACCTGGGCAGTCTCACCGGCCGTCTCGAACGGTTCGGTTAGGAATTCTCGTGTTGCTCAGGCGCCGGGCACTGGCCCGGCGGCCTGTCTTGCAGCTAGTCGCGCAGCTGGAACCAGGTGGTCTTGAGCTGCGTGTATTTGTCGAAGGAGTGCAGCGACAGGTCGCGGCCGAAGCCCGACTGCTTGCCGCCACCGAACGGAATCGCCGGGTCCAGCGCGTCCACGGTGTTCACCGACACGGTGCCGGCGTTCAGTTTGCGCGCTACGCGGTGGGCACGGTGCAGGTCGTCGCTCCACAGGGAAGCGGCCAGGCCGTAGATGCTGTCGTTGACCAGGCGCACAGCTTCTTCTTCGCTGTCGAAGGGCATGACTGCAAGCACCGGGCCGAACACTTCGTCGCGGGCCAGGGACTGCTCCGGGCGCACGCCGGTGAAGATGGTCGGCTCGATGAAGTTGTCCGAACCATTGAAGCTCAGCTGGCGGCCACCGCAGGCGAGCGTCGCGCCGTCGCCCTGGGCGCGGTCGATGCAGGCCAGGATGCCGGCGGTCTGCTTGTTGTCGACGATGGAGCCGGCGCGGCTGGCCGGGTCCAGCGGGTCGCCCGGCGCCCAGTCGCGGGCCTTGGCGATCAGGCGTTCGACGAACTCGTCGTGGATCGAGCGTTCCACCAGCAGACGCGAGTTGGCCGAGCAGACTTCGCCCTGGTTGAAGAAGATGCCGAAGGCGGCCTTCTCGGCGGCCAGGTCGAGGTCGCGGCAGTCGGCGAACACCAGGTTCGGGCTCTTGCCGCCGCACTCCAGCCAGACCTGCTTGAGGTTGGACTGCGCGGAATACTGCATGAAGTACTTGCCGACCTGGGTCGAGCCGGTGAACACCAGGGCGTCCACGTCCGGATGCAGGCCCAGGGCCTTGCCGGCGGTTTCGCCCAGGCCCGGCACGACGTTCAGCACGCCTTCGGGGATGCCGGCTTCCAGCGCCAGCTCGGCCAGGCGCAGGGCGGAGAACGGCGACTGTTCGGCGGGCTTGAGCACCACCGAGTTGCCGGCGGCCAACGCGGGCGCCAGCTTCCAGGCGGCCATGTCGAGGGGGAAGTTCCACGGCACCACGGCGCCGATCACGCCCAGCGGCGTGCGGGTGATGGTGGCCAGGGCGTTCTGCGCGGTCGGCGCGACCTGGTCGTAGAGCTTGTCGAGGCTTTCGGCGTACCAGGAGAACACGCCGGCGGCGCCGGGCACGTCGATGTTCCAGGCGTCCATCACCGGCTTGCCCATGTTCAGGGTATCGAGCAGGGCCAGTTCGTCGCGGTTGGCCATCATCAGCTCGGCGAGTTTCTGCAGCACGGCCTTGCGCTCACGCGGCGCCATGCGCGCCCAGGGGCCGGTCTCGAAGGCCTGGCGGGCGGTGCGCACGGCAGCGTCGATCTCGGCGGCACCGCAGGCGGCGACATTGGCCAGCAGGCGATTGGTCGCCGGGTCGATGGCCGCGAAGGTCGCGCCATCCTGCGCCGCCACGCGGCGGCCGCCGATCAGCGCGCTGTCGATGAAGGTCTGCCGGGCAGCACGCTGCCGCCAATCGTTGAGCTCGTACACCAGGGCACTCCTGCTTCGCTCGCCCTCGAGGGACGTTGTTGTTCGAATGTGGATTGGATGGTCGCCCAAGGCCCTGCCAAGGAAAATTATTAAATTTGTCTTCGGGATATATGAAAAAGCTGGGCAGCCACGCACCGGCCCGGAGCGTTGTGCGCCATCGCGGTGCACGTCTGCGCACCGCTGCAGGGCCCGTCGTCAGCGGGTCAGCGCGTCGTACAGCTCGGGCCGGCGACCCGCCAGGTAGGGGAAAGTCTCGGCCTGACGGGCGCGTTGCTGCGGGTCGAGATCGACGATGAGCAGACTCTCCGCGGGCCCGGCGGCAGCCAGACGCTCACCGTCCGGCGCGACGATGCAGGAGCCGCCGAGGAAGGCCAGCCCGTCCTCGACACCGCAGTGGTTGCAGTAGGCGACGAACAGCTGGTTCTCCACCGCCCGCGCCGGGACTATCACGCCCGGCACCGCGCCGTATTCCGGGGTCAGCGCGGTGGGAATCAGGATCAACCCGGCGCCGTTCAGCGCGTGGGTGCGTACGGCTTCCGGGTACTCCACGTCGAAGCAGATCAGCAGGCCGATGCGCCAGCCGGCATAGTCGAACGGGGCTTGCAACGCATCGCCGGCGCTGAACACCTCGCGCTCCATGGCACCGAACAGGTGCGCCTTGCGATAGTGCCCGATGGCCGCGCCGGACGGACCGATCACCTGCACCGAGTTGTACGGCTTGCCGCCCTCGGGATGGCGCTCGGCGTAGCCGTAGGCGATGGCCAACCCGAAGCGCTGCGCCAGTTCGCCGATGCGCCGGGCCGACGGCCCGTCCGCCGCTTCGGCCAGCGCGTTCATGCGCTGCGGCATGTTGTAGCCGCCCAGCCACAGTTCTGGGCAGAGCAGCAATTGCGCGCCGGCAGCCGCTGCGGCGCCGGCCTGGCGCTCCAGTTGCTCGAGGTTGCCGGCGACATCGCCGGGGAGGCCGCAGGTCTGCCAAAGGGCCATGCGCATGAGCTTTACTCCAGGCTGCGTGTACGGGATTTGCAGGGCGTTTTCACCCGCTGCGCTGGAGTATGCCCGCGCCCGGAGGGTCGCAGCAGGCGGCCAAGGCCATGAAAAATGTGCTCGCCGGCGAGGAAAATCTTCGCCATTGGCCGCCCCCGCCGGCCGGCGCAACGCGGTATCTTGTATAAAAAAGCAGCAACGAGGCGTGCAGTGGCTTCCTATACCTTGCGGCAATTGAAGTATTTCGTGACCACCGTGGAATGCGGCAGCGTGGCCGAGGCGTCGCGCAAGCTGTACATCGCGCAGCCGTCCATTTCCACGGCGATCAAGGGCCTGGAAGAGAGCTTCGGCGTGCAGCTGTTCATCCGCCACCACGCCCAGGGCGTGTCGCTCACCCCCAGCGGCGCGCGCTTCTACCGCAAGGCGCAGGAACTGCTGCGCATGGCCCACGAGTTCGAGCAGAACGCCCTGGCCGACAACGACGTGGTGGCCGGGCAGATCGACATCGGCTGCTTCGAGACCGTCGCCCCGCTCTACCTGCCGCGGCTGATCTCAGGCTTCCGCGAGCGCTATCCCGGCGTGGAAATCCGCATCAGCGACGGCGAGCAGCAGGAACTGGTGCAGGGCCTCACCGGCGGGCGCTTCGACCTCGCGCTGCTCTACGAGCACGACCTCGATGCGACCATCGCCACCGACCCGCTGATGCCCGCCCAGCGTCCCTACGCGCTGCTGCCGGAGAACCACCGCTTCGCCAAGCAGGACAAGGTGTCCCTGCGCGACCTGGTGCTGGAACCGATGATCCTGCTGGACGTGCAGCCCAGCCGCACCTACTTCGTGCGCATCTTCGAGGAGCTGGGGCTGAACCCGCACATCGCCTTCAGCTCGCCATCGATCGAGATGGTGCGTGGCATGGTCGGCCAGGGTTTCGGCTTCTCGGTGCTGGTCACCCGTCCGCATTCGGAATGCACCTACGACGGCAAGAAGGTGGTGATGGTCAACATCGCCGAGGACGTCAGCGCATCCGGCCTGGTCGCCGCCTGGCTCAAGCGCGCCCAACTGACCAAGCCGGCGCAGCTGTTCGTCGACTATGCGCGGGAGGAGTTGAGCGGGAAGCACTGAGGCTGCTTTTCGCTTTTCGTAGGAGCGAGCTTGCTCGCGAACCAGCCAACCTCCTGAGCGATGGGCCTCCCCTCACCCTAACCCTCTCCCAAAGGGAGAGGGGACAGTCTGGCAGGCTCTGAAAGCTCGGCGCTCGCCGGCTGACTCCATAAACGCCCCAGCGCTGCGAACGGCCCCCTCTCCCACTGGGAGAGGGCTGGGGTGAGGGAAAAGCCCAAACACCAGGCCCTCCCGTCACTCCCCGTGCCCTGCACCGAAATCCGGCGTTACAATCTCGCCCCCTTTCGTATTCGTCATACCCCGCCCCATGTTGATCTGGAAAGAGCGCGTGCAGCGCCTCATCACCCTCGTCCTCGGCCTGCTGCAGCGCTACCCGCGCCTGATCGCCCTGTTCGGCTTCTGCTCCGGCGTCTTCAGTTTCATCATGGTGGACCGCCACCGCGCCGGCTTCGCCCGTGCCATGGCCATCGTCATGCTGGTCAGCTGGATCTGGCTGATGCTGGAAAACCTGCTCACCGACCGCTTCAAGCGCCGCTTCGGCTGGGAAGTCCCGCCCGGCCTGCTGCGCTACGCGACCCAGCTGATCCACCAGGAAAGTCTGTTCTTCTGCCTGCCGTTCTTCTTCGTCACCACCACCTGGAACAGCGGCCAGGCACTGTTCACCGGCGTGCTGACGCTGGCGGGGCTGGCGGCGATCACCGACCCGATCTACTACAAGTGGCTGTCGGTGCGGCGCTGGACCTTCCTCGGCTACCACACCCTGACGCTGTTCGCGGTGCTGCTCACCGCGCTGCCGATCATCCTCCACCTGAGCACCCCGCAGAGCTACCAGGCGGCGCTGGGCATCGCCGTGCTGCTGTCCTTCCCGAGCCTGGCGGTGACGGTGAAGATCCACAAATGGTGGCGCTGGTTCGCACTGATCGGCCTGACCCTGTCCATCGGCGCGGTGGGCTGGTTCGCCCGCGCCTGGGTGCCGCCCTCGACCCTGTGGATGACCGAGATGGCTGTGACCGAGAGCTTCGACAACGCCCAGCGCACCCCCGGCGACAGCCTGGACACTGTCAGCGTCGCGCAGATCAAAAGCCAGGGTCTTTACGCCTACACCGCGATCAACGCACCGCGCGGGCTGAACGAGCGCATCTACCATGCGTGGCGCCTGAACGGCCAGGAAGTCGACCGCATTGCCCTGGACATCAAGGGTGGCCGCGAGGCCGGCTACCGCGCCTGGACGCACAAGCAGAACTTCCCCAACGATCCCAGCGGCGACTGGCAGGTGCAGGTGCTGACCGAGGCAGGGCAAGTCATCGGCACGCTCAGGTTCGAGGTCACGCCCTGACCCTTCGGTATCCTTGACCCGCCTCGGCGCTTTCCCCTACAAGAGTCTCTTCCGAGAACAAGAAGCGCCGAGAGAGTCATGACCGATACCGCCCTGCACCCATTCGACCGCGCCGTCGCCCTGCAACCCGTGGCCGGCCACCCCGGCCTCTACGACGGCCAGACCAGCCAGGACTACTGGAACATGGTCGGCCCCTTCGGCGGCATCACCGCCGCCCTGTTGCTGCAGGGCGCGCTGCGCCATCCGCAACTGCTCGGCAGCCCGGTATCGCTGACGGTGAACTATGCCGCCGCGGTGGTCGCCGGCGCCTTCCAGGTCGAAGCCATCCCGGTGCGCACCAACCGCTCCACCCAGCACTGGCTGCTGCAACTGACCCAGGCCGATGAGTCCGGCGAGCAACAGGTCACCACCACCGCCACCCTGGTCACCGCGCTGCGCCGCGAGACCTGGAGCCTGACCGATATCCCCGCGCCCAACCTCGCCCCACCCAGCGACTTCGAGCCGATGAGCCCCGCCGCCAAGGGCGTGGCCTGGCCGAAGCAGTACGAGATGCGTCCGGTGTCCGGCGCCTTCCCCACCAAATGGGACGGCAGCGGCGAGACCAGCCGCAGCCAGCTCTGGCTACGCGACGCTCAGGGGCGTGCGCTGGACTTCCTGTCCCTGGCGGCGATGAGCGACATCTTCTACCCGCGCGTCTGGCTGCGCCGCGCCACCCCGGTGCCGGCCGGCACCGTGTCGATCACTACCTACTTCCACACCGACGCCGCGCAGATGGCCGAAGTCGGCAGCGGCTACCTGCTGGGCGACGCCCGCGCGCAGGAATTCCGCAACGGCTTCTTCGACCAGAGCGCCCAGCTGTGGAGCGAGTCCGGCGCTCTGCTGGCGACCAGCAACCAGATCGTTTACTACAAGGAGTAACCCGCTCCGCCCCTCGTAGGATGGCGTGGAGCGAAGCGATACCCATCATCTTCGCCGCAATCCCGCGATGGGTATCGCAAGCTCCGCCCATCCTACGTTTTCCCTTTCCCGGAAAAGGGAGCGGCGCATGAAAAAGCCCGGCACAAGGCCGGGCTTTTTCATGAACAGCACCAAGGCTCAGACCTTGCGCACGAACTCCGACTTCAGCTTCATCGCGCCGATGCCATCGATCTTGCAGTCGATGTCGTGGTCGCCATCCACCAGGCGAATGTTCTTCACCTTGGTGCCGACCTTCACCACCAGGGACGAGCCCTTGACCTTGAGGTCCTTGATCACGGTGACGGTGTCGCCGTCCTGCAGCAGGTTGCCGACCGAATCCTTGATCACGCGGGCATCGCTGTCAGCCTCGCCCGAGCCGTCGGCGGACCACTCGTGGGCGCACTCGGGGCAGACCAGCTGGGTGCCGTCTTCATAGGTGTATTCGGAATTGCATTGGGGGCAGGGCGGCAACTGGCTCACGGCGGTTCTCACAGTGGAAACGGTAAAAAGACCGCAGAGTATATAAGGTTTCTCGACTTCCCGCTGGGCACGCTGGCAAGGCACAAGGCCAGCACCGTTACAAAAGCGTAAGAATCCATCGTTATAAAGGGCAGCCTCTTCGATAAGAAAAAGGACGCCACGCCATGCTGCACAAGCCCTCCCCGCTCGCGCTGAGCATCGCCCTGGTGCTGGCGAGCCTCGCCGCTGAAACCGCCGCTGCCGTTCCGCTATCGCCCGTCATCAGCGACGCGCAGACCGCCAGCCGGACCCTGGCCAACCAGGACAGCCTGACCGTCACCAGTACCGGCAGCCTGGTCACCAGCGGCAAGAGCGTGGATCTCAAGGGCGCCGCCAGCGGCACTGGCGTGGTCATCGACAACAGCGGCCTGATGCAGTCCACCACCGGCCGAGTGTTCGACACTTCCGGCAGCGACAGCACCACGCGCTTCTACCAGATCATCAACCACGAAGGCGGGCGCATCCTCGGTTACGACGACGCCATCCGCATGAACAACCCGTTCAGCGCCGGCAGCGTACTGGTCGACAACGCCGGCAGCATCTATTCCGCTACCGGCCAGGCGCTGGACTTCGACAAGCTGCAGAGCGCGGCGACCGTCAGCATCGTCAACCGCGCCAGCGGCGTGATCCACAGCGACGGCAACGACGCCATCCGCCCTGGCGGCAATGCGAAGATCACCAACTACGGCGAGATCAGCAGCTCGGACATGATCACCGCCGACACCAAGAATGACGGTATCGACTTCCAGGGCGCGTCTGGTGGCTACGTGGAAAACCACGGCCTGATCAGCGGCGGCCGCCACGGCATCACCACCGATGTCGGCGCCACCCTGATCAACTACGCCGATGGCGTAATCATCGGCCGCAACGGCTCGGGCTTCGGCTCCGACGGCGACGGCACGGTGATCAACTACGGGCGCATCAGCGGCGCCTACAACGGCCTGGTGGAAAATGGCGACGGCGATGGCGTGGACATCGACTACACCGGCCACATCGAGAACCACGGCATCATCGAAGGCCTGGGCGCCGCCGGCGAGAAGGACGGCTCGCCCAACGGCAGCGAAGGCATCGCCATGGGCGGCGGCTCCATCATCAACTACGCCGGCGCGGTGATCCGCAGCGTCGACCGCGGCATCCTGGTCGACGATGGCAACGGCAACAGCGGTTTCGGCAAGACCTACCTGGAAAACCACGGCACGATTTCCGGCGAGAAACTCTCCGGCGTGACCCTCTCCGGCGACCTCGACGACACCGTGATCAACGACGGTCTGATCCACGGCGGCAATGGCGTGGCCCTGGAGATGGGCGGTGGCAACGACAGCCTGATCCTGCTCGCCGGCAGCCGCTTCGAAGGCCTGGTAGATGGCGGCAGCGGCCGCGACAGCGTGACCCTCGATGATGCCGCTGGCGGCAGCTTCGGCAACAGTGCCCACTTCGAATGGCTGGACGTGAAACAGGGCAGCTGGACGCTCTCCAGCACCGACGACTTCAGCGAAGGCGGCGAAGTGTTCGGCGGCGCCAGCCTGAGCAACACCGGGAGCATCCTCGGCACCCTGCAGATCGACCAGGGCGCCACCTACACCGGCAGCGGCAGCGTCGGCGGACTGAACGTCGCCGGCACCCTCGTCGCCGCGCCGGCAACCGGCGCCGCCCACGTGACCGGCAACCTGAACCTGCAGAGCGGCTCGACCCTGGCCTTCGGCGTGGAGCCCAGCGGCGCCCACGCCACCGTACAGGTGGACGGCAAGACCAGCATCGATGGCTCGCACCTCGCCGTGCAGGCCGGCAGCGGCAACTGGCCGTGGCAGAGCAGCGTGCAGGTGATCAGCTCCAGCGGCGGCATCAGCGGCCAGTTCGCCGACGTGCAGAGCAACTTCGCCTTCCTCACCCCGACCCTGAGCTACAGCGCCAACAGCGTCGACCTGCAACTGACCCGCAACGACGTGCAGTTCGGCGACCTGGCCAGCAGCGGTAACGGTCGCAACGCCGCCTCCGCCCTGCAGAGCCAGAACGGCGGCGCGCTGTACAACGCGCTGATCACCAGCGACTCCAGCAACGCCACCGCCGCCCTGGAACAACTGGCCGGCGCCAGCAACGCCAGCCTGGCCGCCGCGACCATCGCCGGCAGCCAGCAGGTCGGCGGCGCCATGCTCAACGCCGTGCGCCAGCTGGGCAGCAGCAGCCTGCTGGCCGCCACCGAGCACAGCGACACGCCAATGCTCGCCGCCACCGGCGTACCCAGCGAAGCACGCAACCTGAACGACCCGAACGCCGCCGGCCGCCTGTGGCTGCAAGGTATCGGCAGCCACGGCAAGCTCGACGCCCACGACAACAGTGGCGACCTGCAACAGAACACCGGCGGCACCCTACTCGGCGCCGACTGGGCAGTGACCCCGGACTGGCGCCTGGGCGTGCTCGGCGGCTACTCGCACACCGACCTGGACGGAAGCGGCGGCGTCTCCGGTGATATCGACAGCTGGCACCTGGGCGCCTACGCGCTGCATCAGGATGGTCCGCTGGCGCTGCGCCTGGGTGCGGCCTACAGCAGCCACGACGGCGAGAGCAAACGCCGGGTCGAGTTCGACGGCTTCAGCGATCGTCCGAAGGGCGACTACGACGCCGACAGCTGGCAGGCCTTCGCCGAGACCGGCTACGCCATGGGCAGCGGCCGCCTCAGCGCCGAGCCCTACGCGCGTCTGGACTATCAGCGCTACGAACGCGATTCCTATAACGAGAAGGGAGGCGCCGCCGCGCTGCATGTCGACTCCCAGGACCAGGACAACCTGAGCAGCACCCTCGGCCTGCGCATCGCCCGCCTCGACACCCTGAGCAACGGCATGAGCTTCACCCCGCGCCTGGGCCTGGGCTGGCGCCACACCTTCGGCGACATCGACAGTGAAACCCGCCAGTCCTTCCTCGCCGGCGGCGACGCCTTCAGCGTCCAGGGCACCGCACTGGACCGCAACAGCCTGCTGCTGGACGTCGGCTTCGACATCGGCGTCTCGGCACGCAATACCCTCGGCCTCGGTTACAGCGGCCAGATGGGCGGCAACACGCAGAACCATGCGCTGATCGCCCAGTGGCAGATGGCGTTCTGACGCTGGCGAAGCGGATCGAAGCAATGCCCGGCCATCGCCGGGCATTTTCCTTCATCCAAATGCCCGACTGTTAATCAGAAAAGTCTCATCACCTATCAGACCGTTCCAGCTACCCATGGGTGCTCCACAAGGCAAAGCTTGCAACCCGGTCAACCGACCGAACTCTGCCAATCGTCATCCAGTGAGCACTCCATGAAAAAGCTGTTCATCCTGTTCGCCGCCTGCGCCATGCTCGCGGCCTGCGACAAGAAAGACGAATCCACCAGCCAGAGCGCCGCTCCGGCAGCCTCCTCGCAATCCTCCGCGTCCCCCGCCAGCACTCCTGCAGCAGCTCCTGCGGCTCCTGCAGCCCCGCAAGCCAGCGCAGCCAGCTCCGAGCTGCCGAAGGAATGCGATGATTACGTCGCCCGCGTCAAAGCCTGCGTGACCAAGGCCGGTGGCGCTGCTGCCCAGTTCGATCAGGCGCTGGAGCAATCCAAGGCGCAGTGGAACGCCGTGTCCGACAAATCCCAGCTGGTAGCCGGCTGCAAGGCCGCCAACGACCAGTTCGGCCAGATGGCGGCAGCACTGAAGTGCGAGTGATCGCCCGCCGCTGAGCGACCGCCGGCCCACTGCGGCCGGTCGGTCCTAGTCCGCCGCCGGTATCTGACTCAGGTAGGCCGCCAGCGCAGTGATGTCCGCATCGCTGAGCAGCGCCGCCACGCCCAGCATGGGTGATCCGGCGCGGCTCGGGTCGTTGTCGCGGTAACGCTGCAGGGCATGCGTCAGGTAGGTCCCGGGTTGCCCGGCAATCCGCGGAAAGCCGTCATGCCCCATGGCGCCGGCGCCATGGCAGGTCACGCAGACCGTGGCAAAGCGTTGTGCCCCCTGCTCCACCAGCGCCGGATCAGGCGCCGCTTCGGTGCGTGGCAGGACCTTCTGCTGGCTGAAGTAGTAGGCGATGTTGACCCGCTCGTTGAGGGTCAGCAGCTTGGCCGCCTGGTTCATCACGAAATCGGTGCGCTGGCCATCGACGTACTTCTCGAAGGCATCGAAGAGATACTGCGGGTTCTGCGCGGCCAGGTTGGGGATGTAGTCGCGCTTGCTGTTACCGTCCTTGCCGTGGCACTTGCTGCACAGCAGGATGCGCTCCTCGGCGGCCGCATAAGCCTGCTCGCGCTTGGCCGGGTCCTGCTCCAGGACGGCGAGCCGGTCCATCATCTCCGATGCTTGGGCGCTGGCGCACAACAGCATCCACAACAGAACGACTCTCCCCATCACCGCACCCTGGTCAGTTTTCCCAGCGTCGACGCTAATGGGTTTGCCTAGGAAGTTTCCGACGCAGATCAAGCAAAGCGACGAATCCTGCGGGCAAAAAAAAGGGGGAGCATCGTGCTCCCCCGTGGGACTGAACCTTAAAGACCCGTCTGTCCTTGGTCAGCCTTCAATTTCAACCAGGATCTCACCGGGGTTGACCCGGTCGCCCTTGGCTACGTGGATGGCCTTCACGGTACCGGCGATACCCGCCTGCACCTCGGTCTCCATCTTCATCGCTTCGGTGATCAGCACGGCCTGGCCGGCCTTCACGCTGTCGCCTTCCTTCACCAGCACATCGACGATATTGCCCGGCATGGTGGTGCTGACATGGCCCGGCTCGCTGGCCTGCTTGCGCTTGTTGCCACCGCCGCCGATGAACTCGTTGAGCGGCTCGAACACCACTTCCTCCGGCATGCCATCCACCGACAGGTAGAAGTGGCGCTTGCCGTCGGTCTTCACGCCGACGCCGGTGATGTCCACGCGGTAGCTCTCACCGTGCACGTCGACCACGAACTCGGTCGGTACGCCTTCACCGCCAGCAGCAGCGACGCCCTTGCCGTTGGGGATCGGCAGCAGCTCTTCGGGTTTCAGGGTGCCGGCGGCGCGCTCCTCGAGGAACTTGCGGCCGATGTCCGGGAACATGGCGAAGGTCAGCACGTCCTCTTCGGACTTGGCCAGGCTGCCGATCTCTTCGCGCAACTTGTTCAGTTCCGGCTTGAGCAGGTCGGCCGGGCGCACGTCGATGACTTCCTCGTTGCCGATGGCCTGGCGGCGCAGCGCTTCGTTGATCTTGCCCGGCGCCTTGCCGTAGCGGCCCTGCAGGTAGAGCTTCACCTCGTTGGTGATGGTCTTGTAGCGCTCGCCGGCCAGCACGTTGAAGAACGCCTGGGTGCCGACGATCTGCGAGGTCGGGGTGACCAGGGGCGGGAAGCCGAGGTCTTCGCGCACGCGGGGGATTTCCGCCAGCACTTCGGCCATGCGGTTCAGCGCGCCCTGCTCCTTGAGCTGGTTGGCCAGGTTGGAAATCATCCCGCCCGGAACCTGGTTGACCTGCACGCGGGTATCCACGCCGGTGAACTCGCTCTCGAACTGGTGGTACTTCTTGCGCACGGCGTGGAAGTACATGCCGATTTCCTGGATCAGCTCCAGGTCCAGGCCGGTGTCGAACGGGGTGTCGCGCAGGGCGGCAACCATGGATTCGGTGCCCGGGTGGCTGGTGCCCCAGGCCATGCTGGAGATCGCGGTGTCGATGCGGTCGGCGCCGTTTTCCACGGCTTTCAGCTGGCACATGCTGGCCACGCCGGCGGTGTCGTGGGAGTGCACCACCACGTCCAGCGGCAGCGCATCCTTCAACGCCTTGACCAGTTGGCCGGTGGCGTAAGGCGTCAGCAGGCCGGCCATGTCCTTGATGGCGATGGAGTCCACGCCCATGTCGGCCATGGCCTTGCCCTGGGCAACGAAGGCGTCGATGGTGTGCACCGGGCTGGTGGTGTAGGCGATGGTGCCCTGGGCGTGCTTGCCGGCAGCCTTCACCGCTTCGATGGAAACGCGCAGGTTACGCACGTCGTTCATCGCGTCGAAGATGCGGAACACGTCGATGCCGTTGACTGCCGCCTTGGCGACGAAGGCCCGCACCACGTCATCGCTGTAGTGGCGGTAGCCGAGCAGGTTCTGCCCGCGCAGGAGCATCTGCAGGCGGGTGTTGGGCAGCGCGGCCTTGAGCTTGCGCAGGCGCTCCCACGGGTCTTCCTTGAGGAAGCGCACGCAGGCGTCGAAGGTGGCGCCGCCCCAGACTTCCAGCGACCAGTAGCCGACCTGGTCGAGCTTGTCGCAGATCGGCAGCATGTCTTCGGTACGCATCCGGGTCGCCAGCAGCGACTGGTGGGCGTCGCGCAGGATGGTATCGGTGACGGAGACTTTCTTGGCAACGGTCATGTACGAATTCCTCACAGGCCAGCGTGGGCGGCAATGGCGGTAGCGATGGCGATGGCCAGGTGCGACGGGGTGCGCTTGATGGAGTACTGGGTCAGTTCCGGGTGGCTTTCGACGAAGCTGGTGTTGAACTGGCCGTTACGGAATTCCGGATTCTTGAGGATTTCCTGGTAGTAGGCGGCGGTGGTCTTCACGCCCTGCACGCGCATGTCGTCCAGCGCCCGCAGGCCGCGGTCCAGCGCCTCTTCCCAGGTCAGCGCCCAGACCACCAGCTTCAGGCACATCGAGTCGTAGTACGGCGGGATGGTGTAGCCGGTGTAGATCGCCGTGTCGGTGCGCACGCCGGGGCCGCCGGGCGCGTAGTAGCGGGTGATCTTGCCGAAGGACGGCAGGAAGTTGTTCTTCGGATCTTCCGCGTTGATGCGGAACTGCAGGGCGAAGCCACGGTGGATGATGTCTTCCTGCTTGACCGAGAGCGGCAGGCCGGAGGCCACGCGGATCTGCTCGCGGACGATGTCGATGCCGGTGATTTCCTCGGTGATGGTGTGTTCCACCTGCACGCGGGTATTCATTTCCATGAAGTACACCTCGCCATCGGCGAGCAGGAACTCCACGGTGCCGGCGTTCTCGTAGCCCACGGCCTTCGCCGCGCGCACCGAGAGATCGCCGATGTAGGCGCGCTGCTCGGGGGTGAGCTGCGGGCTGGGGGCGATCTCGATGAGCTTCTGGTTGCGGCGCTGGATCGAGCAGTCGCGCTCGAACAGGTGCACGGTGTTGCCGAAGGAGTCGGCGAGAATCTGCGCCTCGATGTGCTTCGGGTTGACGATGCACTTCTCGAGGAAGACTTCGGCGCTGCCGAAGGCCTTGGTGGCTTCAGAAATGACGCGGGGGAAATTCTGTTCCAGCTCTTCGCGGCTGTTGCAGCGGCGGATGCCACGGCCGCCACCGCCGGAGGTGGCCTTGAGCATCACCGGGTAGCCGATGCGCTCGGCTTCGGACAGCGCTTCGGCCAGATCGGCGACGTTGCCCTCGGTGCCGGGGGTGCAGGGCACGCCGGCAGCGATCATGCTGCGCCGCGCTTCGGTCTTGTCGCCCATGCGGCGGATGACTTCCGCCGACGGGCCGATGAACTTGATCCCACGTTCGGCGCAGATATCCGCCAGCTCGGCGTTCTCGGAGAGGAAGCCGTAACCCGGGTGCAGGGCGTCGCAGCCGGTTTCCACCGCCAGGTTCACCAGGGCGCGCGGATTGAGGTAGCCGGCCAGCGGATCGGCGCCGAGGCTGTGGGCTTCGTCGGCGCGCTTGACGTGCAGGGCGTGACGGTCGGCATCGGAATAGACGGCCACCGAACGGATGCCCATCTCGGCGCAGGCGCGCACGATCCGGACAGCGATCTCCCCACGGTTGGCGATCAGGATTTTCTTGATCACTGCGGCTTTCCCTCGGCCCGGGCCTTTTGGACCCCGGCGTAAAAACCCATCGGCAGCGCCGCTGACGGCAGCTGGATTCTCTTGTGGATATTGCTGGGCCGGAGCGGGTTCCGGCGTGTTTTTACCCTAGCGCGGGAGGGAGGATTAACCAAAATCAATAATTATTGGGGTAGCCATAAAGAATGATTTATAGTTGCTCGAAAATGTCGCGATCAGGCCGAGTTCTATGCGTAAGTCATTGATGCGTATGACCCTTCGCCAGCTGCAGGTTTTCCGCGCGGTCTGCGAAAGCCGTTCCTACAGCCGCGCCGCGGAGGAAATGGCCCTGACCCAGCCGGCGGTCAGCCTGCAGATCCGCCAGCTGGAAGAACTGGTCGGCCAGCCGCTGTTCGAGTACATCGGCAAGAAGCTCTACCAGACCGATGCCGCCGACGCCCTGCTGCGCGCCACCACCGACATCTTCCAGCGCCTGGAAGTGCTGGACATGAACCTCTCCGACCTCAAGGGCTCGCTGCAGGGCCAGCTGCGCCTGGCGGTGGAATCCAGCGCCAAGTACATCACTCCGCACCTGTTCGCCGCCTTCCACGCGCAGCACCCGGACGTCAGCCTGAACCTCACGGTGGTCAACCGCGCCCAGGTGATCAAGCGCCTGTCGGACAACCGCGACGATCTGGTGATCATGTCCCTGGTGCCGCAGGACATGGCGCTGGAGTTCCTGCCCTTTCTCAACAACCCCATTGTGGCCGTGGCGCCGCCGGACCACCCGCTGTGCAACGCCGCCAAGCTCTCGCTGAAGGACCTTGAACCCTATCCGCTGCTGATCCGCGAACCCGGCTCGGGCACGCGCAAGGCCTGCGAGGAACACTTCCAGCAGAAACGCGCGCACTTCCCGCAGACGCTGGAATTCGCTTCGCTGGAGGGCTCAAGGGAAGGGGTGCTGGCGGGGCTGGGACTGGCGCTGCTGCCGCGCCACGCGGTGAGCCGCGAACTGCAGTCCGGGCTGCTCCACGAGTTGCCGGTGGAAGAGCTGCCGCTCTACCGCAGTTGGTGCCTGGTGCACGCCCGCGGCAAGCGCCTGAGCCCGGTGGCCCAGGCGTTCGTCGCCTTCATCCGTGAAGAGCGGGCGCTGATCAGCCAGCTGGCCGAACGCTTCGCCGGGCCGCCTTCGCCGAAGTGAGGTAGGCGGCGGCGATCAGATCGGGGTAATCGGAGGTTTCGAGGGCGAGGCGCTGGGCCTCCACGCGGTCCTCGATGGCGCGACGGAACTGCATGCGCCGCTGGTCTTCGAGCTTGCGGCGGGTCTTGCTATCCACTTGGAGCTGGGTGTCGTCGATATGGCGGGGCATCTCGCATCTCCCAAGGCCGAAGGGCTGGAGACGCCAGCATGCTGACGGGGGATGACCGTTTGACGACGGGGTGGTGAAGCGCGGGTGACGGCGACGAGTGGTCGAAAAGCCCCTTTGCCGGGAAACCCGAGCTGGGGCTTCCCCCTCACCCCAGCCCTCTCCCTAAGGGAGAGGGAGCCGAACGTGCCGGCTGATGCTGCGGTGCCACCTCACACCTTACGGTCCCCTCTCCTCCTGGGAGAGGGTTAGGGTGAGGGTCTGTTCGTCGCGAACCAGCGGTCAGGACGCCTCTTCCGGCCGCTCCTCATGGTTCTTCACCACCTTCGGCGACAGGCGCAGGCTACGCAGGCTGCGTTTCACGCTCTTGAGGTGATTCACCAGGTCCGGACCGCGCGCCATGGCCACGCCCATTGCCAGCACGTCGATCACCACCAGGTGGGCGATACGCGAGGTCAGCGGGGTGTAGATGTCGGTGTCTTCGTGGACGTCCACCGCCAGGTTCACCGTGGCCAGGTCGGCCAGCGGGGTCTGGCTGGGGCACAGTGTGATCAGCGTGGCGCCGGCCTCGCGCACCAGGTTGGCGGTCACCAGCAGGTCCTTGGAGCGGCCGGACTGGGAGATGCAGATCGCCACGTCCGAAGGCTTCAGGGTCACCGCCGACATGGCCTGCATGTGCGGGTCGGAGTAGGCCGCGGCCGACAGCAGCAGGCGGAAGAACTTGTGCTGGGCGTCCGCCGCCACCGCGCCGGAGGCGCCGAAGCCGTAGAACTCGACGCGCTGGGCATGGGCGATCGCCGCGATGGCGCGCTCCAGGGCGTGGGTGTCGAGGTGCTCGCGCACTTCCATCAGCGAGTGCAGGGTGGTGTCGAAGATCTTCAGGCTGAAGTCCGCCACCGAGTCGCTCTCGTTGATCGAGAACTGGCCGAAGCTGGCGCCGGCGGCCAGGCTCTGCGCCAGCTTTAGCTTGAGGTCCTGGAAACCGCTGCAGCCGATGGCGCGGCAGAAGCGCACGATGGTCGGCTCACTGACACCGACACTGTGAGCGAGGTCCGCCATGGAGCTGTGCATGACCGATGCAGGGTCCTGCATCACGTGATCGGCAACCTTGAGCTCCGACTTGCGGAGCAGATGACGCGACTGGGCAATGTGCTGCAAAAGGTTCACAGGATTAGGCTCGGTGATAGTTGTCTGAGATTTCTGTAGTCTTGTTGTAGTTATACTACAAAGCCACCCGTAAAGCCCAGGGAATAAGTCCGTGATGATGCCCGCCAGCCCTAGTCTCCCCAGCTCCTGCGACATCCTGGTGTTCGGCGGCAGCGGTGACCTGGCGCTGCACAAGCTGCTCCCGGCGCTCTACCACCTGCACCGGGAGAATCGCCTGCCGGCCGACACGCGGATCTTCGCCCTCGCCCGCAGCCAGCGCGACAACGCCGCCTACCTGGCCCTGGCCGAGCGCAACTGCCGCGCCCAGGTGGCGCGCAGCGACTTTTCTGCCGAGGCCTGGCGCAGTTTTGCCCAGCGCTTGGAGTACGTGGCGATGGACGCCTCGCAGAGCGCCGATTTCGGCCGCGTGGCCAAGGCCCTCAAGCGCAGCGAAGGCCGCGTGCTGGTGCACTACCTGGCCACCGCCCCCAGCCTGTTCGCCCCCATTGCACAGAACCTGAAGAACGCCGGCCTGGCCGGGCCGCTGGCGCGCATCGTGCTGGAGAAGCCGCTGGGCCATTCACTGGAGTCGGCGCTGGCGATCAACCAGGCCATCGGCGAGGTGTTCGACGAATCGCGGGTGTTCCGCATCGACCACTACCTGGGCAAGGAAACCGTGCAGAACCTGATGGCGCTGCGCTTCGCCAATACCCTGTTCGAGCCGGTTTGGCGCAACGGCCACATCGACCACGTGCAGATCACCGTCAGCGAAACCCTCGGCGTGGAGAACCGCGGCGGCTACTACGACCACGCCGGGGCGATGCGCGACATGGTGCAGAACCACCTGCTGCAACTGCTCTGCCTGGTGACCATGGAAGCGCCGGTACGCTTCGACGCCGAGTCGGTGCGCAACGAGAAGCTGAAGATCCTCCAGGCGCTCAAGCCGATCTCCGGCCAGGACGTCCAGGACCGCACCGTGCGCGGCCAGTACACCGCCGGGCACATCGGCGGGCAGGAAGTACCGGCCTACTGGTTCGAGAAAAATGTCGACAACGACAGCGATACCGAGACCTTCGTCGCCGTTCAGGCAGAGATCGACAACTGGCGCTGGGCCGGCGTGCCGTTCTACCTGCGCACCGGCAAGCGCATGGCGAAGAAGTGTTCGGAGATCGTCATCCAGTTCAAGCCGGCGCCCAATGGGCTGATCGGCAGCGCGGGTGGTGCGGCCAACCGCCTGTGGATAAGGCTGCAGCCCGAGGAGCGCATCAGCGTGCAGCTGATGGCCAAGGCACCGGGCAAGGGCATGCAGCTGGAGCCGGTGGAGCTGGACCTCAACCTGGCCCAGGCCTTCAGCACCAACAAGCGCCGCTGGGACGCCTACGAGCGCCTGCTGCTGGACGTGATCGAGGGCGATTCGACGCTGTTCATGCGCCGCGACGAGGTGGAAGCGGCCTGGCGCTGGGTCGACCCGATCATCAAGGGCTGGCACGAGCACTACCTGAGCCCGCGCCCCTATGCCGCCGGCAGCAACGGCCCGGAGCAGGCGCAGACGTTGCTGGAGCTGCAGGGGCGGCGCTGGCTGGAGTGATGTTGTCGGATGAATGCCACGCCGGATGAGGCCAATCCACGCGCCAGGAAGACCAAGCTTTCGTAGGAGCGGACTCCGTCCGCGATGGGTTCGCCTCGCGCCGGATGCCATCGCGGACGGAGTCCGCTCCTACGCCAACGGCCCCTTGTAGGAGCGAGCTTGCTCGCGAACAGGGCCAGCTCAGGGTTATGCAGTTCGCGAGCAAGCTCGCTCCTACGAAAAGCACCTCCGTTGACCTCGCTCAGCACGCGCAGCCCGCGGATTTCCTAGAGTGGCGGCCTTTTTCCCACCACGCGTTCCGCCACCATGTCCCCCACGCCGCTTTCCCCCGAACTGCTCTGCCCCGCCGGCTCGCTGAAGAGCCTGCGGCACGCCTTCGCCTATGGCGCCGACGCCGTCTATGCCGGCCAGCCGCGCTACAGCCTGCGGGTGCGCAACAACGAATTCGACCACGCCAACCTCGCCACCGGCATCAACGAGGCCCATGCCCTGGGCAAGCGCCTGTACGTGGTGGTCAACATTGCCCCGCACAACGCCAAGCTGAAGACCTTCCTGCAGGACGTCGAGTCGGTGATCGCCCTCGGGCCGGATGCGCTGATCATGTCAGATCCCGGCCTGATCATGCTGGTTCGCCAACATTTCCCCGAGGTTGATGTCCATCTCTCGGTGCAGGCCAACGCGGTGAACTGGGCCAGCGTGGAGTTCTGGCGCCAGCAGGGACTCAAGCGGGTGATCCTGTCCCGCGAGCTGTCCCTGGAGGAAATCGGCGAGATCCGCGAGCGGGTGCCGGGCATGGAGCTGGAAGTCTTCGTCCACGGCGCGCTGTGCATGGCCTACTCCGGGCGCTGCCTGCTGTCGGGCTACATCAACCGTCGCGACCCCAACCAGGGCACCTGCACCAACGCCTGCCGCTGGGAATACCAGACCCACGCCGCCCACGAGGACGAATTGGGCCACGCGGTGCGCAAAGTCGAGCCGACCCTGGGCATCGGCGCGCCATCGAAGGACATCGTCCTGCTCGAAGAAGGCGACCGCCCCGGCGAATTGATGGAGGCCTTCGAGGACGAGCACGGTACCTACATCATGAATTCCAAGGACCTGCGCGCCATCCAGCATGTGCAGCGTCTGGCGCAGATGGGCGTGCATTCGCTGAAGATCGAGGGCCGCACCAAGTCCCACTACTACGTCGCGCGCACCGCCCAGGCCTACCGCCAGGCCATCGACGATGCCGTCGCCGGTCGCACCTTCGACCGCGGCCTGATGGACACCTTGGAGTCCCTCGCCCACCGCGGCTACACCGAGGGCTTCCTGCGCCGCCACGTGCACGACGAGTACCAGAACTACCAGTACGGCCACTCGCTGTCCGAGCGCCAGCAGTTCGTTGGGGAGTTCACCGGCGAGCGGCGCAATGGCCTGGCCGAGGTGCGGGTGAAGAATCGCTTCGAAGTCGGAGACAGCGTCGAGCTGATGACCCCGGCTGGCAACCGCACCTTCCGTCTCCACGCCATGGAGAACAATCGCGGCGAAGCCATCGGCGTCGCGCCGGGTGACGGGCATGTGGTGCATATCCCGCTGCCCGAGGAACTGGACCTGCAATACGCCCTGCTGATGCGCAATCTCCGTGGCTGCTCCACGCGGGATGCGCGCGAGTCAGCGGCCGGCGGTTGTGGCAACGATTGCGGCAAGTGCGGGTGTGGCGGCAGTTGATCGCGCCGATGCATACCCTGTAGAGCGATCCTGCTCGCGAACGGATTGACCGGCAGCTCGGGGGCTGCGCGGTTCGCGAGCAAGCTCGCTCCTACACCTGCCTCACCAGCCGTCCGGCTCGAACGTAGGATGGCGTGGAGCGCAGCGATAGCCATCAGTCCGGGCGCTGGCAGCATGGGTATCGCTTAGGCTCCACCCATCCTACGGGGTCGAGTTCTCTGCTGGCGGCAAGCCTCGCGGACGGAGTCCGCTCCTACGGGTGAACGCCATCGCGTACGGGCCGTACGACGAAACCTCAGGCGAGCGCAGGAGCGGACTCCGTCCGCGATCGACCCACCGCCCGCACCATCAACACGCCCCCTGCTGACTGTAGGGCGCATAACCCGGAACGGGTTATCCGCCACGATGGCGGATAACGCCCGAAGCGTTATGCGCCCTACCCGATTCCAACCTGCGCGGTTATGGATTCTGCAAAAACACCACATAGCCCCTGAACCACCGACTCTTCGCCAGGTAGTCCGGTGCCTGCCACTGCCCGTACTGCGCCAGGCCAATGCGGAAGGGCAGCTGCAGTCGCGCCACGCGTGGCAGGTAGGCCTGGTAGTTGGGGATGGTGTGGCGCCCCTGGTAGGTCTGCACCACCACCTCGTCCACCACCCCGGCCAGGCGGTTGAGGGTTTCCGGCGCGGCGTTGCTGCCCCAGTCCATCAGCCCGGTGATGCTCAGCCGGCAATCCTTCGGCAGGCGCGTACGCAGGTCCTGGAGGAAGTCGACGTACTCGTTCAGGTAGCGCGTGCGCGCATCGAAGTCGATCTGCACGCCGACCACCGGGTTGCCGGCCGCGCGCCAGCGGCGCAGCTGGGACAGCAGGGTGCGGTAGATGTCCTCGTTCCAGCGCAGGGTGTGGGCGCGGTAGACCACCCAGACCTCGCCCTGCTTCAGGCGCGGGATGGCGATACCCTGGGCGATCAGGTGGGCGCGGCCATCGCGGTGGCGCGGTGCGCTGACCTGTCCCTGCAACACATAGAGGGTGCGTGCCCCGGCCAGCACCGGCTGCGGCGCGACGCCGCTCCACAGCCAGAAGGCATCATGCCCGGCGGCGTCCACCACGGCGGCGCTGGCGTGGCCGGCGAACAGCGCCAGGGTCAGGGCCAGGACGCGCCGCACGGGCTTACCAGTAGTACTTCAGGGCCTTGGCCCAGGGCGTCGCCGAGTATTGCCCCTTGAGGGCGCGGAACCACTGCTTGCGCTGCGCCGGGGCAATGTCCTGGTTGCCGCAGCCGTTGAAGCCGCTGGGCGCGTAGCAGTTGATGGCGCGGAACAGCGCGTAGGCGCGGTCCTCTTCCGGCGCCTGCTTGTCGGCGATGACCTTGAGGTAGCCGTCCATGCGCGAATAGGCGCTGCCGGCGAACAGCGACTCGCCGCCGCCCAGCTCGCGCTGGCTGGGCTGGGTATCCAGGGGGAAACCGTCGAGGTTGTTGCGCAGGATGAACTCGCCCAGGCAGTTCAGTGCCCGGGGCGGCTGCGGGTTCTGTTGCAGGTCACGGGCGATGTCGACGATGGCCGGGCATTCGTAGCCGGTGTCGTTCTTGCCGCCCGGCCACTGGAACAGCGACAGCGGCAGGCTGCCGTAGAGGTAGCCGATGCTGGCGCCCAGCGGCTTGCCGCTGCCGTCGGTGGGCAGCAGCGCGAGGTCGTCGATATAGGCCTGGTACTGGCCGTGCAGCAGGTCCTTGTAGAGCAGGGCGAACAGCGCGGTATCGCGCTCCTCCACCGAGACGCCGGTGGATTTCGCCTGCTGGCGCAGCAGCTCGGGGCCGGCGATGTGGCGCAGGAGGATTTCGCGGATGATCGGCGTGCGCACCGGCGAGCCCTCGGCGAACACCTTCACCAGGCGGTCGCTGCGCTCGTAGTTGAAGGCCAGCGCCAGCTCCAGCTGCTCGCGCTGCAGCGGCTGCTCGGCGAGCGGCGAGCGGCAACAGGCGCAGCCAGAGCTTCTCGGCGCCGATCCAGTCGTTACCGGCCTCCAGGGCGAAGCCGCGCAGGGTCTGCTGGCTGAAGGCGAGGTAGTCGAGCCTGGAGGGCAGTTGCTCGGGCAGGGATTGCAGCGCCTGCTCGGGATTTTCCTCGACATACAGCTGGTAGGCCGCCGTCAGGTAGTCGTGCAGGCCGGGGTACTTGGCGAACAGGTCCTTCTGCGCCGCCAGGCCGGCGCTGTCCAGGGCGCGGGGTTCGCTGGAGTCGCGGTGACGCATCTGCATCAGGTCGAGTACCGCCAGCAGGCGCGCATCGCGCACGTCGGCCGGGTGGGCGGTGACCAGCAGCTTGTTGTCGACTTCCTGCACCAGCTGGGCGAGGTCGTCGGCATCTTCTCGGGAGAACAGCGCGGCGTACTCGCCGGCCAGCCGCGATTCGTCGCTCATCAGCCAGTAGACGCGGCGCACCAGGCCCTGGGCCGAGGCGGCGTACTGCCCCTGTGGATAAGCCTTGAGGTAGTCGCCCAGCGCGGTCTCGGCCTGGGCGAGGAGCTTCTTGTCGACCTTGCGCAGGTCCGGGTAGCCCATCTCGTCGAAGGCATTCTGCTGCGCCTGGTTGAGCAGCGCACGGGCGACCATGTAGCGCGCGGTTTCCTTCAGCCAGGGCTGATCGCTCTCCAGCAGTCCACGGAAGGATTTCAGCGCCTCGCCGAAGCGCCCGCTGTAGAAGTCCGCCGCGCCCTTCAGGTAGCTGCGGTAGGCCTTGGCCTGGGCGCCCTGCAGGTCGCCGGGCAGCAGCACGCTGAGCTGGGTCTCGTCCCACTGGCAGGCACCCAGCAGGGTCAGGCGCGCACCGGCGAGCCCCTGGCGGTCGGTGCCGGTGAGGCTGTCGGTCAGCAGCAGCTGGCTGAGGAAATCGCGGGCGGTGTCGACGTTGTTGCTGCGGCAGCGGCTGCCTTCGCCGCTGGCGAAGCTGTCGGCCGTGGCGGGCAGGCTGTCCGCCGGCAGGCCGATGCGCGCGGCCAGGTCGGCCAGTTGGGCGGTGCTGGCATTGCCGGTGGTGGACTCGCCGGCCGCTGCGCCCTCGCTCCAGCGCGCCAGCGGGAACGGCACCTGGCCGTAGCCCAGCTGCTGTTCGTCGTCCGACAGGGCGCGGTTGGGGATACTCGCCTGGCCAGCATCGGCCAGCAGCAGCTGCAGGTTGACCCGGCTGTCGTTGCCCGGACTCAGGAACGGCAGGTTGTTGCACACGTCCAGCGAGTCGCGCTTGAGGTTCCAGCTGGGGTAGCAGGAGTCGTCGCTGCTCGCGCGCGCTTCCTGCACGGCGAGGCAGCCGGTGATCAGGGCCAGCAGGGTGAGTCCGTGCAGACGCATGAAGAATCCTTGTCCGTTGGGGCCCGCACCGCGGGCACGGCGAATCAGCTCAGAGGGGGAATCTTACAACGCCGCAACGGCACTTGCCCGCTTCACCGGGAACAAGACTGTAAACGCGATCCAGCGCACAGCCGCCCCTGCGACACGTTGTCCAGCCGCACCCTTGTTTGCTGCGGCGCAAAGAATCTTCCTACCCAGCGGGTATTTCTGTGGCCACGACAGTTCGTCGATCACGGAGATACACCCCATGCATGATCAGGAAGAGATGTCCCTATCCCGCCGCACGCTGCTGGCCGGCGCCGTGGTGCTCGGCAGCGGCCGGGCGCTGGCCGAGGCGGAGGCGGCGCCCCAGTCCATGGGCCCGGCGCCGGACCTGTCCAAATTCCAGCGAACCAAGGTGGAGCTGCTGACCCCACCGCTGGTGCATGCCCATGAGCAACGCGCCAAGGGCAAGCCGAAGGTGGTCGAGTTCACCCTGACCATCGAGGAGAAGACCCTGGAGCTCGACGATGACGGCACCCAGGTGCACGCCATGACCTTCAACGGCTCGGTGCCCGGCCCGCTGATGGTGGTGCACCAGGACGACTACGTCGAACTCACCCTGGTCAACCCGGCCAGCAACAGCATGGCCCACAACATCGATTTCCATGCCTCCACCGGCGCCCTGGGCGGCGGCGGGCTGACCCACGTCAGCCCCGGCGAACAGGTCAAGCTGCGCTTCCGTGCGACCCGTCCCGGGGTGTTCGTCTACCACTGCGCGCCGGGCGGGGCGATGATCCCCTGGCACGTGGTGTCGGGCATGAACGGCGCGATCATGGTGCTGCCGCGCGATGGCCTGAAGGACCGCCACGGCAAGCCCCTGCAGTACGACAAGGTGTTCTATGTCGGCGAGCAGGACTTCTACGTGCCGCGCGACAAGGACGGCAAGTTCAAGCGCTACGCCTCGCCGATGGAAGGCTTCAACGACATGCAGGAAGTCATGAAGGGGCTGATCCCCAGCCACATCGTGTTCAACGGCAAGGTCGGCGCCCTGACCGGCAAGAATGCGCTGCAGTCCAAGGTCGGCGAGACCGTGCTGATCGTCCATTCCCAGGCCAACCGCGATACCCGTCCGCACCTGATCGGCGGTCACGGCGACCACGTCTGGGCCACCGGCAAGTTCAACAACCCGCCCGAGGAAGACCTGGAAACCTGGTTCATCCCCGGCGGCGCGGCCGGTGCGGCGCTCTACACCTTCCGCCAGCCGGGGCTGTACGCCTACCTCAACCACAACCTGATCGAGGGCGTGCTGCTGGGCGCCACTGCGCACTTCCAGGTCGAGGGGCAGTGGAATTCCGACCTGATGAGCCAGATCGAGCCACCGACGCCGATCAAGTAAGACCCTGGGCCGGCCCACACGGGCCGGCCCTTCCCTTCGGTGAGCCAAGGATGCTGCAACCATGCACAAGGCGCCCCTGATCGGCGTACCCGCCGCGCTGCTGCTGGGCGCCGCCGCCCTGCTGCTGATGCCCCGCCACGACAGCGGGCTCGCGCCGGAAACGGTGCAGCTGAGCCCGCGCGCCTTCACCTTTCGCCCGGCCGGCGACTACTGGCAGGAGAAACGCGCGATCGATGCGCCATCGTCGGTCGAAAACCTGCAACCGCGCTTCGAAGTGATGAAGTTCCAGGTCAGCCAGGCCGAGTACGCCCGCTGCGTGGCGGAGAGCAACTGCCTGTCGCTCGGCGAACCCGCCACGACCGCTGCCGAACTGCCGCAGACCGGAGTCAGCCTGCTGGACGCGCAGTTCTACGCCGACTGGCTGTCGCGCCGCACCGGGCAGACCTGGCGCCTGCCCAGCGACCGCGAATGGGCGTTCTTCGCCGGCTCGCGCTGGGCCGACGACGCCCTGCGCATCGACGGCGACGACGGCAGCAACCCGGCGCGGCGCTGGCTGGCCCGCTACAGCTTCGAGGCGCAGACCCGCACCGTCGGCCCGGCGCAGCCGCAACCGCGGGGCAGCCATGGCCTCAACGAATTCGGCATCGCCGACCTGGGCGGCAACGTCTGGGAGTGGACGCAGAGCTGCCACCAGCGCGTCAATCTCGACGCCGCGGGCGCAGCGCTCAGCCGCATCGAGGCCTGTTCGATCCGCATCGCCGAGGGCCGCCATCGCGCCGCGCTCAACGACTTCGTCCGCGACGCCCGCGGCGGCGGTTGCGCCGCCGGGCAGCCGCCGGACAACCTGGGCTTCCGGCTGGTCAGGGACATCCCTTGATTCCCCTCAAGTTTCGCCACGGCGCTTAATGGTTATGCTGCGGCGAACCGCCGGGAATCCTTGCCGTGACCGCCCATCCCCCTCTCAACCGCGCGTGGCTGGCCAGCCTGCCGCCCTTCGCCGGCAGCAACCGTGACGAGCAGGCCGACATCCTGCGCCACGCCAGCATCCTGCGCGTGCGCGGCGGCGGCGCCGTGTTCGAGCAGGGCGCCCCGGCGGAGGCCTTCTACCTGCTGGTCCATGGCCGCCTGAAAGCCACCCAGGTGACCTGCGACGGCCAGCGCGTGCTGGTGCGGGTGGTCAATCCCGGCGACCTGTTCGGCTTCGTCCGTGCCCTGGGCCGGCGCGACTACCCGGCCACCGCCACGGCGACCCAGGAAAGCCTGGTGCTGGCCTGGCCCACCACGCAATGGGAACCGCTGCTGGCGCGCCACCCCGGCTTCGCCCTGAACACCGTGCAGGCCATCGGCGAGCGCCTGCAGGAAGCCCACGTGCGCTTCTGCGAGCTGGCCACCGAGGAAGTCGAACGGCGCGTCGCCCACACCGTGCTGCGCCTGGTGCAGCAGTCCGGGCGGCCGGAGGCCGAGGGCATCCGCATCGACTTCCCGGTGACCCGCCAGGACATCGCCGAGATGACCGGCACCACCCTGCACACCGTCTCGCGCATCTTGAGCGCCTGGGAGGATCGCGGACTGGTCATCGGCGGCCGGCAGAAGCTGCTGGTGCGCGACCCGCAGCAACTGATGGCGGTGGCCGGCGGCGACGAACGGGAGGCCGCGACCCTCGCCACTTGACTGCAATCAAGGAGTCGCGGGCGCCGGCTTCCCTAGACTGGCGGCCTCCTCCCAGGACGGACGGCCACACGGCCGCCGTGCCCCACCCCAGCCGAGGCCCGCCATGACCGATCCCCTCACCCAACGCACCCTGAGCGACCTGGCCTTCAGCCTGCCGGGCAGCTGCGCGCTGTTCCACGACTACAAGCTCGACTTCTGCTGCGCCGGCCAGCGCAGCCTGCTCGACGCGGCCAGCGAACAGGGCCTGGATGCCCAGCGCATCGCCGAGGAACTCCAGGCGCTGCCCCCGGCCAACGACCAGACCGACTGGCGCCTGACCAGCAACGACCAGCTGATCGACCACATCCTCGAACGCTACCACCAGGTCCACCGCCAGCAGTTGCCGGCGCTGATCCCGCTGGCCGAGCGCGTCGAGAACACCCACGCCGCGCACCCACAATGCCCGGCCGGTCTCACCGCGCACCTGAAGAAAATCCAGGAAGAACTGGAATGGCACATGTGCAAAGAGGAAAGCGTGCTGTTCCCCTGGTTGCGCCAGGGCATCCCGCTGACCCACGTGCAGGGCCCGATCGGCGTGATGCGCCATGAACACGACGAACACTCGCAGTCCCTCGCCGTACTGGCCGACCTGACCGACGACCTCACCGTGCCGGCGGACGGCTGCAACAGCTGGCGGCGTCTTTACAGCGGCCTGGAAGAGCTGCGCCGCGACCTGATGCAGCACATCCACCTGGAGAACAACCTGCTGTTCCTGGGCGCCAACCACCCGGCCTGAACGCCGGCCACGCCGCCAGGAGGGCGACCCGTGACAGCTTGCCTCACCACGCCGCCGGACGGCGGCGCGCATACTGGCGGGATCGTCCCCGCCCAGGAGCGCTCCGCCATGCTCGCGCACCGCGTGCACCACCAGATTCTGTGCGGCCACCACCTGTTCAACGTGCTTAACGAGGAACAGTTGGAGCAGCTGCTGGCCACCAGCTCGCTGCTCAACCTGGAGAAGGGCGACAAGCTGTTCCTCCAGGGTGAACCGGCCCACGCCTTCTACTTCGTGATTTCCGGCGCGGTGAAGATCTACCGCCTGACCCCGGAGGGCCAGGAGAAGGTCCTGGAAGTGGTCGGCAGCCGGCAGACCTTCGCCGAAGCCATGATGCTGATGGACACCCCCGACTACGTGGCCTCGGCCCAGGCGCTGGAGCCCACCCAGGTCTACCGCTTCGCCAACCGCACCTACATGGAGCTGCTGCACAGCAACCCGCAGCTGCCCTTCTCCCTGCTCGCCACCCTCTGCGTGCGCCTGCACCGGCGGATCAACGAGATCGAGACGCTGTCGCTGAAGAACTCCACCCACCGCGTGGTGCGCTACCTGCTCACCCAGCTCAACCGCCAGGGCGGCACGGACCAGCGCTTCGACCTGCCGATGGCCAAGCAGCTGGTGGCCGGGCACCTGTCGATCCAGCCGGAAACCTTCTCCCGCGTGCTGCGGCGGCTGATCGACGAACACATCATCGACCTCGACGGCCGCACCGTGCAGGTGCTCGACGTCGCTCGCCTGGAGCAGTTCGAGTAGGCCATGCGCCAGTGCCTGTACTGCCTGCACGAAAGCCCCGAGGGCACTGCGGATTGCCCGCAATGCGGGATGCCACTACCGGTGGGCCAGGAACTGGCGAAGCAGCGCCGGCTGCGGCGCTTTGCCTGGTACTGCGTGCTTCTCACGGTGTTCTGCGGGGTGATGATGGCCTGGTTGCCGCGCTGACCCGCATGCCGGCGAGCTCTTCGTAGGATGGGTGGAGCGCAGCGATACCCATCGCCAAGCTTGCCGGCCCGCATTGATGGGTATCGCAAGCTCCACCCATCCTACTCAAGTGATCCCGCTCCAATCTGTAGGGCGCATAACGCCCCAGGCGTTATCCGCCACGGCGGATGAAGCGTTCCGCTTCATTCGCCCTACGTTCCTCACTCCCACTCGAATCCGCTTCTGCTCTTCGTAGGAGCGAGCTTGCTCGCGAACAGGCCTCGCTGCGGGGTTCGGTTCGCGAGCAAGAACCAGGCGTCCCCCTCGCTCCTACAAAAGAACTGCTACCCCTGCCGGCGGGTGAGCTGCCGATAGAGCTGCGGCAGCCGCACCGGCAGCTGTGCCGGATCGTTGATCAGCAGGTAGCCCTGGCTGCCGAACAGGTGCGGCAGGTAGTCCGCCGCCTCGCGGTCGATGGTGATGCAGAACGGCAGCAGACCGGCGCGGCGCGCCTCCAGCACCGCCTGGCGGGTGTCCTCGACGCCGTAGCGCCCCTCATACAGGTCCAGGTCATTGGGCTTGCCGTCGGTGAGGATCAGCAGCACGCGCTGACGCTCCTTGCGTTCCAGCAGCAGCTGCGTGGCCCGGCGGATCGCCGCACCCATGCGCGTGTAGTAGCCGGGGCGCAGCGCGCGGATGCGTCCGCGCACGACATCGTTGTGACGCTCGTCGAAGCTCTTCAGCTGGGTCAGCCGTACCTGCTGGCGGCGCAGCGAGGAGAAGCCGTACAGCGCGAACCGATCGCCCACCGCCTGCAGCGCCTCGCCGAACAGCAGCAGGCTGTCGCTGATCAGATCGATAACGCGATGGTCGTTGTCGATGTGCGCGTCGGTGGACATCGACAGGTCCGCCAGCAGCAGGCAGGCGAGATCGCGACGGGTCTGCCGGCGCTCCATGAACAGCCCCGGTTCGCTGCAGGCGCCCAGGCGCCGTTCCACGCTGAAATCCAGCCAGGCCTGCAGGTCCAGTTCCGCACCCTGGGGTTGCCGACGCAGCCACTGTGGCTGCTGGCGCAGGCTCTCGAACTGCCGGCGCAGGCGCCGCGCGATGGGTGCGAGGGCTTCGGGCAGCGGCGCTGGCACGGCATCGCGGGGCAGCATCGGCTGCAGGCAGACGTGATCATCGAGCAGTTGCTGGCGGCGGTAATCCCATTCCGGCAGGCGCACGCCCTCGCCCAGCGGTACGTCGTCATAGTCGGCGGCCGGCAGGTCGAGGTCGAGCTTCAGCCCGCCGCCCTTCTTCTGCCGCTGGCGGGACAGGCTCAGGTGGTCGAGGTCGTCGGCGACCTTCGCCGCGTCCAGGTCCTCGCTGTCATCGCCAGCGCGATCCAGTTCGATGTGTTCGGACCAGCTGAACAGGTTTTCCAGGCGGAACAGCAGCAGGCCGCCGCGGCCGGGGTCCTGCTCGACCCGCTCGGCGCGCTTGCGTGTCAGGCCCTTGGCCTGGCTGTGGGCGCAGCGGCCCTGCTCGTCGCCGTCGATCAGGTCGGTGTGCTGCGGCACGGCCAGTCTTTGCGGCGGATACAGCCAGAGCGGCACCGGCCAGGGCGCTTTCTCGCTGCGCGGCAGGCGCTCGACGCTGCCCGGATCACGCAGCGCTCGTCGCAATGCCTGCTCCAAAGCTGCTTCGGCGGGAGGAAGATCACCGGCGTCGGGGCGCAGGCTGAGCAGCGCTTCCACCAGCCGGCGGTAGCGCGGGCGCAGCAGCGGATAGCGCGCCAGCACGGCGCAGGTCCAGGCCTGGTTGTCCCGCGCCCAGTGGCGCATCGGTTGGCTGTGGGCGGCAAGCAGCGCCAGCCAGCGGTAGAGCTCGCGGTTCAGCTCGGCGTCGGGGTACACCGCCAGCTGCGCCGGCAGGCGCAGGGAGTCGGCATCGAACCAGGCCACCGGCAATTGCTGGCAGGTGCCGGCCACCTGTTGCAGCAGGCTGCGGCGCACCAGCAGTTCGCGGGCGCTGGCCGCCTCCACGCCGACACCGGCCTCGCCGCCGGTGCCGCGGAACAGCAACAGGAGGCTGCGCCGCATCTGCTCCAGGGTTACCGCCGCCTCTTCGAACTCCGGGCTGGCGCGGCGGGTGATGAAGCGGTGCCAGACGCGGCCGAAGCTTTCTTCGATTTCGAGGTGGAGGGTCATGGGGGCTCCGCGAATGGAAGGAGAAACAGGAGAGGCCCGATGCTGAACTCCGCTCCAGGCCAGTCCCCTCTCCCTCTGGGAGAGGGTTAGGGTGAGGGTGCTACCGGGAGCTCCGGCGCTGGGCGCGGCCCTCACCCCCGCCCTGGCTGCGCGCCCCGCTCCAAAGGGAGAGGGAGTAGTCCACGCCAGCGGATGGTCCAGAGTCATCCTGCAACCTGCGAAAAGGCCCGCCGCAAAGCGAACGGGCCCGATTGACCGACCCCGATCAGCCCACCTGCGCCGCGCCCGAGGCAACAGCCACGCGACCGCGCTGGCGGAAGCTCAGCAGGTAGCAGATCAGCCCGATGAAGAAGCCGACCCCCGAATACAGGCGCAGCCAGAAGAACACCTTCAGCTGGTCCACCGTGGCCATGAACGGCATGGCGGCGCCATCGGCGGGCATGCGTTGCAGCCAGACCTGGACGATGCCGGCGGCGGTGAGCATCAGGGTGATCAGCAGCATGGAGATGGTCATCAGCCAGAAGCCCCAGATCTCCAGGCTCTGCGCGCGGGCGTCCGGCGCTTCGCCGATGCCCCGCAGGCGCGGCATGGCGTAGCTGATCATGGTCATCACGATCATCGCGTAGGCGCCGTAGAAGGCCAGGTGGCCGTGGGCGGCGGTGAGCTGCGAGCCATGGGTGTAGTAGTTCACCGGCGCCAGGGTGTGCAGGAAGCCCCACACGCCGGCACCGAGGAACGCAGTCACGGTGGTGCCCAGGGCCCACAGCGCGGCGGCCTTGTTCGGGTGCTCGCGGCGGCGGCGGTTCACCATGTTGAAGGCGAACAGCACCATGGCGAAGAACGGCAGCGGTTCCAGCGCCGAGAAGATCGAGCCGAGCCACAGCCAGACCTGCGGCGCGCCGATCCAGAAGAAGTGGTGGCCGGTGCCGATGATGCCGGTGATCAGGGCCATGGCGATGATCACGTAGAGCCATTTTTCCACGACCTCGCGGTCGACGCCGGTGATCTTGATCAGCACGAACGCCAGCATCGCGCCCATGATCAGTTCCCACACGCCTTCCACCCACAGGTGCACGACCCACCACCAGTAGTACTTGTCGCGCGCAAGGTTCTCCGGGTTATAGAAGGAAAACAGGAAGAACACCGCCAGGCCAACCAGCCCAGTCATCATCACCACGCTGACGGCGGTCTTGCGGCCTTTCAGCATGGTCATGCCAATGTTGAACAGGAAGCCCAGCGCCACCACCACGATGCCCATCTTGGTGATGGTCGGCTGTTCGAGGAACTCCCGGCCCATGGTCGGCAGCAGCTCGTTGTGGGTCAGCTTCGCCAGGCCCGCGTAAGGCACCAGCAGGTAGCCGAGGATGGTCAGCACGCCGGCGATGGCGAACACCCAGAACAGCACGATGGCCAGTTTCGGGCTGTACAGCTCGCGGTCGGCCTCCTCGGGGATCAGGTAGTACGCCGCGCCCATGAAGGCGAACAGCAGCCAGACGATCAGCAGGTTGGTGTGCACCATCCGCGCGACGTTGAAGGGGATCGCCGGGAACAGGAAGTCACCGACCACGTACTGCAGGCCCATGACCAGGCCGAAGACGATCTGCCCGACGAAGAGCATCAGGGCGAACACGAAGTACGGCTTGGCCACCGACTGCGAAGCGAATTTCAGATAGGGATTGCCCGGGTTCATGCTCAACCCTCCTTGTTCGGCGGCCATTGGTTGGTGTCGATCTTCGAGGTCCACAGCAGGAACGCCGCGAGGTCGCTGACCTCCTGGTCGCTCAGGTGGAACTGCGGCATCTGCCGGCGACCGGGCACGCCCAGTGGCTGCATCTTCATCCAGGCGGCAAGGAAGCTGCCGAAGGCCGCGTCGCCGCCACGGCGGATGGCGACGTTGCCCAGCTCCGGCGCGAAGTAGGCGCCTTCGCCGAGGATCGAGTGGCAACCCACGCAGTTGTTCTGCTCCCACACCAGCTTGCCGCGCACCACCGATTCGGTGAGCTCACTCTGGTTGGTGCGCTTGGGGAAGGTGGTTTCGGTGTGATAGGTCAGCGCGAGGAACACCAGGAAGAAGAAAACGCCTCCTCCCAGGTAGATGTTCCTCGCCATCCCTTTGGTAAATGTCTCTGACATGGGGCCCTCCTAGGTCACGGTCGGCGCCATTGTAGGAAGCGTCCTAGGACGTCTCGCTTGATGGCAATCAAGAAAGACCAATGCTTCCAGTCAGGTATTTTTCCAGATAAAAATCAGGTAGTTGCGTGCAAGGCCAGGATCACCCCGGTGAGCACCAGCGGCCAGCCGAGCAGCAGCAATTGCCACAACCGCGGGCCGTGGCTGAGCTCCATGAAGCGCAGCGCGATGATCCAGGCCTTGCCCAGCCCGAGCAGGAGAATCGCCGCAACCGCGACCAGCGCAGCGGACTCGCGATGCCCCAGCCACACCGCCGCTACCGACATCGGCAACAGCGCTAGCCAGGCCAGCAGCAGCGTCCTCACAGGCCCGGCGCCAGCACGTAGACCAGCGGAAACAGCACCACCCAGACCAGATCGACCATATGCCAATAGAGCGCGCCGGACTCCAGCCCGCCCAGGGTGTCACGGCGGTAGGCACCGCGCAGGCAGCGCAGGGCCATCCAGCCGAGGATCACCAGCCCCAGCAGCACGTGCAGGAAGTGGAAGCCGGTGATCAGCCAGAACAGGGTGAAGAAGGTGCTGTACTCCAGGTCCAGCCCGCGCGCGGCGAGGTGCTGGTATTCGCCGGACTTGAGCAGCACGTGGGCCAGACCCAGCAACACGGCAACGCCCAGCAGAACGGCGGCGCGGCGTGGGCGGCCGTGGCGCACCTGCTCCACCGCCAGCGCGACGCAGAAGCCGGCAGTGAGCAGGGTCAGGGTCAACGCCAGGGCGGTGGACAGGTCCAGCTGCGCGCGCCCGGCGCGAAAGCCTTCGACGTCCAGGCGCTGGGTCACGGCAAAGACGATGAGGAGGATGGCGAAGACGGTCAGCTCGGCGAGGATGAACAGCCACATCGCCAGGTCGCCCGGCAGGCGCCGGGCTGCAAAGTCCGCCTCAGGCGAAGTGGACATCGACCAGGTCCATCAGCGCGGCGACCGTGGCCGCGTCATCCGACAGCGGCTCGGCAAGCCCGGCGCGGCAGGCGTCGCGCGGTGCCACGCCGGCCTGCAGCAGGCGCGCGGTCAGCACCAGCAGGCGCGTCGAGCAGACCTCTTCCAGCTCCTGCCGACCCAGCCGGCGCAGGGCCACGCCCAATTGCGCCAGGCGCTGCGCCAGCTCGACCGAAACCCCGGCCTCGCGGGCGATGATTGCGGCTTCCACGTCCGGCGTCGGGTAATCGAAATGCAGGGCGAGGAAGCGCTGGCGCGTACTGGGCTTCATGCCCTTCAGCAGGTTCTGATAGCCGGGGTTATAGGACACCACCAGCATGAAGCCCGGCGGCGCCAGCAGGGCTTCGCCGGTACGCTCGATGAACAGCTCGCGGCGATCGTCCGCCAGCGGGTGCAGCACCACCACCGTGTCCTGCCGCGCCTCCACCACCTCGTCCAGGTAGCAGATGCCACCTTCGCGCACTGCGCGGGTCAGCGGGCCGTCCTGCCACCAGGTGCCGTCGCTGCCGATCAGGTGACGGCCGACCAGATCCGCCGCCGACAGGTCGTCATGGCAGGCCACGGTATACAGCGGCAGGTTCAGGCGCTGCGCCATGTGCTGGACGAAGCGGGTCTTGCCGCACCCGGTGGGGCCCTTGATCAGCACCGGCATGCCCAGGGCGCAGGCGTGGGTGAACAGCGCCACCTCGTCGCCGGTCGCCTGGTAGAAGAGCGGCTCGATGGGCTGGGCGGGGGCGTTCATGGCGAGGATTTCTCTGTAGGAAGTTTCGGTAGGCAAGCTAATCAGCCACGCCACCCTCCTCAAGCGCGGCGCAACGAGTTCTTGATTGCCATCAAGCCAGGGGCGTCGGAGGCGCTCCTAGAATCGCCACAGAAGCCGGGCGGGAAGCCGGCGCATACCAAGCGGCGCCTCGATGCGCCAAGCCTGTGAGGAGAGCGGTGATGAACAAAGCCCTGGTTGCCCTGCTGCTGGGCGGCATGCTGGTCCAGACGACGGCGCTGGCCAGCAGCGCCGAAGAGCTGTTCAAGGCCAAGGCCTGCGTGGCCTGCCATGCGGTGGACAAGAAGCTGGTCGGCCCGGCGTTCCACGAGGTCGCGGCCAAGTACGGCGCCGAGGGTGCGGCGCATATCCAGCACAGCATCCTCACCGGCAGCAAGGACGTCTGGGGTCCGATCCCGATGCCGGCCAACCGCACCGTCAGCGAGGAGGAAGCCAAAACCCTCGCCGAATGGATCGTCACCCTCAAGTAACGCCCCTCCGTGCGGCCGGCGCGCTCAGTGCCGGTCGCTGCGCTCCAGCAGCGCCAGGCACTTCTGCGCCGGCAGCGGCTGGCTGATCAGGTAGCCCTGGATCTCGTCGCAACCGTGGGCGCGCAGGAAGCGCAGCTGCTCGGTGTGCTCGACGCCCTCGGCCACCACCTTCAGCTCCAGGCTGTGCGCCATGGCGATGATCGCCCGGGTAATGGCCGCGTCTTCGCCGCGTTCGGACAGGTCGCGGATGAAGGTCTGGTCGATCTTCACGTAGTCCACCGGGAAGCGCTTGAGGTAGCTGAGCGAGGAATAGCCGGTGCCGAAGTCGTCGATGGCCAGTTTCACGCCCATCTCGCGCAATTGGCGGAAAGTCGCGGTGACGCTCTCGACGTTGTCCAGCAGCTGGCTTTCGGTGAGTTCCAGCTCCAGCAGGTGCGGCGGCAGGCCGCTGTCCTCCAGCACGGTACGCACCAGGTCGACCAGGTTGCCGGTGCGCAGCTGGTGTACCGAGAGGTTCACCGAGACCCGCAGCTCGCGCCCCTGTTTCTGCCACGCGCGGGCCTGCTGGCAGGCGCGGCGCAGGACGAACTCGCCGATGGCGCCGATCAGCCCGGTTTCCTCGGCGAGGCCGATGAAATCGCCGGGCGGCACCATGCCCATCTCCGGGTGATGCCAGCGCACCAGCGCCTCGGCGCTGTCCAGACGTTCGTTGGCGAGGTTCAGCTTGGGCTGGTAATGCACGTCCAGCTGGCCTTCGTCGATGGCCTTGCGCAGCCGGGTTTCCAGCTGCAGGCGCTCCAGGGTGCAGGCCTGCAGGTTGTCGGTGAAGAACTGGAAGGTATTCCCGCCCAGGTGCTTGGCGTGCTGCATGGCCATGTTCGCCTGGCTCATCAGCGCGGAGATTTCCCAGGCGTTCTCCGGCAGCAGGCTGATGCCCACCGAGGCGCTGACCACCAGCTCGTGGCCGCCCACGGTCATCGGCGTGCGCAGCTTGGCCAGCAGCCGGCTGGACAGCCGCGCCAGCGCGGCGAGGCTGGCGTAGGAGTCGATCAGCACGGCGAATTCGTCGCCGGACAGCCGGGCGATGGTGTCGGCCTCGGGCACCGTCTGGGTCATGCGCCGCGACATCTGCCGCAGCAACTGGTCGGCAACCTCGTGGCCGAGGCTGTCGTTGAGCAGCTTGAAGCGGTCCAGGTCGATCAGCAGCAGCGCCGCCGTGCGGCCTTCCTGGCGCGCGCGCTGGCTGGCCTCGTGCAGGCGCTCCTTGAACAGCGTGCGGTTGGCCAGGCCGGTGAGTTCGTCGTAGTGCGACAGGTAGCGCAGCCGTTCCTCGGCATCGCGGCGCGCGGTGAGGTCGGCGAAGAAACCGACCACATGGGCGACCTGCCCGCGGCTGTCGCGCACCACGTTGAGCTGCAGCCACTGTGGATACAGCTCGCCATTCTTGCGCGTCTCGATCAGCTCGCCCTGCCAGGTGCCCTGGCGTTCCAGCTCGGTGCGGATCGACTGGTAGCGCCGCAGGCTTTCCGCCGAGCCCATCAGCCGCGCCACGTTGTGCCCGAGCAGCTCGTCGCGGCGGTACCCGGTCAGCGAGGTGAAGGCCTCGTTGATGGCGATCAGCCGGTAATCCGGGTCGAGGATGATGATGCCTTCGCTGGCCGCCTCGAACACCGTGGCGGCCAGGCGCTGCTCTTCCTCGCGCAGCTTGCGCGGCGAGATATCGGCGCGGGTGCCGACCATGCGCGTGACCTGTCCCTGGCCATCGCGCTCCATCACCCGGCCACGGTCTTCCACCCAGACCCAGTGGCCAGCGGCGTGACGCACGCGGTATTCGATGCGGTAGCCGTCGGTGCGGCCCTTGAGGTGCTCCACCAGCGCGCGACGCAGCAACGGCAGGTCGTCCGGGTGCAGGCGCGGGCGCAGGTCGTTGCGCACGGTTTTCACCGCCGCCTGGGTCAGCCCGAAGATTTCTTCGAGGTGCGAGTGGTGCACCTCGTCGGTCAGCAGGTTCCAGTCCCACAGGCCCAGCTCGCTGGCCTCCAGCGCCAGGGCCAGGCGCGCCTCGGTGTGGCTGAGCTGTGCGCTGCCCGCCTCGACCCGCTCCTGCAGGGCATCGCGGGCGCGGCAGAGTTCGCGCTCGGCGCGGCGGCGCTGGTCGACTTCGCGTTCCAGGTCCTGGTTCAGCGCCTCGGTCTGCGCCTTGGCCCGCTCCAGGTGGGCCACCAGCGCCTGGGCCTGGAAGCGCCGCAGCAGGCCAATGTGAACCACCCGGTGAATCTGCCAGGCCACCACCAGCAGCGCGGCCAGCAGGATCACCCCGAGCACGCCCCAGCCTTGCTGCAACGGGTTATCGCTGATCAATAAATAGGCAATGGAGGGGAACAGGCACGGCAGAGCGAAGGTGAGGAAGGCGGGCAGGCTGACCGCGTAGGCGACGCTGGCGGAAAGAATGGCCGCGGCGATCAGGCCGAATACCAGGGACTGCTGGAGGAAGGCATCCGGCGGCACCAGGGCGATGGCGGCAAAGGCCAGGGTCAGGCCCGAGGCACCGGCGCCGAACAGGAAGGTGCGCTGCCAGTGCGGGCTGGCCTGGCGTTCGACGGTGGCGGCATTGAAGGCGGACACCTGGATCAGCCGCAGCACGGCCAGCAACACCAGCCACACCAGCCAGCCGGCCAGCAGCCCCGGCTGCACGTAGTCCCACAGCAGGCCGGCGCAGGCCAGGCCGTTGAGCAGCATGAGCAGGGTCGGTACCCGCGAGCCCTGATAGAGCAGGCGCGTGCATTCGACAGCGATTTCGTGAGCGTACTGCCGGCGGATCTCGGCATGGCTCACCGGGATCGCCGAAGGCTCTACATAAGCGGTCATAGGCGTTTTTCTTGTAGGTTCTGGCCTAGGCGTCGGCGGAGCATACCCGAGGAGGTTGCCCCACCCAAGCAGGATGATGGCAATTGGCTGCGTGCCCTCCCAACTTTCGTCGGGAAGACGCCGGACGGCGGCCCGGTTTGCCGGGGAAAACCGCCCGTCGGTAGAATGCCTCCCCATGAACGATGACCTCTCCCTCCTGCTCAACTCCCTCAATGACCCGCAGCGCCAGGCCGTGGCCGCGCCGCTGGGGCGCCAGCGCGTGCTCGCCGGCGCCGGGTCCGGCAAGACCCGCGTGCTGGTGCACCGCATCGCCTGGCTGATCCAGGTGGAGCGCGCCTCGCCGCACAGCATCCTGGCCGTGACCTTCACCAACAAGGCCGCCGCCGAGATGCGCGCGCGGATCGAGCAGCTGCTGGGCATCAACCCGGCGGGCATGTGGGTCGGCACCTTCCACGGCCTGGCGCACCGCCTGCTGCGCGCGCACTGGCAGGAAGCCGGGCTGCCGGAGAACTTCCAGATCCTCGACAGCGACGACCAGTTGCGCATCGTCAAACGCGTGGTCCGCGAACTGGGCCTCGACGAGCAGCGCTGGCCGCCGCGCCAGGCGCAGTGGTTCATCAACGGCCAGAAGGACGAAGGCAACCGCCCGCAGAACATCCAGGCCGGCGGCGACCTGTACCTGTCGACCATGGTCAGCGTCTACCAGGCCTACGAAGAAGCCTGCGCCCGTGCCGGCGTGGTCGACTTCGCCGAATTGCTGCTGCGCTCGCTGGACCTCTGGCGCAACCGCCCGAGCCTGCTGGAGCACTACCAGCGGCGCTTCCGCCACATCCTGGTGGACGAGTTCCAGGACACCAACGCTGTGCAGTACGCCTGGCTGCGCTTCCTCGCCAAGGGTGGCGAGAGCCTGATGGCGGTGGGCGACGACGACCAGTCGATCTACGGCTGGCGCGGCGCGAAGATCGAGAACATCCTGAGTTTCGCCAACGACTTCAGCGACGCCCAGGACATCCGCCTGGAGCAGAACTACCGCTCCACCGGCACCATCCTGAAGGCCGCCAACTCGCTGATCGCCAACAACAGCGGGCGCCTGGGCAAGGAGCTGTGGACTGACGGCGCCGACGGCGAGCCGATCACCCTCTACGCCGGCTTCAACGAGCACGACGAGGCGCGCTACATCGTCGAAACCATCGAGGATGCCCTGCGCAAGGACGGCATCAAGCGCAGCGAAATCGCCATCCTCTACCGCTCCAACGCCCAGTCGCGGGTGCTGGAAGAGGCGCTGCTGCGCGAGAAGATCCCCTACCGCATCTACGGCGGCCAGCGCTTCTTCGAACGTGCCGAGATCAAGAACGCCCTGGCCTACCTGCGCCTGATCCGCCTGCGTGACGATGACGCGGCGCTGGAACGGGTGATCAACGTGCCGCCGCGCGGCATCGGCGAGAAGACCGTCGAGGCGATCCGCAACGCCGCACGTCACAACGGCACCTCGATGTGGCGCGCGATCAACGACGTGATCGCCGCCAAGGCCGTGGCCGGCCGCGCCGCCAGCGCGCTGAACGCATTCCTGGAGACCGTCGACCTGCTCGCGGTGAAGGTCGAAGGCATGCCGCTGCACCAGATGACCCAGGTGGTCATCGAGCAATCCGGCCTGATCACCTACCACAAGGAAGAGAAGGGCGAGAAAGGCCAGGCCCGGGTGGAGAACCTGGAAGAACTGGTCAGCGCCGCCCGCGCCTTCGAGACCCCGGACGACGAGGACACCCCGCCGCTGGTGGCCTTCCTCGACCACACCGCGCTGGAGTCCGGCGACACCCAGGCCGACGCCTTCGAGGACAGCGTGCAGCTGATGACGCTGCACAGCGCCAAGGGCCTGGAATTCCCGCTGGTGTTCCTGGCGGGCGTGGAAGAAGGCCTGTTCCCGCACAAGATGAGCCTGGAAGAACCCGGCCGTCTGGAGGAAGAACGCCGCCTGGCCTACGTCGGCATCACCCGCGCCATGCAGCGCCTGGTCATGACCTACGCGGAAACCCGCCGCCTGTACGGCAGCGAGACCTACAACAAGGTCTCGCGCTTCGTCCGCGAAATCCCGCCGAGCCTGATCCAGGAAGTGCGCCTGTCCAACTCGGTGAGCCGCCCGCTGTCGGGCAACCAGTACAGCGGCAACCTGTTCGCCGGCGCCGGCGTGCCCGACACCCCGTTCAGCCTCGGCCAGTCGGTGCGCCACCCGCTGTTCGGCGACGGCGTGATCCTCAACTTCGAAGGCTCCGGCGCCCAGGCACGGGTGCAGGTGAATTTCGACAGCGAGGGCAGCAAGTGGCTGATGATGGGCTACGCCAAGCTCGAAGCGATCTGACGCTCCGGTCCCACCGGGATACGCAGGAGCGGACTCCGTCCGCGATGCTCCGAGCTCGCGGTGAGCTATCGCGGACGGAGTCCGCTCCTACGCCAGGTTCAGCAACGGCGTCAGTGGTGATGCCCGCCGCCATCCTGGCAACAAGTCACCGCCCCGGACAGACAGCCTGGCCCATGTCATCCAGGCCGTAGCCATCGAGTTGCGGCAGCATGAACTTGTCCACCAGCAACGGCTTGCCGATCTTTCCGGCGAAACGATCGGCGCCGGTGGCGGAAGCACCGATGTAGGTCGGGTGCGCCAGTGGCTCGGCGGTTTCCGGGCGCGGCATCGGCTCCTGCGACTGCAGGATGGCCTTGCCGTTGAGGTAGACCGTCAGCGCCCCCTTCTCCGGTCCCGGGAAGGGGAACTTGGAATAGGGCTTCACGTAGAAGCTGGCCACCAGGGCGTTGCACCGGCCGTCCAGGGTGATGGGCTCACTCTGCACCCGCAACGGGCCGCGCCACACCTCTATGCGCCCTTTGTCGATGGCCATGCCCCACAGCCCTTCCTGCTCCACCAGAACCTGCCGCGCACCCTCCACCCGCGTCTTCCCCAGGCCGAGGCCGAAGCTGTAGGCACCGTGCACCGGAGCCCGCTGGTAATCGCGACCGCTGAGGAAGGCCGGCTGCTTGCCGACGGCGGCGTGCCAGGACAGGGGCACCGGCCGGTACTTCTGCTCCCAGCTACGCAACAGGTTCATCGCCTCGTCGCGGCCAATCGGCTCGAAGGCTTCTGCCTGGGGCGCACTCGAACCCAGCGGGCCAGTCACCGGATGGCTCTCCAGCTTGCCCAGCGTGGGCCGGTAGAACAGACCGCGCCCGGTGAGGTGGCCACCGTAGGTCATGCCCCAGGTCATCACGTCCGCCGCCCAGTAGAGTGCATCGACCTTGGGCAGCGGCTGACCCTTGGCGATGTAACCGGACAGGTCACGTCCGGTCAGTCCTGCCGGGGGCTTGCCGCCGGCCATGCCGACCAGCGTGGGATACAGATCGGTGATATGGCTGATGCCGGTCACATCCGCGTTGCCGCGATGGCCGGGCCAGAGCACCAGCAACGGAGTACGAACCCCACCTTCGAGGTAGGTCATCTTGGTGCCGGTCAGCGGGAAGTTGCTGTCGCGGGCGAGGTTGGGGCTGCCGTTGTCACTGGTGAATACCACCAGCGTGTTGTCCAGCTGGCCGCTGGCACGCAGCGACTCCAGCAAGCGGTCGACGTTGTGGTCCAGCTGCTTGAGCACGGCGAGGTAACGACCTTCGTCGGTATCCGGGAACTGGCTGCGGAAGGTCTCCGAAGGCTGGAACGGATGGTGTGGCGAGAACAGCCAGAGGTTGATGAACCAGGGCTTGCCGCCTTGCCGTCCCTTGTCGATCAGCTCGATGGCGCGGTCGGTGAGCAGATCATCGAGGTGCCCCTGGTATTGCACGGGCGGGCCGTCGTTGGTTTCCAGCCAGGGATTGATGAAGGTCGGCGGGCCGTTGACCAGCTTGCCGTTCTTGTCCGGCCCATGCAGCACGAAGTGGTTGAGCATGCCGAACCAGTCGTCGAAGCCGTGGTGATTGGGACGGATCTGCAGGTATTCGATGGCCTCGCCGACGTGCCACTTGCCGATATGGTGGGTGCTGTAGCCCAGGCCCCTGAGCGATTCGGGCAGGGTCTGCAGGTCCGGCGAGAGCCCCAGCCCGTTGGGCTCGAAGCCGATGCTGACCGGAGCGCGGCCGGTCAGCAGCGCCGCCCGGCTGACCGAGCAGGTACTGTCGGTATAGTGCTGGCGGAAGCGCAGGGATTGCTGGCTGAGCTGGTCCAGGGTCGGCGTCGGCGCCTTGTCGTCGCCCCAGGCGCCAATGTCGTTGACCCCCAGGTCGTCGGTCAGGATGAACAGGATATTCGGCTTCGCAGCTTGATCCTGAGCATTGCTCACAGGGACCATGGCAAGCAGAATCAGCCAGGCAATGGCTAGTCGGGTCGTGAGCGCAGAAGTCGCTCGCGTGGAAAAGAACAACATTCAGTGAATTCCCGAAAAATGCTTAAGAATCTTTTCGCGCCAAAGAGCAACGGCGATACCAGCGCCCCTTCCCATGGATTGCTGCTGGACTATCCGGCCCTGATGGCCGGAGTGGCCGGGCAGGCTCCGCACTATGCCGGCAATGCCCCCTTCGCGCATATCGTCATTGACGATTTTCTGCCGCCGTCGACCTTTGCCAGGCTGCTGCAGGAGTATCCGCACGACCAGAATGATCCGCTGTGGAACAACGCGACCCATACCGACAAGGCCAGCGGCGAGTACGTGCAGAAGGACAAGCGCAATATCCGCGATCCGCTGCGCATGCCGCCGACCTACCGCCAGCTGTTCTGGGAGCTCAACTCCCACGCCTTCCTCGACTACCTGGCGCAACTGACCGGCATCGCCAATCTGATCCCCGACCCCAATTTGCGTGGAGCCGGAATCCATCAGATTTCCCGCGGCGGCTTCCTCAAGGTGCATACCGACTTCGCCACCCACCGCGACTTCGGCCTGGATCGGCGGATCAACGTGCTGATCTACCTCAACGAGGAATGGCCCGAGAGCTACGGCGGCCACCTCGAACTGTGGGACTCGCAGATGGCCGGCCCGCCCCGTCGCGTGCTGCCGATTGCCAACCGCTGCGTAGTGTTCAGCACCACCTCCAGTTCGTTCCACGGCCACCCGCACCCGCTCACCTGTCCCGATGGCGTCTATCGCCGCTCCCTGGCGCTGTACTACTACACCAACGGCCGTCCGGAAGGCGAAGCACAGCCCGGTTTCGCCACGCACTGGCGCGACGTGCCCGCCTGACCTCAGGCGTCGGCGGCGCGGCGCGCCCAGGGGGCGCGCCCGGAGTAAGTCGCCAGGTGCGACTTGAGACGCAGGAAGGGCATTTCTACCAGGCGATAGCTCAGCCAGGCCAACGCCCAGGACAGCGCCAGGCTCAAGGCGATGCGCAACAGGTAGGCCTCGGCGTTCGCTTCCAGCGTCAGGCCGGCGGCCTTCAGCGGGTACAGACAGTAGAACTGCACCGGCACGTGGATCAGGTAGAGCGAATAGGAAATCCGCCCGAAGTGATCCAGCAGCGGGTTGGCCAGCAGCATCTTGATCCGCCAGTTCAGCGCCAGCAGGCCGAGCATCGCGCCGCCCCAGAGCAGCGCTTCCAGGTTGTGGTACATCGGCAGCGCCTGCAAGGCGTTGCGCTCCCCGCTCAGGGAGAACCACCACCACAGGCGTCCCAGCCCCAGCAGGCAACCCGCGAGCAGCACAGCGCTGACCAGCGCACGTTGACGTAGCCAGGCATAGCCTCGGCCCAGGCTGAATCCGGCGCAGGCCGCGCCCACCAGAAACGCCCCGGCGCGGCCGAACAGCGAGTTCTCCCAGAAGTTGGTCGGTGACAGCCAGCCCGGCGTGTGGAACAGCCAGACATGCGCCACCGCCCAGGCCAGCAATGCAACCGCAACCAACCAGCGGCCGCTTCGGTAGCGCAGCAGCCAAAGGGTCCAGGGCAGCAGCAGGTAGAACTGGATTTCGGTACACAGCGACCACCAGGGCACGCTGAACGGGAAGGCCTGGAAGCCGATGGGAATGAACAGCAGCGCCTTCAGCGCCGCAGTCTTCTGCGTCACGAACCAGGCCAGCAGCACCGCCGCGTAGTAGAGCGGCACAATGCGGAAGAAGCGCGCCGAATAGAAGCGCCGGATGCTCACCTGCTGGCCGTCGCGCAGGCCCTGCAGGAAGGGCCGCGACAGGAGGAAGCCGCTGAGCACGAAGAACAGCGTGACGCCGGTGTTGCCGCCACCGAGCAGCGTCACCCACCCTGGGTTATCCGCCCGTTCCGCCAGGGCGAGAATGCCGAAGTAGTGGAAGCCCACCACCAGCAGGATCGCCCAGCCACGCAGGGACTCCAGCTCGGGCAGGTAGCTGGCGGGCTGGCGCAGCCCTGCCCGGACATCGGCTTGATCAGTCATGTACCGATCGCCCGACGGGTGCACACACAGCCTGTGCAGCGGCTCGTAGCACCATGCTCACCCGCCCCCGGTTCATACCGGAACAGCCCCCGGTACTCGCTCGCCGGAAGCGTAACGTTGCTTCAGCGCGAGGAAGCGCTTCTCGATGATGACGTAGCTCAGGTGGGCAAGCGCCAGGCTCAGAGCGAATCCGAACAACAGGCAGGCCAGTGTCGGGATGCCATGGGTAGCGGCCAAGGACAGGCAATACAGGATCACCGGCAGGTGGATCAGGTAGAGCGAATAGGAAATACGCCCCAGGTAGCGCAATAGCCCGCTGTCGGCAGCCCCCACCAGGCCTGGCGTTGCCAGCATCACGAAGGCGACAGCCGCCCACAGCAGGCTCTCCGGCAGCACGACCCAGGGCTGCCGCAGGGAAAACTCGACCACCCCGTGCTCCACGCTGACCTGCAGGAAAACCATCAGCACCAGCGTCAGCAGCAACAGCGCCGCGCGCCCCCGCCAAAGCGTAATCAGCGGCAGGCGACGCTCCACCAGCGCCCAGCCGATAACCATGCCCGCCAGAAAGGCCGGCAGCTTGCCGCCCAGGGAGAGAATCCAGTAGAGGGTGCCGAGCAGGCCGAAGGATATCCCGTGCAGACAGACAGCCATGAACACCGCCAGCCAGGCGAGGAAGGCGGCCAGCAGCAGAAACCGACAATGGTCGAGCATCAGGAAGATCAGTGGCAGCGCGAGGTAGAACTGCACCTCCGTGCTGAGGCTCCACCAGACGTTGCTGAAGCTGCCGACCGAGTGCCCCCAGGCGAGAAAGCCCAGCGCCGCGGGTAATTGGACATACTGTCCGGTCACCAGCACTCCCACCGCCACCATCAGGTAGTACAGGGGCAGGATACGCAGGGCGCGCTGCACGGCGTAACGCCTCAGGTTCACCGCTTGCCGACGTTGCCGCGCCTGGAAAAACGGGCGCGACACGAGGATTCCGCTCAACAGGAAGAACAGCGTGACGCCACTGTTGCCGGCGTAGATGAACGCCAGCCAGTAGTCCCCGCCCCTGGGCGGCTGAAACCCCCAGGCCTGGGTGACGCCGTGGTACAGGACCACCAGGAGGATCGCCACGCCACGCAAGTCATCCAGCACGACGAGGCGCGTGTTTGCCCTGACGTCGGCGTGTTCGCTCACGACTCAGCTGGCCGGCTGCTGCTGGGGTTGCGGCTGGCCTTGAGTCAGGCGCTTGAGCTTGCGGGTGTTCTCCAGGTGCTTGCTGGCGTGCACGTAGAACGAGCGCAGTCCCGCACCTTCGTCGGCCTTAGCCTCTTCGAACAGCAGCTTGAGCAGCGGATGGTCGTTGCTGCGGTCGCCGCCGGGCTTGCGCAGCACGCCCAGGCCGAAGCCGTGGTTGAAGGTGAAGGTCTCGTGCTGGCCGCGGGTCTCGTCCCAGAACTTCCAGGCGCCGAAGTCCTGCAGGCGGGCCATGACATCGTGGAACAGGATGATGCCGCCCGGCTTCACCTTCGGATACCAGTTGGCGAAGTCGGCGCTGACCGCCTCGTAGGTGTGGAAGCCGTCGATGTGCAGCAACTCGATGCTGTCGTCGTCGAAATGCTTGAGCGCGTCCTCGAAGAACATCCGCATCAGGTACGAGAAGCCATGGTAATGCTGGCGGTTGTGGTTGTTCACCGCGTTGAACACCGATTCGTCGTACTTGTCGGTGTGGGCATCGCCCTCGAAGGTGTCCACCGCATAGCAGACGCCGTCGATGTCGTTCTCCTTCATGGCCTGGCAGAAAGTGAAGTAGGACAGCCCCTTGTGCGTGCCCAGTTCCACCAGCATCTTGGGCCGCAGCGCGGTGACCAGGTCATAGCCGAACGGCAGGTGGTCGACCCAGGTGCTGAAGACCATGTGCAGCGGCTCGAAATGCTTGATCGACGGAGGCATGTAGAGGGTGTTCATGATCTGGCCTTCTCCGGAAACGGATGGTCGGGGAGCGATGATCCGCACCGGTGTCTGCACCGGGGCGAGGCGGAATTCGGGCTTGAGCGCCTGGTCGGCGAACGGGTCTTCCTGGCGTCCGGCACAGCGCTGGACACGGTCCATCCCGCGCTGCACCGAGCGTTCGAGATAACGCAGGCTTGGCGCCTTGGCCTGGCCGAGCAGGATGGGCTCGACCGTCGGCGAACGGAATGGCTCGCCCAGCAGCTCGCAGAGCTGATCGCTCTGGCGCTTGAGCAATTCCTCGCGGCCCTCCACTTCGGAAGTGGTAACGCCGCCATGCAACTGGTGGAACGACCCCTCACCCACCAGCATCACCGACTGGGTGCGCGGATGCATCGCCGCCTTGCGGTACAGGTAGAGGTTCAGCGCGCCGCCACCAGGCATGTCGAAGCGCTCGTCGGCACGGCCGATGTCACGGAACACCTGGGCATTGATGAACAGGCAGTTGCTTTCCATGAACGGATGGAAATAGCCATTCGGATTGGCGCCGCTCCAGCAGGAAATATCGAACAGCCGATAACCACTGGATGAGTCCGGCCAGCCGATATCCGCCAGCAGCTTCTGCTCGGCTTCCTCGGAGTAGCCATGGGTCAGGTGGAACTGCTGTTCGTTCTCGCCCAGGTGATAGCCGGGCACCACCACCATGGCGTCGGGCGTCATGCGGAAAGCCATCAGCGCGTACTTGACCACGCCGGGGGTTACCAGCCGCGCGCCATCGATCATCAGGCCGATGAACCGGCCACGCGCCTGGGCAACGCCGAAATTGATCGCCGGCGCCGGCGATACGCCCGCCTCGTCGCGCAGGTAGTAGCGGAAGTTGCCGGGCAGCCGGGCGATGGCCTCGGCATCCATGTTCCGCTGCGAGCGGTTCTCCACCAGGATCACTTCGTAGTCGTCGGCATCGACGCCCTGCTGGTAGTCCGGCGTCAGGCTGATCAGGGTGTTGAGGGCCTGGCGCGGCATGTCGTAGGCGATGACGATGATCGACAGCAGCGGGCGCTTCTCGTGAAACGCGGTCATACGGCCTGTACCCGATTCAGCGAGTGGTTGAGGAAGCGGAAGATGTGCGGGTGCGCCGAGCCCAGCAGGATCGGCCGCACGCTCGGCGGATGGCGGTTCTCCCCGCGAATCTGCTTGTCCTGCTCATCGAGCAGCTTGTACACCCGCTCGCGTTCCTCGCGCAGCGTGCCGGTGGTTACGCCGCCATGGAACTGGTGGAACGACCCTTCGCTGTAGAGCAGGTAGAACGGCGTGTTGGGGTATTCCAGCAAGCGCTTGTAGAGGTCCAGGTTGGCGTTGCCGCCGCCGAAGTCGTTGTAGCGCGGATTCACCCCGCCCAGCGCCTTCCACTTGCGCAGCGACATGCCGATGAAGTTGCTTTCGTAGTTGGCCTGGAAGAAACCGCCCTGGCAGGAGCCGCTGAGCACCGCGATGTCGAACAGGCGATAGCCGTTGCTCGGCCACTCGATGCTCTGCAGCAGCACCTGTTCGGCGTCTTCGTTGTAGCCCTCGTTCACCGCCACCTGCTGCAGCTTGTGGCCGATGTGGTAGCCGGGCACCGAGACCGCCGCTTCCGCATCCAGGCGGAAGGCATCCAGGGCGTGGCGCAATACGCCGGGCGAGAGCATCCGCGCGCCGTCGATCATGATCGCGACATGGCTGCCACGGGCCTGGGCGGCGCCGAAGTTGATCGCGTGGACCGGCGTACGCTCGGTTTCGTTGCGGTGGAAATAGCGCACGTTGCCGGCGTGGCGGGTGGCGCGCTCGCGCCCCAGCAGCCGGTCGGAATGGTTCTCGACGACTATGACTTCATAGTCGCGTTCGTTCACCCCGTGCTGGTAGGCAGGGCTGAGCGACTGCAGCGTCTTGTCGGCCTGTTCCGGCATCTTGTAGACGATAACCACGACGCTCAGGCGCGGCGCGCGACGAAAGATGGGCATGACACAACCCCCGGATCAGTAGGCGATGGCTTTGAGAGCCTGATACATGGCATCCAGCTCGGGCGCGAGCGGCTCGTCGCCGTGCCGGTGGTGCTTGAGTTCGGAGCTGAAGAAACGCTCGCTCGCCGGCGGCTGCAGGCCGAAGCCGCGCAGTACCTCGTCGAGCTGATGGTGCAGGCTGTCCTCGTCCTGGTCGAAGCAGAGCACCGGGAATTTCACCCGGCCGTGCAGTTCCAGCAGGCGGCTGTTGTAGGCCTTCCACAGCCCCAGGGCCTGTTCGCGGGGCATGCCGCCACGGGCCTGGAGGGAGTCGGCGACCGCCGAAGGATGGCGGAAGATGCCGACGAAGCGCAGCTGCGGCAGCAGCTCCAGCCATCCCTCGACCGCCAGCAGCGCGCGCGGGTCCTTGAACCCCCAGCGCCTGACGCCGTCATAACCGCCGATCAGTTCGCGCGCGGCAGCGTATTCGGCCTCGGTCCAAACTGGCGCAGTGCTCGGCGGGTTGTCCCAGGCATGGCCGCGGGCGGCCAGCAGCGCATCATGGAAGGCCACGATGTCGCCGTTCTCGCGGTTGCCCTTGAGGTTGTGGGGGTTCCAGGTACTGTGCTTGCCCAGTTCCAGGCCAGACTCCTGCAAGGACCCGGTGAGGAAACTGGTGCCGCTGCGGTGCATGCCGACCACCATGAGGACCAGGTCTTCCGGGGGCTGGGGAGCTTTTCGGGAGGAGCGGAACAGGACATCAAATAGGCGCATACCAGCTCTTTTTCTTATGTTTGGGCGATGATCCACACAGATTGCGCCGCAATCGGCACACAGGCTTGCTGCGACGCATTGTGTTTAAATACCCCACCCTTTTCAATCCAACAAGAACGACATGAAGCACAGGGACATCATTCTATTCGGCGTTTACAGCGATCTGCGCACCGAAGTGGCGCGACGCTTCCTCGGATTCCTCTGGTGGATCCTCGAGCCCGTGATGTACATGGGTGCCTTCTATATCGTCTTCGGCCTGGCACTGGGCCACAGCCGCCCCGGCTATGTGCCGCTGCTGCTCAGCGGCATGGTCGCCTGGAAGTGGTTCGACGGCTCGGTCCGCCAGGCCAGCAACGCCATCCAGGCCAACGCCGGGCTGATCCAGCAGATCCACGTGCCCAAGTACGTGTTCGCGCTGATCCCGGTGCTGAGCAACACCTTCAAGTTCCTGATCATCCTGAGCCTGCTGATCTTCTCGCTGCTGCTCGCCGGCTACCGTCCGTCGCTGGAGTGGCTGGCGCTGCCGATGCTGATCCTCAACCAGCTGCTGTTCATCATCGGCTTCGGCTTCCTGCTCGCCTCGGTGCTGCCGTTCGTGCCGGACCTGCGCCAGGTGGTGGACAACTTCCTGATGCTGATGATGTTCATGTCCGGGGTGTTCTTCAGCATCCACGAGATCCCGGCGTCCATGGCACCGCTGCTCAACCTCAATCCGATGACGGTGATGATTACCGCCTTCCGCGATGTGCTGCTGCACAACCAGTGGCCCGCCTGGGGCGAACAGCTCTATGTGCTGTCGGTCGCCATCCCCTTCCTGCTCGTGGCGCTGTGGGTCATGCACCGCAACGAGCGCAAATACCCCAAGCTGCTGTTCTGAGGTGATGCATGTCCGGTGACCTGATTCTCCAGGCCGAACACGTCGGCCTGTCCTACCGGCAGCGGGTCGGCATGCTGCGCTACGAGTCGTTCTGGGCGCTGCAGGATGTCAGCTTCGAGCTCTACGAAGGCGAAACCCTCGGGGTGATCGGCAACAACGGCGCGGGCAAGAGCACGCTGCTGCGCATGATCGCCGGCATCGTCGATCCCGACCGCGGCTCCCTGCAGCGCAGCAAGCCGCTCAATGCCAGCCTGCTGGCACTCAACGTCGGCTTCAAGACGGAGCTGTCCGGGCGCGACAACGTAGTCATCAGCGGCCTGCTGCTGGGCATGCAGCTCGCCGACATCCGCCGGCAGATGGACGACATCCGCGAATTCAGCGAACTGGGCGATTTCTTCGAACGCCCGGTGGGCACCTACTCGACCGGCATGCGCGCCCGCCTGGGCTTCGCCGTGGCGATCCACGCCGATCCGGACATCCTGCTGATCGACGAAGTCCTGGGCGTGGGCGACCAGACCTTCCGCGAGAAATCCCACGCCGCCATGAAGGCCAAGATCAAGCAGGGCAAGACGGTGATCCTGGTGTCGCACAGCATGGAAGCGATCCGCGAGCTGTGCCATCGGGTGCTATGGATCGAGCGGGGCAAGTCGATCATCTGCAGCGACGCGGAAACCGTGATCAGCGGCTACCACGAAACCGTCCGTCAGGCCGTGCGTGAGATGCACAAGGCCGAGCGCGAGCGCAAAGCCGCCCAGCGCCCCCTCGAAGTCCAGGACTGAAAGCTGGCGGGCTCAGTGATGCCCGCCGCCGTTCTGCTCCAGCGTCTCGATCAGCGCCACCTGCATCCGTGAATGCACGCGGATGAACCAGCGCCAGAACACCGCGATCACCAGGGCGGCGATCAGCGCCACCACCACCAGCAGCTCGCCCGGCGGCAGGATGCTCGAGCTGAGCGCCGCCAGCAGCAGCATCATGCCGCCCAGCGACAGCAGCGGGATCAGCTCGGACACCACGCGGCGCACGCGCGCGGTGTGGCGCCCGGCGCTTTCCGCCTTCACGCCCATCTCCGCCAGCAGCATCGCCAGCGCCTTGAGCTTGCGGTAGGCGGCGATCAGGAACGGCAGCGACAGCAGCAGTGCTGCGCCCCAGATCAGCGCCTTGTGCAACGCATCGTGCTCGACGAACTGCGCCAGCCACTGCGACAGGCGGTCGGCGAAGAACGCCAGGGCGAAGAAGATGGCGATCACCAGGGTCAGGTTGACCGCGACCTGCAACAGGATGCGGCGGATCATCCCGGCGAGGATCGCCTTGTCGCCGCGCGGCTTGATGCTGCGCAGCCATTCACCGTACAGGCTGAACACGCGCACCATGGGCGACGGCAGGCTGCGCCCCAGGTACAGCGCCAGCGGGTCGGCCGAGCGGATCAGGTAGGGCGTCAGCAGCGTGGTGATGGCCGACACGCCGACCACCACCGGGTAGAGGAAGTCGCTGGTCACGCCCAGGCTCATGCCCAGCGCGGCGATGATGAAGGAGAACTCGCCGATCTGCGAAAGGCCCATGCCCACGCGCATCGAGGTGCGCCCGTCGTTCCCGGCGATGAAGGCGCCGGCGCCGCAGGAAATCAGCTTGCCGGCGACCACCACGAAGGTGATTACCAGGATCGGCGCGGCATAGTCCACCAGCACCTTGGGGTCGATGGTCAGGCCGATGGCGACGAAGAAGATCGCGCTGAACATGTCACGCACCGGCTCCATCAGACGCTCGATCTGGATCAGCTGGCGCGACTCGGCCATGATCGCGCCGATCAGGAAGGCGCCCAGGATCATGCTGTATTCCAGCTTCACCACCAGCAGGCAGAAGCCGAAGCACAGGCCCAGCACCGTCACCAGCAGCATCTCGTTGCTTTCGAATTTTGCCACGTAGGCCAAGAGGCGCGGCACCAGCAGGATGCCGACGACCAGCGCGACGACCATGAACAGGCTGAGCTTGCCGACTGTGGAGAACACCTGGTCGGCCTCCACCGTGCCGCTCACGGCGATGCCGGAGAACAGCGCGATAATGCCGATGCCGAGGATGTCCTCGATGATCAGCACGCCGAAGATCAGCTGGGCGAAGCGCTCGTTCTTCATCTTCAGGTCGCCCAGCACCTTGATGATGATGGTGGTGGAGGACATCGCCAGGATCGCGCCGAGGAACAGCGAATCCATGGTGCTCCAGTCGAACAGCCGGCCGATCTCGAAGCCGGCCCAGATCATCAGGGTGATTTCCAGGAACGCGGCGATGAAGGCCGTGGCGCCGACCTGGAACAGCTTGCGCAGGGAGAACTCCAGCCCGAGGCAGAACATCAGGAAGATCACTCCCAGTTCGGCGAGGGTCTTGATCGTCTCCTCGTCATGCACCAGGGCGAACGGCGGGGTGTGCGGGCCGATGATCACCCCGGCGATGATGTAGCCCAGCACCACCGGCTGCTTGAACTGATGGCAGAGGATGGTGACGAAGCCGGCGATCAGCATGATCACCGCGAGGTCCTGGATGAAGTCGATGGCATGCATGGTCGGCGGTCCTCGCGGCGTGGGGGTCAGGGGGATCGCGCGGCTGACGGCCTCGCTCAGCGAAGCCTACCATCCGAACCCGCCGCCAGGCGGCTCTGAAAGAATCAGTAACAGACTGATTTGGAAAGGGAATCGAACGCCCCCATATCAGGCTTGCAGCCCGTACAGGGCAACAGCACGAAACAAAATCCGGCTGGCCCTCAGGGGCAGCGGTCGGCAACATGACGTGCGTCGTACACCCACCAAGAGAATGACAACGATGAAGCGCTTTCTCAGCCTTGCCATGGCCTTCTGTGTCGCCGTGACGCTCAGCCTCGACGTCAACGCCGCCAAACGTTTCGGCGGCGGCAAGAGCATGGGCTCGGCGCCGAGCCACCAGACCCGCCAGGCGCAACCCAACGCCGCGCCGAATTCCCCGACTGCCGCCGGTCCGGCTGCGACCGGTGCCGCCGCAGGCGCCGCCGGTGCTGCTGCCAAGAGCGGCGCTTCGCGCTGGCTCGGCCCGCTGGCCGGCCTCGCCGCCGGTGGCCTGCTCGCCTCCATGTTCATGGGCGACGGCTTCCAGGGCATGCAATTCCTCGACATCCTGATCATTGCCCTGATCGCCTTCATCGCCTTCCGCTTCATCGCCTCCCGCCGCCGCCAGCAGCAGGGCAACCAGCCCGCCATGGCCGGTGGCCACGCGCCGATGCAGCGTGAAATGCCCGCCGCGCCGCCGTCGATCTTCGGTGGTGCGTCGCGTCCGGTGATGGACAGCCGCCCGGTGATCAACGCCCCGAGCTGGTTCGACGAGACGCGTTTCGTCGGCGCCGCCCGCGAGCACTTCATGTCCCTGCAGCAGCACTGGGACGCCAACGAGATGGACAAGATCGCCGACTTCGTCACCCCGCAGATGCTGCAGTTCCTCAAGCAGGAACGCGCTGACCTGGGCGACGGCTACCAGTCCACCTACATCGACAACCTCGACGTGCAGCTCGAAGGCGTGGACGACCAGGCCGAGAAGACCATCGCCACCCTGACCTTCAGCGGCGTGTCGAAGTCCTCGCGCTTCGACCAGGGCGAGCCCTTCAGCGAAAGCTGGCGCATGGAGCGCGCCCAGGGCGAGAACCAGCCGTGGCTGGTGGCGGGCATCCGTCAGAACTGATCCTGCGCTCGATCCTGAAGAAGCCCGGCCTGTGCCGGGCTTTTTCGTTTCTGCGCACCGGCAAGGCCGCCGCCGCTCGTCCGGACGGCGCCCGTGCAGTGGCCTTGCGCGGAGGGCCGGCTACTACTGTATAAAGCGCGCCATCATCGAATGTGGAGAGACCCCGCCTGTGGAAGATGTGATCGAGAAGCTGCGTGAAGTGAACGAGCCGGTCCCGGTGCCGCTGGAGCTGCCGGACGAGGAACTGCTGGTGGAGATCGAGGAAGAGCTGCTGATCGGCATTCCGTCGGAATTCCGCGAATTCCTCCTGCAGGTCAGCGACGTGATCTACGGCCGCCTGGAGCCGGTCACCGTGACCGATCCGCAGTCCCACACCTACCTGCCGGAAGTGGCCGCCGTGGCCTGGGCCAGCGGCCTGCCGCGCGAGCTGATCCCGCTCTGCGCCGATGGCGACGACTACTACGCGGTCGCCGAGGACGGCGAGGTGGTGCTCTGGGCCGATGGCGAACTCACCGAGGAAACCTGGGACTCGGTGTGGACCTGGGCACGCGACGTATGGCTCGATACTTGAAGCCCGGTGTCGGAATTTCCTGAAACTTCCATGGTCACACAGGCAACCCAGCGTACCTCCAGCCCTTGCTGCCCGGGCGGGTACGATGCCCCGTGGAGAAACTATGAAGTTGAAAGCCTTGTTCACCTGCCTGTTGCTGCTCGGCCTCGCCGGATGCGCCGACAAGGCCGTGGTGACGCTGCAGGATGGCAGCGAAGTCCTGGTGAAGGATCACTCCGACTACGATAAATACAATGACTATTACGAGTTCGAGCAGCTCAACGGCGAAACGATCCTGATCAAGAAGGACAATGTCCGCTTCATCAAGACGCCGTGAGCAGGCCGCCGCCGTGCCGCGTCTGGGCGTCAGTGCAGCGGGCCGATGCGCCCGGTGTCCTTCGCATACCAGACATACGCGGCGCGGCCGATCAGGTTCGCCCTGGGCACGTAGCCGAAGTAGCGGCTGTCCAGGGAGTTGTCGCGGTTGTCGCCGAGCATGAAGTACTGCCCTGCGGGAACGACCTGTTCCTGAATCCGGCGTGAGTCCTCGCGCTGGTTCTGTCGTGCGTCCAGGTAGGGCTGCACGACTTCCCGGTCATTCACGAACAGCTTGCCAGCGGTGATCCTCAGGCGATCGCCGGGGCGGCCGGCTATGCGTTTGATGTAGATCTGCGCCGGATCGCTCGGCGGACGGAACACCACCACCTCGCCATCCACCGGCTCGCCGAAGGCATAGCTGGCCGCATTGACCAGGATGTAGTCGCCCGGCTGCAGGCTCGGCGCCATGGACGTCGACTTGATGGAGAAGGTCGAGCCGCCGAGCAGGCGTAGGCGGGGATCGTGGCTGGGCACGCCGAGGGGGTTGAAGATATACAGGCCGACCAGCAAGCAGGTGAGAACGGCCATGGTCCGCCAGAATGAGATTTTCACGGAACGGTCTCGGGACAGGGAGATGGCCGACGAATCTCGCGCGGCCATCCCGTGTTTCCTAGCAGACGCATCTGATTGGCAGCCGAGCCAATTCCGAAATCGCCAAACGATCCTGGCGACTCAGCGGGCGCCCAGCCTTCCTCCGCTTTCCAGCTCCAGCAGGTTGAGCAGGTATTGCCCGCAATAGCCCAGGTCCTGTTCGATGGCCCGGCGCGCGCCCGCGCCATCGCCGCGCTCCAGCGCCTGCAGGGTGTCTTCGTGGAAATCGTTGAGGCGCAGCGACAGGTCGGCCTCGGTGAACAGCCGGTTGAAGAACGGCCCGACCTGCAGCCACAGCGCCTCGATCATGCGCAGCAGCGTGGGGTTGCCGCAGGCGCGGTAGAGGGTCAGGTGGAACAGGCTGTTGGCTTCCAGGTAGCCCTGGACGTCGCGGCCGTTCAGCGCGGTTTCCATGCGTTCGGTGCAATCGCGCAACACTTCGAGGTCGGCGGGCTTCAGGTGCCGGGCCGCATCTTCCACGGCCAACCCCTCCAGGGATTGCCGCACCTGCAGGATCTGCAGGTAGCGCTCGCGGGTCATCACCGGCACCCGCAGCGAGCGCTGCGGCTCGCCCTCCAGCGCGCCCTCGGCCACCAGCCGCTGCAGGGCGGCGCGCACCGGCATCGGACTGGTGCCCCACTGATCGGCCAGGTCGCGGATCTTCAGCCGCTCGCCGGGCTGGAAGCGCCCGGTCAGCAGGGCCTGGCGCAGGTTCTGGTACAGCTGTTCCTGAAGGTTGTCGGCCATCGCGAATCACTCCCGGCCGGCCGGCGGCGCCGGCAGTTGGGCGAAGGTCAGGCTGCAGTCATGCTTCATCTTGTTTATCCCTTGTTCTCGATCAGACAGTTGCCGCCGTCCACCACCAGCACCTCGCCGGTGATGTAGCTGGCTTCGGGCGAGGCCAGGAAAGCGATGGCGGCGGCCACCTCCTGCGGTCGCCCGGAACGGCCGAGCGGCGTGCGCCGTCCGGCCTGGAGTTCTTCCTCGCTGCTGGAGCCGGTGGCGATCCAGCCTGGCGCCACGCTGTTCACCGTCACCCCGCGGCTCGCCACTTCCAGCGCCAGACCCATGCTCATGCCGAGCATCCCGGCCTTGGCCGCGCTGTAGGCCGACTCGCCCGGATTGCTGGCGCGCACGCCGGTGGTGGAGCTGACATTGACGATGCGCCCGTAGCCGCGCTGCAGCATCCCCGGCAGCAGTGCGCGGGTGAGCAGGAAGGCGCTGGTGAGGTTGCGCGCCAGCGACAGGTTCCAGCTCGCCAGGTCCATCGCCGCCAGTTCGGCGAAGGGTTCCGGGCTGCCCTGCATGGCCATGCCGGCGTTGTTCACCAGGACGTCTACCCTTCCCCATTGCGCCTGAGCCCAGTCGGCCAGTTGACCAACGTCGTTCTCGTTAGTCAGGTCCGCAGGCAGCGCGCGGGCCTCGAAACCTTCGGCGCAAAGCTCGTCCGCCCGTTGCAGGACGCGCTCGCTGCTGGCGGTGAGCAGCAGCTTCACGCCGTTGCTGGCAAGCCGGCGCGCGGTGGCAAAGCCGATGCCGGACTCACTGCCGGCGCCGCTGACCAGGGCGACCTGGCCGGTCCACGGGAACTCACTCGTGACATCGTTCATGGCTATCGTCTTGGTCTGTGATCACAGAATTCGTTGCAGGGCAGATTATCAGGCAGTCGATTCGCTGTATTGACATTTTTGTGATCACAAATGGAAGATGTGCGAAATAACAAACGAGGTGTGCAACATGACCGCCAGCGGAATCGCCCAACCGGCCGTGGATCTTTTCACCGCCCGTGAGCGCCAGCGCTTCCTGGAACAGAACCCCAAGTCCGTCGCCCTGGCCGAGCGCGCGCACAAGTCGCTGTACGCCGGCGTGCCGATGCACTGGATGGCCGACTGGTCCACGCCCTGCCCGCTGTTCGTCGAACGCGCCCAGGGCGCGCGCTTCCATGACGTGGACGGCCATGACTACGTGGACTTCTGCCTGGGCGACACCGGCAGCATGTTCGGCCACTCGCCGGCACCGATCGCCCGCGCCCTCGCCGAACAGGGCGCCCGCGGCCTGACCACCATGCTCCCCGGCGAAGACGCCGTGGTCTGCGGCGAACTGCTCGCCGCGCGCTTCGGCCTGCCCTTCTGGCAGGTGACCGCCACCGCCACCGACTCCAACCGCTACGTGCTGCGCTGGGCCCGCGCGGTCACCAAGCGCAAGACTCTGCTGGTGTTCGACGGCTGCTACCACGGCACCGTCGACGACGTGATGGTGCGCTACCGCGACGGCGAAACCGTGCACCGCTCCGGCCTGGTCGGCCAGGCCTACGACCTGACCCAGCACAGCCGCTCCATCCCCTTCAACGATGTCGAGGCGCTGGAAGCCGCGCTGGCCCAGGGCGATGTCTGCGCCCTGCTGTGCGAACCGGCGATGACCAACATCGGCATGGTCCTGCCCGATCCGGGCTTCATGCAGAAGTGCCGCGAGCTGACCCGCAAGTACGGATCGCTGCTGATCATCGACGAAACCCACACCATCTCCACCAATATCGGCGGCTGCACCAAGCTGTGGAACCTCGACCCGGACTTCTTCGTGGTCGGCAAGCCGATCGCCGGCGGCGTGCCCTGCGGCATCTTCGGCTGCAGCGCGGAAATGGCTGAGCGCATGGCCGCCTCGCGCCAGAGCGCCCAGGAAGACAGCCATGGCCACGGCCATAGCGGCATGGGCACCACCCTCTCGGCCAACGCCCTAGCCATGCACTGCATGCGCGCCAACCTGGAACAGGTGATGACCCAGGCGGCCTACGACCACATGCTGCCGCTGGCCAAGCGCCTGGCCGACGGCTTCCGCGCGCTGATCGCCAAGCATGAGCTGAAGTGGTCGGTGACCGAGCTGGGCGCACGCAGCGAGTTCCAGTTCTGCCCCGTCTCGCCGCGCACCGGCGCCGAGGCCGAAGCGGCCTTCCACGACGAGCTGCAGATGGCCCTGCACCTGTACCTGATCAACCGCGGCATCCTGATCACGCCGTTCCACAACATGACCCTGTGCTGCCCGGACACCACCGCGGCCGATGTGGATCGCCTGATCGAGACACTCGATGCGGGGATCACCGAGCTGCTGGCAATCCCCGGCGCTCGCGAGGCCTGAAAGTAAAGAACCCGTAGGAGCGGACTCCGTCCGCGATGTTTTTCGCCGCCTGCCGGCGGATCGCGGATGAATCCGCTCCTACGCAGAGCATTCTGCGGCGTACCGCGCCACCGAGGACCACCATGCAATTCGCCGATCGCCAGGAAGCCGAAGCCTTCCTCGCCGCCCACCCGGACGTGCGCAGCATCGAACTGTTCATCATCGACTCCAACGGCATCCCGCGCGGCAAGCTGCTGCACCGCGACGAGCTGCTGGCGATCTACGACAACGGCCGCCCGCTGCCCAGCTCGATCCTCGCGCTGACCGTGCAGGGCGAGGACGTCGAGGGCACCGGGCTGGTCTGGGAAGTCGCCGACGCCGACTGCTGGACCTACCCGCTGCCCGGCAGCCTGACTCTGCAACCCTGGCGCGCCAGCCCTACTGGCCAGCTGCAGGTGAGCATGCACCCGACCCAGGGCCTGCCGGCCACCCCGGCCGACCCGCGCCAGGCGCTGTCCCGCGTGGTCGACCGGCTCAAGGCCGACGGTTTCCACCCGGTGATGGCGGTGGAGCTGGAGTTCTACCTGCTGGACAAGCAGCGCGACGCCAACGGCCGTCCGCAGCCGGCACTGCAGATGAACGGCATCCGCCCGGAGGCACCGCAGGTCTATGGCGTCTATGAGCTGGAGCAGCTGCAGCCGTTCCTCGACGACCTCTACGCCGCCTGCGAAGTCCAGGGCCTGCCGGTGCGTACGGCGATCTCCGAGTACGCGCCGGGCCAGGTCGAACTGACCCTGGAGCACCGCTTCGACGTCATGCAGGCCATCGACGAAGGCGTGCGCTACAAGCGCCTGGTGAAGGGCGTGGCGAACAAGCACGGGCTGCAGGCCTGCTTCATGGCCAAGCCGTTCGGCGACCGCGCCGGTTCCGGCATGCACCTGCACGTCAGCCTCGCCGACGAGCAGGGCAACAACCTCTACGCCAGCGAAGACATTCATGGCACGCCGCTGCTGCGCCACTCCATCGGCGGCATGATGGCGCGCCTGCTGGATTCCCTGGCGATCTTCTGCCCCAACGCCAACTCCTTCCGCCGCTTCCAGGCCAACAGCTACGCGCCGCTGGCCAAGAGCTGGGGCGTGAACAACCGCACCGTGTCGTTCCGCGTGCCCGGAGGCCCGGCAAAGAGCCGGCACATCGAACACCGCATCTGCGGCGCCGACGCCAACCCGTATCTCGCTGCAGCGGCAATCCTCGCAGCCATCCACGAAGGCATCCGCGAGCAGATCGACCCGGGCGCGCCCATCGTCGGCAACGGCTACGAACAGGCCACCGAGTTCCTCCCCACCGACTGGCTCACCGCGCTGCGCGCGCTGGAGGCTTCCACTTGGGCCCGCGAGGCGCTGGGCGAGGAATTCCTCAAGGTGTTCCTGGCGATCAAGTGGGAAGAGTTCCGCCAGTTCATGGGCGAGGTGGGCGAGCAGGATTGGCGCTGGTATCTGCATCACGCTTGATCGGCAGCACGGGTGCGGTGCCGGGGCATTCCCTCACCCCAGCCCTCTCCCAGCGGGAGAGGGAGCCGTCCGTGCCGGCTGATAATTCGGTGTCATCCTGCTCCGATCAGTCCCCTCTCCCTCAGGAGCGGGGCGCGCAGCCAGGGGTAGGGTGAGGGGCTCTTGATCCTCGAGCCGCTCAACTCACCCGCCGACACGCAAAAGACTTACGAAAAATTTACCCTGTCAGACTGAAGAATCTGGTCTTTTCTTGGTCTGTAATGGCACGGGGCGCTTGAGCGCCCCTGATCGAATCGGCGCCCGCCGGACTGCCTGCCGGCCGCCGTCCTCTCTCAGGCAGGGAGAACCCGTAGACAATGAGCACTCCTGTCGTACTGATCACCGGCGCCGCCGGTGGCCTCGGAAAAGCCATCGCCAAACGTTTCGCCCAAAGCCACTGGCGCATCGCCGCCACCGATGTGGACAAAGCCGGCCTGCATGCGCTCAACGCCCAGGTGCCGCTGGACGCCACCGCCGTCGGTGACCTGCGACGGGCCGACCACTGCCACAGCCTGGTCTCCGACATCCTCGCCCGCACCGGTCGCCTGGACGCCCTGGTGAACGCCGCCGGCGTCTGGCGCGAAGGCCCGGTGGAGGACTTCAACGAAGACGACTTCGATCTGGTCATGGGGGTGAACCTCAAGGCCGCCTTCTACATGTGCCAGGCCGCGACGCCGTACCTGAAGGAAAACCGCGGCTGCATCGTCAACATCTCCAGCGATTCCGGCCGCCAGGCCTATCGCGGTTCGGCAGCCTACTGTGCGAGCAAGGCGGCGCTGACCATGCTCACCCGCACCCTGGCGCTGGAACTGGCCGAGTCCGGCGTGCGGGTCAATGCCATCTCCCCCGCCGACATCGCCACGCCGATGCTCGACTACCAGGCCGAACGCTACGGCCAGGGCAATCCGGCGGCCTACAAACTCGGACTGCTGAAGGATTATCCACAGGGCAAGGTGGCGCGCTTCATCCGTCCGGAAGAAGTCGCCGAGCTGGTCTGGTACCTGTGCAAGCCGGAATCCGAAGCCATCACCGGCGCGGACCTGGCCATCGACTTCGGTCTTTCCGCCGGGCGCTGAGCCGACAGATACGCGAACGGGCGGCCAGGGGTCGCCCGTTTTCGTTGCGGGGCGTTGATCGAACGGCGGATGCGCCACTGGAGAAGGGTCTACTGGTGCGTGGCGCCAATCGGCGGTATAGAAAAAACTGTGTCGCCCGCCGCGCTTTGGTTGTCCAGAGTTAGGCCCTTTCCTTTTCCCAAGATGATTCCGAAGAGAATTCCATTGAACCTGGCAACCACCAGCTCAGCATGACCGTCCTGATGACCCCCGACATGGCCAACTTCTCCGGCAATGTCCACGGTGGCACCCTGCTCAAATACCTCGACGAAGTCGCCTACGCCTGCGCCAGCCGTTTCGCCGGCTACTACGTGGTGACCCTGTCGGTGGACCAGGTGATCTTCCGCGAGCCGATCCACGTCGGCGAACTGGTCACCTTCCTCGCTTCGGTGAACTACACCGGCCGCACCTCCATGGAGATCGGCGTGAAAGTGGTCACCGAGAACATCCGCGAGAAATCCGTGCGCCACACCAACAGCTGCTTCTTCACCATGGTGGCGCTGGACGACGACCGCAAGCCGATCGTCGTGCCGCAGCTCGATCCGCAGACCAGGGACGAGAAACGCCGCTTCGCCCAGGCGCAGCAACGTCGGCAGATTCGCCAGGAGCTGGAACAGCGCTACAAAGAGCTTCGCGACGAATGACGGACGTTCGCGACATTTCCTGAAAAGAAATCTCGCGTGTCGAAGAAATTCCCCGATGCGTCAACAGGTTACCCTTGCGTGAAAGCAAGGTAGGAATTCATTACTACGCCTAAACTTTTCATACGCGGGTTTGCCCCCGTGACCCACCGTCGAGCGACCCGGTGCTGATGCGCAGTCCGGTCGCTCCCTGAGTGCCCGGAGCCCAGACCATGCATCACACCCCGCTACTGACCACCCTCGCCGTCGGCTTCGTGCTGGCGTTCGTCCTCGGCGCCCTGGCCAATCGCCTGCGTATCTCGCCGCTGGTGGGCTATCTGCTCGCCGGCGTGCTGGCCGGCCCCTTCACCCCCGGTTACGTCGCCGACCAGGCGCTGTCCACGGAGATCGCCGAACTGGGCGTGATCCTGCTGATGTTCGGCGTCGGCCTGCACTTCTCGCTGAAAGACCTGCTGTCGGTGAAGGCCATCGCCATCCCCGGCGCGGTGGTGCAGATCGGCGTCGCCACCCTGCTCGGCCTCGGCCTGGCCTGGATGATGGGCTGGAACTTCGGCGGCGGCCTGGTCTTCGGCCTCGCGCTGTCGGTGGCCAGTACCGTGGTGCTGTTGCGGGCGCTGGAACAGCGCCAGCTGATCGACACCAAACGCGGCCGCATCGCCATCGGCTGGCTGATCGTCGAAGACCTCGCCATGGTCCTCACCCTGGTCCTGCTGCCAGCACTGGCCGGCTCCCTGGGCGGCACCTCCGACGGTGGCGACGGCGGTCTGCTGATGCCGATCCTGCTGACTCTGGGCAAGGTCGCCGCCTTCGTCGCGGTGATGATCTTCGGCGGCCGGCGCTTCGTACCCTGGGTGCTGGAGCGGGTGGCCAAGACCGGCTCGCGCGAGCTGTTCACCCTGGCCGTGCTGGCCATCGCGCTGGGTATCGCCTACGGCTCGGCGGTGATCTTCGGGGTGTCGTTCGCCCTCGGCGCGTTCTTCGCCGGGATGATCCTCAACGAGTCCGAGCTCAGCCACGAAGCCGCCGAGAATTCGTTGCCGCTGCGCGACGCCTTCGCCGTGCTGTTCTTCGTCTCCGTCGGCATGCTGTTCAATCCGGCGATCCTGATCCAGGAGCCGCTGCCGGTGCTGGCGACCTTCCTGGTCATCGTCTTCGGCAAGTCGGTGGCGGCCTATGTCATCGTGCGCATGTTCGGCCACCCCAACAGCACCGCGCTGACCATCGCCGCCAGCCTGGCGCAGATCGGCGAGTTCTCCTTCATCCTGGTCGGCCTGGGCGTGACCCTGAACCTGTTGCCCGAAGCGGGCCGCGACCTGGTGCTGGCCGGCGCGATCCTGTCGATCCTGGTCAACCCGCTGCTGTTCATCGCCATCGACCGCCTGCAGGCGCGCCAGGAGCAGAAGGCCGAAAGCGACCCCGGCGTGGTCCAGGTGGAAGCCCAGGACCTGCCGCCGCCGGTGCTGGAAGAGAACCACGCGATCCTCATCGGCCATGGTCGCGTCGGCGCGCTGGTGAGCGAGCGCCTGCGCAAGGACAAGGTGCCGGTGGTGGTGATCGAGGACAAGCGCGAGAAGGCCGCCGAGCTGCGCGAGCACGGCCTCTGCGTGGTGGTGGGCAACGCCGCCAATCCCGAGGTACTGGCCCAGGCCAACATCACCTCGGCGCGCTGGCTGCTGATCGCCATTCCCAACGGTTTCGAGGCCGGCACCATCGCCAGCCATGCGCGGGCGATCAACCCGAACCTGGACATCATCGCCCGCGCGCACTTCGACGCCGAGGTGGACTACCTGGAGCAGAACGGCGCCAACCTGGTGATCATGGGCGAGCGCGAGATCGCCCGCGGCATGGTCGAGCGGGTCGAACGCGAGGACGCCGCCACGGTGCCCAGCGACGACCACCTGCCGCAGTCGGCCTGACGCCATGCTGCGCCGGCTCTACGACTGGACCATGCGCCTGGCGGGGCACCCGCGGGCGGAGCTGGCGCTGGGCGGGGTGACCTTCGCCGAGAGTTCGTTCTTCCCCATTCCGCCCGACGCGCTGCTGGTGCCGATGGTCCTGGCCAACCGCGCCAAGGCCTGGCGCTATGCGGCAATCTGCATCGTCAGCTCGGTGCTGGGCGGCATTGCCGGCTACTTCATCGGCCTGCTGCTGTTCGAGACGGTGGGCCAGGCGATTCTCGGCTTCTACGGCCTGCAGGAAAACTTCGCCGAGGTCGCCGAGCGCTACAACGAACTGGGCTGGCTGATGGTGCTGCTGGGCGGCGGCTTCACCCCGCTGCCGTACAAGCTGATCACCCTCACCAGCGGCGTGACCCAGCTCGACCTGGTGCTGTTCATCGCCCTCAGCATCGTGGCGCGCACCCTGCGCTTCGCCGCCACCTGCGCCCTGCTGTTCTGGGCCGGCCCGGCGCTGCGCGAAGCCATCGAGAAACGCCTGGGACTGGCGTTCGGGCTGCTGACGGCGATGGTGGTGGGCGGGTTGCTGCTGGGCAAGTACATGCTCTGAGGCGGCAGGCGGCAGGCGGCAGGCGGGATTGTGTTGGAGCAAGGGGGACGACATCGTTATTGCTCGCGAACAGGCTCACCGGCAACGCGGGTGCTGGGCGGTTCGCGAGCAAGCTCGCTCCTACATTTCAGGCCTCGGCGCGAGGGCCTGCCCTCACCCCAGCCCTCTCCCGGAGGGAGAGGGGGCCGTTAGGCATTCTGCGGACGCTTAGGAGTCAGCCGGCGAGTTGCGATGTACTTGGCCGCTCAGGACAGTCCCCTCTCCCCCTGGGAGAGGGTTAGGGTGAGGGCGGCAGGCAGCGCCAATCCATCCAGCAGCACCCGCCGTTACCGACCTCGAATTACCCCAACTTCACCGCCTCGAACTTCACCCGCGGATGGGCGATGCGGTCTTGCGCCCGCACCAGCTCCAGTTCGTAGCTGCCGCAGGCCTGGGTTTCCAGCAGCACCTCATGCACGGCAGCAGCGCAGAATTCGAAGGCGCTGCGCAGGTCATCGCCCAGCAGCAGGCGGGCGAGGAACAGCCCGGAGGTGAGGTCGCCCACCCCCACCGGCTGGCGCGGGAAGGCCAGCAGCGGGCGGCGCAGGTGCCAGGTGGCGTCCAGGGTCACCAGCAGCATCTCGAAGGCATCCGCCGGCTTGCCCGGGTAGTTCAGGTGCTTCACCAGGATCGCCTTGGGGCCGCGCACCAGCAGGCCGCGGGCCATCTCGACGCAGTCTTCCAGGGAGGTCGGCTGGCGGTCGCAGAAGCTGTCCAGCTCCAGCTGGTTCGGGCACAGGTAGTCGGCCACCGCAGCGGCTTCGTGGAGCAGGAACTCACTGACTTCCGGAGCGACGATGCAGCCCTTCTCGGGATGGCCCATCACCGGATCGCAGAGGTACACGGCGCGCGGATTCGCCTCGCGGATGCGTCGCACCACCTCGAGGATCGACCGCCCCTGCGCTGCGCTGCCCAGGTAGCCCGAGAGCACCGCGTCGCAATTGCCCAGTTCGCCGATGGCGGCGATGCCGTCCACCAGCGCCGGAATCTGCTCCGGCGGCAGCACCTGACCGGTCCAGTGGCCATACTGGGTATGGTTGGAGAACTGCACGGTGTTCAGCGGCCAGACGTTCACCCCGACGCGTCGCATGGGAAACTCGGCGGCGCTGTTGCCGGCGTGGCCGAAGACGACGTGGGACTGGATGGCGAGAACGTGGGGAGTGCGCGGCATAACGGTGTCCTGCAACAGTAATGGGGCAGTATGGGGCGCAATTCACAGGCTGTGAACATCCGCCTCTCGCCGCCCGGCGGCGGAGTGAGTAAGCTGGTGCGCCGATTCCGAGGAAGCCGAAGTGGACCTGGGCAATCTATTCATCTTCATGCTGGTCATCGCGGGCGCCGCCTGGTGGTGGCGCGCCCATGGCATCCGCGAGCGTGCGCTGGTCCTGGCCAAGCAGCACTGCGCGCGCGAGGGCGTGGAACTGCTCGATGACGCCATGGCCCTGCAGCGTTTCCGCTTCCAGCGCGACGGCCGCGGCAACCTGCGCCTGGCCCGCGAATACGCCTTCGAATTCACCGCCACCGGCCAGGAACGCTACGCCGGCAGCATCGCCATGTTCGGCCAGCACCTGGGCCGCGTCGAACTGGCGCCGTTCCGCATGGAGCCCGAGCCGCGCATGCCGGAATCCCCCGTGGCCACCTTCCATCCCGCCGCTGCACCGGTGGACGAAGAGATCATCGACGCCGACACCCCGCCGCCGTCCCGCCCCAGGGGTGAAGTGGTGCGCCTGGACGAATGGCGCCGCGCACATCAGGGCAAGAAGGTCGGCGACTAGAGCTGCGCGCGGATCTTCTGCCAGTCCTCTTCCACCGCCGCGGTCATCGCCCTGCGCAACACCCGGCAGCGCCCGCGATGCCAGAGCGAGGATCGCCGCCGCTGGTTGCGCCGGCAGGCCTCGAACAGCCAGTCCAGATCGAAACCGTCCCACACGCCCGCCGTCACCCAGGCATTGCTCCACACCACCGGCGCCACTTCCAGGCGGTAGATGGCCTCCAGCTCTTCCACGGTGAAACCGCTGATCGCCAGGATGCCCGCGATGGCGGCGCGCCCGCCGGCGTCCAGCTCGCTGTCCAGCCACAGCTCGGACAGCGCCAGCCAGACCGACTCGCGGGCCGGGTCGTTCATTCGTGACCCAGCAGGAAGTTCGAAACGCGCGCGGCGCTGTCTTCGGGGAATTCCTGCATGAAGCAGTGACCGCCATCGACGCACTGGCCACTCACCACGGTGTTCGCCGCGCACCAGCGCGCCACGGACCTGGGCACGAAGGGATAGGTCTTCTCGCCGAACAGCACCTGAGTTGGCGTCACCACCTTGTTCAGCGACGGCCACAAGCGCTTGGGGAAGGAGCTGAAGATTTCCGCCTCGCGGCTGGGCCGGCATTTCAGCTCGACGCCGGCCTCGGTGCGCTTCATCGCGTTCTCCACGTAGGCCCACAGAGCGGCGTCGGTCCAGCCCTTGAAGATACCGCGGCCGTGCAGGCCGGCGTAGGCTGCCTCGCGGTCCGTCCACTGGCTGCGCCGCGAGCGTGCCTTCTGCACCATGGTGCGGCGCTGGTGCAGGCCGAGCACTTCGGAGAGCGCCATCACGCCGATCATCGCCGGGGTAAACAGCACCGGGTCGAGCAGTACGGCGCGGCGGAACAGCTGCGGATGGCGACCGAGGATCAGGCTGGTCAGCACACCGCCGAAGCTGTGCCCGGCGGCATAGTGCGGCACATCGCCGAAAATCCGGTTACCCGCCTGGAAGGCTTCCACCGCCATCTCGGCGTTGCGGTTCCAGCCGTGGAAGCGCCCACCGTGGTCGCTGTCGCCGTGGCCCTGGACGTCGCACAGCCAGAGGTCGAAATCCTTCGCCAGGACTTTCAGCATCGGCTCGTAGGCGCGGCCGCAGAATCCGTTGCCATGCAGGAAGTGCAGCAGCGGCTTGCCGCTGGGCTCGCTGCGCCAGCCGCGCAGGGTGAAACCGGCGGACCCTTCGTGGGTCCAGGACGACAACTGCATCGAAGCTCTCCATCGGGATGCCGGCAGAGTGTAGCGAGGCGGCGGGCCGCCGGACCAGCGTGAGGTCATGCTATTGTCGCCGACCGTCTAGCGAACCCCGTCGAACATGTCGCCTACCCGCCCCCTGCGCCTGCTGCTGATCTGCCTGCTTTTGCTGGCCGGGCTGGTGCTGTCGGTGTTCTGGGCCGGGGAAAAGGCGCGGCACCGCGCGCTGCTGGCCGAAGCCGAGGCCGCCCACGAGCAGCTGGGGCTCTACGCCAACTCCCTGCACACCCTGATCGAACGTTTCCGCAGCATCCCCGCCGTGCTGGCGCTGGACCCGGAGCTGCGCGCGGCCATGCGCGGCCCGGTGAGCGGCGAGCTGCAGCACCGGCTCAACCTCAAGCTGCAGGAAATCAACGGCGCGGCGCGCTCCTCGACCCTGGAACTGCTGGACCACACCGGCCTCGCCGTGGCCGCCAGCAACTGGAACCTGCCGGTCAGCTACGTCGGCCACAACTACGGCTTCCGCCCCTACTTCCGCCAGACCATCGCCCAGGGCGCCGGGCGCTTCTACGCGGTCGGCGTGACCAGCGGAATTCCCGGCTACTTCCTCTCCAACGCCCTGCGCGACGACGACGGCCGCTTCCTCGGCGCCATCGTGGTCAAGCTGGAATTCCCCGACCTCGAACGGCAGTGGAGCCAGACCCCGGACGTGGTGCTGGTGAGCGACAGCAAGGGCGTGGTGTTCCTCGCCAACCACCCGCGCTGGCGCTACCGCGAGCTGATGCCGCTGGACGCCGTGGCCCGCGCCGAGCTGGCCGATACCCGCCAGTACCACAGGCAGCCGCTCAGCGCGCTGCCGCACCGGACCCTGGAAAGCCTCGGCGAGCACGCGCGCATGGTCCGCGTCGAAGGCCAGGAAGTCGGCGGCGACTACCTCTGGCAATCGGTCCGCCTGCCGGAAGAGGACTGGAGCCTGCACCTGCTGCGCGACACCCGCGGCGTGCAATCCGATGTCACCAGCGCGCGGCTGGCCGCTGCCGGCGTCTGGCTGGCGCTGGTGTTCCTGGTGCTCTGGCTGCAGCAGCGCCGCCGCCTGGCGCGCCTGCGCCAGCGTAATCAGGAAGAACTTGAGCGTCTGGTCGAACAGCGCACCGCCGCCCTGCGCACTGCCCAGGACGGCCTGGTACAGGCCGCCAAGCTGGCCGCGCTGGGGCAGATGTCCGCCGCGCTGGCCCACGAGATCAACCAGCCGCTCACCGCCCAGCGCATGCAACTGGCCAGCGTGCGCCTGCTGCTCGACGCTGGTCGCCAGGACGACGCCCGTGCCGCTCTGGTGCGCGTGGATGAACTGCTCGAACGCATGGCCGCGCTCACCGGCCACCTGAAGACCTTCGCCCGCAAGACGCCCGGCGGGCTGCGCGAACGCATCGAACTGGGCCACGTGGTCGAGCAGGCGCTGCAATTGCTCGCCGTGCGCATCCGCGGCGAGGGCGTGGAGATCAGTCAGGACCTCGACCTGCCCGCCTGGGTGCTGGGCGATGCGATTCGCCTGGAGCAGGTGCTGGTCAACCTGGTCCGCAATGCCCTCGATGCGGTGGCGGGAACTGCGCAGCCGCGCATCGAACTGACCCTGCGCCGCGACGGCGAACACTGGTGCCTGGAAATCGCCGACAACGGCGCGGGCATCGACAGCGAACACCTGGCCAGCGTCTTCGACCCCTTCTTCACCACCAAGCCGGTGGGCGAAGGACTGGGCCTGGGGCTGGCGGTATCCTATGGCATCGTCCACGAACTCGGCGGGCGCCTCGAAGCCACCAACCGGCCCACCGGCGGCGCACTGTTCCGCCTGAGCCTGCCGGCTGCCAGCGAAGAAAGAAGACCATGAGCGAGACCATCCTCTTCGTCGACGACGAAGCCGCCATCCGCGACGCCGTGCAGCAGTGGCTGCAACTCTCCGGCTTCGACGTGCGCCTGTGCAGCAGCGCCGACGAGTGCTTGAAGAGCGTCTCCCGCGAGCTGCCCGGCGTGGTCATCAGCGATGTGCGCATGCCCGGCACCGACGGCCTGGCGCTGCTCGAACGCCTGCAGCAACTCGACCGCGACCTGCCGGTGATCATGGTCACCGGCCACGGCGACGTGCCCATGGCGGTCCAGGCGATGCGCCAGGGCGCCTACGATTTCATCGAGAAACCCTTCACCCCCGAACGCCTGCTCGACAGCCTGCGCCGCGCCCTGGAGAAACGCCGGCTGGTGCAGGAGAACCGCCAGCTGCGCGAACAGGCGGCTCTCAAGGACCAGATCGAATCGCGCCTGCTCGGCGTCTCGCGGCCCATGGAAACCCTGCGCCGGCAGATCATGGCGCTGGCCGGCACGCCGGTGAATGTGCTGATCCGCGGCGACACCGGCAGCGGCAAGGAGTTGGTCGCGCGCTGCCTGCACGACTTCGGCCCGCGCGCCGGCAAGCCTTTCGTCGCGCTGAACTGCGCGGCGATCCCCGAGCAACTGTTCGAGACCGAGCTGTTCGGCCACGAAAGCGGCGCCTTCACCGGCGCCCAGGGCAAGCGCATCGGCAAGCTGGAACATGCCAACGGCGGCAGCCTGTTCCTCGACGAGATCGAGAGCATGCCGCTGGCCCAGCAGGTCAAGCTGCTGCGCGTGCTGCAGGAGCAGCAACTGGAGCGCCTGGGCTCGAACCAGAGCATCAAGGTCGACCTGCGGGTGATCGCCGCGACCAAACCGGACCTGCTGGAAGAAGCCCGCGCCGGGCGCTTCCGCGAGGACCTGGTGTACCGCCTGAACGTCGCCGAACTGCGCCTGCCGCCGCTGCGCGAACGCCGCGAGGACATCCCGCTGCTGTTCGACCACTACGCGCTGCTGGCCAGCGAGAAGTTCGCCCGCGAGGCGGCGCCGCTTTCGGCCAGCGAACTGGCGAGGCTGCTCGCCCACGACTGGCCGGGCAACGTGCGCGAACTGGCCAACGCCGCCGAGCGCCACGTGCTCGGCCTGGACCGCGCCGAGCTGCCGGAAGAACCGGCCGGCAACGGCCTGTTCGAACGCATGGAAGCCTACGAGGCACAGTGCATCCGCCAGGCACTGGGGCAATGCAGGGGCGACATCAAGGCGGTGATGGAGCTGCTCGGCCTGCCGCGCCGCACCCTCAACGAGAAGATGCAGCGCCACGGCCTGAGCCGCGGGGATTACCTGGGCGAGGACTGAGCCAGCTGCTCGGCGAAGAACCAGCCGGTGCACCAGCGCGCCAGCGGCCAGAGCAGCGCCAGCAACAGAATCGCTGGCGGCAATAGGTAGAGCGGCAGGCTGTCGGAGTAGCGCGAGCCATAGGCGGCGAAGGCGACCAGTACCGACACCAGCAGGATCGCCCCGCCCCACAGCAGGAGCAGCGCCAGCGCGGCGCCCAGCACCCGTCCCGCGGCGAAGCGCGAAACCTGCGGCGGCAGGCGTGTCTGCACGGCGGCCATGACGATGGCGAAGGGCAGTACGCAGCTGGACAGCAGGAGCAGCGCCTGCCAGCCATCGGCGCCGCTGAACAGGTAGAGCGCGCTGTAACTGATCGCAGCCAGCAGCTTGTAGATCAGCGCGGTGAAGCACAACGCCACGCCCAGCGCCACCTGCCAGGACGGCAGCGCCACCGGCTGCCCCGGCGCCAGCAGCGACGAACGCGAGCGCGCCAGGTGCAGGATCAGCCAGAGCGGCAGCAGGCAGGCCAGCACCAGGCTGATCAGCGCGCTGGCCTGCCCGTAGAGGACCATCCACAGGGTCCGCCCTTCCTGGGAGAAGATCCACTGGTAGAGCGACACGCTCAGGTAGGACATCAGGGTGCCGACCACCACCGTGGCCACCGCATAGGACACGCCGAAACCCACCAGCAGGGCGGTCTGCGGCTGGAAGCGGGCGATGCCGTGACGCTCGCGCTGGTGGTGCACCAGCAGCAGGACCGCGGCCGCGTAGAAGGCCAAGCCGCCCACCCAGTTCGCCAGCATGGTCGGCAGGTACTGCGGCAGGCGTTCGCGGAAGTTGCCCAGGTCGGCGATCCATTGCACGACGTTGCTGCCGAAGAACACCAGCGCCGCGGCCACCAGCAGGGCGACGACGAACAGCCAGGGCTGGTTGCCAGCCGGCGTTACGGCCAGCGTGGGCGCCGTCAGCGGGGCATGGGGGGTAGCGAAGGGGTTGTCGGTGGTCATGGGCGGCATCCTTGTCGAGTCCGGCGCCGGGCGCGGAGTCCTGCCAGACTATCAGCCCGCACGCTCGCGGCCACGCGCCAGCCCACGGATTTTTCGCCGGCATAAAAAAAGGCCGCTGATAGCAGCGGCCTTGAGACGGACGTCGATCTGGAGCAATCAAGAATCGGCGTCGGGAAGCTTGCCGGCGGTGAGGCCGGTAACGGCGGGGCGAAAGAGCCGCGCTGTTGGGTCAAGTATATTGACCAAGTGGACAGGAATACAGCTCACTGGCAGCGAAAGACTGTTACAACATCTGTAACAGTCAATGGATCGAGGTGAAATTCCGGGCAAAAAAACGCCGCATGTCTTATGCGGCGCAAGGTGTTGAGAAGCCCGGCTCACGCACCGGGCCTCCCGGGGGAAGCGGCCGATCAGGAATCGGCGTTGCTGCCAGTAGCGGCCTTGGCAGTCTGCTCTGCGGACTGGGCCTGCTGCTGGGCAATCACGGCTTCGTTGGCCTTGACCATCTTGTTGGTCATCAGGCGCGATTCTTCGGCGAAGCTCAGTTGGGTGAACGACAGCGAACAAACGGAAAGCAGGGCAGCAACAACAAGGGAACGGGACATGACGGTGATCCTTTCTGAACTCCCGATTGGTCGGGACTGGAGAAAGGTTACGGCGCAACAGTGGGTAGAAAAATAGCTAGCTAACCAACAGACCATTGCCTAAAAAGCAACAATCTCCGCCGATCGTCCGGGAACGCCTATCTAGAGCGGCTGCGACGATCCGCCACGCTGGCGCGTGGACATCAGCGCACTTCAGGCCCAGTTGACGGGATCGTTGATCACGGCTTCGTCGTCCTCGAACACCTTGGGCAGTTCGGCCTTGAGGAAATCCACCCAGGTGCGGATCTTCGCGTCGAGGAAGCGCCGCGACGGGTACAGCGCATAGATCTGTCGCACGTGCAGGCTGTGCCGCGGCAGCACGCGCACCAGCGAGCGGCGGCGCAGCGCGGGCGCGGCGACGTAGCTGGGCAACAGGCAGATGCCCATGCCGGCGGCGGCGGCGCCGGTCAGCGCCTCGGCGACGTTGACCATGAAGGTGTCGCGCGGGCGGATCACGCTGGCCTCGTTGCCTTCCTCGAAGGCCCAGCCCTCGGGGAAGGTCGGGTCCTGCAGGCGCAGGCAGGTGTGCTGATGCAGGTCGGCGACGCTGGTCGGCGTGCCGCGCCGCTTGAGGTAGTCGGGGCTGGCGCAGAGCACGCTGTAGATGGTGCCCAGGGTCTGGGCGACGAACTCGGAGTCGGGCAGCTCGCGGTCGCGGGTGATCACCACGTCCTGGCCTTCTTCGAGGATGTCCGGCTGGCGCTGGGCCAGGGTCAGCTCAATGTAGACCTCGGGGAAGGATTCGCAGTAGCGCGATATCAGCGGGATCAGGTGCTGCTGGCCCAGCCCGGTGAGCGAGTGCACGCGCAGGCGGCCGCGCGGTTTCAGGTGTGCGCCGCTGGCCTCGGCTTCGGCTTCTTCGACGTCGGCAAGGATTTCCCGGCAGCGCAGCAGGTAGCGCTCGCCGGTTTCGGTCAGCGCCAGGCGTCTGGTGGTGCGGTGCAGCAGGCGCGCTTCAAGCTGGGCTTCGAGGTCGGAGACCACGCGCGAGACCTGGGCGGTGGATAACCCCAGGGCGTTGGCGGCGGCGGTGAAACTGCCGGCATCCACCACCCGGACGAAGGCCCGCATCGCGTGAAGTACGTCCATCCTTCCCCCTGCCTGTTGATCTTGTTGTAGGCGCCTGTAGGAGACGACAACCATTGTTGTCCGCGCCGCAAAACTGAATCGCAGTATAGGGTCGTTTTTTGCCGATTGTTACCACGTATAGTGCCGGACAAGTCGCTGCAGCAACGTTGGGCATACCCCGCTCATCGTACGGTCGCCGATACACCCATCGACGGCCCTCTCCCCCGCGCATATCCGCTGCAGCGACTGACTCTTTCTCCAGGGGCGGTCATCTGCGGATGGCCGCCCTTTTTCATTTCTGCCGTTTGGACCTGGCGCAGGGGCATATCCCCTCACCCCAGCCCTCTCCCCCAGGAGAGGGGGCAGTCCGTGCCGGCTGACATCACGGTTTCATCCTGAGCCAATCAGTTCCCTGAGGGAGAGGGTCAGGTGAGGAGGCAAACCGCGCTTCATGATCGCCCCTACGAAGAGCAAAAGCGCTTAGCGTGGCAGCGGATACAGGCGCTCGTCGAACTGCTCCAGACGCACGAACTCCAGCGGCTGGTCGTTCTCCAGGTTCTGCAGGCGGTCCTGGTACTGGCGCAGGAAGTCCTGGCGCGCGTCGTTGCTGATGTAGGGCACGTGCCAGGCGACGAAGGGCGGCAGCACGCTCATGCCGGTATAGGCCAGGGTGCCGCGCAGGATCGGCCGCAGCATGTCTTCCAGCGGGCCGTGGATGGCGCCATCGCCGAACATGTGGTCACGGCCGCCGAGGGTCACGGTCACCAGCGCCTTCTTGCCGGCCAGGCCGCCCTGGTCGTAGAAGCGCTTGCCGCCGTAGCAGATGCCCGAAACCAGCACGCGGTCGAACCAGCCCTTGAGGATCGCCGGCGCGGAGAACCAGTAGATCGGGAAGTTGAAGATCACCAGGTCCGCCCAGAGCAGCTTGTCCAGCTCGGCCTGGATATCGGCGGCGATGGTCTTGGCCTTGGCGCCTTCGCGCTGCTCCAGGGCGTAGACCAGGTATTCGGGGTTGGCGCGGGCGCCGAAGTCGGCGGCGCTGGCCACCGGGTTCCAGTTCATCGCGTAGAGGTCGGAGATCTGCACTTCATGGCCCTGGCCGCGCAGGGTTTCTTCGGCGAGCTGGTACAGCGCGGTGCTGAAGGATTGCGGTTCGTTGTGGGCGTGGACGATCAGTACGTTCATGTGGATTCCTGGCCGGTAAAAGCGCTACTTGGCGGGTCGGCGTGCTGGTTTGGCACCCTCTCCCCAGCCCTCTGACTAGGCGTCCCCCCCTGAAGGGAGAGGGAGTATTCGTGTTTATCCTGCAGCGACCTCTCCACCGTTGGAAATCAGCGGAGGAAGCTATTCCTGCGAACACGGAAACCGCGTGCTCGCCGGCTGACTCCTTGCCATCCGACAACGCCGAACAGCCCCCTCTCCCGCTTGCGGGAGAGGGTTGGGGAGAGGGCGCTCTTCAATCACTCAGAGCTGAATGGCCTTGAGTTCGACGAACTCGTGCAGGCCCTGCTCGCCCCATTCGCGGCCGTTGCCCGATTGCTTGTAGCCACCGAACGGCGCCCGGTAGTTGAAGGCACCGCCGTTGACGAAGCATTGGCCGGCGCGCATCTGCCGGGCGAGGCGCAGGCCATCGTCGCGGTCACCGGCCCAGACGGCGCTGGACAGGCCGAACGGCGAGTCGTTGGCGATCTGCAGTGCCTCGGCTTCATCGGCATAGGGAATCAGGCACAGCACCGGGCCGAAGATTTCCTCGCGGGCGATGCGCATCTGGTTGTTCACCCCGGCGAAGATCGTCGGCTGCACGTAGTGGCCGCGCTCCAGGTGAGCCGGGCGCTCGGCGCCGCCGCAGACCAGCTGTGCGCCCTCTTCCTGGCCGACGCGCAGGTAGTCGAGCACGGTGCGCCGCTGGCCGCCGGAGCACATCGGGCCGAGGAAGCTGTCGGCGTCCAGCGGGTCGCCCATCTTCAGCGCCAGGGTTTCCGCGCGGGCGATCTCCACGGCTTCGGCGTAGCGATGGGCCGGTAGCAGCATGCGGGTCAGCGCGGTGCAGGTCTGCCCGGAGTTGATCATCACGTCCTGCACGCCGTGGCGCACGGCGGCGGCCAGGTCGGCATCGGCGGTGATGAGGAACGGCGACTTGCCGCCCAGCTCCAGGCACACGCGCTTGACCGTCGGCGCCGCTGCTTCGGAGACCTTGACGCCCGCGCCGGTGGAGCCGGTGAAGGACACCATGTCCACGTCCGGATGCCGCGCCAGGGCTTCGCCGACCTTGGAGCCGGGGCCGCTGACCAGGTTGAACACGCCGGCCGGCAGGCCGATGGCGTGGACCATGTCAGCCAGCAGGAAGGCGTGCAGCGGAGTGTCCTGGCTCGGCTTGACCACCACGGTGCAGCCGGCGGCGAGCGCCGGGGCGAGCTTGCCGATCAGCTGGTGCAGCGGGTAGTTCCAGGGGTTGATGAAGGCGCAGACGCCCACCGCTTCCTTGACGATCAGCGAGTTGCCGACCTCGCGCACCTCGTCCATGTGCGCGGCCATGGCGGCGTAGCTTTCCAGGCCCTCGATCGGCCCGTCGACCTGCACCATGCGGCACCACTGCACCGGCATGCCCAGCTCGGCGGTGATCAGCGCGGCCATCTCGTCGGCACGATTCTTCAGTTGTTCGGCGAGGGCGCGAATGTAACCGGCGCGCACGTGGGAAGGGGTCTGCGACCAGGTCGGGAAGGCGCGGCGCGCGGCGTCCACCGCGCGGTTCACGTCATCCTGGCCGCCCAGCGGTACGCGGCCAAAGTATTCCTCGGTGGCCGGGTTCTGCACCTCGGCCATGCCCTGGCCTTGCGGCGCCACCCAGGCGCCGTCGATATAGAGCTGCGTACGGTCATGCATAGCGTTTTTCCTTGAGCAGTTCGGCGGCGCACAGGGCAATGCGGCGGCAGGCTTCGCGCAGCGGTTCGGCGCCGAGCACCAGGCCCAGACGGATGTGTCCGGCGGCGCTGGGGCCGAAGGCTTCGCCGGCCAGCACGGAGACGCCGTGGCGGTCCAGCAGCACGTCAGCGAAGTCCTGGGCGGAGAGCTCGGTGGCGCGGATGTCGACCATCACGAACATGCCGCCATCCGGGCGCAGGGCGCGCACGCCGACGCAATCGGCGAGGCAGTCGAGTACCAGGTCGCGGCGCTGGCGGTAGGCCTCGCGCATGGCTTCCAGTTCCGGCAATTTGGCTTCCAGCGCGGTGCAGGCGGCGTCCTGGATGAAGTCCGGCGAGCCGTAGAGCATGCACAGGGCGAGGTTTTCCAGGTGCGCGCAAAGCTCGCGCGGGCCGACCACCCAACCCACGCGCCAGCCGGTCATGGCGTGGGATTTCGACAGGCTGTTGAGGGTCGCGGTGCGCTCGGCCATGCCCGGCAGGCTGGCCGGGCTGACGTGCTCGCCGTCGAACAGCAGCTCGCTGTAGACCTCGTCGGAAATCATCCACAGGTCATGACTGACGCACAGCTCGGCCAGCATCTCCCAGGTCGCGCGCGGCAGGCTGGCGCCGGAGGGGTTGTGCGGGCTGTTGATCGCCAGCGCGCGGGTGCGCGGAGTGATCAGCGCGGCAACATCCTCGGCCTGCACGCGGAAACCGTGCTCGGAGCGCACCGACACCGGGATGACCTTGGCGCCGCAGGCGCCGAACACCGCTTCGTAGGTGACGTACATCGGCTCGGCGACGATCACCTCGTCGCCCGGATTGAGCACGCACTGCGCCACGGCGTACAGCGCGCACTGGGCGCCGGCCAGCACGACCACATCGTCGCTGGTGACCGCCTGGCCACTGCGCTGGCTATGCCGGCGGGCGATGGCTTCGCGCAGCGAGCGCTTGCCGCGCACGTCGGCGTAATGGGTGTTGCCGGCCAGCAGGCTGTCGATGGCCGACTGCACGATAGGCACCGGGGTATCGAAATCCGGGTCGCCCACCGACAGCAGCAGGATGTCGTCGCCCTGCTCCATGCGCGCCAGGGCGCGGTAGTGGATGTCCCAGGCGGCTGCGCCGTCGCCGGCGATGCGTTGGGTGAAGTTCGAGTAGCGCATGCTGTGCTTCCTTCATGGCGCCGCCGCCCGCAGGCGACGGCGGGTGCAACGGGTCCTACTTGGCGCAGGCGTGTTTCAGCTCGATCAGGGTGACGCCGGGGTGGGCGAAACCGGCGCGCAGGTCGCGCTCCAGCTCGTCCAGGCTCTGCGGCTCGCGCATCTCGCAGCCGTAGGCGCGGCCGAGCAGGGCGAAGTCCGGGTTGCGCGGCAGTACGCCGATGGGCTCGATGTCCAGGCCGATCATGTCGTCGCGGATCTGCCCCAGCGCATCGTTGTTCCACAGCAGCACCACCAGCGGGCTGTCCAGCTCCTCGCTGGCGGTGGCCAGTTCCTGCGCGGTGTAGAGGAAACCGCCGTCGCCCACCAGCACCAGGCCGGGACGCTCCGGCGCACCGAACTTGGCGCCGATGCCGGCGGGCACGCCGTAGCCGAGGGTGCCGTAGCCGGTGGGGTGCAGCCAGCCGCGCGGCGCCTTGCTCGGGTAGAGGTAGTTGGCGGTGTAGGCCAGCTGGGTCATGTCGCTGGCGATGAAGGCGTTGTCCGGCAGGACCTTGGCGATGCGTTCCAGGATCGACTTGTGGATAAGTTGCAGGGGCGCGTGGCCGCCGTCGATCTGCGCACGCAGCTCGGCGATGCGCGACTGCGCTTTCGCAGCGTCGCGGCTCGCGCTGGGCAGCGCGGCGAGCAGCGCCTCGGCGGTGGACTTCGAGTCACCCAGCAGCGCGACGGCGCTGGGGTAGAAGTCATTGAACTTGCGCGAATCGACGTCGACGCGGATCACCTCGCCGGTGACCGGCAGGCGGTCGCGCCAGTAGTCGGTATCGGCCATCTCGGTACCGATGGCCAGCACCACATCGGCCTCGGCGATCATGTCCCAACCGGCCTGGGTGCACAGGGTGGCACCGGCGGACAGCGGCGCTTCCGGCGCCAGCAGGCCCTTGCCGGCGACGCTGGTGAACAGCGGCGCGGCGAGGCGCTCGCTCAGCGCGGCCAATGCATCGGCGGCATGCAGGGCGCCGCCACCGGCGATGATCATCGGGCGCTTGGCGGCCTGGAGTTTATCCACAGCCTGCTTCAGTGCCTCGGCGCTGGGCTGGCCACGGCCGGCGCGGCGCACCACTTCGTTGGTCCAGTCGCGGGCGACCGGGTTGGCCAGCACGTCCAGCGGCACGGAGATGTGCACCGGGCGCGGGCGCTCACTGTCGAACACGGCGTAGGCGCGGGCGATCAGTTCAGGCAGGTCTTCGGCGCTCAGGGCGACGGCCGAAAACGCGGTGATCGGCGCGGTCATCGCGCGCTGGTCCTGGGTCTCGTGCAGGCAGCCCCAGCCCTTGCCCAGGCTGGCGGTGTGGTTGACGCTGGAGATCACCAGCATCGGGATCGAGTCGGCGTAGGCCTGGCCGATGGCGGTGGCGGCATTGGTCACCCCCGGCCCGGTGATGATGAAGGCCACGCCGGGCTTGCCGCTGACGCGAGCGTAGCCGTCGGCCATGAAGCCGGCGCCCTGCTCGTGGCGGGTCAGCACGTGGCGGATGCCGCTGCCGGGCAGGCCGCGGTACAGCTCCAGGGTGTGCACACCGGGAATGCCGAACACGGTGTCGACGCCGTAGTTGGCCAGCAGGCGGACCAGGGCCTGGCCGCCGGTGAGGGTTTTACCGTTTTGCATGAACGATCTCCCGAACTGTTCTTCGGCGGATAACCGTGAACGGTTATTCGCCCTACTCGTTGGGGCCAACGCCGAGCTTCCGGCGTGCGCCGCTTTTGCCCCCTACCCCTGAAGGGAGAGGGAGCGTTCGTGTTCTTCCTTCATCGCTGAGCGCTGAACTGTTTTTTGTAGGACCGAGGGGGGCGCCTAGCCCTTGCTCGCGAACCGGGTCCCGCAGCGGGGATCGTTCGCGAGCAAGCTCGCTCCTACAGGCATGACGAAATCATTCGGCGGTGCGGATCAGCGCATCCACCGCCACGGCGCCTTCGGCGTCCGCCAGCAGTGGGTTCACGTCCAGTTCCAGCAGGCTGTCCACGTGTTCGCAGGCGTAGTCGGCGACGGCGCGGATGGCTTCCACCAGCGCCTCCAGGTTCACCGCCGGGCGACCGCGGAAGCCGGTGAGCAGCGGCGCGCTGCGCAGGCTCAGCAGAGCGTCGCGGATCGCCGCGTCGGTGGTCGGCAGCAGCAGGCTGCGGCTGTCCTTGAGCAGCTCGACGAGGATGCCGCCGGCACCCAGCACCAGCGCCAGGCCGAAGCCGTTCTCGCGCTTGATGCCGACGATCAGCTCGGCCAGTGGCGGATTGGCCATGCGCTCCAGCAGCACCTGGTCGAACGGCACGCCGGGGGCGTGGCGGGCGATGTTCTCGCGCATGTCGAACAGCGCAGCTTCCAGCGCCGCCTCGTTGCGCAGGTTGAGCGCCACGCCGCCGGCCTCGGTCTTGTGCGGCAGCTGCGCGCTGACCACTTTCAGCGCCAGCGGGAAGCCGACGTCGGTGGCCGCTTCGCGGGCCTGGGTCGGCGTGCTGAGGGCGGCGCGCGGCAGCGGCAGGCCGAAGGGTTTCAGCGCCTGCTTGGAATTCCACTCGTCGAGCAGGCGGCCTTCGCTGTCCAGCGCCTGCGGGCAGAGCGGCACCAGCGCGGCTTCGCCACGGGCCAGCAGCGTCTCGCGGCGCTGGCGGTAGTGGGCGATGCGGCCCCAGGCGGCGAGGCCATCTTCCACGCCTTGCAGCGCGGCGACGCCGTGGGAGTGCAGCAGCTCGCGAGCATGCCTGGGCAGCAGCTCCGGCAAGGCGGAGGCGATGAAGCCGACCTTGCCGTGGCGCTCCAGCGCGGCGCAGTACAGCTCCAGCAGCAGGTCGCACTGCGGGCGTTCGCCGGTGTCCTCGCCGGGGTAGTCGAGCACCAGCAGCGCGGCATCGGCCGGGGTCTGCAGGGCGCTGTCGAGCATGCGATCCAGGGCCGGGCCGTCACCCCAGATGGCGGTGGTGAAGTCCAGCGGGTTGGCGATGTTGGCGTAGTCCGGCAGCACCTGGGCCAGCTCGGTGCGCTGCGCGTCGACCAGCTTGGGCAGGCTCAGGCCGTTGCGTTCGGCGTAGTCGGCGATCAGCCCGGCGTCGCCACCGGAGCAGGCCAGCGCGGCCAGGCTGGGGCCGGCCGGCAGGTTGCCGCAGGCAGCCGCTTTCAGGGTTTCGATGAAGCTCACCGGGCCGCTGACGCGGATCACCCCGAGGCGATCGAACAGCGCGTCGTACAACGCGTCGGAGCCGGCCAGGGAGCTGGTGTGGCTGAGCGCAAGCTCGGCGCCGATCTCGGAGACGCCGGTTTTCAGCGCGATCACCGGGATGCCTTTCTGCAGCGCCTTGAAGGCGGCGCGGGCGAAGCCGGGGACATTCTTCAGGCCTTCCAGGTGCAGGCCGATGGCGGTGACGCGCGGCTCGTCGAGCAGCACGTCCATCAGTTCGGCCACGCCCAGCTGCGCCTGGTTGCCCACCGAGGCCATGTAGGCGATGGGCAGCGAGCGGTCGCTCATGGACAGGTTGTAGGCGAAGTTGCCGCTCTGGGTCAGCACCGCCACGCCCTTCTCCACCAGGTGCCCGCCGTGGGCCACCGGCCACAGCGCGGAGCCGTGCAGGTAATCGAGCAAGCCGTAGCAGTTGGGGCCGAGCAGGGCCATGTCGCCAGCGCTGGCGAGCAGGCGGCGTTGCAGAGCCTCGCCTTCGGCGCCGGTTTCGGCGAAGCCGGAGGCGTAGCAGATGGCGCCGCCGGCATCCTTGGCGGCCAGCTCGGCGACGGCCTGCAGGGTGAGGTCGCGGTTGGTGGCAACGAACACCGCATCCGGCCCTTCGGGCAGCTCGGCGACGCTGCGCACGCAGGGCACGCCTTCGAGTTCGTCGTACTGCGGGTTGACCAGCCACATCGCACCCGGGAAGCCGCCTTCGGCGCAGCGCTTGAGCGCGCGGGCCATGCTGCGGCCGCCGATGAAGGCCACGTGGCGGGGAGCCAGCAGGCGTTGGAGGTTTTCTCTTTTCATGGTTCGGGTCTCGGTACGGGGCCTTACGCCCTCTCCCCAACCCCTCTTCCTGAAGGGAGAGGGGAGCTGTCCTGTGCATCGGTTAGCGCACGGTGTTCACCGGTCGCTCCAGATCGCTCTTGCCCCCTCTCCCTTCCGGGAGAGGGCTGGGGAGAGGGTCTATCCGGCAGCACTACTTCTCCCCTTGAACAACACCCGTAATCAGCGCAGCAGCGGCCGCAGCAGTTCGCGGGAAATGATGTGGCGCTGGATTTCCGAGGTGCCTTCCCAGATGCGCTCGATGCGCGCGTTGCGCCAGATGCGTTCCACCGGACCTTCGTCCATCAGGCCCATGCCGCCGAAGATCTGCACGGTCTCGTCGGCGACCTTGCCCAGCACTTCGCTGGCGAACAGCTTGGCCATGCCGGCTTCGCCATCGGTCATGGTTCCGCGGTCCATCTTCCATGCGGTGTGCAGGGTCATCAGCTCGGCGGCGCGGATCTGCGTGGCCATGTCGGCGAGCTTGAAGGAGATGCCCTGGTAGCTGCCGATGGCGGCGCCGAACTGCTTGCGGTCGGCCGACCATTGCAGCGCCAGGTCCAGCGCGCGCTGAGCCTGGCCAACGCAGTTGGCGGCGACCATCACGCGGCCGGCGGTGAGCCAGGCGTTGGCCACTTCCCAGCCCTTGTCGACTTCGCCCAGCACCTTGGAGGCCGGCACGCGGCAGTCGTCGAAGAAGATTTCGTAGGTGTGGTAGCCCTTGTTGCTCACGCATTTCGGACCACGGCGCACGGTCATGCCGGCGGTGCCCTTGTCCACCAGGAAGGCGGTCACGGCGTTGCGCTTCTTGCCGTTGCGCTCGAAGGTGTCGGTCACCGCGAAGACGATGGCGAAGTCGGCGTGGCCGGCGTGGCTGATGAAGTGCTTGGAGCCGTTGATCACGAAGTCGTCGCCATCACGCACGGCGCGGGTCTTGATCGAGTTGGCGTCGGAGCCGGCGCCCGGCTCGGTGAGAGCGAAGCAGTCGATCTTCTCGCCCTGTACCACCGGCAGCAGGTAGTCCTGGATCTGCTCGCCCTGGCAGGCCATGAGGATCTTCGAGGGCCGCGCGACGAACACGTGCAGCGCCCAGGAGACCTTGGACAGCTCGCGCTCGACCAGCGCCTGGGACAGGTAGTCGAGGCCGCCGCCGCCGACTTCCTCGGGCATGTTGAAGGCATAGAAGCCGGCCGCCAGGGCCTTGCCGCGAATCTTCGCGGCCAGTTCCGGGGATACCGCGTCGGCGCGGTCCACTTCTTCCTCGTAGGGCAGCAGCTCTTTCTCGACGAAAGCCTGGACCGCCTCAACGAGCATTTCCTGTTCCTGGGTCAGTTGGAAATCCATCACATCACCTGCAGCCGTCAGCGGCCTTTGAATTGGGGGGAGCGTTTCTCGGCCACGGCGCGCAGCGCCTCGGCGGCATCTTCACTGCGGCCGCAGAGCAGCCCGGCGGCCTGTTCGGCTTCCAGCTGCTGGGCCAGCGTGCGGCTGGCGCCGTCGCGGATCAGGCGCTTGGTGTGGGCGAAGGCGTAGGTCGGACCGGCGGCCAGGCGGGCGGCGAATTCACCGACCTGGGCCTGCAGTTGGTCGTCGGCGACCACTTCGCCGACCAGACCGGCATTCAGCGCGCGCTCGGCGTTCCACAGTTCGTCGAGGAACAGCAGGCGCTTGGCCGCTTCGCTGCCGATCAGGCGCGGCAGATGCCAGCTGGCGCCGGCGTCCGGGCAGTAGGCCATGCCGGTGTAGCCGGCCTTGAAGCGCGCGGAGGCACCGGCGATGCGGAAGTCGCAGCACAGGGTCAGGTCCATCCCGGCGCCGACGGCGGTACCGTTGACGGCGGCGATGGTCGGCTTGTCCAGGCTGTGCAGGCGGCGCATCAGGGCGTGGGCGGTTTCGGTCCAGCCGTAGGTTTCCAGCTCGCCACGAGCTTCGGCCTCGGCCCATTCGGCGAGGTCGGCGCCGGCGCAGAAGCTGCGGCCTTCGCCGCTGAGCACGATGACGCGCACGGCCTCGTCGGCCTCATGGGCGTCGAGCAGGGCCAGCAGGTTCCTGAGCGTGGGGATGTCGAGCGCGTTGCGCTGCTCGGGGCGGTTCAGGGTGATCCAGGCGATACCGTCCTGGACCCGGCTGAGCGGGGATGGCTGAGTCATGCTGCCCTCGTTCTTGTAGTCATTGGCTGAGGCGGATGAAGCGTTGAGTCAATACTAAACACTTGTTCAGCAAGCCGGCAATCCACCCGAAAGGGGAGCTTGTAACGACCTGACAATCGGCGGGAAGGCCGCGCGGCGCGGGGGCTGGGGGATTTTCCCGGAGTTTCCCCCAAGGCCTTGTTACAACTTCGAACAAACGGCCCTGCGGGCCTTCGCGGACAGAGTCCGCTTGTGTCTGCCTTTCCCGATACGATCGGAGGTGAGAGCGGCGCAAGGCAAGCTGCAGGTCCGCAGTGTTCGAGCACGA
>NZ_JACHLI010000027.1 GCF_014204515.1 Pseudomonas nitroreducens | reverse complement strand
CGCAAACTGACTCGCATTGCCTTTGCCCTGATGACGACTGAGCAGGCGTATCGGCCTGCGGCCGATACGCGGGGGTAGACATAGAATCTCCTACGGTTCAGCCCAGCGCTCCTACAGGGAGCTTCTGGAGGACTCAGCGTCGTAGGGCGCATAACGCGCCAGCGTTATCCGCCGCTTAAAAGCCGGCGGATAACCTGTTCCAGGTTATTCGCCCTACGGCACTGTCGCGGAAGAGTCCGCTGCTACGAACCGCCGGACCTTCAGGAGCAGCAGGCGTCAGTGCTTGGCGAAACTACGCTGCAGGCGCTGCAGATCTTCCGGGGTGGTGACCTTGATGTTGTCCACCCGTCCTTCCACCATGCGCGGCGCATGGCCCGCCCATTCCATGGCAGAAGCCTCGTCGGTGATGGCCGCGTCGGCCACCAGCGCGTCGGCCAGTGCCCGGTGCAGCGCGCCGAGGCGGAACATCTGCGGGGTGTAGGCCTGCCAGACCACGCTGCGGTCGATGGTCTCGACCACGCGGCCCTTGGCATCCACGCGCTTCAAGGTGTCCCGCGCAGGCACACCGAGCAGGCCGCCCACGGTATCGAATTGCAGTTCATCCAGCAGGCGATCCAGGTCGGCGCGGGCCAGGTTCGGCCGGGCGGCGTCGTGCACCAGCACCCAGTCGTCACTGCCGGCGCCCAGCTCGGTCAGACGCAGCAGGCCATTGAGCACGGAATCGGCACGCTCGCGGCCACCGTCGGCGCGCTGGATCAGCTCGTTGGAAGCGCTCGGCAGGGTCGGCCACCAGGGATCGTCGGCAGCCAGGCACACCACCAGCCCTTTGAGCCGGGGATGGCCGAGGAAACAGTCGAGGGTACGTTCGAGAATGCTGCGACCGGCAAGGTCGAGGTATTGCTTGGGGCGGTCGGCGCGCATCCGCGAACCGATGCCGGCGGCCGGGATCACGGCCCAGAAGGCGGGAGTGGTCATTGCGCGAGCTGGTAGAGGGTTTCCTTGTCCTTGACCATGCCGAGTTCGTGGCGGGCACGCTCCTCGACGGTCTCGGTGCCTTTCTTGAGCTCGGCGACTTCCGCCTCGAGGATGCGGTTACGTTCGAGCAGGCGCTCGTTCTCGCCCTGCTGGTCGGCGATCTGCTTCTGCAGTTCGCCCACTTGCGCCAGGCTGCCATCACCGATCCACAGGCGATACTGCAGGCCGGCCAATGCAAGGATCAGCACGACGAACAGCCAGTAGGGGCTACGTAACCTCAAACCATCAGCTCCATGTACGCAAAGGGGTGGCTCGTGCCACCCCTTCACCGTACCAGACTAGTATCAGGATCAGAATCAGCCGCGGAATTCCGCGCGACCACGGTACGGCGCCTTGGCGCCCAGCTGCTCTTCGATGCGCAGCAGCTGGTTGTACTTGGAAACGCGGTCGGAGCGGCAGAGGGAACCGGTCTTGATCTGACCAGCGGCAGTGCCGACGGCCAGGTCAGCGATGGTGCTGTCTTCGGTTTCGCCCGAACGGTGCGAGATCACCGCGGTGAAGCCGGCGGCCTTGGCCATCTGGATGGCTTCCAGGGTCTCGGTCAGCGAGCCGATCTGGTTGAACTTGATCAGGATCGAGTTGCCGATCTTCTCGTCGATGCCACGCTTGAGGATCTTGGTGTTGGTCACGAACAGGTCGTCACCGACCAGCTGGACCTTCTCGCCGATCTTGTCGGTCAGGACTTTCCAGCCAGCCCAGTCGGACTCGTCCATGCCGTCTTCGATGGAGATGATCGGGTAGCGCTGGGTCAGGCCGGCCAGGTAATCGGCGAAACCTTCGGCGCTGAACACCTTGCCTTCGCCTTCGAGGTCGTACTGGCCGTCCTTGAAGAACTCGGAGGAGGCGCAGTCCAGGGCCAGGGTCACGTCGTCACCCAGCTTGTAGCCGGCGTTGGCGACGGCTTCGGCGATGGCGGCCAGGGCGTCTTCGTTGGAAGCCAGGTTCGGCGCGAAGCCACCTTCGTCACCCACGGCGGTGTTCAGGCCACGGGCCTTCAGCACGGCTTTGAGGTGGTGGAAGATCTCGGCGCCCATGCGCAGGGCGTCGGCGAAGTTCTTAGCGCCGACCGGCTGAACCATGAACTCCTGGATGTCGACGTTGTTATCGGCGTGCTCGCCGCCGTTGATGATGTTCATCATCGGAACCGGCATGGAGTACTGGCCCGGGGTGCCGTTCAGGTCGGCGATGTGCGCGTACAGCGGCACGCCCTTGGCCTGGGCAGCGGCCTTGGCGGCGGCCAGGGACACGGCGAGGATGGCGTTGGCGCCCAGCTTGCCTTTGTTCTCGGTGCCGTCGAGGTCGATCATCGCGTGATCCAGACCTTTCTGGTCAGCCGCGTCCTTGCCCAGCAGCAGGTCACGGATCGGGCCGTTGATGTTGGCCACGGCTTTCAGCACGCCCTTGCCCAGGTAACGGCTCTTGTCGCCATCGCGCAGTTCGAGAGCCTCGCGGGAACCGGTGGATGCACCGGACGGGGCGCAAGCGCTGCCGACGATGCCGTTGTCCAGGATCACGTCCGCTTCAACGGTCGGGTTGCCGCGGGAGTCCAGGACCTCACGGCCCTTGATGTCGACGATCTTTGCCATTCTAGATAACACTCCGAAGATAGAGATAAACGGGGCGGCTGGTGAGACGTTCAGAACCTGCCCGATGACTGCGCAAGGCAGTCATCGGGCCGATCCTCAGGCAGTCTCGATAGTGGGGAAATTCTTGACCAGGTCGTCCAGCTGCTTGAGCTGGGACAGGAAAGGCTCGAGCTTGTTCAGGCGCAGGGCGCACGGACCGTCGCACTTGGCGTTCTCGGGGTCCGGATGGGCCTCCAGGAACAGGCCGGCGAGGCCCTGGCTCATGCCGGCCTTGGCCAGGTCGGTGACCTGGGCGCGGCGGCCGCCGGCGGAATCAGCGCGACCGCCCGGCATCTGCAGGGCATGGGTCACGTCGAAGAACACCGGGTACTCGAACTGCTTCATGATGCCGAAGCCGAGCATGTCCACCACCAGGTTGTTGTACCCGAAGGAGGAGCCACGCTCGCAGAGGATCAACTGGTCGTTACCCGCTTCCTCGCACTTGCGCAGGATGTGTTTCATCTCCTGCGGCGCGAGGAACTGGGCCTTCTTGATGTTGATCACCGCGCGGGTTTCGGCCATGGCCACGACCAGGTCGGTCTGCCGGGACAGGAAGGCCGGCAGCTGGATGATGTCGCAGACCTCGGCCACCGGAGCGGCCTGGTAGGGCTCGTGCACGTCGGTGATGACCGGCACGTTGAAGGTCTTCTTGATCTCTTCGAAGATCTTCAGCCCCTCTTCCATGCCCGGACCACGGAACGAGGTGATCGAGGAACGGTTGGCCTTGTCGAAGCTGGCCTTGAACACGTAAGGGATACCGAGCTTCTGAGTAACCTTCACGTACTCTTCGCAGACCTGCATCGCCAGGTCGCGCGACTCCAGCACGTTCATGCCGCCAAACAGCACGAACGGCAGGTCGTTGCCGATCTGGATATCACCGACGCGGATGATCTTCTGGCTCATGCTCAGGCTTTCCCGGCTTGTTTCAGGGCGGCGTTGACGAAGCCGCTGAACAGCGGGTGGCCATCACGCGGGGTGGAAGTGAATTCCGGGTGGAACTGGCAGGCCACGAACCACGGATGATCCGGCGCTTCCACGACTTCCACCAGCGCGCCGTCGCCGGAGCGGCCGGAAATCTTCAGGCCGGCGGCTTCCAGTTGCGGACGCAGGTTGTTGTTCACTTCGTAGCGGTGACGGTGACGCTCGACGATCACTTCCTTGCCATAGCAGTCGTGCACCAGGGTGCCGGCGGACAGCAGGCATTCCTGGGCGCCCAGGCGCATGGTGCCGCCCAGGTCGGAAGCTTCGGTGCGCACTTCGGTGGCGCCGGTGGCGTCCTGCCATTCGGTGATCAGGCCGACGACCGGGTGGCCGCTGGACTTGTCGAACTCGGTGGAGTTGGCATCGGTCCAGCCCAGCACGTTGCGGGCGTATTCGATGACGGCCACCTGCATACCCAGGCAGATGCCCAGGTACGGAACCTTGTTCTCACGGGCGTACTGCACGGCGGTGATCTTGCCTTCCACGCCGCGCAGGCCGAAGCCGCCCGGAACCAGGATGGCGTCGGCGCCTTCGAGCAGGCTGGTGCCCTGCTGCTCGATGTCCTCGGAGTCGATGTAGCGCAGGTTGACCTTGGTACGGCTCTGGATGCCGGCGTGGGTCATGGCTTCGATCAGCGACTTGTAGGCGTCGAGCAGTTCCATGTACTTGCCGACCATGGCGATGGTGACTTCACGCTCGGGGTTGAGCTTGGCGTCGACCACGCGGTCCCATTCGGACAGGTCAGCCGGGCCGCACTCCAGGCCGAAGCGCTCGACGACGAAGTCATCGACGCCCTGGGCATGCAGCACGGACGGAATGCGGTAGATGGTGTCGACGTCTTCCAGCGAGATGACTGCGCGCTCTTCCACGTTGGTGAAGAGGGCGATCTTGCGGCGCGAGGACACGTCCACCGGGTGGTCGGAACGGCAGACCAGGATGTCCGGCTGCAGGCCGATGGAACGCAGTTCCTTGACCGAGTGCTGGGTCGGCTTGGTCTTGGTCTCGCCAGCGGTGGCGATGTACGGGACCAGCGTCAGGTGCATCAGCATGGCGCGGCGCGAACCGATCTCCACGCGCAGCTGGCGGATGGCCTCGAGGAAGGGTTGCGACTCGATGTCGCCGACGGTACCGCCGACTTCCACCAGGGCCACGTCGGCATCGCCGGCGCCCTTGATGATGCGACGCTTGATCTCGTCGGTGATGTGCGGGATGACCTGCACGGTGGCACCCAGATAATCACCACGGCGCTCCTTGCGCAGCACGTCCATGTAGACGCGGCCGGTGGTGAAGTTGTTGTTCTGGGTCATGGTGGTACGAACAAAGCGCTCGTAGTGGCCCAGATCGAGGTCGGTTTCCGCGCCGTCGTGGGTGACGAACACCTCACCGTGCTGGAACGGGCTCATGGTGCCCGGATCGACGTTGATGTAGGGGTCCAGCTTGAGCATCGTGATCTTCAGGCCACGCGCTTCCAGAATGGCAGCCAAGGAAGCCGAGGCGATGCCTTTCCCCAATGAAGAAACAACACCACCCGTGACGAAGATGTAGCGCGTCATGAAAAGCCCTGAATGTCAGCGTTTAGGCGGCTCGGCCGCCGGGGAAGCGAAGGTGTCGGGTACGAGACCCGGCTCACGACTTCGTCGTGAAAATAGCGAACTCCCACTGATTCGCAGGCGAATCAACAGGAGCTGTACAAGACGGGAGCGTAGTCTACCGGAAAGCCGCTATCAGCTCAAACCCGAGTCATTCGTCGGAGGTGTCCAGCGCAGTGTCCAGCCCTGCCCCGCCTCCACCCGCAGGCTCGGCAGCAGCGCGACGCCGAGCAGTTCGTCGGCTCGCCAGAGCAGCGGCAGACGGCCGCGCAGGAAGGCCGGAATCGCCGCTTCGTTGAGCAGGCGCTTGAGGTCGCGACTACCGCGCCCGGACAGGGCCATCACCTCGCCACCCTGCCGATAGCGGATTTCCAGCGGGCCGCCCGGCGGCTCGCCTTCGAAGCGCAACGCGCCGTTGCCCGGCAGCGAAATCGGCTGCGATGGATCGCTCCAGGGCTGATTCACCGGTACGAAACCGAGCCAGGGCCTGGCCAGCCACCAGAGCCGTCCGTGGGCACGACGCAGCTCGCCATCGGCAAGGCGCCAGATCGGCTCGGCGTCTTCGCGGGCATCGCGCAGGTCCCGCCAACCGGCCCAGTGCGCCGTGTCCGGCAAGCGCGCCAGGGGAGCCAGCCAGTGACGCAGGGCATTGCGCTGGCGCGGCTCACTCAGTTCCACCAGCGCAGCAATGGCCAGGGAGGGTAATTGCATGCCGATGTACTCATCGCGTGCACCGGCCGAGAGCAGGTCATTACGCGCCAGTTCGCCCAGCAGCCCGTCGGCTTCCGCCAGATGCTCGGCGCTGCGAGCGATGGTTTCGACGGCCGAAGGCCAGCGCTCGACGATGCCCGGCAACACCCGGTTGCGCAGGTAGTTGCGGTCGTAGTCATCGCTGGCATTGGAGGGGTCCTCAACCCAGCTCAGCCCATGGTTGAGGGCATAGCGCTCCAGCTCAGTACGAGTTATCCCCAGCAGCGGACGAAGCAGCATGCCAGCGCCCAGCGGACGCTGGCCAGCCATGCCGGAAAGGCCTCGCACCCCGGCGCCACGGAACAACCGGAACAGCACGGTTTCCGCCTGATCGTCACGGTGCTGGCCAGTCAGCAGGCAGCCGCCCTCCCCCAGCGCAGCCGTGAATGCCGCATAACGTGCCTCGCGGGCGGCGCGCTCCAGGCTCGCACCTCCGTCGACCCGCACGCGTACGACCTGCAATGGCGCGCCAAGTCCATCGCACAACTGCTGGCAATGCTCCGGCCAGCCGTCAGCGACGGCCTGCAGGCCGTGGTGCACATGAATGGCGGAAATCGGCGGCAAGGACTCGCGACGGGCAAGCTGCGCCAGGAGATGCAGGAGAACGGTGGAATCCAGGCCGCCGGACAGCGCGACGCACCACGCCGGCGCATGACGCCAGGGAGCGAGGAAACTCAGCAGTCTGGATTGCAGTTCAGCAGACATGGCGCAGGTCGGCAGGGTCGGGGACGAGGCAAGGATACCCCGTCACCCGCGCTGCGCCACAGGCATCGATCAGGCGATGCCGTAGCTCATCAGGCGCTCGTAGCGGCGCGCTAGGAGTTCTTCGCTGCTAAGCTGCTTGAGGGTATCGAGCTGACCGAGTAGGGATTGGCGGATGGTCTCGGACATGGCCGCCGGGTCGCGGTGGGCGCTGCCCAGCGGCTCGGGGATGATGTTGTCGACGATACCCAGGTCCTTCAGGCGATTGGCGGTGATGCCCATGGCTTCGGCCGCTTCCGGCGCCTTCTCGGCGGTGCGCCAGAGGATCGAGGCGCAACCTTCGGGCGAGATCACCGCGTAGGTGGAGTACTGCAGCATGTTCAGCTGGTCGCACACGCCGATGGCCAGTGCGCCGCCGGAGCCGCCTTCACCGATCACGGTGGCGATGATCGGGGTCTTCAGGCGCGCCATGACGCGCAGGTTCCAGGCGATGGCCTCGCTCTGGCCGCGCTCTTCGGCGTCGATGCCCGGGTAGGCGCCGGGGGTGTCGATGAAGGTCAGGATCGGCATCTTGAAGCGTTCGGCCATTTCCATCAGGCGGCAGGCCTTGCGGTAGCCTTCCGGACGCGGCATGCCGAAGTTGCGGCGCACCTTCTCGCGCACTTCGCGGCCCTTCTGGTGACCGATGATCATCACCGGCTGGTCTTCCAGGCGGGCGACGCCGCCAACGATTGCCGCGTCATCGGCGAAGTGACGGTCACCGTGCAGCTCCTCGAACTCGCTGAAGATGTGCTCGATGTAGTCCAGGGTGTAGGGGCGACGTGGATGGCGCGCCAGCTGGGCGATCTGCCAGCTGGACAGGTTGCCGAAGATGTTCTCGGTCAGCGCCTTGCTCTTTTCCTGAAGACGGGAGATTTCGTCGGTGATGTTCAGGGCGTTGTCGTTGCCGACCAGCCGCAGCTCTTCGATCTTGGCGTGCAGGTCGGCGATGGGCTGTTCGAAATCGAGAAAATTCGGGTTCATGGGCTATCCGTCGTTCTGTTGGCGGCTGGGCCTGGTCCGTAGGCGCCCTACCTTACGGTATCGGGCGCCGAGGGTCGAGACTGGCTGGCGGGCGGCCTTTGGCCACCGGCTTCACTAGCGGACTTCACTAGCGGTAGTTGAGGAAGACGTTGTCGCGGCCGAACTGGTCACGCAACGCTTGAATCAGGTTGTCTGCGGGGTCGATCCGCCACTGCTCGCCGAACTGCAACAGGGCGCGCGCCTGCTCGCCACTGTAGTCGACGGTGACCGGGCAGCTGCCACGGTGACGGGTGCAGAGGTCGGCCAGCCAGCGCAGGCGGTCGCCCTTGAGCGCATCGGCGTGGACGCGCACCCGCAGGCTCTCCGCCAGCGAGGTACGGGCCTCTTCCAGGCCCATCACACGCTTGGCGCGCAGGCGCAGGCCGCCGGAGAAATCGTCCTGGCTGACTTCGCCCTCGATCACCACCAGGGCGTCGGTCTGCAGCAGCGCCTGGTTGGCGGCGAAGGCTTCGGCGAACAGCGAGGCCTCGATACGGCCGGAGCGGTCGTCGAGGGTCACGAAGCCCATCTTGTCGCCGCGCTTGTTCTTCATCACCCGCAGGTTGACGATCAGGCCGGCGACGGTCTGGGTATCGCGCGCGGGCTTCAGCTCGACGATGCGCTGGCGGGCAAAACGCCGCACCTCGCCTTCGTACTCGTCGATGGGGTGACCGGTCAGGTACAGGCCGAGGGTGTCCTTCTCGCCTTTCAGGCGCTCCTTGAGATTGAGCTCCTTGACCTTGCGATGGTTGGCGTAGACATCCGCCTCGGGCTCGGCAAAGACACCGCCGAACAGGTCCATGTGGCCGCTGTCGTGGCTACGCGAGGTCTGCTCGGCGGCTTTCACGGCTTCTTCCATGGACGCCAGCAGCACGGCGCGGTTGATGTCGACGTGGGCGTGGTAGGCCTTCTGCTCCTCGTGGAAGTGCGGGCCGAGGCGGTCCAGCGCACCGGCGCGGATCAGCGCCTCCAGGGTGCGCTTGTTGACGCGCTTGAGGTCGATGCGATCGCAGAAATCGAACAGGGTCTTGAACGGGCCGCCTTCGTTACGACATTCGGTGATGGCCTCCACCGGGCCTTCGCCGACGCCCTTGATCGCGCCCAGGCCGTAGACGATCTGATTGTCCTCGTCGACGGTGAAGCGGAACTCGGAGTTGTTCACGTCCGGCGCCAGGATGCGCAGCTTCATGTGGCGGCACTCTTCGATGAGCGTCACCACCTTGTCGGTGTTCTGCATATCCGCGGTGAGTACCGCGGCCATGAACGGGGCTTTCCAGTGGGTCTTCAGCCAGGCGGTCTGGTACGACACCAGGCCGTAGGCGGCCGAGTGCGACTTGTTGAAGCCGTAGCCGGCGAACTTTTCCACCAGGTCGAAGATGTTGCCCGAGAGGTTTTCGTCGATGCCGTTGGCGGAGCAGCCCTCGATGAAGCCGCCGCGCTGCTTGGCCATTTCCTCGGGCTTCTTCTTGCCCATGGCGCGACGCAGCATGTCCGCGCCACCGAGGCTGTAGCCCGCCATCACCTGGGCGATCTGCATCACCTGTTCCTGGTAAAGGATGATGCCGTAGGTGGGCTTGAGCACCGGCTCGAGGCCGGCGTACTGGTAGTCCGGGTGCGGATAGGAAATCTCTTCGCGACCGTGCTTGCGGTTGATGAAGTCGTCCACCATGCCCGACTGCAACGGACCGGGACGGAACAGCGCCACCAGTGCGATGAGGTCTTCCAGGCAGTCCGGCTTGAGCTTCTTGATCAGCTCCTTCATGCCACGCGATTCAAGCTGGAAGACCGCGGTGGTTTCCGCCTTCTGCAGCAGGTCGTAGGTCTTCTTGTCGTCCAGCGGGATGCGGTCGATGTCGACCAGATCGGTCTCGCCGGCTTTCTGCTGGATGCGATGGATGATCTCCATCGCCCACTTGATGATGGTCAGGGTGCGCAGGCCGAGGAAGTCGAACTTCACCAGGCCGGCAGCCTCCACGTCGTCCTTGTCGAACTGGGTCACCAGGCCGGCGCCCTCCTCGTCACAGGCGATGGGAGCGAAATCGGTCAGCTTGGTCGGCGCGATCACCACGCCGCCGGCGTGCTTGCCGGTACCGCGGGTGACGCCTTCCAGCTTGAGGGCCATGTCCCAGATTTCCTGGGCTTCCTCGTCGGTCTTGAGGAAGTCGCGGAGCATCTCTTCCTGCTCGAAGGCCTTCTCCAGGGTCATGCCCACTTCGAAGGGAATCATCTTCGACAGCTTGTCGGCCAGGCCGTAGGACTTGCCCTGCACCCGCGCCACGTCGCGCACCACCGCCTTCGCGGCCATGGAGCCGAAGGTGATGATCTGGCTCACCGCGTTGCGCCCGTAGGCACCGGCCACGTAGTCGATCACCCGATCACGGCCTTCCATGCAGAAGTCGACGTCGAAGTCGGGCATGGAAATACGTTCGGGGTTGAGGAAACGTTCGAACAGCAGGTCATAGGCCAGCGGATCGAGGTCGGTGATCTTCAGCACGTAGGCGACCAGCGAGCCGGCACCCGAGCCTCGGCCGGGGCCTACCGGTACGCCGTTGTTCTTGGCCCACTTGATGAAGTCCATCACGATCAGGAAGTAGCCGGGGAAGCCCATCTGGATGATGGTGCCCAGCTCGAACTCCAGGCGGTCGACGTAGATCTGCCGCTTCTCTTCGTAGTTGGGCGTGGTGTCCTTCGGCCAGAGCACTGCCAGGCGCTCCTCCAGGCCCTCGTAGGAGACATGGCGCAGGTAGTCGTTGATGTCCATGTCATCGAAGGGAATCGGGAAGTTGGGCAGGAAGTACTTACCCAGCTGCACATCGATGTTGCAGCGCTTGGCGATCTCGACGGAGTTCTGCAGAGCCTCGGGAATATCGCTGAACAGCTCGGCCATTTCTTCCGGGCTCTTCAGGTACTGCTGGTCGGAATAGCTGCGCGAGCGGCGCGGATCGTCCAGGGCGCGGCCTTCGCCGATGCAGACGCGGGTCTCGTGGGCCTCGAAGTCGGCTTCCTTGATGAAGCGCACGTCGTTGGTCGCCACCAGCGGTGCGCCACTGCGCGCGGACAGGGCCACAGCGGCGTGCACGTGCTCTTCGTCGTTCACCCGACTGGTGCGCTGGATATCGAGGTAGAAGCGATCCGGGAAGACCTCCAGCCACTCGGCCAGCAGCGAGTCCGCCAGGGCATCGTTGCCCTCCAGCAGGGCCATGCCGATCTCGCCCTCCTTGGAGCCGGACAGCGCGATCAGGCCTTCGGCGGCCTCCTTCACCCACTGGCGCTCGATGATGATCTCGCCATTGCGCTGGCCTTCCTGCCAACCACGGGAAATCAGCTCGGTCAGGTTGCGGTAGCCCTTGGCGTTCATCGCCAGCAGGGTCAGGCGGGTCAGCGGGCCGTCCTCGTCGCGGTTGGCCAGCCAGACGTCGGCGCCGCAGATCGGCTTGATGCCGCCGCCCATGGCCGTCTTGTAGAACTTCACCAGCGAACACATGTTGCTCAGGTCGGTCACCGCCACCGCCGGCATGCCCGCCCCGCCGACCGCCTTGATCAGCGGCTTGACCCGTACCAGGCCGTCGACCAGGGAGAATTCGGTGTGCAGACGCAGGTGAACGAAGGTGGCGGTCATGGTGGTCCTTGGCAAACGCGAAAAACGGCAAGCCCCGGATTGTACCGGGGCTGTCCGCAAAGCTACAGGGATCAATGGGCCAGCGGTCGCGCCGGCTGATTCAACTCACCGACGGGCCACAGGCCGCGAGGAATTCCAGAGTAATAACAGGGTGTTACAGGATGCCGGCGGGGTTTTCCAGGAGGGCGCGCACCGGGCCGAAGGAGCGCCGATGGATAGGTGTCGGCCCCAGGCGCCTGAGGGCTTCGAGGTGCACGGGAGTCGGGTAGCCCTTGTGCCCGCCGATGCCGTAGCCGGGGTACAGCGCTTCCATTTCCTGCATCTCGCGGTCGCGGCTGACCTTGGCCAGGATCGACGCGGCAGCAATGGCCGGCACCTTGGCATCGCCCTGCACCACCGGCGCGGACGGCACCTGCAGTTTCGGGCAACGGTTGCCGTCGATCAGCGCCAGTTTCGGCGTGACGCTCAGGCCTTCCACCGCACGCTGCATGGCGAGCATGGTGGCATGGAGGATGTTCAGCTGGTCGATCTCGTGCACGTCCGCGCGAGCGATGCACCAGGCCAGGGCTTTCTCGCGAATCTCGTCGAAGAGCTTTTCACGCTTGGCTTCGGTGAGCTTCTTGGAGTCGTTCAGCCCGCTGATCGGCCGCGCCGGATCGAGGATCACCGCCGCCGTGACCACCGGGCCGCACAGCGGGCCACGGCCCACTTCGTCGACGCCGGCGACCAGTTCTTCCACCAGGGCGAAATCCAGGCCCATCTGCATCAGCGTTTCTCCACCAGGGCGAGCACCGCTTCGGCGGCCTGCGCGGACGCATCCTGGCGCAGGGCGCGGTGGATGGCGTCGAAGGGTTCGGTCTGCACGCTGCCATCGTCCAGCAGCGGCAACAGCGTAGCGGCCAGCGCCTCGGGCGTGGCGGCGTCCTGGATCAGTTCCGGCACCAGCAGGCGCCCGGCCAGCAGGTTCGGCAGCGAGATATACGGGCTCTTCACCAGGCGCTTGAGGATGCGGTAGGTCATGGGCGCCACCTTGTAGGCGACGACCATCGGCCGCTTGTACAGCAGCGCTTCCAGCGTGGCGGTGCCGGAGGCAATCAATACGGCATTGCAGGCGGCCAGGGCCTCGTGGGAGGCACCATCGAGCAGCTGCACCGGCAGATCGCGGCCGGCGAGCATTTCTTCGATCTGCACACGACGCTCGGGGCTCGCGCAGGGCAGCACGAAGCGCAGGCCGGGGCGATCCTGGAGCAGGCGCTGGGCGGTATCGAGGAACAATGCGCCGAGCTTGCCGACCTCCCCTCCCCGGCTACCCGGCAGCAGGGCAACGACGCTGGCGTCCTGCGGCAGGCCCAGGCGCTCGCGCGCACCGGCGCGGTCGGCCTCCAGCGGAATCGTATTGGCCAGCGGGTGGCCGACGAAACGCACCGGCACCGCATGTTCTTCGTAGAAGCGCGCTTCGAAGGGGAACAGCGCGAGCATCAGGTCACAGGCTTGCTTGATCTTCAGTACGCGCTTCTGTCGCCAGGCCCACACCGACGGGCTGACGTAGTGCACGGTGCGGATGCCCGCACGGCGCAGCTTCAATTCGAGCGTCAGGTTGAAGTCCGGCGCATCGATACCGATGAACACGTCCGGTCTGGCGGCGATCAGCATCTGCACCAGGTCCTTGCGCCGGCGCAGCAGTTCGCGCAGGCGGCCGAGCACCTCGACCAGGCCCATGACGGCCAGACGCTCCATCGGGAAGTGCGACTGCAGCCCTTCGGCCTGCATGCGCGGACCACCGACACCGATGAACTCGATGTCAGGGTGGCGCTGCTTGAGCGCCTGCATGAGGCCGGAGCCGAGGATATCGCCGGACGCCTCGCCCGCGACCAGGGCGACGCGCAGCTTGCGTGCGGTCGGTTGCATGGTCAGCGGGTGATGCCGCGGGTGGAGCTCTGGATGGAATCGCGGAACACCGCGACTTCCGGGAACTGCGCGGAGACTTCGGCCAGTTCGGCCAGCGCCTCGTCCACCGTCAGGCCCTGGCGGTAGACCACCTTGTAGGCCCGGCGCAGCGCCTGGATCGACTCGGCGCTGAAACCGCGACGGCGCAGGCCTTCGAAGTTCATGCTGCGGGCCTCGGCGGGGTTGCCGAAGACCGTGACATAGGCCGGGACGTCCTTGCCGATGGTGGTGCCCATGCCCGAGAAGGCGTGGGCGCCGATGCGGCAGAACTGGTGGACCAGGGTGTAGCCGGAGAGGATCGCCCAGTCATCCACGTGAACATGGCCCGCCAGCGCGGTGTTGTTCACCAGGATGCAATGGTTGCCGATCACACTGTCGTGGCCGATGTGCACATAGGCCATGAACAGGTTGTGATCGCCGATGGTGGTTTCCGAACGGTCCTGGATGGTGCCGCGGTGGATGGTGACACCCTCGCGGATCACGTTGTGATCACCGATCACCAGGCGAGTCGGCTCGCCCTTGTACTTCAGGTCCGGGGTGTCCTCGCCAACGCTGGAGAACTGGAATATCCGATTGTGCTTACCGATCTTCGTGGGGCCTTTGACCACCACGTGCGGACCGATCACCGTACCTTCGCCGATCTCCACATCCGGCCCGACCATGGACCAGGGGCCCACTTCTACGTCGTCAGCCAGCTTTGCGCGCGGGTCGATGATGGCGCGAGGATCGATCAAACTCATAGTTTGCGTTCCGCACAGATGATTTCGGCCGAGCATACCGGCTTGCCGTCAACGGTGGCATTGCAGTCGAACTTCCAGATGCCGCGCTTGACGCTGAGGAACTGGGCGTTCAGTTGCAGCTGGTCACCCGGCAGCACCGGCTGGCGGAAGCGCAGCTTGTCGGAGCCGACGAAGTAGTAGAGGGTGCCGTCGGCCGGCTTCACGTCGAGCATCTTGAAGCCGAGGATGCCGGCCGCCTGGGCCATCGCCTCGATGATCAACACGCCCGGCATGATCGGGTGCTGCGGGAAGTGGCCATTGAAGAACGGCTCGTTGATGCTGACATTCTTGTAGGCGCGAATGCGCTTGCCTTCGATGTCCAGCTCGACCACCCGATCCACCAGCAGGAAGGGGTAGCGATGAGGCAGGTATTCGCGAATCTCGTTGATGTCCATCATGTTCAGGGGAGCCTGTTCAGAAAGGGGAAACGCCAAAAAATGCGTGGATCACGCATCTGATGGAGCGTCTCCGCTTGGGGTCACGGCGGCCACGTGCTTTTCCAGCTGTTTCAGGCGACGAGCCATGTCATCCAGCTGACGAATGCGCGCGGCGCTTTTCTTCCATTCCGCCGCGGGCTGCATGGCGGTACCGGAGGAGTAGGAACCCGGTTCGGTGATCGAACGGGTCACCATGGTCATCCCGGTGACGAAGACGTTGTCGCAGATCTCGATATGCCCGACCAGGCCGACACCACCGGCGAGCATGCAGTGCTTGCCGATCTTGGCGCTGCCGGAAATCCCGCAGCAGCCGGCCATGGCGGTGTGATCGCCGATCTGCACGTTGTGGGCGATCATGATCTGGTTGTCCAGCTTCACGCCGTTACCCACCAGGGTATCGGACAGCGCACCACGATCGATGGTGGTATTGGCGCCGATCTCGACGTCATCCCCCAGGGTCACGCCGCCGATCTGCGCGATCTTCTGCCAGATGCCCTTGTGGTTGGCGAAGCCGAAGCCCTCGCCGCCTAGCACGGCACCGGACTGGATCACCACGCGCTTGCCAATGCGCACGTCGTGGTAGAGGGTCACCCGCGGAGCCAGCCAGCCGCCTTCACCGATCACGCTGCGCGCGCCGACGAAGCAATGCGCACCGATCGTGACATTGGCGCCGATCTGCGCGCCCGCCTCGATCACGGCATAGGGACCGACACTGGCAGACGCATCGACCTGAGCCCCTTCATCAACCACCGCGGTGGGATGAATGCCGACCGGCGCCTTGGGCTTGCGGTCGAACTGGTGGGACAGGCCGGAGTAGGCCAGGTAGGGATTGGCGACGATCAGCGCATTGCCGCTGAAGCCTTCGGCGTCAGCGGCGGTCAGCAGGACGGCGCCGGCCTGGCTGTCATCGAGGAACTTGCGGTACTGCGGATTGGCCAGGAAGCTCAACTGGCCGGCGCCTGCGTCCTGCAGGGTGGCCAGCCCGCTGATCACCTGAGCGGGATCGCCACGCAACTCGGCATCGAGTTGCGCAGCCAGTTCGGCGAGGGTAAACGACAGCTCGGTCATCATCAGCGCAGTTGGTTCATGCGCTCGATGACTTGGCGGGTGATGTCGTACTGCGGCTTCACGTCGACCACGGCACCACGCTCGACCACGAGGTCATAACCACCTTTCTTGATGGTTTCCTCGACAGCCTGGTCCAGCTTCGGCTTGAGCTTCTTCAGCATGTCGCGGTCGGCGACGGCCTTGGCTTCGTTCAGCTCCTTGGACTGGAACTGGAAGTCACGGGCCTTCTGCTTGAAGTCGTTCTCGGCTTTTTCACGCTCGGCGTTGGACATCTTGCTGCCGCCGTTGACCAGCTTGTCCTGCAGGGACTTGGCGTCGGTTTCCAGCGCCTTGAGCTTGGTCAGCTGCGGACCGAACTTCTTCTCGGCGTCCACGGCGTACTGCTTGGCCGAATCGGACTCGAGGAGTGCCATCTGATAGTTGAGTACCGCGATCTTCATGTCGGCGAACGCGGGGCTCGCCGCCAGGGCTGCGGTAATCAGGACGAACTGGGTCAACTTACGCACGATGCACTCCTGCACAAAGCATGGTTGTCATTACAACGATACGGCCAATTAGAAGGTCTGTCCCAGGGAGAACTGGAAGATCTGGGTCTCGGCGTTGTCCGGCTTCTTGATCGGGGTCGCCAGGCTGAAGCTCAACGGGCCCAGCGCGGTGATCCAGGTCAGACCGACACCCGCGGACATTGCCATGTCCTGGAACTTCACGCCGTCACAACCCTGGGTGGTAGAAGTCGGGCAATCAGTGTCGAACACGTTACCCACATCCCAGAACAGCACGGTACGCAGCTGGCGCTGGTCCTTGACGAAGGGCAGCGGGAACAGCAGCTCGGCGCCGCCGGTGATCAGGATGTTGCCACCGAAGGCCTCACGATCTTGATCCGGGTCGGTGTAGCGACCATTGGCATCCGGGCCATCAATGACCGCGCCGGTATTCGGATCGGTCACACGGCTAGGGGTACTGCGCGGGCCCAGCGAGCTGTCCTTGAAACCTCGCACCGAGTTGAAGCCACCGGCGTAGTAGTTCTCGTAGAACGGCAGGCGATCGGTGTCACCGTACGCACCACCGTAGCCGAGCTCGGTGTGGAAGCGCATGGTGTAGGTCTCGGTCAGCGGAGCGAATATCTGGCCACGGTAGTCGAGCTTGTAGAACGACAGGTCGCTACCCGGAATGGTAGTTTCCAGCACCAGGCTCTGGGAATGGCCTCGGTTGGCCAGCACACCCTTGTTCAGGGTCGATTCGGACCAGCCGATGGACGCCTTGAAGTTGGTGAAGCTGTCGCCTTCCTTCTCGATGAAATCGAAGATCTCGTCGACGGTATAGGCACCGGTGTCGATTTCATCACGCTGCACGGTCAGGCCGTAGGTCAGGCGCGAGGTCTCGCTGATCGGGTAGCCGATGCTGACGCCGGCACCCAGGCTGTTCACCGAGTAGCTGGAGACGTCGACGTCGAGCTTGTCGTAGTCGGTCTTGCGGTAGAAGGCGTTGTAGCCCAGGCTCACGCCGTCGACGGTCCAGTAGGGGTCGACGAAGCCGAAGTTGTAGCGGGTCTGGTAGTCGGACTTGGTCAGGCCGATGCTGACCTTGTTACCGGTACCCAGGAAGTTGTTCTGGCTGATCGAGCCGCCGAGGATCAGGCCGGCGCTCTGGGCGAAACCGACGCTGGCGGTGATCGAGCCGGACGGCTGCTCTTCCACGCTGTAGTTCACGTCGACCTGGTCGTCGGTACCCGGAACGGCCGGGGTCTCGACGTTGACTTCCTTGAAGTAGCCCAGGCGCTCCAGGCGCTGCTTGGACTGGTCGATCAGGTAGGTCGAGGCCCAGCCGCCTTCCATCTGGCGCATCTCGCGACGGAGTACTTCGTCCTCGGTCTTGGTGTTGCCACGGAAGTTGATGCGGTTGACGTAGGCGCGCTTGCCCGGATCGACCACGTAGGTGATCGAAACGGTCTTGTTCTCGTCGTTCGGCTCGGGAACGCCGTTGACGTTGGCGAAGGTATAGCCCTCGTTACCCAGGCGACGGGTGATCAGGTCGGAGGTGGTGGTCATCACCTTGCGGGAGAACACCTGGCCCTTCTTCACCAGCAGCAGCTTCTTCACTTCGTCTTCCGGCACCTTCAGGTCGCCGGAGAGCTTGACGTCGCTGACGGTGTACTTCTCGCCTTCGTTGACGTTGACGGTGATGTAGACGTGCTTCTTGTCCGGGGTGATCGACACCTGGGTGGAGGCGATATCCATGTGGATGTAGCCGCGGTCCAGGTAGTAGGAACGCAGGCGCTCCAGGTCACCGGAGAGCTTCTCGCGGGAGTACTTGTCGTCGTTCTTGAAGAAGGACAGCCAGTTGGTGGTCTTCAGCTCGAACAGGTCGGTCAGGTCTTCTTCGGAGAAGACGGTGTTGCCCACCACGTTGACATGGGCGATGGCCGCCACGGTGCCTTCGTTGATGGTGATCTTCAGGGCTACACGGTTGCGCGGCTGCGGCACCACCTCGGTCTCGATCACGGCGGAGTAGCGGCCCTGGGCCACGTACTGGCGCTGCAGCTCGTTGCGCACGCCTTCGAGGGTCGCGCGCTGGAAGATCTCACCTTCGGACAGGCCGGACTGCTTCAGACCCTTCATCAGGTCTTCGGTGGTGATGGCCTTGTTGCCCTCGATCTCGATGCTCGAGATGGACGGACGCTCGACCACGTTGACGATCAGGACGTTGCCGTCGCGGCTGAGCTGGATGTCCTGGAAGAAGCCGGTCTTGAACAGCGAGCGGGTCGCTTCGACCAGACGGCGATCATCGATCTGCTCGCCGACGTTGAGCGGCAGCGCGGCGAACACGCTACCGGCCGATACGCGCTGCAGACCGTTGACCCGGATATCGGAAACAGTGAAGGACTCGGCGTGAACCTGGGCGATCATCAGCGCGGAAAGGGCCGCGGGAAGCAGAAAGCGTTTCATGGAGTCCTTTTATTCCAACTGACAAATAGAGAATCTGCCGCAAGGTGGCGGCAGATCCGAAATCCAATGGCGGGTTACAGTCGACTCAGATCGTTGACCAGGGCCAACAACATGACCCCGACTACCAGGCTGATGCCAATTTGCATCCCCCAAGCCTGGACCCGCTCCGACAGTGGGCGACCACGCACCCACTCGACCATGTAGAACAGCAGATGCCCGCCATCGAGGACAGGAATCGGCAACAGGTTGAGAACCCCCAAGCTGATGCTCAGATAGGCGAGGAAATGCAGAAAATCCCCTACGCCGGACTGGGCTGAAGCGCCCGCCACTTTAGCAATGGTTATCGGCCCGCTCAAGTTTTTTACCGAGAGCTGTCCGAGCACCATTTTCTTTAGAGAATCCAGAGTTAGCAGGCTCATCGACCAGGTTCGGGAAAGCGCCTGCCCCACTGCGGCCACCGGGCCGTAACTCACTTCGCGGAGCATTTCCGCCGGCCACTGGCCACCTGCGACGCCGGCGCCCAGGTAGCCGGCACGGGCCTTGCCCTCGCCCTTGGCAGCCAGGGTCAGGGACAGCTCCTCGCGCTGGCCGGCACGCTCGATGCCCAGCTGCACCCTGGCATCGGGACGGGCGCGGACGCGCTCGACGACCTGCTGCCAATCCGTGACCGATTCGCCATCCAGACTGACGAGTCGGTCACCGATCTGCAGGCCGGCAGCCTTGGCCGGGCCCTTGTCGTCCAGTTCGGCGACCACGGCTGCGACCACCGGTCGCCAGGGCTGGATGCCCAGGCCACCGATGGGATCGGGATTCTCTTCGTTCTTGAGCCAGGAGCTGATGCGCACCTGATGCAGCGCGGGGAGCGTCGAGCCCTTCTCCAGCACCGAGACGCCTACCTCACCGGTTTCGCCCAGACGCCGGACCAGCTGCAGGTTGACGCTGCTCCAGCCATCGACCGCCTCGCCATCCACCGCGACGACTTCCTGCCCCGCCGCCAGGCCCGCCAGGGCCGCCGGGCTGTCGGCCACCACCGAACCGATCACCGGCTTGATCTGCTGACTGCCCAGCATCGCCAGGACCCAGAAGAACAGGATGGCGAGCAGGAAGTTGGCGATCGGGCCGGCGGCGACGATGGCGATGCGCTGGAACACGGTCTTGCGGTTGAAGGCGCGGTCGAGCAACTCGGCGGGGACATCGCCCTCGCGCTCGTCGAGCATCTTCACATAGCCGCCCAGGGGGATGGCGGCCACGACGAACTCGGTGCCCTGGCGGTCGTGCCAGCGCACCAGCGGCGTGCCGAAGCCCACCGAGAAGCGGAGCACCTTGACCCCGCAACGACGGGCGACCCAGAAGTGACCGAATTCATGGAACGTGACCAGGACGCCGAGGGCGACAATCAGTCCCACCACCATATAAAGGGCGCTCATCGCTACCTCCTCGGGCTCAACGCCCGTGTTCCTGCAACCAGGCCTGTGCCGCCGCGCGCGCGCGTTGGTCGGCTGCCAGTACCGCATCGAGCGATTCGACCGGCGCCGCAGCCTCGCGGTTCAGCACCTGGTCGATGATAACCGGGATATCGGTGAAGCGGATGCGCCGCTCGAGGAACGCCGCGACGGCCACCTCGTTCGCCGCATTGAGCATCGCCGGCGCACTGCCGCCGGCCTCGGCGGCCTGGCGAGCCAGACGCAGACAGGGGAAGCGCTGCTCGTCGGGAGCGTTGAAGTCCAGGCGGGCGATGGTGAACAGGTCCAGCGGCGAGACGCCGGAATCGATCCGCTCGGGCCACGCCATGGCGTGGGCGATGGGCGTGCGCATGTCCGGATTGCCCAGCTGGGCGAGCACCGAGCCATCCACGTAGTCGACCATGGAATGGATCACGCTCTGCGGGTGGATCACCACCTCGACCTTCGACGGCGGCGCATCGAACAGCCAGCAGGCCTCGATCAGCTCCAGGCCCTTGTTCATCATGCTGGCCGAGTCGACGGAAATCTTCCGCCCCATCGACCAGTTGGGGTGCGCACAGGCCTGCTCTGGCGTCACGTCGACCAACTGCTCCAGCGGCGTCTCGCGGAACGGGCCGCCTGAAGCGGTCAGCAGGATGCGGCGCACGCCGACATTGCCCAGCCCACGGGCATAGTCCGCGGGCATGCACTGGAAGATCGCATTGTGCTCGCTGTCGATGGGCAGCAGCACGGCGCCGCTGGCGCGCACGGCATTCATGAACAGCGCGCCGGACATCACCAGCGCCTCCTTGTTGGCCAGCAGGACCCGCTTGCCAGCCTCAACGGCAGCCAGGGTGGGCTTGAGACCCGCAGCGCCGACGATGGCCGCCATCACCGCATCCACTTCGGGATGGGCGGAAACCTCGCAAAGCCCGGCCTCGCCGACCAGCACCCGGGCATCCAGACCTGCCGAGCCCAGGCGATCCTGCAGCGCACGCGCCTGCTCAGCTTCCGGCACCACCACGAAACGCGGCCGATGGCGCAGGCTCAGCGATTCCAGCTCGGCGAGGCGTGAGAAGCCGCTGAGGGCAAAGACGCGATAGCGATCCGGGTGACGCCCGATGACGTCGAGGGTGCTGAGGCCGATCGAACCGGTCGCCCCCAGCACGGTAATCCACTGCGGATGACTCACGGCGTACCCCAGCCCACGGCCCAGAGCAGCGCGGTGAAGACCGGGATGGCAGCGGTCAGGCTGTCGATGCGGTCCAGTACGCCGCCATGGCCGGGCAGCAGGTTGCTGCTGTCCTTGAGGCCCGACTGGCGCTTGAACATGCTTTCGGTGAGGTCGCCGATGACCGACAGGGCTACCACGATGGCCGTGCAAGGCAGCGCCAGCAGCAGCTCGCGGACGCTCCAGTCACGGTAGATGGACACCGCGACGGTGATCGCCAGGCACAGCGCCATGCCGCCGAAGAAGCCTTCCCAGCTCTTGCCGGGACTGACCCGCGGGGCCAGCTTGCGCTTGCCGAAAGCCTTGCCGGAGAAGTAGGCGCCGATATCGGCAGCCCAGACCAGCACCATCACGGCGACGATCAGCCAGTTCGACAGCGGCCACTGCTTGAGCAGCACCAGGCCCTGCCAGGCCGGCAGCAGGATCAGCAGGCCGATCAGCAGGCGCCGCCAGCGGCCGCCCCAGTTCGCCGCGCTGTCCGGGTAGGTCAGCACCATGACGATAGCCAGGGCCCACCAGAGCAGCGCCAGCACCAGTACGGCACCGGCCAGCTGCGGCAGCCAGGCCAGCACCAGCATCAGCGCGGCGACCACGGCGGCGTAGCCGACACGGGCGGGTTGTTCGTTGTAGCCGGCCAGGCGCGCCCATTCCCAGGCGCCAAGGCTCACGACAAAGCCGATGAACAGCGAGAACGCCGCACCGTCGAGCAGGAAGAAACCACCCAGCGCGATCGGTAGCAGGATCAGCGCTGTGATGATGCGTTGTTTCAACATGTCAGGGTGCCTCGGCCTCGACCTGCTCGCTGGTCTTGCCGAAGCGGCGCTGACGCGAGGCGTAATCCTGCAACGCAGCCTGCATGGCTTCGTGCTTGAAGTCGGGCCAGTAGAGATCGGAGAAATACAGCTCGGCGTAGGCCAGCTGCCAGAGAAGGAAGTTGCTGATGCGGTGCTCGCCGCCGGTGCGGATGCACAGGTCGGGCAGCGGCTGGTCGCCGGTGGTGAGACAGCCCTGGATCAGCTCCGGGGTGATCTCTTCCGCCGCCAGGTGGCCGGCTTGCACTTCGCGGGCCAGACGCTGGGCAGCCTGGGTGATGTCCCATTGGCCGCCATAGTTGGCCGCCACCTGCAGCAGCATGCTGGAGCCATTGGCGGTCAGCGCCTCGGCCTCGCGCATGGCGGCCTGCAGCTCCGGCGCGAAGCGACTGCGGTCGCCGATGATGCGCAGGCGGATACCGTTGGCGCTGAGCTTGCGCACCTCACGGCGCAGGGCCATGAGGAACAGCTCCATCAGCGCGCCGACCTCCTCGGCCGGGCGCTGCCAGTTCTCGCTGGAGAAGGCGAACAGCGTCAGCACTTCGACGCCCGCCTCGGCACAGGTCTTGATCACCGCACGGACGGCATCCACGCCGGCCTTGTGCCCGGCGACGCCGGGCAGCAGGCGCTTCTTCGCCCAGCGGTTGTTGCCGTCCATGATGATCGCCACGTGCCGGGGCACGTGCGTCACCTGCTTGGTCTTTTCCATGACGAGAGCCCGGCCGTCAGACGGCCATCAGGTCCGCTTCCTTGGCCTCGAGGGCCTTTTCGATCTCGGCGACGAACTTGTCGGTGATCTTCTGCACATCATCACCAGCGCGACGCTCTTCGTCTTCGCTGATTTCCTTCTCTTTCTGCAGGTCCTTGAGCTGAGCCAGGGCATCACGACGGATGTTGCGTACGGAGACGCGGGCCTGCTCGGCTTCGGCACGGGCCTGCTTGGTGAAGCCCTTGCGGGTTTCCTCGGTCAGGGCCGGCATCGGTACGCGGATGGTGGTGCCGGCGGTAGCCGGGTTCAGGCCCAGGTCGGAGGTCATGATGGCCTTCTCGACGGCCTGGATCATGCTCTTGTCGAACACGCTCAGGGCCAGGGTGCGGGAATCTTCCACGGTGACGTTGGCCACCTGGCGCAGCGGAGTGTCGGAACCGTAGTAGGACACCATCACGCTGTCCAGGATGCTCGGGTGCGCACGGCCGGTACGAATCTTGGCGAAGGCATGACCCAGGGCTTCCAGGGTTTTGCCCATGCGATCCTGTGCTTCCTTCTTGATCTCGTTGATCATCTCAATCCTCCTCGATCAGGGTGCCTTCAGCACCACCTACAACAATATTCAGCAGCGCGCCGGGCTTGTTCATGTTGAACACGCGCAGCGGCATTTTCTGGTCCCGGCACAGGCAGATGGCGGTGAGGTCCATCACGCCCAACTTGCGGTCGAGCACTTCGTCGTACGTCAGACGTTCGAACTTCTCGGCATTCGGGTCCTTGAACGGGTCGGCAGTGTACACGCCGTCCACCTTGGTCGCCTTGAGTACTACGTCAGCATCTATTTCGATGGCGCGCAGGCAGGCGGCGGAGTCGGTGGTGAAGAACGGGTTGCCGGTACCGGCGGAGAAGATCACCACTTCGCCGCTCTTGAGGTGGCGCATGGCCTTGCGACGGTCGTAGTGATCGGTCACGCCGACCATGGAGATGGCGGACATGACGATGGCGGTGATGTTGGAGCGCTCCAGGGCATCGCGCATGGCCAGGCCGTTCATCACGGTGGCGAGCATACCCATGTGGTCGCCGGTGACGCGATCCATGCCGGCCGCGGACAGCGCCGCGCCACGGAACAGGTTGCCGCCGCCGATGACCAGGCCGACCTGCACGCCGATACCGACGAGCTGGCCGATCTCCAGGGCCATGCGGTCCAGCACCTTGGGATCGATGCCGAACTCCTCGGAGCCCATCAGGGCTTCGCCGCTCAGTTTTAGAAGAATGCGTTTATAGCGAGGTTGACGAGCGCTCAGCTGCTGAGCCATGACCTTTTTCTCCTGCGGCGATTGAATGCTGTGCGCCTTGTGGGCGCTTGGCGGAAAGCTTGGACCAGCCAGCCTTACGGCGCCTTTAAACCCGCCTGACGGGCCTGCGCCGTGGAAGCCGCCCCTTTTGGCTTCCCCAGTTTGGCAAAGAGGCCGCGCGCGTTAGCGGGCAGCCTCTTGCGGGGCGACAGTCGTGAGACTGTCTATTACTGCTTGGAAGCGGCTACTTGAGCAGCAACCTCGGCAGCGAAGTCGGCTTCGACTTTCTCGATGCCTTCGCCTACTTCGAAACGAACGAAGGAAACGATCTCGGCGCCAGCTTTCTTGGCCAGATCACCGACCTTGACTTCCGGATCCTTGACGAACGGCTGGTCAACCAGGCTGGCTTCGGCGAGGAACTTGGCGATACGGCCCTTGACCATGTTCTCGACGATGTTTTCCGGCTTGCCGGCGATCTTGTCGGCGTTCAGAGCGAGGAAGATTTCCTTCTCTTTGGCCACGGCTTCTTCGGAAACCTGCGACGGATCGAGGAACTGCGGGTTGCTGGCAGCGACGTGCATGGCGATGTCGCGAGCCAGTTCGGAGTTGCCGCCCTTCAGGGTGACCAGAACGCCGATGCGGTGGCCGTGCAGGTAGGCGCCAACCACGTCACCTTCGGTACGAGCCAGGCGACGGATGTTGACGTTCTCGCCGCACTTGGCAACCAGGGCTTCACGGGCCGGCTCTTGTTCCGCGATCAGCGGAGCGGCGTCGGTCAGCTTCTGTGCAACAGCCTTGTCCAGGCTGGCAGCCACGAAGTTCTTGAAGTCGTCCTGCAGGGCCAGGAAGTCGGTCTGCGAGTTGACTTCGATGATGGTGGCGGACTTGGCATCGTCAGCCACTTTGGCGGCGATGGCGCCTTCGGCGGCGATGTTGCCGGCCTTCTTGGCTGCCTTGATGGCGCCGGAAGCGCGCATGTCGTCGATGGCTTTCTCGATATCGCCTTCGGCGGCTACCAGTGCCTTCTTGCACTCCATCATGCCCTGGCCGGTACGCTCACGCAGTTCCTTGACCAGTGCTGCAGTAATTTCTGCCATTTCGAAATCCTCTTGAGTTGTTCTCAAAACCAGATCGCCCGGATACCCGGGCGGAATCTTCAGGGTGGCAAAAAGGGGGCCTAGCCCCCTTCCTGCTCACCGTAGGACGTCTGGACGTCCTGGAATCAGCCTTCGGCGGATTCGGCCGGTGCTTCTTCGACGAACTCGTCAGCAGTCACGCCGCCGGCGTTCTTGCCACGCAGCACGGCTTCAGCCATCGAGCCCAGGTACAGCTGTACGGCGCGAATGGCGTCGTCGTTACCCGGGATAACATAGTCAACGCCTTCCGGGCTGCTGTTGGTATCGACGATGCCGATGACCGGGATGCCCAGCTTGTTGGCTTCGGTGATAGCAATGCGCTCGTGGTCAACGTCGATCACGAACAGAGCGTCCGGCAGACCGCCCATGTCCTTGATGCCGCCCAGGCTGCGATCCAGCTTTTCCAGGTCGCGGGAGCGCATCAGAGCTTCTTTCTTGGTCAGTTTGGCGAAGGTGCCGTCCTGGGACTGCACTTCCAGCTCGCGCAGACGCTTGATCGACTGACGGATGGTCTTGTAGTTGGTGAGCATGCCGCCCAGCCAACGGTGGTCGACGTACGGCATGCCGCAACGGGCAGCTTCTTCGCGAACGATCTTGCCGGCGGAACGCTTGGTGCCGACGAACAGGATCTTGTTCTTGCCCTGGGCCAGGCGCTCAACGAAGGTCAGGGCCTCGTTGAACATCGGCAGGGTTTTTTCGAGGTTGATGATGTGGATCTTGTTACGCGCGCCGAAAATGAACTTGCCCATTTTCGGGTTCCAGTAACGGGTCTGGTGGCCGAAGTGCACACCGGCCTTCAGCATATCGCGCATATTGACTTGGGACATGATAGTTCCTCGATAAGTCGGGTTAGGCCTCCATGCATCCCAACGGCCAACCCCGCGACAGTGTCGCCAGGCACCCAGGCCATCGTGTCGATGCATGTGTGGGTTAATGCCCCGAAATGGCCGTAGCCTCCGGAGCGGGGCGCTTTATACCACAACCTCGCCCAGAACAAAACCCGCACGGACACCCGGCACACCCTGGCGCCCCTCCGTAGCGCCCTTAATAGAAGGGCGCCAAGTCTGATAGACTTGCGTATTCCTCTTATTTACCCGCGCGTACGCAGCGCCTGACAGAGAAGTCGCATGACCGTCACCATCAAGACGCCCGAAGACATCGAGAAAATGCGCGTCGCCGGCCGTCTGGCCGCCGAAGTGCTGGAAATGATCGGCGAACACGTCAAGCCCGGCGTCACCACCGACGAACTGGACCGCATCTGCCACGACTACATCGTCAACGTGCAGAAGGCCATCCCGGCGCCGCTGAACTACAAGGGCTTCCCCAAGTCCATCTGCACCTCGATCAACCACGTGGTGTGCCACGGCATTCCCAACGACAAGCCGCTCAAGGAAGGCGATATCGTCAACATCGATGTCACCGTGATCAAGGACGGCTACCACGGCGATACCAGCAAGATGTTCCTGGTCGGCAAGACCCCGGAATGGGCTGACCGCCTGTGCCAGATCACCCAGGAATGCATGTACAAGGGCATTGCCGTGGTCAAGCCGGGCGCGCGCCTGGGCGACATCGGCGAGGTGATCCAGAAGTACGCCGAGAAGAACGGCTTCTCCGTGGTGCGCGAGTACTGCGGCCATGGCATCGGCCAGGTGTTCCACGAGGAGCCCCAGGTGCTGCACTACGGCCGCACCGGCACCGGCCTGGAACTCAAGGAAGGCATGATCTTCACCATCGAGCCGATGATCAACCAGGGCCGCCCGGAAACCCGCCTGCTGGGCGACGGCTGGACCGCCATCACCAAGGACCGCAAGCTGTCCGCGCAGTGGGAGCACACCGTGCTGGTCACCGCCGACGGCTACGAGATCCTGACCCTGCGCAACGACGAAAGCTTCCCGCGCACCTCGGCCTGAATGGTTGTTCAAAATCTTGCGAGCTAGAGCAGAACAAGGCAAAAACAGGCGAGGACGCGAAGTTTACGTGCTGTAAATGAGCAGTCCTCGCCTGTTTTTAACGCAGTTATGCCGACGCGCAGCAGATTTTGTGTGGTTTGCAATCTCGCCGACGGCTGGGTAGAACATACATCCCGGCCCGGCACCGCCATCGGGCCTGGCGCCATGCGCCCAGGCCCGATTGCCCTCTTGCCCCTGCCCTCCCCTAAGCCATTGATCAGGAAGGCCGCCATGCCGCAGGTGGATCCCGAATTGTTCGACCGTGGGCAGTTCCAGGCGGAACTGGCCCTCAAATCCAGCCCCATCGCCGCCTTCAAGAAGGCCATTCGTCAGGCCAACGAGGTGCTCGACGCCCGCTTCAACGGCGGCCGCGACATCCGCCGGCTGATCGAGGATCGCGCCTGGTTCGTCGACCAGATCCTGCAGCAGGCCTGGACCCGCTTCGACTGGGGCGACGACGCCGACATCGCACTGGTTGCCGTGGGCGGCTACGGACGCGGCGAACTGCACCCGCACTCGGACATCGACCTGCTGATCCTGCTCGACAGCGAGGACCAGGAAAGCTTCCGCGAGCCCATCGAGGGCTTCCTCACCCTGCTCTGGGATATCGGCCTGGAAGTCGGCCAGAGCGTGCGCTCGGTGGCCGAATGCGCCGAGAAAGCGCGCGCCGACCTCACGGTGGTGACCAACCTGATGGAGTGCCGGACCATCTCCGGCCCGGACAGCCTGCGCCAGCGCATGCTCGAAGCCACCAGCGCGAAGCAGATGTGGCCCAGCGGACAGTTCTACCTGGCCAAGCGCAAGGAGCAGATCCACCGCCACACCAAGTACAACGACACCGAATACAACCTCGAACCCAACGTCAAGGGTTCGCCTGGCGGCCTGCGCGACATCCAGACGCTGCTCTGGGTGGCCCGCCGCCACTTCGGCAGCCTCAACCTGCATGCCCTGGTGCGTGAAGGCTTCCTGGTGGAGAGCGAATGCGCGGTGCTGGCCTCCAGCCAGGAGTTCCTCTGGAAGGTCCGCTACGCCCTGCACATGCTCGCCGGCCGCGCCGAGGACCGCCTGCTGTTCGACCACCAGCGCAGCATCGCCAAGATGCTCGGCTACGAAGGCAACGACGCCAAGCTTGCGGTCGAGCGCTTCATGCAGAAGTACTACCGCGTGGTGATGGCCGTCTCCGAGCTGAACGACCTGATCACCCAGCACTTCGAGGAAGTGATCCTGCGCGCCGGCGAAAACGGCCAGATCCAGTCGCTCAACAGCCGCTTCCAGCTGCGCGACGGCTACCTGGAAGTCACCCACGCCAATGTCTTCAAGCGCACCCCGTTCGCCCTGCTGGAAATCTTCGTGCTGCTGGCCCAGCACCCGGAGATCAAGGGTGTCCGCGCCGACACCATCCGCCTGTTGCGCGACAGCCGGCACCTGATCGACGACGACTTCCGCCACGACATCCGCAACACCAGCCTGTTCATCGAGCTGTTCAAGTGCCAGGAAGGCATCCACCGCAACCTGCGGCGGATGAACCGCTACGGCATCCTTGGCCGCTACCTGCCGGAGTTCGGCCTGATCGTCGGGCAGATGCAGCACGACCTGTTCCACATCTATACCGTGGACGCCCACACCCTCAACCTGATCAAGCACCTGCGCAAACTGCGCCGTCCGGACATGGCGGAGAAGTACCCGCTGGCCAGCAAGATCATGGAGCGCCTGCCCAAGCCGGAGCTGATCTACATCGCCGGCCTCTACCACGACATCGCCAAGGGCCGTGGCGGCGACCACTCGGAACTGGGCGCAGTGGACGCCGAGCACTTCTGCCAGCGCCACCAGTTGCCGCCATGGGACACCAATCTGGTGTCCTGGCTGGTGCAGAACCACCTGATCATGTCCACCACGGCTCAGCGCAAGGACCTGTCCGACCCGCAGGTGATCTACGACTTCGCCCAGCTGATGGGCAACCAGACCTACCTGGACTACCTCTACGTGCTCACCGTGGCCGACATCAACGCCACCAACCCGACGCTGTGGAACTCCTGGCGCGCCAGCCTGCTGCGCCAGCTCTACACCGAGACCAAGCGCGCCCTGCGCCGCGGCCTGGAGAACCCGGTGGACCGCGAGGAGCAGATTCGCCAGACGCAGAGCGCGGCCATCGACATCCTGGTACGCGGCGGCATCGACCAGGACGACGCCGAGCAGCTCTGGAGCCAGCTGGGCGACGACTACTTCCTGCGCCACACCGCCGCCGACGTGGCCTGGCACACCGAAGCCATCCTCCAGCACCCGGACGACGGCACGCCGCTGGTGCTGATCAAGGAAACCGCCCAGCGCGAGTTCGAAGGCGGCACGCAGATCTTCATCTATGCCGGCGACCAGCACGACTTCTTCGCCGTGACCGTGGCGGCGATGGACCAGCTCAACCTGAACATTCAGGACGCGCGGATCATCACCTCCACCAGCCTGTTCACCCTCGACACCTACATCGTGCTCGACGCCGATGGCGGCTCGATCGGCAACAACCCGGCGCGCGTCGAGGAAATCCGTGAAGGCCTGGTCAACGCCCTGAAGGACCCGGACGACTACCCGAACATCATCCAGCGCCGTGTGCCGCGCCAGCTCAAGCACTTCGCCTTCGCCCCGCAGGTGACCATCTCCACCGACGCGGCGCGCCAGGTCAGCGTGCTGGAAGTCACCGCCCCCGACCGTCCCGGCCTGCTGGCGCGCATCGGCGGGCTGTTCCTGGACTTCGACCTGTCGGTGCAGAACGCCAAGATCGCCACCCTGGGCGAGCGCGTGGAAGACGTGTTCTTCGTCACCGACGCGCACAACCAGCCGCTGTCCGACCCGGAGCTGTGCAAGCGCATCCAGACCGCGCTGGTGGACATCCTCTCGGACAGCGGCCAGCAATCCATGCCCGTACGAATCAGCATTTAGAAAGAAAGAGCCTTGCCCATGAATCCTGCCCTCGACTCGCTCCAGCCCTACCCCTTCGAGAAGCTCCGCGCCCTGCTGGCCGGCGCCCAGCCGCCTGCGGGCCTGAAGCCCATCGCGCTGTCCATCGGCGAGCCTAAGCACCGCTCGCCGGAGTTCGTCGCCAAGGCCCTGGCCGACAGCCTCGACCAGTTGGCCGTCTACCCGACCACCCTGGGCATCCCGGCCCTGCGCGAAGCCATCGCCGCCTGGTGCGAGCGCCGCTTCCAGGTGCCGGCCGGCTGGCTGGACGCCGCGCGCCACGTGCTGCCGGTCAACGGTACCCGTGAAGCGCTGTTCGCCTTCACCCAGACCGTGGTCGACCGCAATGCCAAGGGCCTGGTGATCAGCCCGAACCCGTTCTACCAGATCTACGAAGGCGCGGCCCTGCTGGCCGGCGCCGAGCCGCACTACCTGCCCTGCCTGGAAGACAACGGCTTCAACCCGGACTTCGACGCCGTACCGGCGGACGTCTGGGCGCGCTGCCAGATCCTCTTCCTCTGCTCGCCGGGCAACCCCACCGGCGCGCTGGTCCCGCTGGAAACCCTGAAGAAACTCATCGCCCTGGCTGACGAGCACGACTTCGTGATCGCCGCCGACGAGTGCTACAGCGAGTTGTACTTCGACGAACAGAACCCGCCGGCCGGCCTGCTGACCGCCTGCGCCGAACTGGGCCGTTCGGATTTTGCGCGCTGCGTGGTGTTCCACAGCCTGTCCAAGCGCTCCAACCTGCCGGGCCTGCGCTCGGGCTTCGTCGCCGGTGACGCCGAGGTGCTGAAGAAATTCCTCCTCTACCGCACCTACCACGGTTGCGCCATGCCGGTGCAGACCCAACTGGCCAGCGTCGCGGCCTGGAAGGACGAGGACCACGTGCGCGCCAACCGCGACCTGTACCGCGAGAAGTTCGACGCCGTGCTGGACATCCTCGGCGGCGTGCTCGACGTACAGCGCCCGGACGGCAGCTTCTACCTGTGGGCGAAGACCCCGATCGACGACACCGAGTTCTGCCGCGGCCTGTTCGACCAGCAGCACGTCACCGTGGTACCGGGCTCCTACCTGTCCCGCGAAGTGAACGGCGACAATCCCGGCGCCAACCGCGTGCGCATGGCGCTGGTGGCTCCGCTGGCGGAATGCGTGGCAGCGGCCGAGCGCATCAAGCAGTACGTGCAGAGCCTGTAAGCATCCGCGTTCGTAGGGCGCATAACGCGCCAGCGTTATCCGCCACGCAGGTTGCGGCGGATAACCTGTTCCAGGTTATTCGCCCTACGATCCTAGGCTTCAGGCTTCAGGCTTCAGGCTTCAGGCTTCAGGCTTCAGGCTTCAGGCTTCAGGCTTCAGGCGAAGAGCAGTTTCGTGCTTTTGCCTGCAGCCTGCAGCCTGCCGCCGCCCTAAACCCACCTTCCCGCCTTGCTGGTCACCCAGGCTTCCTGGCTGTCCAGCTCACCGAGCACCTCGCGCATGGTCTCGTCGTCGATCTCGTGCTCCCGGCGCATGCGGTACAGCTCCAGCCGCTGCGCCCGCAGCGCCTTGATCCGCAGGGCCTGATCGGCCAGCTCCAGGCTGCGCGCACGTTCGCGGGCTTCCTGGGTGTCCGGCGCCGGGTCCAGCTCATGGCGGTACTCGGCCATCAGCCGCGCCTTCACCTCCGCCAGCCGCGCGGTTTCGTCGGCATCGGCGCCGTCACGGGTCGGCAGTTCCTCGCTTTCCAGCAGGTGGATGGCCGCCGCCGCGGTCTTGCGCCAGACCGACTGCACTTCCCGCTCGCGCTGGTCGTTGCTGGCCGCCGGCAGCCCGCGCAGGAGGATCGGCAGGCCGATGGTGGCGGCGATCAGCGACACCAGGATCACCCCGGTGGCAATGAAAATGATCAGGTCGCGCTGCGGGAAGGCCGAGCCATCGAGCAGCAGCAAGGGCACCGAGAGCACACCGGCCAGCGTGACCGCCCCGCGCACCCCGCTCAGCGCCGAGATCGCCGACAGCCGCAGCACCGGCTCGCCCGGCTTGCCGCCCAGTTCGATGCCCCACCACTGCTCGAAGCGCACGGACACCTTCCAGTAGCACCAGACCCAGCCAAAACGCAGCAACAGCAGCACGGCGTAGACCGCCAGCACGTAGAACAGCAGCAGCGACGAGCGCCACATCACATCGTCGGCGTGGTGCGCGACGGACTTGAGGATGTCCGGCAACTGCAGCCCCAGCAGCAGGAACACCACGCCGTTGAAGGTGAACTCCAGCATCGACCACACGCTGCGGTTGAGCAGGCGGGTGTTGGTCTGCCGGGGCAGCAGGTCGACCCAGCTCTGCATCATGCCCGCCGCCACCGCCGCGAGGATGCCGGAAACGCCCAGCTCCTCGGCGATCATGTAGCAGGCGAAGGGCAACAGCAGCATCAGCACCACGTGGGTGGCCGGGTCGTCCCAGCCACGGCGGATCATCCAGGCGCGGATGCGCCCGAGCAGCCAGCTGAGGAACACGCCACTGGCCAGGCCGCCGATGGCCACCAGCAGGAAGTTCAGGCTGGCGTCCATCAGCGAGAAGGTACCGGTCAGGGCCGCGGCGATGGCGAACTTGAAGGCCACCAGGCCCGACGCGTCGTTCATCAGCGCCTCGCCCTGCAGCACGTGCATCAGACGCCGAGGCAGGCGGTCCTGGGCGATGGCCGAGACCGCCAGGGCATCGGTGGGCGACAGCACCGCCGCCAGGGCGAAGGCCGCGGCCCAGGGAATCTCCGGGATCAGCAGATGGATGAAGACACCGCCGCCGACCACGGTGAACAGCACCAGGGCGAAGGCCAGGGTGAGGATCGGCCAGCGCATCTTCCAGAACTCGCCCTTGGGCATGCGCCAGCCATCGGCGAACAGCAGCGGCGGGATGAACAGGAACATGAACAGCTCGGGGTCCAGGCCCACGTGCAGCCCCAGGCTCGGCCAGGCCAGCGCGGCACCGGCGGCGATCTGGATCAGCGGCAGGGGCAGCGGGATCAGTTGCGCGGCGAGGCGGGTTCCTCCCACCACCAGCAACAGGATGAGCACGGTGTAAACGGTTTGCATCGACGAACTCCCAGCACAGCACTCCATTGAAGCACCCGATTCGCGGCGGATCAGCCCCGCAACGGGCAAAAAACTGTTGCAATCCACCGACCTCCCGGCGGCGTCCCGCAAGGCGCTGGGAAATGGCATAATCCCGCGCCTGAAAAATGCATCGAAAAGGAGTAGCGCCCCGTGAGCGAGCGGACGCTGTATGGAATCAAGGCCTGCGACACCATGAAGAAGGCCCGTACCTGGCTGGACGAGCATGGCGTCGACTACGCCTTCCACGACTACAAGAGTAGCGGCATCGACCGCGAACACCTGCGCCAGTGGTGCACCGAGCATGGCTGGGAAACCGTCCTGAACCGTGCCGGTACCACCTTCCGCAAGCTGGAAGATGCGCAGAAGGCCGACCTCGACCAGGACAAGGCCATCGAACTGATGGTCGCCCAGCCGTCGATGATCAAGCGTCCGGTGCTGGACCTGGGTGATCGCACCCTGGTCGGCTTCAAGCCCGACGCCTACGCCGCCGCGCTGGCCTGAGCATCGCCACGATGAGCATCGCCTGGGCCCTGTTCCTCCCCGCCTGCTTCGCCCTGAACCTGGCGCCGGGACCGAACAACCTGCTGTCGCTGAACAATGCCGCACGCTTCGGCCTGCTGCGCGCCACCGTCGCCGGTGGCGGCCGGCTGCTCGCCTTCGCCGGCATGCTGGCCCTGGCCGCTTCCGGTCTGGCGCTGGTACTGCAGGCCTCGGCGTGGCTGTTCCTGGCGATCAAGCTGGTGGGCGCCGGCTACCTGCTGTGGCTCGCCGTGCAACTGTGGCGCGCGCCGACGGCGAACCTGTCGGTGGATGGCTCCCCGGCTCCGGCCACCAGCCTGTGGCGCCTGGCCCGCCAGGAGTTCTGGGTGGCTGCCGGCAATCCCAAGGCGATCCTGATCTTCACCGCTTTCCTGCCGCAGTTCGTCGATCCGCGTCAGGCCGTGGGCGCCCAGTTCGCCCAACTCGGCGCAGCCTTCCTGGTTCTGGAATGGCTGGCCATCGCCCTTTACGGGCTCGCCGGGGTCCGCCTCGGCAAGCTGCTCGCCGGCGCACGCGCCCGGCGCCTGTTCAACCGTGGTTGTGCCGCGCTGCTGGGCAGCGCCGGGCTGGGCCTGCTGCTCAGCCGCCGTCCGGCCTGACCGACCTCACTCTTTCGGAATCAAGGAATACCCCCATGTCGAAATCCCTGTTCAGCATCGCCTTCGGTGTCGGCACCCAGAACCGCCAGGGCAACTGGCTGGAAGTCTTCTACGCGCAGCCGCTGCTCAACCCCAGCGCCGAGCTGGTCGCTGCCATTGCGCCGCTGCTGAACTACGAAGGCGGCAACCAGGCGATCGCCTTCACCGCCCACCAGGCCTACCAGCTGGCCGATGCCGTGGAGACCGTGGACGCTGCCCAGGCCGCCCTGCTCAACCGCCTGGCTGAAAGCCAGAAGCCGCTGGTCGCCACTCTGCTGGCCGAAGACGCCGCCCCCGGCTCCACCCCGGAGGCGTACCTGAAGCTGCACCTGCTGTCCCACCGTCTGGTCAAGCCCCACGGCCTGAACCTGACCGGCATCTTCCCGCTGCTGCCGAACGTCGCCTGGACCAACCAGGGCGCCGTCGACCTGGCCGAACTGGCCGAACTGCAACTGGAAGCGCGCCTGAAGGGCAAGCTGCTGGAAGTGTTCTCCGTCGACAAATTCCCGAAGATGACCGACTACGTGGTCCCGGCCGGCGTGCGCATCGCCGACACCGCCCGCGTTCGCCTGGGCGCCTACATCGGTGAAGGCACCACCGTGATGCACGAAGGTTTCGTCAACTTCAACGGTGGCACCGAAGGCCCGGGCATGATCGAAGGCCGCGTCTCCGCTGGCGTGTTCGTCGGCAAGGGCTCGGACCTGGGCGGCGGCTGCTCCACCATGGGCACCCTGTCCGGCGGCGGCAACATCGTCATCAGCGTCGGCGAAGGCTGCCTGATCGGCGCCAACGCCGGCATCGGCATCCCGCTGGGCGACCGCAACATCGTCGAGGCTGGCCTGTACGTCACCGCCGGCACCAAGATCGCCGTGCTGGACGACCAGAACAACCTGGTCAAAGTGGTCAAGGGCCGCGACCTGGCCGGCCAGGCCGACCTGCTGTTCCGCCGCAACTCCCAGACCGGCGCGGTCGAGTGCAAGACCAACAAGACTGCCATCGAGCTGAACGAGGCGCTGCACGCGCACAACTGATAGCTGCGACAGGCTGCAAGCTGCAGGCGACAGGCAAGCGCGCTCTCGCCTGTAGCCTGAGGCCTGCAGCCTGAGGCCACCATGTCCATTCCCTCGCCCTGGCGCACCGAATTCCCGGCCCTCGCCGCCTTCGAGGCCGAAGGCCAGACCTACCTCGACAGCGCCGCCACCGCGCAGAAGCCGCGCGCCATGCTCGACGCCCTCGCCGGCTATTACGCCAGCGGCGCCGCCAACGTGCATCGCGCCCAGCATCTGCCCGGCGAGCGCGCTACCCGTGCCTTCGAGGCGACCCGCACCCTGGCCGCCAACTGGCTCAACGGCGGCAGCCCGGCGCAGGTCATCTTCACCCGTGGCGCCACCGAGGCCCTGAACCTGCTGGCCTACGGGCTGGAAGCGCAGTTCCAGGCCGGCGACGAGATCGCCATCAGCGCCCTGGAACACCACGCCAACCTGCTGCCCTGGCAACAACTGGCGCAGCGCCGCGGCCTGAAGCTGGTGGTATTGCCGCTGGACGACACCGGCCGCATCGACCTGAATCGCGCCGCCGGCCTGATCGGCCCGCGCACGCGCCTGCTTGCCATCAGCCAGCTGTCCAACGTGCTCGGCACCTGGCAGCCGCTGCCGGAGCTGCTGCAGATGGCCCGCCAGCACGGCGCGCTGAGCGTGGTCGACGGCGCACAAGGCGTGGTCCACGGTCGGCACAACCTGTCAGCTCTGGGCTGCGACTTCTATGTCTGCTCCAGCCACAAGCTCTACGGCCCGGAAGGCCTCGGCCTGCTCTGGGGTCGGCCCGAAGCTCTGCAGCGCCTGGCGCACTGGCAGTTCGGCGGCGAGATGGTGCGCGTGGCGGACTACTTCGACGCGCAGTTCCACAGCGCGCCCATGGGCTTCGAGGCCGGCACCCCGCCCATCGGCCCGGTGATCGCCCTGGGCGCCACGCTGGAGTGGTTGGCAGCGCAGGACAGTGCCGAAGTCAGCGCCCACGAGAGCTTCCTCCATGCCCGCCTGCTGGCCGGACTGCGCGCCCGTGACGGCGTACGGGTGCTGGGCGAGCCGGACGTGGCGCTGGTCAGCTTCGTGGTCGACGGCGTGCACGTCTCCGACCTCGGTCACCTGCTCACCGAACAGGGCATTGCCGTGCGTGCCGGGCACCACTGCGCCATGCCGCTGATGAAAACCCTGGATGTCGCCGGCGCCCTGCGCGTCTCCCTCGGCCTGTACAACGACAGCACCGACCTCGAGCGCTTCTTCACCGCGCTGGACAACGCCCTGGAGCTGCTGCGATGAGCCTGCCCGCTGCCGCCGCCGAGGCGCTGCAGGCCTTCACCGCCCTGCAGGGCTGGGAGCAGCGGGCGCGCCTGCTGATGCAATGGGGCGAACGCCTGGAACCGTTGAGTGAGGCCGAGCTGGATGACCAGCAGCGCGTGCAGGGCTGCGAGAGCAATGTCTGGCTGGTGGCGGATCGGCAAGATGAGCGCTGGCATTTTCGCGCCTACAGCGATGCCCGTCTGCTGCGTGGGCTGCTGGCGTTGCTGCTGGTGCGGGTAGAAGGCCTGCCGGCCGACGAACTATCAGCCATCGATCTGCCCGACTGGTTCAATCAGCTGGGCCTGGGCCGGCAACTGTCGCCGTCGCGCAGCAATGGCCTGAATGCCGTGCTGAAGCGGATGCAGGAACTGATCGCCGCCGGAGGTTCCTGACTCCGTCCGCGACAGGCCCACATCGCGCCGGAAACCATCGCGGATAAATCCGCTCCTACAAGATCGAGAGCCCCTCACCCTAACCCTCTCCCGCAAGCGGGCGAGGGGACCGTTCAGTGCCGGGAGAAACCGTGGTGTCAGCCGGCACGGACGGCTCCCTCTCCCTCCGAGCGGGGCGCGTAGCCAGGGCTGGGGTGAGGGGAAGAGCCGGCACGAACTGGCCGAAGAAGGCCGTTGCGCCCGGAATTGGGATCAGCCCGCAGTGCGCTCCGAAGGCCGGCGTGCCCCGGCGACGATCTTGTCCACAGCCCTGGCGGCAGCCACCATGCCGAAGGTCGCAGTGACCATCATCACCGCACCGAAACCACCGGCGCAGTCCAGCTTCACGCCTTCACCGACGAAACTCTTGGACTGGCACACCGTGCCGTCCGGCTTGGGGTAGCGCAGCTGTTCGGTGGAGAACACGCACTGCACGCTGTAATGCCGGCCCGGCGTGCGCGAGAAGTTGTAGTCGCGGCGCAGCGTGGAGCGGACCTTGGCAGCCAGCGGGTCGTTGAAGGTCTTGTTCAGGTCGGCGACCTGGATCTGCGTCGGGTCCACCTGCCCGCCCGCGCCGCCGGTGGTGATGATCTGCAGCTTGCGGCGCTTGCACCAGGCGATCAGCGCGGCCTTGGCGGCAACGCTGTCGATGCAGTCGATCACGCAGTCCAGCTGCGGCGTGATGTAGTCCGCCATGGTCTCGCGGGTAACGAAATCGGCTACAGCGTGTACGACGACGCTCGGGTTGATCGCCTTCAGGCGCTCGGCCATGACCTCGACCTTGGGCTTGCCCACGGCGCCCTGGATGGCATGCACCTGGCGGTTGGTGTTGGTGACGCAGACGTCGTCCAGATCGAATAGCGAAATCTCGCCCACACCGCTGCGCGCCAGGGCCTCGGCCGCCCAGGAACCCACGCCGCCGATCCCGACCACCGCCACATGGCTGGCCGCCAGCCGCTCCAGGCCTTCGCGGCCATAAAGCCGGGCGATTCCGCCGAAACGCTGATCATCCAGTTGCATCACCCACACCTCATGTCGAAACGGCCGGCATTCTATACCGGCGGCCAGCGGCACGCCTGCAACAAAGCCGTTTTGCCGCAGTCTCAGCCACGCGCCTGCAGCACATTCTAAACTGTCGGAAAATGCCCACGTACGCCCACACGGCGGACGGCGCCGGCAACCTGTACAGCCCCTGGAGTGCGGGGTAGGATGCGCCCCGACCGGGCTGTCCTGTACAGAGATTGTCCGGCCCCTCCCCGTTCCACCCTTTGGAACCCGATCGCACCATGTCCTCACGCAAGTTCGGCCTCAACCTGGTGGTGTTCGTCGCCCTCGCGGCGCTCTTCACCGGCTTCTGGGCCCTCTACAACCGCCCCGTCAGCGTTCCCGACTGGCCGGAAAGCATTTCCGGATTCTCCTTCTCGCCCTTCCGCCTGAACCAGAATCCGCAGAAGGATCAGTTCCCCAGCGACGACGAAATCCGCTCCGACCTGGAACTGGTCTCGAAGAACACCGACAACATCCGCACCTACTCGGTGAAGGGTTCGCTGGCCGACATCCCGCGCCTGGCCGAAGAACTGGGCATGCGCGTCAGCCTGGGGATATGGATCGGCCCGGACGAGGCGGAGAACGAAGCCGAGATCGAGCGCGGCATCGAGATCGCCAACAACTCGCGCAGTGTGGTGCGGGTGATAGTCGGCAACGAGGCGCTGTTCCGCCGCGAGGTCACCGTCGAGCAGCTGAATGCTTACCTGGACCGCGTGCGCAAGGCGGTGAAGGTGCCGGTGACCACCGCCGAGCAATGGCACATCTACGAGAAGTACCCGGAGCTGGCCAAGCACGTCGACCTGATCGCCGCCCACGTGCTGCCCTACTGGGAATACACGGCGATGAACGACGCCATACCGTTCGTCCTCGAACGCGCCAAGGAGCTGCGCGCCAAGTTCCCACGCAAGCCGTTGCTGCTGGCCGAGGTCGGCTGGCCAAGCAACGGCCGCATGCGCGGCGGCGCCGACGCCACCCAGGCGGACCAGGCGATCTACCTGCGCACGCTGACCAACCTGCTGAACAAGAAGGGCTACAACTACTTCGTCGTCGAGGCCTTCGACCAGCCATGGAAAGTCGGTGACGAAGGCTCGGTCGGCGCCTACTGGGGCGTCTACAACGCCCAGCGCCAGCCCAAGTTCAACTTCGAAGGGCCGGTGGTGAACATCCCGCAATGGCGCGCCCTGGCGGTCGCCTCGGTGGTGATGGCGCTGCTCGCCCTGACCCTGCTGATGATCGACGGCAGCGCCCTGCGCCAGCGCGGCCGGACCTTCCTGACCACGGTGGCCTTCGCCGGCGGCTCGGTGCTGGTGTGGATCGCCTATGACTACAGCCAGCAGTACTCGACCTGGTTCAGCCTGACCGTCGGCGGCCTGCTGGGCATCGGCGCGCTGGGCGTGTTCATTGTCCTGCTCACCGAGGCCCACGAACTGGCCGAGACGGTCTGGGTGCACAAGCGCCGCCGGCCGTTCGACCCGGTGCTCACCGATAGCGGCTACCGGCCCAAGGTCTCGGTGCACGTGCCCTGCTACAACGAGCCGCCGGAGATGATGAAGAAGACCCTGGATGCGCTGTCCAGGCTCGACTATCCGGACTTCGAAGTCCTGATCATCGACAACAACACCAAGGACCCGGCGGTCTGGGAACCGGTGCGCGACTACTGCGAAGTCCTCGGCCCGCGCTTCCGCTTCTTCCACGTCGCACCGCTGGCCGGCTTCAAGGGCGGCGCGCTGAACTACATCCTGCCGCACACCGCGCCGGACGTCGAAGTGGTGGCGGTGATCGACGCCGACTACTGCGTCGAGCCGAACTGGCTCAAGCAGATGGTGCCGCACTTCAGTGACCCGAAGATCGCCGTGGTGCAGTCGCCGCAGGACTACCACGACGGCGAGGAAAACGTCTTCAAGAAGCTCTGCTACGCCGAGTACAAGGGCTTCTTCCACATCGGCATGGTCACCCGCAACGACCGCGACGCGATCATCCAGCATGGCACCATGACCATGATCCGCCGAACGGTGATGGACGAGTTGAAGTGGGCCGACTGGACCATCTGCGAGGACGCCGAGCTGGGCCTGCGGGTGTTCGAGAAGGGCTACTCGGCCGCTTACTCGCACCAGAGCTTCGGCAAGGGCGTGATGCCCGACACCTTCATCGACTATAAGAAGCAGCGCTTCCGCTGGGCCTACGGCGCCATCCAGATCATGAAGGGCCACGCCCGCGCGCTGTTCCAGGGCAAGGACAGCCAGCTCACCCTCGGCCAGCGCTACCACTTCATCGCCGGCTGGCTGCCGTGGATCGCCGACGGCATGAACATCTTCTTCACCGTCGGCGCGCTGCTCTGGTCCTCGGCGATGATCATCGTGCCCAAGCGGGTCGACCCGCCGCTGCTGATCTTCGCCATCCCGCCGCTGGCGCTGTTCTTCTTCAAGTTCGGCAAGATCATGTTCCTCTACCGCCGCGCCGTGGGCGTGGACCTGCTGCGCTCGTTCCAGGCAGCGGTGGCGGGGCTGGCGCTGTCGCACACCATTGCCAAGGCAGTGCTCTACGGGGCGTTCACCAAGACCATCCCGTTCTTCCGCACACCGAAGATGGCCTCCAACCATGGCCTGCTGGTGGCGCTGGCGGAGGCGCGCGAAGAGGTGTTCATCATGCTGCTGTTGTGGGGAGCGGCGCTGGGTATCGTGCTGGTGCAGGGCGTGCCAAGCCGCGACATGATGTTCTGGGTGGCCATGCTGCTGGTGCAGTCGCTGCCCTACCTCGCCGCCCTGGTGATGGCGCTGCTGTCCGCGGCGCCCAAGGCTCAGGAGATGCCGGTGGCAGACACTGCCCCCGCCAGTTGACCTCGAACGCAGGATGGCGTGGAGCGAAGCGATACCCATCAATACCCGGCCAGGCAAGCCGATGGGTATCGCAAGCTCCACCCATCCTACGAAAGCGCCTCACTGAAACGCCGCACGGAGGCGGATCAGGCACCACTTGTCCGTAACCGAGAACGCCGGCCATGCGCCGGCGTTTTTGCTTTAAGATGGGCGCCTTTTTCCGTTCCACCCCCAGGAAGCCCTTAATGTCCCTCTCGCCGACACTGGCCCTCGCCTGCGAGCTGATTCGCCTTCCCTCCGTCACACCGGTCGATGCCGACTGCCAGCAGATGATGATGCAGCGCCTGGACGCCTGCGGTTTCGCCCTGGAGCCCATGCGCATCGAAGAGGTGGATAACTTCTGGGCCCTGCGTCAGGGCCGCGACGGCGCCAAAGCTCCGGTACTGTGCTTCGCCGGCCACACCGACGTGGTTCCCACCGGCCCAGAGGCGGCTTGGCAGCACCAGCCGTTCGACGCGCTGATCGACGCCGACGGCATGCTCTGCGGCCGTGGAGCGGCCGACATGAAAGGCAGCCTGGCGTCGATGATCATTGCTACCGAGCGCTTCGTCGCCGACTACCCGGATCATCGGGGCAGCATCGCCTACCTGATCACCAGCGACGAGGAAGGCCCGGCCCACCACGGCACCAAGGCCGTGGTCGAGCGCCTGAAGACGCGTAACGAGCGCCTGGACTGGTGCATCGTCGGCGAGCCGTCGAGCACCACCCTGGTCGGTGACATCGTCAAGAACGGCCGCCGCGGCTCCCTCGGCGCCACCCTCAGCGTGCGCGGCAAGCAGGGCCACGTGGCCTACCCGCATCTGGCGAAGAACCCGATCCACCTGGCCGCCCCGGCCCTGGCCGAGCTGGCCGCCGAGCACTGGGACAACGGCAACGACTTCTTCCCGCCGACCAGCTTCCAGATCTCCAACATCAACGGCGGCACCGGCGCGACCAACGTGATCCCCGGCGAGCTGAAGGTCATCTTCAACTTCCGCTTCTCCACCGAATCCACCGTGGAAGGCCTGCAGCAGCGCGTTGCGGCCATCCTCGACAAGCACGGCCTGGAGTGGCACATCGACTGGGCGCTGTCCGGCCTGCCGTTCCTCACCCAGCCGGGCGAACTGCTCGATGGCGTAGCGGCGGCAATCCGCGCGGTGACCGGTCGCGAGACCACCCCGTCGACCTCCGGCGGCACCTCCGACGGCCGCTTCATCGCCACCATGGGCACCCAGGTGGTCGAGCTCGGCCCGGTGAACGCCACCATCCACCAGGTGGACGAACGCGTACTGGCCAGCGACCTCGATGTGCTGACCGAAATCTATTACCAGACCCTGGTGCGACTGCTGGCATGAGTGGACCGAACAAAGGCTTCTGCCTGGGCGCTGTACAGCCCGACACCCCGCCGCCCGCCCCGGCCGCCGAGCGCCGTTACGCCCTGCGCGTCTACCAGCTGGCCCAGCGTCGCCGCTCGCTGCCGACCGTGCTGCTGAACGACCTGCCGCAGCCGCTGGTGCCGACTCAGGGTAAGAAGAAATGCTGATCTGCCCGCTGTGCCGAGAGGCGCTGGCCGAAGTCGACAACGGCGTGGCCTGCGCCGCCGGCCACCGTTTCGACCGCGCGCGCCAGGGCTATCTGAACCTGCTGCCGGTGCAGCACAAGAAGAGCCTCGATCCGGGCGACAACGCCGCCATGGTCGAGGCGCGCCGACACTTCCTCGGCGCCGGCCATTACGCGCCGCTGGCCAGGCGCCTGGCAGAACTGGCCGCCGAGCGCGCGCCGGGCCGCTGGCTGGATATCGGCTGCGGCGAGGGCTACTACACCGCACAACTGGGTGAAGCCCTGCCGCAGGCCGACGGCTATGCCCTGGATATCTCCCGCGAAGCGGTCAAGCGCGCCTGCAAGCGCGCTCCGCAACTGACCTGGATGGTCGCCAGCATGGCCCGCGTGCCGCTGGCCGATGCCTCCTGCCAGCTGCTGGCCAGCGTGTTCAGCCCGATCGACTGGAAAGAAGCAGCTCGCCTGCTCACGCCCGGCGGCGGCGTGCTGCGCCTGGGCCCGGCACGCGATCACCTGCTGGAACTGCGCCAGCGCCTGTACGACGAAGTGCGCGAGTACGTCGAGGACAAGCACCTCGCCGACCTGCCCGACGAACTCCAGCTGGCGCACACCGAACAACTCAGCTTCAAGCTTGCGCTGGACACCCGTGAAGCCCGCGAGCACCTGCTGGCGATGACGCCCCACGGCTGGCGGGTCAACCCCGAGCGGCGCGAGCGCATCCTCGCCGAGCCCTTCGAGGTGACGGTCGCGGTACGCTACGATTGGCTAGTACGCCAAGAACCCTGAAGCCGGCCCAAGGCCGGCCTGCGCTCGCTCATGCGGCGTTAAAAACAAATTCAAAATGCTCATTTACTGCACGTAAACTCCGCTTTTGAATTTATTTTTGCCTAGCCTGAGCATCGCTCGGCTCGGCCTTGAACCGGCTTACGAGGACGCCATGCGCCAACCGGATATCGAGATCTACATCAAGGATGCCGACCAGGCCGCCGTCGGCGCCTGGCTGGAAAAGGCCCTTGGACCCTGCTCCGAATGGCGTGCCCAGGGGGAGACCTTCAAGTGCACCGCCGGCAGCACTCCCGCCACCTGGCTGCCCAAGGCCGTGGGCAAGTGGAACAGCCTGTTCCTGGACAGCGACCAGACCCCGTGGGACGACGACGTCGCCTGCGCCCGCGACGCCTGCGCAGCTCTGGGCGTGGAAGTACGCTGCGCACCGGGCAGCTGGAGCGAGGACCAGGGCGAGGAAGACGCGGATCGCTGGCTGAAAGTGACCGCTGCAGGCGTCGAAGAAATCACCTGGCGCACGGGCTGAGCCTCGGCTTGCACAAGGCTGGAAAAACAAAGGCCCGTCCAATGGACGGGCCTTTGTGGTTTCGGGGGCTCAGACCTTGGAGACGTCTTCTGCCTGCAGGCCTTTCTGACCCTGGATCACCGAGAACTCCACTTTCTGGCCTTCGACCAGGGAGCGGTGACCATCGCCACGAATGGCACGGTAGTGGACGAAAACGTCCGGACCGCTATCGCGTTGAATGAATCCATAACCTTTGGCGTCATTGAACCACTTGACGGTTCCGACCTCACGATCAGCCATTACCACACTCTCCAACTTGCCTATTATTTTTGGGTGGCCCCCGGGAATGAGGACTTCGGCAGTCGCCGGCTGAACGCTTTCCTTATCATCCAACCCGCGCCACCAGGCACGTAGGAAGGTAATTCGAATAACGCCCAAGGGCGACAGCGCTCCCGAGTATATAAATCAAAAGTTACAGCTGAAAAGCACTTTTTCAACCAGCCCGCGCCCCTATGACCAATCGAGCCAAAGTGCCATTTTTCGGGGCCTGCAGAGCCATTTTGGTGCTCGTTACCCAGCGTAACGAAAGTGTTTCGAACCCGGACCTTTTCACACTTTCAGGCCACTTTCCGCGGGTAGTTTCGTTTCCCTTCCGGCAATTGGCCGCTGTTGTCGAAACTCCTTCAACGACAGCAATAACGGGGCCTCGCGTTTTACCTGCGACGATATGCCCGATCATTTGGCCGCTGAATACTCCCGCTATCGGGCGACAGGCTCCTCTCCGATATAGAGCGAGACATTCCTCAAACTCTTTATCCAGCGGACAGGCATGCACCATCACTGATCCTCATAGCGCTGACCTCGCTGCCTACGCCCGCGCAATGCTCCAGCCGCCAACTCCCCGTCCGGGCGAGCGCTCCGACAAGGGAATCGCAGCCGGAACGTCCCCATGGAACCTCCCGGGAAAGGCGTTTTTCAAATGGCAGGACAGCCCGCGGCCAGCAGGCGCTCGCGCGCTGCGCACGGAACGCTCGCGACTTTGCTGGCGGGGCCTAATCCGGCAAACTAGCCGGCCTGAGCAATCGCTCGTTTTACCTTCGAAAGCCAAAGGGCCTGTATGCCTCGTTACCCGTTCCGCCGCTTCGGTTTCGGTGCCCTGCGCCGCCTGCTGTACCTCTGGGTGCGCTCGGAAACCATCAACCAGTCGGCCTTCAGCCTGAAGATCGACCGCAGCAAACCGGTCCTCTACGTCCTGCAGCAGCCCTCGGTGAGCGACCTCGCCGTGGTCGACACCGAATGCCGCAAGGCCGGCCTGCCGCGTCCGGTGATGCCGGTGGCAGTGGGTGAATCCATCGAGCCTGCGGCCTTCTTCTACCTGACGCCGGAACCTGACTGGCTCGGCCGCCAGGACAAGCGCGGCGCCCCGCCGGCGCTGGTGCGCATGCTCGGCGCGATTGGCCAGAACGGCATCGACGATGCGCAGATCGTCCCGGTCAGCGTGTTCTGGGGCCAGTCGCCGGACAGCGAGAAGAGCGCCTGGAAGCTGCTGTTCGCCGACAACTGGGCGGTCACCGGACGCCTGCGCAAGCTGGCGCGCATCCTGATTCTCGGGCGCAAGACCCGCGTTCAGTTCTCCGCGCCGATCCACCTGCGTGAACTGGTGGAGCAGAACAAGGGCCATGAGCGCACCCTGCGCATGGTCCAGCGCATCCTGCGCGTGCACTTCCGCAACCAGAAGACCGCGGTGATCGGCCCGGACCTCTCGCACCGTCGCACCCTGGTCAAAGGCCTGCTACGCGCGCCGCTGGTGCGCCAGGCGATCCAGGAAGAATGCGAGACTCAGAAGATTTCCCAGGACAAGGCCGAGACCTTGGCACTGCGTTACGCCAACGAGATCGCCGCCGACGTCTCCTACCCGGTGATCCGCTTCCTCGAAGTGACCCTGACCTGGTTCTGGAACAAGCTCTACGAGGGGGTGAAGGTCAACCACATCGAGCGCGTGCAGGAAGTCGCCCAGGGCCACGAGATCGTCTACGTGCCCTGCCATCGCAGCCACATCGACTACCTGCTGCTGTCCTACCTGCTGTTCCGCAACGGCCTGACCCCGCCGCACATCGCCGCCGGCATCAACCTCAACATGCCGGTGGTGGGCTCGATCCTGCGCCGTGGCGGCGCCTTCTTCATGCGCCGCAGCTTCAAGGGCAACCAGCTGTACACCGCGGTGTTCAACGAATACCTGCACACCCTGTTCAGCCGCGGCTTCTCCACCGAGTACTTCGTCGAAGGCGGGCGCTCGCGCACCGGGCGCATGCTGCACCCGCGTACCGGCATGCTGGCGATCACCCTGCGCAGCTTCCTGCGCGACTCGCGCCGGCCCATCGTCTTCGTCCCCGTGTACATCGGCTACGAGCGCGTGCTCGAAGGCCGCACCTACCTGGGCGAACTGCGTGGCGCAGAGAAGAAGAAGGAATCGATCTTCGACATCTTCAAGGTGGTCGGCGCGCTGCGGCAGCGCTTCGGCCAGGTCTGGGTGAACTTCGGCGAGCCGATCCACCTGGATAAATTCCTCGACCAGCAGCAGCCGGACTGGCGCCAGCAGGAGCTGGGCCCGGAATACCGCCCGGCCTGGCTGTCGGAAACCACCAACCACCTGGCCCGCGACGTTGCCCGCCACCTCAACGACGCCGCGGCGATCAACCCGGTGAACCTGGTGGCGCTGGCGCTGCTTTCCACTACCCGCCTGGCCCTGGACGAAACCGCCCTGGCACGGGTGATCGACCTTTACCTCGACCTGTTGCGCAAGGTCCCCTACTCCCCCAGCGCCACGCTGCCCGAGGGCGACGGCCAGCAACTGATCGAGTACGTGAAGAGCATGAACCTGCTCAGCGAGCAGAAGGACGCCCTCGGCCGTATCTGCTACCTCGACGAGCAGAACGCGGTACTGATGACCTACTACCGCAACAACGTGCTGCACATATTCGCCCTGCCGGCGCTGATCGCCAGCTTCTTCCAGAACAGCGGGAGGATCAGCCGCGAGCAGCTGCTGCGCTATACCCGCGCGCTCTACCCCTACCTACAGGCCGAACTGTTCATCCGCTGGAGCCTGGACGAGCTGGACGCGGTGGTCGACCAGTGGCTGCAGGCCATGGTCGCCAGCGAACTGCTCAAGCAGGAAAACGACACTTTCATCCGCCCGCCGCCCAGCTCGCGCCAGTACGTGCTGCTGACCCTGCTGGCCCGCGCCATCGCCCAGACCCTGCAGCGCTTCTACATGTCCATCTCGCTGGTGCTCAACGCTGGGCAGAAGCAGCTCAGCGCCGAGGAACTGGAAAACCTCTGCACCGTGATGGCCCAGCGCGTATCGGTGCTCCACGGTCTCAACGCCCCGGAGTTCTTCGACAAGAGCCTGTTCCGCCATTTCATCCAGACCCTGCTCGACGAAGGCGTGCTGCGCAAAGATGAGAACGGCAAGCTGAGCTACCACGAACTGCTCGGCGAACTGGCCGAAGGCGCCGCCAAGCGTGTGCTGCCGGCGGAGATCCGGCTGTCCATCCGCCAGGTGGCGCTGGAGCGGCCTGCCCAGGAAGAAAGCACCGCCGAAGAAGCACCGCCGGCCAGCCCGAGCTGAGCCAGCCAGCCAGCACTCACGCCGGCAGCTTGACGCCCCTGCGCCGCGACCGATAGATTTCTGACGATCTACGGTCGCGGCCAGGGACGCTCCTTGTGTTCAACCGGATTCTGATCGTCTGCGTCGGCAACATCTGCCGCAGTCCCATTGCCGAACATCTACTGCGCGAGTCCTTGCGGGGCACCGACATTGCCGTCGGTTCGGCCGGCCTGGGGGCGCTGGTCGGCCATCCGATCGAGAGCACCGCGCTGGCCATCCTGCGCCGCCACGAGCAGCATCCCCAACCCCATCGGGCCCGGCAACTCACTCCTGAACTGGTCCACGAAGCCAACCTGGTGCTGGTGATGGAGCACGTTCAGGTCCAGAGCGTCATCCGCCTCGCCCCCGAGGCGCGGGGCAAGACCTTCCTGCTCGGCAAGTGGCAGGCCGACCAGGAAATCCCCGACCCCTACCGCCAGGGCCCGGAAGCCTTCGAGCGCGCCTATGCACTGATCGAGTCCGCCGTCACTCCCTGGGGCGAGAGACTGGGAAATCGCCGATAATTTGACGCAATATTTTCACTCCGAAAAAAGCGTCAGAAAACCTTACAAAGCGATGATGAAAAGGACTACGCTCTAGCCCAGCAAGACCATATTCAGCTGTTTGGTCGCCTAGTTACTGCGTGTAATTTTCCAGGGGCCTGCATCGCTTTATGAAAATCCTGCACATCACCGAATCCTTCGGCGGCGGCGTCACCTCGGCCATCAACTCCTACATCCTCAACTCCCAGCAGCACGAACACTACCTGCTGGCCTCGGTGCGCAAAGGCGATACCACCGGGGAGGAAGGCCAGGGCCTGTTCAAGCACAGGGAACTGGTGCCACGGCGCCTTTCCAGCCTGGCGCGGGTGAAGCCCTACATCGACCGCGTGCAACCGGACGTCATCCACCTGCACAGCACCTACGCCGGCGCCCTGATCCGCGCACTGCCGTTCATCCCGGCGCACAAGGTGATCTACACACCGCACGGTTTCGCCTTCCTGCGCGGCGACCATCCGCTCATGCTCAAAGCCTATCGACTGATCGAGAATGCCCTGGCGAAGCGCACCGCAGTGATCGCCGGCTGCGGCAAGGACGAGCAACGCATCGCTGGCGAGCTGGTAAGACCTGAACAAGCCTGGGGCCTGGTCAATGTCTGCGACGAATTGCCGGTGGTTCCCAGCATCCGCAGCCTGACCGACAAACCGGTGGTGGGCATGGTCGGCCGCATCAGCCGGCAGAAGGGCCACGACTACTTCCGCGCTCTGGCCTCAGCCTGCCAGGACGTGGCGCACTTCAAATGGATCGGCGGCGGCGACCCGCGCGCCATGGCTGACCTGGAGCAGGCCGGCATCGAAGTGACCGGCTGGCGCCCGCGCAGCGAGGTGGTCGCCCACATGAAAGGGCTGGACCTGTATTTCCACAGCGCGGCGTGGGATGGCTTTCCGATCTCCGTGCTGGAAGCGGCCAAGCTGGAGCTGCCCATCGCCCTGCGCAGCATCGGCCCCTTCGAGGCGGAGCATCTGACGACCGCCAGGAATCTCGATGAAGCCTGCCGTCAGGTCACCGCCTTTGCGGATGCCGCCCCCGAAACCAGAGCCAATCTGCTGCGAAACAGCCTCAACATTCAGGCTCTGCATTCCCGAGAGCACCTGCGTTCCTCGCTGGAAGACCTGTACGCGCGCTTCAGTTCCTCCCGTGTCGAAGGACTGGCTGTCAGCCGCTAGCGGATAGGTGTGATCACCTGGGAAACATCCCCGTTCTAGAGCGGCCAGGGCCTCCTTGAAGGCCCGAGCGCCGTTCTAATGCAGGCACTTGCTCACTGGCGCAATGCCGTCACTCAACTCCGCTTCGCGCCTGTGGGAGTACTACCCACACCCACCCAGCATCTGCCTGCGCAGCCATCAGAACTTTCCTAAAGGCCCCGTTTGGCCGGATAGCGCATTGAATCGCTTTCTGGTGGAGCTTAATTTCGCCTGCCCTAGGTTCAACCCCATTCACTAACGGCGGAATTCAGCGTGTTCAATCAGGTGCTCATCGTCTGCGTCGGCAATATCTGCCGCAGCCCCACGGCAGAGCACCTGCTGCGCGAAGCCGTGCGGGACAGCAACATCCGACTTGGATCGGCGGGCCTGGGAGCACTGGTGGATAAGCCGCTGGAGAGCAAAGCCCTGGCCACTCTTGCAAGGCACGGTCACCAGCCGCCCCCCCATCGCGCACGGCAACTGACACAGGACCTCCTGCAGCAGTCGGATCTGGTGCTGGTCATGGAGCGCAAACACCTGCGCGACCTCACCCAGTACTCCCCGCAATCCCGAGGCAAGACCTTCCTGCTCGGCAAATGGCAGAACGACCGTGAAATCCCTGATCCCTACCGCCAAGGTTCCGCGGCCTTCGAGCATGCCTACGCCTTGATCGAAGAGGCCGTCTCCTCATGGTCGAAATACCTCCGCACCACTCGATAAGCGCTCACCGCGAAGTAACCTTCATGCAGCATTTGCAATCCCAGGTCCTGCCGTCGCCCGCTGACGACGATGAAATCGACCTGCTCCAACTCTTTGGCGTTCTCATCGACCACAAGTGGCTGATCGCAGGGATCACTGCTGGCTTCATGTTGGCAGGTACTGCCTACGCCCTGCTCGCAACGCCGATCTACCGCGCCTCCGCGACCATCCAGGTGGAACAGAAGTCGCCCGGTATTCCCGGCCTGACCGAGATGGGAGATCTTCTCGGCGCCCAATCGCCGGCAGTCACCGAGATTCAGTTGCTGACTTCGCGCAACGTGATCGGCAAGACCGTGGATGACCTGCGCCTGGACATCGACGTTCAGCCCTCCCGCTTCCCGCTGATCGGCAACTTCCTGGAGCGCCGCTACCAGCCCGAGCAGCCGGGCGACATCGCCTCTCCGGTCCTGGGCATGAGCCGCTTTGCCTGGGGTGGCGAGGAGCTGAACATCTTCCAGCTCGAGGTCCCGGCCGCTTTGCTGGAAAAGCCGCTCACCCTCATCGCAGGGGAAGCTGGCCAATTCCGCCTGCTCGACGATGACGACAATCTGCTCATTGAAGGTCAGGTCGGACAAAGCTACGACGTAAACGGCCTGAAGTTGCAGGTGCAGAATCTGCAAGCCAATCCCGGTACGCATTTCCAGGTGATCAAGCATCGTCGCCTGAGCACGATCCTGAATTATCAGGATGCCCTGAAAGTTTCGGAAACGGGCAAGGAGTCGGGCATTCTCGACCTGACGCTGGATGACGCCGATCCGGAGAAAGCGCAGGCCGTCCTCAACGAAATCAGCAATCAATACGTGCTGCAGAACGTCAAGCGTGCCTCTGCCGAAGCAGCTTCCAGCCTCGATTTCCTCCGTGGCCAACTGCCGGAAGTCCGCAAGGACCTGGAAACCGCCGAGAACGCCCTGAGCAGCTACCAGACCAAGGCCAAGTCCGCTGACATCAGCCTGGAAACCAAAGCCCTGCTCGACCAGAGCGTTGCCCTGGATACCAGCATCTCCGAGCTGAAACTTCAGCAAGCGGAAATGGACCGCAAGTTCACCCGCCAACACCCGGCTTATCAGGCCCTGGCCAGACAGATCGGCGAACTGACCGCCAAGCAGAATGGCTTGTCCAAGCGCGTCGAAAGCCTGCCGGAGACCCAGCAGGATCTGCTGCGCCTGACCCGCGACGTGGAAGTCAGTACCACCATCTATACCCAACTGCTGAACAAGAGCCAGGAGCTTGATGTCGTGCGTGCCGGCGCTGTAGGCAACGTTCGGGTGATCGATAGCGCCGATGTCGACATCACGAAACCGGTGAAACCGAAAAAGCCCATGATCGTTGCCATCGCGACAATGCTCGGCCTGTTCCTCGCGGTCGCCCTCGTCCTGCTGCGCAAGGCGTTCAACCGCGGCATCGAGTCCGCCGATGCCATCGAACAATTGGGTCTCCCGGTCTATGCGTCGGTCCCGTTCAGCACGCTGCACAAGAATGAGGAAGACCAGCGCAGCAGTGGCCGGAAAGGTAGCCGTGGCATTGCTCCGCTTCTGGCGACCAGCCATCCCACCGACCTGGCGATCGAATCCCTGCGCAGTCTGCGTACAAGCCTGCACTTCGCCATGCTGGAGTCCGGTGACAATCGTCTGATGATCTCCGGCCCGAGCCCCGACGTCGGCAAATCCTTCGTGAGTTCAAACCTCGCCGCGGTGATCGCCCAGACCGGCCAGCGCGTTCTGCTGATCGATGTCGACATGCGCAAGGGCTACCTGCACAAGACTCTCGGCGCCAGCGAAAAAGTCGGTCTGTCCGACCTGCTCATCCAGCGTTGCAGCTTCGAACAGGCGCTGCAGCCGACCAAGGTGGAAAATCTCTTCTTCATCTCCCGCGGAGAAATCCCACCGAATCCGTCCGAATTGCTGATGCATCCCAACTTCACCGATGTGCTTGAAGCAGCGAGCAGTTCGTTCGACCTGATCATCCTCGACACCCCTCCCCTGCTGGCCGTCACCGACGCCGCGATTGTCGGACATCAGGCCGGCACCAGCTTGATCGTCACACGCTTCGGCCAGAACGCCCCTCGCGAGATCGAGCTGACCATCCGCCGCTTCGCGCAGAACGGCATCCAGCTCAAGGGCGCCATCCTCAACGGTGTCGAGCGACGTGCGGCGGATTACTACGGGAATGGGACGTACAGCAACTATCAGTATGAGTATCTCTCGGATAAGTCCTGATACCTCGAGAGAGCCCCGCTAGGGGAGAAAGAAATGCAAGCCACATTCCAAAAGCGTTGGTACCTAGTGCAATGTAAGCCGCGACAGGACGCTCGCGCGCTAGAAAATCTGCAATACCAGGGATACCTGTGCCTTTTTCCGACACGCCAGATTGAAAGTTTACGAAACGGTAAATTGTCATGCCAGGAAGAGCCACTGTTTCCAGGTTACATTTTTATAGAACTGGATAACGAAAAAGATAATTGGATGCCAATTCGATCTACTCGTGGAGTCAGTCACATTGTTCGATTTGGAGCAATGCCACTACAAGTTCGAAACGAAGTAATAGACAAATTTAGGACACCCCAACCATTAAAAAAAGCAGAATTTAATCAAGGAGAAAAAGTAGTCATAAACTGCCTGGGAACAAATGAAATAGACGCTATTTTCCTAAAAAAGGATGGAGCAGAAAGATCAGTGTTGCTACTTAACCTCCTGCAACGAGAACTTCAGATAAAAACAGCAAATAAAAATATCTCAAGAGCAAATTAAGAAGATCAAATTTTGATCTGCGCCGCAAGCATCACCAACCCTAACCATACGCATAAACAATTTGTAACGCCACGTCTCAGGAACTAAACGAAAAATCCTGGGCGGTAGCGTGGATAGATATAAATGGACGAAACTAAACATACGATCATAACATACGGCACGTTTGACCTTTTTCATCACGGCCACCTAAAACTCCTAATGCGTCTTAAGAGCATAGGCGGCAAGCTAATCGTCGGGGTATCCACCGACGAATTCAATGAGCTAAAAGGTAAAAAAACAATAATTCCGTTCTTAGAAAGGATAGAAATTGTTAACTCTATAAAATATGTAGACCAAGCAATACCGGAGAGTTCCTGGGGACAAAAAGAGCAAGACATAAAAAGCTTTGGAGTTACTACACTAGGGATGGGCGATGATTGGGCCGGGAAATTTGACCACCTGCAAGATCTATGCAATGTAATATACCTCCCAAGAACAGAGGGAATATCCAGCACACAAATAAAAAAGACCTTAAGCCACTTCAACCATGAACATATATCAACACTAAAATCCTCGTTAGACACCATTTCATCTATAATTGAAAAGCTAAGTTAATACGGATGCCAGACCTAAAATCCATTCAACGTGCTCTAACCCACCCCCTACTCAAAAATACGTTTTTTGCGACACTCACCCAATTATCAAATTTCCTCCCACTATTACTTGTCCCAATCCTGACTAGTAGAATGGGGCTTGAAACCTTCGGCACCATAGCCCTAGCATTGTCCCTAACGCAACTATCGATCATAATAACCGATTTTGGATATGGATTATCTAGCACATATAAAATTTCCAGAAACCTAGATGACAAACATGCCATCAACAATTTAATAGGCTCAGTATTTATTGGAAAAATCCCACTAACCCTATTTGCATCCGCAGTAACAATTGGGTTCCCAATACTCTCCCCTCAATACAGAGACAGCATGCCAATTTTCATGTTGGCTATACTTCCTATAATAGGACAGGCATACCAAGCTAACTGGCTATTCATAGGACTGGAAAATCTAAAATCTATAACTCTTTATACCGTCGGATCAAAAATCCTTTACTTTATATTCATAATTCTCACGATAAAATCCGACCAAGACGCTTACTTGGTGATATTAGGGTGGGGGGCCGCTCAGATTTTAGCGGCCATACTCTCGACGCTGCATTTATATAAGATTGGGTATTCCATCCGTATCCCGTCCTTTAGAATAATACTGGAAGAATTCCTAAGCGCCGTACCGTTTTTCATTTCAAGACTAGCAGTGGCCTCCTACACGACAGCATCTACTGCAATTGTTAGCCTAGCCGGCCCTATACAAACAGCGCACTTCTATGCCTGCCAGCAAATCTATAAGGCTGGTGCAGCACTTCCAGTTAATCAAGTACTCTACCCATATATGGCAAAGAGGCCGAACTGGCGTGCTTTTCTGATTATAACCGCTTGTGCGACATCATTATTGACATGCATTTCTTCTTTTCTAATTTTTTTCTCAGACGACATTCTGATATGCACATTAGGCGCAGAATTTGGAGAGGCAAAGTATACTTTCAGTGCAATGTTATTCGCTATGGTATTCAGCTACCTAGCCACTTCTTTCGGATATCCCGCATTCTCAGCTATCAACAAGTTGGATATTGCCAACAGAACAGTGGTAATAGCTGCAGTATTTAACGCCGCAGTACTTTTCACGCTGTACACCTTAGACAACATAAGCGCACTAACCATCTCTCTTTCAGTGCTGGCAACTGAAATTTTAGTTTTCATCTCACGCTCCACTTTATTACTCTTAATACTAAAATCTCACAATAAAATACCCGTAAAATAGAACATACATAATGAAGAAGCCTATAAGTCGAAAACTACTTCACCTAACCAGATCAATAGCTATTTCTTTGCTAGGTTTAGCCAGCCACTTTTCATCGAAGAAGAATATAATAATAAGCTCTGGATTCAATCGCTTCACGGGGTATCCTCGCGATCTATTCGAGGCGCTATCAAACAACGCAGAGTTTGCAAAATTCACCTATTGGAGCCACGATGGCCCTCCCCCCCTTAACAAACTTCAAACCAGCTCAGATAAATTTATAAGAAAGTACTCTGTCAGGTGGTTTCTCACCATATTCAACTCACGTTGCTTAGTCTTCTCCCATGACAGTACTGATATAACTCCCATCCCGCCACCCTGGTCCATAAAAATCAATCTATGGCATGGAAGACCAATTAAAAGTATTGGTTTCGACAGCAAAGTAGAACAACGCTGGATAGAACTCAAAAGCCGCTTAAATATTCCACTTCCTTATATAGAATGGGATTATGTCTTCGCCCATGATGCAGAGCACGTAAAAATAATATCAAGCGCTTGGCGGGTCTCCTCCAAAAAAATAATAAGGCTGCACCCCAAAATATCCCGCCCCCCCAAAAAAGCCGAGTCAATTTCAAGTCGCGAAGAAAAGTACATTATTCTCTACGCTCCTACATTTAGAGATTACCCGTATTATCCAGAACTTCTAAAAAACCCTCTATTAGAAAGCTGGCTTACGGTCAACAATGCGTTGCTTCTTTATAAAGCTCATCCATCAAGGGGCGAGAAAATAGCCTCCCCACACACGAGCAACATAATTGACATCACACAGGAAGGAGACCTAGATAAGCTATTTAAAAAGGCTGACCTTCTCATATCAGATTATTCATCCATTGCATTTGACTTTATTCTAACGGGAAAGCCTTCAATTTTCCTTTGGGATGATATTTCTCAATACAAACTCAGCAACGATATTTACTTGAATGAGGATGCTTTTAATCCAAGCTCCCTATTCATGTCGTCAACGCAGATTCTATCTCAGCCAATTAAAGAATTATTAAAATCACCTGTAACCCCGTTCATCACTCACCCCTACAAGCAACTTGACCTTGAACAGTTCAGAAAAATTCTCCAAGCGAAAAATTGAAGCCATATTAACGCTGATATTGCTTGATCAGATATTCTTTGGCGCCATAAAAAGGATTCTATACTCGATAGGAGGGAGAGATATTATATATTATGGCTATCTCGCCATACTTCCGACGATATGCACCACTTATTTTTTAGTACTAATAATAAAAAACCGCTTTAAGCTGCCTGGTCTCGGCCCGATAACAAGACCTTACTACCTATTTCTTTTAAACTGCATAGTAATATCCTGCATAAACGGAATAAGTGAAAAAACCGCGCTCAGCTTTTTTCACACATATTAAATATTGCTCGCCCTTCCATTAATCATAGCAACTAACAAAAAAGGCATCGACACAGTAGTCCTTTTTCGAAAAGCAATTATAATTTCGCTTCCGATAGTAACACTCCATACCATATTGCATATTCTTTTTGGAATCTTGCCATTCGAAAAAGGATGGGCAGCAGATAGTTGGTCATCCCTATATATCGGAAGTAATGAAGATTCAAAAGTATTTAGAGCGTTTGCGTCATTCGAAGACCCAGGTTATCTGAGCACTTATTTTCTATTCTCTGCTCTAATCTTGCATGCGTTACCGATCAAAAGTAAGATTCTTAACAGAATAATAGTAATTTCTTGCGTTCTCCTTGCCCTCGCCCCTTTAAAAACCACACCTGCGCTCGCACTACTAGTTTCGTGCTCCATAGTATATATATCCAATCGCATCAATCAAAAACAAGTAGCGTATAAATTAACAATTTTTACTCTCTCGCTCATCGCAACATTCATCTTAAGCATAAACTCACTAAACCTAAACTTTGCCGAAAACTCATCCAGCTACATAATTCAAGAAAGAATGAGCATGGGCACGTTAAAAGCAAGAATAATAAAGTACGAAAAAATAATCTCTGCAATCAAAGAAAACCCCTTTGGACATGGATCCAATTATATATCGATGGCTAACATTGGCGACAATGAAGGAATAATCGACTCAGACTCGCAGTATTTTACCTTATCAGCAAACTTCGGAATTCAAGGGCTTTTACTATATTTCATAATACTCCTTAGCCCCATAAAAAAGATAAAGAGCCTTCCACAGAGCGAACGACTCTGGATTGCAGCTCCAATTTTTATATTAATCATGTCCTTCACAACCGAAATACTGTCCACGCGTTTTATATTTCTAGCGTCCATACTAATTACAGCAGCAATCCTATCACGCCATGAAAAATCAAGGGCTATTTCTAATCCACCTTCGAGGACCAATTAACGGCGCCAAGGTTGTCTCGAGGATAATCCACAATAACCTCAAGGAAAATTACACTTTTATTGATATTGCATCAGATAACAACGAACGATCAACCCCGGGAAAATTTGAAGCGGAAAAACTTTTTGAAGGTCTTATTTATACGATAAGAATCTTCAAATCCTTTATTACGGAAAAGCCAAAATTTATATACTTCTCATTTACGCCAACTGGATTTGCAAAGCTGCGGGATTACGCAATTTCTATCGGACTAAACCTCTTGGGAGCCAAGCGAATAATCTATCACTTCCACGCAGAATTCGATTTAAACAAAAAGCCAAATCTCGTAGATCGATTTATATTCAGAAATGCTGAAGCAATTTGCATAAATCCCAGCCACTCACGTCGCATCCATCAGCAGACAACGATAAAAGAAAAGAACATTCACACAATACCAAATAGAATATTAGACAGGAACGAGTTCAACTCTCGAGATTTTAATTACCTAATTAAAAGAAGATTGTTTAGCAAAAAAATAAACATACTTTTTTTCTCAAACCTTACATTTGGGAAAGGGGCTGAAATTGCTATTGAGGCTTTTTTTAAACTAAAAATTAAATATCAAAACGCAACGCTTACCATCGCGGGGAAGCCCTTAGACCCCATATATGTAAACACCCTTAAATCCCTCTGCAATAGAGAACCAGAGTATGCAAAGGATATTAATTTCTTTGGCGCAGTCAGCAAAGAAGACAAATATACAATTTTTCGTGACGCATCCATCTTTCTATTTACAAGCGAATTAATCGAAACATTTGGACTGGTTAACTTAGAAGCACTTAGTTATGGACTCCCAATTGTATCCCTAAGAACCCCGGCATCTCATTATTTTATCGAAGATGGTCGAAATGGATTCATAGCGGACAGCATTGGTGAAGTTTCGGAAAAGCTAGAAATTCTAGTTGATTCTGCCCAGCTTCGCCGAAAAATGATGAGCGAATCTATTGTTAAATGCCAAAGTTTCTTCATAGAAAACTTTATATTAGAGATAAAAAATGCAATCGACCCACAATAAAGACATATCCTCTTTCGCGATCCTCATTGTAACGCACAATCACGCCCCACACATTTCAAAACTTATTTCATCTTGCCGGAACGTATCTCATATACCAATATATATTTGCGATGCTGCATCAACCGACGACACCTATGAACAACTCCAGCGAGAAATTAACGGAAATACTTCCTTTCACCTGACTAGAAAAAACAGACTTGAGAGCTTCTCAAAGAACAACAACGATCTAATCAGAAAACACTCCTTACAAGGAAAAAATATAATATTAATAAACCCAGACTGCTACTTCGAGAAGAGCGCTTTTGAAAATTTTATAACGCAGGTAGGTCTCGTGAGTGAGATTGGCGTTGCAGCCCCATTACTACACTACCCGGATGGGTCAATTCAGGTTTCCTGGAGGAAATTTCCTACTTTAACAGCCTTTCTAAAAAACAGATTCAAAAAAACCGAGTCCATCAACAACCATTATCTAAATGAAATAAAAAGCAACATCTTTGAAATTGAATGGGCGCTAGGGGCATTTCTATTTATATCTTCCAAACTCACCAATACTCCACCTTTAGATGAAAGATACCGACTATATTGTGAGGATTCTGATATATGCATGCAAGCACATGCAAAAAACTTGCGAGTAGTCGGCATAAAGACAGTTGGAATTCATCACGCTCTCCAAGAGAGAAGCACTAAGTCCCCACTATCAAAGTACAACTACTGGAATTTCTCTAGCGGAATAAAGTTTGCCATAAAATGGAACAGAAGATATATCCAGAATATTTCTCAAAAATAACAAAGCCGCTCCACTCATTCGCCCCAATGACTTACCACCTTCTTCATCTAAAAACTGGAATAAAGCAATGAATAGGATGGATCGCGGGATTCTTCGTCCACATCAAGCCACCATTTCCATCCTACAGAAGTTGCTCGACCTCGCCGTGATATGCATCGGCATGGAAGCAGTGATCGAAGCCAACGCTGTACAGTGGGACTACTCCGCCGTCATCGCTATTCTATTTGCGATGGTGATCTTCTACCTGCTCGGCGACTTCGGGAAGTTGTACACCTCATGGAGGGGTGAGCGGAGTCGCGAAGAACTGCGCAAGGTAAGTGGAATCTGGGCGGTGACTTTTGCCGGAATCGCAGTGACCGATTACCTGAGCCCTGAAATTACCGTGCTCAATGGTACGGGGCAGACTCTGTGGTTCTCTCTGGTGCTGAGTGGCCTCTGTGGCTATCGCATTCTGTTGCGCCTGGGGCTGCACGCTTTACGCCGCCGCGGTGTTAATACCCGCTCAGTCGCAATTGCTGGAGCAGGGAAGCTGGGTCAGCGGCTGGCCACCAGTATTGCCAGCGCCCCCTGGATGGGTCTGGAGCTGGCTGGCTTCTACGATGACAAACGTCATGAACCGGTCGGCGTGGGTAAAGGAAAGGTCAAGTTGCCGATTTCCGGTGACCTGGATGCCTTGGTCGAACGTGCACGTGCCGGTGATCTCGACCGCATCTACATTGCTCTACCGATGCGCAGCGAGAAGCGAATCAAGTGGCTGGTGGAGCAATTGAGCGATACCACCACCTCGGTCTACATCATTCCCGATGTGTTCGTCTTCGACCTGCTCCACGCTCGCGCGCAGAACATCGACGGCATCCCCACCATTAGCATCTTCGACAGCCCAATGGTTGGTGCCAGTGCCCTGGTCAAGCGTCTGGAAGACGTCGTGCTGTCCTCGCTGATCCTGTGCCTGATCGCACTTCCGATGATCGTGATTTCCGCAGCCGTCACGCTCACGTCTGCTGGCCCGGTGTTCTTCCGCCAGAAGCGTTACGGCATCGACGGTCGCTCCATTGAGGTATGGAAGTTCCGCAGCATGCGCGTCATGGAAAATGGCGCGACGGTCACCCAGGCCACTCGCAACGACAGCCGAATTACGCCGCTGGGAGGCTTCTTGCGTCGAACCTCGCTGGACGAGCTACCTCAGTTCATCAACGTGTTCCTCGGTGATATGTCCATCGTCGGTCCGCGTCCGCACGCCATTGCGCACAACGAGGAATACCGGGGCCAGATCAGCAGCTATATGCTGCGTCACAAGGTGAAGCCAGGAATCACCGGCTGGGCTCAGGTGAATGGCTGGCGGGGTGAAACGGATACGCTGGAGAAGATGCAGAAGCGGGTGGAGTTCGACCTGGCCTACATCAACAACTGGTCACTCTGGTGGGACCTGAAGATCGTATTTCTCACCCTGTTCAAGGGCTTCGTCCACAAGAACGCCTACTAGCTAAGCCCTCGCAGATTTAGCGATTTTACTGCCCTCTCTGGCCGTCATTTTCCTACAGCCGCTACCAACTCCTATTGCTAACCTCCGCAGCCTCCCGGCCCGCAGCCTCGCGCGCAGGGCTTCCGGCGACGGCATTTCTCCTCGCCATTTTCCATACCTTCTTGTGTAGCCTCCCATGATTCGCCCATTGTCTCTCGCCATCCTGTCCGCCCTTGCGCTTCAGGGGTGCATGTTCTCCCCCGGCCAAAACCTGGATACCGGACGTCTGATGCAGGAAGATTCGGCCGAATCCAGCCGTGTCCAGCTCGTTCAGATCACCCCGAAGCTGCTCACAGTCGAGGCTGCGACGCAGGCAGCGGGCGCTATTCCGGAAGAGCTGGTCGGCTTTAAGCCCGAGAGCTATCTAATCGGCGCCGGCGATCTGCTCTACATCACGGTTTGGGATCATCCCGAGCTGACGTCGCCGGCGGGCCAACAGCAGCAGACCGATGCCAACGGGCGCCTGGTAAGGCCGGACGGTAGCCTGTTCTACCCCTATGTCGGCACGCTGAAAGTGGCCGGCAGAACAATCGAGGATGTACGCCGGACCATCAGCAACGCATTGGCCACCTACGTCGAGCAACCTCAGGTGGACATCGCCGTGCTGCGCTTCGCTAGCCAGCGCGTCGTACTCAACGGCGCCTTCGTTAAGGCGGGCCCGCAGGCGATTACCACTACGCCGCTGACACTGATGGAAGCCATCGGCGCGGCGCAACTGGATACGACCAACGCTGACCTTTCCGGCCTGACTCTGCAACGTGGTAACCAGACCTTCCACCTGAACCTGGACTCCCTGAATACAGCGCAAGGCTCGGACCTGTACAACCTGTATCTGAAGGATGGGGACCGCATCTACCTGCCGTACAACGACCGCAAGAAGGTCTACCTGATGGGCGAAGTCAACGCACCACGTGCGCTGACCTTCAAGACCCGTGAGATGAACCTGGCTGATGCGTTGGGTAGCGTCGGCGGCCTGAACCAGACCACGGCCAACGGCAAGGCGGTCTACGTCATTCGCGGTGTAGAAAATCTGGAAACCGAGCGCGCCAAGGTCTTCCAGCTCGATGCCGACTCTCCTACAGCCTTCATCCTCGCCCAACAGTTCCAGTTGCAACCGCAGGATGTCGTCTATGTCGGTCCGGCCAGTGTGACTCGCTGGAACCGCCTGATCAGCCAGCTCGTGCCGTCCGCTGGCATTTTGGGGACCGGTTCGACCATCCAGCGCAACCTCAATACCAACTGATAGGACACCATGAACGCCTATCGTCTTCTGGCGCTAGCGGCGCTTGCCTCTTCGCTGTGCGCGTGCAACTCGCTGATGCGGGCATCGCTGGACACCCTGGGCGCCAGCCTCAGCGGCCCAGCATCGTTGGACGTGACGCGCGACCAGGTCGACGCCGTGCCCTACTACCAGATCGAGGTCACCACCGAGTATGGCTCGGCGGTGATGGCACTGGTGCGCGTCAAAGGCGACCTGCAGTACTGGCGAGCCTCCTCGAACCAGTTGCTGCTCCTGCAGGACGGCATAGTGGTACGCACGCTGGGCTTCCCGAATGACCTGCTGGGAACCCGGCTGGCCGCCGACTCTCCATTCCACAGTGGCCTGCAACATGTTGCCAATGAGCAGATCAGCCAACGCTGGGTTGATCTGGGCCCGAACTATCAATTGGGCATCCCGCTCGATGGCAACCTGCGTCGTGCGGGAATGGAGACCGTCAGCATCCTGGGGCAGGAACACTCCCTGTTGCGGATCGACGAACACCTGCGTGCCCCTGTCGAAGGTATGAGCGGCACCAACAGTTACTGGATCGACCCCAGTGACGGCTTCATCATGCAAAGCCGCCAGCAGGTCACCCCCAGCCTGCATGTCACCCTCACTCAATTGCGACCTTACAAGGGACAGCCATGAGAATCATCAGGCTGGCCCTGCTGGCGGCCAGCGTCGTTGCCAGTTTCAGCGCTGTCGCAAATACCCGCATAGAAGTCCTGGGCGAAATGCCTTATGCCGGCGAAGTTGAAATCCTCGAGGGCCTACGCCTGGGCGAATTGCTGCAACAGGTGCAGATCGATCCCCAGGGCTACTGGCTCGGTGCGTCCTGGCAACGCCAAAGCCTGAAGCAACAACAGCGGCGATTGAAGGCAGGCGTTCTGTTCGATCTGCTCCAGGTCCAGCGCCTGGCCATGCTTCAGGGAAATCCCGGACTCGCCTCCCTCGCCACACATCTGGGCGAAAAGGTATCCGCGCTTCCAGTCACCGGCCGCCGCATCTATCACCTGGACCCGTTGGCGTTGGAACTGAATGCCAAGCACTCACCAAAACTCGAGGGCGGTGACCGGCTGATCTTCCCGCCGCGGCCGGACAGTATTCATATCACCGGAGCCGTTGCCGAGGATTGCACCCTGGCCTTCGCACCGCTGCAAGCCGCTTATCGCTATGCGCAACAGTGCCCTGCCCTGGCCGATGCCGACCCGGATTATCTCTACCTGATCCAGCCTGATGGCCAGGTCACCCGTCTCGGCGTGGCCCTCTGGAATCGCGAGGAACAAGCAGCGCCACCCGCCCCGGGTGCCGTGTTGCTCGTTCCTCTGGATGCCTCCGAGATAAAGACCAGCGCACCGGATCTCAACCGCGAGCTGGCTGAATTCCTCGCCACCCAAACGCTGACTTCGGAGTCGCCATGAATCGCCGCCACGGCCTTTACCTGCTGCTGGCGGGCGCCAGCCTGGCGGGCGCTGATCCTCGCTATACCCAGAACGATTTCGGTGGGGTGGGACTGCTGCAAACGCCGACGGCGCGCATGGCGCCTGCGGGCGAGATCAGCGTCAATGCCAACCGCACCGATCCCTATACGCGCTACAGCTTTTCCTTGCAGCCATTCGACTGGATGGAGGGCACGTTCCGTTATACCTCTATCAGCAACCGCAAGTATGGTGCTGAGGATTTCAGTGGCGACCAGAGCTACAAGGACAAAGCGTTCGACGTCAAATTCCGCCTCGTACAGGAAGATCGCTGGACGCCGGCGATTGTACTGGGCGGCAGAGATATCGGCGGTACCGGGCTGTTTTCCAGTGAGTATTTCGTAGCGAACAAGCGGGTTGGTGATCTCGATTTCAGTCTGGGCATAGCCTGGGGTTACATCGGTAACCGTGGCGAACTGGACAACCCACTGGGTTGGATCGATGATCGCTTCAAAACTCGCCCCGTGCCCGACTCCGACGTTTCGCGCGCAGGTACGGTTGATTCCAACGCCTACTTCCGCGGCCGCCCCTCCCTCTTCGGTGGCATCAACTGGCAAACGCCCTGGGCGCCGCTCGCATTCAAACTTGAATACGACGGCAACGACTACCAGCACGAGCCGCTAAACAACCGGCAGAAACAAGACTCGCCCTTCAACATCGGCCTGGTCTACAAGGCCAGCGATGCGATCGACCTGACCGCCGCCTTCGAGCGCGGCAACACCGCCATGTTCGGCATCACCCTGCACACCAATTTCGCCACCCGCACCGCACCAGCAAAAGTGCGCGACCCGGCACCAGAACCGCTGAAGGACCAAGCAGCCCCACAAGGCCAGGACTCCGTAGACTGGGCCGACGTCTCCCATCGCCTCGAAGAAAACGCCGGCTACAAGGTGGATCGCATCACCCGCAAGGACAGCGAAGTAGTGGTCTACGGCGAACAGACCCGTTTCCTGTATCCGCCCGAAGCGGTTGGCCGCACTGCGCGCATTCTCGACAACAGCACCGACGACGAGGTGAAGTGGTTTACCGTCGTCGATACGCGCTATGGCCAGCCCATCGTCGAAACCAGCGTGCCACGCAAGGTATTCCGCGACGTGGCCAACCAGGAGCGCCCACTGGACGACCTGCGCCGTACCACCGAGCAGACCGTGCCGTTGCCGCAGCAAGAAACCGTCCTGTACCAACAGAAGCCTGATCCGTTCAGCTACAACCTCGGCCTCGGCTACAACCAGAGCATCGGTGGTCCGGACAACTTCCTGCTTTACCAATTCACCGCCGACCTGGAGAGCGAATATCGCTTCACTCCCAGCCTGTGGGCGAATGGCCTGCTCAGCGTCAACCTGATCAACAACTATGACGACTTCAAGTACGACGCGCCGAGCAACCTGCCGCGGGTTCGTACCGACATCCGCCAGTACATGACCGACTCCAGCGTCATGATGCCGACCTTCCAGTTGAACAAGACTGCACGGCTGGACCAGGATCTCTACGGCATGGTCTACGGCGGATATCTGGAAACCATGTACGCAGGCGTCGGCGGCGAACTGCTGTACCGGCCCATGGGCAAGGAATGGGCGCTGGGTGCCAACCTCGACCTCGTACGGCAGCGCGATTTCGACCAGCACTTCGGCCTGCGCGACTACCAGACCGCCACCGGCTTCGTCACGCTCTACTGGCAGACCGGCTTCGAAGACATACTCGCCCAGGCCAGCGCAGGTCGATACCTGGCTCGCGACTGGGGCGGCACTCTGGATCTGTCTCGGCAGTTCAAGAACGGCGTGCGTTTCGGCGCCTGGGTGACCCTCACCACCGCCGACAAGGAAGCCTACGGCGAAGGCAGCTTTGACAAGGGCATCTATGTCTCCATCCCCTTCGACGAGCTGATGAGCACCTCTACCATGCGCCGCGCCAACCTGACCTGGGATCCGCTGACCCGCGATGGCGGTGCACGTCTGAACCACTACTACTCGCTCTACGACCTCACCGAAGGGCGTGATCCGGTCATGTTCCAGAACCTCTTCGGGCGGATCGTGGAGTGAGTCTCCCGACCGCCCGCAATGGCATGCACCTGAGTGCTATCCGCGCCAAGCCACCCTTCCGCTAAATACTGACACTGCAACAGGTACCTTTTTCATGTCGATTCTCGTGACCGGCAGCGCCGGCTTCATCGGCGCCAATTTCGTACTCGATTGGCTGGCCCATCATGACGAGCCTGTCGTCAGCTTCGACAAGCTGACCTATGCAGGGAACCGTCAAAATCTCGAGAGCCTGGAGAGCGACCCGCGACACTCTTTCGTTGTCGGCGATATAGGTGACTCGACCCTCGTCTCCGAGCTCCTGCTCCAGCATCGCCCGCGGGCTGTGCTCCATTTTGCCGCTGAATCTCACGTCGATCGCTCGATCGAGGGGCCCGAAGAGTTCATCCAGACCAACATTGTCGGCACCTTCCGCCTGCTCGAATGTGTTCGCTCCTACTGGGCATCGCTACCCTCAGAACAGAAACAGGCCTTTCGCTTTCTCCATGTATCGACCGATGAAGTCTATGGATCGCTTCTCCCGGACGCTCCAGCCTTCACTGAGCAACACCGCTACGAGCCCAACAGCCCTTACTCCGCTTCCAAGGCTGCATCGGATCATCTTGTACGCGCTTACCACCACACCTACGGGCTGCCTGTACTGACAACCAACTGCTCGAACAACTACGGCCCCTATCACTTCCCGGAAAAGCTGATTCCCCTGGTCATCCACAACGCGCTGGCTGGTAAGCCCTTACCGATTTACGGCGACGGACAACAGATTCGCGACTGGCTCTACGTCAAGGATCATTGCAGCGCAATTCGTCGAGTGCTGGAAGCCGGCACTCTGGGGGAAACCTACAACGTTGGCGGGTGGAACGAGAAGGCCAATATCGAAGTCGTGCGCGCCCTGTGCAAGATTCTCGATCAGGAATGCCCTCGTCTCGACGGGGCCTCGTATTCCCAGCAGATCACCTTCGTCAAGGATCGCGCCGGGCATGACCGTCGCTACGCAATCGATGCAAGTCGCCTGGAGCGTGAACTGGGCTGGCGGCCACAGGAGACCTTCGAGTCGGGCATTCGAAAAACCGTTCGCTGGTACCTGGATAACCAAGCCTGGGTCAGCAATGTCACCAGTGGCGCCTATCGCGATTGGGTAGGCAGGCAGTACGCATGAGCAGGATTCTACTGCTGGGCGCCAATGGGCAAGTCGGCTGGGAGTTGCAGCGAGCCCTGGCACCGCTGGGCGCCTTGATCGCCCGTGATCGGAGCGGTGGCGACCTGAACGATCCCGAGGGCCTGAAATTCCTCATTTCCAAGATCCGTCCTACGGTCATCGTCAACGCAGCCGCCTATACGGCAGTCGACAAGGCCGAATCCGATGTCGCCGGTGCCTACCGTATCAATTGCGACGCCGTGGCTGCCATTGCCCAGGCCGCCAAGGAGTTGGATGCCTGGCTGGTGCACTACTCGACGGATTACGTGTTCGACGGCCAGTCCTCTGATCCACTCGACGAGCTGGCGAGAACGGGACCGCTGAATATATACGGCGAGTCCAAGCTGGAAGGCGAAGATGCCATTCGTGCCAGCGGTTGCCGCCACCTGATTTTCCGCACCAGTTGGGTCTACGCGGCAAGAGGCAGTAATTTCGCCCGTACCATTCTGCGCCTGGCTGCCGAACGTAACGAACTCAAGGTCGTCGCGGACCAGATCGGCGCCCCGACGAGCGCCGAGCTGATCGCCGACGTAACGGCCCTTGCTCTCTTCAAGCTGCTCGACAACCAGACACTGCAGAAGTCCGCCGGTGGCACCTATCACCTGGTTGCAACGGGTGAGACCAGTTGGCATGGCTTCGCTCGATTCCTCGTTCGCGAAGCAAGACTCGCAGGCATACCACTGGCACTCGACGAAGAAAAGGTGCTGCCCATCAGCACCGAAGAGTATCCCCTCCCGGCCAGGCGCCCGCAGTACTCGCTGCTGAGCACTCGCAAGTTGCAACGCACCTTTGGCATCAACCTCCCTGACTGGCAGCAATACGCACAGCGCGCCATTCAGGAACTCGCAGGAAACAAGGCATGAAACGCAAGGGAATCATTCTTGCGGGTGGCTCAGGCACTCGGCTCCACCCGGCAACGCTCGCCCTCTCCAAACAACTGCTGCCGATCTACGACAAGCCCATGATCTATTATCCGTTGAGCACACTCATGCTCGCGGGGATTCGCGACATCCTGATCATCTCCACGCCGCAGGACACCCCTCGCTTCGAGCAGCTTCTAGGCGATGGAAAACGTTGGGGGCTGAACCTCGAATACGCTGTCCAGCCGTCCCCCGATGGTTTGGCCCAGGCCTTCCTGATCGGCGAACAGTTCCTCGGCGATGCCCCCTGTGCGCTGGTCCTGGGCGACAACATCTTCCATGGCCACCACTTCCCCGAACTGCTGCGCAGTGCCATGCAACGCCCCGCAGGCGCTAGTGTGTTTGCGTACCATGTCCAGGACCCGGAGCGTTACGGCGTCGTCGAATTCGACGCACATGGCAAGGCCATAAGCCTCGAAGAAAAGCCCACGTCCCCCAAGTCCAAGTATGCCGTCACTGGTCTGTACTTCTATGACAATCAGGTCGTGGAGCTGGCCAAGAGCATCAAGCCCTCGGCCAGGGGAGAACTGGAGATTACCGACCTCAATCGCCTGTATCTGGAAGCCGGGCAACTGTCCGTCGAGATCATGGGCCGCGGCTACGCGTGGCTGGATACCGGCACGCACGACTCGCTGCTGGAAGCTGGCCATTTCATTTCCACACTGGAAAAACGCCAGGGGCTGAAAGTCGCGTGCCCGGAAGAAATTGCCTTCCGCCAGAAGTGGATCACCGCCGATCAACTTGCCGCGCTGGCTGAGCCGCTTTGCAAGAACGAGTACGGCAAGTACCTCAAGCGCGTACTCGAAGAGACCATCTACTGATGAAAGCCACTCCTCTTGCCCTGCCCGAAGTATTCCGTATCGAGCCCAGAGTGTTTGGCGATGATCGAGGATTCTTTTTCGAAAGCTTCAATCATGCCCACTTCGAGGAAGCCATCGGTCGCAAAGTCCAGTTCGTTCAGGACAACCATTCCCGGTCTGGCCGAGGTGTTCTGCGCGGCCTGCATTACCAGATGGAACAGCCACAGGGAAAACTGGTTCGCGTCACCCACGGCACGGTCTTCGACGTTGCCGTTGATCTGCGTCGCTCCTCGCCAAATTTTGGGCGATGGGCAGGCGCGTTGCTCAGCGCCGAAAACAAGCATCAGCTGTGGGTACCGGAAGGCTTCGCCCATGGCTTCGTGGTTCTCAGCGAAACCGCTGACTTCCTTTACAAGACGACCGACTACTACGCTCCCCAGCACGAGCAATGCATTCGCTGGGACGATGCGGAGCTGAACATTGACTGGCCGCTAGCCGACCTTGGCGCAGTAGCCATCAGCCTCTCAGCCAAAGATCAGGCAGGTGTCGCGTTGAGGGACGCTCAGACGTATTCCTGAGTTCTCAGCACGGGCGGTCGTGCGCGAGACAAGAGCTGGATCATGGCGCCGAAACCAAAGTCATCCACAATGGTCTGACGCGCCTGGATCCAAGGAGAGTCTGCGTATGAAAGCCCTTCCCCTGCTGCTGATGACCGGCCTGCTCGCTGCCTGCGGTACCACCGCCACCGGCGACAAGGCGTCGCTTGATGGCGAAGTCTTCTACCTGCAGCGCATCGCCCTGCCGCCGACGGCGCAGGTCACCGTGAGCCTGCAGGATGTGTCGCTGGCCGATGCTCCGGCTGTCGATCTCGCGCAACAGCAGTTGGAGTCCGGCCGCCAGGTGCCGCTGGCGTTCCATCTGGATTACGACCGTAACCAGGTCAAGCCGGGCCACAGCTATGCCGTCAGCGCTCGCATCGAGGATGGCGGCCGTCTGCTGTTCATTACCACTGAACGCCACAGCGTGAAGCTCGATGGCAGCGATCCGCAGCCTCTGCAAGTACGCGTCGACCCTGTGCGCTGATTCACCGCGCCGCCGGGTTTTCCCCGGCGGCCTTCCTCCGTTAATCTCCCCCCTCCACTTTCCAGGTCGGCGGTCTTGAAAACCGTTGCCTCTCGTCCAAGGAAGTCTTGATGCTGCGATTCCCCGTTCTGCTGGCCGGCGCCCTGCTGTCCGTCAATGCCTTCGCCCTGTCTGTCTCCGACCTCAGCCAGAGCGACGCCACCGGAGGCCTGAAGGACGCGCTGACCCAGGGCGCGCAGGTTGCCGTCAAGCAGCTCAGCCAGCCTGGCGGCTTCAGTAATGATCCGGCCGTGCGTATCGAGTTGCCCGGCAAGCTCGGCAAGGCGGCCAAGACCATGAAGCAGTTCGGCATGGGCGCCCAGGTCGACCAGCTCGAAGCGAGCATGAACAAGGCCGCCGAGGCCGCCATGCCGCAGGCCCAGGCGCTGCTGGTGGATGCGGTGAAGAAAATGACCGTCAAGGACGCCAAGGGCATCCTCCAGGGCGGCGACGACTCGGCCACCGAGTACCTCGATCACAGCAGCCGCGCGCAACTGCGCGCCAAGTTCCTGCCGATCATCAAGCAGGCCACCGATCAGGTCGGCGTGGCCAAGCAGTACAACGCCTTCGCCAGCCAGGCTGCTGCCTTTGGTGTGGTCGACGCGAAGAGCGCGAACATCGAGAACTACGTGACCGAGGAGGCGCTGGACGGCCTGTTCGAGATCATCGCCCAGCAGGAAAAGACCATCCGCCAGAACCCGACCGCAGCGGCGACTGGGCTGGCGAAGAAGGTGTTCGGAGTGCTCTGAGTCTGCGGCCGCAAGAGCATTCGCGAGCAAGCTCGCTCCTACAGATAAGAAAAAGCCCGGCCAATGCCGGGCTTTTTCATGTCCGCTCGATTCTGCGCCGTCCCTAGACCTCTTTCTTCACCCTGAACCACGCCGCATACAGCGCCGGCAGGAACAGCAGCGTCAGCGCCGTGGCGACGATCAAGCCGCCCATGATCGCCACGGCCATCGGGCCGAAGAACACGCTGCGCGACAGCGGGATCATCGCCAGTACGGCGGCCAACGCGGTGAGGACGATGGGACGGAAGCGCCGCACAGTGGCCTCGATGATGGCGTGCCAGGTGTCGAGACCGTGGGCGCGGTCCTGTTCGATCTGGTCCACGAGGATCACCGAGTTGCGCATGATCATCCCCGCCAGGGCGATGGTGCCGAGCATGGCGACGAAGCCGAAGGGCTTCTGGAACACCAGCAGGAACAGGGTCACGCCGATCAGCCCCAGGGGCGCGGTGAGGAACACCATGATCATCCGCGAGAAGCTGCGTAGCTGGATCATCAGCAGGCTCAGTACCACCACGATGAACAGCGGCACGCCGGCATTCACCGAGTTCTGGCCCTTGGCCGAATCCTCCACGGTGCCGCCGACGTCCAGCAGGTAGCCATCGGGCAGCTCGGCGCGGATCGGATCGAGGGTCGGCGAGATCTGCTTGACCAGGGTTGCCGGCAGCGAGTCGTCGTAGATGTCGGCCCGCACGGTCACGGTGGGCAGGCGATTGCGCCGCCAGATGATGCCTTCCTCGAAGCCGTACTCCAGGGTTGCCACCTGCGACAGCGCCACGCTGCGGCCGCTGCTGGTCTGCATCGACAGGCTGGGCAGCTGCGACAGGTCATGCCGGCCGCGCTCGTCGCCGCGCAGGAGGATTTCGATCAGCTCGTTGTCCTCGCGGTAGTAGCTGACGGTGGAGCCGGTCAGCGAGCTCTGCAGGAACTGCGAGATGTCCGCGGTGCTCACGCCCAGGGCGCGGGCGCGTTCCTGGTCGATGTCGAGGAAGATGGCCTTGCTCGGCTCTTCCCAGTCCAGGTGCACGTTCACCACGTGGGGGTTCTCGCGCATCTTGTCGGCGACCTTGCGCGCCAGCTCGCGGACCTCCGGGATGTGCTCGCCGGACACGCGGAACTGCACCGGGTAGCCCACCGGCGGCCCGTTCTCCAGGCGGCTGATGCGGGTGCGCAGGGTCGGGAAGTCCTCGTTCATGTGCTTGATCAGCCACTGGCGGACTTCTTCACGGGACTCCAGGCTTTTCGCCAGGACCACGAACTGGGCGAAGCTCGCCGCCGGCAGTTGCTGGTCCAGCGGCAGGTAGAAGCGCGGCGAACCGGTGCCAACGTAGGCCACGTAGTTTTCGATGCCCGGCTGCTCGGCGAGCATCTTCTCCAGGCGCTGCACCTGTTCGGTGGTGGCGGTGAGCGAATCGCCCTCGGCCAGCTTCAGGTCCACCAGCAGTTCCAGGCGCGCCGATGGCGGGAAGAACTGCTGCGGCACCAGGCGGAACAGCATGATCGAGCCGATGAAGGCCGCCACGGTGAGCAGGATCACGGTCTTGCGGTAGCGCACACACCACTCCACCACGCGGCGGAAGCGCTGATAGAAGGGGGTGGAATACGGATCGTGGCCCTTGTCGGTGCCACCGTGCTTCTCCGCGTAGCGCTTGGCCAGGTCGGGCAGCAGCTTGGCGCCCAGGTAGGGCACGAAGACCACGGCGGCGATCCACGACACCAGCAGGGCGATGGTCACCACCTGGAACAGCGAGCGCGTGTACTCACCGGTACCCGACTGCGCGGTGGCGATGGGCAGGAAGCCGGCGGCCGTGACCAGCGTGCCGGTGAGCATGGGGAAGGCCGTGCTGGTCCAGGCGAAGCTCGCCGCCTTGAGCCGGTCGTAACCCTGCTCCATCTTCACCGCCATCATCTCCACGGCGATGATCGCGTCGTCCACCAGCAAGCCCAGCGCCAGCACCAGCGCGCCGAGGGAAATCTTGTGCAGGCCGATGCCGAAGTAGTACATGCAGGCGAAGGTCATCGCCAGCACCAGCGGGATCGACAGCGCCACCACCAGGCCAGTGCGCAGGCCGAGGGAGAAGAAGCTCACCAGCAGCACGATGATCAGCGCCTCGGCCAGCACGCGGACGAACTCGCCCACGCCTTCGCGCACCGCCGCCGGCTGGTCGGAGACCTTGCGCAGCTCCATGCCTGCTGGCAGCGTCTGCTGCAGGCGCTCGAACTCGGCGTCGAGCTTCTGGCCCAGCACCAGGATGTCGCCGCCGTCCTTCATGGCCACGGCGATGCCGATGGCGTCCTCACCCATGAAGCGCATGCGCGGCGCGGGCGGGTCATTGAAGCCACGGTGCACGTCGGCGACGTCGCCGATGCGGAAGGTGCGGTCGCCGACGCGGATCGGGAAGGAGCGGATGTCCTCCACCGAGTCGAAGCGCCCGGAGACGCGCAGTTGCACGCGGTCGGTCGCAGTTTCGAAGAAGCCGGTGGCAGTCACCGCGTTCTGGTCTTCCAGCGCCTTCTGCACCGCCGCCAGCGGCAGGCCGAGGGTGGCGAGCTTGGTGTTGGACAGGTCGATCCAGATTTTTTCGTCCTGCAGGCCGACCAGCTCGACCTTGCCGACGTCCTTGATGCGCTGCAATTGCAGCTGCAGGCGGTCGGCGTAGTCCTTGAGCACCGCGTAGTCGAAGCCCTTGCCCGACAGCGCGTAGATATTGCCGAAGGTGGTGCCGAATTCGTCGTTGAAGAACGGCCCCTGGATGCCCTGCGGCAGGGTGTAGCGGATGTCGTTGACCTTCTTGCGGATCTGGTACCAGAGCTCGGGAATGTCGCGGGAATGGAAGTCCTCGCGGGCGACGAAGGTCACCTGGGATTCGCCGGGGCGGGAGAAGGAGATGATGCGGTCGAAGTCGCCGGTCTCCATCAGCTTCTTCTCGATGCGCTCGGTGACCTGGCGCGAGACTTCCTCGGCGGTCGCGCCCGGCCAGTTGGTCTTCACCACCATGGCCTTGAAGGTGAACGGCGGGTCCTCGCTCTGCCCCAGCTTGGAGTAGGACAGCGTGCCGACGATGCCCAGCAGGAGCATCAGGTAGAGGACGATGGAGCGGTTGTGCAGCGCCCAGGCGGAAAGGTTGAATTGCATCGGGCGTTACTCCTTCGCCACCAGCTTGATCGACCGGTTCTCCCGGTCGACAGGCCGTACCTCCTGTCCTTCACGCAGCACCTGGACACCGGCTGCCACCACCCAGTCGCCATCCTTCAGGCCTTCGAGCACCGGCACGCGGTCCTCGGCGTAAGGGCCGATGCGCACCGGGCGGCGATGCAGGGTGGAGGTCTGCGGATCGACCACCCAGACGAAGGGCTGGCCGGCTTCGGACGTCAGCGCGGCGAGCGGCACCGCCAGCGGCACGTTGCCCTCGGCATGGATGTAGACGCGGGCGCTCTGGCCCAGCTCGGCCGGCACCTTGGGATCGTCGAAGGCGACTCGCGCGGCGAAGGTGCGCGATTGCGGATCGGCCGCCGGCGACAGCTCGCGGATCTTGCCGCTGAAGCGCTTGTCACGCTGCGACCAGAGCTCGACGCTCACCGCCTCGCCAACGCGGAAGCGCTCGAAGGCGTGTTCGGGGAAGCTGATCAGCACTTCGCGGTCGCCATCGGCGGCCAGGGTGAAGACGGTCTGCCCGGCGGCGACCACCTGCCCCACTTCGACGCGGCGAGTGGCGATCACGCCGTCCTGGGGCGAGCGCAGCACGGCGTATTCGGCCTGGTTGCGGGCCACGTCGTACTCGGCGCGAATCTGCTTCACCCGCGCTTCGCCGGCGCGGTAGGTGTTCTCGATGTTGTCGAACTGCGACTGGCTGACCAGCTGGCGTTCCAGCAGGGTCTTGTAGCGGCTGTATTCAGAGCGCACGGTCTGCAGGTTGGCTTCGGCGGCGGCCACCTGGGCGCGCGTGGCTTCGAGCTGCAGGCGGACGTCTTCCGGATCGAGTTCCGCCAAGGGCTGGTCCTTCTTCACCCGCTCGCCGGTTTCCACCAGGCGCTTGCTCACCTTGCCGCCGATGCGGAAGGCCAGCTCGGGCTCGTGGCGGGCGTGCACTTCGCCGGGATAGGCTTCGGTGATATCGCGTGCCGGCAGCGGTTGCACCACGATGGCCGGACGCACGGCGGGCTTGGGCGGCTCGCCGTTACCGCAGGCGGAAAGGGTAATCAGGAAGGCAGCAGGCAGCGCGACAGACAGAGCATGGCGGAACATGATGTGTGACCCTTTCGCAAAACGCGGTTGGAATTCTTATACTCCCCGGTATAGTAAAAATACAGAACCCATCAGTCCAGTATTAGAAATGTAAAGACATGTCACCATCGAACTCATCCAACGGTCCGGGTCGCCCCAAGGATCCGGCCAAGCGCCAAGCCATTCTCGAGGCCGCCAAGGAGCTGTTCGTCCGCCATGGCTACGACGGCAGCAGCATGGAGGCCATCGCCGCCGAGGCCGGGGTGTCCAAGCTCACGGTGTACAGCCACTTCACCGACAAGGAGACGCTCTTCGTCGAGGCGGTGCAGGCCAAGTGCGCGGAAAATCTGCCCGAGCTGTTCGCCGAGCCATCGGCGGATGCTCCCCTGGAAAGCCTGTTGCTGAATCTGGCGCGCGGCTTCAACCAGCTGATCAACAGCCCCGAAGCCATCGCGCTGAGCCGGCTGATGATTGCCCAGGGGGGACAGAACCCGCATTTGTCCCAGCTGTTTTTCGACGCCGGCCCTCAGCGCGTACTGGACCAGATGGAGCGTCTGCTGGAGCAGGCCCGGCAGCAGGGCAAGCTGGCGATGGACAGCCCGCGCCGGGCTGCCGAACATTTCCTGATGCTGGTGCAGGGCTGCGTGCACTTCCGCCTGATGATCGGCTGCGTGGAGCCGCCGACCGAGGAAGAGTCCGAGGCTCACGCGCGGGAAGTGGTGGCGTTGTTCCTGCGCGCCTTCGCTCCGTAACCCGGAGCCGCCTGAGCGCCTCAGGCGCGGCGCACGAAACGCACCCGCGCGCGCTGCGGACGCAGGGAGAACCAGCCGCGCGGCGCCAGTTCGCCGTCGTGAACGATGTCCCAGTGCTCCACCCAGTAAGCCAGCGCGGCGGCGAGGTCGATCATCGCCATCGCCGTTCCCGGGCAGGAACGATCGCCCAGGCCGAACGGGAAATAAGCGCCGCGTGGCCATGATGCCGCCCCCAGGAAACGCTCCGGGCGGAATTCCAGCGGCGCCTCGAACCAGCGCGGATCGCGGTGGGTGATCCAGCTGGAAACCATCACCACGTCACCCCGCTTGAGCGTGTGACCGGCTACCTCGATATCGGCCGTCACCTGACGTGGCGCAAGGCCATAGGCCGGTGGATAGAGGCGCAGGCATTCCTGCAGCACCGCACGCAGGAGCGGGCAATCACGCAGATCGCCCACCGAACGGATCGCTGACCAGTCGATCGGCGCCAGCTCGGCCCGCAGCCGCTCGCGAAGTTCCGGGCGCTGCGCCAACAGCAGGAGGCACCAGGTCAGGGTGACGCCGGTGGACTGGTGCGAGGCCATCAGCAGGGTGCACAGCTCGTCGCGCAACTCGGCCAACGGGCGAGGCGAACGCTGCGCCACCTCGTCGACCACCGCGCGCAGCTGCCCCAGCGCCCAGCGTTTGCGTGGGCACAGTTTGCTCGGGAACCAATGCCCCAGCGGCAGTCCGGTGGACATTTCCAGCAGCGCGACCCGCGACAGCAGGCGCACCGCCTTGGCAATCCGGTAGGCCGCCGGTTGCAGGTCCACATCGAACAGGGCATGGCCACTGAGGGTGACGCTGAACGCCGCCATCTCCAGGTCGAGATCGTATTCGCGGCCTTCCTCGATCTGCGCCGCCCACTGTGCGGCCAGGTGACGAACATCACTGGCGGCCGGCGCGGCGAGATGCGGGCGCACCGCCTTGCGCTGGGCCTGGGCCGGTTCGCCTTCGCGCATCATGAAACTTCGCCCGTTCCACTGCTTGAGCATGCACAACGCGGGTTGCCAACGGCGCAGATCATCGCGCCGCTCGACCATCAGTTCGTGGACGGCCTGGGGATGGAACAGGCACCAGACCCGCTGCGGCCCCATGCGCATGACCGCGACGTCCGGCTGCCGCGCCTGCATCTTCTGCAGCCAGGCCAGCGGGTCGCGCTGGATGTCCAGCCAATGACGCGCGCCGGCGCGGTCGTCACCGACCCAGGGCAGATGCGCCAGGCGCCGACGGATCGGGCAATTCGGATTGGCCTTCAACATGTATTGCCACCTCCCTGCGGCCCGGCGATTCAGCCCTTGCTCAGGGCCTTCTTCGGATAGATGTCATAGCGGCTGGACTTGCCTTCCAGGCTGTAGCCAGGCTTGGCGCCCTCGATGATCGGCGCCTTGCGCGGACGCTTGACGACAACGCGATGGCTGGCCAGCTTCAGCGCGGCTTCGAGCAGCGCCGGTGCGTCGAGATCATCGCCCACCAGCGGGCGGAACAGGCGCATTTCCTTCTTCACCAGCGCGCTCTTGTCGCGGTGCGGGAACATCGGGTCGAGGTAGATCACCTGCGGCGCCTCGCCTTCCCAGGCGGCCATGCGCTCGATGGCGTTGCCCTGCAGCAGGCGCATGCGCGCAACGATGGCGCCCACCTCGAAGTCCCCTGCGGCACGGGCCAGGCCATCCTCCAGCAGTGCGGCGATGATCGGCTGGCGCTCGGTCAGGTCCATCTCGCAGCCCAGGGTCGCCAACACGAAGGCGTCCTTGCCCAGGCCTGCGGTGGCGTCCAGCACATGAGGGCGCACGCCCTGCTGGATGCCGACCGCCTTGGCGATCATCTGCCCGGCGCCGCCACCGAACTGGCGGCGGTGCGCGGCGGAGCCTTCGAGGAAGTCCACGCGCACCGGGCCGGGCGAATCAGGCCCCAGCTGCAGCAGTTGCAGGCCGTCATCCCCCAGTTGCAGGGCGAAGTCCGCGTCGCCCTCGCCCAGCGGCAGCCCCAGCCGCTGCGCCCACTGCTCGGCGGCGCTATGCCAGGCAGGCGCCAGCGCCTGGACGACGATGCGCGGCGGGGTGAGGACTTCGGTCATGGCGGGGCGATCCTGGGAAAAACCGCGATTCTACCGCAGCGTGCGGCTGGCGGGCTCAACGGCAGATCTGCCAGCCGCCCAGGTCGAGGTGGAAATGATCGTGGTGGGCGCGGTTGTAGTCAGGGCTCAGTACAACGTCGAAGTTACTGCACGCGCTATCGCGGACGGCACGCAGAAAGCGCGCAGCGTCGCCCTCCCCGCTCCAGTCTTTCGCCACCACGATGCGCCGGCCGTCAGCCAGGCGGAAGGCGGCGATGTCCAGTGCGTTGGCGCTGGCGTGCTGGCTGCGCCGGGCATCGGCGCGGCCGTAGATATTGCGGCAGGCGAAGCTGCCCAGATGCTCCACGCCCGCCACGGGTTGCCCGTAGATTTCCCGGGCGACGGGTTGCAGCGAGTGACGCTCGAACAACGCGAAGCTCACGGCCAGCGGACAGCTGGCGAGGAAGCTGCTGCTCAATTTCACCTCGGCCGCCTGCACGCGCCAGACGTTATGCAGCGGGCAGCCGGCGACCGGTTCACTGTCGGCCATGGGCTGCGCCTTGAGGTCGGAGCTTTGCAGTGCCAGCCGGCAGAGGTCGGCGTCATCGCGCAGACGCCAGAGCTTGTAGCGGGTCAGCAGGTTCGGCTCGTCGCGCACATCCAGTGGCGTCCAGGGATTCCAGCGATCGGGCAACTTGACCCACTGCTGCTGCACCGCGAGGGCGAAGCCGGCGAGGGCGAGCACGACACCAAGGAACCACCAGCGCAAGCGTCAGCCCCGGAACAGCTCGTTGATGCGGTCGAACGGCATGGCGCCGTGCATGGGTTTCAGCTCGCCTTTGAGCAAGGCTTCCGAGGCCCCGAAGAAGGCGCCGTACGCTGCCCGCGCCAGAGTCGATCCGACACTGACACGCTTCACGCCCAGCTCGGCCAGCTCCTCGAGGTTGAGCTGCAAGGCCGGCGAGCCCACCAGCACGTTGACCGGGCGCGGTGCCACCGCGCTGACCACGGCGGCGATTTCCTCGCGGGTTTTCAGTCCTGGCGCGTAGAGCACATCGGCGCCAGCGTCGGCGAAGGCCACCAGGCGGCGGAGGGTGTCGTCCAGATCGGCGCGGCCGTGGAGGAAGTTCTCCGCGCGGGCCGCCAGGGTGAAGGTGAAGGGCAAGGCGCGAGCGGCCTGCACGGCGGCGGTGATGCGCTCGACCGCCAGTTCCAGCGGGTAGATCGGCGCGTCCGCGCGGCCCGTGGCGTCTTCGATGGAGCCACCGACCAGCCCGCAAGCGGCCGCCCGGCGAATGGTCTCTGCGCAATCTTCCGGAGCATCGCCGTAGCCGTTCTCCAGATCGGCGGCGACCGGCAGCGGCGTCGCTTCGACGATATCCCGCGCGTTGGCCAGGGCTTCGTCACGGCTCACCGCACCTTCGGCGTCGCGGCGGCCGAGGGCGAAGGCCAGGCCGGCGCTGGTGGTGGCCAGCGCCGCGAAGCCCAGGTGGGCGAGCATCTTCGCCGAGCCGGCGTCCCAGGGGTTGGGCAGGACGAACAGGCCCTCGCGCTGGTGCAACGCGCGGAAGGCTTCGCCGCGTTGCTGCTGGGTGCGCTGGGGTTGTTGCGAGGTCATGGCCGTCTCCTTGCCGAACGAGGGGAAGCAGCAGGTTAGCGCCCTCGCCTGCCGGGCGCCATGCACAGTTGGCGGCTCAGAGCAGGCCGAGCTGTTCCACTTCCGGCTTGGGCTCGAACAGCGGCGGCAAGCCCGGCAGGCGCTCGCACAGCAGCGCATGGAAGCGCTGCGCCTGTTCGGCGGCGCGCTGGTTGTCCGGGGTGTGGAGGAAGACGTAAGGCGTCAGGCCCTGTTCGATCCACTCGACGACCTTGCCGATCCAGGGCGTGAGATGGACGAGGTTGGCGTCCAGGTCCGGCCCACCGATGAAGCGCACCTGTGGGCTATCGCTGAAGGCCGCGGGGCGCACCGGTACCTTGGGCTTCTTCGACTGGGCATGGAGCACGGCGGGGTCGTCGGAGCGGCAGGCGAACAGCGCCCGCGAATCCAGGCAGATGCGCTCCACGCCACGGTCCAGCAACAGGCGGTTCAGCGCCCGCTCCTCGTCGCCTTTGGCGAAGAACGCCGGGTGGCGAACTTCCACGGCGATGCGTCGCGCGGCGAACTCATCCAGCCAGGCCGCCAGCTCACCCAGGCGATCCGGGCCGAAGCTGGCCGAGACCTGCAGCCACAGCGGAGCTACGCGCTGGCCAAGCGGCGCCAGCAGGTCGAGGAAGTCACGGGTGGTTTCCAGCTGGCCGCGCAGGTCGCCTTCGTGGCTGATGTCACGGGGCAGCTTGGCGCAGAAGCGGAAAGTCTCGGGCATGGTCTGCGCCCAGCGCGCGACGGTATCGGCACTGGGGCGGGCATAGAAAGTGGTGTTGCCTTCCACGGCATTGAATACCTGGGAGTAGTAACCCAGGGTCTCGGCGGGGCGCAGGTCGGCGGGGTAGAAGGTGCCACGCCAGGCGGGCTCGTTCCACGAAGGACAGCCCAGGAAATACGGCAGGCTCATGAAGCGAACGGGAACGGCATCAGGCGTAGAGATCGAGACCGACGACTTCCTGGCCTTCGTACTGGGTCGCCATGCTGGCGGTGCTGGTGTAGCTGGCCAGTGCCTGGGCGGCCTTGGAGCTCAGCGGGCGCTGGTAGTCGAGGTTGTCGCGCAGGGTGGCCGGCACGCTGTAGCTGCTGGCGCTGGAGGATTCGACGCGGCGGGTCTGCGGTTGCGCGTCCATGCCCTGGCTGGCCGAGGTCGACGCGGGCTGCTCGCGGCGGGTCTCGACGTCACGCTGCACATCCCGATACGGAGTCACCGCAGTGCCCGTTCGGGAACCGCGCTCCGGCGTTGGGGAAATGGAGGTGTAGCCGTCGATACGCATGTCAGGAACTCGGTGGTAATGCGCTCACTCTAGCGAGCGCTCCGGGCTGCGGTCAATTGGCACAGGTCAGGCTTTCTTGGGAGTCGCCACGTTGTCGCGCAGGTAGACCGGCTGGGCCTGCTCTGCGTCAACCATCTCGCCGCGCGCCCAGGCGAATTCGGCCAGGGTCAGCAGGTCCTCGGCGTGCGGCAGCAGGCTGGCGTCATGGGCGCCGACCTTCACCGCCAGGCGCTCTTCGAAGCCCCAGCCGGTGCCGGAACCGAACCATTCGCCCTGGGCATCGCGCGGCAGCTCGACACGCTCGGGCGGCAGCACCGCTTCGGCGCCGGCCAGGCGCATCTCGCCCTGCTCCAGGCAGTAGCAACCCCAGTACACCTCGTCCATGCGCGCATCAATGGCCGCAGCCACCTGGCTCGCGCCGTGCTCGCGATGGGCGCGCTGGGCCAGCACCGCCAGGTCGGAGATCGGCAGCACCGGCTTCTGCAGGGCGAAGGCCAGGCCCTGCACCACGCCGATGGCGATGCGCACGCCAGTGAAGGCACCGGGGCCGCGACCGAAGGCGATGGCGTCGATGGCGGACAGCGCGATGCCGGCCTCGCCGAGGATGTCCTGCACCATGGGCAGCAGGCGCTGGGCATGCAGGCGCGGAATCACCTCGTGGCGCACAAAGCGGCGGCCGTCATGCAGCAGGGCGACGGAACAGGCTTCGGTCGAGGTATCCAGGGCCAGCAGCGTGGGCATGGTGTTATCCATCAGGGCGGAAAAAAGGGCGGGCATTATAAACGCCAAAGGCCCGCGTGTGCGGGCCTTTGGTGATGCCGAAGGTGGATCAGCTCAGAGCGCCGAGCACCTTGGCAGTGATCTGCTCGACCGAGCCGACACCGGCGACGCAGGTGTACTTCGGAGTACCCTGGGCGGCGGACAGCTTCTGGTAGAAGTCGACCAGCGGCTTGGTCTGCGAGTGGTAGACCGACAGGCGGTGACGCACGGTGGCTTCCTTGTCGTCTTCGCGCTGGATCAGCTCTTCGCCGGTCTCGTCGTCCTTGCCAGCCACTTTCGGCGGGTTGTGCTCGACGTGGTAGACGCGGCCCGAGGCCGGGTGCACGCGGCGACCGGCGATGCGGCCGACGATTTCCTCGTCGTCCACGGCGATCTCGACCACGTGGTCGATGGAGACGCCCGCTTCCTTCATGGCCTCGGCCTGGGGAATGGTGCGCGGGAAGCCGTCGAACAGGAAGCCCTTGGCGCAGTCGGGCTGGGCGATACGTTCCTTGACCAGGTTGATGATCAGGTCATCGGAGACCAGGCCGCCGGCATCCATCACGCTCTTGGCCTGCAGGCCGAGCTCGGTGCCAGCCTTGACCGCTGCACGCAGCATGTCGCCGGTGGAAATCTGCGGAATGCCGAACTTCTCAGTGATGAAGCGAGCCTGGGTACCTTTGCCGGCACCGGGCGCCCCGAGCAGAATCACACGCATCGATATGCTCCTAAATACTTGTTAAGCGAAATCACGGATCCGCCTCGTGGGGCCAATCTCATCGTGCTGGAATGGCGCAAATACGCGCCGAAAGGTTGCTCACGATACACAGCGGTCCCCCACCACACAAGCCGGCCTTGGGGACTGCGCACGGCGATTCCGGGCGTATTCCTACGCCCGGATAAGCCATCAAATTAATCTTATCCAGCCGCTCGGCAATCCACCTTTGGTGGGGGGTGGCGATACCTCAGCCGGTATTGCGCAGCCCGGCCGCGATGCCCGCCACCGTCACCAGCATGGCCTGCTCCAGACCGCCGCAGGCATCGCCTGTGCAGCGCCGCGAGCGGGCCAGCAGCTCGGCCTGGAGCAGGTGCAGCGGGTCGAGGTAGGTATTGCGCACGCCGATGGATTCGCGCGTCTCGGCAGCATGGGCGAGCAGCTGGGACTGCCCGGTCAGGCCCAGCACCACGCGCACCGACTGCGACAATAGGTCGCGTAAATGTGCACCTAATGGTCGCAGTTCCGATTGCACCAGGCGCTCGTCGTAGAGTTGGGCGATTTCCCGGTCGGCCTTGGCCAGCACCATCTCCAGCATGTCGATGCGCGTGGTGAAGAACGGCCACTCCTTGCGCATGCGCGACAGCAGTGCGCCCTCGCCGCGCTCGATGGCCTTGAACAGGGCGTCTTCCCAGCCCAGCCATGCCGGCAGCATCAGCCGCGTCTGGGTCCAGGCGAAGATCCACGGGATCGCCCGCAGGCTTTCCACCCCGCCCTCGCGGCGCTTGGCCGGACGGCTGCCGAGCGGCAGGCGGCCCAGTTCCTGTTCCGGCGTAGCCTCGCGGAAGTAGTCGACGAACTGCGGGTTCTCCCGCACCACCGCGCGGTAGGCGAGCACCCCGTCGGCGGCCAGGCGGTCCATCTCCTCGCGCCAGGCCGGCTCGGGCACCGGCGGCGGCTGCAGGGTGGCTTCGAGCACAGCGGCCAGGTAGAGGTTGAGGTTCTGCTCGGCGATGTCCGGCAGGCCGAACTTGAAGCGGATCATCTCGCCCTGTTCGGTGGTGCGGAAGCGCCCGGCCACCGAGCCCGGCGGCTGCGAGAGGATCGCCGCATGGGCCGGGCCGCCGCCACGGCCGACGGTGCCGCCGCGGCCATGGAAGAGCAGCAGCTCGACGCCATGGCTTCGACAGATGTCCACCAGTGCCTCCTGCGCGCGGTACTGTGCCCAGGCGGCGGCCAGGGTGCCGGCGTCCTTGGCCGAGTCGGAGTAGCCGATCATCACTTCCTGCGGCCCGGCCAGGCGGGTGCGGTAGCTGTCCAGGCTGAGCAGGCGGTCGATGCAGGGGCCGGCGTTGTCCAGGTCGTCCAGGGTCTCGAACAGCGGCACCACGCGCATCGGTCGCTGCAGCCCGCATTCCTTGAGCAACAGTTGCACCGCCAATACGTCGGACGGCTGCCCGGCCATGGAGATGACGTAGGAACCCAGGGACGCCGCCGGGGCCTGCGCCACCACGCGGCAGGTGGCGAGGACTTCTGCGGTCTCCGCTGACGCCGGGTAATCGGCCGGCAGCAGCGGCCGGCGGCTGGCCAGCTCCTCCAGGAGGAATTCCTGGCGCACGCTTTCATCCCACTCGGCGTAGTTGCCCAGGCCGAGGTACTCGGTGATTTCGCTCATGGCGCTGGCGTGGCGGGTGGAGTCCTGGCGGACGTCCAGCCGCGCCAGGAACAGGCCGAAGGTGGCGGCACGGCGCAGGGTGTCGAGCAGCGCGCCGTCGGCAATCACACCCATGTCGCAGGCCTGCAGCGAGCGATAGCAGAGCTCGAGCGGCTCCAGCAGTTCACGGTTGTCCTGCAGCACTTCAGCGCCTGGCTCTTCGCCGTTGTGGATGGCGCGCTCGGCCCAGGCGCGGGTGGCGCGCAGGCGTTCACGCAGTTGCTTGAGCAGCGCGCGATAGGGTTCGGCCTGCTCGCCCACTTCGGCGTGCAGTTCGTCGCTGGCCTGCTGCATGGACAGATCGGCGGCGAGGCTGTCGACATCGCGCAGGTAGAGGTCGGCGGCCATCCAGCGCGCCAGCAGCAGTACCTCGCGGGTGATGGCGGCGGTGACGTTGGGATTGCCGTCGCGGTCGCCGCCCATCCAGGAGGCGAAACGGATCGGCGCGGCGCCCAGCGGCAGGCGTTCGCCCAAGGTCTCCTGCAGGGTCCGGTCGACATGGCGGAGGAAGTCCGGCAGCGCATGCCAGAGCGAATGCTCGATCACCGCGAAGCCCCATTTAGCCTCGTCCACCGGGGTCGGCCGGGTGCGGCGGATTTCGTCGGTGTGCCAGGCCTCGGCGATCAACCGCTGGAGTTTTTCCTGCACCGCCTGGCGCTCTTCGGGCAGCAGGTCGGCGTGGTCGCCGGCAGCCAGTTGCGCGGCGATGGCGTCGTACTTCTGGATCAGCGTGCGGCGCGCCACTTCGGTGGGGTGCGCGGTGAGCACCAGCTCGATCTCCAGGTCCGCTACCTGCCGCGCCAGGCCCTCGGAGCCCAGGCCGGACTTGCGCAGGCGGCTCAGCAGTTCGGCCAGCACGCGGTTCTCGAAGGGCTCCGGCTCCTTGGCCGTGCGCCGGCGGATGCGGTGGTACTGCTCGGCGATATTGGCCAGGTTGAGGAACTGGTTGAAGGCCCGCGCCACCGGCAGCAGCTCGTCCTCGCCGAGGCCGTCGAGGGTCGCGGTGAGCTGCTTGGCGCCTTCGGCGGAACCGCGCCGGGCGGCCTTGGCGCCGGTGCGGATCAGCTCGATCTTGTCGAGGAAGCCCTGCCCGTACTGGGCGCAGATGGTCTGCCCGAGCAGTTCGCCGAGCAGGTGTACGTCCTCGCGCAGGCGCGCGTCGATATCCGGCATCACGGTCTCCTTATCTGAGAGTCCTTGATTGAAAGGGCGTCGCTGGGTTTCACAGTGCCGCCGGCAACGCCGACAGGCAAGCGCTCGACGAACGCCCGCAGTCCTGCTCGGACAACGTCTAGGCTGAAAGTTATCCCCATCCACGGGAAAACCTGCGGCGGCCTCATGAGGGCCGCTCGCCACGTATCGACCCTAGAGGTGAACATGAAAATCCGCGAGCTGGTACGCCATTGGGAAAAGAACGCCAGGGGGCGCATGACCCACCACCAGTACAGCATTCCGCTGGACGTCGAGACCGCCGCGCGCCTGGCCGCGTTGCACGACATGTACCCCAAGCGCAGCGTCGAGGAGCTGCTGGGGGAACTGGTCAACTCGGCGCTGGAGGAGCTGGAGGCGAGCTTCCCCTATGTGCAGGGCAACAAGGTGGTGGCGCAGGATGAACAGGGTGATCCGATCTACGAGGACATCGGCCCGACGCCGCGCTTCCTGGCGCTGTCGCGCAAGTACCTGCAGGAGCTGACGGAGGCGGAGCACTCCTGAATCAAAACGCCCCGGCAGATGCCGGGGCGTTCGGTTTCAGCTTCAAGAGCAACTATTTTGCTGCGGCGACTTCTGCGCCAGGGCTTCCCCCTCACCCCAGCCCTCTCCCTCAGGGAGAGGGGGCAGACCGTGCCGGCTGACGCCATCGTTTCAACCTGCGCCGAACAGTCCCCTCTCCCTTCGGAGCGGGGCTCGCAGCCAGGGTTAGGGAGAGGGCAGGACCTCGTGCAGGACCTCCCCAGCCCCGTAGGGCAAATAACCTGGAACAGGTTATCCGCCGGCCCACCCACTGCGGCGGATAACGCTGGCGCGTCATGCGCCCTACGAATGGATGCCCCGGCAGGACTCAATGCCGGCCGTGGACGCCAGGCACGTGCAGGTGCCCAGCCTCGGAGCAGGACTCCGGCACCACCGAAGGCTCCGCCGGCAGCTCCAGCTCGCGCAGGATGCCGCAGGACTGGCTACTGCCCTCGCCCTCGCAGCGCGCGCGCAGGTCGCGCAGTTGCTGGCTGAGGGACTGCAGCTCGGCGATGCGCACCTCGACGTGGTGCAGGTGTTCCTCGATCAGCCGGTTGGCGGTGCCGCAGTCGGATTCGGGGCGGTCGCGCAGGCCGAGGAGGATGCGGATTTCCTCCTGGGTCATGTCCAGCGAACGGCAGTGGCGGATGAACGACAGCCGTTCGACATGGCTGGCATCGTATTGCCGGTAGTTGCCCTCGCTGCGCGATGGCGCCGGCAGCAGGCCTTCGCGCTCGTAGTAGCGGATGGTTTCCACCGGGCAGCCGGTCAGTTTCGCCAGTTCACCGATCTTCATTTGCGACTCCTCGCCAAAGGACACTTGACTCTGTAGTTGCTACAGGGTGTGCAATCAGCAGCAACTCGTCAAACAGGAACGGACGACATGACTGCCAATCGCCAGGGCCCGATCATCCACGGTCCCGCTCAAGATCGGGAAAACGAGGCCGCCAGCTGCTGCGGCTGCGACAAGGGCGCGCTGCTGCGCGCTCCGGCCGCCGAACCTGCGCCGCACTCTCTCGAACACGGCCACGACCATGGCCACGATCACGATCATGGCGAGGATCACGGCGCGCGGGCGGAAAGTGCCGCCAGCGCCGCGACCGGTCCTGCCAGCGGCGAACTGCGCTGGAGCAGCCTGCGCATCGAGGCCATGGACTGCCCCACCGAGGAACGTCTGCTGCGCGATGCGCTCGGCCGGGTGTCGGCGGTGGAGGACCTGGACTTCAACCTGATGCAGCGCGTGCTGCGCGTGCAGCACCGCTTCGACGGCATCGAACCGCTGCAGAAGGTCGTCGCCTCCCTCGGCATGCAGGCCGAACCACTGGACGAGAACTCCCCGGTTTCAGCACCCGCCGCGCAGAAGAAGCCCTGGTGGCCGCTGGCGCTGGCCGGTGTCGCGGCAGTGGGCGCGGAAGTCTTCGAGTGGTTCGCCATCGGCCCGCACTGGCTGGTGGCCGTGCTGGCCATCGGCGCCATCCTCGGCGCCGGCCTGCCGACCTACAGGAAGGGCTGGATCGCCCTGAAGAACCGCAACCTCAACATCAACGCCCTGATGAGCATCGCCGTGACCGGCGCCATGCTCATCGGCCAGTGGCCGGAAGCCGCCATGGTGGCGGTGCTGTTCGCCATCGCCGAACTGATCGAGGCCAAATCCCTGGACCGCGCGCGCAACGCCATCCGCGGCCTGCTGCAACTGGCCCCGGAACAGGCCACGGTGCAAGTGGACGGGCAGTGGCAGGAAGTCTCCGCCAAAACCGTCGCCCTCGATGCACGGGTGCGGGTGCGCCCCGGCGAACGCATTGCGCTGGATGGCGAAGTGCTCGACGGCCGCTCCAGCGTCAACCAGGCGCCCATCACCGGCGAGAGCCTGCCGGTGGAGAAGCAGACCGGCGACCCGCTGTTCGCCGGCACCATCAACGGCGAGAGCGCGCTGGAGTACCGCGTCACCCGCGTCGCCGACGACAGCACCCTGGCGCGCATCATCCACGCCGTGGAAGAGGCCCAGGGCTCGCGGGCGCCGACCCAACGCTTCGTCGACCAGTTTTCGCGCATCTACACCCCGGCAGTGTTCCTCATCGCCATCGCCACTGCGCTGCTGCCGCCGCTGTTCTTCGGCGGTGCGTGGCTGGACTGGGTCTACCGCGCCCTGGTGCTGCTGGTGATCGCCTGCCCCTGCGCGCTGGTGATCTCCACCCCGGTGACCATCGTCAGCGGCCTGTCGGCGGCGGCGCGCCTGGGCATCCTGATCAAGGGCGGGGTGTTCCTGGAAATGGGCCGTTCGCTGAGCTGGATCGCCCTGGACAAGACCGGCACCCTCACCGAGGGCCGGCCCAGCCAGACCGACTTCACTGCCTTGCGCGAATCCGCCGCGGGCGACGTCCGCGCCCTGGCCGCTAGTCTCGCCGCGCGCTCGGACCACCCGGTGTCGCAAGCCGTGGCCAAGGCTGCCGAGGCTGATGACATCGCGCTGTACAGCGTCGGCGAGCTGACCGCCCTGCCCGGCCGTGGCGTGAAAGGCGAGATCGACGGCCGCACCTACCACCTGGGCAACCACCGCCTGGTGGAGGAATTGCAGCTGTGCTCGACGCAGTTGGAAGCGCGCCTGGATGCGCTGGAGCAGCAAGGCAAGACGGTGATCGTGCTGCTCGATGACGAAGGCCCGCTGGCGCTGTTCGCAGTGGCCGACGCGGTCAAGCAGACCAGCCGTGAAGCCATTTCCCAGCTGCACGAGCTGGGGGTGAAAACCCTCATGCTGACCGGCGACAACCCGCACACTGCCAACGCCATCGGTACCCAGGTGGGCATCGATGTAGCGCTGGGCAACCTGTTGCCCGAAGACAAGCTGCGCGAGGTGAAGCAGCGCCAGGAAGGCGGCAAGCGCGTCGGCATGGTCGGCGACGGCATCAACGACGCACCCGCCCTGGCCCGTGCCGACATCGGCTTCGCCATGGGCGCGGCGGGTACTGACACGGCCATCGAAACCGCCGGTGTCGCGCTGATGGACGACGACCTGCGCAAGCTTCCGTCCTTCATTCGCCTGTCGCGCCAGACCCACCGCGTGCTGATCCAGAACATCACCCTGGCGCTGGGCATCAAGGCGGTGTTCCTCGCCCTCACCCTGGCCGGCGAAGGCACGCTGTGGATGGCGGTGTTCGCCGACATGGGCGCCAGCCTGCTGGTGGTGTTCAACGGCCTGCGATTGCTGCGTCATCGCGGTTGATCAGCGCCGATCAGCACCAATGCCCGCCAACACGGCGGGCATTTTTTTTGAACCCCCTGACAAAACGCCTAGTCCTCTAAACAGTTAGCCCCCTAAACAGATGCTCGCTATTCGTTTAGCAGAACCGCAGCGCAGAGCGGCGCGCATCCGCCGGCAATCGAAACGCCGAGGGAACCCGTTACCAAACGTCAGAGGATTCACCCAATGGAACTGAAATCTCAGAGCGCTCGAACCGTCTCCTCCCTTTCCTCCTGTGCCTCGCCGCGCAGCTGGCGCCTGGGTCTGCTCGCCCTTGGCAGCGCCGTGCTGCTGGCCGGTTGCGCCGGCAACCCGCCCAGCGAACAGATGGCCGTCACCGAATCGGCGGTGAACGCGGCTGTCAGCAACGGCGGCCCCGAGTTCGCTCCGGTGGAAACCAAGAACGCCCAGGACAAGCTCGCCCAGGCGCGCATCGCCCTGAATGACAAGGAATACGACCAGGCCAAGCGTCTGGCCCAGCAGGCCGAGTGGGACGCCCGCGTCGCCGAGCGCAAGTCCCAGGCCACCAAGGCCCAGAACGCTGTGAAGGACGCCCAGCAGGGCGTGATGGAGTTGCGTCAGGAAGGCCTGCAGCAGGCCCAGTGATCCCGCCCCTACGCCCGGTCATATAAGGAATTTCGACATGAACAAGCTCATCGTACTGCCCGCTATCTCGACCCTCGCCCTGGCCCTGGCTGCGTGCTCCACGCCGCCCAACGCCAACCTGGAAAAAGCCCGCGGCGACTTCCAGGCCCTGCAGGCCCAGCCCCAGGCCACCCAGCAGGCGGCCCTGGAAACCAAGGACGCCGGTGACTGGCTGGCCAAGGCCGACAAGGCCTACCGCGACGGCGCCGACCAGAAGGACGTGGACCAGCTGGCCTACCTGACCCAGCAGCGCATCGAACTGGCCAACCAGACCGTAGCCCTGCGCGATGCCGAGGACCAGTTGAAGAACACCTCCGCCCAGCGCGCCCAGGCCCGACTCGACGCCCGCACCGCGCAGCTGAACAAGCTCAAGGGCGAACTGAACGCCAAGCAGACCTCGCGCGGGACCATGGTCTCCTTCGGTGATGTGCTGTTCGACCTGGACCGCGCCGAGCTCAAGCCGGGCGCCATGGCGAACGTGCAGAACCTCGCCGGTTATCTGCAGCAGAACCCGGAGCGCAAGGTCATCGTCGAGGGCTACACCGACAGCAGCGGTTCGGCCTCCTACAACCAGGGCCTGTCCGAGCGCCGCGCCGATGCCATTCGCCTGGCCTTGCTCAGCCAGGGCGTGTCGCCGGACCGCGTGACCACCCGTGGCTATGGCAAGGAGTACCCGGTGTCGAGCAACGGCACCGCAGCCGGCCGCGCCATGAACCGCCGCGTCGAGGTGACCATCTCCAACGACGCCAACCCGGTGCAGCCGCGCTCCTCGGTGAGCAGTGCGTATTGATCCTTCGGGATAATCCGCTCCCGTAGGATGGCGTGGAGCGCAGCGATACCCATCAATCCCTGCATATGCAGCATGGGTATCGCTACGCTCCACCCATCCTACCGTCCGTGTTAATCCTGCCGGCGCGTACCGGCGATCAGGCCAGCAGACGCCGATACAGTTCCGCCATCTCCGCCGAGAACGGCACCAGCACCACCTCCCGCAATGAACTCCCCTCCCCGCGCGGTCGACGCAGTTCGTCCACGGCGATCCGTGCTGCCGCTTCGGCGGGATAGCCGTAGATGCCGGTGCTGATGGCGGGAAAAGCGACGCTGGCCAGGCCCTTGGATTCGGCCAGTTGCAGGCTGTTGCGGTAGCACTGGGCGAGCAGCTCCGGCTCGCCCTGTTCGCCGCCGCGCCAGACCGGGCCGACGGTGTGGATAACGAAGCGCGCCGGCAGGCGGAAGCCGGGGGTGATCTTCGCCTGGCCGGTCTTGCAGCCGCCCAACGGACGGCAGGCGTGGACCAGGTCCGGGCCGGCGGCCCGGTGGATGGCGCCGTCGACGCCACCGCCGCCCAGCAGCGAGCTGTTGGCGGCATTGACGATGGCGTCGACGTCGAGGCGGGTGATATCGCCCTGCCAGACGCGAATCTCGGGGTGGCCCATGGCGCTTGCTCCCTTGAGTCGGCGACGGCAGGTCAGGCCGTCACTTGGTTTCCTGCGGGGTTTCCTCGCCCAGGCAACGCACGGCGCGCTTGCGGCCATCAACCAGCACGCCGGTCAGGCCCTTCTGGGTCATGTCGAACATCACCAGCACGCCGTCGATGCACTGCGCCTGCTGCTCGGCCGGATCCAGCGAGAGCTTGGTGGCGTCCTGGCCGGGGATGCTTTTCAGCATGGTGAACTGGGTCAGTTCCAGCGCGTCCTCGGGCTTGGCGAAGTGCAGGTAGCCGTAGTACCAGAGCGTGCCGACCGAGACGAAGATGGTGGCGATGACGGTGAGGATGTACGAGATCGGGTTGCCGTTCATGGATTGCCTTGTGGTTTGGATTCCGCCCTGGCGGGCTCCGCTGTAGTCGAATTGGGGACTTCGGCCAGCCGGCGCAGGCCGGTGAAGTGCTGCGGATCATCGAGGAAGCGCAGCATCACTTCGCGCCACACGTCTTCGCCGAAGGTTTCCACGTGGTTGCCGCGGGTCAGCTGGAAGACCTTGGGCGGCGGCGCGGCCTTGTAGAGGCTCAGGCCGTTGTCCAGGGGCACAATGGTATCGTCGATGCTGTGGAAGAACAGCACGGGTGCGCCAGAAAGTCGCGGCATGGAGCGGATGGCGCTGTCGCCATCGGGCACCAGCCAGGACAACGGCACCTGCAACGGCCAGGTCAGCCAGCTGTTGCCCAGGGTGTACTGCGCCACGTCGCGGTAGCTGGCCGGCACGCCATCGAGCACCACCGCGTGCAGTTGTTTCTGCCGCTCGGGGTGCAGGCCCAGATAGTGGATCGACAGCGCGCCGCCCAGGCTCTGGCCGAGCAGGATCAGCGGCTTGCCCTGGGTCTCGGGCGCCTTGTCCAGCCAGGCGAAGGCGGCGTCGATGTCCTGATAGATCGCCGGCAGGCTCGGTTCGCCCTGTGACTTGCCGTAGCCGCGGTAATCCACCATCAACACCTGGTAGCCCTGTTCGGGCAGCCAGAAGGTGCCGCCCAGGTGCCAGGCCATGTTGCCGCCGTTGCCGTGCAGGTGCAGCACGGTGCCCTTCACCGGGACGCCCGCTTTGGCCGGCAGCCACCAGCCGGCGAGCTTCACGCCGTCGGCGGTGGTCAGGGTGACATCGCGGTAGTCGAGCTTGGCCCGCGCCGGGGTGATCGCGACGTCGTCGCTGGGGTAGAACAGCAGCGAGCTGCAGCCGCCGAGGGCGAGCAACAGCGAAATGGCGGCAGCGCGGAAACAGCGGTTCAGCATGATGTCATCCTTGGAATTCCCCGCTCCTGTTCAGCAGGGCTACGCCGTACGTAGGATGGGTGGAGCTTGCGATACCCATCAGCCGTCTCGCGATAGCTGCCGATGGGTATCGCTTCGCTCCACGCCATCCTACGGCCGAGCCCCCTTCGAGAACGTGCCGTCAGAGGATATTGGCGTAATCCGCCTCGATGCGGTCGAGGCTGAGGTGGTTGAGGAAGTTGGAGAAGCACATCCACGCCGACAGCGCGTTGAGGTCGCGGAACTGCGGCGGCAGGTACTTGGGCGGCACCACCAGGCCCTCGTCCACCAACTGGCGCAGGGTGCGCATGTCTTCCAGGGTGGCCTTGCCGCAGAACAGCAGCGGGATCTGCTCCAGCTTGCCCTTGCGCACGGCGAGCTGGATGTAGTTGTAGATCAGGATGAAACCCTTGAGGTACGACAGGTCCTTGGTAAACGGCAGGCCGGACGGCGTTGAACCGCGGAACACGCGGCTGGCGTTCTGGTAGCTGCTTTCCGCGCTGTAGTTCTGCTCGCGGTAGAAGTTGAACACCTCGAGGAAGTCGGCGCCCTCTTCGGCCATGTGGATGGCGCGGGTGCGGTTGGTCAGCTTGCGCAGGCGCGTCGGGTAGGAGGCGAAGGCGATCACTTCCATCAGGATCGCCAGGCCTTCCTGGGTCACGGTGGAGGACGGCGGACCCTTGGCGAGGAAGGTGCAGATCGGCTGGTTGAGCCCGTTGAGCGTGGTGCCGACGTGCACCAGGCCCTCGTGGACCTCCAGCGCGCGCACGTCACGCTCGTTGAACATGGCGTCGGCGCGCACCTTGATGTAGTCCGCGCCGGCTGCGGCGTCGGCGACTATGCCGTCGGACTCGAAGACGCGGATGGTGTCTTCCTTGCCATCGAACACCTTGTTCAACCGCTCCTGCAGCATCCTCACCGCGTCGCTGGCGGTGAGGGTCTTGGGCTCGTCCTTGAGGTCGCCGCGGTCGGCGATGTTGTTCAGGTAGTCCGAGAGCATCAGGCCGAGGTCGGCCAGGGTCGGGTCGCCGGCGTGGAAGGCGTCGGAGGCCGAGCCGTAGAGTTCCTGGGAAATCAGCCCGAAATCCTGGGTGCCGCGCGCCTCCAGCATGCGGATGACCATGCGGTATTCCTTGCACATGCGCCGCATGATCTGCCCGACCGGGTTGAACTGCCCCAGGTGGCGGGTGATGTCGCGCTCGATGTTCTGGAATTCCTGCTTCTTCGCACTGCTGTCGAAGGACAGCGGGCGGCCGTCGTAGTAGGCACGGTCGACCTTGGGCGCGTGCTTGCCGCGGCCCTTGAGGAAGTCGTCGCGGATGCCGTCGTCCCACTTGATGGCGTCGAGTACGCGGATCGGCGTCTGCGCCTCGACGATGCGGTCGGACAGGCCGCGGATGATCTGCTGGTATTCGTTGGGCGTGGACTTCCTGCGCCGTGGGGTCATTGCTGTTCTCCCGGGGTCACGCGCGAAAAGCGCAGCGCTTCGACGAACACATCGGAATTGGCCGGATCGTTGAGGTAGGCGATCACCTGCGGCAGCGGGCTGCTGACCAGGGCTGCGGCGCCCTGCTCGGTGTCGACCTTCTCGCCCTTGAGCGTGCCGTCCTTCATGTCCTGCAGGATGTGCTCGACATCCAGGTTATAGATCACCAGTTCGTCCTTGTCGGTGATCTCGAAGCCGGCCAGGGCGAAGTTGCCGCCCATGCTTTTCGGCAGGCCGGCCGACAGGTACCAGCGCTTGCCGTGGTGGGCGACGGTGAAGCCGAAGTCCTCGACGCTGTCGGTGTTGTCCTTGCTGTCGACGTAGCTGAGGGCGCGGTAGAGGTTGGAGCCGGAACGGGTGATCTCGACGAACTGCTCCTCGCCGTACTCGTCGACCCGCGACCACTGGCCCAGCAGATGCGCCGGTGCGGGCTCGTTGGCCGGAATCGGGTCCTTGAACGTCACCAGGCAACCACTGAGCAGGCAGATGCTCAACAGCAGCAGTGCACGCCAGACTTTCATCACGCCCTCCTTAGGTCCGGACGCCTGTGCATGCGATGCGCGGGAGCGTCCGGAGTTCCGATACGAAAACCCCGCCGGCCGGCGGGGTTGGAATGCAGCAACTGGAGCTACAGGCCCATCACCAGGTCGAGGTAGCGGCTAAGGATGGCACGCATTTCGTCGGTCTGCAGGTGGTCGGCCCCGTCCAGCAGGCCCTGATACTCCATCTGCAGGATGATGGCCGTCAACACCCGGGCATCCTGCTCGGGCTGCTTTGAACCGAGCACTTCGAAGAAATGCACCACGCCCAGGGAGAGGATGCGCCGGTGGCGCTGGGCCAGTTCGCTGAGGCTGGGATTGAGCAGCGCTTCCTGGCGGAACGCCTGTTCGGCCAGCAGGTGCTCGCGGCGCTCGGTGAGCTGGACCTGCACGTACTTGATCGCCAGCTCGACGATGTTCGCCGTCAGCTCGTGGCGCGCCTGTGGATCGTCCTTGGCCAGGCCGGCGGCCATGGCCTGCAGGTCGCCCTCGACGCTGCCCCAGAAGGTCGACAGGGCTTCGGCGCTGCGTTCGACGAAGAGCGCGAAGGTGTCGGTGATGAGGTCCTGGATGTCCTTGAAGTAATAGGTGGTGGCCGACAGCGGCACACCGGCCTCGGCGGCCACGGCGCGGTGGCGCACGGCGCGCACGCCGTCACGCACGATGATCCGCAGGGCGGCGTCGAGGATCGCCTGGCGGCGCTGTTCGCTGCCCTGGCGGCTGGCCTTGCGGCCCTGGTATTTGACACTTTCGGCGATGGCGCTGGCGACTTGCGCGGCGCTGTCTCGCGGGGACACTCGGGTCACTGGCATTACCTCCGGCGGCACGGCCTGATGGCGCATTGTTCGGGCTTTTGAGTGGGAAAACAATCGCCGTCTCGCTGCTGCGACATCCGCGCATGACGCGGCCTGCAGCGAAGAGAGGGCGGATCGGAATCAGGCCTGGGTGTGAGACGTGCCACAGCTCGGTCGAGCCACGACGTCGGAGTGCATTTCGTCGGATGGTATACCGCAGGATTCCGGCGGTTTATTCAGGCACTCGCCGTACCCGCCATTCGATATCGCCGCCCCGCCGCCGGGAAGGATCGGCAGCGCCTGCAGGAACGCGCCCGCTCCGGCGCAACCGGGTTTCGTAGGAGCGGACCTTGTCCGCGAAATCTCTCGCGGCGGAATGTTCGCGCGCCGGTAGAGTCCGCCGCGCGCTGCCCGGAACGGGGGTTCATCCTCCACCGCCGCTGTTGTCGGCGGGACTTCGCGGACAGGGTCCGCTCCTACGGGTTGAACCCGCTGCGTTCGCTGCGAAGAGCAGGTCGCGGCAGGAACGAAAAAGGCCGCCCGAGGGCGGCCTGTCTCTGCTGTTCCTGCGCTTACGCCTGCGGGCGCATGTGCGGGAAGAGGATGACGTCGCGGATCGACGGCGAGTTGGTCAGCAGCATCACCAGGCGGTCGATGCCGATGCCTTCGCCGGCGGTGGGCGGCATGCCGTATTCGAGGGCGTTGACGAAGTCGGCGTCGTAGTGCATCGCCTCGTCGTCACCGGCGTCCTTCTCCTTGACCTGCAGCATGAAGCGCTCGGCCTGGTCTTCGGCGTCGTTGAGCTCGGAGTAGGCGTTGGCGATCTCGCGGCCGCCGATGAACAGCTCGAAGCGGTCGGTGACGCTCGGGTCGTTGTCGTTGCGGCGCGCCAGCGGGGACACTTCGAACGGGTACTGGGTGATGAAGTGTGGCTGCTCCAGCTTGTGCTCGACCAGCTCCTCGAAAATCATCACCTGCAGCTTGCCCAGGCCTTCGTGGCCGAGGACCTTGGCGCCGGCCTTCTTGGCGATGGCGCGGGCCTTCTCCAGGTCGGTCAGGTCCGCCGCGGTGAGCTCCGGGTTGTACTTGAGGATGGCGTCGAACACGGACAGGCGGGCGAACGGCTCGCCGAAGAGGAAGACCTTGTCGCCGTAGGGCACGTCGGTGCTGCCGAGCACGGCCTGGGCCAGCTCGCGGAACAGCTCCTCGGTCAGGTCCATGTTGTCTTCGTAGTCGGCGTAGGCCTGGTAGAACTCGAGCATGGTGAACTCGGGGTTGTGCCGGGTCGAGACGCCTTCGTTACGGAAGTTGCGGTTGATCTCGAAGACCTTCTCGAAGCCACCGACCACCAGGCGCTTGAGGTACAGCTCCGGGGCGATACGCAGGAACATGGCCATGTCCAGCGCGTTGTGGTGGGTTTCGAAGGGCTTGGCCGCCGCGCCGCCGGGGATGGTCTGCAGCATCGGGGTTTCCACTTCGAGGAAGCCGCGATCGGACAGGAAACGACGGATGTGGGCGATCACCTGGGAACGCACGCGGAAGGTGTGGCGGGTTTCCTCGTTGACGATCAGGTCGACGTAGCGCTGGCGGTAGCGCTGCTCGGTGTCGGTCAGGCCGTGGTGCTTGTCCGGCAGCGGGCGCAGCGACTTGGTCAGCAGGCGTACGCTGGTCATCTCGACGTACAGGTCGCCCTTGCCGGAACGGGCCAGGGTGCCTTCGGCGCCGATGATGTCGCCCAGGTCCCAGGTCTTGATCTCGGCCAGGGTCTCTTCGGGCAGGGTCTTGCGGTTCACGTAGGCCTGCAGGCGGCCGCTGCTGTCCTGCAGGACGATGAACGAGCCGCGGTTGAGCATGATGCGACCGGCAACCTTGACCGGGATGGCGGCGGCTTCCAGCTCTTCCTTGGTCGCGGTCGCGTACTGTTTCTGCAGGTCCGCGAAGTAGTTCTCGCGGCGGAAGTCGTTGGGGAAGGCGATGGCCTTGGCCTCACGCACGGCGGCAAGCTTTTCCTTGCGCTGGGCGATCAGCTTGTTTTCTTCCTGTTGCAGTTCAGTCTGGTCGAGTTGTTGGTCGCTCATGGTCGTCTATCTGCCTGGCATCTAAATCAAAGGGGTTACTGGCCGGAACGGGCCGCGCTCACTCCGGCGGGTGCGAATCAAAGGCCCTGTTTCAGGCTGGCCTCGAGATACTGGTCGAGGTCGCCGTCGAGAACCTTCTGGCAGTCGCTACGCTCGACGCCGGTCCGCAGGTCCTTGATGCGCGAGTCATCGAGCACGTAGGAGCGAATCTGGTGGCCCCAGCCGATATCCGACTTGGAGTCTTCCAGAGCCTGCGAGGCGGCGTTGCGCTTCATCATCTCCAGCTCGTACAACTTGGCCCGCAGCATTTTCATGGCGGTGTCCTTGTTGGCGTGCTGGGAACGTTCGTTCTGACAGGCCACCACGGTGTTGGTCGGCACGTGGGTGATACGCACCGCCGAATCGGTGGTGTTGACGTGCTGACCACCGGCGCCGGAGGAGCGGTAGGTATCGATGCGCAGGTCGGCCGGGTTGATCTCGATCTCGACCCTGTCGTCGATCTCAGGGGAAACGAACACCGCCGAGAACGAGGTATGGCGACGAGCACCGGAGTCGAACGGGCTCTTGCGCACCAGGCGGTGCACGCCGATCTCGGTGCGCAGCCAGCCGAAGGCGTACTCGCCCTTGATGTGCACGGTGGCGCCCTTGATGCCGGCGACCTCGCCTTCGGACAGCTCGATGATGGTGGCGTCGAAGCCACGCTTGTCGGCCCAGCGCAGGTACATGCGCAGCAGGATGTTGGCCCAGTCCTGGGCCTCGGTGCCGCCGGAACCGGCCTGGATGTCCAGGTAGGCGTTGTTGGGGTCCATTTCGCCGCTGAACATGCGGCGGAATTCCAGCTTCTCGAGGATTTCGCGCAGGCGCTCGACTTCGGCCTCGATGTCGCCGACGGCGCCTTCGTCATTCTCCTCGACCGCCATGTCGAGCAGGTCGCGGGAGTCGGCCAGACCGCCGGAGAGCTCGTCGAGGGTCTCGACGATCTGCGCCAGCATGGCGCGCTCGCGGCCCAGGTTCTGGGCGTATTCGGGCTTGTTCCAGACCGCCGGGTCTTCCAGTTCGCGGTTTACTTCGACCAGACGATCATGTTTCAGATCGTAGTCAAAGATACCCCCGAATCGAATGGGTACGGTCGGAGAGGTCCTTGATGCTGTTGAGGATCGGTTGGATTTCCATGGCGGGCATCTCTCACGGGTAAAGGGCGTAGAAAAGCCGGCAAGTATACGTGAACTGGCGTCGCCCTAAAAAGCTTTACGACAGATCGCCATGCCCCGCCCGGCGTCACTCCCCAGCCGTTTTCCACCCGTTCGCCGACCGTTCAGCCGGCGATGGCCACCTGGTTGCGGCCGCCGTGCTTGGCGTTGTAGAGCGCCTGGTCGGCCAGTTCGATGAGCTGCCGGCAAGCCTGCCCGTTCTGCGGGATCAGCGTCGCCACACCGACGCTCACCGTCAGCGGCGCCCCGGGCGCAGGCAGCTCGTGGCTGATGTTGAGCTCCTGCACCGAGCGCCGCAGCTTCTCCGCCAGCAGGCGCGCACCGCCTGGCGAGGTGTTGGGCAGGACCATGACGAACTCCTCGCCGCCGTAGCGCGCCGGCAGGTCCGACGGGCGGCTGCAGTTGCCGCGGATGGCCGCCGCCACCTGGCGCAGCGCCTCGTCGCCCTGGACGTGGCCGAAGGTGTCGTTGTAGGCCTTGAAGTGGTCCACGTCGATCAGCAGGATCGACAGCTGGGTCTGCTCGCGCACGCCGCGGCGCCACTCCATCTCCAGGTATTCGTCGAAATGCCGGCGGTTGGACAGCCCGGTGAGGCCGTCGGAGTTCATCAGCCGCTGCAGCACCAGGTTGGTCTCCAGCAACTGCTGCTGGCTCTCGCGCAGCGCGCGGTAGGCCTCGTCGCGCTGCAGCAGGGCGAGGTAGGAGCGCGAGTGGTAGCGCACCCGGGCGATCAGCTCGATGGCATCGGGCAGCTTGACCAGGTAGTCGTTGGCGCCGGCGCCGAACGCCGCGCTCTTCACCGCCGGGTCTTCCTTGGTCGACAGGACGATGATCGGCAGGTCGCGGGTGGCCGGGTGGGCACGGTACTCGCGGACCAGCGAGAGGCCGTCGGCGCCGGGCATCACCAGGTCCTGGAGGATCACCGTGGGCTTGATCTGGATCGCCAGGGCGATGGCCTGGTGCGGGTCGGAGCAGAAGTGGAAGTCGATGCTCGGGTCGTCCGCCAGGGCACGGCGCACGGCTTCGCCGATCATCGGCTGGTCATCGACCAGCAGCACCATCACAGCGGAATCGCCTGGGGTCTTCACGGGGTCATTACTCTGCTTCGGGTTCATGGAAACGGGGTTCATCAAAAGGGGCTCCGTAGCCTGCACTCAGGTGCAGACCTCCGCCAGGCGTCGGGCGATGTCGCCCAGCGCGCGAATCTCCACCGCGGCGCCAATCGCCGCCGCAGCCTTGGGCATACCGTACACCGCGCTGCTGGCCTGGTCCTGGGCCAGTGTCAAATAGCCACGCTCGCGCATTCGTTTCAAGCCCTCGGCGCCGTCCCGGCCCATGCCGGTGAGCAGCACCCCGACGGCATCGCCGGACCAGTACTGCACCACGCTGTCGAAGAACACGTCGATGGAGGGCCGGTAGATATGCCCGCAAGGCTCGGCGGTATAGGCCAGCTCGCCGCCCTTGAGCAGGCGGATGTGGTGGTTGGTGCCGGCCAGCAGCACGCAGCCGGGCTGCGGCGACTCGCCGTTGCGGGCCAGGCGCACCGGGATCTTCGACTGGGTCGACAGCCATTCTGCCATGCCGGCGGCGAACACTTCGTCGACGTGCTGGACCACCACGATGGCAGCCGGGAAATCCGCCGGCAGCCGGGCGAACAGGTCGGCCAGCGCCGCCGGGCCGCCGGCCGAGGAGCCGATGGCGACCAGCTGGCGCGCGCCACTGGCCCTGCGCGTAGGCGCCACGCTGGTGGCCGGGCGGGTATCGCGCGGGGCGGTGAGCCAGGCCAGGTTCTGCAGCTTGCGCAGCAGTGGCCGGGCCGCTTCGGCCGGATCGGCGGTGCCCATGGCCGGGGTGTTCACCGCATCGACGGCGCCGTTGCCCATGGCGTCGAACACCCGGCTCATGTTCTGTTCCAGGTCGACGGTGACGACGATGATCGCGCAGGGGCTCTGCGCCATGATCTGCCGCGTCGCCTCGACGCCGTCCATCACCGGCATCAGCAGGTCCATCAGGACCACGTCGGGCTTCTGCGCCGCGCACATCTCCAGCGCCTCGGCGCCATTGGCCGCGACCCAGACGACACGGTGCGCCGGCTCCAGCGCCAGTGCCCGGCGCATGGCCTCCACCGCCAGGGGCATGTCGTTGACTATCCCTATCCTCACCCGTGCGCTCCTCCGATCAGGTCGACCACCGCATCCAGCAGGGCCTCGTCATGGAAGCTGGCCTTGGCCAGATAATAGTCGGCACCGGCATCGAGCCCGCGCCGCCGGTCTTCTTCGCGGTCCTTGTAGGACACCACCATCACCGGCAGCGACTGCAGGCGGGTGTCGCGACGGATCAGGGTGACCAGCTCGATACCGTCCATGCGCGGCATGTCGATGTCGGTGATCACCAGGTCGAAATGTTCCGAGCGCAGGGTGTTCCAGCCGTCCATGCCGTCCACCGCCACGGCGACGTCGTAGCCGCGCCCCAGCAGCAGCTTGCGCTCCAGCTCGCGCACGGTGAGCGAGTCGTCCACCACCAGCACGCGCTTGCGCGACGGGCCGCTGAGGCGACCGGTAGGGTCGATGCGCTCCAGGCGGCCGGTGGCCAGGAGTTTCTCCACCGAGCGCAGCATGTCCTCGACGTCGAGGATCAGCACCGGCGTGCCGTCGTCGAGCAGGGCGCCGGCGGAGACGTCCTGCACCTTGCCCAGGCGCGCATCCAGCGGTACCACCACCAGGGTGCGCTCACCGATGAAACGCTCCACGGCGACGCCGTAGGCGTTGTCGCGCTCGCGGATCACCACCACCGCAATCTCGTCGGGCGCCGCCTCGCCGTCGGGGCGCTGCAGCAGTTGGCTGGCGGACACCAGGCCGACATGCCGGCCTTCGTGCCAGAACTGCTGGCGGCCTTCGAGCTGGACGATCTCGTCCGGCGCCAACCGGCGCATGCGCTCGATGTGCGCCAGCGGGAAGGCATAGGCCTCGCCACCGATGCTGACCACCAGGCTGCGCACCACCGACAGCGTCAGCGGCACTTCCAGGTGGAAGCGCGCGCCCTGCCCGGCCACCTGCTCCATGCGGATGCCGCCGCGCAGCTGGCGCACCATGTGCTGCACGGCGTCCAGGCCGACGCCGCGGCCGGACACCTCGGTGACCTGCTCGCGCATGCTGAAGCCGGGCAGGAACAGGAAGCTCAGCAGCTCCTCCTCGGTGAGTCGGGCGACGGTTTCCTCGGTCGACAACTGTCGGCGCACGATGGCCGTGCGCAGCCGATCCAGGTCGACGCCGCCGCCGTCATCCTGCAGCTCCAGCACCAGCATGCCGGCGTGGTGGCGGGCCAGCAGCTGGATCGTGCCCTCCTCCGGCTTGCCATGGCGGGCGCGCACCTCGGCAGGTTCGATGCCGTGGTCGACAGCGTTGCGCAGCAGGTGGGTGAGCGGCGCTTCGAGCTTTTCCAGCACGTCGCGGTCGACCTGGGTGGTGGCACCGTCGACGTCCAGCCGTACCGATTTGCCCAGCGAGCGGCCGAGGTCGCGAACCATCCGCGCCTGCCCGGCGAGCACGTCGGAGAATGGCCGCATGCGGCAGGACAGCGCGGTGTCGTAGAGCGACTGGGCGCGCTGGCCGGCCTTGAAGCTGAAATCGTCCAGCTCGGCGATCTGCTCGCTGAGCAGTTGCTGGCATTCGCCCACCAGGCGGCGCGCATCGGCCAGGTAGGCCTGCGCCTCGGCGTCGAGATCGGCGCTGCTGGCGGCGTCGCGGGCGCCATCGAGGACCCGGCTGGCGCTGGCCTGGACGCGCTTGAGGCGCTGCAGCGAGTCGAGCAGCGGCTTCAGGCGCTGGGACTCCACCAGCGACTTGCTGGAGTAGTCGAGTAACTGGTTGAGGCGATCGGCGGTGACCCGCAGCACTCGCTCGCCGCCTTCATCGCGGTCGCTGGCGCGGCGCCGCCGCGAAGGTTCCTGCGTCGCTACCGGCTCCTGTACAGCTTGCTGCACGGTTTGTTGCAAAGCAGGAGCAGCCGGCTCGGCGGCGGGAGGTGTAACCGGGGCGCTGGGTGCGGGCGGCGCGGCGCGTGCCGGTGCCTGGCCGGCAACCAGCGCCTGCAGGCTTTCCACCATCGCCGGCACACCCTGCTGCGCCTGGGCCGCGCGCTCGGCATCGGTGGCGGCGATGTGCAGCAGGATATCGGTACCGGCCAGCAGCGCATCGATGTGGCCGGGCGTGAGCAGCAGACGCCCCTCCTGGGCACCGACCAGGCAATCCTCCATCACGTGGGCGACCTGCACCCCGGCATCCAGGCCGACGATCCGCGCCGCGCCCTTGAGCGAATGCGCTGCGCGCATGCAGGCTTCGAGCTGGTCGGCCTGGCCGGGGTTGCGCTCCAGCGTCATCAGGCCCTGCACCAGCACCTGCGTCTGGGCCTCCGCCTCCAGGCGGAACAGCTCCAGCATCGACGCATCCTTCATCTGGTCCGGGGTCATGCCAGGCTCCGGGTGGCGGCGTCGAGCAGGGCGTCCTGGTCGAGCAGGCGGATGCTGCGCTGGCGCCACTGCAGGACGCCGCGGGTGTAGCGGTCGTTGGCCGCGTGGCTGTGGCTCGAGGCGGCGACCACGGCCTGCTCGTCCAGTTCGTGGATGCCGTCCACCTCGTCCACCGGCGAGATGATCGGCCCGCCGGTCGCGGCGAGGATCAGCATGCGCGGCACGATGCGCGCGTCGTCACGGGCGCCCGCGCGGCTGTCGAGGCCGAGCAGTTCACCCAGGGCAATGCACGCCACCAGGGTGCCGCGCACGTTGGCCACGCCCAGCAGCGCCGGCGAGCGCTGGTGCGGCAGCGAATGCACCACGCAGGCCGGCGCCACCTCGGCCAGGGCGCGGGTGGGCAGGCCCAGCCATTCCTCGCCAAGGCGGAAGATCAGGTACGGACGGCCTTCCACGACCGCAGGTGCAGCCGCCCGCTGGGCCAGTTGTTCGTCGCCGGCGCTACTCAGTGCGTAGCGGTCCAGCAGGCTGATGGCCGCCGCCGCATGCACCGGGCAATTGCGGCAGTGGATATGTTCGGCGAGCTTCGGACAGCTGCGATCGCCGCGCACGCCGATGCGATTCCAGCAATCGTCCACCGCCGGCATGCCGTGCTCTTCCGGCAGGGCGCCCAGGGGCACGCCGCGTTCAACCATTGCGCTTTACTCCTCGCGCCGCTCGTTCCTGCAGGCGCCGCGCGCCTGCGACATCGCCCTGGGCGGCCAGCAGAGCGGCCAGGTGCAGCAGGCTTTCCTGATGATCGGGTTGCAGGTACAGGGCCTTGCGGTGGAAGCCCTGGGCTTCGCCACCCTGCCCCTGGGCATCGGCCAGCAGGCCGAGCCAGTAGTAGGCTTCGGCGTCCGGGCCGTTCTCGGCGAGCAGCGCCTCGCAGCGCTGGCGCGCCTGGGCGGCCTGTCCGGCGTTGGCCAGCTGCGCGATTTCAGCCAGCGCAGTGCCGGCTGCCACGGCTACCGGCGGCTCGGGCTTGAGCAGCGGACGCGGGCGCAGCGGCGGCGGTTTGGGCGCCGCCGGCCGGGGCATCGGTGGCGGTGCGGTCCAGTTCAGCGGCGCGGCTCTGGCCGGCGCCGGTTCGACTTCCAGCACCGGGAAAGCAAAGGACTGCGGCACGCCCAGCGGGCGCAGTCCGACACGTGACATCAGGCTGGCCTCGGCCGGGCCGATGAACAGCACGCCGTCGGCCCGTGCCAGGCGGAGCAGTACGTCCACGACCTGCTCCTGGGTCGGCCGGTCGAAATAGATCAGCAGGTTGCGGCAGAACACATAATCGTAGGGCGCTTCGCCCGCCAGTAGCCCCGGCGCCAGCAGGTTGCCGGCGCGAAAGCGGACCTTGCGGCGCACCGCCTCGGCCAGCTGGTAATCGTTGCCGTCGGCGGTGAAGTGGCGATCGCGGAAAGCCAGGCTGGAGCCGCGGAACGAGTTGCGCCCGTAGCGCCCCTCTTCGGCCCGCTCCAGCACCGCGCGGCTGACGTCCAGCGCGTCGACCTGGAAGGCCGAGGGCGCAAGCCCTGCGTCCAGCAGCGCCATGACGATGGAGTAGGGTTCCTCGCCGGTGGAGCACGGCAGGCTGAGCAGGCGCAGCGGACGGCTGCCGGCCAGCTCCAGCACGCGCCGGGTGGCCAGATCGGCCAGCGCGCCGAAGGATTCGGGATAACGGAAGAACCAGGTCTCCGGGACGATCACCGCCTCGATCAGCGCCTGGACTTCCTCGGCCGAGCCCTGCAGGAGCCGCCAGTAATGCTCGGCATTGCCAGCGCTGACCTTGTTGCAGCGCTGGCGCACGGCGCGCTCGATCACCGCGTCGCCGACCGATTCGGCGTCCAGGCCGATGCGTTCCTTGAGCAACTGAGCGAAGCGAGCGTCGATCATGCCGGCGCGCTCCCGCCCGGCAACAGGCGCGCACGGACCTCGTCACTGAGCAACTGGTCGACGCCGATGCGCTGCAGCAGGCCCTCCTCGTCCTCCAGCACGGGGCCCAGGTAACGGGCGCTGCCATTGTCCAGCTCGTAGTCGCAGAAGGCCGCCGGATCACGGCGCAGGGTATGGGTGGCCTGTTCGAGGATCAGTCCGAGCAACTGCTGCGGCGCGGCCGGCCCGCTGCGGTAGCGCACCAGCACCAGCCGCGTGCTGGTGCGGCGCGGGGCGGCGTGGCCGAAGGCGAGTTGGCTGAGATCGAGCACCGGCAGCAGCTCGCCGCGGTGCGGGAACAGCCCGGCGACCCAGGCCGGCGCCTCCGGCACGCGCTTGAGCGCGGGCAGCGGCAGCACCTCGATGACGTCGTGGACGTCCAGCGCGTAGCGGTCCGCCCCCAGGCGGAACTGCAGGTACAGCCTGCCCGCCGCAGCGGCGTCAGACCTTGAAGCGCGAGACGCCATTGCGCAGTCCGTTGGCCACGAGGTTCAGCTCGTCGATGGCGAAGCTGGCCTGGCGCAGGGATTCCACGGTCTGCCCGGTGGCCTCGCCCAGTTGCACCAGCGCCTGGTTGATCTGCTCGGCACCGGTGGCCTGGGCCTGCATGCCCTCGTTGACCATCTGCACGCGCGGCGCCAGGGCCTGCACCTGCTGGATGATCTGCGAAAGCTGCTCGCCGACCTGGCCGACCTCGGAGATACCGCGGCGCACTTCCTCGGAAAACTTGTCCATGCCCATCACGCCAGCGGAGACCGCGGACTGGATCTCGCGCACCATCTGCTCGATGTCGTAGGTGGCCACGGCGGTCTGGTCGGCCAGGCGGCGCACTTCGGTGGCGACCACGGCGAAACCGCGGCCGTACTCGCCGGCCTTCTCCGCCTCGATGGCGGCGTTGAGCGAGAGCAGGTTGGTCTGGTCGGCCACCTTGACGATGGTGGTGACCACCTGGTTGATGTTGCCGGCGCGCTCGTTGAGGATCGCCAGCTTCGCGTTGACCAGCTCGGCGGCGCCCATCACGTGGTGCATGGTCTCTTCCATGCGCGCCAGGCCCAGCTGGCCGGAGCCGGCCAGGGTGGAAGTCTGCTCGGCGGCCGAGGACACCTCGGTCATGGTGCGCACCAGGTCGCGCGAGGTGGCGGCGATTTCCCGCGAGGTGGCGCCGATCTCGGTGGTGGTGGCGGCGGTCTCGGTGGCGGTGGCCTGCTGCTGCTTGGAGGTGGCGGCGATCTCGGTCACCGAGGTGGTCACCTGGATCGCCGAGCGCTGCGCCTGGGAAACCAGGCCCTTGAGCTCCTCGGCCATGCCGTTGAAGCCGGTCTCGATCACCGCGAACTCGTCGTTGCGCTCCATCGCCAGGCGCGTGGTGAAGTCACCGCCGCCCATGACCTGCAGGCCCTTCACCACCTGGCGCACCGGTTCGGTGATGGCGCGCATCAGCAGCAACCCGCAGACGGCCGCGGCGACAATGGCCAGCAACAGGGAGATCAGCATGATCGCCTTGGCGTTGGCGACCTCGTCGACGATGGTCGACGCCGCCGCATCGGCGATTTCCTTGTTCAGCGTGATCAGCTGGGTGAGCGTCTTGCGGCCGTCCTCCCACATCGGTTCCAGGCGTTCCAGCAGCAGCTTGCGCGCCCCTTCGCGGTCGCTGGTGTAGAGCTGCAGCACCTGGGCGAGCAAGGCATCGTATTCGCCGACCTGCTGCTTGAAGTGGTTGAGCATCTCGGTATCGCGCGGGTCGCTGACGGTACGCTCGTACTGGGCCATGCGCTCGATCAGGGTGTCATGGTTGGCGCGGAATTCCTGGCGATGCTTCTCGTCCAGCGCCTGGCCGTTGGACAGGCCGACCAGCACCTGGGTGAGCAGGATGCTGTCGGTCCAGGTCGAGCGCACCTGGGTCAGGGCGTAGGTGCCGGGCATGGCATCCTCGTTCACCCGCTTGGTGCTCGCCTCGACGCGCAACAGGCGGGTGTAGGAAATCACCACCATCAGCAGCATGATCGCGATGACAACGGCAAAGCTGGCCAGGATGCGTTGGCGTAGAGTCCAGTTCTTCACTGCGTTCCCCAGAAGATTGGTGGCGTGCCGACGGATGAGGTATTCGGGCGCAAGGCGCTTCGAAAGTAAATTCCTACTAAATCATCAGCAAGATAGGACATATAGTATCCGCAGACACCGGATGCTTATCTCTTTATTCCGAATTTTTAGCACGCCGGTCCCGCCCATTCTGTCCACCCCCTGACCGGCCTTCCGCTCTCCTGATGCTCAGCCTCGCCCTGGCCGCCCATTTCGGCCTGTTCCTTTCCGCCTTCCTGGCCGCCACGCTGCTGCCGGCGCAGTCCGAAGCCGTGCTGGTCGGCCTGCTGCTGGGCGGCCAGTACCCCTGGTGGTCACTGCTGCTGGCGGCGAGCCTGGGCAATGTTCTCGGTTCGCTGCTGAACTGGCTGCTGGGCCGCGGCCTGGAGCGCTGGCGCGGGCGGCGCTGGTTCCCGGTGAGCGACGCGGCGCTGGAGAGGGCCCAGCGTCACTACCAGCGCCTGGGTTGCTGGTCGCTGCTGCTGAGCTGGGTGCCGGTGATCGGCGACCCGCTGACGCTGATCGCCGGGGTCATGCGCGAACCGCTGTGGCGTTTCCTGCTGCTGGTGACCCTGGCCAAGGTCGGCCGCTACGCCGTGCTGGCCTGCCTGACGCTCGTCTGAAACCCTTGCCGTCCAAGGCGGACAGGAATTTCCTCTGCTAGTCCTGTTTTGCCACTGCCGCGAACTTTTGGCGCCAATAACATCATTGCGCCACTATCGCTGTGGCGATGGTCCGCCGCCCAGGGCGCGGGCTCATACACCGGATGATGAAAGGGAATTCAAGATGTTCAGAAGCATGAGTATTGGTCGCCGCGCGTCCCTGGGCTTCGCCCTCATGGGCCTGCTGCTGGTGTTCCTCGGCGTATTCTCGCTGTACAAGCTCTCCACCCTGCGCGCCGCCTCGGAAGAGATCGACAGCAACTGGCTGCTGAGCATCAACCAGATGAACCAGTTGTCGGGCGACATCGCGCGCATCCGCCTGGAATCCATGCGCCTGCTGGTCAACCACGACGCTGCCGCGCGCCAGCGCAGCCTGGGGCTGATCGCCGAGGCGCGACAGGACAAGGACAAGGTGCTGGCCGACTACCGCCGGCTGATTTCGAGCGCCGAGGAACAGCAGCGCACCGATGAGCTGAAGCAGGCGCTGGACGGCTACCTCGGCTTCGTCGACCAACTGCTGGAGAAGATTGCACAGAACGACGATACAGGTGCGCTGCAAATCCTCAACGGCAACATTGCCCAGCAGGGCATGGAGCTGAACAAGCGCCTCACCGCCCTGATCGACCTCAACCGCAACGGCGCCGCCGCGGCCGCCGACCGCGCCGTGGAGCAGTTCCAGAGCGGCCGGCTGGTGGTCGGCGCGATCCTCGTGCTGAGCGTCGGCCTGACCCTGCTGCTGGCCTGGCTGCTCACCCGCAGCATCGTCGTGCCGATCACCCAGGCGCTGCGCGTGGCCCAGACCATCGCCCGCGGCGACCTCAGCCAGCGCTTCAGCGTCGAAGGCCGCGACGAACCGGCGCAACTGCTCAACGCCCTGGCCGACATGCAGAACAGCCTGCGCGAAACCATCCGCGGCATCGGCAACTCGGCCAGCCAGCTGGCCTCGGCTGCCGAAGAAATGCACAGCGTGATGGAAGAAAGCAGCCGCGCGCTGCAGCAGCAGAGCGACCAGATCGAAATGGCCGCCACCGCCGTCAACCAGATGACCAGCGCCGTGGAAGAAGTGGCCAGCAATGCCGCCTCGACCTCCGCCGCCTCCCGCGAGGCCATCGACGCCGCCCAGGCCGGCAGCGAGCGGGTCGACGAGACCTCCAGCGCCATCGGCACCCTGGCCGGCGAAGTCGGCGCGGCCTCGCAGCAGGCAGAAACCCTGGCCAACCAGGCGCAGGACATCGGCAAGGTGCTGGAGGTGATCCGCAGCGTCGCCGAGCAGACCAACCTGCTGGCCCTCAACGCCGCCATCGAAGCCGCCCGCGCCGGCGAGGCCGGGCGCGGCTTCGCGGTGGTCGCCGACGAGGTGCGCTCGCTGGCCCAGCGCACCCAGAGTTCGACCCGCGAGATCGAGGAGCTGGTCTCGGCCATCCAGAACGGCAGCGACCGCACCGTGGCCGCGCTGCTCAGCAGTACCGCCCACGCCGAACGCACGGTCAGCCGCACCGGCGAGGCCGGCGCCTCGCTGCAGGTGATCCTGGAGCGCATGTCGCTGATCAACGAACGCAACCTGGTGATCGCCAGCGCCACCGAGGAACAGGCCCAGGTCGCCCGCGAGGTGGATCGCAACCTGCTGAACATCCGCGACCTGGCGACCCAGACCTCCGCCGGCGCCACCCAGACCAGCGCGGCGAGCCAGGAACTGTCGCGCCTGGCAGTGGACCTCAACGGCATGGTGGCGCGGTTCGTGGTCTGACGGGTTTTGGCCTACTCCTGTTTCGCCTGATATAGGGAGAAACAGGAGCTGGTAGCAGGGAATTTTTCCGGCTAATTCCTATCCAATGGCCATCATGGAACGCCACAGGGTGGATAGATGAAACTGTTGAAATTCTCGGCCGTGCTGGCCGCCGCGGCGCTGCTCAGTGCCTGCGGCGGCAACCAGGCCAAGGTCTGCGGCTCGGACGATGTGAAGAACCAGTTGGTGAAGGTCTTCCTTTCCGGCGCGCTGTCCGCCCAGTCCGACGCGCTGAGCAAGGCCGAGCTGAAGGATGTGGCGATCATCGACAAGGACCCGGACAGCGGCGTGCTGGAATGCGTCGGCACCCTGACCGTGCCGGTGGTCGGCCAGGTCGCCTCGGGCACCCTGAAATACCAGATCGCCCCGGCGGCCAAGTCCGAGCACGATTACCTGCTGCTGCTCGCCGATGGCCCGCTGGCCAATGCCTTCGCCAAGCGCATCGAGGGGATGATCCCGCAGCAGTGAGGGGTTATCCACAGGCGATGAAAAACCGGCCTCGGTGGCCGGTTTTTTATTGGTTGATCCGGTTGCTCATCCCCAGCGTGCAGGACGTTCAGGGCGCCTGGTCTCTGCCCGCGACCTGCTGGCAAGGACCGCGTCTATCCGGAAGGCGCTGGATGTTCCCGTTTACGTAGGAGCAACTGTCTTTTACCCATTCTCCGTTCGCCACTGTTTGCCATCCCTGACCATTGCGTTGAGCCTCACGATCAGCACGCGCATGCAGGCGACCAGGGCAACCTTGGGGCTACGGCCTGCATCGCGCATCCCC
>NZ_JACHLI010000026.1 GCF_014204515.1 Pseudomonas nitroreducens | reverse complement strand
ATCACTTCCATTGGGCATACGCTTAAAACCAGTCACAAGACTATCTCCTAGTTTAAGCGTGAGGCCCTGTCCTCAGATACAGGGGGCCAAACCAGGTACTCCGTCAGGATGACTATCCGAAGACTTGGAACAAGTCCCATACGAAACACCGCGCCGCAACGTTAAATTGCCGCCGCGCTCCAGAGTTCATGGTCACGGACCCAACCCTCATTGCGCCGCACTCCCTTTGAGGCCCAGCCCCAGGAAGTTGCAGCGCACTGGGTGGAAAGGCCCATCCCTCCCCGGGAGTCAGGCAAACACCTGACAGGCCGAACCACGGGAGCGCCCAGCGACTATCACGGAAATAGCGCTCCGCCCTACATCACCCCCTGATCCGTCGGCTCAGGCCTTGGTGCAGACTCGCCAGCAGAAGGAATACGGCACAACCCAACTCTTCAGTACCCCGAAATGCGTGCTCTTTCCTGGATCATTCTTCCACTGCTTTTACTGATCGCCTCCCTGACCCACGCCGATGACTTCTCGGCTGCCCAATGGGGCCGTGACACTCCTGGCTCTGGCCAGCCAGCAGCCACAGTACGAACCAATAAGGTCACTCCTGACACCCGCCAACGGATCGTCGCCCGTGCACACCAGCTGGTCGGTCATCGCTACCAGTGGGGCGGCGACTCGGTGGAAGCCGGATTCGATTGCAGCGGCCTGCTGGTCTACCTGTACCGCAGCATCGCCAACCTGCACCTGCCGCGAAACACCCGATCGATGATTGCCCAGCGCAACGCGGTGATCGACCGCCACGAACTGCAGCCGGGTGACGCCGTGTTCTTCAGCCACAATGGCAGCAACCGCGTCAGCCATGTCGGTCTCTATATCGGCGAGAACCGCTTCATTCACGCGCCCAGTACGGGAAACCGGATCCGCATCGACTCGCTCACCTCCAAGTACTGGAAGCGGGCCTACGTCACAGCGCGAAATTTTGACGGCCGTTGATGCACAGGCCCTGAAAGGCCTCTTGGCGGCCACTCAGCAAAGAGCGCGCTTCGGATGTCCCCCGAAAGTAGTTAGTGGTCCGATCAGGCTGGAGTCGACCAGCGCTGCCTGCCAACCCAGGCCAATCGCCAGGCAATAAAAAAGCCGCCTTGTGGGCGGCTTTTTCACGGATGGCGGGATATCAGGCCATCGCTTCCTGGGGTTTGCCCAGCAGGCGGTCGATCACCACCATCACGGCGAGCATGGCCACCGAGGGGATCAGCCAGGCGAGGCCCTGTTCGGCCAGCGGCAAGTGTTCCATCCAGGCCGGCATCCAGGCATCGAGCTTGGCGCCCTTGAGGGCGTCGATGATGCCGAAGACGAAGGAGATCACCATCACCGGGGCGACGATGCGGGTCTGCGAACGCCACAGGCTGGCGCAGAAGCTCAGCGCCACCAGCACGATGCACGGCGGGTAGATGGCGGTCAGCACCGGGATGGAGAACTGGATGAGCTTGGTCAGGCCCAGGTTCGACACCAGCAGCGAGAAGCTCGCCAGGATCACCACCAGGCTGCGGTAGGACAGCGGCAGGATGCGGCAGAAGTACTCGGCGCAGGCGCAGGTCAGGCCCACGGCGGTGACCAGGCAGGCCAGCGCGATGAGCACGGCGAGGAAGGTGCTGCCCAGCGAGCCGAAGGTGTGCTGCACGTAGGCGTGCAGGACGGCGGCGCCGTTGGCCGCACCGGCGGCGATGTCATGGCTGCCGGCGCCCAGGCGGAACAGGCTGATGTACACCAGCGCCAGGCCCACCCCGGCGATCAGGCCGGCGATGATGGCGTAGCGGGTGATCAGCCGCGGCGACTGCACGCCACGGGAGCGGATCGCGTTGACGATGACGATGCCGAAGACCAGCGCGCCGAGGGTGTCCATGGTCAGGTAGCCGTTGACGAAGCCCTGGGAGAACGCCGCAGCCTGGTAGGCCGGTTCGGCGACACCGATGGGGCCAGCCGGCAGCATGAAGGCGGCGATGCCCAGTGCGGCCAGGGCGATGATCTTCAACGGAGCGAGGAAGCGGCCGACGGTATCGAGCAGCTTGCCCGGATACAGCGAGATCACCAGCACGATCAGGAAGTACACCAGGCTGTAGAGGAACAGCGGCAGCGCGCCCTCCCCGGTCAGCGGCGCCAGGCCGACTTCAAAGGAGACGGTGGCGGTACGCGGGGTAGCGAACAGCGGCCCTACCGACAGGTAGCAGACGGCCGCCAGCAGCCCGCCGGCGACTTTGCCGATCGGGTGGCTGAGGGTGTCCATCGCCCCACCGACCTTGGCCAGCGCGACGACGGTGATCACCGGCAGGCCGACCGCGGTGATCAGGAAGCCCAGCGCGGCCATCCACACGTGGGGCCCCGACTGCAGGCCCACGATCGGCGGGAAGATGATGTTGCCCGCGCCGACGAACAGCGCGAAGGTCATAAAACCAAGTGCCAGGATGTCCTGGCCTTTCAAGACTTTCATGAAGGGAAATACCACAGTGCTGAAACGGGTTCGTGGTCTCCCAAGGCACGCCTACCGTACGGACGTGACAAAGCCGCATCGGACGGGATTGGCCGACTCACGCAAGGCGAGCCCGGGCATCCTGTGATGCTGCTGTCATCGGTACGGTGATTTGTTCTTGGAAGTCCGATAGCAGAGGTTTTCCATGGGCTCGTGGCCCAACTGCTCCTGCATTCTGGTTGTCCCGCCATCCTTGACGGTCAGGAATCGCCGTCGCCTCCGGGTAGGAGTGGACGGTGAGCGAGCCTTCCCTTGTGGGGAACGCGACGCTTCATATAGTTGCTAGCCTAACGATGTATTCCGATGAACTGCACTGACATACGTCAGATCGTCCGTGGAATGAACGCGGGTGTCGCCTGGGTGACACTTCTTCGGCGGCCGCCGCAATGACAGAGGCCACCCGAAGGTGGCCTTTGTTGGCGAACGGTTAGGTAAGCGAGGCGCTTACTTGACCGGCCAGCCGGTCAGCTCGGCCAGGGCCTTGCCGATGTCAGCCAGGGAACGCACGGTTTTCACACCAGCGTCCTGCAGGGCGGCGAACTTCTCGTCCGCAGTGCCCTTGCCGCCGGAGATGATGGCGCCGGCGTGGCCCATGCGCTTGCCGGGCGGTGCGGTGACACCAGCGATGTAGGACACCACCGGCTTGGTCACGTTGGCCTTGATGTAGGCAGCGGCTTCTTCTTCGGCCGAACCACCGATTTCACCGATCATGACGATGGCTTCGGTTTTCGGGTCTTCCTGGAACAGCTTCAGGATGTCGATGAAGTTGGAGCCCGGGATCGGGTCACCACCGATGCCCACACAGGTGGACTGGCCGAAGCCGGCGTCGGTGGTCTGCTTAACGGCTTCATAGGTCAGGGTGCCGGAACGCGACACGATGCCTACCTTGCCCGGCAGGTGGATGTGACCGGGCATGATGCCGATCTTGCACTCGCCGGGAGTGATCACGCCCGGGCAGTTCGGGCCGATCAGGCGTACGCCCAGCTCGTCGCACTTGACCTTGGCTTCCAGCATGTCGATGGTCGGGATGCCTTCGGTGATGCAGACGATCAGCTTGATGCCGCCGAAGGCCGCTTCCAGGATCGAGTCCTTGCAGAACGGAGCCGGAACGTAGATGACCGAGGCGTCAGCGCCGGTGGCTTCCACGGCTTCCTTGACGGTGTTGAACACCGGCAGGCCCAGGTGGGTGGTACCGCCCTTGCCGGGGGTCACGCCGCCAACCATCTTGGTGCCGTAGGCGATGGCTTGTTCGGAGTGGAAGGTACCCTGCGAGCCGGTGAAGCCCTGGCAGATGACTTTGGTGTCTTTATTGATCAGGACGCTCATTACTTACCCTCCGCGGCCTTGACGACCTGCTGGGCAGCGTCGGTCAGGCTGGTCGCCGCGATGATGTTCAGACCGCTCTCGGCCAGGACCTTGGCGCCGAGGTCGGCGTTGTTGCCTTCCAGACGAACGACAACCGGGATTTTCACGCCGACTTCTTTCACGGCGCCGATGATGCCTTCGGCAATCATGTCGCAGCGAACGATGCCGCCGAAGATGTTCACCAGAACGGCAGCGACGTTGCTGTCGGACAGGATGATCTTGAACGCTTCGGTTACGCGCTCTTTGGTGGCACCGCCGCCAACGTCGAGGAAGTTGGCCGGCTTGCCGCCGTGCAGGTTGACGATGTCCATGGTGCCCATGGCCAGGCCAGCACCGTTGACCATGCAGCCGATGTTGCCTTCCAGCGCGACGTAGTTCAGTTCCCACTTCTGCGCATGGGCTTCACGAGCGTCGTCCTGGGACGGGTCGTGCATGGCGCGCAGCTTGGGCTGACGGTACATGGCGTTGGAGTCGATGTTGATCTTGGCGTCCAGGCAGTGCAGGTTGCCGTCTTTCTTGATCACCAGCGGGTTCACTTCCAGCAGCGCCAGGTCGTAGTCCTGGAACAGCTTGGCCAGGCCAACGAAGATGTGGGTGAACTGCTTGATCTGGTCGCCCTTCAGGCCCAGCTGGAAGGCCAGCTCGCGACCCTGGTAGGGCTGTGCGCCAACCAGCGGATCGATGGTGGCCTTGAGGATCTTCTCAGGGGTTTCGTGCGCCACTTTCTCGATGTCCACGCCACCTTCGGTGGAGGCCATGAAGACGATGCGACGGCTGGAACGGTCGACAACGGCGCCGAGGTACAGCTCCTTGTCGATGTCGGTGCAGGATTCCACCAGGATCTTGCTGACCGGCTGGCCGTTGGCGTCAGTCTGGTAAGTCACCAGACGCTTGCCCAGCCAGTTGGCGGCGAACGCCTTGGCGTCCTCTTTGCTCTTGACCAGCTTCACACCGCCCGCTTTACCGCGGCCACCGGCGTGTACCTGGGCTTTAACGACCCACTCGGTACCACCGATCTTTTCACAGGCTTCTGCGGCCTCTTCGGGTGTGTCGACGGCGAAGCCCTTGGATACGGGCAGGCCGTACTCAGCGAACAGCTGCTTACCCTGATATTCGTGGAGATTCATGCTTGTCTACCGTTTTCGTCTTGGGTATTGCGCATTCGGCGCGGCGCTCGTGGCACCACGCCACCTGTGACCGTGTCCCCCTCGGGGGAGAAACGATCCGGCGGGTCGGGAAGCAGCCCCTCGCAAAAGACTGCCGCCCTCCCCGCCGTGGTCCCGTTCCTTAGCGCTTCTTGCGGTTGGCGATGTGGATGGCGTGGCCATTCACTGCCAGGGCCGCTTCGTGCAGCGCTTCGGACAGAGTCGGGTGGGAGAAGACCATCATGCCCAGGTCTTCGGCACTGGTGCCGAATTCCATGCCGATCGCGCCCTGCTGAACCAGCTCGGCGGCGCTCGGGCCGATCACGTGGACGCCCAGTACGCGGTCGGTCTTGGCATCGGCGATGACCTTGACCAGACCGCCGGTGTCGTTGGCAGCCATGGCGCGGCCGCTGGCGGCGAACGGGAAGGTACCGACGTTGACTTCGACGCCTTCACCCTTGAGCTGCTGCTCGGTCTTGCCGACCCATGCGATTTCCGGGTGGGTGTAGATCACCGACGGAATCAGGTCGTAGTTCATCTGGGCCTTGTGGCCGGCGATGCGCTCGGCAACCATCACGCCCTCTTCCGAGGCCTTGTGCGCCAGCATGGCGCCGCGGACCACGTCACCGATGGCGTAGACGCCCGGAACGCTGGTCTTGCAGTGGTCGTCGACGAAGATGAAGCCACGCTCGTCCAGGGTCACGCCGGAGTCGGCGGCCAGCAGATCGGTGGTCACCGGGCGACGGCCCACGGCCACGATCAGCTTGTCGAAGACTTCCTTCTGCTCGCCGTTGGCGTCGGTGAAGGTGACAGTGACCTGCTTCTTCTTCACTTCCGAGGCGGTTACGCGAGCGCCCAGACGGATGTTCAGACCTTGCTTGGTCAGGGTCTTCAGGGCTTCCTTGGCGATCTGCTCGTCGGCGGCCGGGAGGAACTTGTCCAGGGCTTCCAGGACGGTGACTTCAGCGCCCAGGCGAGCCCAGACCGAACCCAGTTCCAGGCCGATGACGCCAGCGCCGATCACGCCCAGCTTCTTGGGTACGCTCTGGAATTCCAGGGCGCCGGTGGAGTCGACGATGACGTCGTCGGTCAGCGGAGCCGGCGGGATTTCCACCGGACGCGAGCCCGAGGCGATGATGATGTTGTCGGCTTCCAGAACCTGGGTCTTGCCGTCCAGACCGGTCACTTCGATCTGCTTGTTGGCCAGGACCTTGCCGTGGCCTTCGAAGGAGGTCACGCCGTTGGCCTTGAACAGGGTGGCGATGCCGCCGGTCAGGTTCTTCACGATGTTGGCCTTGCGACCGATCATCGCCGGGACGTCCATCTTCACGCCGCCGGTGGAGATACCGTGGATCTCGAAGCCTTCTTTGGCTTCCTTGTACTTCCAGGAGCTGTCGAGCAGTGCCTTGGACGGAATGCAGCCTACGTTCAGGCAGGTACCGCCGAGGGCGACCTTGCCCTCCTTACCGATGTACTTCTCGATGCAGGCGGTCTTCAGGCCGAGTTGGGCGGCACGGATGGCGGCTACATAACCGCCGGGGCCGGCACCAATCACAACCACGTCGAATTTCTGGCTCATGTCTCAATCCTTATTCCGGTGAAGCGGACGGCCCCTTGCGGGGCCGTCGTGTAGTACGGGGCCGTCGTGTGAACTGACGTATCAGACGTCGAGCAGCAGGCGAGCCGGATCTTCCAGCAGATCCTTCATGGCGACCAGGAAGCTGACCGCTTCCTTGCCGTCGATCATGCGGTGATCGTAGGACAGCGCCAGGTACATCATCGGCAGGATGACCACTTGGCCGTTAACGGCCATGGGGCGCTCCTGGATCTTGTGCATGCCGAGGATGGCGGTCTGCGGCGGGTTGACGATCGGAGTCGACAGCAGGGAACCGAATACGCCACCGTTGGAAATGGTGAAAGTACCACCGGTCATGTCTTCGATGGACAGCTTGCCGTCTTTGGCTTTCTTGCCGAAGGTGGCGATTCCGTTCTCGATCTCGGCCAGGCTCATGAACTCGGCGTTGCGCAGAACCGGTACGACCAGACCGCGGTCGCTGGAAACTGCCACACCGATGTCCTGGTAGCCGTGGTAGACGATGTCGTTGCCGTCGATCGAGGCGTTGACGCCCGGGAAGCGTTTCAGGGCTTCGGTGGCGGCCTTGACGAAGAAGGACATGAAGCCCAGGCGAACGCCGTTGTGCTTCTTCTCGAACAGGTCCTTGTACTTGTTGCGCAGGTCCATGATCGGCTTCATGTTGACTTCGTTGAAGGTAGTCAGCATGGCCATGGAGGACTGGGCTTCGACCAGACGCTCGGCAACCTTGGCGCGCAGGCGGGTCATCGGTACGCGCTTCTCGACGCGATCGCCAGCAGCGAACACCGGTGCAGCCGCGGCCGGGGCAGCAGCAGCCTTGGCGGCCGGAGCGGCAGCCGGGGCGTTCTTCTTGGCTTCGACGGCGGCGACGACGTCTTCCTTGGTCACACGACCGCCCTTGCCAGTGCCGGCCAGGCTGTTCGGGTCGATGCCGTTCTCTTCGGCCAGCTTGCGGGCGGCCGGCGAGAGGATGTTGTCGTCGCCAGCGGCGGCAGCAGCCGGAGCAGCGGCGGCCGGAGCGGCAGCCGGAGCCGAGGCAGCAGCCGGAGCGGCAGCGGCAGCACCGCCTTCGCTCAGTTTGCCCAGCAGTTCGTTGGAGAGAACGGTGTCGCCTTCGTTCTTGACGATCTCGGCCAGGACGCCGTCGGCCTCGGCCAGTACTTCGATCACGACCTTGTCGGTCTCGATGTCGACGATCAGTTCGTCACGCTTGACAGCTTCACCGACCTTCTTGTGCCAGGTGGCGACGGTGCCGTCGGCAACCGATTCCGGGAAGGTTGGGGCTTTGATTTCGATAGCCATTATGTGTGTTTCCTTAAATTCGGTATCAACTGCGCGTTGGCGTTAAACGGTGAAGGCGTCCTGCAGCAGTTTTTCCTGCTGCTCGGCGTGCATCGAAGCGTAGCCGCAAGCCGGAGCTGCCGAGCCTTCGCGGCCCGCGTATTCCAGGTTGAGACCTTTCTTGTGCGCGGCGATGACACGACGCATGTGGTGCTGCGAGCAGAACCAGGCGCCCTGGTTCATCGGCTCTTCCTGGCACCAGACGATGTGCTTGAGGTTCTTGTACTGCGACAGTACCTCGGTCAGATCGTCTTCCGGGAAGGGATACAGCTGCTCGATACGAACGATCGCGATGTTCTCGAGACCTTCGGCACGACGCTTCTCCAGCAGGTCGTAGTAGACCTTGCCGCTGCACAGCACGATGCGGTCGACTTTCTTCGGATCCAGGCTGTCGATCTCGTTGATCACGGTCTGGAACGAACCGTCGGCCAGATCTTCCAGGGTCGAGATGGCCAGCTTGTGACGCAGCAGCGACTTCGGCGTCATCACGATCAGCGGCTTGCGCAGCGGACGGATCACCTGACGGCGCAACATGTGGTAGACCTGGGCCGGGGTGGTCGGCACGCAGACCTGGATGTTCTGTTCGGCGCACAGCTGCAGGTAACGCTCCAGACGCGCGGAGGAGTGCTCCGGACCCTGGCCCTCGTAACCGTGCGGCAGCAGCATGGTCAGACCACACAGGCGTTGCCACTTGGTTTCACCGCTGGTGATGAACTGGTCGATCACGACCTGCGCACCGTTGGCGAAGTCACCGAACTGGGCTTCCCACACCACCAGTGCATCCGGAGTGGTGGTGGCATAGCCGTATTCGAACGCCAGCACGGCTTCTTCCGAGAGGTAGGAGTCGTACAGGCTGACGCGCGGCTGGCCGTCGAACAGGTTGGCCAGCGGGATGTAGACCGAGTCGTCCTTCTGGTTGTGCAGCGCCGCGTGGCGGTGCGAGAAGGTGCCGCGGCCGACGTCCTGACCGGTCATGCGCACCGGGTGACCTTCGAACAGCAGGGTGGCGTACGCCAGGTTCTCGGCGAAGCCCCAGTTGATCGGGAAGCCACCGGCAGCCATCTTGGCGCGGTCCTCGTAGATCTTCTGGACCTGACGCTGCATGACGAAGCCGTCCGGGGTTTCCAGCAGCTTGTTGGACAGGTCCTGCAGGGTTTTCAGGTCGCAACGGGTGTCGTGACGCGCGGTCCAGGCGTGGCCCACGTAGGGACGCCAGTCGACGAAGAGCTCCTTGTTGGGCTCCTTCACCAGGCTTTTCACCACGTGCAGGCCGTTGTCGAGAGCGTCGCGGTATTCGTCGACCTTCTCCTGGGCCTGCTCGGTGGTCTGCACGCCAGCGGCGATCAATGCATCGGCATAGAGGTCGCGGGTAGTGCGCTGCTTGGCGATCTGCTGGTACATCAGCGGCTGGGTGCCGCTCGGCTCGTCGGCCTCGTTGTGGCCGCGACGGCGGTAGCAGACCAGGTCGATGACCACGTCACGCTTGAACTGCATGCGGTAATCGATGGCCAGCTGGGTCACGAACAGGACCGCTTCCGGATCGTCGCCATTCACATGGAAGATCGGCGCCTGGATCATCTTCGCCACGTCGGTCGCGTACTCGGTGGAACGAGCATCGTCCTGACGGCTGGTGGTGAAGCCGACCTGGTTGTTGATCACGATGTGGATGGTGCCGCCCGTCTTGTAAGCACGGGTCTGCGACATCTGGAAGGTTTCCATGACCACGCCCTGCCCCGCGAAGGCGGCATCGCCGTGGATGGAGATCGGCACGACCTTGTCGCCGGTGCCATCTTTACGACGGTCCTGGCGGGCGCGTACCGAACCCTCGACCACCGGGGAAACGATTTCCAGGTGCGAGGGGTTGAACGCCAGGGCCAGGTGGACTTCGCCGCCGGTGGTCATGACGTTGGAGGAGAAGCCCTGGTGGTACTTCACGTCACCCGAGCCCATCTCGACCAGCTTCTTGCCTTCGAACTCGTCGAACAGCTCGCGCGGGTTCTTGCCCAGGGTGTTGACCAGGACGTTCAGACGGCCACGGTGGGCCATGCCGATGACGATTTCCTTGACGCCGTAGGAGCCGGAGCGCTGGATGATCTCGTCAACCATCGGGATCAGGCTCTCGCCGCCTTCCAGGCCGAAACGCTTGGTGCCCGGGTACTTGGTGCCCAGGTACTTTTCCAGGCCTTCGGCAGCGGTGAGGCGCTCGAGCAGGTGGGAGCGGGCTTCGACAGAGTACGCCGGACGGCCACGGACGCTTTCCAGGCGCTGGGCGAACCAGTGACGCTGCTCGGAATCGACGATGTGCATGAATTCGGCGCCGATGGTGCTGCAGTAGGTCTGCTTCAGCGCATCGATGATTTCACGCAGGGTCGCCTCTTCCTTGCCGATGTAGAGCTCACCGGTACGGAAGGTGGTGTCGAGGTCTGCAGCGGTGAGCCCGTAATGTTCGAGCGACAGATCGGAGGGAGCGGTACGTACCCAGAGACCCAGCGGATCGAGCGATGCCGCCTGATGTCCGCGCAACCGGTAAGCCAGGATCAGGCGCAGGACTTCAACCTGCTTTTTCTCGTGCTCGGTGCTTACGCTGCCAGCGGAAACAGGCGCAGCACGGCGCTGGTTCTTGGCCAGGAGTACGAAATGATCACGGATAGAGGAATGCGAGACGTCGGGGGCGGAATTGCCGTCGGCGGGAAGCTTCTGGAAGTACGTGCGCCACTCTTCTGGCACAGCGTTCGGGTCGTGCAGGTAGAGCTCGTAGAGCTCTTCGACGTAGGCAGCGTTTCCACCGGATAGATGGGCACTGTTCCACATCCGCTGCATTACGCTTTCGTGCATGCTTGGTCACCCTCGGTAAGGGGACTCCACCTGTGGAATCTCTGGCGCGAAGTCATACACAGCGACTTCAAGCCACCGATCCCCGCAGATAGTCCGGGTACCAGCCCGGATGCCCCTGCTGGTCATATATACGTTTTCAAAACAGGACCCCCGCTTTGTGGGCTTGGGTCCTAGGTACTGCACCGCCGGACATGTTCCGGCGGCACAGGTGTCGCTCTTTCATGATCTGTGGGCGCAAGGCCCGCAGATCAAGTGCCGCTCTGCAGCAGCATGTTACGGATGTGACCGATTGCCTTGGTGGGGTTCAGACCCTTCGGGCAGACGTTCACGCAATTCATGATCCCGCGGCAGCGGAACACGCTGAACGGGTCATCCAGGCTCGCCAGGCGCGCCTGGGTTTCGGTGTCACGGCTGTCGGCCAGGAAGCGATAGGCCTGCAGCAGCGCAGCGGGACCCAGGAACTTGTCGGGGTTCCACCAGAACGACGGGCAGGAGGTCGAGCAGCAGGCGCACAGGATGCACTCGTACAGACCGTCCAGCTTCTCGCGCTCTTCCGGGCTTTGCAGACGTTCGATGGCCGGCGCTGCATATTTGTTCTGCAGGAACGGCTTCACGCTCTCGTACTGTTTGTAGAAGATGCGCATGTCGACGACCAGGTCACGGATGACCGGCAGGCCGGGCAGCGGGCGAATGACCAGCTTGCCGCCCTTCAGGCCGACGGCCGACAGGGGGGTGATGCAGGCCAGGCCGTTCTTGCCATTCATGTTCATGCCGTCGGAACCGCACACGCCTTCACGGCAGGAGCGACGGTAGGAGAAGCCCTCGTCCTGTTCCTTGATCAGCGCCAGTACGTCCAGGACCATGATGTCCTTGCCGTCGGTATTGACCTGGAAGTCCTGCATGTAAGGTGCAGCGTCCTTCTCAGGGTTGTAGCGGTAAACACTCACTTGCAACATGGCGGGCACCCTTAGTAAGTACGAACCTTGGGTTCGAATGCCGGAACAGTTTTCGGCGCGAAGTTGACGGCACGCTTGGCTACACGCTTCTCACCCGGGAAGTACAGGGTGTGGCACAGCCAGTTCTCGTCATCGCGCTCCTCGAAGTCTTCACGGGCATGCGCGCCGCGGGACTCTTTGCGGGCTTCTGCCGCAATCGCAGTGGCTTCGGCCACTTCGAGGAGGTTCTGCAGTTCCAGCGCTTCGATACGCGCCGTGTTGAATGCCTGGCTCTTGTCGTTGATCTTGACGGCAGCGATGCGCTCACGCAGATCAGCCAGCTGAGCGATACCTTTCTGCATGTACTCGCCGGTACGGAACACACCGAAGTAGTTCTGCATGCAGGATTGCAGCTCGCGCTTGAGCGGAGCGACTTCTTCGCCGCTGGTACGCTCGTTCACGCCGTTCAGGCGCTTGAAAGCGGATTCCAGGTCGGACTCGGAAGCCTGGCGGTGCTCGATACCATCCTTGAGCGCCTTCTCCAGGTGCAGACCGGTGGCACGACCGAATACCACCAGGTCGAGCAGCGAGTTGCCGCCCAGGCGGTTGGCGCCGTGTACCGATACGCAAGCCACTTCGCCTACGGCGAACAGGCCTTCGATGATCTGCTCGTTGCCGTTGGCGTCCATGGTCAGGGCCTGGCCATGGATGTTGGTGGCAACGCCGCCCATCATGTAGTGGCAGGTCGGGATAACCGGGATCGGAGCGACGACCGGGTCGACGTGGGCGAAGGTCTTGGACAGTTCGCAGATGCCGGGCAGGCGGCTGTGCAGAACTTCCTCGCCGAGATGGTCGAGCTTCAGCAGTACGTGGTCCTTGTTCGGGCCCACGCCGTTGCCGGCGATCACTTCCTTGACCATGGAGCGGGCAACCACGTCGCGGCCGGCCAGGTCTTTCGCGTTCGGAGCATAACGCTCCATGAAACGCTCGCCATGGGCGTTGATCAGGTAACCGCCTTCACCACGGCAGCCTTCGGTGACCAGTACACCAGCGCCGGCGATGCCGGTCGGGTGGAACTGCCACATCTCGATGTCCTGCACCGGTACGCCAGCGCGCAGGGCCATGCCGATGCCGTCACCGGTGTTGATCAGGGCGTTGGTGGTGGAGGCGTAGATACGGCCGGCACCGCCAGTGGCCAGGACCACGGCCTTGGAACGGATATAAACGGTGTCGCCGGTTTCGATGTCGATGGCGATGACGCCAACCACATGACCGTCCTGGTTCTTCACCAGGTCAACGGCGTACCACTCATTAAGGAAGGAGGTACCGCTCTTCAGGTTGGCCTGATAGAGGGTGTGCAGCAGGGCGTGACCGGTACGGTCAGCCGCGGCGCAGGTACGGGCAGCCTGACCACCCTTGCCGAAGTCCTTGGACTGGCCACCGAATGGACGCTGGTAGATGCGGCCCTGCTCGGTACGGGAGAACGGCAGGCCCATGTGTTCCAGCTCGAACACGGCTTCCGGGCCGACGGAGCACATGTATTCGATAGCGTCCTGGTCACCGATGTAGTCGGAGCCCTTGACGGTGTCGTACATGTGCCAGCGCCAATCGTCGTTCGGGTCGGCCGAGGCGATGGCGCAGGTGATGCCGCCCTGGGCGGATACGGTGTGCGATCGGGTCGGGAAGACCTTGGTCACCACGGCAGTCTTGTGACCGCCCTGGGCCAGTTGCAGCGCAGCGCGCATGCCGGCGCCGCCGCCACCCACGATGATGGCGTCGAAGGAAAGAGTACGAATGCTAGCCATGGATCAGTTACCCCAGAGAATCTGCACACCCCAGACGAAGAATGCGAACATGGCCATGCCGCATACCGCCTGGACGAGGAAACGCACGACGGTCGCGGACTTGCCCAGCGCCATCGGAGTCAGGTAGTCGGTAGTGATGGTCCACATACCAACCCACGCGTGCACGCTCAGGGAAACCAGCGTCAACAGGCTGAAGATCTTCATCAGGCTGTGGGAGAACAGACCATGCCACTCGGCGTAGGTAATGCCCGGGTGAGCGATCAGGAAGCCCAGCAGGAAGAGAACATAAGCCGCGAGAACGACCGCGGAGACGCGCTGGACCATCCAGTCATAGAGACCCGAACGCGACAAGTTAGTGACGTTAGTTACCATACCCATACCCCCGCCAGAACGATCAGCACCACTGCGACAGCGATGACGATTTTCGAACCACGCTTACCGCCTTCCAGTGTTTCGCCAATACCTGCGTCCATGACGAGGTGACGAATACCGGCTACCAGGTGGTACAGCAGCGCAGACAGCAGGCCCCAAATCACAAGCTTGACCAACGGATGGGTCAGACACGCCTTCACCTGCTCGAAGCTTTCTTCCGAAGCGAGGGAACGATCCAGTGCAAACAGCAGCACTGCGATGCCCACGAACAGAATGACGCCAGAGATACGGTGGAGAATCGACGTGTAAGCAGTGATAGGGAGTTGGATGGTCCTTAGGTCTAGGTTTACGGGTCGTTTGCTATTCACGGCTTTTTTCACACTGAGAGCCCTTATATGAAGCAGGGCTAGTTGTCGGGAGGTGCACTTGTCAGGTACCCATCACCTTCGGGAGTGACAACCACCAATCATCAAGGCCGGACGGCCCTTGGCGGCTGGTCGCCGAGTATAGACAGTTAGGCCCCTAATGACAACGGAAAGACCTCCACCTAAGGACTAATTGCCGCACCCCCATAAAAGGCGTAAACAGGCAAATTTTTCCGGCAAAACAGAGGCTTGGAGAAGCCAAACTTCTCCGATTGTGCAAATTGACATTCGGATTTATCTCTCTATAGTGGTGCGGGCCCTGCGTGGGGGGTCGTACAGATGATTTCAAGCATAAATAGGAGGCCATCATGGCTGACAAAAAAGCGCAGTTGATCATCGAGGGCGCTGCCCCCGTCGAACTGCCTGTCCTCTCCGGCACGCTGGGTCCCGATGTCGTCGACGTGCGGGGCCTGACCTCCACGGGTCACTTCACTTTCGACCCCGGCTTCATGTCCACTGCCTCCTGCGAGTCGAAGATCACCTACATCGATGGTGACAAGGGTGTCCTGCTGCACCGCGGCTACCCGATCGAGCAACTCGCCGAGAAGTCCGACTACCTGGAAACCTGCTACCTGCTGCTCAACGGCGAACTGCCCACTGCCGAGCAGAAGGAAAAGTTCGTCGGCACCATCAAGAACCACACCATGGTTCACGAGCAGCTGAAGACCTTCTTCAACGGTTTCCGCCGTGATGCGCACCCGATGGCCGTGATGTGCGGCGTGATCGGTGCCCTCTCCGCCTTCTATCACGACTCCCTGGACATCAATAATCCGAAGCACCGGGAAGTCTCGGCGCATCGTCTGATCGCCAAGATGCCGACCATCGCTGCCATGGTGTACAAGTACTCCAAGGGCGAGCCGATGATGTACCCGCGCAACGACCTGAACTATGCAGAGAACTTCCTGCATATGATGTTCAACACCCCTTGCGAGACCAAGCCGATCAGCCCCGTGCTGGCCAAGGCCATGGACCGCATCTTCATCCTGCACGCCGACCACGAGCAGAACGCCTCCACCTCCACCGTGCGTCTGGCGGGCTCCTCGGGTGCCAACCCGTTCGCCTGTATCGCCTCGGGCATCGCCGCCCTGTGGGGACCGGCCCACGGCGGTGCGAACGAAGCCGTTCTGCGCATGCTGGACGAGATCGGTGACGTTTCGAACATCGACGCATTCGTGGCCAAGGCCAAGGACAAGAACGATCCGTTCAAGCTGATGGGCTTCGGCCACCGCGTGTACAAGAACTTCGACCCGCGCGCCAAGGTCATGAAACAGACCTGCGACGAGGTTCTCCAGGAGCTGGGCATCAACGACCCGCAACTGGAACTGGCCATGAAACTGGAAGAAATCGCCCGCCACGATCCCTACTTCGTGGAGCGCAACCTCTACCCGAACGTGGACTTCTACTCCGGCATCATCCTCAAGGCCATCGGCATTCCGACCAGCATGTTCACCGTGATCTTCGCCCTGGCACGTACCGTGGGCTGGATCTCGCACTGGCAGGAAATGCTCTCCGGCCCGTACAAGATCGGCCGTCCGCGCCAGCTGTACACCGGCGCCACCCAGCGCGACTTCGTGGACCTCAAGGCCCGCTAAGCGCTACGGCGTACGAAAAGAGGCCGCCTTCGGGCGGCCTTTTTTATTGCCCGTACTCTGCGGCGCTCACCCTTGTCGTAGGAGCGGACTCCGTCCGCGATAGGCCAGCAGCACGCTGAAATCAATCGCGGACAGAGTCCGCTCCTACGAACAGCCCAACCATGCCGCGCAGGAAAGAAAAAGCCGCCCGAGGGCGGCTTTTTCATGGAAGGGAACCAGGCTGCCGATTACTTCTCGGCCGCAGCGCGCAGGCCCTTCAGGGTGTTCATCGGCGCATCGACCACGAAGCTGTTGGCCAGCCAGGACGGGATGCTGCCGCCCGGCTCGGTCTGCACCTGGTAGGTCACTTCGGTGACGCCGGCGCCTTTGGGTACCAGCTTCCACTCGCCGATCAGCTTGGGCACGCGGATTTCGCCCTTCTCTTCCGGGATGTAGCTCGGTTCGGCCTTCAGGTGACGGATCAGGCCGCCGTCGGCGGTCTTCTCGGTGGTCACGTGGATCACCACGTCGCGGCCGGTCACCGGCCAGGGCATGTCGATCTTCGAGTAGGTCCAGGAATCGTCGCCTTCATGCTTGAGCAGGCGCATCTCGGCGCAGGCGTGGATCCACTTGCAGGAGCCGGCCACGTCTTCCTGCAGGGCGTTGATCTTGGCCACGTCGGCCTTGATGTCGACGACGCCACGGTAGGCCTTGTACTTGGAGCCTGCCACGGGGCTGAGGAAGACCTTCACGCCGTCCTCTTCCTTCTCCAGCTTCCAGTCATCCGCCAGGGCAGTACCGGCAAAGCCCATCACGGCAGTGGCCAGCAGGGTCATACGCAATACACCACGCATCGTCATACCTCTCTTTATTCTTGATCTTGTGGGGGCAGGCCATTGCCGTTGCCCCGTCGCAATCCGCGGTCTTGAGCGGCTTGGGGCGCCAGTATGGACCGCGAAAACGTGACTTCCAAGTCACAGCAGGCAAGTCACAGCGGGCAAGTCACGCCGGGCCAGTTACATCAGGCGGCGGTGATGCGTTCCCACTCGGTGAGTATCTGCAGCGCCTGCTCGTTGCTGCTGCCGCAGGCGTCAGCGTCCGCATCGAAGGCCGCACAGACCTTTGGACGCCGCGAATCGCCGAATAGTTTGCACAGATTGCGTTCGTCCAGCTGCACGCAGCGCACGCCCGCCGGCTTGCCGTCGGGCATGCCGGGGATGGGCGAGGAAATCGACGGCGCTATGCAGCAGGCGCCACAGCCGATACGGCATTGCATGGAGGAACTCTCGACAGGTCAATCACGGACTGGAGCGCAGCAGCCCCTGCTCGCGCAGGGCTACCACCAGCTTTTCGCCCTCGGCCGAACCGGCTCGGTAGAACACCGCAGGCTCGCCAATGGGCGCAGGGACATCCACCGTCCCGCCGGCCGCGACCTCGAAGGCCGCGCCGCTCCACAGATGCACCCAGCGGCCCGCGGGCAGCGCCACGTTCAGACGCTGCACGCCAGGCTCCAGCGCCGGGGCCACCAGAAATTGGTCGCCGAGCATATAGCTCGTCGGCGTTTCCGCCAAGCTCGCCGGATCAGCGGGGAACTCCAGCCACAGTGGACGCACCAGCGGCCAGCCGTGCTGCGCGGCTTCTGCCATCAGGCGCTGGCGGTAGGGCGCAAGCTCGCGAAAGACCGTGGCGAAGCGCTGCAACTGCGCCACGCTGGCCGGCGTGCTGTAGGCCTGCACGTTGTCGTCCGGGCGGTTGCCCTCGTGGGTGCGCAGCAGGCTGGTGAAGGCGGAGAACTCCATCCAGCGCAGCAGCAGTTCCTCGCTGCGGTGGTAGTTCCTGATCGGACTGCTGATGGTGGTGTAGCCGCCGGTATCGCTGTGATTGAGGCTGAAACCGGACACGCCACCGGAGAGCAGCCCCAGCAGCGCACTGTGCAGGCCATCATCGGCGTCCCAGGTCACCAGCTGGTCGCCCAGCCACAGGCTGGTAGTCAGGCCGGGGCTGCGGCTGTAGGCGGAGCGCATGAAGAACAGCAGGTCGCCGGCGCCCTCCTCGTCCACCAGTTGCCGGTTGAGCTGCGCCCACAGCTCCGGATAGCGATTGTGCACCGCCGAAGCAGGCTCACCCGACGCCAGGCGGGCCTCGTAAGGCAACGCCTCGCCGAAGTCGGCCATCCAGCCGGAGAAGCCGGCACCGAGCATTTCCTCGCGCATCACCCCGCGCAGCCAGTCGGCAGCCTGGGGATTGGTCAGGTCGACCAGAGCGGCGCTGAAGCTGGTGTTCTGCAACAGCAGCGGTTGCCCCTGCCCGTCGCGGGTCAGGTAGCCGTGCTCCAGCGCTTCGCGGTAGAGATTACGGGTCGCCCCGCCCTTCTCCGCCGTGTCCACCAGGAACGGATTCACATAGGCCAGGCTGCGGATGCCCTTGGCGCGCAGCTCGGCATTGAAGGCGGACCAGCCCGGATAGCGCTCGCTGTCCAGCACCCAGTTCCACCACAGCTGCTTGCCGAAACTGGTGGTGCGCTGGCCGACCCAGTCCTGCACCCAGACGCCGGCCAGCGGCACCTTCGCCTGCTCCAGTTGGTGGACGATCCCGCGCACTCGCTCGGTGCCACCCTGCAGGCCGAGGATCGCGCCCTGCTGGGTCCAGGCCGGCAGCGGCGGCATGCGCCCGACCACCGAGCTGTGTGCCTCGATCAGCTGCTTGGGGCTGCTGCCTTTATAGAAGTGGGCCTGGAGCTTGCTGGCATGCACCTCCAGCGCCACGCGCTGGTCGTCGCGCAGGTCGAAGACCTGGTAGTCCGACGCTTCGCTGAAGAAGCCGTGCAGGTCCGAGGTGAGATAGAAAGGTACCGGCGCGTAGGTCGTCCACCAGTCACCACCGGCGCGTGCGCTCAGGTCGGCAGCCAGGGTGATCGGCTGCAGGCCGCGGCCGACGCCCTGTTCCTGCACCAGGATGGGCAGGCGTCGTCCGCTCAGGTCGAAGCGGGTGAACTGCTCGCCGAAACCGTGGAACTGCTCGTCGGCTTCCCGCGCCCAGGCCAGGTAAAGGCGGTTCAGCGCCGGATCGCCCAGGCTGACGTCCATCACCACGCCACGCTCGCCGTCGGCACGCAGCGCCACGGTGTAGGGCACCTGCCGGCCATCGGCGCAACCCAGGGCTCCGGAAATCAGCAGACGCTCCGCTTCGGCACGCACGCCCTGCAACTGTTGCTGGCGGCACAGCAGCTCACGGTGCTCACGGATGAACATCGCGCCACGGTGCTCCTCGGCGTCGACGCGGCCGATGCCGGCGGCCAGGAAGCCGCCGCGACTCTGCCACAGCGTCTGCGCGGGATGCTCGCCCGCGCGCAGGGCGAAGGACTCGCCGTCCCAGTCCAGGCGGTAGGCACCCAGCTGCCAGTGCCCGGGCGCAGCCATCGTCGGCGCCACCGACAGCTCGGCCCAGACCGGCCGCTGCTGCCACCATTGCCAGCCTTTCCAGCCACCGACTGCGAGCATCCCCAGCACCAGCAACGCAGCAACGCCGCGCAAAACGAACCTGATCAATTCCCCGCCCCTTGGCTGTCGTGCGGCGCTCCACTAGGCTCAGGCACAGTCCCCCACTGGAGCCTCTGCCATGCCGGTCTGGCTGCAAACCGCTTTTCTTCTGTGCCTGTCCAACCTGTTCATGACCTTCGCCTGGTACGGCCACCTGAAGACGCTGAACAGCAAGCCTTGGATCATCGCGGCGCTGGTCAGCTGGGGCATCGCACTGTTCGAGTACCTGCTGCAGGTGCCGGCCAACCGCATCGGCTACACGGTGATGTCGGTGGGGCAACTGAAGATCATGCAGGAGGTCATCACGCTGGCGGTGTTCGTGCCGTTCAGCGTGTACTTCATGCAGCAGCCACTCAAGCTCGACTACCTGTGGGCCGGACTGTGCCTGCTGGGCGCGGTGTACTTTATCTTCCGCGCCTGAGGCGGACAGGAGCAGCGCACGACGATCTCTGCGACCGATGGCGCCACCTGCGGGGAGAGGCAATCAGGACTCGGGCGGGTCCTGCAGGCGGGTGATCAGGCTGGAGGTGTCCCAGCGCCCGCCACCGGCGGCCTGCACCTCGGCGTAGAACTGGTCCACCAGCGCCGTGACTGGCAGCTGCGCGCCGTTGCGGCGAGCCTCGTCGAGGACGATCCCCAGGTCCTTGCGCATCCAGTCCACGGCGAAGCCGAAGTCGAAGCGCCCTTCCAGCATGCTCTGGTGGCGGTTCTCCAGCTGCCAGGACTGCGCCGCGCCCTTGCTGATCACTTCCATCGCCGCCAGGCCGTCGAGGCCGGCGCTCTGGGCGAAGTGCAGCGCCTCGGACAGCCCCTGCAGCAGACCGCCGACGCAGATCTGGTTGACCATCTTGGTCAACTGGCCGCTGCCCACCGGCCCCATGCGCCGCACCATGCGCGCGTAGGTGGCGATCACCGGCTCGGCACGGGCATAGATATCCGCGTCGCCGCCGACCATCACCGTCAGCGCGCCATTCTCGGCGCCGGCCTGGCCGCCGGATACCGGTGCATCGAGGAAGCCCAGCTCGCGCTCGGCCGCCGCCACCGCCAGCTCGCGGGCCACTTCGGCCGAGGCCGTGGTGTGGTCCACCAGCACGGCACCCGGCTGCATGCCGGCCAGGGCGCCGTCCTCGCCCAGCACCACGCTGCGCAGGTCGTCGTCGTTGCCGACGCAGCACATCACGAATTCCGCCCACTGCGCCGCTTCGCGCGGGGTCGCGGCGGTCTGTCCGCCGAACTGTCTGCTCCACTGCGCCGCACGGCTGGCGGTGCGGTTGTAGACGCAAACCTCATGGCCTTCCCGGGCCAGATGCCCGGCCATGGGATAGCCCATCACGCCCAGGCCGATGAATGCCACTTTCGCCATCGTGTTCCCCTTGTTCTTGGAGCGAATCAGCCTAGCACAGCGGTTTGCCGGTCCTGCAAACGCCTTCCATACTCGATCCGAACCCAACCACGAGCACCGACTATGCCCCACTGGCTGGTGATCGACCTGGAAGCCACCACCGAGGAAGGCGGCTGGCCGGTCGAAGAAATGGAAATCATCGAGATCGGCGCCAGCCTGGTGGCCGAGGCCGACGGTCGCGAGCTGGACCATTTCCAGCGTTTCGTCCGTCCGCAGCGGCGTCCGCTGCTGACCAGTTTCTGCCGCGAACTCACCCACATCACCCAGGCCAACGTCGATGCCGCCGCGCCCCTGCACGAGGTCTGGCCGCAGTTCGAGCGCTGGCTGGCGCAGCACAGCCCGCGGCTGGTGGGCTGGACCAGCTGGGGCGACTACGATCGTCGCCAGCTCGAACTGGAGTGGCGCCGGCAGAAACTCGACAGCCACCTCGCCCGCGTGCCGCACATCAACCTCAAGCAGCGCTTCGCCGAGGCCCGCCAGCTCAAGCGTCCGGTCGGCCTGAACACCGCCCTGCACCTGGCCGGCCTGAATTTCCAGGGCCAGCCGCACCGCGCCCTGGAAGACGCCCGCAACACCGCCCGCCTGTTGCCTCTGGCCCTGCCGGTCGCCGGTTAGTTCCGGCAATTTTCGCTGACCGCACGGTCGCTCGCCGCGCTCTAGTGACGGGGCCTGCGGCCTTGGGCATACTGGCCAGCCATTTTTCACCCCTCTGGCAGGAGAAGCCCATGTTCAAGGTCAACGAGTACTTCGACGGCACCGTCAAATCCATTGCCTTCGAGATGACCGCAGGCCCCGCCACCATCGGCGTGATGGCCCCCGGCGAATACGAATTCGGCACCAGCCAGCTGGAAGTGATGCACGTCGTCGCCGGCGCGCTGACCGTCAAGCTGCCGGGCAGCGACAGCTGGGAAACCTTCGAAGGCGGCAGCCACTTCACCGTGCCGGCCAACAGCAAGTTCCAGCTGAAAGTCGCCCAGGACACCGCCTATCTCTGCGAATACCGCTGAGTTCGGCGCGTCATGAAAAACCGGCCCTGGTGGCCGGTTTTTTATTGCCCGCGAAAAGGCCGGGCGAACTCTCGGCGCTCAGGCCAACCCTCTGCCAGAGGATAAAGGTTGATTCGCATGCATGGCCGAGGGTAGGAGCGGACTTTGTCCGCGATTGGGTCCGCATCGAGCCGGAATCCATCGCGGACAGAGTCCGCTCCTACGAAGAGCTGAAGCAAGTGCGCAGGCCGGCCTCCAGATCGGCCCGCAACCCCGCATCCTTCTCGGCGATGAATACCAGCCGCGAGCCCTGTGCCGCCTCGGCCGCCGTCGCCGGGCGCAGCTGGTAGCGTCCACCCACAAACTGCAGCCACAAAGCGCCCTCCTGTCCTTGCAGGCGGATCAGTCCCTTGAGCCGCAGCAGCCCACGCGGCAGGTTTTCCAGCCAGTGCTTGAGCCGCGCCCCTGCGAAGACCGCCTCGCCCTTCCAGCTCCAGCTGTCGAACAGCTCGCCATGGTCGACGCCTTCCTGCCCGTGAGGTCGCAGCTTGCGCGAGGGCTCGCCCAGCAGCAGCTCATCGGGAATCTGCGCCTGGATGGTCTCCAGCACCCGCGGGCCACGGCCGAAGCGCTCGCGCTGGGCAGCCAGCTCAGCGGCCTGCAGCAGGTCGCACTTGTTCAGCAGCAGCAGATCGGCAGCCGCCGCCTGCATGCGCTCCAGCCGCGCATACTCGCCTTCCAGCGGCTCGCGGCGGGCGGCGTCGACCACCGTCAGTACGGCATCCAGGTGCAGGCGCCGGCGCAGTTTCGGATAGCCCAGCGTCTGCACGATGCGCTGCGGGTCGGACACGCCGCTGCACTCGATCACCACCTGCTCCAGCGGCGGATGCATATTCGCCAGGCGTTCCAGTTGCGCCAGCAGGTCGTCCTGCACGGAGCAGCAGATGCAGCCGTTCTCCAGGCTGTAAACCGCCTCGGTCTGCTCGGCGATCATCCCGGCATCGATGTTCAGCTCGCCGAAGTCGTTGACGATCACCGCCAGGCGCCGGCCTTCGCAGCGCTCCAGCAGGTTGCGCAGCAGGGTGGTCTTGCCGGCGCCGAGAAAGCCGGCCACCACCGTCACCGGAATGCTGGCGGAGTTCATGCGTTGACGCCTTCGATGCGCGGCGGTTCGCCCTGCCACACCGCAGCCAGGGCGGTATCGCTGAACTGACCGATGCGGTCGTAGACCGGGCGGCCCTCGACGAAGGTCAGCTGCACTTCGGTGCGGTGGATGTAATTGCGCGCCGGCTGTTCGAAGAGGTTGCGGTCGAGCACGATGAAGTCGGCCGACTTGCCTGCCTCCAGGCTGCCGGTGAGTTTCTCCAGGCCCATGGCGTAAGCGCCATTGAGGGTCGCCACGCGGATCGCCTGCTCCAGGCTGATCGGCTCGCCGAAGCAGGCCGGGTCGTCGTTCCACGGATTCTGCCGGGTCACCAGGGTTTCCAGCGCCAGCCAGGGGTCGATGGACGCCACCGGCCAGTCGGTGCCGAACACCGCGATGCCGCCGGCAGCCAGCACGCCCTTGAAGTCGTAGATGCGCTTCAGACGATCCGGGCCATAGCCGGAGCGCGCGCCACTGGCGAAGGGCGTCGGGTACCAGGCCGCCGGGGAAAACTCGGCGATCACCTCCAGCTCGCGGAAGCGCTTGAGGTTGCCCGGATGCAGGATGGTGCTGTGCGCGCATTGGTGGCGCACGCCGCTGAAGCCATTGCGCCGGCGCGCTTCGGCCACGGCATCGAGGAACACGTCGGAGGCCGCATCGCCGGTGCAGTGGGCGATCACGCGGATGCCACGGCGGTCCATGTCCACCACCATGTCGGTGATGTGCTCGGGGGTCAGGTTGAGCTTGCCGCGCCACGCGTCCTCGCCCGGCCAGGGCGTGATGAGGAACGAGGAGCGCGGCTCGACGGTGCCGTCGAAGTGGAACTTCACCGCGTTCGCCGACAGCCGCGCGCTGCGGTAGTAGTGGCGCTCGCCGGCGAGCAGCTCCCAGCGGCGACGCACCGGGAAGATGTCGTCCTGCCAGCTGATCGCCGCCTCCACGCGCAGGGTCAGTTGCCCGGCGTCATCGAGGTACTTGAGCGCGTCCAGGCGGTTCTCGCAGACGTGCAGGTACTTGGCCGCGGTAACCCCGCGCGAACTCTGGAAGTGCACGCCTTCGCGGTAGGACTGGCGCAGCACCTTGGCCGGGGTCGGCGGCATGGCGGCGTGGATCAGCGCATAGCCGCCGTCGATCAGCAGGCCGTTGGGTTCGCCGGTCAGCTCGTCGCGCTCCAGGTAGCCGTTGCGCGGGTCGGGGGTGCTGGCGTCGATGCCGGCCAGTTCCAGCGCGCGGGAGTTGACCATCATGGTGCCCCACATGCGGTCGAGCAGCGCCACCGGACGGTCCGGCAGGATGCTGTCGAGCCACTCGCGGCCCGGCTTCAGCCCCGCTTCGCGGAAGGTGTAGCGCACCCAGTACTGGCCGTAGACCCAGCCGTCGCCCGGGTGGCTGGCGGCATAGTCGCGGATCGACTTGGCCAGCTGCTCGGGAGTCGGGTCCTCGATGCCGACGTCGAGGTCGTCGGCGTAGCGCGGGTTCAGCGCCAGGTCCGGGTGGGTGTGCATGTCGTGCAGGCCGGGCATGCAGAACGCGCCTTCGAGGTCGCGCACCAGGGTGTCCGGGCCGATCAGGTGTTCCATCTCCTCGTGGCGCCCCACCGCCAGCAGCCGGCCATCACGGATGGCCACGGCCTCGGCCCAGGGCTGGGCGGGGTCGAGGGTGTAGAAACGGCCGTTGTGCAGCAGCAGGTCGGCGAAACGGTCGGTGGGGGAATTGGAGGAGCGGAAGCGGTCCGGAGCGGTCATGGGTAGCCCTTGTTGTTCTTGTCCGTGGAGGCAGTATAGGGCTCGGCTTTTGCTCGTTGACTAGCATAAGATGACAACTCGCTAGCACCAGACGACAGCTTGAGAGAGCGCCATGCCGACCGCCTCCTTTGACATCGATTACGCCGCGCGCCAGCTGTTCCGCCACTTCCTCGACGAGTGGCGCGCCCGTCCTGCCCTGCCGGCGCTCGCCCCCCTGCTGGGCGGGCTGGGCTTACCGGTGACCGGCGAGGCATCCGCTGCCGAGATGAACTTCGCCCGCTATTACCGCCTGCTGCAGCAGGCCGCCGGGCTGCTTGGCCCGAGCGACTTCTTCCTGCGCCTGGGCCAGCGCTACAACCTCTACGACCTCGGGGTGATCGGCTACGCGCTGATCAGCGCGGCCAACCTGCGACGTTCCTGGGATATCTCCCTCGGCCAGCCGTCGAGCCTGATGCCCCACCCGATCCACACCCAGCGCGAGGAGGTTGGGGAGCACATCCGTCTGACGCTGCAACTACCGCCTTTCAGCGAGGTGGAGCGCATCGCCCTCTGCGAGGAATGGCTGAGCAGCACCTGGCGCTGGCTGTGCCAGCGCTTGCCGGACCTGGAACACTGCACCGGCATGCAGCTCCGCCTGCCCTATCCAGCACCGGCGCACGCCGCCTTGTATACCGCGATATTCCCCGGCCCCAGCCAGTTCAACGCCGAGCAGGCGGAGCTGTGGATGCCCAGGGAATTCCATGACCGCCCCTTCTCCACCGCCAACCCTTCAGTGAGCCGGCTCTGCCAGGCCCAGGGCGCGGCGACGCTGGCCAGCTTCGAGCGCGGCCCGGCGTTGCCGGACGATGTGCGCTACTTCCTGCTGCAGAATGCGCGCATACCGTTGCCGGACCTGGAGCAGACCGCCGCCTGGCTGCGCCTGCCGCCGCATACGCTACAGCGCCGGTTGCGCGAGCACGGGCTGACCTTCAAGGGAATAGTGCTGGAGGTGCGCATGGCGCTGGCCCAGCGCTACCTGCTGGCCAGCCGGATGGCCTTGCAGGAGATTGCCTTCCTGCTCGGCTATGAACACGTCACCAGCTTCCACCGGGCTTTCCTGCGGTTCACCGGGACGACGCCGGAGCGGTTTCGTGCAGCGGGTGGGATTGTGCCGGAGTGAAGCGATCGCGGACGGAGTCCGCGATTGGCCCGACGAGGCGTCTAGCCGTAGGGCGCATAACCTGGAACAGGTTATCCGCCGTCACCCTCCCGGCGGATAACGCTGTCGCGTTATGCGCCCTACGGGCTGCTCGGCTATGAACACGTCACCAGCCTCCACCGGGCTTTCCAGCGGTTCACCGGGACGACACCGGAACGGTTTCGTGCAGCGGGTGGGGTTGTGCCGGGGTGAAGCGATCGCGGACGAAGTCCGCTCCTACGCACGGAATGGTTCCCGTAGGAGCGGACTCCGTCCGCGATTGGCCCGACAATGCGTCTAGCCGTAGGGCGCATAACCTGGAACAGGTTATCCGCCGTCACCCACCCGGCGGATAACGCTGACACGTTATCCGCCCTACGGACCACGAAGAACTGCCGATCAGGCCTCCTTCTCGCAATTGATCATCCACGGCACCCCGAAGCGATCTTCCAGTGCGCCGAACAGCTCGGCCCAGAAGGTCTTGTCCAGCGGCATGGTGACCTTGCCGCCCTGGCCCAGGGCTTCGAAGATGCGCCGCGCCTCGGCCTTGGAGTCCACATTGAGGGTGATCGACACGCCTTTCACCCCTTCGTACTTGCCGCATTCGGGCGAAGCATCCGAGCCCATCAGCACATGGCCGCCCACTTCCAGGCGGACGTGGATGATGCGTTTCTTCAGCTCCTCGGGCATGTTCTCGCAACCCGGTGCGTCGGAGAAACGCATCAGCGCCGGCAATTCGCCGTGCAACACCTCAGCGTAATAGCAGAAGGCTTCTTCGCAGTTGCCGTCGAAGACCAGGTAGGCATTCATCAACATGGCGGTATCCTCCAGGTTCAGGATTTGCTGGCGATTTCGGCGCGCAGGCGCTCTTCCTGTTCGCGCAGCTCGGGGGTGAATTCGGCGCCGAAGTCCTCGGCCTCGAAGATCTGCCGGATCTCGATCTCGGACTGCCCGTCGAAGGGATTGGGCGAGCGCTTGACCCAGTCGATGCATTCCTGCAACGAGGCAGTCTGCATGATCCAGTAGCCGGCGATCAGTTCCTTGGTCTCGGCGAACGGCCCATCGAGCACCTGCCGCGACGCACCATCGAAGCGCACCCGCGCACCCTTCACGCTGGGGTGCAGACCTTCGCCGGCCAGCATCACGCCGGCCTTCACCAGCTCCTCGTTGTAGGCCCCCATGGCGGCGAGCAGCTCTTCCTTGGGCATGACACCGGCTTCGGAGTCGGCGGTGGCTTTGACGATCACCATGAAACGCATGGTCTTTCTCCTCTTGTTGTGATTATCAGCGTGGCGGCCGGTTGTTTCCGGTTCCTGACAGATAGTCGAAGGGCGTGACGGCAGATCGACAAGCCACGCAAAATAATTTTCAGGCGGGGCTACGGGGGCTTTGAGCATAGGTCGCGCCATGCCCTGCAGCCGGCGAAATCGGAAAATTCGCTATGGACGTTCCCGGCGCGCACCGTTAGAAGGTGCCGCTCCACAGACTCCCGGCGCCCCCATGCAGGTCCAGCTCATCCCCGTCATCGAATTGTTCCACCTGGTCGACTCCGTCCCAGTGCCGCCCGTGGGGCCTTACTGGGAGCAGGTGGAGAGCTGGCGCGAGTTCCACGAGCGCTCTCTGCAGGCCCAGGGTTTCGGCCCAAGGCTCAGACCCTATCTGCCGGGCAGTGCCTTCCATCGTCTTGGCGAGCTGAGCGACGCGGACATCGCCAGGCTGATCCGTCTGCACTGCGAAGCAGGGCTGAAGGCTGCAGCGGACTGGCAGGCGGTTGGCCCCCTGCCTGGCGGCTATGTCCTGCGGGTAGGCAGCCTGGACGTGTTGTTCCCGCAATGCTGCAGCGACCTGGGCGACCTGCAGAGCTGGAAGCGCATCGCCGCCGGCAAGGGCGCCTACCTGTACAGCGGCCACCCCTCGCCCGACATCAACCAGCACAACCAGTCCGTCAGCTTCGACTTCAACGGCCCGGGCGAAACCTTCGTCCCGCCACCACCGCTGCACTCGGTGACCGTGCCACTGAGCGACCTGACCCGCGCCGTGCACGCTGCCGATCGCGAGCTGAGGGTCTTCGCTGCGCGCCTGGAACTGGTCAATGCCGAGCAGGCGCTGAACGTCCCCGACATCGCAACCCTGCTCCTCGGGCACTGAGGCCTGCGCTCTGGACAGCGCGGCCGCCGCTCCCTATGGTCTGAGCTTTTCGCAAGACACGGAGCATCGCCCCATGAGCCTGGAATCGGTTCGCGCCTTCTTCGCCGAAAAGGCCCCCGACATCGCCATCATCGAGCTGGAAACCAGCACCGCCACCGTCGCCCTGGCCGCCGAGGCCCACGGTGTGGAGCCGGGCCGCATCGCCAAGACCCTGTCCCTGCGCGTCGGCGAACGCACCGTGCTGGTGGTGGCCCGTGGCGATGCGCGGCTGGACAACCGCAAGCTCAAGGAAGCCTTCGGCGGCAAGGCCAAGATGCTCGGCGCCGAGGAAGTGGTCGAACTGACCGGACATCCGGTGGGCGGCGTCTGCCCGTTCGGCCTGGCGACGCCGCTGCCGGTGTATTGCGATGTATCGCTGCGGGCTTTCGATGAAGTGCTGCCCGCAGCAGGCGCGGTGTACAGCGCGGTGAGGATCGAGCCGCAGCGCATGGCGCAGCTGGTGGCGGCGGACTGGATCGATGTCTGCCAGGAACTGGCCTGAGTCCGCCACGCCTCAGGCCCATGCAGTTTCCGGCGTTCCCTACTCGTCTTCCCGCGCCGGAATCCACCACTCCTCGCCGCGCACCGTGCGGATGTACTCCGGCCAGCGGAAGCGGTGCGGAACCTTGAAGTCCTTCGGCAGCAGCGGCGCCTGCCACGCTTCGCCGCCGATGCCGCCACCGGTACGCTCCTCGAATTCGCGGGTGGCCTCGGCCAGCAGCTCGGCATCGGTGAACAGCTCGATCAGCGTGCTGCCGATGGTCTTGGCGGCCACGTCGATCATCGGGTCGATGGTCTCGCGGATGCCGCCCAGGGCGTTGGATACCCAATCCGGGTAGGTGAAGCCCGCCGGGGCACTGAGCATCGGCCGCGCCACGTAGAGGCGCACGGTCGGGCAGTGCCAGGTGTATTCGGGATAGTCGTCGGAGGTCAGGTACTTCTGCCAGGCCGGCATCTGCAGGCGCATCTGCCGCTCGCACTCCTGCGGTTCGATGAGCGCCTGGGTAGCCGGCAGGAAGGGCTCGGCCATGGGTTCCAGACCCAGGTTCGCCTGGATTTCCCGCGCCACCGCGATGGCCTGTTCGCCCCAGCTCGGCGCGCCGATGGCGGCGAGGTTGTCGTAGCAGGCCTGTGCCAGCGCGTGGTTGGCCAGCCCGCCACGGGACTTGCAGACCCAGGTCTTCTTCCACTGGCAGCCGGTGGCCATGGCCGCGGCGGCGGCGTTGTTGTCCATCACCGTGGCGATGGTCTCGGCCTGCTCGATGGAGTCGCAGCGCAGCAGGTACTGGATCTGCGAGATGTGCGGCGGCAGGTTGTCGGCGGTGGCTTGCCCGGCGGTGAGGATGGCTTCGTTGAAGCTCCACAGCCCGGTGAACGGCAGCGTCGAGCGGCGCAGGCTTTCGTTGAGCGTGTAGAAGTGCACCAGCGCATCGTTGGCGCCGGGTGCACGGGCCGCCAGGTGGTTCTGCGGAATCGGGCTGTAGCGGTCGGCGGCGATCCAGTTCTGCGGGTCTTCGCAGGTGAAGCTGTAGATGTACGAGTAGGCGATGCCGCAGTGGGTGTCCCAGGTGGTGGTGTTGTTCAGCGGCAGCATGTAGGTGGGGTGGAAGCTGACGGCGGCGTCGAGGTCGTCGTAGTAGCCCTTGGCGGCGTGCACGGGCTTGGAGGCGCGCAGTTTTTCCGCCGGTTCGCCGAAGAACTTGATGGTGCCGGCGATGCCGAATTCCAGCATCGCCGCCTTGGCCGCCAGGGCGCCGCCCAGGGCGCTGATGCCCAGCGCGGAGTGCGGGTCGGTGTGGCCCGGTGCGTACTTCGACAGGCCCTCGCGCGGCATGGGTTTGGTCGCCGCCGCCTGGCAGTTGCCGGGCACCGCGTCGTACTCGGCGTAGGTGGCGAGGATCGGGCCGTCACCGTTATTGAAAGTGGCGACGAAAGCCGTGGGCATGCCGCCGCTACCCTCTTCCACCGTGAAGCCTTCGCGGCGCAGCAGCTCCACATACCAGGCGCAGGACTTGTACTCGCGGAACGCCGGCTCGGCGAAATGCCAGATCACCTGGTGCCAGTCGGACAGCTGCTGGCTGTGCTCGTCGATCCACTGCTGGACGTAGGCCTTGAATTTCGACATGGCGGCTTCCTCATCGTTGCCTGTTGTTGTTGTCGTGTGGCCTAGTATTGGTGAAGCGGAATTTGCAACAAGCGCAGGATTTCGCCATGCAATGTCTGGTTAGTTTCACCAATTGTCGTTTCACCAATGGAGCAATAGGCGCCCCATGCACTTTCCCTCGATGACCGCCCTGCGGGCGCTGGATGCCGTGGCCCGGCTGGGCAGCGTTTCCGCCGCCGCGCAAGAGCTGAACCTTACCCGCAGCGCGGTGAGCCACCGCATTGCCACGCTGGAGGAACGCCTGGGCTTCGCCCTGACCGAACGCACCGGGCGCGGCATCCGCCTGACCTATCGAGGGGAAAGGTATGCCCGCGACGTGCAGCGCATCCTGGCGGAAGTGCAACTGGCCGGCAGCAGCTTCGACGGGCAGCAGGTCAGCGGCCCGCTGTGCGTGAGCTGCAACCCCGGCTTCGCCACCTACTGGCTGTGCCAGCACCTGGGCGACTTCCTCGCGCAGTACCCGCAGGTGCAATTGCACGTGGTGACGCCGCGGGTGCCGCAGGACACCAGCGCCAGCGACGCCAACCTGTTCATCGCCTATGGCAGCGGCGACTGGCCGAACCAGACCGTGGAGCAACTGGTGGCGCTGCACTTCTTCCCGGTGTGCAGCCCGCGCCTGATCCACTCACGTGGCGGCCTCACGCAGCCGGCGGACCTGGCCCACTACACGCTGCTGCACATGAATGATTTCGCCGACTGGCGCCTGTGGCTCGGCGCGGTGGGCGCGAGCGCGATCGATCACCGCTCCGGCGTGCTGTTCGCCGATGCGCCCTGCACCATCGCCGCGTGCATTGCCGCCCAGGGCGTGGCCATCGGCGACAACCTGCTCAGCGGCGACGCCCTCGCCCGTGGCCTGCTGGTGCGCCCGTTCGACATCACCATCCAGTCCAGCCGCGGCTACTTCCTGGTAACCGACCCGGTTAAGGCCGAACGCGCAGTGGTGAAGGCCTTCAGCCAATGGCTGAAGGCCCGTGTCGCCGCCACCACCCAGAGCGCCAGCGACCTCAGCCGGCCGCCGCTGGAGATTTCATCGGAGACGGAACTGGCGCGCTGAGCGTCAGGCGATGCGCCGCAGCCCTTTGCGCGCCTTGGCGGAGCGGGTGTAGCGGAACAGGTCCTTGGGGTCGTTGTCCTCTTCCTCGCTCCAGGGCACCAGGTCGATGCGCTCGCCCAGGCCCAGGCGGCCGGCCTGCTCGTTCACGTAGCGCAGCACGGAATAGTCTTCGAGGGCGAAGCCGACCGAGTCGAAGATGGTCACCTGCTCGGCGCTGTCGCGCCCGCCGATCTGACCGGCCAGCACGCGCCACAGGTCGGTCACCTGGAAGTCTGCCGGCATCTGCTGGATTTCGCCCTCGACGCGCGACTGCGGCTCGTACTCGACGAACACCTTGCCGGCGCGCAGCACGTCGGCGTGCAACTCGGTCTTGCCCGGGCAATCACCGCCCACGCCGTTGATGTGCATGCCCGGCTCGATCATCTCCGGGGTGAGGATGGTCGCGTAGGCCTTGTCGGCAGTGACCGTGGTGACGATGTCGGCGCCGCGCACCGCTTCGGCGGTGGAGCCGGCGCGGATGATCTTCAGGTTGGGGACGTCCGCCAGGTTGCGGATCAGCTTCTCGGTGGCCTGCGGATCGAGGTCGTAGACGGCGATTTCCTCGATACCCAGGTGGTGGTGGAAAGCCAGGGCCTGGAACTCGCTCTGTGCGCCGTTGCCGATCAGCGCCATGCGTCGTGACTCCGGGCGGGCCAGCGCGCGGGCGGCCATCAGCGAGGTGGCGCAGGTGCGCAGCGCGGTGGCCACGGTCAGCTCCGACAGCAGCAGCGGATAGCCCGTCTCGACATCGGCCAGCACGCCGAAGGCCATGACGGTGAACAGCCCGCGCTGGGTGTTCTGCGGGTGGCCGTTGACGTACTTGAAGGCATAGCGGGCAGTGTCGGACACCGGCATCAATTCGATGACGCCGATCTCGGAATGGTTGGCGACGCGGGCGGATTTGTCGAAGGATTCCCAGCGCACGAAGTCCTCGGCGAGGGTGTCGGCAAGTTCGCCGATGAAGCGGGCGACACCGATCTGCTGGACCAGTTGGGACATCGTGGGGACGTCGACGAAGCGGGTCATGGTGGGACCTCCGGTTCTTGTCATTGGAGAAGTGTGGTCAGACGGGCTCGCCCCGCTCCAGCGTGTCTCGAACCGCGGGCAGAACCCGAGCGCAGAGGCCCTGGATCAGGTCTGCACGTCAGGAGAGGGGCAATCGGATTTTCCCACCGGCCATGGAGAAAACCCGGCTGTAATGGCGGCCTGCGCCGGCCGATACGGCTGTATTGCGGCGCACCGACAGCCGATTCGGCTGTGACCGGAATAGTCGCCGACGCGGCAGAAAGCGCAGTCGAGAAGAGAAGGAAAAGCCGAGTCTGCAGCGCTAGCCGGCGGACTCCTTGATGGTCGTCAGCTCGGGGTGGGCGACCAGCTTGTCGATGTGCAGGCTCTCGTCGTTCAGCCAGGTCTCGGTCAGCGCGCGGTAGTGCTCCATGTCGCGGCAGCGCATGCGCACGCTGTAGTCGAAGGTGCCGCTGATCAGCTGGCAGTGCAGCACTTGCGGGCAGGCGATCATCCGCGCTTCGAAGGCCTTCTGCGCGGTGCGGCCACTCTGGTTGGACAGCGCCACCAGCACCAGCAGCGACAGGCCCGCAGCGACTTTCTGCTCATCGATGACGGCGCCGTAGCCGCGGATGATGCCGTGCCGCTCCAGCTTGCGGACGCGTTCCTGGCAGGGGCGCGGGGTGAGATGGACCAGCGCGGACAGCTTGCCGTAGGTGATGCGCCCCTGCTGACGGAGGATGCGGATGATCTCCTCGTCGATGCGGTCCAGGGTGAAGGGCGTGGGGCTGTCCTGATCTTTCCTGCTCATGCTGCTTCGCGATGGTTGCTGAGTCGTGCCGGGCCGAATCTTTATGGGGTAAGCCCCGCCGTCTGTCAAAGCGCGCCGTGCCGTCTGCGACAGCACGGCGCACCCGCTCAGATTTCCCGCGCCAGCTCGCTGCCGTTGCCGCGTCGGCTGAGCACCGCGAGGTACACCAGACCGATGGCGATCCAGAGCGCGCCCAGCTCCTGCGCCTCGCGGCTCATGCTGATCAGCACGTAGGCGATGATCACCAGGCCGACCAGCGGGAACAGCAGATGGCGGAAAATCTGGCCGGTCTTCTGGCGGATGAAGTAGTGGTTGATCACCGCCAGGTGCAGCAGGCAGAAGCCGGTCAGCGCGCCGAAGTTGACCAGCGAGGTGAGCACGTCGGGCGAGTCGAGGAAGTAGATGCCGATGCCCAGCGACAGTACGCCCACCAGGTACAGGCTGATGTGCGGCGTCTGGTACTTCGGATGCACCTTGGCCAGCACCCGCGGCAGCTTGCCGTCGCGGGCCATGGAGTACAGCAGGCGCGATACGGCGGCTTGAGAAGTAATCGACACGGTCACGCCCCAGGCCAGCGCGGTGGACACCGCCGTCAGCGTCGACAGCCAGCTGCCGCCGGCCGCTTCGGCGATCTCGTAGAAGGCGGTGTCGGCCGACTGGAAGGTCATGCCGGCGGCCAGGTCAGTGGCCAGCCAGGTCTGCACGATGAAGATGGCGCCCATGACGAACAGCGCGATCAGCGAGGCGCGGCCGATCTGTTTGGCCGGGTCGCCCTTGACCTCTTCGGCGAGGGTGGAAATCGCATCGAAGCCGAGGAACGACAGCACCGCGATGGACACCGCCTTCATCACCAGACCGAGGTTGAAATGCTCCGGCTGCAGCAGCGGTTCCAGGGTCAGCCGGCCATTGCCCAGGCCGCCTTCCAGGGCGTGGTAACCCACCGCCAGGAAGATCGCCAGCACCGCCAGTTCGGCGATCAGGAACAGCAGGTTGAAGCGTGCCGCCAGGGTGATGCCGCGCAGGTTGATGAGCGTGGCGGAGACCAGGAACACCAGCATGAACACCAGCTTGGGAATCGCCGGGAACAGGTGGTTCAGCGCCAGCGCGCTAAACACGTAGAGCAGCGGCGGGATCAGCAGGTAGTCCAGCAGCAGGACCCAGCCGGCGATGAAGCCGACGTTGGGGTGGATGCCGCGCTGGGCGTAGGAGTACACCGAACCGGCGATGGGAAACGCGCGGGACATCGCGCCATAGCTGAGCGCAGTGAACAGCATCGCCACCATGCCCACCAGGTAGGCCATGGGCACCATGCCGTGGGCGTCGGCATGCACCCAGCCGTACACGCCGAAGGGGGCGATCGGGATCATGAAGATCATCCCGTAGATCACCAGATCGCCGAGCGTCAGGCTGCGGCGCAGTTGTTGCTTGTATCCGAACTGTTCGATAGCCACGGGGCACTTCCTCTGGAAACGGCAGCTTCAGGGGGTTCGGCGCTCATGCGCTGAATTGTTGTTGTTTTCAGAACCGCCCGGACAGCCGAGGGAGCCTGCCGGGTGGGGTCCTCAGAGCCAGGGAGCCAGGCGTGTCGCCCAGGCTTCCACCCCTTGCGGGGTCCGCAGTCCGTCATTGCGGATTTCGATCAGCACGGCGTCCACGCCGCGTTCGTCGCCATGCACCGGGACGGTCATGTCCTCCAGCGGGTCGATCACATAGGGCTGGTTGGCGCCGATTTCTTCACCGCTCTGCCTGAGGCCCGCGACCATGCGCTGGGCATAGGCTTCGGCCTTGGCATAGAGCACCCCGGCGACCCACGGACGAGGTTCGCCGCGATAGCTCGGGGTGAAGCTGTGCACGCCGACCAGCCGGGTTGGCCGGCCGGCAGCCAGGCGTTCGTCGAGCAACGCGGTCAGCTGCCGGTGGAAGGGTTCGAACAGGCTCGCCACCCTCTCCTGCCGAGCCTCTGCGCTGAGGTTGCAGTTGCCGGGGATCGGGTAGATCTCGCTGTGCTCGGGAATCAGGTCCGGCGCCGACAGCGGCCGGTTGAGGTCGATCAGCAGGCGCGAGTAGCTGGCCACCAGCAGCGTGGCGTCCAGCCGTGCCGACAGCTCGCGGGCCAGCTCCAGCGCGCCGATGTCCCAGGCGATGTGCTCGGCGGCCGCCGCATCGTCCAGGCCCAGCTGCGCCAGCTCCTCGGGGATGTAGCGGCTGGCGTGCTCGCAGACCAGCAGCACCGGGCTGCTGCCCTGCGGGTTGACGATCTCGAAGGGCGGGCGCCGGTACAGGCCGGCCTCAGTAGAAGGTGGCATAGGACTCACAGAGTTGTTCCTCGCTGAGTTCGCGGGTCAGGGCCAGCTCCTGGCGCTTCATGGCGGCGTAGGTCTGCAGCAGGGCCGGCGGCAGTTCGGCGCACAGTTCGCTGTCGTCGAGCAGCAGGCACTGGGCCTCCTCCAGCGAACCCGGCAGCGGGCTGATGCCCAGCTCCTCGCGCTGGGCGGCGCTGAGGCTGTGCGGGTCGACATCGGTGACCGCCGACAGCGGCAGCTCCTGCTGCATGCCCAGGCGTCCGGCGATCAGCACGGCGGCCATGGCCAGGTGCGGGCTGGCGGTGGCGTCCATGGGGCGGAACTCCAGGTTGAACTGGCGCGCCTTCGGCTTGCCGCCGATCTCCACCACCGGGCAGATGCGCAGCGCTGCTTCGCGGTTGCGCAGGCCGAGGCAGGCGTAGGCGGCGCTCCAGTGGTGCGGCTTCAGCCGCAGGTAGGACACCGCCGTCGGCGCAGTCAGTGCGCACAGTGCCGGCAGGTGGCGCAGCACGCCAGCGGCCCAGTGCTCGGCGAGCTTCGACAGATTGGTCGGCGCGGCCTCGTCGTAGAACACCGGGGTGCCGTCCAGGCGTTGCAGGCTCAGGTGCAGGTGCACGCCGTTGGTCACGGCGCCGGGCGCCAGCAGCGGTGTGAAAGTGCTGCGCCAACCGAACTGGCGGGCGATCTCGCGGGTGACTTCGCGGACGTTCACCGCGCGGTCGGCGGCGGCAACGCCCTGGGTCGGCCGGCAGGTAACCTCGTACTGGTTGCGCCCGTACTCGGGCAGGAACATCTCCGGCTCTGCGCCGATCTGCTCCAGCGCGCTCATCAGCCAGCCACCGAAGGCGCCGGTCTGCCGCTGGGCCTGCAGGGAGAAGGCGGCAGCGTGTTCGTCCGGCAGGCCGAGCAGGTTGAATTCGTGCTCAAAGGCGGCGGTGACCTGCAGATCGAGCTCCCGATAACGAGCGATCTCTTCGCGCAGCAGCGTACGTGGGCACACCGGCCAGGGCGCGCCGGTGGTGGTCGCCAGGTCGCCGTGCAGGTAATCCAGCGGCGCCGCCTGGGCATCGGGACCATTCTCAAGACGCACGCGGCTACTCGGATCGGGCAGCAGGCGCAGGTCGCCGTGGCTGCCCCAGGGATTGTCCTCGGCGATGATGTCCTGGGGCGTCAGCGCGCTGTTGGCCGGCACCCAGCCGCAGCCGCTGGCGAGTTGCTCGGCCACCTCCGACTCGGGCAGCGAGCGGCCACGGGTGATGCCACAGAGATCGGTGGTGACGAAGCTGGTCAGGCGCATCGGCGCGGCATTGTTGTTGTTCTGACTCATGGCGTTCTCCCGGTCTCAGGCCAGCGCGGCGATGCGGGCCAGCACCGTGTCGGTGTCGGCGATCCAGCAGTAGCCCTTGATCGCTTCCAGGCAGGCCTGGTGGCGCTCGGCGGTGTGGGTGGCGCAGGCGTCTTCGACCAGGGTGACCAGGTAGCCGCGGTCGGCGGCGTCGCGCACGGCCATGTCCACGCACTGGTCGGTGACCACGCCGCAGATGATCAGGTGGCGGGTATTGAGGTTGCGCAGCACGTAGTCGATGGCGGTGGAGTTGAAGACCCCCGAGGAAGTCTTGGGCAGCACGATCTCGTTCTCCCGCGGCGCCAGGGCGTCGATCACCTGGGCATCGGGGCTGCCCTTGGGCAGGTGCATGTCGGAGAGCTTGTGGTCCAGCGAACGGTCGCGGCCATCGGCGGTGAGGCTCTCGATGATGGTGTGCAGCACCTCGCCGCCGACCTCGCGCATCGCCGCCAGCAGGCGCTGCTGGTTGGGAATCACGCTCGCCTCGACCCGCTGGTAGAAGTAGCGGTGCGTGGCCGGATCGACATGGGCATCGCGGCCAGGGATGACCCAGGCGTTCTGCATGTCGACGAACAGGATGGCGGTCTGGCCGCGGGTGAACGCAAGATCACGGGGCGATGAGTGGGGCAAGCTGAACACGGTCATTCCTCGAGGATGTGGCTGCCGAAAGCAGCTCTCAGGTGGTCGATGCCTTCCAGGCGTTCGTCGAGCTGGCCGTCCATGCGCGCTACCAGGCTGGCGATCAGCGCCTCGACCTGGGCCATGGTCGGCACCAGGGTGTCGAACGGCGATGGCGACTCCACCGGGGCGCTGATGATCAGGTCGGCGAACTCGCGCAGCGGCGAGTCATAGATGTCGGTGAACAGCACCACGCGGGCGCCGCGGGCCTTGGCGGCGCGGGTCACGCCCAGCGCCTGGGCCTGGTAGCGGCGGTAGTCGAACACCACCACCAGGGTCTGGCGGTCGATGTCGCCGAGCTGGTCGGGCAGCGCGGCGCCGTCGTCCAGCAGCAGGCAGCCACTGCGCAGCATGCGCAGGTGCGCCACCAGGTAACCGGCGAGGAAGCGGCTGAAGCGGCCGCCGTGGCAGAGCACGCGCAGCTTGGGGTCGAGCAGCCAGTCACCGAGCAGGCGTACGTCGTCGGCCTGGGTCAGCGCCAGGGTGCGCTGGATGCCTTCGCTGGCGTCGCTCAGGTAGTTGGACCAGACGTCGTCGCGGCTCATGCCTTCGCGGCGTCCGGCAAGCAGGGTGCGCGGCGAGCGCAGGCGGTCGTCCACCTCGGCCATCAGCGCGTTCTGGAAGTCGCTGTAGCCGCTGAAGCCGAGCTTCTTCACCAGGCGCAGGATGCTCGGGTCGCTGACCCCGGCCTGGCGCGCGAGGCGCGACATCGGCCCGAGGCCAGCGCGCGGGTAGTCATCGAGCAAGGCGCGCAGCACCTTGCGTTCGGCCTTGGTGAGCTCGACCTGCGGGGTATTCAGGCGATCTTTGAGTGTGAGCATGGAGGCGCCTCTTGTTATGGCGCCATTTGTATAATGCACTTCAGAAACTTTCAATATCTATTTTTTGTAGCATTCACTACAAATCCCACAGCCACTTCATCTTCCCGCGGCGCAGACGCGTGCCGCTCATTTTCCGGGAAACGGAACGCCGTGCGGCGGCACGCGTCGAACTCCCGTCAACGCCGCCAGGAGTCACTTCGATGAACGAACTGCAGAAAGCCGCCGCCGGGCTGCTCTACGACGCCAACCACGACCCGCAGGTGCTGCGCCAGCGCGCGCAGGCCAAGGCGAAGCTGTTCGAGTTCAACCACAGCCATCCGGATGACCGCGAGCGCCGTGAGGCGATCCTCAGGGACCTGTTCGCGCGCCTGGGCGCAGGCTTCGTGATCGAAGGCCCGCTGCACTGCGATTACGGCTTCAACATCGAGATCGGCGAGCGCTTCTACGCCAACGTCAACCTGGTGATCCTCGACGGCGCGAAAGTCAGCATCGGCAACGACGTATTCATCGCGCCCAATGTCGGCATCTACACCGCCGGCCACCCGCTGGACGCCGAGCGGCGCAACCAGGGGCTGGAGTACGCGCACCCGGTGAGTATCGGCGACAACGTGTGGATCGGTGCAGGGGTGAACATCCTGCCGGGGGTCAACATCGGCGCGAACAGCGTGATCGGCGCCGGCGCCGTGGTCACCCGCGACATTCCCGCGGGCGTGCTGGCGGCGGGCAACCCGGCGCGGGTAATCCGGGCGATCGGCGAGGCCGATCGCCAGCGCTATCGCTGAGGAACGCCAGGGCGTCAGGCGCCGTCGTCGAGGTGCCGGACCCAGCGCTCGGCGGCATCGTGGGAGGCTTCGAAGGCCTCCTCGTGGGATTCCCAGGGACCGATCACCACATCCAGCGGCGACACGCCGGCCGGCACCTTGGCCAGCGACAGCACGACCTCGGCGACCTTGCCGGGGCAGATGTAGCGTGGCGACATCAGCACGGCGATGCCCGTGGAAGTCAGGTATTCACTGGGCGCCATGAACGCCGGCTCGATGGACTGCTGCATGCGGTTCTCCCCTGGGCCGCGGGTGGCCTGTTGTTCTCGGTATGGCGGCGAGGCGTGCGTCGTGCACGCCTCCTGACTCCTGACCCGGGCGAACGAGGCACAGTTCCGGCAACCCGCCACCTGCCCGCCGCTAGCGGACGGACGGCGATCTCAGGGCGTCGCCGGCTCCGGCTGATGGATCGGCAGCGGCCGACCGAGCAGCGCGCCCACCAGCACGGCGAACAGCAGCGCCGCCACGCCGGCCACCAGCAGCACGCTCTCGAAGCCGCCGATGAAGGCCTGGCGCACCAGCGGGGCGAATACGCCGCGCAGCCCTGGCTCGACCAGCGCGAGTGCCGCGGTGAAATCGCCGGCCGCCGCACGGTTGGCCATCTCGCCGGCCCGCTCCAGTTGCGCGGGTGCCAGGTCCGCCAGGGCATTGCGCAACAGGTTGGCGCTGCGCGCCGCCAGCACGCCGCCGAGAATGCCGATGGCCAGGACGATGGCGGCGAAGCGCGTGGTGGTGCTCAGGCCCGAGGCCATGCCGGTGCGCTCGCGGGGCACGCAAGCCATGATGTTCTTCTGCGTGTCGCCATTGAGCAGACCGGCGCCGGCACCCAGCACCACGCTGGCCAGGGCGAAGGCCGGGTAGCCGCCCTGCCCGGCTGCCAGCGCGCAGAGCAGATTGCCCGCGCCCACCAACAGCAGCCCGAGGGCGAACACCTGCGCGGATGAACAGCGCGCACTAAGGCGCATGCCCACCCTTGGCGCGAGCAGCATCGCCACGGCGAACGGCAGCATCCCCGCGCCCGCTTCTACGGCCGACAACTGCAGGCCGTTCTGCAGGTACAGCGGCAGCAGGGTCATCATCACCTGGGCGCAGGCGGCGTAGGCGAACATGCCGAGCAAGGCGCCGATGAAGCGGCCGCTGCGCATCAGCCGCAGGTCGATCATCGGGCGCGCCTGGCTGCGCTCCACCAGCACGAACAGCCCCAGCAGGCCGCCGCTGACCAGCAGCCGTGCCAGCGTCGGCGGGCTGTCCCAGCCGGCGCGGTTGCCATCGATCAGCGCCCAGATCAGGTAGCCCAGGCCGCCGGCGAAGGTCAGGCTGCCCAGCGGATCGAGCCGTGCGGCGGCGCTGTCGCGGGACTCTTCGATGCTGCGCAACGCCATCGCCCCCAGCAGCGCCACCAGTGGCAGGTTGAGGTAGAAGATCCAGCGCCAGCCCAGGGTCGCGGAGATCACCCCGCCCAGCAGCGGCGCGAAGGTAATGGTGGCGCCCATGCATGCGCCCCAGAAGGCCCAGGCGCGCAACCTTTCTTCCGGCTCATGGAAGCGGTGGCCGATGGCGGCCAGCGCCGAGGTCAGCAACAGCGCGGCGCCGACGCCCTTGGCGGCACGGGCGATATCGAGGAACAGCAAGCTCGGCGCCGCGCCACACGCCAGCGAAGCCGCGCCGAACAGCACCAGCCCGAGCAGCAGCATGCGCCGCCGGCCGAAGCGGTCGGCCAGGCTGCCGGCGGGTAGCAGGCAGGCGGCGAAGGCCAGCAGGTAGGCGCTGACTACCCACTCGATATCGGCGAAGGAGCCGGACAGGTCGCGGGCGATGCTCGGCAACGAGACGGCGACGATATTGGTGTCGAGGATGATCAGTGCGCACACCGCCGAAGCGGTCAGCAGGGTGAAGCGGGCAGATGGACGTGGGGCGATCTCGGCGGCAGGCATGGCAAGGTTTCCAGCGTTGGCCAACGCGCAGGGTTTTGCCCTCGCCGCGCCGGCCTTGTAGTGTGGCCTCCACGGTAACCCCCACCCACGCCGGGCTTGTTAGCCACGGCGACCTTCGTCATTAGCCTGCGACTAACGAACATGGAAATCCGCCATTTCCGCTACTTCCTCAGCGTCGCCCACCACGGCCACTTCACCCGCGCGGCCGAGCAGCTGGGCATCGCCCCGCCGACCCTGAGCCGACAGATCCAGGACATGGAGAAGGAGCTGGGCGTGCTGCTGTTCCAGCGCAGCCAGCGCGAAGTGCGCCTGACCGCCGCCGGCGAAGCCCTGCTGGCCGAAGCCGAATTGGCAGTGCGCCAGTTCGACGCCGCGCAGCTGGGCGCCCAGCGCGCAGGCCGCGGCGAAACCGGGCGTCTGCGCCTGGGCTACGTAGCCTCGGCCGCTTATTCGGGCGTGCTGCAGCAGCACGTCGAACACTTTTCCCGCGCCCTCCCCTCCGTGGACCTCGACATCAGCGAAGGGCCCATGGCGCAGCTGCCGGCGCAGGTGCGCGACGGCGTATTCGACCTGGCCTATGTGCGCTCGCCCATGAGCCTGCCGGAAGAATTGGCAGCCATCGCCCTGCAGGAGGAAGGCTTCGTCCTCGCCCTGCCCGCCTCCTCGCGCCTCAACGAGCTGAAGGAGATCCGCGCCGCCCGCCTGAGCGAGGAAACCTTCATCCTCCCCGAGCAGATCTCCGGCACCCTGGCAGTGGCCAGCGCCGGCGGCTTCTCCCCGCGCCTGGGCCAGCAACCGGGCAGCCTGGTCGCGGTGATCGCCCTGGTGTCCCTCGGTCGCGGCATCGCCGTGGTTCCGGAGTCGGTGGTGCGGCGGGTGCAGCTACCACAGGTGAACTACCGCCCGCTGGCCGACTGCAATCCGCGCTCCTGGCTGTCGCTGCTACACCGGCGCTTCGAGAAATCACCGCTGGTGCAGCGCTACATCGAGCAGGTCAGGACTCAGTCCGCCGACCACACCGCCAGCTCGTAGCCGTCCGGGTCGATGAAGTGGAAACGGCGGCCGCCGGGGAAGGCGAAGGTCTCACGGCTGATGGTGGCGCCGGCCGCCTCCAGCCGCGCCTGGGTCTGCGCCAGGTCGTCGGCGTAGAGGATCACCAGCGGGCCGCCGGGACGCACCGGTTCGCCGGTGGTGAAGCCGCCGGTGAGGCGGCCGTCGCTGAACTCGCTGTAGGTGGGGCCGTAGTCAGTGAAGCTCCAGCCGAAGGCGCTGCCGTAGAAGGCCTTGCTGCGCGCGATATCGCTGACGTTGAATTCGATGTTGTCGATCTGACGGTCGTTTCCGCGAATACCCATGGTCGCCTCCTGGCGGGTCGTGACGGCGTGATCCTACTGCATCCAACGCCGCCCACGACCCGACGCGGCGCCTAGTCGCACGCCTCCAGGTCGGCCAGCACCCGACGCAGGCGCTCCAGGGTCGCTTCCGAGCAGGCCTGCATCGGTTCGCGCAGCTCGTTGGCCATCAGCCCCTGCAGGGCCAGGGCGCCCTTTACCGCGGCCGGGTTGGGCTCGGCGAAGGCGGCTTGCATCCACGGCAACAGACGCTGGAAGGTCCGCCGCGCGGCGTTGATGTCGTTGGCCTCCATCTCGCGCTGCATGCGCACATAGAGGTCTGCACGCACGTGGGCCGAGGCGGAAATGGCGCCAGCGCCGCCCATGCAGAGGTTGGCGAAGATCTGCAGGTCTTCGCCGGTGAGGACGTCGATATGGCCGTCGGCGATCAGCGCCAGGGTGGTTTCCACGTCGCCGCCGCAGTCCTTGATGGCCGCGATGTTCGGGTGCTGGACGATGCGCCGCAGGGTCTCGCGCTCGATGCGCACGCCGGTGCGGTAGGGAATGTCGTAGAGCACGACCGGTACGCTGGAAGCATCGGCAACAGTCTGGAAGAGCGCTTCCAGGCCCAGCTGGGATGGGCGGATGTAATACGGCGCCGGCACCAGCACGCCAGCCAGCGGACGACGCTGGACCTCCTGCTGGAAGGCCAGCAGCTCGCGCAGGTTGTTGCCGGCCAGGCCCATGATCACCTGCTGCGGCGGCACCCATTGCAGCACCGCATCAAGCACGGCGAGCTGCTCGTCGTGGCTCAGCGCGGCGGCTTCGCCGGTGGTGCCGCAGACCACGAAGCCGGCGACGCCGTCTTCCAGCAGCCGGCCCAGCAGCGCCTGCAGGGCGGGATAATCGACTTCGCCAGAACGAAAGGGAGTGGCGAGGGCCACCCAGATACCGCGAAAACGGGACATGCAAGAACTCCTTGTGGCTGACCGTCGGGTCGCCGTCAGGGAGGGTGCGGGAATCAAGCGGGGGGAAGAGGTTCGACCTTGCGCCTTGTCCAGTCAGCCCATCTGACGGGACAGCGCCCCGGTCAAATGAGCGACTGTTTCTTCGATTTCTTGGCAACGACGACGCACGCGCCAGCCTGGGCAGCGAAGCCCGAAGCGGAGAGCGAGTGGTCGTGGATGGAGAACATGGTTGTCCAGCAGTTGCGCGAAATGTCTGACGGATACTGCTGAAGGAAAGCAGGGACTGTCAACTCCCCCGCTGCGCTTCGCGTGCCCGCAGAACGGCGGTCCTTCAGTCCTTGCCGCAGCGGCTCTCGTCGTGCTGCAGGCTGGCCTGGCTGACCTGGCTGCCCGGCGGCACGCTGCGGGTCAGCCAGACGTTGCCGCCGATGGTGGAGCCCTTGCCGATGGTGACGCGGCCCAGGATGGTGGCGCCGGCGTAGATCACCACTTCGTCCTCGACGATCGGGTGGCGCGGCTCGCCCTTGTGCAGCTGGCCGGTTTCATCGGAGGTGAAGCGCTTGGCGCCCAGGGTCACGGCCTGGTAGATGCGCACCTGCCTGCCGATGATCGCGGTTTCGCCGATGACCACGCCGGTGCCGTGGTCGATGAAGAAGCTGCTGCCGATCTGCGCGCCGGGGTGGATGTCGATGCCGGTGGCCGAGTGCGCCAGCTCCGAGATCATCCGCGCCAGCAGCGGCAGGCCGGCGTTGTACAGGTGGTGCGCAAGGCGATGGTGGATGATCGCCACCACGCCCGGATAGCACAGCAGCACCTCGTCCACGCTGCGCGCGGCCGGGTCGCCCTGGTAGGCGGCGAGCACGTCGGCGTCGAGCAGCTTGCGCATTCCGGGCAGCGCACGGGCGAAGTCGCGCACCAGCACCACGGCGTGCTCGTCGATCCGGCTGTCGACCACATCGCCGCGCTGCCGCGCGCTGTAGCGCAGCTCCAGGCGGGCCTGCACCAGCAGCGCATTAAGCGCCGCGTCGAGGGTGTGGCCGACGAAGAAGTCCTCGCTCTCCTCGCGCAGGTCGTTGGGCCCCAGGCGCATGGGGAACAGCGCGCTGGCCAGGCGTTCCACCACTTCCTCGATGGACTGGCGCGATGGCAGCTCGCGGCCGCCCTGCTCCGGATGGCGGCCGGTGCGGCTGCGCCACTCGTTGCGCGCGCCACGCAGGTCCTCGACGATCTGCGCCAGTTGCCAGTTCACCGGGCCGTTTTCGTTCAGTCGCTTGGCGTCATTCATCGCTTGCTGTGTTCCTTGGTCAGACGGGACTTTCAATCACGGTTGCCTATCCTGATCGGTCCTACCCTGCAGGACAAATCGCCGGAAGGCATAACCTAATGCCTTTTTCGCAGGTTGGATGGTTGCCACGGTAGCAGTCAGGCAACGTCATCCCTGCCGAAACCTCCGCCCTGCGCGCAGGATTTCGCGACTTTCCACGGCAAAACCCCTGCAATTCGGGTTGCGCTCGCACGCCGCTATGTAGAAGTCTATATGGCGATGCCGTCATGCCGGCAGACCAACAGTTCTTCGCAGAGAGAGCACCATGAATACCGCCGTGTACGCCAAGGAAGCCGTGGGCGCGAATTACGCGCTGGAATCGATGCAATACGCCCAGGCCCGCACCTGGGAAGCCGTGGACGCCATCGCCGCGGCGATGCGCCCCGGCCTCACCGAGCTGGAAGCCGTCGCCATCGGCAAGCAGGTGCTCGCCGACCTGGGCATGGAGCGCATCTGGCACCCGCTGCTGATCCGCTTCGGCGCCAATACCCTGAAGACCTTCAAGCAGCGTTCCGAAGGCAACCCGGTGCTGGGCGACAACGACATCTACTTCATCGACATGGGCGTGGTCTGGCGCGGCCATGAAGGCGACGCCGGCGCCACCTTCGTCACCGGCGACGACCCGGACATGGGCGCCTGCGCGGCGGCAGCGAAGACCCTGTTCGAACGCGTCGAGGCGCGCTGGCGGGAAACCGGCTGCAGCGGCGTCGAGTTGTACGACTTCGCCCACCAGCAGGCCGAGACCATGGGCTGGAAGCTCAACCTGGACATCAAGGGCCATCGCGTCAGCGACTTCCCCCACGCGATCTACCGCGCCGGCGACCTGGGCGACTATGCCGAGCACCCCAACGGTGGCCTGTGGATCCTGGAAATCCAGATCGCCCACCCGAGCAAGGGCTACGGCGCCTTCTACGAAGACCTGCTGGCCTGACCCGGAGCGCCCTCGATGACAGAGCACATGACTGAGAATGTACTGCTGTTTTCCTACGGCACCCTGCAGGACAAGGCCGTGCAGCTGGCCAGCTTCGGCCGCGAACTGCAGGGCCGGGCCGACGCTCTGGTGGGCTTCCGCCAGGACTGGGTGGAGATCACCGATCCGGCCGTGCTGGCCACCAGCGGCAAGACCCATCACCCCATTGTCCACTACAGTGGAGTGGACGCCGACCGGGTGCCCGGCACGGTGTTCGAGATCACCCAGCAGGAACTGCTGGCGGCGGACGCCTACGAGGTATCCGACTACCAGCGGATCAACGCCAGCCTGCAATCGGGCCTGCAGGCGTGGGTCTATGTGAAAGCCTGACGCAGGCGGTGTGGTGGCAAGTTCATAGCGTTTTTTGACACGCTGGTCAGAATTTCCTGAAACCTCACGTGGAGAACAACAATGAAGGTCAGTGCACGCAACGTCTTCAAAGGCAAGGTTCGCGAAGTCCGTGCCGGCGCGGTGAACAGCGAGGTCGTCCTCGAGCTGTCCGGCGGCGAGACCCTGGTGGCCGTGGTCACCGTGGAGAGCGTCAACAGCCTGAAGCTGGCCGCCGGCGCCGAAGCCGTCGCCCTGGTCAAGGCGCCCTGGGTCATGCTGATGACCGAGGCCAGCGACATCCGCCTGTCGGCACGCAACTGCCTGAACGGCAAGGTCGTCAGCGTCACCGACGGCGCGGTCAACGCCGAGGTGGTGATCGAGCTGGCCGGTGGCACCCAAGTCTACTCCATCGTCACCCGCGATGCCGTAAAGGAACTGGGCCTGGCCCCGGGCGCCAGCGCCACCGCGGTGATCAAGGCTTCCCACGTGATCCTCGGCGTGCCGGCCTGACCTGCCTCGCGGAGCGTCGCCCGACGCTCCCTGCCCTGGCCGATCCTGCGGATCGGCCATCGCGCCGCCGACCTGCCCGTCCCTCCCTTCGCGACGACACAGAAAGTCATCAAAAGCGCTTTGGCGTCAGCCTGGAACAGCCGTTAGGCTCGCCGGAAAGCAGCCGGAAAAATCCGTCAGACCCTTCCTAAGAAGCAGTGTAACTGCTTGTTATTTTTGACATTTTATTCACATTTCGCTTTTTAACTTGGCGCCTTCGACCCACCGGACAGGCCCCATGTGGAAGCTCATTTCGTTCCTTGCCGCACTCGCCAGCGCCAACCTCGCCTTCGCCGATGCGCAATGCACCCGCGCGGACCGCTCCACCTGGCAGCAGGAGTCGATCTTCCGCTCGACCATGAAGCAGCAGGGCTACCGCATCACCAAGTTCCGCGTGACGCCGGGCAACTGCTACGAAATCTACGGCTTCAACCGACAGAGCGACCGCGTCGAGTTGTACTTCCACCCTGTCACCTTCGCCCTGGTGAAGGCTGAGCCGGTGCTGCGACGTTGAACACCTTCATCCTTCGCTGCGCAGGTGGATTGCTGGTCGCCGTCGTGTTCGGCCTTGCCTGGTACCAGGCGCCCTCGTTCGAGGTCGCCGACTTTGCCATCGATAGCCGCGCCGAGCCCGGCGCAGCCCAATCCTCCAGCCTGACCCGGCGCTTCGCCTCTTCGGACATGCGCGACTTCGTGCACTCCGCCTCGCTGGCGACGCTGCCCGATGGCGCGCTGCTGGCGGCGTGGTTCGCCGGCACCCGCGAGGGCTCCGCCGACGTGCAGATTCGCGCCGCGCAGTTCGACGCCGCAACCGGCCAGTGGTCGGCCGAGCGCGTGCTGGCCACGCGGATCGGCACCGAGCAGGCGGTGCAGAAGAACATCCGCAAGCTCGGCAACCCGGTCATTGCCCTCTCACCGGACAATCGCCTGTGGCTGTTCTACGTCTCCGTCTCGGTCGGCGGCTGGGCCGGCAGCGCGATCAATGCCATGCATTCGGACGATCTCGGCCGGACCTGGAGCACGCCGCGCCAACTGCTGACCACGCCCTTCCTCAACCTCAGCACCCTGGTGCGCGGCGCACCGGTGTTCCACCGCGACGGCTCCATCGGCCTGCCGGTCTACCACGAGTTCATGGGCAAGTTCGCCGAGTACCTCTACCTGAACCGCGACGGCAAGGTGCTCGACAAATTCCGCATCAGCAAGGGCAAGCACTCCCTGCAACCGACCGTGGTGGCCCAGGATGGCCGGCAGGCCGTTGCCCTGCTGCGCTATGCCGGGGAGCAGCATCATCGCGTGCTGGCCAGCCGCACGAGCGACGCCGGGCAGACCTGGAGCGAGCCGCAGCCGGTGGAGCCGAGCAATCCCAACTCGTCGCTGGCCGCCGTCGGCCGCAGCAACGGCAACCTGCTGGTAGCGATGAACGACCTGGAAGACGGTCGCTTCCGCCTGACGCTCTACGAAACCGACGCGCAGCTGCGCAACTGGCGGCAAGTCTCGCAGCTCGACGAATCCCCCGATCCCTGGGGCGACCCGGTACCGCCGGAGGTCTTCCGCGCGCTGATCGGCGAGACCTGGGAGACGGTGGGTGCGCGGCAGCAGCAAGCCCTGGAACAGACCTTCTTCGCCAGCGTCAGCCAGCGCATGTGCGAGTCCGGCCAATGCCGCTTCGAATACGAGTACCCCTACTTCGCCCGCGATGCGGCCGGTGCCTATCACCTGGTCTATTCGTGGAACGACACCTTCATCAAGCACGTCAGCTTCACTGACGCCTGGGTCGAGGGCCAACCATGACATTCGGACTCTGGCAGGCGCATCTGGCGCTGGCCCTGCTGCTCTTCCTGCTGGTCGCGCCATTGGGCACCGCGCGCCACTGGCAGGTGCTGAAGCTCGCGGGCGCAGCCGGGCTGACCTTCCTGCCCGTCGATGGGCTGCCATTGGCGATCCTGGTGCGCAGCTTCACCCATGACCTGTCCAGCAGCCTGCTGGTCCTGCTGGCGGGCCTCACGCTGGCACGCCTGGGCGCCGTGCAGGTCCGCGCCGACCATCTGCGCGACCTGCTGCTGGCCTTCGCCGTCCTGACGCTGGTGCTCTACCCGGCGTCCCTTGGCCTGAGCTACCTGGACCCCTACCGCTGGGGCTACGAGCCGACCTGGCTGCTGCTGGCGATGGCCGTGCTGACCTTCGCCTTCCTGCTGCGCGGCAATGGCCTGGGCGCGGCGATGCTGCTGATCGCGACCCTGGCCTACGCGTTGCGCGGCGAGGGCCCGGGCAACTACTGGAACTACCTGATCGACCCGCTGCTGGCGCTCTACGCCTGGGTCTTCTGCCTCAAGTGGGCCGGCGCGGCGCTGTTGCGCCGCGTCCGCTCCTTCCTCCACGGCGAACGTACTGCGCGCCGCCCCACGGACCTCGCCGAGACTGATCGATGAGCTGGATTCGCTCCCGCCGCCTGCACTACCTGGCCGGCACCGTCGTTGTGCTGTTCACCCTCTTCGCGCTGCTGCGCGGGGTATTCCTGCTCGGGTTTTCGGGGTTGCCCTGGCAGACCCTCGGGGAAAACGGCGACGCCCTGCGCACCCTCGGCATCGGCCTGCGCTTCGACCTGCGGCTGGCGCTGCTGCTGGTCCTGCCGCTGATGCTGCTGGCCTGGCTGCCCGGGTTCAACCTGCTGCGCAGCCGCGCCGTGCGCTACCTCGCCCGCGCCTACCTGGCACTCGCCGTGGGCCTGGTGCTGCTGGTCTACATCATCGACTTCGGCCATTACGCCTACCTGGGTGTGCGCATCAACGCCACGGTACTGCGCTTCATCGAGGACGCGCAGATTTCCACCGGCATGGTCTGGCAGACCTACCCGGTGGGCTGGATCAGCCTGGGCTGGCTCGTCTGCCTGGCACTGACGCTCGCGCTGCTCCGACAGCTGGAGCGCAGGACGCTGGAGCGCCCCGCCACGACGATTTCCCGCTGGTCCGTCACCAGCGGAGCCGTGTCGGTCAGCGTGCTGGTGTTGCTCGGCCTGCTCGGCCGCGTCGACAACCTCAATCTGCAGAACCCCGTGCCGCTGCGCTGGAGCGACGCCTTCTACAGCGGCGATGCGCAGATCGCCGCGCTCGGCCTGAACCCGGTGGTTTTCCTCTACGACACGCTGCGCGTCGACCCCATCGCCTACGACGAAGCCGAGGCACGCCGGCATTACCCGCTGATGGTGAAGTACCTGGGCATCGAATCGCCCGATGCCCAGGCCCTCGACTATCGCCGCCGGCAGCCCGCACAGTCGGCCGCGCCCGCCGCCGGACGCCAGCCCAATGTGGTCTTCGTCATGCTCGAATCCCTCGGCACCAGCGCCGTGGGCGCCTATGGCAACCCGCTGAACCCGACGCCCAACCTCGACCGCATCGCCCGCGAGGGCTGGTTCTTCCGGCACTTCTACGTGCCGGTGACCGGCACCGCGAAAACCGTCTGGGCGAGCATCACCGGCGTGCCCGACGTGACCCGCGAGCAGACCGCCACGCGCAACCCGCTGATCTCCCGCCAGCACAGCCTGATCAACGCCCTGGACGGCTACGAGAAGTTCTACATGATCGGCGGCAACGCCGGCTGGGCGAATATCAATGCGCTGATCCAGCGCAGCATCGACGATGTGCGGCTGTACGAGGAGCGCCACTGGCAGGCGCCGCTGGTGGACGTCTGGGGCATCTCCGACCTGGACTTCTTCAAGGAAGGCACCGCCGTACTGCGCCAGTTACCGAAGGACCAGCCGTTCTTCGCCTACCTGCAGACTTCCGGCAACCACCGGCCCTTCACCATCCCGCGCGACAACGACGGCTTCCAGGCCCTCGACCTGCCGCTGGAGAAAGTCCAGGCCGCCGGCTCGCGCAGCCTGGAGCAGTTCAACGCGGTACGCCTGCTCGACTTCAACATCGGCAAGCTGCTGGAAATGGCCGAGCGCGACGGTTACCTGGGCAACACCATCTTCGTCTTCTTCGGCGACCACAACACCCGCATCAGCCAGATTCCGCACATGGCGCCGGGCTTCGACCAGCTCGGGCTGGAGAGCAACAACGTGCCGCTGATGATCTACGCGCCCGGCCTGCTGGAGCCCCGCACGTTCGACGAAGCCGTCGGCCTGGCCGACCTGCTGCCCACCGTGCTCGGCCTGCTCGGCAAGCCCCATACCAACGGCGGCATGGGCCGAGACCTGCAGCAGGCCCCTGCGGAAGGCGAACGGGTGGTGCCGCTGGTCCTGCGTGAAGGCACCTTCCCGGTCATCGGCGGCGTGACCCGGCGCTTCCTCCTGCAGATGCAGCACGACGGCAGCTCGCCGACCCTGCACGACATCTACTCGCCGACTCCGCTGGAGGACGTCGCCGCACGGCACCCCGAGGAATTCCAGCGCCTCGCCGCCCTGACCCGTGCGATGCACGAGACCTCGCGGGCGATGCTCTACCGCAACGTGCGCGAGTGAACTCGAGCACCGCTACGTAGGGCGCATAACCCGGAACGGGTTATCCGCCATCAAGCCCGACGGCGGATAACGCTGCGCGTTATTCGCCCTACGCTTGAAGGCTCCTGAAGACTCACTGCCATGAAAAAAGGCCGCGCATTGCGGCCCTATTTATTCGGAATGTAGGGCGAATAACCCGGAACGGGTTATCCGCCATCAAGCCCGGTGGCGGATAACGCTGCGCGTTACTCGCCCTACGTTCGAGGGAGCCTGAGGATTCACTGCCATGAAAAAGGGCCGCGCGATGCGGCCCTTTTTCATTCGTGGCGTCGACTCAGACCGCCGACAGGTGTTCGTAGAGGATGGTGGCGCCCACCAGCATCAGCACGATGCCGCCGATGATCTCGGCGCGCTTGCCGACTACCGCGCCGAGCACACGGCCGAGCATGGTGCCGATGGTCACCATGGTCATGGTGGCGAGGCCAATGGCGGCTGCGGCAACCCAGATGTTCACGTCGACGAAGGCCAGGCCCACACCGACCGCCAGGGCGTCGATGCTGGTGGCCACGGCGGTCACCGCGAGCACCCAGAAGGAATGCTGCGAGGGCTTCTCTTCCTCGGCCTCGTCATCGTGGCGCACGCCGTTCCAGATCATGTGCAGGCCGAGCACGAGCAGCAGGCCGAAGGCGATCCAGTGATCCCACTCGACGACGTAGCTGCTGGCAGCCTGGCCGATGAACCAGCCGATCAGCGGGGTGATGGCTTCGATCACACCGAAGATCAGGCCCGTGCGCAGGGCTTCGGAAAGGCGCGGCTTGTGCAGGCTGGAGCCCTTGCCGATAGCGGCGGCGAAGGCGTCGGTGGACATGGCGAAGGCCAGGAAGATCAGCGAGATGGGATTCACGTACAACTCCAGCCGGGCACGAGACAACGACAAGACACTGCGAGCCCGGCTTGAGCGCAGTCATGTCGTTGGTCTCGCCAATCCGCTTGGATGCACTGGCCACGGCAGGTTGCCGATCATGTTGACCAGGGCGACTTCACGCAGGTGTGAAGCCAGGCTACTCCCCAAAGAGGCGGCGATCTTAACAGGAGTTCGTGAAGAAAACGTCACGCCGGTCGGGTAATCGGCCGCTTGGCAACCTGCCGTTACTCATTAGCCGAGCGGCATGGATTCATTAGCCAGCCTTCATGATCGGTTGTTTTTCGCTCAGAGCAGCATTGCCTCCCACGCTTTCAATTTCATCTGTATGCCGCTGACTGCAAGGCTTTGCCGGATTTCCACGCGTCACTGGCGAAAGGGGTGCTGCGCAGGGCGAATGGCGATTCGATCAATCCCAGCAGTTTTCCTCATGGGTCGCGCGCAGGGCGGCTCCGTAGACTGTGGCCACTCGCGAGCAATCCCCCAACAGAAGTCCACTACCTGAGAATTCCTTCATGAAACTGCTCACTGCCAGTGTCCTGACCCTCGCCGCCCTGCTCGCCAGCCAGGCGTCCATGGCCGAAGAATCCGCCCTGATGACCAACCGCCTGACCCAGGCCAACTATCAGGCCATGCAGGCCACCCGCGACAAGGCCGACGCCGAGCAGCAGACCGCGCAGAACGCCCAGCCGGATGCCGAGAAGAAGGCCGAGCAGGACAAGCACTGCTGATAGCGCTCCGCACCGGGAGCGCGCCGCCGCTCCCGGTTCCTCTTGGCAACATCGTCGAATGGCGTAGCAGCGAGCTTGCTCGCGAACCCGCATCCTTCTCCCTCTTCCTGTGTGCGCCCACCCTCTTCGCGAGCAAGCTCGCTCCTACGAAGAGCTCACGCTGCCCGCGCTGGCACCCGGCAGATAACCCGCTCCGGGGTTATTCGCCCTACGGCTCCTTGTTGCTCCCGTAGAAGCGGAGTTCCTCCGCGAAATCCCGGCGCAGCCGGGACGGTGGTCGACACAGAACACCGGCCTGCCGGCCGGATCGCGGATGGAATCCGCTCCTACCAGGGAAACTCCTGCGCGAATGGCGGCCCTCTCCCCCGGCCCTGGCTCAGCAGCGTAGGGCGCATAACGCCTCGGGCGTTATCCGCCGGGATGTCGGATACCGCTCCCGGTCCCTACCGGTATCCTTGCCTCTCCCGCAATTGGCTCCCTCGGCCCCGTAGGAGCGGAGTTCCTCCGCGAAATCCCGGCGCAGCCGGGACAAGCGTCGAGACAGAACACCGATCTGCCGGCCGGATCGCGGATAGAATCCGCTCCTGCGAAAAGACGCCGTACTCTGGCAATCCGCTCACAAACATCAGCCCGCACTGATGTCAGCCCAATCAACTATGAATTTTCCCTGATGCGGCGGCGGCCTACCCTGGCTCCGCGCTGCACCGACAGCGCCAGCTACTCAGCCGTCCTAAAGAGACGCGGGTTCTCGATAACAACTCCAACTGCCCCGAGGATCTCCCATGCGCCTTCGCCCCGTCATGCCTGGCCGTGTATTCCCCTGTTCGCAAAGTATCCTGTCCCTGAACACCGGAGGCCGGCATGTCTGACCTCCAGAGCACCACACAAGGCGACGAGAGCCTGCTCGCCAGCCACGGCTACCGCCAGGAACTGGATCGCGGGCTGAACCTGTGGTCGTCCTTCTCCGTCGGCTTCGCCACCATCTCGCCGGTGGTCGGCATCTACTCGGTGATGTCCCTGGGCGCCATGAGCGTCGGGCCGTCCTGGGTGTGGATCGTGCCGCTGTGCCTGCTGCTGCAACTGACCGTGGCACTGGTGTATGCCGAGCTGTCCTCGCAGTTCCCCCTGGCCGGCGGCTGCTACCAGTGGGTGCGCCGGCTGATCGGTGACCGCGCCGCCTGGTTCACCGGCTTCCTTTACCTAGCCTCCGCCCTGGCCTCGCTGACCACCGTCGCCTACCTGGGCGGCTTCTGGCTCGGCCTGCTGGTGACCGGCGAGCCGCCATCGGCCAATGCCCAGGTGCTCTGCGGCGCCGCGCTGCTGGCCCTGGGGCTGGGGGTGAACCTGCTGGGCATCAACCCGCTGAAGTACTTCGTCAACGCCGGCATCTTCGCCGAGGCCATCGCCTCCATCGGCATCGGCGTGCTGTTGCTGCTGTTCTTCCGCAACCACTCCTTCGAGATGCTGTTCAGCAGCCTCAATGCCCTGGAAGTCTCCGGCGGCAGTTACTGGAGCGGCTTCCTCACCGCGCTGGCGGTGGGTGGCTGGGCCTTCCTCGGCTTCGACGCCTGCTCGCAGATATCCGAGGAAACCACCGACGCCCGCGTCTCCACGCCGCGCGCCATCCTGCGCTCGATGCTGGTGGTCGGGCTGACGGTGATGCTCACCGCCTTCGCCGTCACCCTGTCGTACAAGGACCCGGCCGCCGTGGTCAGCGGGCAGATCATCGACCCGGTGACCCCGGCGGTGGTGGACGCCTTCGGCGCCTGGGCCGAGCGGCCGTTCGTGGCCATCGTGCTGGTGGCCTTCGTCGCCTGCGTGGTCTCGGTGCAGACCTACATCGGCCGCGCCATCTTCGGCATGGCCCGCGACCGCATCCTCCCCGGCTCCGCCCTGCTGCGCCGGGTGGACAAGCGCAAGGTGCCGATGGCCGCGATGGTCTGCAGCACCCTGCTGGCCAGCCTGGGCCTGGCGCTGGGGCTGAACGCCACGGCGGTCGGCACGCTGATCGCCTTCGGCAGTGGCGGCTTCTTCTTCGTCTTCCTGATCGTTGCCGCCAGCGCGCTGTATGCCCGCCTGACCGGCCGCTGGGATCCGGACAAGGGCGCGCTGAAGCTCGGCCGCAAGGGCCTGCTGGTCAACGTCATCGCCGTAGTCTGGCTGGTGTTCGAGGCGATCAACGTGGCCTGGCCGCGGGAAATGCTCGCTCCGCCCGGCGCGCCCTGGTTCCAGGTGTGGGCGGTGATCGTGGTGTTCTCCGTGCTCGCCCTGTTCGGCCTGGCCTACCTGTTCATCGCCAAGCCGCACCGCCGTATCGCCACCAGCCTGAGCTTCGCCGGCCGCGCTGTCGGCTGAATCATCGGCGCCGGTCCAGACCGGCGCCCACCTTTTCCGCCTTCCCGCCGCTGGCTTCCTGAATAGCCGGCACGGGCAGGTCATGCCTGAAATCCGGAGCTGCCCATGTCCACCCTGAACTACTGGAACTACCCCACGGAAATCCTCTGCGGCGTCGGCGCCCTCGACCAGCTGGCCGAGCGCTGCCGCCTGGCCGGCATGCGCAAGCCGCTGCTGGTCACCGACCCCGGCATGCTCGAACTGCCGCCGCTGCACGAGGTGCGCCAGCGCCTGGAAGCGGCCGGCATCGACTACGCGCTGTTCCACGGTTTCTCCAGCAATCCCGCGCTGGAAGAAGTCACCACCGGCGCCCAGGCCCTGGCCGAAGGCGGCCACGACTCGCTGATCGCCCTGGGCGGCGGCAGTGCGCTGGACGCGGCCAAGGGTATCGCCCTGCTCAGCCGCGACGCCGATGGCCTGCAAAACTTCGAATGGTCGCAGCTGATCGAGCGCTACCCGACCCTGGGCGATCACCCGGCCCTCGACCTGCCGCCGCTGATCGCCATTCCCACCACCGCCGGCACCGGCTCCGAGCTGGGCCGCGAAGCGGTGCTGACCGATACCGCGCGCGGCATCAAGATCGTCGTCGGCCACCGCGAACTGCTGGCCCGTTCGGTGATCCTCGACCCGGCGCTGACCGTCGGCCTGCCCAAGGGCCTCACCGCCGCCACCGGCATGGACGCCCTGACCCACCACCTGGAATCGCTGTTCTCGCCGCTCTACCACCCCATGTCGGCCGGCGTCGCCATCGAAGGCGTGCGCCTGGTGAAGGAGCACCTGCAGCGCGCGGTGCACAACGGCAGCGACCTCGCCGCCCGCGAAGGCATGCTGATTGCCTCGGCCAGCGCCGCGGTGGCCTTCCAGAAAGGCCTGGGCGGTGTGCACGCCCTCGCCCACCCGCTGGGCGCCAAGCACCACAAGCACCACGGCCTGCTCAACGCGGTGCTGCTGCCCTACCTGCTGGTGGCCAACCGCTCGGCCATCGAGGCCGACGCCACCCGTCTGGCGCGTTACCTGGAGCTGCCGGAAGCGAGTTTCGACGGTCTGCTCGGCTGGGTGCTGGAGCTGCGCGCCGCGGTGGGCATTCCCCACACGCTCAAGGAACTGGGCCTGGACGGCACGGACGCGCAGTGGGTCGGCGAACAGGCGGTGGCGGACATTTCCTCCTCCGAGACCAACGCCCTGCCGCTGGCGGCCGAGGACTACTCGCGCATCTACCTCAACGCCATCAACGGCATCCTTGCCTGAGCACTCAACCGTGCAGGCCGTGCACGCTCAGCAGGTCTTCGATGAAGGCGCGGGCGGCCTCGCTGCGGGGCCGCCCGGCGTAGGTGATCAGGCTGTGGGTCACCTCGTAGCAGAGCTTCTGCGGTAGCAGCGGCTTCATCCGCCCGCGCTCGACCCAGATGTTCGCGTAGTGGGTCGGCAGGTAGCCCAGGTGCGTGCCGGCCAGTACCGAATGCGCCACCGCCTCCATGTGATGCGCGGTGGCGCTGCTGCGTTCGGGGCGGAACGGCAGCTCCTGGTCCGCCGGCAGGAATCCGTGGCGCACCCAGTTGTATTCGGCGATCTGCTTGAGCGTCGGCTTGCGCGCGCTGAACAGCGGATGGCGCTCGCCGCAGAACACGCCGATCTCCTCGGTGTACAGCGGCAGGTACTCCAGGGTCGGCCGGGTGCGGCTGAAGTAGGAGATGGCCAGGTCCAGCTGGCCATCGATCACCGCCAGTTCCAGCTCGGTCGGCGAGTTCACGTAGAGGTTCAGCTGCACGTCCTGCTCGCGGCCGTGGAAGGCCGCCAGGGTCTCGTCGAAGCGCGCCTGCGGCAGGGTCGTGACGTTGTCCGCGAGGCCCAGGTACAACTCGCCCACCAACCTGCCGGAAAGCGCCTGGGCCTGGTCGCGGAACAGGCCGATGGCATCGAACATCGCCTGGGAGGCTTCGAGGATGCGCTGGCCCTTGGCGGTCAGGCGGAAGCCGCCCTTGCCGCGCTCGCACAGCCGGTAGCCCAGGCGCTTCTCCAGGCTGCCGATGTGCATGCTGATGTTCGACTGGCTCATGTTCAGCTCTGCCTGCGCCGCGGTGAAGCCGCCGCACTTCACCACGCAGGCGAAGATGCGCAGCAGGCGCAGATCCAGATCGGTGAAATTCCTGAGCATGACGGGCTTCCGGCGCCGGGCGGGGCTGGCAGTCTACTGCACCGGCGGCCCCGCGCCTAAGCCTGCGGGCCCGCTCAGCGAGCGCGCGAGGGCGCAGCGTATTGCGGCATGGTGATGCAGCCGATGTTGCCGCCACCGAGGAGGATTTCCCGCGAGTTGTCGATGCCGATCACCCGCTTGTCCGGGAACAGTTCGGCCAGCACGCCCTGGGCGATGCGGTCGTTGGGATCGTCGAAGAACGGCATGACGATGGCCGAGTTGCCGGTATAGAAATTGATGTAGGACGCGCAGATTTTCGTGCCTTCCTGGCGGTCGAAACTGCCGTCCACCTGGTCCAGCCCTTCGGCTTCGGCGGCGCTCCATTCGAGCACCAGCGGCTGCGGCAGCTTGTGCACCTGCAGCGCATTGCCACGGGCATCGCGGGCGTTGCGCAGGACGTCGTAGGCCTCCTGGTAGATTTCCCACTGCGGGTCGTTGCGATCATCGGTCCACTGCATCACCACCACGCCGGGGCGGACGAAGCAGGCCAGGTCGTCGACGTGGCCGTCGGTCTCGTCGAACTTGCAGCCGCGCGGCAGCCAGATCACGTGCTCGGCGCCCAGGTAATCGCACAGGCGGCGGGTGACTTCCTCCTTGCCCAGGTGGGCATTGCGGTTGCGATTGAGCAGGCACTGCTCGGTGGTCAGCAGGGTGCCCTGGCCGTCGCTGCGGATGCTGCCCATCTCGGCAATGATGGACGCGCGGTAGCGGTCGAAGCCCTCGATCTCCAGAATCTTCTGCGCGATCTGGTCGTCCTTGTCCCAGGGGTAGTACAGGCCGCCGTCGAGGCCGCCATAGGCGTTGAACTGGAAGTCCACGCCACGCATCTCGCCGCTCTCGTCGTTGACCAGGAAGGCTGGCCCGCTGTCGCGGAACCAGGTGTCGTTGCAGGTCATCTCCACCACGCGCACGTTGTCGGGAAGCATGCGCCGGGCGTTGGCGTATTGCGCGGCGGAGGCGCAGACGGTCACCGGTTCGCTGCTGGCAATGGCGCTGACCACCTCGACCCAGACCTTCTGCGCCGGCTTGCCACCGTTGCGCCAGACATCGCTGCGCTCGGGCCAGCCCAGCCAGCAGCGGGCCTTGGGTTCGAATTCGCCGGGCAGGCGGAAGCCATCGGCCTTGGGCATAGTCGAGTGGGTGCGGGACATCGGTGGCTCTCCGTATTCAGGGCGTATTCAGGCGGGAATGAGCGCAAGGTTGCCGCCCCACAGCGGAGGAAACCACTGATGAATTTCGCGGAATAGCTGAATAGGATTCATCGATCAACCCCCGATCAATGAGATTCCATGCAACGTAGGAGCGGACTCCGTCCGCGATCGGCCACGCTTCACGCCGGAGAGCATCGCGGACAGAGTCCGCTCCTACGCAAGGATCGCCAACCTCGCCGCCGCCACATTCCACACCTGGATGTGCCCGACGTTCACCTGTAGGAGCGAGCTTGCTCGCGAACAGATCCTTCCGGCGACTCCTGCATCAAGCCGGTTCGCGAGCAAGCTCGCTCCTACAAAAGCCGCTTCACCCGACTTACAGGTCGTTGAGCTGATCCGTTACCCACTCGATGAACTGCGCCACCGCCGGCTTGTCCAGGCGCAGGCGTTCGCAGACCAGCGCGTACTGCCCCAGAGAGGTGATCTGCGCAGCGAACGGGCGCACCAGGCGGCCGCTGGCCAGGTCCTCGGCGCTGGTGAGGTTGTCGCCGATGGCCACGCCCTGGCCGCGCACCGCCGCTTCCATGGTCAGCCCGGCGTGGCCGAGGTAGACGTGGCGGCTGGGGCGGATGTCGCTGGCGTGGGTGGTCAGCCAGGCGGTCCAGGACTTGCCGTCCTGATCATCGTGCAGCAGGCAGTGACGGGCCAGGTCGCGCGGGTGCTTGAGCGGCGACTGGTTGAACAGGCCGGGGCTGCACACCGGGAAGAACTGCAGGGTCGGCAGCGGCCGCACGAAGTAGGTGCTGGCGTCGGCCGGGCCGGTGCCGTAGGTGATCGCCAGGTCCATCTCGGCGGCCGGCCCCGGCGCCTCCAGCGGCTGCTCGTGCAGGTGCAGGACGATCTCCGGGTAGCGTTCGGCGAAATCTGCCAGCCGCCCCACCAACCACTTCTGCGCCAGCTCCACGGTCACCGCGATGTGCAGCTGCGCCTGGGACCCCGGATCGCGCAGCTCGTCGCAGGCGCTGCCGATCAGCTCGAAGGCCTGCTGCAAGCTGCGCAGCAGACGCCGCGCCTGGGCGGTCGGCTGCACCTGGCGGCCCCGGCGCTCGAACAATGTCGCCCCCAGTTGTTCCTCCAACTGGCGAATCTGGTGGCTCACCGCGCTGTCGGTGACGCACAGCTCAGCGGCAGCGCGGCCGAAATGCGCGTGCCGCGCGGCGGATTCGAAGGTGCGCAGGGCGGTGAGCGAAGGCAGGCGGCGCATGGCAGGGCTCTTGGCTGGAAACGAAGCGGAAGGTGGGCAGCCGGCATGCTGACGGAAGCAATGCGCGCCGTGCAAGACCACCCGGAGCATTCGTATGTTTGTATGAACAACCCCAGCGTAATCCTTAGGAATGCACGATAGGGATGGACTCCATTCCCGGCCACAGTAGCGTCAAACAACAACCCCATGGACCCCCACCATGAAGCGCTCCCTCTGGCTCCAGGAAATCGCCGACGAACTCACCCCCACCGAACCGCTGCGGGAACATCTCGAGGCCGACGTCGCCATCATCGGCGGCGGCTTCGTAGGCCTGTGGACGGCTCTGCGCCTGCTGGAGCTGGATCCCAAGTGCCGCATCGTGATCCTCGAGCGGGACATCTGCGGCGGCGGCGCCTCGGGGCGCAACGGCGGCTTCGTGATGTCCTGGTGGCCGAAGATCAGTTCGCTGGTGGAGCAGTGCGGCCAGGAGGAAGCGTTGCGCCTGGCCCGCGCCTCGGAGGCGAACATCGCCGAGATCGGCCAGTTCTGCGAGGAGCACGGCATCGACGCGCACTTCCGTCGTGGAGGCTGGCTGTGGACCGCCACCACCGCCGCCCAGCGCGGCTCCTGGAAAGGCGTGCAGCGCACCTGTGAAAGCCTGGGCGCCAACGTCTTCCGCAGCCTGCCGGACAACGAGGTGGAACGCCGCGCCGGCTCGCGCCAGCACCTGGAAGGGGTGATCGAGGACAGCAACGCCACCGTGCAGCCCGCCCGCCTCGCCCGTGGTCTGCGCCGGGTCGCCCTGGAGAAGGGCGTGCGCATCTTCGAGAACACCCAGGTGGACGACATCCAGCGCAGCCAGCCGGCTGTGCTGCGCACGCCTTACGGTTCGGTCACCGCGCCGCGCGTGGTGCTCGCCACCAACGCCTGGGCCGCGCAGGTTCCGGAATTGAGCCGCATGGTTTTGCCGGTCACCAGCACCATAGTCGCCACCCGGCCGATGCCCGAGCGCCTGGAGCAGATCGGCTGGACCGGCGGCGAATCCATCACCGACTCACAGCTGATGGTCGACTTCTACCGCACCACGAAGGACGGTCGCATTGCCTTCGGCAAGGGCACCGGGATGATCAACTACGCCAGCCGGATCGACGACAGCTTCGACGACAACCCGCGCCTGACCGAGGAAACCGAGCAGGACTTCCGCCGCACCTACCCCAACCTCGCCGACGAAGCCATCACCCACGCCTGGTGCGGCCCGATCGATCGCACCTACGACAGCATGCCGGTGTTCGGCCACCTCGACGGCGCGCCGCACATCTTCTACGGCATCGGCTGGAGCGGCAACGGCGTCGGTCCGACCCGCCTGGGCGGGCGCATTCTCGCCAGCCTGGTGCTGGGGCGCAATGACGAGTGGAGCCGCTGCGGTCTGGTCGGCCGCCAGCCCAAGCGCTTTCCGCCCGAGCCGGTGCGTTACGTCGGCGGCCTGATGGTGCGCGGCGCCGTGCAGCGCAAGGAGCAGGCCGAAGCGCAGAACCGCAAGCCATCGTGGATCGATCTGCGACTGGCCAAATTCGCCCCCGTGGGCCTGGAAGACAAGAGCGCCTGAGTGCGCAAGGAGACCGCCATGAACCAGCCGATCCACCTGCCCGACACCGCCCGCTTCGCCCTGCCCGCCGCCGTGCCCGCCAAGGAGCCGGTCGGCACCCCCATCGCCGAGGCGGCGACCCATGCCGCCGAGGGTCAGGGTGGGCTGCTCACCGGCGTGTGGGAGTGTTCGCCGGGGCGTTTCCGCCGGCAGATCCTGCAGCGCGAGTTCAGCCACTTCATCAGCGGCCACGGCTTCTTCCTCCCCGATGGCGGCGAGCCGATCGAGCTGCGCGCCGGCGACGCCATCCTTTTCCCGGAAAACTGCCAGGGCACCTGGGACATCCGCGAAACCCTGCGCAAGAGCTTCGTGATCATTCCCTGAGGTCGTTGCCCAACCCGGCGATCTGCGCGGCGCGCAGGGCGATCCAGAGGACGGCGACGTCCTCGGTGGAGTCCAGCGACAGGCCGGTGATCTCCTCGATGCGGCGGATGCGATAGACCAGGGTCTGCCGGTGCACGCTGAGCCGCTCGGCGGTCTTCTGCCACGAGCGGTTCTGTTCCAGGAATACCTGCAGGGTCTGCTGCAGCTGGGCGCTGTGTTCGCCGTCGTAGTCGGCCAGGGCACCCAGCGCACGGCGATGCACCAGTAGCGCCTCTTCCAGGCTGGAAGGCAGCCACAGCAGTTCGCCAGCGGCGCGCGCGTAATGCGCCAGCGGACGGCTCGCCGAGGTGTGCGCCAGGGCCAGGCGCGCCTCGCGCAGGGCCTCGCTGGTGCGCCCCGCATGCCCCAGCGGATCGGACAACCCCAGCGGGCAACCCAGCACCTGCTGCACCGCCGGCGCCGATTCAACATTCGCCAGCAGCAGGATCAACTCCTCGCCCTGGGCTCGTGCCAAGGTCGCCACGCCCTGCAACTGCAGACGCTGGCTCCAGCGCTCGGGCAATTGCGCCAGGCCACGGGCAATGGCGAACACCGCCTTGCCCACCGCATAGCCCATGGCGCTCAACCGCTCGTGGGCAGGCCTTTCGCTGAGGCGCTGCTGCAGCAGGTCGTCGAGCAGCTCGCCACCCTGGCGCAGCACGCGCTCCTGTTCGACCTGCTGGCGCTCCAGCTCGATGCCCAGTACCGCGGTGACATGGTGCAGCAGCCCGTAGTCGAGCAGGCCGCCGCAAGCCAGGACCTTGCACGCCGGGATCGACGGCAGCGCCATGGACAGCGCGTCGCCCTCCTCGGTGGCATGCCGGGTCACCGTGGTCGCCGTGCTGCTGCGCCGGCCCAGGCGTTCGCGCCAGTGGGCCGGCAACGACGCCAGGGCCGGCTGCCAGGGTTCCAGGCTCTGCGCGTCGAACAGGTAGAGCTGCGTGCGCAGGTCTGCCGCCAGCCGCTCCAGGAGAAACTCCAGGCCGTTGTGGCGCAGGCCCATGCGCGCGCTCTCGTAAATGCGCGTGACGGCGCTGCGGCGCTCCAGTTCCTCCTGCTTGCTGGTGTCGATGATCGCCCGCGCCACCGCCGAGAACGGCACCGACTTGTGGATCAGCAGCAAGGGGAAATCCAGGCGCTGGGCGGTGGCCAGCAGGGCGTCGATGTCCCGTGGCGCCTGCATGTTCTCGCCCAGCATCAGCCCGGCGACACGGGCGGCGGCCAGGCGCTCGACGTAATCACGCTGGGGCTCTGCGCCCGCCGGAATGCCCATCCCGGTGGTCATCAGCAGCTCGCCCTCGCCCAGCCACTGCGCCGGGTCGGGCAGCTCGCAGACATGCGCCCAGCGCAGGCGCCGCTGGGCGTGCTGGGCGCCGCTGACCAGACGGGTGACCAGTGCGGGGTCGTCGAGAATGTCCTGGATGGAAATGGGCATGGGCGGGCTCGCGGGCAAAGACGGAAGAACGAGGTGTCGGCGGAGCAAACCACAGCCTCTGCCGACAGCACTACGTACAAAGGTATGAACCATATCCAGGCGATTTGTAAATCCGTCTGATGTCACCGCGCCGCAGCGGCGCCGACACTGGTCCTCGAGCCCAGCCAGATCCCGCGCTCGGCCGCCATGCCGTGGCGGCCTCCTGACGACCCATCGGAGCCCATAACAATGCCAAAGCCTCTGAATACCGCCCTCGCCTTTTCCCTCTGCCTTCCCCTCATTGCCACATCCGGCCTCGCCCTGGCCGACATCACTGTCGCCTCCCAGGGTGGTGCCAACAAGGCCGCGCAGCAGAAGGCCTACTACGAACCCTACAGCGCCCAGACCGGCAGCAAGATCATCGCCGACGAGTTCAACGGCGAGATGGCCAAGGTGAAGATCCAGGTCGACACCGGCAGCGTCACCTGGGACGTGGTCGAGCTGGAGATGCCCGAACTGGCCCGCGCCTGTGACGAAGGTCTGCTGGAGGAGATCGGCAGCGACCCGGCCATCGCCGCGATGACGCCCAAGGTGGTCAAGGGCGCGATCCAGCCCTGCGGCGCCGGCATCTTCGTCTGGTCCACGGTGCTGGCCTACAACGCCGACAAGCTGAAGGTCGCGCCCACCGGCTGGGCCGACTTCTGGGACGTGAAGAAGTACCCGGGCAAGCGCGGCCTGCGCAAGAGCCCGATGTACACCCTGGAGTACGCGCTGATGGCCGACGGCGTGCCATACAAGGACATCTATACCCTGCTCGCCACCCAGGAAGGCCAGGACCGCGCGTTCCGCAAGCTCGACGAGATCAAGCCGTACATCCAGTGGTGGGAGGCCGGCGCGCAGCCGCCGCAGTACCTGATGTCCGGTGACGTGGTGATGAGCGCGGTGTACAACGGCCGCATTGCCGCCGTGCAGAACGAGAGCAACCTGAAGGTGGTGTGGGACGGTGGCATCTACGACATCGAGACCTACGCCATTCCCAAGGGCGCGAAGAACGCCGCCGAAGGCCGCAAGTTCATCGAGTTCGCCCTGCAGACCCAGCAGCAGAAGGCCTATTCCGACCACATCGCCTACGGCCCGGTGAACCTCGCCGCCGCCGCCGAGATCGCCCCGGCCCAGGCCCGCGACCTGCCCAGCGCGCCGGAAAACCTGAGCAAGCAGCTGGCGATGGACGCCAGCTTCTGGGCCGACCACGGCGAGCAACTGCAGCAGCGCTTCAACGCCTGGGCGGCGCGCTGAGGCCTGTCACTGGTCTTTACCCCCACCCGCACCCTCTCCCGCACGCGGGAGAGGGTGCCGTTCGGTGCAGGATAAAAACTCATCGTCAGCCGGCACGATCTGCCCCCTCTCCCTGAGGGAGAGGGCTGGGGTGAGGGTAAGAACTTGCACGGTATTCCCGACAGCGCCCGAAACATCGCTGACTGAAAAACACCGCCGCTCCGGTAGAAGCGGCGGCGCCTTTCCCAAGCAAACTGTATTGCTCCACCGGCAGACCTCTCTCCCTTCAGTGACGAACGTCAGCGCAGCTGAATCCCCGGCGTGCGCTACGGTCAACTGCCAGACAACCGTCCGGGAGAACCCCCATGCTGCTCGAAGGTTCCTGCCACTGCGGCGCCGTGCACTTCAGCCTGCACAGCGCCCATCCCTACCCCTACCAGCGCTGCTACTGCTCGATCTGCCGCAAGACCCAGGGCGGCGGTGGCTACGCCATCAACCTCGGCGGCGATGCCGCCAGCCTCAAGGTGCGCGGGCGCAAGCACATCAGCATCTACCACGCCAAGCTGCGCGAGGCCGGGCAGCGCACCCGCACCAGCGGCGCCGAGCGGCATTTCTGCAGCCTCTGCGGCAGCGGCCTGTGGCTGTACGACGCGCAATGGCCGGAGCTGGTCCACCCCTTCGCCTCGGCCATCGACACGCCGTTGCCGGTGCCGCCGGAGCACACCCACCTGCTGCTGGATTCGAAGGCGGAATGGGTCGAGGTGCAGGCCGGCCCGCACGATCTGCAGTTCGACGGCTACCCGCAGGAGTCCATCGCGCAGTGGCACCAGCGACTGGGGCTGGAGCGCTGACCAGCCGGCCTCGGGGAGAGCGACACGCCGACCATTGATCGGCACTGTTGCGAATGAATCTCGTCTTTCTGCGAAAGACAATGTAATATTATTACATCACAGAAAGGAGATTCCCCATGAAACCCGGTATCCATCCCGACTACCGCCTGGTGCTCTTCCACGACACCACCGCCGATGCGTTCTTCCTGATCCGCTCCACCGTGGACACGGACAAGACCTACACCCACAGCGATGGCCAGACCTACCCCTACATGACCCTGGACGTCTCCAGCGCCTCGCACCCGGTCTACACCGGCGAGCAGCGCAAGACCAAGTCCGAGGGCCGCGTGGCCGGCTTCAACAAGCGCTTCGCCGGGTTTGCCGGCAACAAGGGCGCCTGATGAAAGTCCTCGCCTCGCTGAAGACCGCCAAGCTGCGCCACCGCGATTGCCAGGTGGTGCGGCGCCGTGGCCGGGTCTACGTGATCTGCAAGTCCAACCCGCGCTTCAAATGTGTCCAGGGCCGGCCGAAGCCGAAGGTCAGGCGCTGAGGCCGGCGGCTGGCAGGGCTAGGCCGCGCCCTCCTCGGCGACGTTCAGCGCGCGCAGGTAGGCGCTCGGCGCGCTGCCCAGGCAACGGCGGAACATGCTGGAAAACGCGCTGGGGCTGTCATAGCCCAGCTCCAGCGCCACCCGCGTCACCGGCGTGCCGGCGGCCAGGCGGGTGACCGCGGCGAGCAGGCAGGCCTGCTGGCGCCAGGCGCCGAAGGATAGCCCGGTCTGCTGACGGAACAGCCGGCGGAAGGTCCGCGCGCTGCAACTCAGCAGCGCCGCCCAGTCGTCTTCCAGCACGCCGATGCCCGGCTCGCGCATGAACTCGCGGCACAACTCGGCCAGCCGTGCATCCCGCGGGAACGGCGCGAACAGCGGCAGGCTCGGCGCACTGCGCAGCTCGAGGAGCAGCAGGCGCACCAGGTCGCCGTCGCGGCCCTGCTCGTCATACAGCGCCGGCACCGCCGCGCTGGCCAGCAGCAACTGGTGCAGCAGCGGCGACACCACCACCGCCTCGCACAGCGCACTATCGCGCACCGGCACATCCGGCTCGATGTACAGGCTGCGCGTGCTCACCCCGCGCATCAGCACGCGATGGCGCTTGCCCGGTGGAATCCACACGCCGCTGTAGGGCGGAATCACCCAGGCGCCGTCCTCGGTTTCGACTTCCATCAGCCCGCTCATGCCGTAGAGGAACTGCGCCCGCCGGTGAGCATGGGCGCTCAGCAGCTTGCCCAGCGGATAGTCGCTGGCAATGGCCAGCACCGGCCTGGGCGTGGCGTCGACGCTGTGCAGGGGGATGTTGAGCATGGCGGGGTTCCGGCCGATTCAGAGTGATTGGCACAAAACTCTTGAGTTCCGGCCAGGGGTCGATCATACCCCAGTGCATCGGCGGCGGGTTTTGCATCGCCGAGTCGCTTTGCTTATGATCCATATACGTTTTGTAATGGTTCATATAGGAAACTCACCATGGGCATCATCAACCTCGATGACGAACTGCACGACCAGCTGCGCCGCGCCAGCTCGGTCAGCTGCCGCTCGGTCAACGCCCAGGCGGCGTTCTGGATCAGGATCGGCATGGCCTGCGAGCTGAATCCGACCCTGAGCTTCAACCAGATAGTCGCCCGCGAACTGCAGGAAGCCGGGGTCAGCTATCCCCTGGCCGGAGCGGCGAAGTGATCAAGACCCCGGCCGAGCTGGCCCTGATGGCGGAATCCGGGCGCCTGCTGGCGAAGGTCTTCGGCTTCGTCGACCAGTTGCCGCTGCAAGGCATGAGCACCCTGGCAGTGAACGATGCGGTGGAGCGCTACATAGTCGACGAACTTGCCTCGCGCCCCGCCAGCAAGGGCCAGTACGGCTTCGCCTACGTGCTCAATTCCTCGCGCAACCAGGTGGTCTGCCACGGCGTGCCGTCGCCGACCGAGCGCCTGGAAGACGGCGACATCGTCAACTTCGACATCACCCTGGAGAAGAACGGCTTCATCGCCGATTCGAGCAAGACCTACCTGATCGGCAACGTCGCCCCGGCGGCGAAACGCCTGGTGGAGATCACCTATGAAGCGATGTGGAAAGGCATCCGCGCAGTGAAGCCCGGCGCGCGCCTGGGCGATGTCGGCCACGCCATCGAGCGGCACGCCCGCCAGCACGGCTACAGCGTGGTCGAGGACTACTGCGGCCACGGCATCGGCCGCGAGATGCACGAAGAGCCGCAGGTGCTGCACTTCGGCCGCCCGCGGACCGGCCAGGTGCTACGCGAGGGCATGGTGTTCACCATCGAGCCGATGCTCAACCAGGGCCATTCGGGGGTGAAGACCCTGAAGGACGAATGGACCGTGGTCACCCTCGACGGCCAGCTCTCGGCGCAGTTCGAGCACACCGTCGCCGTTACCGCCAAGGGCTTCGAGGTCCTCACCCTGCGCCCCGAAGAGCGCTGATCCAGCCGCGCGGATTCAGCCGTCGGTGGAGAGGCTCAGGGCTTCCCAGCGGGTGATCTCCTCTTCCAGCGCGGCGAGCTTCTGCCGCACCAGGCCCACCGCATCGCTGCCCAGCAGCAGGTGGCTGGGCGTCCGCTCGGCGTCGATGGCCACCAACATCGCCTGGGCGGCTTTCTGCGGGTCGCCCAGCTGCTTGCCGCTCTTCTCCTGGCGCGCCTGGCGCACCGGGTCGAACAGCGCGTCGTAGTCGGCGATGCAGCGCGCGCTGCGCACCATGGAGCGCCCCGCCCAGTCGGTGCGGAATGACCCCGGCGCCACCGCCGTCACGGCGATGCCCAGGCCGGCCACCTCCTTGCCCAGGGTTTCGGAAATCCCCTCCAGGGCGAACTTGCTGCCGCAGTAGTAGGCGATGCCGGGCATGGTGATGTAGCCGCCCATGGAAGTGATGTTGAGGATGTGCCCGCGGCGCCGCTGGCGCATGAACGGCAGCACTGCGCGGATCATCGCCACCGCGCCGAACACGTTGACCTCGAACTGCCGGCGCATCTCCTCCAGCGGCGACTCTTCGAGGATGCCTTCGTGGCCGTAGCCGGCGCTGTTGACCAGCACGTCGATGGCGCCGATGTCCGCTTCGATGGCCGCCACCAGCGGGTCGATGGCCGCCAGGTCGGTGACGTCGAGCAGGCGCGCAAAGATGCGCCCCGGCGCCAATTGCTCCAGCTCGGCGCGGGCCTGTTCGCTGCGCACGGTGCCGACCACCCGGTGGCCGGCGGCCAGCGCCTGCTCGGCCAGGGCGCGACCGAAGCCGCTGCTGGCACCGGTGATCAGAAGGGTCTTGCCTGAGGACATGTCGATGACTCCATTGCGTCGGGAATGGGTGCACAATACTCATCGCAAGCGCGCCTTCAGAGACCTGATCCGCTGACTTTATTGCCTGATTCTATGAACACGACCCAGCAACCTGCCGAAAGCCCCACGCCACGTACGCCCGAGCAGGAGCGCCTGATCGCCCTGCTCGCCGCCCAGGCACCGCAGGAGGGCTACAACCTCACCGCCCTGCCCGGCGTACGCCTGCTGCGCTCGAACCGGCCGCTGACGCGCACCCCGGTGCTCTACGATCCGGGCATCGTGATCGTCTGCCAGGGCCGCAAGCGCGGCTACTTCGGCGAGCAGGTCTACGTCTACGACGAGCAGCAGTACCTGGCGGTGGCCGTGCCGGTGCCCTTCACCATGGAAACCGACGCCACGCCCGAGCAGCCGCTGCTGGCGATCTACCTGCACCTGGACTTTCAACTGGCCGCCGAGCTGATGCTGCAGCTCGACCAGCTGCGCAGCCCTGCTTCCGCTCCCGAGGAAGCGGCGCAGAGCCTGATGTCCAGTCCGCTGGACGCGCCGGTGACGCAAGCCGTGCTGCGCCTGCTCGAAGCGCTGGGCGATCCGCTGGAGTCGGCGATCCTCGCGCCGGGCCTGCTGCGCGAGCTGTACTTCCGCGTGCTCACCGGCGCCCAGGGCAGCGCCATGCGCGCGGCGCTGGCCATGCGCGGGCGCTTCGGCAATATCGCCCGCGCGCTGCGCCACATCCACAGCGCCTACGCGCAAGCGCTGGACCTGCCGCAGCTGGCCGCCATCGCCGGGATGAGCGCGCCGTCCTTCCACAGCCACTTCAAGGCCATCACCCAGACCTCGCCCATGCAGTACGTGAAGTGCATCCGCCTGCACCAGGCGCGCCTGCTGATCGCCCGCCAGGGCATGAGCGCCCAGGCCGCCAGCCTGGCGGTGGGCTACGCCAGCGCCTCGCAGTTCAACCGCGAGTTCAAGCGCCTATTCGGCCGCTCGCCGCTGGCCGAGGCGCGGCGCATGCGCGAGCACTTCGCGGTGCCGCCAGCGCAGGAGGCAGCGCAGTTCGTCTCCTCCCACTGAGCCTGTGCAGGCTCAGAAATCGAGGCTGTTGCGCTGCAGCTCGAACCAGTCCAGCACCGCCTGGCAGGCCGGGTGCGCGGCGCCGCTGTCGCGCAGCCAGAGGGCGTAGCGGCCGCCGGTCTTCAGCGCTTCGCCGAAGGGCACGATGAGGTCGCCGCGCTGCAGGGCGTCGTGGGCCAGCATGCGGTCGGTCATGGCCACGCCCATGCCTCGGGTGGCGGCGTCGAGCGCCAGGTCGTCGAGATTGAAGAGGATGTGCTTGAACTGCGTCGGCGGCGGGTCGCCCTGGGCACGCAGCCATTGCGGCCACTCCAGGCGGCCGGTGGATGAGTGGATCAGCGCATGGCGGGCCAACTCGTCCAGCGAGCGCGGCGGCTCCTGGCCATCGTTCAGGCGCGGGGCGCACACCGGGATCAGGTATTCGTCGTACAGCGCTGTCAGTGCACGGTCCTGCGGGTCGCTACCGCTGGGCAGGTAGAGCACGTAGGCATCGCAGTCGCCGCCATCGTCCACCACCTCGCCGCCCACCGTCTCGATGGACAGGCACAGCTCCGGGTGCTCGGTGTAGAACGAGCTCAGCCGGGGCAGCAGCCAGCGTACCGCCAACGAGACGAAGATGCGGATACGGAACGGCCGCTCCGCCGAAGCCGGGGCCAGGCGTTCCTCCAGGCGCAACAGTTGCTGCAGCATGCCTTCGGCCACCCCATAGACCTCGCGGCCGGCATCGGTCAGCGCCACCTTGCGGCTGGTACGGTCGAACAGCGGCACCCGGTAGTACTCCTCCAGTTGCTGTACCTGGCGGCTGATGGCGCTCTGGGTCAGGTGCAACTGGCGCGCGGCAGCGGTGAAGCTGCCGGCCTCGGCCACCTGGACCAGGGCCTGCAAGGCCTGCAGGGAGGGAACGCGAAGCAGTGTGTCCATGCGGGTCTCCGGGCGCTGGGCGATACAGCCAACTACGCACTGATCGATGCAGCGACCCATGCGCCATCTGTGCGGCCATCTATGCGAGATGGGAATGGAAGGATGAAAAATGAGCGTTGGCTGATCGCGCTCAACTCCCCGTAGATTCTGGCCATGACGCGCCAACGGGGAAATCCCCCTGGATACATCCGGCGCATGGATTCTGAAGGAGTGCCGGGCAATGAACAATCACTGTGGCTGGATCGCCCTGGCGGGCGAGTTGCCCGCACGGCCGACACTGAGCGATACCCGGAAGGCCGACTGGCTGATCATCGGCGGCGGCATCACCGGGCTGTCCGCCGCCCACACGCTGGCGGCGCGTTTCCCCGAGCAGCGCGTGGTGCTGCTGGAGCGCCAGCGCATCGCCCAGGGCGCCTCGGCACGCAACTCCGGCTTCGTCGTCGCCCATGAGCTGCCGGCGCCTGCCGAACGTCTCGGCCAGCCCGGCCATGCCGCCTACCAGGTGGCTTCGCGCATCGGCGTTGCGGCAGCGCAGGAAGTCCGCCAGCGCATCGCCGAACTGGACATCGACTGCGAGCTGTACGAAAACGGCTACCACTTCGCCGCGCACCGCGCCGAGCACCTGGGCGACGTCGACGGCATCCTCGCCACCCTGGCAGCGGTTGGCGCCAGCACGCGCTATTACGAAGGCTCGGCGCTGCAGCAGCGCCTGGGCAGCGAGTTCTATGCGCGGGCCATTCATTGCGCGGGCGGCAACGCCCTGCTGCAACCGGCTCGCTACGTGAAGGGCCTGGCCGAACGCCTGCCAGAGTCGGTGGACGTGTTCGAAAACAGCGGCGTGACCGACCTGCGCCGCAGCAGCCAGGGCTGGGTCGCGCGCACCGCGCAAGGCGAGGTGCACGCGCCGCAGTTACTGGTCTGCCTGGGCGCCTTCATCGCCCGCGCCGGCCTGCGCGACAGCGGCGCCTTCCCGCTGGAACTCAGTGCCAGCATCACCCGCCCGCTGGACGAGCCGCGCTGGCAGAGCCTGTTCGGCGAGCGCCAGTGGGGTGTGCTCGCTCCCCTGCCCGGCGGCGGCACCGTGCGCCTGCTGCCGGGGCGCCGGCTGCTGATCCGCAACACCGTCGAATACCGCCACCGCGACCTCGACAACGCCGCCCTGGCCGAGCGCCGGCAGCGCCATCTCGCCGGCCTGCAGAAGCGCTTCCCCGGCCTGGTCGAGGCCGACATCGCCTACAGCTGGACCGGTCACCTCAGCGGCACGCGCTCCGGCGAGCCGTACTTCGCCCGCGTCGACCAGGGCCTGCACGCCGTGGCCGGCTGCAACGGTTCGGGCGTGGCGCGCGGCACCCTGTGGGGTCGCCTGCTGGTGGAAATGGCCACGGGCGGCAGTTCGCCGCTGCTGGCCGATGTGCTGGCCCAGGCCAGCCCCGGCTACCTGCCGCCCAGCCCGTTCTTCGATATCGGCGCCTCGCTGCGCATGGCCTGGGAAGTGCGCCGCGCGCGCGCCGAGGCCTGACAAACCGTTTACCCACGCAAACGATCCATCACGACCATCTCCAAAAAAAAGAATACGAGGGCAGCATGATCAATCGTTCCAAGACCCTGGCCAGCGCCACCCTGGCCGGCCTCGCACTGGCGGCCGGCACTGGCGCCGTCCACGCGGCGCAGACCGTCACCATCGCCAACTGGAGCAGCTACATCGCCGACGACACCCTGGCGAACTTCACCCGGCAGACCGGTATCCAGACCACCTACGACCTGGTGGACAGCAACGAGACCACCGAGGCCAAGCTGATGACCGGCGCCAGCGGCTATGACCTGGCCAGCCCGTCCAACCACTTCCTGCCGCGGCTGATCAAGGCCGGCGCCATCCAGGAGCTGGACAAGAGCAAGCTGCCGCACTGGAACAACCTCGACCCGAAGCTGATGAAGATCCTCGAAACCAGCGATCCGGGTAACCGCTACGCCATCCCCTACCTGTGGGTGACCGTGGGCATCGGCTACAACGAGGACAAGATCAAGGCCATCTTCGGCAACACCGACGTGACCCGCAGCTGGCAGTTGCTGTTCGATCCAAAGAACGCCGAGAAGCTCGCCCAGTGCGGCATCGCCGTGATCGACAACGCCACCCAGATGGTGCCCATCACCCTCAAGGTGCTCGGCCGCGACCCGGCCAGCCAGAACCCGGACGACTTCAAGGCCGCCGAGGCGGCGCTGCAGGCGGTCCGCCCATCGATCCGCTATTTCCACCAGTCCAAGTACGTCAGCGACCTGGCCAACGGCAACATCTGCGTCGCCATCGGCTTCAGCGGCGACGTCCTGCAGGCGATGACCACCGCCCAGCAGGCCGGTAACGGCGTGAAGATCAACTACAGCCTGCCGCGCGAAGGCAGCACCATCGCCGTGGACACCGTGGTCATTCCCAAGGGCGCGCCACACCTGGACAACGCCTACGCCTACATGGACTACCTGCTGCAGCCCGAAGTGATCGCCAACATCACCAATGCCGTGCAGTACCCCAACGGCAACGCCGCCGCGAGCCAGTACGTGAAGCCCGAGCTGCGCAGCAACCCGGCCGTCTACCCGCCGCAGGAAGTGCTCGACACCCTGTTCCCGATCAAGACCCTGTCGCCCTCCGGCATGCGCATGAGCACCCGCCTGTGGACCCGCGTGATGAGCGGCAAATGACCCACGCCCCCGACACGCGCCGCCACGCCCTGGTGGTCGGCGCCGGCGTGGTCGGCCTGGCCAGCGCGCTGCAGTTGCAGCGCGCCGGCCTGCGCGTGACCCTGCTGGACCGCAACCCGCCGGGCCTGGCGACGTCCTTCGGCAACGCCTGCACCTTCGCCACCTACTCGGTGGAGCCGGTGGCCACCCCCGGCATCTGGCGCAAGGCGCCGGGCATGCTGCTGCGCCCGGACAGCCCGCTGGCGATCCGCCCGGCCTACCTGCCGCGCATCACGCCCTGGCTGCTGCAGTTCCTCGCCGCCTCGCGGCGGGATCGCGTCGAAGCCATCGGCCACCACCTCAACACCCTGCTGCGCCCGTGCATGGACGCCTGGCAGAAGCTGTTCGACGACGCCGGCGCCAACGACCTGATCCGCCACGACGGCGCGCTGTACATCTTCGAAAGCCACGAGCGCGGCGACGCCGAGGCCATGGTGGATTACCACCGGCGCTTCGAGGTGCCGATCCGCCTCGTCGAAGGCGCCGAGCTGCGCGAACTGGAACCGGCGCTCAATACCCGCGCCAGCTGCGCCGTGGAGCTGCCCGGCGTGAGCCGCACGCTCGACCCTTACGCGCTGAGCCTGCGCCTGTTCGAGCGCTTCCTCGCCATGGGCGGCGAGTTCCGTCGCGGCGAGCTGCTCGGCATCGAGCCGGCCGGCGCCGGCCGCGATGCAGTGCTCGCGCAACTGGCCAGCGGCGAACGCCTGGCTGCCGACCGCGTGGCACTGTGCACCGGCGCCTGGTCGCGGACCCTGGTGGACCAGCTGGGAGACGCCGTGCCGCAGGACACCGAGCGCGGCTACCACGTGCTCTTCGGCCATGCCGGGCAGGTGCTCAACCGCCCGGTCTGCTGGGGCGCCGGCGGCTTCTACATGACGCCCATGGCCCAGGGCCTGCGCATTGCCGGTACGGTGGAATTCGCCGGGCTGGAAGCGCTGCCGAGCCCGGCGCGCTACCGCTACCTGACCCGTGGCGCGCGGCGCTTCCTGCGCCTGCAGCACGAACCGGTGTCGCAGTGGATGGGCTTCCGTTCCTCGGTGCCCGACAGCATGCCGGTGCTCGGGCCGTCGCGGCGGCTGCCGCAGGTCTTCTACAACTTCGGCCACGGCCACATCGGCCTGACGCTTGGCGCCATCACCGGCCAGTTGCTCGCCGAGCAGGCCAGCGACCGGGTCACCAGCGTGCCAGTCACGCCCTTCCTCGCCAGTCGTTTCAGCGCGCGCTGAAACGCCGGCCTTCACCCAGCGCAAAGGAGAACACGCCATGCCCCAGCTGACCCTCGCCGTCCCCCGCAGCCATGCCCTGCGCAGCGTCGGCCTGATGCTGTTGTCGATGTTCTGTTTTGCCGTGGTGGATGCGCTGGCCAAGGTGGTGGCGCTGAAGTACCCGGCCAACGAGGTGACCTTCTTCCGCATGGCTTTCGGTGTGCTGCCAGCCTTCCTGCTATGCCTGCGCGGCCGGCCGCTGGCGCAGCGCTGGCGGCAGCTGGACGTACGTGGGCAGAGCATCCGTGCGCTGACGCTGCTGGGCTCCTCGGCGCTGTTCTTCGCCGGCTTGCCCTACGTGCCGCTGAGCGAGGCCATCTCCATCGCCTATTCCGAGGCGCTGCTGGTCATCGTGCTGGCACCGCTGCTGCTGGGCGAACGCCTGCTGCCGCGCAACGCATTGGCCGCCGTGCTGGGCTTCCTCGGCGTGCTGATGGTGGTCAAGCCGGACAACGCCGAGGCCAGCCTGGTCGGCCCGGCGCTGCTGGTGGCCAGCGCCTTTTTCGGCGCCTTGTCGATGATCCAGATCCGCCGCATCCGTGCGACCGACGACTCGACCACCACGGTGCTGTATTTCACCGTGGTCGGCACCCTGGTCACCGCCACCACACTGCCGTTTTCCTGGAGCACGCCGAGCCTGCCGGACCTGGGCGTGATGCTCGCCCTCGGCCTGCTCGCCACCCTCGGCCAGTTGCTCTTCACCATTGCCGTGCGCCGCGCCCATGCCGCCACCCTGGCCCCTTACACCTACACCAGCATCATCTGGGCAAGCCTGCTCGGTTACCTGATCTGGGGCGAGGTGCTCAGCCTGCTGTCGCTCATCGGCATCGTGCTGATCGTCGGCAGCGCCGTGGTGGTGGCGGTGCTGGAGCAGCCGCCGGAAGGCGCGGTGGTCTGACGGGCCTTTTTCCGGCGCGTGCGCCACTCATATTCCATTCAGCAGAGAGCTTCCATGCAGCACAAAGCCGTACTCGAACAGACCGACGTCAGCCGCATCCTCGCCTCCGCCAGCGCCGAGGCCCGGCGCGAGGGCTGGGCCGTGACCATCGCCATCGCCGACGACGGCGGCCACCCGCTGGCGCTGCTGCGTCTGGACGGCTGCGCCCAGGCCAGCGCCTACATCGCCACGGAGAAGGCCCGCAGCGCCGCCCTCGGCCGTCGTGAAACCGGCGAATACGAAAGCATGGTCAACGGCGGCCGCACCGCCTTCCTCAGCGCCCCGCTGCTGACCTCACTGGAAGGCGGCGTGCCGATCCTGGTGGACGGCCAGGTGGTCGGCGCGGTGGGCGTTTCCGGCGTACGTGCGGAGCAGGATGCGCGGGTGGCGAAGGCCGGTATCGCCGCGTTGCACGCGCGGGCGTAGGACGCGCGGGCGTTGCTGGACGGCCGTCGACGTCGCGACAGCAGTCGCGCAGCGGCACACAAATGCGATAGATTATCATTTATCACATTATCCAGCCGCCCATGCCATGACCGACGCCCTCAGCCAGCAGGCCCTGCACCAACTCTACAGCGACCACCACGGCTGGCTGCACCAGTGGCTGCGCCGCAAGCTGGGCTGCCGCGAGCAGGCGGCGGACCTGGCGCAGGACACCTTCGTCCGCGTCATCACCCAGCGCAAGCTGCTGGAGCTGCGCCAGCCGCGCGCCTACCTGACCACGGTGGCGCGCAGCCTGGTGATCGACCACTACCGCCGGCGCACCCTGGAGCAGGCCTACCTGGAAACCCTCGCGGCACTGCCCGAACCGGTGCAGATCTCGCCGCAGACGCGCTGCATCATCATCGAGACGCTGCTGGAGATCGACGCCCTGCTCGACGGCATGGGCGCGCGGCCCAGGGAAATCTTCCTGATGGCCCAGCTCGACGGCCTGAGCTTCGTGGAGATCGGCAGGCGCCTGGAGCTCTCCGCCAACTCGGTGCGCAAGCACTTCGTGCGGGCGATGACCCACTGCCTCCTGCTGCTGGACGACTGAGCCGATGGCCGCCCTGGACATCCAGACCCTGGAAGCCGCCGCACAGTGGTACATCACCCTCGCCGAACAGGGCGACGCCGCCCACGACGCCCATCGCCGCTGGCTGGCCAGCGATCCGCGCCACGCCCAGGCCTGGGCACGGGTGGAGCGCCTGCAGGCCAAGCTCGGCCAGGTCACGGCGGACATCGCCCGGCCGACGCTGAAGAACTCGCGAATCAAGCGCCGCGCCATGCTCAAGGTGCTCTCGGTGCTGCTCGCGGCCGGCGGCACGGCCGTGCTCGGCGTGCAGTACGGCCCGGCCCGCCATGCGCTGGCCGAGCACCGCACCGCCACTGGCGAGACCCTGGAGGTCGACCTGCCCGACGGCAGCCACCTGGTGCTGAATACCCGCACCGCCGTCGATGTGAAGTTCGACGCGCAACTGCGCCAGGTGGAGCTGCGCGAAGGCGAGATATGGGTGCAGACCGCACCGGACAGCCTCTCGCGCCCCTTCGTCGTGCACACGCCGTACGGCAGCGTGCGCGCCCTGGGCACGCGCTTCCTGGTGCACAGCGACGGCAGCGGTGCCCGCGTCAGCGTGTTGCAGCACGCCGTCGAAGTCCGCCCGCAGGAAGCGCCAGCGCAGGCGGTGCGGGTGGAGGCCGGCGAGCAGTTGGAGTTCAGCGCCACATCGGCCGGCACCCGCAGCGTCCTGCCCAAGGGCGCCGACGCCTGGCGACGCGGGCAACTGCTGGTCAACGACTGGCGGCTGGACCGATTCATCGCCGAGCTGTCGCGCTATCAACCGGGCTACCTGGGTTGCGCCGACAGCGTCGCCGCCCTGCGCATCTCCGGCGCCTTCCAGCTGCACGAGATCGATACCGTGCTGGATAACCTCGGCGGCACCCTGCCCGTGCGCACCCGTCGCCTGACCCGCTGGTGGGCACGGGTGGAGAGACGCTGAAGGCCCCGGCAGCGGCGATCCGGTCCGGCGCCATACCGTCCCGCGGAAAAATAGTTTCGAGAGGTGTTGGTGATTCTGATTCTCGTTCGACAAGGACAGTAGAGGCGCAGAGACGCCGCAATCTGCCATTGGAGAACAACGCAGTCATGTCTGGCACCCACCCGCAATTCCGCCGTACCCGCTTCCACGCCCTGCCCCTGGCGCTGCCGCTGGCCATGGGCGGCGCCCTGCTCGCCACGCCGCTGGCGGCCCTGGTCGCACCCGCCGCCTGGGCGCAGGACGTCCAGGCCGAGTACGCCTTCGACATCCCCGCCGGCTCGCTGGAGGACGCCATCGCGGCCTTCTCCGACGTCGCCGGGGTCAGCGTCTCCTACGAACCCGGCGCCACCGACGGCCGCCAGTCGCCGGGGCTGCGCGGACGCTTCGCCGCCAGCACCGCGCTGATGCTGCTGCTCGACGGCAGCGGCCTGCAGGCCGTGGAGCGCCAAGCCGGCAGCTTCACGCTGCGAGCGGCCAATGCCGATGCGGACAGTGCCCTGCAGATGAGCGAGACCATCGTCATGGGCCAGGGCATGGGCGAGATGACCGAGAACTCCCACTCCTACACCACCGGGCTGGTCAGCGTCGGCTCCAAGACCCCGGTGAGCCTGAAGGACACCCCACAGAGCGTCTCGGTGATCACCCGTCAGATGATCGACGATCGCCAGCTGACCACCCTGCCCGACGCCATGAGGCGCACGCCCGGCATCACCGTGCGCAACGGCAGTTACAACGCCCAGCAGCTCTATTCCCGCGGCTTCCCCATCGACAACCTGCAGATCGACGGCGCCGCTCCGATGGACATCGGCAGCGGCATTGGCACCTTCTACAGCAACCGCCAGTACGACATGTCCGGCTACGACCACGTCGAGGTCCTGCGCGGCGCCAGCGGCCTGCTCGGCGGCACCGGCGACCCCGGCGGCATCGTCAACCTGGTGCGCAAGCGCCCGCTCGACCATTACCAGCTCAAGCTGGAAACCTCCGCCGGCTCCTGGGACAACTACCGCAGCGAAGTCGACCTGACCGGCCCGCTGGCCTTCGACGGCAGGCTGCGCGGGCGCATGGTGGCGGCCTACACCGACCGCCAATACTTCATGGACACCCGCAGCACCGAGCGGCCCTACCTGTTCGGCACCCTCGAGGCGGACGTCACCGACAGCACGCTGCTGACCCTCGGCGGCAGCTACGACAAGGTCAAGGAAAACGGTACCGGCGATGGCCTGCCGCGCTACAGCACCGGTGGCGACGTGCACCTGCCACGGCACAGCTGGTACACCAGCAACAGCGCCTGGGCCGATAGCTATACCCGTGAGTGGTTCGCCAAGGTCGACCACTACTTCAACGACGACTGGAAGCTCAATACCTCCTACACATACTCCTACAACGGCTCGACCACCGAAGGCGTGATTCCCTACGGCTCGGTGGACGAAACCAGCAACACCGGGCCGTACTGGTGGGGCAGCTACATCGAAAGCTGGAGCAAACAATCGGTCGTCGACGTGAACCTCTCCGGGCATTTCGACGCCTTCGGCCGCCAGCACGAGCTGCTGCTGGGCGCGGACTACCAGAAGGTCACCAGCCGCTGGAGCTCCGCCCAGGGCATGGTGGACAAGGGCGGGCTGATCGACCTCTGGGACCCGTCCTCCACCCCGCTGCCCAGCAACGAATCGAACCACAACCTGTTCCGCGACTACTCGCCCAACACCCGCGAGCAGTACGGCGTCTATTCCACCCTGCGCCTGCAACTGAGCGATCCGCTCAAGCTGGTACTCGGCGCCCGCGCCCAGCGCTACAAGTTCGAGCAGGCCTACAGCATGCGCAACAGCGACGGCAGCGGCCCGTGGGTGCTGCAGGACAAGGTGTCCGACCGCGAGCCGACCACCCTGGTGCCCTACGGCGGGCTGATCTACGCCCTTGATGACAACTGGTCGACCTACGTCAGCTACTCCGAGGTCTTCAAACCCCAGGCGCAGAAATTCAAGGGCCCGGAAGACGCGCCCAGCTCCATCGAACCCATGACCGGCAAGACCTACGAAACCGGCATCAAGGGCGAACTGTTCGAGGGCAAGCTCAATGTCAGCGCCGCGCTGTTCTATACCCAGCGCGAACACCAGGCGGCCACCGACCCCAGCTACCCCAACCCGCCGTTCAGCTACAGCGGCTCGTGCTGCTTCGTCGCCCAGGACAAGATCACCAGCAAGGGCATCGACCTGGAAGCCAGCGGCGAAATCGCTCCGGGCTGGGAAATCCTCGCCGGCTACACCTACAACCAGCTGCACAACGACACCGAGGAAACCCTCTACAGCACCGTCACGCCCAAGCACCTGTTCAAGCTCTGGACCACCTACGCGCTGCCCGGCGACTTCGCCGCCTGGCGCGTCGGCGCCGGCGTCACCACCCAGAGCCCGACCTACGTCAGCGGCACCGCCTACCGCTTCGACGCCAACGGCAACACCATCGACAGCCGCGCCTACGACTTCAGCCAGTCCGGCTACGCGGTCTACGACGCGCTGGTGGAGTACCAGGTCGACCAGCACTGGTCCGTCGCGCTCAACGGCAACAACCTGTTCGATCGCCGCTACTACGCCAGCGTCGGCACCTCCGAGTACGGCAACTACTACGGTGAGCCACGCAACTTCACGCTGACCCTGCGCGGTAACTTCTGACCGCAGCCTGCCCCACCTCACACCCGCCAGAACGGCTTGGCGATCTCGGCCGCGACCTGCTCGCGGGTCAGGCCGATGTCGGCGATCAGGTGGGGATTGGCCCGCGCCATCCGCGCCAGTTGCCGGCGCAGCTGGGCGCGCGCCTGCCAGAGGGCGATCCACTGGCGCAGCGCCGCAGGGCTGGGGCGCAGTGGCGGAGCCTGGCGCAGCAATGGCGTCGAGCTGATTTCCATCCGCTTGGTTGTCATCGCGCTATGGTTCATCACAGCCTCCTGAAGAACCTTCCACGGGTTTTGCAGGAGCATGGAGAACGCCGGGCGCGCGGTCCTTAAGCGCGTCCAAAGCGTTGTGAAAACTTCCAAACGGGGAACGCCATGCCGCAACCGGGTTTTGCCTTCGGCGACTTCCTGCTCGATAGCCGAGCGGGCACGCTCACGCGCAACGGTGCGCCGGTTGCCCTGGGCTATCGCGCGCTGCAGCTGCTGGCGGCGCTGCTGGAGCGGGCCGGGGATGCCGTCCCGAAGGCCGAATTGCTGGAGGCCGCCTGGCCCGGCCTGGTGGTCGAGGAAGGCAACCTCACGGTGCAGATCGCCCAGCTGCGCAAGGCCCTGGGGCCGGCGCCGGACGGCGGCCAGTGGATTGCCACGCTGCCGCGGCTGGGCTATCGCTTCAGCGCGCCGGTGAGGCGGATCGCAGAGCAGGAATCGGCCGCATTGGCGCTGCCCGAACAGCCGTCGATCGCTGTGCTGCCCTTCGTCAACCTCAGCGACGATCCGCAGCAGGCCTTCTTCGCCGACGGCCTGAGCGAGGATCTGACCACCGAACTGTCCCGCGCCGGCGGGCTGTTCGTCATCGCCCGCACCTCGGCCTTCGCCTACCGGGGCAAGGCCATGGACGTACGGCAGATCGCCCGCGAGCTGGGCGTGCGCTACCTGCTCGAAGGCAGCGCGCGGCGCGTCGATGCGCGCGTGCGGGTCAACGCCAAGCTGCTCGATGCCAGCACCGGCGAGCACGTCTGGGCCGAGCGTTTCGAGAGCCGCGTGGAAGACCTGTTCGACCTGCAGGACCAGCTCAGCGCGAAAATCCTCCAGGCCCTGCTCGGCCACCTGCGCACGCCACTGCCGCGCAACCGGCCGAATAATCTTGAGGCCTACGAACTCTGCGTGCGTGCCCGCCAGTTGATGGACGATTCGCCATTGGCCGCACAGGAAGCGCACCTGCTGCTCAGCCGCGCCATCGCCCTCGACCCGCAATACGCCGAGGCACGGCGCTGGCTGGCGATGAACCACTGGATGGGCTGGATCCACAGCGGCGGCCCGACGCCCGTGGAGCGCGAGACCGCCCTGGCGCAGGCGCGAGAGGCGGTGGCCATCGACCCCAACGATGCCGGCAGCCGCTGGAGCCTGGCCTACCTGCTGACCTACGAGCGCCAGTACGCCGAAGCCGACGCGCAGTTCCAGCGCGCCCTCGAGCTCGACCCCAACGACGCCGACGCCTGGACCGCGCTGTCCGATGTCAGCGTGCTGGCCGGGCGCATCGACGAGGGGCTGGAATACATCCGCCGGGCGTTGCGCCTCAACCCCTTCCCCGCCGGCTGGTACTACCTGACCCTCGGCCAGGCGCAATACGCCGCCCGCGATTACCAGGGCGCGATCCACACCCTGCGCCGCGAGGAAACCTACCGCAGCAGCTCGCGGCGCTTCCTCGCCGCCAGCCTTGCCCAGCTCGGCCGGCTGGACGAGGCGCGGGCGGAGACCGAGCTGTTCCTGGTGGGCAACCCGCACTTCACGATCCGCCATTGGCTGGCCACCGAACCGCTGCGCGATGCAGCGGTGCGCGCGCACTTCGTCGAGGGCTTCCGTCTGGCGGGGTTGCCAGCGTGATCGGGCTTCGGATTTGGGTGGGTTCGCGAGCAAGCTCGCTCCTACGAAGAGCCACTGTCGGCTGCCTGCGGGAGCGAGCTTGCTCGCGAACCGCATGGCAGGGCCCTCGCCATCGCGGACGAAGTCCGCTCCTGGATTTTTGCCGTGAAACCACGCCGCGTGCCGGTCGCAGGCATGACCCGCGCCCACAGGCCAGCGCCGCCGTTTGCCCGTATGACGGGTCGCAGCTCCCTGGTTCATCGCGCGATAGTGATCGCAAGGCTCCCTGCCCCATCACACAGCTGTAACCGCGCCCCGCTAGAGTTCTCGGCCACTTTCCGCGCGCCCGCTCGACACCGCTGCGCAGAACCTCCCCGCCACCGGATGACCGCTGATGACTCCAGCCTCAGGCCACGCCCGCAAGCCCTTCCTGATCCGCTCCGAAGACATGAGCGCCGATGATTTCGGCGAGCTCTACACGCGGATGTTCGGCAACCTGTATTCGGGGATGCCGCGCCCGGAAAGGCCCATCGCCATCGGCGGGGTCTACGGCCGTTACGAGGGCGTGAGCTTCCGCCGTCTGAGCTTTCGCGGCGACCTGCTGGCCGAGATGCCGGACCTCGACGACGAGATCACCTTCATCTTCCCCAGTGCCGGCCGCGTGGTCTTCAACCAGTGCAGCGACAGCGTCGGCCTGCCCAGTGTCGGCTTGGCCATGGAGAAGGCCGCGGTGCGTTCGGTGGGTTTCATCGACGGCCACGCGCACCACGGCCTGTCGGTGCGCCGCTCGCTGTTCGCCCGGCGTCTGGCCACCCTGCTGGGCCGGCCGATCACCCACAAGGTGCGTTTCCAGCCACGGGTGGACCTGGGCGACGACGCGTTCCAGGGCATCAAGGCCATAGTCGCCATGGCCACCGGCAACGAGTTCGACGGGCTGATCAATTCCAGCGCGCTGATGCCGGCGCGGCTGCAGGAGATGCTGGTGGATTCGGTGCTGGAAATCTGGCCACACAATTACAGCGACGCGCTCAGGCGCCCTGCCCCGCAGATCGCTCCGCGTCATGTGAAGCTGGCCATGGACTACATACAAGAGCATCCCGACGCCCTGCTCAGCGGCAGCGACCTGGCCGAGCTGACCAACGTCAGCCTGCGCGCCCTGCAGGACGGTTTCCGCCGCTTCGTCGGCAGCACCATCGTCGCCTACCAGCGCGAAGTGCGCCTGCAGCGCGCCTACGAGGCGCTGCAGCAGGACAGCGCGCAGTCGGTCAGCGAGATTTCCCTGGCCCTGGGCTTCAGCAACGTCGGGCGCTTCTGCCAGTACTTCCAGAGCGCCTACGGCATGAGCCCGGCAGACCTGCGCAAGGGCCTGCCGCTGTCTGCCTAGGCAGCACCGAGCGGGTTCGCGAGCAAGCTCGCTCCTACAGGGAAGCTCCGTGCCTGCCAGATAGTTCTGCACTCGGGCCGGCCCTCACCCTCTCCCAGAGGGAGAGGGGACCACTCGGCGCAGGATGAAACCATGGCGTCAGCCGGCACGATCGCCCCCTCTCCCTTTGGGAGAGGGCTGGGGGTGAGGGGTTGATCGGGCACGGACTCATCCCGGCACGCAGGGCGCATAACGCCTCCAGCGTTATCCGCCCTGTCGACCGCAGGTAATGCCACGCCACCCAGCACCGTAGGAGCGGACTCCGTCCGCGATTGGCCCCGCTTCACGCCGGAAACCTTCGCGGACGGAGTCCGCTCCTACGCAAGCTGCCATTCCCGTGGATATGTAATCAGAATGGCCGTCCAAATACGTAGGGCGCATAACCCGGAACGGGTTATCCGCCATATCAACCGCAGGTAATGCGGAACCATCCAACACCGTAGGAGCGGACTCCGTCCGCGATCGGCCCCGCTTCACGCCGGACACCCTCGCGGACGGAGTCCGCTCCTACGCAACCTGCTGCTTCCGTGCACTCATGGACCGGCATGCTGAATGCAAACGGCCCGCCGGGAATTCCCGACGGGCCGCTCTTAGCGCGCAGTGCCGATCAGAACTGATAGCTGGCCTTCAGGCTGCCACTGGCGCCGTGGCTGCCGCTGCCTCCCAGTGCGCCGACTTCGGCGCCGACGCTGAAGTCGCCCTGGCTGGCGGTCAGGCTGAAGGCGCCGCTGAACTGGTCGCGGTTGTCGAAGGCGGCGCGCTGGGACACGTCCAGGCCCAGCAACTGGCCCTGGCTGTCGACCTGGTAGTCACCCAGCGCATGGTCGTAGCCGACCTCCAGCGCCGGCACCATCTGCCAGCCGCTGCCCAGTTGCGTTGGTGCGAACGAGGCCTTGAGGTTGGCGTAGGCGCTACGGCGGTTCTCGCTGATGTCGTCGACATCCAGCGCCAGCTCGCTGCCCTTCTCCTGGAAGCCGTCGAGGTCCAGGTGGCTGTAGCGCAGGCCGATGCTCGGCTCCAGGGTGACGGTGGACACCGCCGTACGGTAGCCAAGCGCAACGCTGGCACCGCTCAGCTTGCCGTGAGTATCACCCTTGGCCTTGCCGAGGCCACCGCCGATGTCGCGCTTGCTGTCGTAGTCGAGCCAGCCGTAGCTGAGGTCGGCGTCGACGAACAGGCCCTGCTCCAGGCTGTCGAGGGCGAAGCGCGCACCGCCGCGGACGAAGGTCAGGTCGGTGTCCACGTCGCCGCCGGCACCACCGATGCTGCCCTTGCTGTAGCCGAAGCCGGCGTTGCCGCTGAGCTGCTCGGAGAAGCGCTGGGTCACGCCGATCAGCATGCCCTGGGTGTGTTCGCTGCTGCTTTCGGCATCGGAGGTGGCGGAGTTGCCCTGGTAGCCGGCCAGCGCGCTGGTCCACAGGCGGGTCTGCCCGGTCTTCAGGTCGACGCCGCTGGCGTAGGGTGCGGCGGCGTGGTCGATCAGCGCATCCTGGCGCAGCAGGTAGCTGGCCGCATCGGCATGCACCTGGCCGCCGACGGTGGACTCGACGCCACCGAGGGTGCCGGCATCGATGGCCGACTGCAGGTAGTAGTTGTACGCGGTGTAGTCACCGGACAGGCTGCTGTTCTGCAGCTGGGTCAGCAGCTGTGCGCCGGCGGCGGCATTGCCGGAAAGGCCTTCCACGCCCGGCAGGGCGCTGTAGTAAACCATCTTGCCACGCAGCACGTAGATGGTTTCCTGGGACAGGCCGAGGCCTTCCTTGAGGTAGTTGTCCATGCTGCCGTACTCGGCAGTCACCTCGTCCAGGCCGGCCTGCAGGTAGCTGGCCTGCACGCCCAGCAGCGGCGCGTAGATGGCCGCCATGCTGGCCGGCATCATTGCCAGGGTGGCCTGCACCCGCGCGGCGGTGTAGTCGTTGGTGGCCAGGTAGTTCTGCATGATGGTGGCGCTGTCGACCCCGGCGATGCTCAGCAGCACGGCGGCGGTCCAGCCGGTGCGGTCCTTGCCGGCGGTGCAATGGAACAGCGCGGCGCCGTCGGCTGCGGCCAGTTCGTTGAACAGCGTGGTGAACTGGCCGCGCATGCCGGCGTCGTTGACGAAGGCGCGGTTGGTCTCCTCCATCATGGCCACGGCCTGGGCGGCGCTGGTGAAGGAGATGTTGGTGACGTTGGCGCCGGAGGTGGTGCTGCCGATGATGTCGATGTTCTGGTACGCCGCGCCGGCGGGCAGGGTGTCGGGCGTGCCGGCGATTTCGCTGGGCGTGCGCAGGTCGTAGACATTGCTGATACCCAGGCTGTTGAGGATCGCCAGGTCATTGCCCTTGGGCGTCAGTGCGTTGGAGCGGTAGAACACCCCGGAGCGCATCACGCCGTCGTTGGAGGTGGTGTAGGCGGTGGTGGTGCCGGCGATGTCGCGGAAGTTGTCGATGCCGGTCAGCCGCGGGGTGTCCAGGGTGTAGGTCTCGGCGCCGTGGGCGGCGGCGATGGACAGGCTGAGCAGGGACAGGGAAAGCAGGGCGCGATGGAACACAATGTAGCCTCTTTGAGCTGGTTGGCGGGGCTACTATCGGTGGCGCTCGGGACCCGAATGTGACAGTGCCGCGTCCCAGGCAAATGGGCGCGCGATCTGTCCGTGGGCTGCGTTTTCTGTCCGTGCTCTCAGTCTTCGGAGCGGCCGGAGGACTCGCGATCACGCTCGTAGTGATGGCGCACCGGCAAGGCCGGCAGCCACGCTTCACGGCGGCAGGTCCACAGCTCGTACGTGGGCCGGAAGCGCTCGGGCTCATCGAAGGCGCCCAGGCTCACCTCGATCTCGTCGCCGCTGCGACCGAACACCGAGGAACCGCAACGCGGGCAGAAGCAGCGCCCGGCGTATTCGCGACTTTCACCGTCGATGCGCACGGCATCCTCGGGAAAGATCGCCGAGGCGTGAAACAGCGAGCCGGTGTGCTTGCGGCAATCCCGGCAATGGCAGATGCCGACCCGGTAGGGCTGGCCCGTCGCCTCGATACGCAGGCTGCCGCACAGGCAGCCGCCGGTGACCTTGTCCATGCTGCACCTTCTCGCTTGCGGAAGTTCTTTCGACCCGAGCCACCGGCCGCTGTTCAGTCCGGCAGACCGTCGCCCTCCAGCCCGACGCAATTGAGCAACGCGGCATGCCATTGCGGGTTGTCCAGCAGCAGCGGCAGCAGGCCGCTGTGGCCGGCGCCCGGCACCACCAGCAGCTCACGGGATTGCGCGTGGATCGCAGCAGCGTGCAGGCGCTCGGGGATTTCCAGGGGGATCACGGCGTCCTGCTCGCCAGCCACCACCAGCAGCCGGCCACGGAAGCGTTGGAGAATCGCCCAGGCGTCGCTGTCGAGCCAGCTGCGCGGACGGCGAATGATCGCTGAGAAGTCCGGGCCGAATGGCACCTCCAAGGCCTCGGGCGTGTAGATGCCGGGCACGATGAGGATCAGCGCCTGAACCTCCAGGGCTTCGCTGAGGCGCAAGGCGTTGTAGGCGCCCATGCTGATGCCGGCCAGCGCAGTGGGGCGTACGCCAGCGCGCTCGATCACCGAGCGTGCCTGCTGGCTGCGCCGCTGCAGGGAAGATTCGGCGAACACCCCGCCCGTGTCGCCGTGGCCAACGCAATCCAGCGCGGTGGAACCGACGCCGCGCTGCCACAGCGACTGGCGCAGGCCGTCCCACACCGAGCGGTTGCTCGCGCCGCCACCGTGGATGCCGAACAGGTGCAGGGGCGAAGTGCCCGTCAGGGTATCGGCATGCAGTTCACGGCCCTCGAAGGGCACACGCAGGGTGACGGCGGGTGACATGGCAACGGTCTGTTCCGGGAAAAGGCGAGGCGGCGAGCATAGCCGATCAGCGACTCGGCCGGCCGATTTGGCCGTTTCGCGATATTCCTCGTCCGGATCGCGTGAGACAGCCACGCTTGCCACGCCTAGCATAGGCCTCCCCAACAGAAGAACCCGGCGCGCCCTGCCCGTGCGCCACACCTTGCTGCCCCGGAGTCCCATGTCTACCACCGCTTCCCCCCTGGCCACGCCGTCCGTGGCCAGCCAGGCCAGCCCGCTGGTCATGCGCGTGATCGGCGCCTGCGCCCTCGCCCACCTGACCAACGACCTGATCCAGGCCGTGCTGCCGTCGATCTACCCGGTGCTCAAGGCCAACTACGGCCTGAGCTTCACCCAGGTCGGCCTGATCACCCTGACCTTCCAGCTCACCGCCTCGCTGCTGCAGCCCTGGGTCGGCTACCACACCGACCGTCATCCCAAGCCGTGGCTGGCGCCGCTGGGCAGCGTCTGCACGCTGATCGGCATCCTCATGCTGGCCTTCGTCGGCAGCTTCCACGCCATCCTGGTCGCCTCGGCGCTGGTGGGCATCGGCTCGTCGACCTTCCACCCGGAAACCTCGCGCATCGCGCGGCTGGCCTCCGGCGGGCGCTACGGGCTGGCGCAGTCCACCTTCCAGGTCGGCGGCAACGCCGGCAGCGCGTTCGGCCCGCTGCTGGCGGCGGCCATCATCATTCCCTACGGCCAGGGCCACGTGGCGTACTTCGGGCTGTTCGCGGTGTTCCTCGTCGGCGTGCTCTGGGGCCTGAGCCGCTGGTACAGCCACCACCTCAACCTGTTCAAGCTCAAGGCCGGCGGCGTGGCCACCCACGGGCTGTCCAAGGGCCGGGTGACCGCCTCCCTGGTAGTACTGGCGCTGCTGGTGTTCTCCAAGTACTTCTACATGGCGAGCTTCACCAGCTACTACACCTTCTACCTGATCGAGAAATTCGACCTCTCGGTGGCAAGCTCGCAGCTGTATCTGTTCGGCTTCCTCGGCGCAGTGGCGGCCGGCACCTTCTTCGGCGGCCCGGTGGGCGACCGCATCGGCCGCAAGGCGGTGATCTGGTTCTCCATCCTCGGTGTCACGCCGTTCACCCTGGCGCTGCCCTACGTCGACCTGTTCTGGACCAGCATTCTCAGCCTGGTGATCGGCTTCATCCTCGCCTCGGCGTTCTCGGCCATCGTGGTCTATGCCCAGGAACTGGTGCCGGGTAACGTCGGCATGATCGCCGGGGTGTTCTTCGGCCTGATGTTCGGTTTCGGCGGCATCGGCGCAGCCCTGCTCGGCCACCTGGCCGACATCCACGGCATCGAGTACGTCTACAAGCTGTGCTCCTACCTGCCGCTGCTGGGCTGCCTGACCATCCTGCTGCCGTCCACGAAGAAGAAAGCCTGACTCTCCTGCCGCCGGCCCCGAGCCGGCGGCAGACCCTTCGCCCGGCCGTTCGTGCGCGGGCAAATGTAATGGATTGTTGTAAAGCGCCGGGCGCGTCGACGGCGATACATTTGCGCCGCCAGGGCCTGGGGCCATCACTGATAGCCTTTCCGCAATGCAAATAACTCGCATTTGCCGGAGAGCTTTCCGTCCATGTCGTCCCGCTTGAACCTCACTCCCGTTAGCCGTTCCGAAACACCTTTCACCCTCGCCCCCCTCATCGGCCTCGCCACCTTCATGGCGATCCCTCTGAGTGCCTGGGCGGATCAACTGCCAGCCGCCGATGACCAGGACGCCCTGGCCCTGCCCGACAGCACCGTGCAGGCCACCCAGGAGTCGCCCTACAAGGTCGACCGTGCCAGCTCGGCGAAGTACAGCGAACCGCTGCGCGATACCCCGCAGAGCGTCACCGTGCTCTCCGAGACGCTGCTCAAGGAGCAGAATGCCCAGAGCCTGAAGGATGCCCTGCGCAACGTGCCAGGCATCACCTTCAACTCCGGCGAGGGCGGCGGTGGCGTCGGCGACAGCCTGACCATCCGCGGCTTCAACGCCGACGGCAACATCTACCGTGACGGCGTGCGCGACCCGGCCAAGTACTCGCGCGACGACTTCTTCAACACCGAGGGCGTGGAAGTCTTCAAAGGCTCCAGCACCTCCGCCTGGGGTGTCGGCGCCGTTGGCGGCGCGGTCAACCTGGTGACCAAGACCCCGCAGCTGGACGACTTCAACCTGCTCAGCGGCAGCGCCGGCACCGCCAACTTCAAGCGCGGCACGCTGGACGTGAACCACCGCATCGACGGCCTCGGCGAGGGCGCGGCGTTCCGCGTCAACGTGATGGGCGCCAACACCGGCACCGACGGCCGCGACTGGGTCGGCGACGAGCGCTACGGCTTCGCCCCGTCCCTGGCGCTGGGCCTGGGCACCGACACCCGCGTCACCCTGGCCTACGAATACCTGCACGACAACGCCACCCCCGACTACGGCATCCCCACCGTCAACGGCAGCCACGGCAGCTCGCCGCACCGCGCCGGCGGCGCCAGCTGGAGCAGCTACTGGGGCTGGCGCAACCTCGATTACGAGAACAACGAATCGCACCGGGTGAACCTGAAGTTGGCCCACGACTTCAACGACGCCCTGAGCCTGGACAGCCGCTTCACCTGGTTCCACCTGGACCACGACTTCTTCGTCACCACCCCCGGCGGCGATCCGAACGCCGGCGCACCCGGCATCCAGGCCGGCAAGGGCATCTACCGGCGCAACATCAACACGCCGCTGCGCGAGCAGACCAACGACACCTACAGCAACCAGACCAGCCTGACCTGGCGCGGCGACACCTTCGGCATCGGCCACACCCTGGTCGGCGGCGTCGACCTGAGCAAGCAGACGCTGGACTCGAAGACCGGCGCCCTCAGCGCCGCCAGCCGCACCGCCATGGGCAACCTGCCGGTGGCCAGCAACGACTGGTCCAGATACCCCTACGCGCTGGACACCTACACCTCGGCCAAGCAGTCGGTGGAGCAGATCGACAAGGCCCTCTACCTGCTCGACACCCTGAAGTTCGACGAGCACTGGCAGCTGCACCTGGCCGCCCGCCAGGACCACTTCGACACCCGTGTGCTGGACAGCGAAACCCGCGCCAGCCAGAGCGCCGCCTGGGTCGACAAGGGCAGCTCTTCGCAGAACGAGAAGCTCACCAGCGTGCACACCGCGCAGACCTACAAGCCGGTGGAGAACGGCAGCATCTACGTCAGCTACGCCAACGCCAAGCAGCCTTCGGGCGTGCTCGCGGTGGCGCAGACCGGCAGCATCGCCTCGACCAAGGGCGACCGTGGCAAGACCTACGAAGTGGGCAGCAAGTGGGAGTTCCTCGACGGCCAGTTGGCGCTCAACGGCGATGTGTTCGAGACCAAGCGCCAACTGACGTACATCGATGACGAGGAGCTTTCCGCCTACACCGGCGGCGAGGAGCGGGTGCGCGGCATCGAGCTGTCCGCCAGCGGCAATATCACCCGCAACTGGTCGCTGTACGCCGCCTACGTGCACCAGAACAGCAAGCTGATCAAACCCTACAACGGCTCGGACAAGGGCGTGCAACTGGCCAACACCCCGCAGAACGCCCTGAGCCTGTGGAGCACCTGGCAGCTGCCGGACGACCTGGCCCTGAGCTACGGCATGCGCTACGTGGACGATGTGAAGATCTACCCCGGCCTGGGCTCGACCATGACCCGCGCCGGCCAGAGCACCGTGCCCGGCTACGTGGTCCACGACGCCATGCTCAGCTGGCAGGCGACCCAGGACGTGGCGCTGCGCCTGAACGTCAACAACCTGTTCGACAAGCACTACTGGAGCCAGTACAACGGCCGCGGTTATGGCGTGCCGGGCGCCGGGCGTGGCGCGGTGCTCAGCGCGGATTATTCGTTCTGATCACCGATCTTGCGTAGGAGCGGACTCCGTCCGCGATCGGTCCGCATCGCGCCGGATACCATCGCGGACGGAGTCCGCTCCTACGAGTCGACCATAGCTTCGGCTCGACCCGCTTCAACCGCGAACCTGTCCGCCATCAGGACTCCCTCCCCGGAAACCCGGTGGGCAGGTTCGCGACCCTATCGGCCTCCCGGCCAGCAGCACAGCTCTGCACCGGCGATGTAACGCGATCCCTCCCGACGACTCCGCCCTGGCTCCAGGCACGCCATCTTTGCGCTGCCATGGCCCTGGAGAACATGGCGCCGCCATGTTCTACATCAGTTCAACCAGCCTCCTGAGTTCCTCGGCCCGCAAAGGCGCCTGCAGTATGCCGAGCAATGGAACCCCTTCCCGCGTGGACCACTTCAGCAAGGCCTGGCGCTGGGAAGAGTTGGCATCGGCGACCAGCGCCACCGAGGCCACCGTGCCATACCAGAGAGCGCTGGCCAGAAAGCCGGAGTGCAGTTTCAGGCTGAACGAATCGACGATAAGCACACGAAAGGTGTCGCCACGCTCCAGGCTATCGATCAGTTCACTCTCGGTGCCAAACAGCGAGATGGAGTAATACTCCAGGTCATTCAGGACCCTCGCATATTCCAGGAGCGTGCCGGGACTTTCACTCAGGATGGCAATTCTGTCTCGTACACGTCTCATTCAGTTCAATCCCGGTATGGCAAAACAACTCACGGCAACTTCCGGCGAAAACACCGGGCAACTCTCCGAACTACCGACCTGGCACAGGCTTAGTTGCCAGTTGATATTCCCGGCTCGCGCCGATTGCGCTCAGTCTTCGTCGACCTCTCGGCCATTCACGTTCTGCAGCGGACGGTGGTTGTCACCGATAATCCTGGCGAATCGCTCTATCTGCTCCTTCGACAGTTGCACCGGAGTATCGAAGAGCACCCACTGCACGCCTTCACTGCAAGGCGGTGTGGTCAGCGATCCCTGATAGAAGTAGTGGTGGGAGTTCTCCGGGATCAGCGCACTCAGGTCCGGCGAATGCGCCCGGTCCAGTTCGAAGGTTTCACCACTTCGCGCCGGCAGGGCCTGCGTCAGCGAAGCGAGTTCGGCGTTCTGCTTTCCTTCCGCGAGCATCAGGCCAATCACCAGCAGATCGCCATTGCTGGCCTTGTTCACCAGGTGCAGCTCCATCGGGTATCGCTGGTGATTGATGGAGTGTTCGCTGGGCGTATGGAAGTGGAACTGAGCCAGCTGGTAGACGGTGCCGCGATAGGTAATCCAGTCATTGGCCATCGGGCCGGGAGTGGCCTGGATGGTATGTCCGTTATTGACCAGGGTGACCGCCGACTTGCCATAGTTGAGCTGCAGAGCGCGGGAATCGGCCTTGCTCAGCGCGTGATGAACCGCGCTGATATCGATCGGAGACTGGTGGTCGCCGCTACGGCACAGCGGGCTTCCCTCCTGCCCCCAATGATCGGGCCCCTGCTCGCCGTGATAGGACCAGTGCGCCCCTTCTGCATGAACATAGGGAACGGCGAAAACAGCGATGAGCGAAAGAACACGTAGTGAGAAAGTCATGAACGAATAACCTGAATGAATAATGACTCGAAAGAGTGGGAAATAATTAATACCGCTGTCTCACTTGCTACCCACCAGCGCAGGCGGGGCCAATCTTCTATTTCACTGCAATCTCTTCGACAATCAACATTTCGCCGGGGGCGCGAATGATCAGCCGGACGCTATCCTTGAGAATGGCTTCGACTTCAATTTCAATGCCCTGGGTGAGCAGCAGGTGCATCATTCTTTCGCCGGCTTCGCCTTGAAGGATATTCAGGGAAAGGACATCACCGACTTTGTTTTCTCCTTGATGGATCTGCATGAACTTGTGCTCCGCAAGATGATTCAATGAGAGAATTCTTGCATTGCCGTTCACGGCGATACACCTGACTAGTATTAAAATTTTCCGCAACTGGCCGTACTGGACTATTTGAAAAACAGTCTCTGCGCAACAGGCCTTTTAGCGGCTGGCGGTGGACCCGGGGTGAGTGCTTTCTCCCACCCCAGGTCAGCCGAGGTCACGCCTTTTCAGTGCTCCTGCAGAACGCTGGCGGACATCGCCTCACCCACTTCGATCTGGCCATTGATCACGCTGTCCACTTCCAGTTCCTTGAAGTACTGGGCTTCTGTCTCCGTGTGCGCATGGGCAATGACATGCAGGCTCGGATTGGCGGCTCTGGCGTTGCTGATGACCTGGCCGGCCTCGATGCAACCCGGGATATCGACGAGCAGCCAGCGAGCCTCAGCGACCTTGGCCTGCGTCAGTTGATCCGCGAGCAAGGGAGAGCCGATGACCACACTCACGCCCCTGCCTCGCAGCTCCTGCGCCAGCTCGCGCTGCTCGACGATCGCGACGATGGGCACGGCGTCCTTCTGCAGCCTGGCAATCACGTGCTCGCCTACCCGCCCCTGGCAAACCACGATGGCGTGGCCGAACTCTTGCACTACCGGCGGCTGGTCATCGGACTCCACGGCCTTGGCGCTGTCCTGCTCCAGCCTGCTGGCGCGGGTCTGCAGGCGCTCGATGGCGATGAACAGCAGTGGGTTGACCAGGATCGACAGAATCGCGCCCGCCAGCACCAGGTCGCGCCCCTGCTCCGGCAGCAGATCCAGGGTGACCCCCAGACCGACGAGGATGAACGAGAACTCGCCGATCTGCGCCAGACTGGCGGCAATCACCAGCGCCCGGCTGTTGGAGTGGCCGAACAGGCGGACAATCGCATAGGCGGCCACGGACTTGCCGAAAACGATCACCAGGAAGGTGGCCAGCACCGGCAGCGGGTGTTCGATCAGGATGAGCGGGTTGAACAGCATCCCGACCGAGACGAAGAACAGCACGGCGAAGGCATCGCGCAGCGGCAGCGAGTTCTCCGCGGCTTCGTGGCTGAGCTCGGACTCGTTGAGGATCATGCCGGCGAAGAAAGCACCCAGGGCGAAGGAAACGCCGAACACCACTGCCGAGCCGGTGGCGATGCCCAGGGCGATCGCCAGCACCCCCAGGGTGAACAACTCACGGGACCCGGTGGCAGCGATGCGCTCCAGGACCCAGGGCACCAGGCGACGGCCGCCCAGGATCATGACCGCGACGAATGCGGCGACCTTACCCAGCGTCAGCAGAATGGCCATGAGCACGTTGCCATCAGCGCCTTCCTCGACGGTTCCGCCGAGGGGGCCGGCCAGCGCCGGCAGCAGCACCAGGGCCAGGACCATGGCGAGGTCTTCGACGATCAACCAGCCGATGGCGATCCGGCCACGCTTGGTGTCGATGAGTCGCCGCTGCTCCAGCGCGCGCAGAAGCACGACGGTACTGGCAACCGACAAGGCCAACCCGAATACCAGGCCGCTGCCGAAGGGCCAGCCCATCAGCCACGCGAGCCCCATGCCGAGCAGCGTCGCCACGGCAATCTGCGCCACCGCCCCCGGAATGGCGATGGCCTTTACCGACAGCAGGTCCTTGAGGGAGAAATGCAGGCCGACGCCGAACATCAGCAGGATGACGCCCAGTTCAGCGATCTCCATCGACAACGCCTGATCAGCCACGTAGCCCGGCGTGAAGGGGCCGGCCAGGACGCCAGCCAGCAGATAACCCACCAGTGGCGAGATACGCAGGCGATTGGCGATTGCGCCCAATACGAAGGCGAGTACGAATCCCACTGCGAGAGTGGTCAGCAAAGGGGTGTAATGCATGCACTGGCTCCAGAAATGGTAAAGCCGCGCGCAACTTGCTGCTGCGCTGCGTTAAGAGTTTCTGCGGCCATTCTAAAAGTGCAGCGAGCAGGAGAAATTAGGACCCGTACGAATTTGAAATCGGCAGACTGGAACTTGTAGTGCACGTTGACGAAAGAAGCATCGAAGCAGACGCTGAACTTCCCGCCCTTTCGCCGGCAGCCAGGGTGACCGGCCGATAAAAACCGGGTGAACCACGCGCAATTCAGATTAGTTCTATTTCAAACGCATCCCGATAATCGGAAACTGACCCGGCTGCACGTGTCACTCTATGCAATCCTTCCTTTGCCATTATTGGCGCTCCACCCGGTGAGCACTTAATAGACAACCCGAGTTTGCTCACTGGGTTTTTTAACCGACTTTCTCCATCAATATCCTGTCCCTCCATCAATACCCTGCTGACTCCGGCAATCCGCTTGCGGGCATCGAAAAGCGCCTGCAAAAAAAAGCCCGGCAGTAATGCCGGGCTTTTCAAGTGCGGGGAATTACGGGGCCTTCGCTTCGACCTCGGCTTCTACGCGACGGTTGATGGCGCGGCCTTCGGCGGTGGCGTTGTCAGCAACCGGACGGGACTCACCATAACCCACAGCGTTTACGCGGCCGCCTTCAACACCGTACTCGTTGACCAGTACGTCACGAACGGCGTTGGCACGACGCTCGGACAGTTTCTGGTTGTAGGCGTCGGTGCCGACGGAGTCGGTGTGGCCTTCAACGGTGGTGGAGGTGGACGGGTACTGCTTCATGAAGTCAGCCAGGTTCTTGATGTCGGCGTAGCTGTTCTCCTTGACCCTGGACTTGTCGAAGTCGAACTTCACGTCCAGCTGAACGCGAACGACTTCAGCCACAGCCGGGCAGCCGTTGGCGTCAACGGTGACGTTGGCCGGGGTGTTCGGGCACTTGTCGACGTTGTCGCAGACGCCATCGTTGTCGGCGTCGGAGCAGACTTCAGCAACCGGCTCGGGAGCCTGGGCCGGCTTGGCGCCGCCACCGAAGTTCATGCCCACGCCCAGGCCGGCCATCCACTCGCCCTGGTGACCGTTGACGCGGTTCTCCAGGCCGTACTGGCCGTCGAGGCTGGCTTTGGCGTAGAGGTTTTCGGTGAAGTAGTACTTCACACCGGTACCGACCATGGCCATGGTCAGGTTCTGACGGCCACCGTTGTCGGAGTTGATGTTGGTCAGGCTCTGGTGACCGATACCCGCCGAGACGTAGGGACGCAGGTTGCCAGCGCCCGGGGTGCCGAAGTGGTAGATGGCGTCCAGGGTGCTCAGGTTGCCGTGGACCTTCTTGTTGCCGGTCTCGTAGGTGCCACGTACGTCGTGGTACTCACCGTAGGACAGAGCCAGCTCGACGTCGTCGCTCAGGAAGTAGCCAACGGAGCCGCCGTACAGGTCCGCGTTCTTCATGTTGCGAACGCTGTCGGTGAAGTAGCGCTTGCCGAAGGCTTCGACTTCGACGGCGCCCTGGCCCTGGGCTACAGCAGTGAATGAAACAGCGCCAAGAACGGCTGCAGCAGCAAGACGAATAGTGAGAGACATGGAATTTTCCAATGGATACCTAAGATAGGGAGATCAGCTCCGCGCTCTACAGGAACACGATCAGAGCACTGGCGGTTATCAGGGAAAGCACGAGAAACATGCTTATCATGAATGCGAAAATCTGACTTTCTAACTGTTGCACAAGCCTCCGGAAATACTTCTATTGCAACGGAGCCCCGGAAACTATTCCGCTCCAGGGCGAGCTCGCTCATGAGGCCAGAAACAGCCCCACCCAAGCAATGCGTTCAAATAAATTCATACTTGTTCTATTCCCGCCAACTCCCGACTCTGGGGGGATGACAGAGTACGCAGACAATGATCAGCGCAGTGCCGATACTTGAACCTGAACTCGACCGGTGAACTTCAGATTCCTGCAATGGGAATACCGCGCCGGTTTACCCCAGCCTGGCACCCTTCTGCCATTTTAGTGATGGGTAAGCCATCAATCCGACTCGTTTAGAACTAGTCAGATAGTTCGAAAAACCACCCTCCCCCTAATCTTCTCGTCGCGAAATATCGCCGTTTCTATGCGGTCAGCCAGCACGTCTTTCCTGGCATCGGACATGAAAGTGGATCGGAGGAAAACTGCCCGCAGTTCATGGCCTCAAGGCCGGGAGCAGCGGGCCTCCCCTGAAGGACAGGGGACAGAAATCTTGCGTGCAATACCAATCGATAGAAGCGTAAATCCTTTTCTCATATGGCTATTCGAATCTCAATGAAAAACCCCATCGATTACTTGATCAACTTTTCGGTGATCACCGAAGAGTCTCTGTTCCAGACCTACACGCTGGAGTCCTATCAGAATGCCCCCGAGCAGGCCGTTACCGCCATGCCGGGTGAGCTGTACGTGCTTCAGGCGCCGCAGGATGAGTCCATCGGCAATGCCCTGGTGGCCGAGCGCTCCGGGCAGGACCTGCTGCTGTCCTTCCGCTCCCAGGAGCCAGGCTCCCACGCCATCAAGCTCGATCAGTTCTTCAGTAATCACGGCGCTCTGCACCTGCTCAAGCAGGACGGCGAGCTGGTACGCGTGATCAGCGCTGACGCCGAGCCCGAACAAGGCGTGGTCACTTTCGCTGCGGAACCGGCGAGCGTCGCCGTGCAGGAAATGGCGGCACCGGTGATCGACGTCCTGCCCAAGCCCATGGTCCAGTACGCGGCTCCCGAAGCCAGCGTCGAAATGGCCCCGTTCGCGGCCCCGACCCTGGCCGCTGCGCCGCTCGCACAACCCATGGCCTTCAGTGCCAATGCCCTGCAGGTCACCCCGAAAATTGACCATGCCGAGGACCAGGTGGGCAGCCGCACGGGCTCCCTCGGTTCCGGCAGCGTAACCGACGACCAGTACGCCACCCTGGTGGGCACCGGCACTCCGGGCGCCACTCTGGAAGTATTCGACAACGACGAATACCTCGGCGAGGTCCGCGTGGACGCCAATGGCAACTGGAGCTTCGATCCCATCGAAGAACTCGCAGAGTCCGGCCACGTCTTCACCGTGCGTGAACAGGGCAGCGGCGCAAAATCCGGTCCGTTCGTGCTGATTGTCGATACCATCGCACCGCCCAGCGCAGTGATCGACAGCATCAGCGACAACCGTGGCGGCAATGTCATCGCCAGGGATGGTCACACCGCCGACAACACCCCGTTCTTCGCCGGCACCGCCGAGCCGCTGAGCATGGTCGCCATCTACGTCGGCAAGACCATGATGGGTACCAGCTTCGCCGACGCTTCGGGCAAGTGGACCTTCGACTCGATCTTCGTCATGCCCGACGGTGAATACACCATCACCGCCAAGGCGATGGACTTCTCCGGCAACACCAGCCTGTCCTCCAAGGCCTACAAGTTCACCGTCGACACCATCCCGCCGGCCATGCCGAGCATCAACGAAGCGCTGGACAATGTCGGCGACCAGCAAGGTGCGCTGCACTCAGGTCAGCAGACCGATGACAGCACCCCGACGCTGACCGGCTACGCCGAAGCGGGTACCACCGTCTTCGTTTACGACCACGGCAAGCTGGTAGGTACCGCGCTGGCCAATGCCCAGGGCACCTGGTCGCTGACCCCCGCCGCGCCGCTGGCCGACGGCGAGCACAGCTTCACCGCCGTCGCCCGGGACCTGGCCGGCAACCTCAGCACGCCGAGCACGCCGTTCGTGCTGACGCTCGCTCCGGATGCCACTCAGGTGCCCACCATCGACAGCGTCTTCGACGATGTCGGTCGTATCGTCGGCCCCGTCGCCTGGGGTGGTCACACCGATGACGACAAGCCGACCCTGAGCGGCAAGGGCAAGCCGGGCGACAGCGTCCGCATCTACGACAACGGCAAACTGCTCGGCGAAGCCCAGGTCGATGCCCAGGGCAAGTGGAGCTTCAGCCCGAGCGCGTCGCTGGAAGAAGGCCCGCACTCCTTCACCGTGCAGGCGTTCAACGCCAGCCAATCGCCCAGCGCCCTGTCCCCCAGCTTCGACCTGGTGCTGGACCTGTCGCCGCCGGACGCTTCGAAGCTGAGCATCACCAGCGTCTACGATGACGTCGGCAAGATCACCGGCAACATCGCGCCCAACGGCCGTACCGACGACCAGAATCCGGACGTCAGCGGCACCGGCACCGCCGGCAATACCGTGGTTCTCTACGTTCGCGAGGCCAGCGGCCAACGCGAAGTCGGCCGCGCGCAGGTCGATGGCCAAGGCAAGTGGTCCATCCACGTCGCGGACGATCTGCACCTGGGCAAGAACACCTTCACCGCCGTCGAAATGGACCAGGCTGGCAACGCCACCGCTCCCAGCGCGCCCTACAGCATCACCGTGGGCAATGATCAGATGGGTGGGTTCGACGTGACTGCCGGGGCGAACTCGTCCCAGCAGATCAATACCAACACCACTGGCGATCAGAACAACCCGCAGGTGACTCGCCTGGCCAACGGCAACCTCGTGGTGGTCTGGCAGGATGCCCGCGGTGGCTATGACGTATGCATGCAGTTGATGGACCCGACCGGCACCCACAAGATCGGTCAGGAGCAGTTCGTCAACCAGCGCAACGCCAATGACCAGGACTCTCCGAGCGTCACGGCGCTTGCCGATGGTGGCTTCCTGATTACCTGGGAATCCTATGTCAGCACGCTGGATCCCAGCGGTGACGGTGTGTACGCGCGCCGCTACGCGGCCGACGGCGCCGCCCAGACCGACGAATTCCTGGTCAACCAGACCACCGCCGGTGCGCAGCGCGCTGCCTACAGCCTGGGCCTGCCTGACGGCGGTTACATCATTTCCTGGGGCAGCGATCAGAGCGGCGGCTCCATCGTCCAGCGCACCTATGACGCCAACAACAAACCGGTCGGCAACGAAGTCGTCATCAAGTCCGGTGGGGCCTCGATAGCTTACGGTGGCCCGGAGATGGTCGCCTTCGACGACCCGGCCCATGCTGGCTGGTACCTCACGGTCTGGGACGGCCCGGACGGCAAGGGCAACGGCGTTCTCGGTCAGCTTCGCAAGACTGATGGCTCGGCCAACGGCCCGGTCATCACGCTCAACACGACCACTGACAACAACCAGCAATATCCGGATGCCATCGCCCTGAAAGATGGCAGCTTTGTGGTCTTCTGGGATAGCAACGACAGCAAGGCCATCGGCTCCGACATCCGCGCGGCGCATTACACCTTCGACCCGGTTACCGGCGCGGCGAAGATCATCGGCGACGGCGACTTCATCGTTAACGAATATCGCCAGGGCAAGCAGTACAAGCCGGTCGGCGTGGCCCTGGAAGACGGCGGCTATGTGCTGATCTGGGGCTCCGATGGCGGCGACGGCAGCGGCTCGGCGATCTTTGCCCAGCGCTTTGACGCCAATAGCCAGAAGATCGGCCATGAGTTCCTGGTCAACCCGGTGATCCAGGGTAACCAGGGCGCGGGCTGGGATGATATCAACCTGGCCAATATGCTCGACGCCACACTGCTGGACAATGGCGATATCTTCGTCACCTGGCAAAGCAACAATATCGACGGCAGCGGCTTCGGCATCGAAGGGGTCACGATTGACGCCGATGCTGGCTTCTATTCCGAGTTCCTGGTGAATACCAACCGTGAGAACGATCAGAACCGCTCAACTACCTGCGCAACACCTGACGGTGGTTTTGTCGTGGTCTGGAACTCCAAGTACGCGGGTATAAGTCAGCCCATGGGGCAAGTGTTCGATGCCAGCGGGATGCCGGTCGGTCCTGAGTTCAACATCAGCGCCAAGCTGTCAGACACCACTGTGGCCCCGGATGTCGTAGCCTTCCCGGATGGCACCTTCATGGTTTCCTGGCACAATTGGGAGAGCGGGCGCGAAGTCGTTCACACCCAGCGTTTTGGCTATACCCATGATGACAACGGCAATATCAACGGATCGGTCAAAGTAGGTCCTGACCTCGCCATTAGCCCTGCCAACTACGGCTTCAATCAGAATTCAAAGATTGTCGTTCTCGATGATGGCGGCTATGTGGTTATGTGGCAGGCCGCAGTAACCCTTGGCAAGCAGTGGGATATCGTAGCTCGACAATTTGATGCAAGTGGAAAAGTTGTTGGTGGGGATACCATAATTGGTGAGATCGGGGTCAGGGAGAAGCCATCCAGCGATGTATCGGTTACGAAACTTGAAGATGGGAATTTAGCCATTGCATGGGGAAAATACCCCAACGCCAACTGCGATGTCGTTCTCACCATCTACAACCCCAGCACACTGTCAGTAAGTGCCTCGGTCACCGCTAACGTTGTAACTGCAAACGTGCAGGATAGCCCTTCTATCGCAACCCTCTCGAATGGAAACATAATCGTTACATGGGATTCCAACGATGTGTCTGGCGTAGATCAATCCGAATGGGGCGTCTGGGGCAGGATCTTCACGCCCAATGGCACCGCTGTCGGTGGGGAATTCCTGGTCAACAGTTACACTCCGGGAACCCAGAAGACGCCGACCGTTGTAGCCAACCCCAATGGTGGCTTCATTGTCCTGTACACCTCCAACGCGGACGTGGTGGATGGGCTGAATTCCGCAGGAATTTATGCCCAGTACTTTGACAACGATGGTCACCGGGTGGGCCAGGAACTGCGCATTCACCAGTTGATGGTAGGCGAACAGAAACAGCCTGACGCGACCTTCCTCGCCGACGGCCGCCTGTTCGTCACCTGGACCGATACCTATGTCTCGGACGGCAGCGGTGAAGCGATCAAGGGCCGCATCATCGACGTGGACAGCTCCGTAGGCCTGTCGATCGAAGATGCGTCGACGCCGACTCCCCTGGCGGCCCACGTCGAGTCCTCGAGTGGGCTGTGGATGCTCTTCGACGATGGCTCGGCAACCGGCCTGATGCTGAACAATGAGTTCCTCTCGAGTGTTCAGGGCGGCGACGGCAATGATGTCATCGGCATCAGCAATACCGCGTTCACCTCCATCAACGGTGGCGCCGGCATCGACACGCTGCTGATCGACGGTCGCAACATGGCTCTGGACATCGACAGCCTGGTCAACCGCATCACCGGCATCGAGAAGATCGATCTGGGACAGGGCGGCGCCAACAGCGTCAGCCTGAGCGCCCACGCCCTGGAAGGCCTGGGTCAGGTCGACATGCTGCTGGCCGATGGCAAGAACCAGTTCGTCATCAACGGCGATGGCTCGAACAGCATCCAGCTGATCGACAGCCTCTCCGAGACCTGGGCCGATGCCGGCCAGGCCGAGATCGGCGGCGTGGTTTATCAGACCTATGTGTCCGGCACCCATGAGGTCCTGATCGAGCAGAACATTCAGGTAACCGTTCATTAATCATTAACCCTTGACCTTGCGCCGCCTCCTCCGAGGCGGCGCAAGTTTTTTCTATGCAGTACCCGCAACACATGCTGTTTTTGAAAGAGTCACGATAGTCACTACTCTGGAACAGCCCTCAAATTCAGATTGGCCTCTATTCCAGCACCACGCTTTGCAGCGTAGCTACGCCATCCCGGTCATCGATACGCAATTCAAGCTTATCCGACTCCATCCTCGGCCTGTCGAGAGCTCAGAGCATCAGCGAAGCTGATCATTGAGGAGTACCTAAAATATCTCACTCTTCTTCAAGGCTGCGCATTTGGCCCGCAGTCGCAAGATTTCAATTTCAGCTTCCAGCAGTTCGCTGGCTTACCTCTTCGACTTGTCAGGAGTGATGGCCTTTACCCATTTGTAGAGGCTGTGAGTAGAGGCGCCGAAGCTTGCAGCAATTTCTACCACTGAATATTCGCGTTCGGCGGGCCGCCTGATGACTTCGGCCTTGAATTCCGGGGAAAATCGCTGAGCGCTCATAAACTTCCTCCGATGATCAAAGCGCAGGCTGGGAACATCTATCATTCCGGGGTAGCACATAGTACTTGTACGAAATACTTGGGAGTGTAAAAAATCTTCAATAAATCAGCTATACCCATAAAAGCTGAGAACTTACGACCGGAAAACGTAATCTTCTGAGCCATGCTGATTTTCATAACTGGAGATTGATATGAAAAATGATTACGACATTAACCTCCCAGACTTTCTAACCAAGCTGTTACGTCATATTGAGAATAATGGCGCTGAAATCGTTTCCTGTTTGAAGCGAGCAGCTCAGCCCGATTTCGAGTTCCCTGAAACGATCACCCCAGAGGAGGAGCGCTACATCAAGGCGATTATTAAATGGCTGTTGGAGGTTGGGCCAACCAACCAGCGAACCGTGGCGAGAATGGCGGTATTGCTGATGAGTTATATTTACTATGATGAGTTTCACTACCCGCAACCAGAGACTGGCGTTTATGATATCGCGGGCAGTGAATTTGAAAAGCTGAAGTGGGTTTATCGCTATTGGTTCAACCAGCTTGAAGTGGCAGAGAAAGGGTCTGGAATTGAACAAGTATTCGCATCTCAAGATCTGAGCGAGCTTGCCAAAGATCCGCCAGAAAATACAGAAAATTTCTCCTTCTCGTGCGCGGGAGACTTACTGGCGGTCGATGTCTTAACACCGGAAAACACGAACCATTTATTCGATGAAATTCGTGATTTTTACAGCACTGCTGACATCGTAAGTGCAAACCTAGAATCAACAGTTCATCCCAAACAGCCTATAGGACGAACTCAATCTCCTGGGAAGCCAGCTCAAATGAATACATCCATAGAAATGCTCAATCGATTCAACACTCGCGCAGGCATCAATTTTGTTAGCACAGCAACTAATCACGCTATGGATTGGGATGCGGATGGAGTTAAAGAAACGATTAACAGCATTCAGGCCTTTGGTTCAGGTATGAAATTTTCGGGGACGGTGCGAGACCCGGAGCACAAAGAGTCCCCTCTGTATTTGGTAAGTTCAGGGGCTGGTCGAACAATAAAAGTTGCTGTGCTTTGTTTCACGATGGATCTCAATGGGTATGGAGCTCCGCCGAAAGACTCTCTGGTCAACGAAGTGCGGTTTAATGACGTGAAGCCTCGCCCTGACTATTCACTCATAGAACGTCAGATTGCTGCAGCTAGAAGAGATCGCGCGGACTGGATCATTGCCTATGTTCATTGGGGCTGGGAATTTGAGATGTACCCCCATGTCAATATTCGCGAAGCGGCTCGTGAAATTATTGCACGCGGCGTCGATACAATCCTGGGCAACCACGCACATGTCAGTCAGCCCGCTGAGCTTATCCCGCGCCCGGACAACAAGCAGGATGCCTTGGTCATTTATAGCTTTGGTGATTTTGTCAGCTATCACCCAGAAAGCCGAAATTCAAAGCTTTCCTACATAGTTAAATTTAACGTCACCACAACCAGGCAGGATAGCTATATTTCGGCGCTGAAAGTGCTGCCCATATACATAGTTAACGAAGATCTGCACAACGGTAAATTTAATTGTCGGATTGTTAAATTCCAGAACGTCCTGGATAATCCCGATGCTTACGGACTAACTGACATTGAGAAAAGCCAGCTCCCCCATTTGCGCGATAAGGTTTGGAATGAAATATTGTCACCTCTTTCAAAGTTGAGCCCAATTAATTAGTGTTGCATGCACGGGAAAGATAATTCTTTGGAATAAGAAGAGAGAAGCTGTTGTCAGGATACGCAGGCTAGCAAAGCTGCGTATCCTAAATAGTGGAATACCGCCTCCATCAGTCATCTGCACTCTACTCGCCTGGCCCACTTACCTTTCGGCTAGCCTCACGGCCAGTTGCTGGACGGTCGAGTTTATTTCGTCCAGGTCGTATTTCTCTGCACCAGGCCGGGACAGCAGCATCAGCCGGGCGATCAGCGAGTCTACGGAAACAGGCGCCTGCAGGACTTCTGCTCGCAGCGACTGGCAGAACTGCTCGATCAGACGGGTGCAGCCTTCCACTCCGCTCTCCCTTATCCGCTGGCCGACGAGCCGCCCCTGCTCGGCTATCGACTCGAATCCGAACACACTCAAGGCCCCCTGGATGGCATGCAGTTGCTGCAATATCGCCTCTGCGTCGGCCGTGGCCTGCGCTTGCGCTATCGACAGCAGCGCTTCCTGGCAGGAACTCTCGAAGGTCGAGCGCACATCCGCCGGCAATGCCTTTCCACCCAGCCAATCCGCGGGATCGCTCCCCTCCTCGGCGTGAATGCCGGCCTGGGCGATCCCGCAAACTTCGCACAGCGCCAGCTCCAGGGCAGACAGCGAGAGTGGCTTGGCCACCATCCTGGCGATCCCGATGGCACTGCAGGTTTCCTGCTCCTGCACCGTGACGCTGGCAGTGGCGGCAATCACCGGCATCTGCGGGCAGCGTCGACGCGCCTGCCGCGCCAGCTCGTAGCCGTCCATGATCGGCATCGCCAGGTCGGTGATCAGCAGGTCGAAGCGCTGACGCTCCAGCTCTGCCAGCGCCTTCTGCCCATCCTCGACCAGCACTGCGGTGCAGCCAAGCAGCTGCAACTGCTCTTCGATGAGACGGCGGTTGACGGCGTTGTCCTCGGCGACCAGCACATGCAGATGCGCCTGGCGGATATCCGCATGGCCATCCTCTTCGGGCAGATCCTGCCCTTGAAAAGCATGCAGAAGGCCTTGGCAAAGCCCCTTCAATCCGTTGCCAGAAGCACTCACGACATGTCCGCTCGCAGACGGCGTCGAGGGGCCGTCAGAACGGCAGTCGATGACCCAGGATGACTCCGAGACGAGGCGGTTCAGGTCGGCTGACAGCCAGCCGATGCGCTCACCCCAGAACACCAGGGCATCGGCCCTGGCCAGGGATTCATCGCTCAATTGCACAGGGTGCTGGAAAGCCTCGACGCGCAGGCCCCAGCCTGCCAGTACCTGGCTGATGTAGCGCTGATCACTGGGCAGTACCGCGAGCACCAGGACCTTTTCGCCACTGAAGGCCGGGGCGCTGGCCATCTCGCTGTTACCCAAAGGGAGAGCCACCCTGAAGACGCTGCCTTCGCCCGGGCGGCTTTGCACGTCCACTTCACCGTCCATGGCTTCGACCAGATGCCGGCAGAGCGCCAGTCCCAGTCCGGTGCCGCCATAGCGCCGGGTGATCGAATCGTCGGTCTGGCTGAACGCCCGGAACAACTGGCCGAGCTGCTCCTGGGTCATCCCGATGCCGGAATCCTCCACCTCCAGCCTGAGCCGATTGCTGCCGCTATCCACCGCGGCACGCACGGTCACTTCCCCGCTCTCGGTGAACTTGATCGCATTGGAAAGCAGGTTGTTCAGCACCTGCGAGATCCGCGTGGGATCGCCCCACAGGGGTTGCGCAGCGCAGGTGCCGATCTCTCCGCGAAGTATCAGCCCCTTGGCCTGCGCCACGGGCAGGAAAACCGCCAGGGCATCGGCCACCAGCGCAAACACGTCGAACTCCATGCGTTCGAGCTTCAGCTCCCCCGCCTCGATCTTCGAGAAATCCAGGACATCGCTGATGATGCCCAGCAGGTTGTTGGACGACTTCCTGATCACCTCCAGACGGCCCTGCTGGCTTGCCGGGATGGCGCGGGAAAGCAGTTCGATGTTGCCCAGCACTGCGTTCAGGGGCGTGCGGATTTCGTGGCTCATGGCGGCCAGGAACGCGGACTTTGCCGCATTGGCCTGATCGGCGGCCTCACGCGCCCTGATCAATTCATGCTCCAGGGTTTTCTTCTCGGTGACGTTCACGAACGCCGTGACCAGCACGTCCTGTCCGTGATAGCGGGCTGGGGACATGCTGGCGGACAGCACCACGCTGCCCTTGTCGACGGTATTGAGCGTTATCTCCGTATGGAAATGCTCATTCTCCGCAGGCTCGGGGCGCTGCCTGTAACGCAGCAGCAACTCGCCAGGCAGCACGTCATGCCCCTGGCGGATATGACTCTGCAGTTGCACCATCGCCGGGCTTCGAATCAATGCCGAGCCCTTGCCGGCATCGAGGATCGCCAGGCCCACCGGGGCGGTTTCGATGAGCGTGCGGCTCAGGTGCTCGCTTTCGAACACCATCTCGGACTGCCGCACGGCCGGCATCAAAATCTTCCGCTGGATCAGCCCCAGCAGCATCCAGGTCAGGATGATGATCGTGCCCGCGGTCATGGCTGTATGGATGACCTGGGTGCGCATTCCCTGGAAGATGTCACGCCATGACTGGGTGTAGATCAGCGTCCAGCCGTTCTGCCCCAGGGACCAGCCGTAGAAAAACACGCCGTCCTGATAGTTTCTGCGGAATTTTTTCCCCAGCCCGGCAGCCAGCCCCTGGCGCGCCGGCTCAAGCAGATCGTCCGCCGCTGCAGTGCTGCAACTCATCATCTGCTGGCCGGCGTCGTTGAGAATGAAACAGTTCCCGCCAAATGCCGTTTCGCTCAGCTGCGCGGCCAGTATCTCGCTGGGCAACTCCACCGTCAGGACGCCGAACGGCTGCCCCTGCGGACCGCGAATGAGCGAGGCGATCGGCACCGACAGTTTCCCCGTCAGGCGACTGACCGCGGGAGGCAACCAGTGCAGCGTGGGCCTTCCACCAGCGCCCCCCTCCAGCTCAAGGTGGGTGAGCTCCGCGAACAGGCGGGCCTTCTCCGCGAGAAGCCGCTGTTGCCATGCATCGCCGGGCCAGGGGGAAACTGCCAGGAGCAGTGCTTGAGCTTCGGTGCCGTACAGGTAGGCGCTGAGTTGATCATCATTGCGGGCAGCGATGATCGATATGGCGGGAGACATGTGCTGGGCTATGCGCAGGAACGGCTCGACCTCCCGCGTACTGCCTGCAAACCCCTTGCTCACCACCAGTACCGGCGCGGCATCTGGCGAGGTGCGGACCTGGGTCGCGCCGCCATTGTTCAGGTAATCCTGCACCAGGGCCGGATCGACCGGATCGCGGGACTTCAGCGAGACCTCGATATTCTGCGCGTTGTTTCTCAGGTTCGCGGTGGTGCGGGCACTGGTCTCGCTCAACTGCCGCGCATCGATGGAGACCTCATCCTGGACCTTGGCCAGGTACTCGCGGACACCCGCCCAGAGCTCCAGGGTGCTCGCCAGGATCACCGCCAGGGTGATGATCAGGCCGCCAGCGTTGATCAGCAGATACTGGTGGCGGCGCAGCTTTCCCAGAACGCGTTGAGAGGCGGTAGGCATGGAGCTCCTTCTTGCATGACGCGGCATCCAGGCGTCTCAGGAATCCCTGGTCCGCTGCGGGCGCCGGGCGCGCTCAAGCCGATCGCCTAAGCGTAGCAAAGGCAACGCCCGATCCGGGTGCGCTGGACTGCCGATAACCCGTGTTTTTCCCCGCCGGCCTCAGCCGGCGTCGGCGCGCTGGCCGGCTTCCAGACTCAACTTGGCTTCGAGGTCCCGCAGCAGCTGCTCAACGCTCTGCCTGACATGCTCCGTCCCCTGGGATCTGCGTGCTTCGATAGCCACGATCCTCTGGCACTCTTCCTTGTGCTGGTACACCCCCAAGGCCCCCTTCAAGGCGTGCAGGTGGTGCGCCAGCGCCCCCTCATCCTCTTCTTCCAGCGCACGGCGAACATCCGCAAAGCACGAGCGGCAGAACTGTCGGAAGACCTCCTCCATCCCCTTTGGCAAGTCGCGGTTGCCGAGCAGGCGACGATCCGCCGACGGCGCCAGCGGGGAGCCCTGGAGCCTGCAGAGATCCTCCAGGACCTTGCTCAGGCCGGACAGGGAAAGGGGTTTCCCCAGCACCCGCTCGATACCCGCGGCCCGGCAGCCTTCCTGCTCCTGCACCGTGATGTTCGCCGTGGCCGCGATGACCGGAAGCTGCGGCCAGCGCTGGCGGACCGCCTTGGCCAGGCCATAGCCGTCGAGCCTTGGCATGGACAGATCGGTGATCAGCAGATCGCACTCTCGACGCTCCAGCCAGGCCAGGGCCGCCAGACCATCCGGCACGACCTCCACGTCGCAGCCCAGCATCTGCAACTGCTCCTCGAACAGGCGCCCGTTCACCGGGTTGTCTTCGGCCACCAGCACCCTCAGGCGGAGGGTCGAGGCCTGCGGCTGCAGGGGGCGGGACGACAAGGGCTTTTCCAGCAGAACGTGCTCGAGCGCCCTGGCCACACCTTTCAACCCATAGGACGAGGCCTTCAGCACATGCCCGGCCAGCAAGGGCTCGGCGGGGCCGTCAGCCCTGCAATCGATCAGCCAGTTGGCGCCATCGACCAGTTGCTCCTCATCCTGGGGATGCCAGGTATCCCGCTCGCCCCAGATGATCAGCACAGCGGCTCGCGCCAGCGTTTCCTCGTCGATCTGCGCGGGATGCTGGAAACAGCTGATCTGCAGATTCCAGCTTTCCAACACCTCCACCAGGTAGCCTTGCCAGGCTGGCGCTGAAGTGAGCAGGACCACGCGCTGGCGATCGAAGCGCGCCGGGGCGCTGGGCTGGAAGGACTCCCCCAGCGGAAGGAAAATCCGGAACAGCGACCCCTTGCCCTGTGAACTGCGCACCGACAGCCGCCCGCCCATGGCTTCGGCCAGCCGCAGGCACAGCGTCAGCCCCAGGCCGGTGCCGCCATAGCGGCGCGAGATGGTCGCATCCGTCTGGCTGAACGCGCGGAAGGCATCCAGGATCTGCGCCTCGGACATGCCGATACCGGTGTCCTGCACCTCGGCCCACAGCTGTCGGTTCGCGGCATCCACCTTCAGGCGCAGGATGACTTCACCCTGCTCGGTGAACTTGATGGCGTTGGACAGCAGGTTGTTCAGGATCTGGCTGAACCGGGTGGGATCCCCCAGCATGGGGCAGGCAATGGAGTCGCCCAGCTCTCCCCGCAACAGCAGTCCCTTGGCCTGCGCCATGGGGGTGAACAGTGCCAGGGTGGTTGCACCGACTTCCACCGCGTCGAACTCGATGTTCTCCAGCAGGAGTTCGCCGGCTTCGATCTTCGAGAAATCGAGTACATCACTGACGATCGCCAGCAGGCTGTCCGAGGACTTGCGGACGATTTCCAGGCGATCGAGCTGCTCCGCTGTCGCGCCATAAGCCAGCAATTCGAGGTTGCCCATGATCGCATTGAGCGGCGTGCGGATTTCATGGCTCATGGCCGCGAGAAACGCGGACTTCGCCGCGTTGGATCGGTCGGCGGCATCCTTGGCGTTGAGCAGCTGGACTTCCAGTTGCTTCTGCGCGGTGATGTCGGTGAACGCGACCACCACCGCCTCGCGCTTTCGGTACTTGACCGAGGTCATGCCCACCGAGAGGCTGACGGCACCGTGGTTCTGCGAGTCGATGGTGAGATCTTCCTGGATCAGCTGGCCGATGCTGCTCGCCCGCAGCCTGGTGCGGTTGCGCCGGTAGCACTCCACCAGCTCGACGACCAGGCGCTGCCCTTGCAGATCGATGCGGGTCTGCATCTGCACCATGGAGCGGCTCTTGAGCAGGAACTCCCCGGTATCGGCAATCAGCAGCCCCAACCCGACAGGAGCGGTCTCCATCAGCGTCCGATTGAGCTGCTCGCTCTCGAAGACCTGCTGGGAGCGTTTGATCAACGGGCGCAGCACGCGAAGCTTGAAGAACAGCAGGGCAATCCAGATCATCAGCAGCACGACGAGAGTCAGGCCGACCTGCAGCACGATCTGCCACCCGACGCTCGCGAGCAGGTCACGCCAGGAGTAGTAGTACACCAGTCGCCACTGGGTCTCCCCCAGGGCATCGGCCAGGACCAGGCCATCCAGCGAGAAATGCTCGACCCGGCGCCCTTCGGACGAGCGCAGTACCTGATCGAGCAATTTCCCATCCAGCCCGGCCGACTTCGAGTAGGTGGACTCGGAGGCCGTGATGATTTCGCCCTGGGCGGACAGGATCATGTAGGCGCCGCGGCTGGGTTCGGGCACCGCGGTGCGCGACAGGTTCAACACCGCGTATTCCATGACCAGCGCCGCAAAGGGAGTGCCGCGGTCCATGATCGGGCCGGCAATGCGAAGCACCCGCTCGCCGCTGTAGGGATTGGTGTACGGGGGCAGCCAATAGAGCGGATGGTGCGCCTCGGCATCGGCATGGCTGACGGAGAGGCGTTGATCGATATCCCGGGTGAGCAGGCGCAGGAAGTTGCCGCGCTCCTGGGCGATTCTCGAGCGTGCGTCCAGGTCCGGCGCCGGGATGATGCCGGCGATGTCGTGGCGCAGGCTGTAGAAGTACGCCGAGAGCACTTCTCCCTTGACCATCCGGTCCAGCGAGGTGCCCCTGCCCACCTCGGTGGCCAGGCTGAAGAAGCGCGCCAGTTCCTCATCCCCCACCCACTCGTGGCCGGTGCCGAACACCCATTGCGGGCGCAGTTCGGAGGATGATTCGAGCAGCCACTGGCGCTCATGCTGACGATAGCTGTCCACCTCCGACAGGTCGAAGTGGCCCGCCTCTCGCCAGACGATTTCCGCGCCGATCAGGACGATACGGAAAGCATCTTCCCGCGCGTCGATTTCCTTGAGCAGCAGCGCCCGTTCGGAACCGAACGCCTGCAGCAGCAGTTCGCGATGCTTGAGCAGCGTGGTCCTGACTTCCGCGAACAGCATCAACAGGACCAACAAGGTCGCGACAATACCGCCGCCGAATATCAGCACTCGCTGATATCGGCGGAAACTTTCGAGCGTATTGAGTTGGCTGGTGGGCATTTGCTACTTGTCCGAAGTGTGGTCTGCTCCCCGCATCTGAGTACAGGGACTCACGCTAATTTTGCTGCCTGTTTGCGCCGCCGAAATTCCCTTGGGGATCGGTAGTTCAAGGC
>NZ_JACHLI010000025.1 GCF_014204515.1 Pseudomonas nitroreducens | reverse complement strand
AGTCTCCTACCGTCTGGCTTGCAGAAGCGGACTTTGTCCCTCCACCCCCGACAGGTTCCTACCCTAACGCCATACAAGCGGACTCCGTCCGCGATCGCTCTCCGCCGGCACGTCCTCCCTCTGGGCGAGGCCAATCGCGGATAAATCCGCTCCTACGCGCGTTCCGGCCGCTGCAACAGCAGGCCAGCGCTCGCTCCTGCACAACGCCGCACCATCACGCGCCTGGCATTGGGTTCGCGCCTGGAATCGGCTAGGCTTCGCCCTTTCCTACTGCCTGTTCAGGAGTTATCCCATGGCCCGTGCATCCGCCCGTCACATCCTGGTTTCCAGCGAAGCCAAGTGCAATGAACTCAAGACTGCCATCGAAGGCGGCGCCGACTTCGCCCAGGTGGCGCGCGACAATTCCACCTGCCCGTCCGGCCGCAGCGGCGGTGACCTGGGCAGCTTCCGTCCGGGCCAGATGGTCCGCGAGTTCGACCAGGTGGTCTTCAGCGCGCCGCTGAACGTCGTCCAGGGTCCGGTGAAGACCCAGTTCGGCTACCACCTGGTGGAAGTGACCAGCCGCGAGGACTGATCGCTCCGCCGCGCCGCGCCCCGTCCGTGGGCGCGGCCATCCCTCCCCTTGCGCACCGCCCACCGGCCCTTGAGCAGCGCCCTGCTCCCAGCGCCCGAAACCGACGCCAGCCCTTGCCCCATGGGTGCCCGGCGAAACTCGATGGCCCCTAAAGTCGTGGCCGCATCAGCCGATGCAGTGGATGAAGCAACCCGGCAGCAGCCTGGATGCCCCACCACTTGAGAATGCCCACGAATGTTCAATTCGCGTTTGAAGCAGGAACTGGCCGCACTGCGTGAAGAGCTCGCCTCGGTGAACGAGGTCCGCGCCAGCCTCGAAGAGGAGATGCTTGTGCTCTTCCTCGACCCCCGTGGGCGCATCGAATCGGTGAACGCCAATTTCGAGAAGGAAATGCTCCACCGCGGCGACCAGCTGATCGGCCGTCCGCTGCTGGACCTGATCCCCGACCATGTGCGCGGGCTCGATTTCCATCTCAAGGTCAAGTACGCCATCGAGCGCGGCGAACACCTGGCCGGGGTGATCCGCCTGCTGCGCGGCAACGGCGAGGAAGCCTGGCTGCGCTCGATCCTGCAGCCGATGCACGACAGCGCCGGGGTGGTGCGGCACTTCTCGCTGTACGCCAGCGACCTGACGCGCACCATTGAGAACTCCCGCGAGCACGAGAACCTGATCGAGGCGCTGCAGCGCTCCACCGCGGTGATCGAATTCAACCTGCAGGGCGAAGTACTCACCGCCAACGATCGCTTCCTCAATTCCATGGGCTACAGCCTGCAGCAGATCCAGGGCAAGCATCACCGCATGTTCTGCGAACCGGCCGAATACAACTCGCCGCAGTACGAAGCCTTCTGGGCCAAGCTGCGCCGCGGCGAATTCGTCGCCGACCGCTTCAAGCGCGTCGACAGCCGTGGCCGCGAGGTCTGGCTGGAAGCCTCGTACAACCCGATCATCGACGCCCACGACCGCCTCTACAAAGTGGTGAAGTTCGCCACCGTGATCACCGACCAGGTGAACCGCGAGAACGCCGTGGCCCAGGCCGCGACCATCGCCTTCGACACCTCGCAGAGCACCGACGACAGCGCGACCAAGGGCGCGGCGGTGGTGCAGCAGACGGTGGATGTGATGCGTGAGCTGGCCAACCGCATGCAGGAAGCCGCCCAGGGCATCGAGGCGCTGGACCGCCAGTCCCAGGCCATCGGCGCGCTGGTGCAGAGCATCCGCAGCATCGCCGACCAGACCAACCTGCTGGCGCTCAACGCCGCCATCGAAGCCGCCCGCGCCGGCGACCAGGGGCGCGGCTTCGCAGTGGTCGCCGACGAAGTGCGCCAGCTCGCCTCGCGCACCAGCGCGGCCACCGAGGAGATCACCAAGGTGGTGGAGCAGAACCAGCAGCTCGCCGGGCAAGCCGTGGCGATGATCGACCGCGGCCGGCAGCAGGCCGAACTGGGCCTGGAGCTCTCCGGCCAGGCCGGCACGGTGATCATCGAGATCCAGGACAGCGCCCAGCGCGTGGTCGACGCCGTCGGCCAGTTCGCCAACCAGCTGTCGAGCTGAGGCGCTTCCCTGCGGCACGTCAACACGGCGTGCCGCAGCCTCCCCTAGTCTCCCGTCCGGCATTGCAGCTAGGCTCAGTGCAGTTGCACCCATTCGCCTGCCAAGGACGGTTCCATGAACGACTCCACCCTCCCCGACGTCTTCCACTACCTGCGCCAGCTGCCCGAGCAGAACGGCTCGGACATGTTCTTCAGCGTCGGCGCGCCGCCGCACCTGAAAGTCGAGGGCCACAGCCAGCCGGTGGGTGAACGGCTGCTGGGACCGGGCGAGGTGAAGACCCTGGCCTGGCAGTTGATGTCGCCAGCCCAGGTGGAAGAGTTCGAGCGCAACCTGGAGATGAACCTGGCGCTGAGCGTGGCGGACGTCGGGCGTTTCCGCGCGAACATCTACTACCAGCGCGGCGAGGTGGCGATGGTGGTGCGCCTGATCAAGCAGGTGATCCCCGAGGTCAGCGCCCTCGGCCTGCCGCCGATTCTCGACAAGCTGGCGATGCAGGACCGCGGGCTGATCCTGGTGATCGGTGCGGCCGGCGCGGGCAAGTCGACGACCCTGGCGAGCATGCTGGATTTCCGCAACCGCCACCGTTCCGGGCATATCGTCTGCATCGAGGACCCCATCGAGTTCCTCCACACGCACAAGAAATCGATCATCGACCAGCGCGAGGTCGGCCTGGATACCCACAGCTACGAGGACGCCCTGCGCAACGTGCTGCGCGAGGCGCCGGACGTGATCATGCTCGGCGAGATCCGCGACGCCGCCACCATGCAGCACGCCCTGCACTATGCCGAGACCGGCCACCTGTGTGTGGCCACGCTGCACGGCACCAGCTGCCGGCATGCCATCGAGCGCATCACCCGCTTCTTCCCCGACGAGGCGCGGCCCCAGGTGCTGGCCGACCTGTCGCAGAACATCCTCGCGCTGGTCGGCCAGCGCCTGGTGCCCGGCACCCAGCAGCGCCGCGCGGTGGCGGTGGAGCTGGTGCTGGGCACGCCGCACATCCGCGGGATCATCCAGCGCGACGAGCTGCCCGAGCTCAAGGGCGCGGTGGAACGTGCGCTGGAGAGTGGCATGCAGAGCTTCGACCAGAGCCTCTACCAGTTGCTGGAAGCGGGCCGCGTCAGCGTCGCCGATGCGCTGAAGTTCGCCGATTCGCGCACCGACCTGGCCTTGAAGATCAAGCTGGAGCGCGGCATGGACGATGACAGCACGGGGTCGGCGTTCGGCAGCTAAGCAAGCCTGGTCGGAGGGTGCCAGGGTGGGGCCAATCGCGGACAGAGTCCGCTCCTACAAGGGAAACTCCTTCGCGAATGGCGGCCATATCCCCCGCCCTCTCCCTGAAGGGAGAGGGAGCTATCCGTGCCGGCTGACGCCACCGTTTCAACCTGCACCGAACGGTCCCCTCTCCCTTCAGGGAGAGGGTTAGGGAGAGGGGAATCCCAGGCACGGTCTGTCAGAGAAAGACAGTTGCTCCTACGTATCCTGTTAGCGCTTGCGTAGGAGCGGACTCCGTCCGCGATAGATCCCCGGCAACGCCGAAATCCAGGCGTCATATCCCCTGCAGCAGTGCATCGATATCCACCGCTTCCGCCATCGCCCGATTCCCCGCATCCCCCGGATGCAGGTGATCGCCGCTATCGTAGGCCGGCAGCAGGCGCTGCGGGCGGGCCGGGTCGCGCAGGTGGGCGTCCAGGTCGAGCACCGCGTCGAACTCGCCGCTGTTGCGAATCCACTGGTTCAGCTGCTGGCGCAAGGCTTCCTTGTTGGCCGCATGGTAGTGCTCGATGGGCGAGCCGCTCAGTGCCCGCTCGAACGGCAGCAGGGTCGCACCGACGATGCGCACTCCCTGCACGTGGGCCTGGGCGATCAGTTGCCGGTAGCCGGCGATCAGGTCCTCGTATTGCACCAGCGGGTTGTTCGGCGCGAAGGTGCTGCCGGGCCAGGAGATGTCGTTGATCCCCAGCAGCACGATGGCCGCCCTCACTCCCGGCTTGCCGAGCACATCGCGCTGGAAGCGCGCCAGGGCGCTCTGGCCCATGCCGTCGGAGAGCAGTCGCGCGCCGGAGATGCCGGCGTTGATCACGCCCACCTCACGCGCCGCCAACCGCTGCGCCAGCACGTCCGGCCAGCGCTGGTTGCCGTCCAGGCTGGCGCCGCGGCCATCGCTGATCGAATCGCCCAGCACCGCCACCACCGGACGTGGCGCGGCCGACTCGACCAGCACATCGGCGAGGAACAGCCGCGCCTCCATCCCGCCGTCCGCCGGCAGCTGCGCCGCGTCCAGCTGTTCGCCCGGTCCGCCGTAGACGCGCTGCTTGCCGTCCCAGTGGAAGCTTTCGATGGCGGTGGGCTGCGGCAGGTAGATCGATACGGCCAATTCGCCCAGCGGCGGAACGGCGAGGTCCAGCGGATCGCTGAGCAGCTCGGCGCCCGGTGCGATGTAGGCGGTGGGCTGGCCGGCGAAGGTCAGGCGCCGGCTCGGACCTTCGAGCCGGCCGGCCGATGCGGCGAGGGCCACGGCAACACCGCCGATAGCTACCGGCTGGCTGCCATAGGCATTGGACAGGGCGATGCGCACGCGCTGCCCGCCCAGGCTGACCTTCACGGTCTGCCGCAGCGTGTGGTTGCCGATCACTGGCGGCACCCCCAGCGGCAGCGGTGCTTCCTTGCCCCAGGTGCGCTGCGGGCTGGCGCTCCAGGTCGCCTGCCAGTGGCCTTCGTCGGCCTGCGCCAGCGGCAGGACCAGGGTGATCAGGGTGGCGAGCAGAAAGCGTTTCATGGCATTCCTCGATAGCGGTGATGGGATGAGCACAGGCTCAGCCATTCCCAATCACAGCGGTAGACGGCATATTTGCAGACCCACCATTCGATAAACGAATAGGACATGGATACCCTCAAGGCGTTGCACTGTTTCGTCCGGGCCGTGGAGCTGGGCAGCCTGTCCGCCGTGGCGCGCGAATCCGCCAGCAGCCAGCCGACGGTGAGCAAGACCATGGCCGCCCTGGAACGCCAGGTCGGCACACAATTGCTGATCCGCAGCACCACCCGCGTGCAGCCGACAGAACAGGGCCGGCGCTTCTACGAGCACGCCCGGCAGACGCTGGAGAGCTACGCCGAAGGCGTCAGCGAGGCCCGTGGCGAGACCGAGCAGGTCCGCGGTCGCCTGCGGGTCAGCGCGCCGGTGAGCCTGGGCGTGCTGCGGCTGAACGCGCTGCTGCTGGAGTTCATGCAGCGGCACCCGGAAGTCGAGGTGGAGCTGCTGCTCAACGACCGCTTCGTCGACCTCGCCGAGGAAGGCATCGACCTCGCCCTGCGCCTGGGCGGCGAACTGCCCGAGCAACTGATCGCCCGCCCGCTGGCGCGCTCGCCGCGTTACCTGGTGGCGTCACCGCGGTGGATTGCGCAGCAACCGGCGCTGGCCAGCCCCGCCGACCTGCCGCTGGCCGACTACCTGCGCTTCGCCTGGCTCGACGCCGGGCAGAACCTGTTGCTGCGCCACGCCGACGGCCGCGACCTGAACCTCGCCACGCGCAGCCGCTACACGGTGAACAGCTCCCTGGCGATCCGCGAGAGCTACTGCCTGGGCGCCGGCTTCGGGCTGACGCCGGCCTGGCTGGTGGCCGACCTGCTCGCCGAGGGCACGCTGCAGCAGTTGCTGCCGGACTGGCGCGGCCCGACCCAGGAGGCCAGCCTGCTGTATCCTTCGCGTCGCTACCTGCCCGCCCGGACCCGCGCGCTGATCGATTTCCTCATCGAGCGCCTGCCGCAGCTGCCCGGTTTCGAAGCCCTCGGATGACCGGTGGCGAGCGCTGGCGGCTATGCTTTTCGGCAAACGACAGAACCGGCGCGCGCCCCGACCGGTCGAACCCTGATATCCGTTCCCGAGGGACCTTCATGGGCAAGCACCCCACGCCTTACCTGCTCACCGCCCTGGCCCTGCCGCTGCTGCTGGCCGGCTGCTCGACGTCCGCCACCAGCCCCTGCGACGAACCGCTGAGCGGCGAGGCCTGCCGCCAGGAGCGCCTGCTCTACCAGAACGACATGCTGCAGGCGAAGCTGCTGATCGCCACCGGCGACCTGGCCAACTATGAGCTGGCCGAAGCCCTGCTCGCCCGCGCCCTGGAGAAGGACGAACGCGGCGAGGCGAGCTTCTACATGGCGCTGCTGAAGATCAAGGAAGGCCCGCAGGTGGACGAGGTGCTGCCGCTGCTGGAGAAGGCCGCCGACGCCGGCCAACCCTATGCCGTGGCGCTGCTCTACAAGATCTGGTCGGAACCCTTCCTGGTGGAGCAGGCCGATCCGCAGAAGGCCCAGCAGTACCAGGAGGACTACGGCCACCTGGACGTCGCCAGGAGCGGCTATCCGTCCTTCGACAAGGCCACCGCGCTGGTCAACGCGCTGCTCAGCGAACCGCCCGCCGTGGCCGGTCAGCCGGCGCAGCCCTAGCCCTGTTCCGGCGCCGGCGTGGCCTCTTCGAAGGTCTTCTCGCCCGGCGCCTTGCCGTGGGGCAGGTGGTGCTCGATCACCGCATTGAGCTCCGCACCCAGCAGCAGCACCGCCGAGGAGATGTAGAAGTACAGCAGCAGGACGATGATCGCCCCGACGCTGCCGTACATGGCGTTGTAGTCGGCGAAGTTCTTCACGTAGTAGCCAAAGCCCAGGGATGCCGATATCCACAGCACCACCGCCAGCATCGAGCCGGGGGTGATGAAGCGGAACTTCTGCTGCACGTTGGGCGTGACGTAGTAGATGATCGCCACCGCCATCATCATCAGCAGCACGATCACCGGCCAGCGCAGGATGCTCCAGAGGATCACCACGAATTCCTCCAGGCCCACCTTGGCGGCGATCCAGCCCATGACCTGCGGCCCGAGGATCATCAGCGCCGCAATCAGCATCAGCATGGCCACCAGGCCGAAGGTGTAGAACAGCGACAGCGGGATGCGCTTCCACGCCGGGCGGCCTTCGCGCACGTCGTAGGCAGCGTTGAGCGCGATCATCAGCGAGCGCACCGCCGCCGAGGACGACCACAGCGCCACCACGATACCGATGGACAGCAGCCCGCCCTGGCGCTGCTGCAACTGGTCGATCACCGGGTTGACCTGCTCCAGCGCCTGGGCCGGCAGCACGTAGTCGGCCTGCTGGCGGAGGAAGTCGAAGAATTCGGGCAGGTGCAGGAAACCCAGCAGCGCGATGAGGAACAGCAGGAAGGGAAACAGCGAGAACAGCCCCTGGTACGCCAGGGCCGCGGCGTAGGTGGGCATCTCGTCGTCGAGAAACTCCTTCACCGTCAGCTTGAGCAGTTTCCAGGGCCCCAGGCTGAGCCCGCGCATATCCATGAATCGCATTCCGCACCGTCCTCCCGATGAGCGCTCCGCCAGAGGGCGGCTGCAGGGTGGACCCGCAGCGCCGCGGCAAAGTTGCAACAAAAGCGCGGCGCAGAGCGCCGGCCAGGACAGACCATAGCCGTTTGCGGCGGGATGAGGCCAGTGCGGATGCCCGTCAGTCGGCCAGGCGATAGACCTTGGCGAAGCGTTCGGCCTTGATCACGCCGTAGTCGCCGGGCGCGTACTGCAGCACCCAGTCGCCGGCCGCACCGGTGAGGCGGTCGCCACCGGCCGAGCGCAGCAGGGTGAAGGGTTCGTCCATGCGTCGACCCAGCAGCGTAGTGGGCACATTGCGGTAGGCGCCGGGCTGGCCATGGACGAGCGCCGCATCGGCGGGCCGGTATTTCGGATCGAAACGCTCGCGGGACACGACCCAGCGCTCGCCACTCGCCGCGCAGATGATCGCGTCGCCCACGGCGTAGCGGTTGGGGCCTTCCAGGCTGATCAATTCACCCGGCGCCGCGGCGAATTTGACGGTGACGGTTTCGTCCTTCACCACGCGTTGCGCGGCGGGATCGGCGGCGAGGTCGATCTGGGTCAGTTCGAGCATGGCGGGCAGCAAACCTGCAAAAGAATGGGTGGGGAACGGCCGCCGGCAAGCCTACCCGCAAAAGAATCGCCCCGCGAGCGGCTGGCGGCCGGCGGTGCTCTACACTCACACGCCATGAGCGCGCCGTCAGCGCACAGCCGACCGAACCCGGCCACGCCCTCGCGGTCGCAGCTACTGAACCTGCACCTTCGCCCCACCCCCATCAGCCGTACAGGAATCTCCCATGCCGCTTGCCCGTCTCGCCCTGCCCTTGCTGTTGCTCACCAGCCTGGCCGTCCACGCCGACGACTCCCCCGACGAAGCGAAATTCCTCAAGGAATCGGCGGACTACTTCGACCAGGTGACCAAGGCCAACCTGCCGCGCCAGGTAGACAAGGTGACCACCCTCAACAGCGTGCAGCTCGACCCGGCGAAGAAGATGCTGTATTACCGCTACGCCATTTCCAACCTGCGCCTGGACGCCATGGACCTGGGCGCCCGCGCCAAGTTCGAGAGCGGCCTGAAGAAGCAGCTGGAAAGCACCACCTGCGAGCAGACCGACCTGCTGCAGCGCTTCCGCGAACACCACCTGGGCGTCACCCACGAGTACCTGGGCAGCGATGCCAAGCCGCTGGCCAGCATCACCATCGACCCGCAGACCCTGAGCTGTGCCAAGACCTGATCCGTCACTGATGAGCCGCGCCGACTACCACCAGCAACACGCCCAGCGCGCCGTGGCCGAAGCCCGGCGCCTGCTGGCCGAACGCGACAGGCTCGGCGCCCGCTGGTTGCCCTGGGTTGCCGCCGAGCTGTACCAGCTCAGCCCACCGCATTACGCCAACATGGTGCGCCGCGAACTGCAGCGCCTGGCCGCTGGCTGAACGGCCGCACGGCCTGGCGCGGCGGGACTATGCTGAAGCAGTCAGCCCTCGACCCGAGGGCGTCCCTTCGGAGGACAGACGTATGAAAGGCCTCGACGCGAAGAAACAAGCGAAGAAGAAACCGCTGAAAACCGCCCACGAAAAACGCATGGCCAAGCGGCAGAAGAAAACCGGCAAATCCCTGCTGGGCACCCCGCAGCAGCCCTCCTGATCGTTCCCATCGGCGAATCGGCGTACAACCGGCGGCGGTTGTACGCCCTGCCCTGTGCCCACCCATTTCTCCCTGGCAGCGCGTAGGGTCCCGTTGGATCAGCTGCAGTGGGTTGCGGTTCGCGAGCAAGCTCGCTCCTACAGGTAGCACTGCAGGTTGGCGTCATGGCCGGGCCACGGAGTACGCCGCGGGGATTTCGCGGACAAGGTCCGCTCCTACGAAAAGCCACTCCATGCCGCTTTGGCTTTGGCTTTGGCTTTGGCTTTGGCTCTTAGAGACTTCCAGAGAAACATCCGCACACTCCGAATGCCCCGTTCAGGAGGCCTCGTTGAAGCGCAGTTTCAGGGGTTGAGCGACATGGATGTCGCGAGAGCCGCGATGGGCCAGGGATGGCCCTTCGTGGGGGGACGCCTAGTTCGGGCCCCTGAAACTTCGCTTCAACGAGGGGATTTTTCGCCTAAGCGAAAAACCGGATGTCCGAGGCAAGACCTTTGCCTCCTTTGGGTGGGGCGGCCATCCGTCGTTTGCCAAAGGAGGTCGCCCGAGGGGGCGAAACAAGAAGTGCGCGCGCACGCCAAAGCGGCGCAGGAAAACCCAGCCCAAAGCAAAAGCATCGCGGACGGAGTCCGCTCCTACCACAGCTCAAATATCGACGTTCGTGCATAGGGGCCGGGCGGTTTGCTGGTTACCCGTAGGAGCGGACTTTGTCCGCGATGGCGTCCGGCGCGATGCAGGCCAATCGCGGACGGAGTCCGCTCCTACGACAGCTCAAATATCGATGTTCGTGCATAGGGGCCGGGCGGTTTGCTGGTTATCCGTAGGAGCGGACTTTGTCCGCGATGGCCTCCGGCGCGATGCCAGCCAATCGCGGACGGAGTCCGCTCCTACGACAGCTCAAACATCGACGTTCGTGCATAGGGGCCGGGCGGTTTGCTGGTTACCCGCAGGAGCGGACTTTGTCCGCGATGGCGTCCGGCTCGATGCAGGCCAATCGCGGACGGAGTCCGCTCCTACGACCACTCGAACACCGGCGCTTATGAAGGAAGTCTTGCGGCGAGCATCGGGCGATCAGTCATCCGCCGCCGGATCGAGCCCCGGGAACAGCACCTCGGTAAAACCGAACTTGCCGAAGTCAGTGATCCGCGACGGGTACAACCGACCGATCAGGTGATCGCACTCGTGCTGCACCACCCGCGCGTGAAATCCCTCCACCGTGCGGTCGATCGGCTGCCCCTGGGGATCGACGCCCTGGTAGCGAATGCTTCGATAACGGTTCACCGCGCCGCGCAGGCCCGGCACCGACAGGCAACCCTCCCAGCCCTCTTCCAGCTCGTCGACGATGGGTGTTATCAGCGGATTGAGCAGGATGGTCGGCGGTACCGCCGGCGCATCCGGGTAGCGCTCGCTGCGCTCGAAGCCGAAGATCACCAGTTGCAGGTCGACGCCAATCTGCGGCGCCGCGAGCCCGACGCCCCCCACGTGATGCATGGTCTCGAACATGTCATCGATCAGCTGCTGCAACTCGGCGCTGCCGATCATGGACTCAGGCACCGGCGGGGCGATGCGCAGCAGGCGCTCGTCGCCCATCTTGAGAATCTCGCGGATCATTACGATCTCCTGCCTCGTGAAGAGCCGCATCCTCTGCCAGCCGCGGCCGCTACGCAAGCCTCAGCCGGCCATTGCCAGGGCACAGCCCAGCGCACCCAGCAGGCCCAGCAGCACCAGAGCCCCGACCTTGTGCTGCAGCTGGTCCACGCGCCGCAAGCCGGGCATGTCGCCGCTCTCGGCCAGGCGCCAGCGCCGGAACACCAGGGCGGCGCAGTACAGGTTCGCCAGGATGGCGAGAGCGGCGAATACCAGCTTCGCCCAAAGCCACCCGGACAGGCTGCCGCGTATCAGCTGCGGGTACAGCAGCCACGCCCCCGTGAGCCCCACCGCCGCCAGTGCCGGCAACTCGATCCAGCGATCCACGCGATCATGCAGGCTGGCCAGCAATGACCACTGCTCCAGCGCCGCCAGGCGGCGCTCGAAAACGATCTCCACCAGCACGCATCCCAGCCAGAGTCCCGCCGCCGTCACGTGTATCACCCATGCTCCGCCCATCGCGCTGCTCTCCTCCCCAGGGAAGCCCACTATGGTGGGGATGGGCCGGCGAATCCCTGAGGCGGGTCAAGCCTCGCACCGGCTCGCCGGCCTCACGCGGGCAGCCTGTCGCCCCAGCGCTGCCCGAGCGCGCCCGGTGCTAAACTGCCTTGCAGGTCATTTGTGCTGAATGACTGCGATCTATGGACTAATTTCGGCAATCCTTGCTGATTTCTTCATGGGGGATTCCTGGGGGCAGGAGACTCGTCATGAACCGGCATTACTACCTCAGCGACAACCTGGACGACCTCGAACAGGTCGAGCAGGAGCTCAGCAAACGCGGCATCGGCCTGGAGCAGATGCATGTGCTCAGCGAGCGCGATGCGGAACTGCAGGAGCACCACCTCCACGAAGTGCCCTCGATGATGAAGAAGGACGTGGTGCACTGGGGCAAGATCGGCGCGCTGATCGGCGCCGTGCTGGCGGTCCTGGTGCTGCTCGGCGGCTACTTCGGCGGCTGGAACCAGACGGCCGCGGGCTGGGTACCGATCATCTTCCTTGCCGTGGTGCTTGGTGCGTTCAGTTTGTGGGAAAGCAGTTTCTTCGGCCTGCAACGCCCCAGTGCGGACGTGCGGCGCTTCCAGGACAACCTGCAGGAAGGTCGCCACGTATTCTTCGTCGACGTGAAACCCGAGCAGGAGGCGGCACTGGAACGGGTCGTCGGGCTGCACCCGCGCCTGCAGGTCGCCGGCTTCGGCAGCGCCACGCCGGCCTGGTGGCTGTCGGTGGAACAGGCCTGGAATCGCTTCCGCCACATGATGTGAGGAGCACCGGCGGCTTGCTGCACTGCTCCTCCGCGCCCGCAGCGGCCAGCGGTCTGGCCACTGCGGGGCGGGCGAATGCCCCTTGGCGGAGCGAATGGGCGGCCGTTCAGGAATCATTCAGGAACCGTTAGCCTGCTATTGATTCATGTCAGCCGGGTACCTCCTGTCGAACTCGACACTATTCGAGTCCCATTTATCAGGAGGCTGGGAAATGTCCACATCGCCCAACCAGAAACTCGGTCTGGCCGCGCTTACCGCCCTGGTGGTCGGCTCCATGATCGGCGGCGGCATCTTCTCGCTGCCGCAGAACGTCGCGAAAAGCGCCAGCCCCGGCGCCGTGCTGATCGGCTGGGCGATCAGCGGCGTCGGCATGCTGATGCTCGCCTTCGTCTTCCAGAGCCTGTCCAGGCGCAAGCCGGAACTGGACGCGGGCGTCTACGCCTACGCCAAGGCCGGCTTCGGCGACTACATCGGTTTCAACTCGGCCTGGGGCTACTGGATCAGCTCCATGCTCGGCAACGTCAGCTACTTCGTGCTGATCTTCAGCGCGCTGGGCTACTTCTTCCCGGTGTTCGGCGAGGGCAACACGGTGATCGCCTTCGCCTGTTCGTCCCTGCTGCTGTGGGGCCTGCACTTCCTGATCCTGCGCGGGATCAAGCAGGCAGCCTTCATCAACCAGGTCACCACGGTCGCCAAGGTCGTACCCATCGTGCTGTTCATCCTGATCGGCCTGGTGGCGTTCGACATGGACCTGTTCACCGCCGACTTCTGGGGCCACGGCCATGTCGATTTCGACAGCGTGATGAGCCAGGTGCGCAACATGATGCTGATCACCGTGTGGGTGTTCATCGGCATCGAAGGCGCCAACCTGTATTCGGGCCACGCGAAGAAACGCTCGGACGTCGGCACCGCCACGGTGATCGGCTTCGTCTCGGTGATGGCGCTGCTGGTGCTGGTGAACGTGCTGTCCATGGGCCTGATGAACCAGGCGCAGCTGGCCGGCCTGCCCAACCCGTCCATGGCCTATGTGCTGGAGCACGTGGTCGGCCACTGGGGTGCGGTGCTGATCATCGCCGGGCTGGTGGTCTCGCTGTTCGGTGCGCTGCTGGCGTGGATCCTGCTGAGCGCGGAGATCATGTTCGCCGCCGCCCACGACCACACCATGCCCAGGTTCCTTGCCCGCGAGAACGACAAGGACGTGCCGGTGAACGCGCTGTGGATGAGCAACGCCACGGTGCAGGTGTTCCTGGTGGTCACCCTGTTCGCCGCCAGCACCTACACCAGCCTGGTGTACCTGGCTGCGTCCATGGCACTGCTGCCCTACCTGTTCTCCGCCGGCTACGCCGTGCTGCTGTGCCTGCGCGGGGAAAGCTACGAGGGCCTGCTGCGCGAGCGCCGCAAGGACCTGGTGATCGGCGCCATCGCGCTCATCTACAGCCTGTGGCTGGTGTACGCCGGTGGCATGGACCACCTGCTGCTCTCGGCGCTGCTCTACACCCCGGGCGCGGTGCTCTTCGTGATGGCCAAGCGCGAACGCGGCGAGCGCGTGTTCAGCAAGGCGGAATGGCTGATCTTCGCCGTGCTGCTGGCCGCGACCCTGGCTGCCGGCTACGGTCTTTACGCGGGCCAGCTGAGCCTCTGAGGCCAGTTCCCGATGCCCGCGGCTGCGGCCGCGGGCTTTTGTGCTTGAGGAGGAAAGCATGACCACGTCCACCGGGGTCACCATCCATTCCACCGCCGGGCTCGACCGCCAGCAGTACCGCATCCGCCTCAGCTATGCGGTGGAGAACGCCGCCAGCCGGGATGCCGTGGTGAAGTTCGAGTTGGAGGGCGAGATCGACGGCCTGCCGTTCAGGGACGGTTTCGAGCTGCCCGGCGACATTGCCTTCAACTTCGCCGGCAGCGCCACCCGTGTGCTGCGCCGCCATGGCCTGCGGGTCTGTTCCGGGCCGGTACTGCGCTTTCGCCAGGAACATGACCGGGTGTTCGACGATCTGCGCCGTCAGTTGAAGGCCGCGCCGGGCACGCCCATCGATCTGCAGCGCATGGGCTCGCTGGCCCCGGCGCAGCCGCGTTGCGCGGTGGCCGAGTCCATCGTTCGCGGGCGCGGCTGAGCCGTCAGCCGCGCAACGCTCAGGCCAGTTCGATGCGTTCGTCGTGGATGACGATCAGGCCCTGCTTGAACAGGCCGCCGATGGCCTTCTTGAAGTTGCCCTTGCTGACCCCGAACTGCTGCGCGATCAGCTCCGGCGGGCTCTTGTCGCTGAGCGCCAGGGTGCCGCCGGCCTCGCGCAGGGCGGTGAGGATCTGCTCGCTGAGCGCGTCGGAAAGACCGGCGCCCGCCGGTTGCAGGCTCAGGCTGATCTTGCCGTCGGCGCGCATTTCCTTGATGTAGCCGGTCTCGCGCAGGCCGTTGCGCATGAACTTGAAGACTTCGTTCTTGTGGATCAGGCCCCAGTGCTTGCCGTCGATGATGGCCTTGTAGCCCAGGTCGGTGCGCTCGACCACGAGCAGGTCCACCTGCTGGCCGACCTTGTAGTTGGCCGGGACGTTGTCCAGGTAGCGATCCAGGCGCGCGGTGGCGGTGATGCGGCGGGTGCGCTCGTCGAGGTAGACGTAGACCACGCAGTAGTCGCCGACCTGCAGCGGGCGCTTCTCCTCAGAATGCGGCAGGAGCAGGTCCTTGGGCAGGCCCCAGTCGAGGAACAGGCCGACGCGGTTGACCTCCACCACCTTCAGGCTGGCGAAGCCGCCGACCTGCACCTTGGGCTTCTGGGTGGTGGCGATCAGGCGGTCTTCGCTGTCCAGGTAGATGAACACGTTGAGCCAGTCGCCGACCTCGGTGGGTTCGTTCTTCGGCACGTAGCGCTTGGGCAGGAGGATTTCGCCATGGCTCTCGCCATCCAGGTAGAGACCGAAATCGGTGTGCTTGGCCACCTGCAACGAATTGAACCGACCTATGACTGCCATGACGCTTACCTCGTGAACGGGGCGGGCATTCTACGCCCATTGGCGCGATCTGGCTGCCGCCGGTTGCCGGATCGGGGGCGCGTCATCGACGCGCAGCGCGGGCCTGGCCCGCTTCTACAAGAACAGCACCGAATTGAAATGCGTCCGTAGGAGCAACTGTCTTCTTCTGTTTGTTCGTGCCTCGGATTTCCCCTCTCCCTAGCCCTCTCCCTTCAGGGAGAGGGCAGTCCCCGCGAAGAACTTTACGTAGGAGCGGACTCCGTCCGCGATGTGGTCGCAACGCACCGGAGGCCATCGCGGACAGAGTCCGCTCCTACAGGTTTTCCTTCTGGCCGAACTGCAACTCGGCCAGACGGGCATACAGGGGACTGCTGACCACCAGCTCGGCATGCCGCCCCAGGGCGACCAGCCGGCCGTGCTCGATCACCGCGATGCGGTCGGCGTTGAGTACGGTGGCCAGGCGGTGGGCGATCACCAGGGTGGTGCGATCGCGCATCAGCCCCGGCAACGCCTGCTGGATCAGGTGTTCACTCTCCGCATCCAGCGCGCTGGTGGCTTCGTCGAGCAACAGGATAGGCGCATCCACCAGCAGCGCGCGGGCGATCGCCAGGCGCTGGCGCTGGCCGCCGGACAAGCCCAGGCCGCTCTCGCCCAGATGCGTCTGGTAGCCCTGGGGCAGGCGCAGGATGAATTCGTGGGCATGGGCGGCGCGGGCGGCGGCTTCCACCTCGGCGTCGCTGGCGCCGGGGCGGCCGTAGCGGATGTTCTCCTCCACGGTGCCGAAGAACAGCGCCGGGTTCTGCGACACCAGCGCGAAGCTGCGGCGCAGGTCGGCCGGGTCGAGCTGGGCGATGGGTTGGCCGTCGATCAGGATGCGCCCCTGCTGCGGGTCGTAGAAGCGCAGCAGCAGGTCGAACAGGGTGGACTTGCCGGCGCCGGACGGGCCGACCAGCGCCAGGGTCTCGCCCGGCGCCACGCGCAGGTCGATGCCGTCGATGGCCCACTGCTCCGGACGCGAAGGATAGGCGAAGCGCACGGCCTGCAATTCGATGCTGCCGACGATGCGTTCGGGCAGGTGCAGCAGGTCGCTGGCCGGGGCATGGATTTCACTGCGCGCCCGCAGCAGCTCGGCGATGCGCTCGGCGGCGCCGGCCGCGCGCTGCAGCTCGCCGATCACCTCGCTGAGCGTGCCGAAGGCCATGCCGACGATCAGGCTGTAGAACACGAAGGCCGCCAGATCGCCGGGGCTGATGCGCCCGGCGATGACGTCCATGCCGCCGACCCAGAGCATCACGCCCACCGCGCCGAGCACCAGCAGGATCACCACGCTGACCAGCCAGGAGCGCTGCATGATGCGTTTGCGCGCGGTGTCGAAGGCGTCCTCCACGGTGCGACCGAAGCGCGCACGGTCCTGCGCCTGGTGGTTGTAGGCCTGCACCGTCTTGATCTGGCCGAGGGACTCGCCGACGTAGCTGCCGACGTCCGCCACGCGGTCCTGGCTGAGCCGCGACAGGCTGCGCACGCGGCGGCCGAACAGCAGGATCGGCGCGATCACCAGCGGCAGCGCGGCGACCACGATGCTGGTCAGCTTGGCGTTGGTGAAGAACATCAGGATCACCCCGCCCAGCAGCATCAGCACGTTGCGCAGCGCCATCGACAGCGAGGAGCCGATCACCGACTGCAACAGCGTGGTGTCGGCAGTCAGCCGCGACTGGATTTCCGAAGCGCGGTTGTTCTCGTAGAAGCCGGGGTGCAGCTGGATCAGGTGGTCGAACACGCGCTGGCGGATGTCGGCGACGAAGCGCTCGCCGATCCACGACACCAGATAGAAGCGCACGAAGGTTCCCACCGCCAGGCACAGCACCAGCAGGAAGAAGATGCCGATGGCGCGGCCGAGCAACTGCTCGGACTGGGTGATGAAACCCTGGTCCACCAGCAGGCGGATGCCCTGGCCCAGGGACAGGGTAATGGCAGCGGTGAACAGCAGAGCCAGCAGGGCGCCCAGGGCGCGCCAGCGGTACGGAGCGAGGAACGAGCGGGCCAGACGCAGGGCATTGCGCTGACGGGACGACAACAGGGACATGGTGGGCTCGGAACGGCCGGGATGGGCAGAGGGTAGCACCGCCGCGGCGCACCACGCGAAGGACGATTCAGGCAGCGCAATGGGACCGTTCGTTCCATAACCGCCCCGAAAGCTGCTCGTTTGATGTACAATGGGCGGCCAATTTGCGCAGACAGGTATGGCAGATATGACTACCAAGCCCTCCACCCGCCAGAAAGCCGCCCCCAAGGCCCCCGCCGCGACCGCTACCAGCGAAGCGCTGGAAGCCCAGATCGCCGCCTTCCTGAACTCCGGCGGTGAGATCCAGCAGATCGCCAAGGGCGTGACCGGTCAGAACTACGGCGCACCGAGCCGCCACATCAGCCTCGGCAAGAAGTAATACCTGCTGGCAAGCCTGCCGCACCCCGGCAGGCTGCCCGCCTCGCACCCGCACTTCGCGCTACCCCTCCGCAATTCCGAACATCCTTTATTGCTGTGCACCTTGCACTCGGGCAGAGTCCGCCGATAGTTAGGACTGGGCCAAACCGAGGCCCCTCGCAAGGAGCAACCCCATGCTGCCCTCTCCGGAAAAGCTGCTGTCGCGCAACCTGCTCGACGTACTGATCCGCGCCGGCCTGATTCTTCTGCTGGCTCTCTTCTGCTTCCGCATCTTCCATCCTTTCCTCGACCTGATGCTGTGGTCGGTGATCCTCGCCATCACCCTCTACCCGCTGCACCAGCTGTTCAGCGGCTGGCTGGGCGAGCGGCCCAACAGCGCGGCGACGCTGATCGTGGTGCTGGGCCTGGTGATCCTGCTGGTGCCGGTGGTGGTGATCGGCCTGTCCATGGCCGATTCCGTGCGCGATCTGGTGCACGCCATCCAGAACCGCACCCTGCAGATCCCGCTGCCGCCCGAATCGGTGCAGAACTGGCCGGTGATCGGGCAGTACGTCTATCCCTTCTGGACCCGCGTGGCGACCGACTTCATGGGCGTGGCGCACCAGATGGCCCCGCACCTGCAGGGCGTGGCGAAGAAGGTCGCCGGGCAGGCGGCGGGCGTGGGCATGGGGCTGATGCAGTTCCTCGCCGCGTTCATCATCGCCGGGGTGATCATGGCCTACGGCAAGCTGGGCAGCCGCACCGCCTGCGACATCGCCATCCGTATTTCCGGGCCGGACCGCGGCCCGAGCCTGGCCGAACTGTGCACCGGGACCATCCGCGCAGTGGCCCAGGGCGTGGTCGGCGTGGCTTTCATCCAGACCCTGATCCTCGGCCTGGGCTTCATCGTCATGGGCATTCCCGGCGCCGGCCTGCTGGCCCTGGGCGTCCTGCTGCTGGGCATCACCCAGTTGCCGGTGGTGCTGATCACCCTGCCGGCGATCATCTATGTGTTCATGACCAGCGACTCGCTGCTGGTGACCATCCTGTTCACCGTCTGGACCGTGGTCGGCGGCCTCTCCGACAACGTGCTCAAGCCATTGCTGTTCGGCCGCGGCAGCAAGGTGCCGATGGCGGTGATCCTGATCGGCGCCCTGGGCGGCATGCTCAGCAACGGCATCATCGGCCTGTTCGTCGGCCCGGTGGTGCTGGCCCTGGGCTACGAGCTGTTCATGTCCTGGGTGCATGAACGCGAGGCGCCCGTTACGCCCCCCGTCGAACCGCCCGCGCCACCGCTGTCCTGACCCTCTTCGCCCGAGGCTCGCGCCGCGGGCATCCACCCTGCAATGGAATGCTGACAATGTCGAAACGCTGCTCCCTCGCCACCGCCCTCCTCGCCGCCGGCCTGCTGCTCTCGCCGCTGGCCTTCGCCGAAGAGCCAGCCACCGTCTGGCCCGCCGTGGTCAACGCCGCCGACCAGCAGCGCCTGGACCGGCTGGACAGCGACGTCAGGCAACTGCTCGACCAGCTCCAGCAGAGCTCGGACGAAACGGCCCGCAACGAGGCGCTGAACCTCTACCGCATCGTCCTGGAAGACCCGCAGCCGCTGGCCGATGCCGCCCTGACCGGCAACTGGAAGTGCCGCTCGGTACAGATCGAGACCCAGGCGCTGTACGGCTACCCGAACTTCAAGTGCTCGGTGCGGCAGACGCCCAAGGGCCTGTTCCTGGAGAAGACCAGCGGCTCGCAGCGCATCAGCGGCTACCTGCAGCGCCTGGACGACAAGCAGCTGGTATTCGTCGGCGGTGCCTCGGTGAACGACGATCCGCAGGTGGGCTACAGCGGCCTGGAGCAGGCGGCCGCGCGCGAGTCCGACGTGGTCGGCGTGGTGCGTGACTCCCACGATGGTTTCGTCCTGCTGGTGCCCGAGCAGCTGGGCGGCTACAACCTGTTCCGCTTCACCCGCTGACTCACAGCAGCGCCACCATCTCCTTGAGCGTCACCGCCCAGGTCCCCTTCGCGTTGAGGTAGCGATAGCCGAAGCGCGAACCGTTGGCCTGGGTGGTCAGCACCGCGTTCCAGGCCAGCCCGCGCTGCAGGTCGTGCGCCGGGGCGAGGAGGAAGAAGGCGTCGTCGCTCATCCCCACCGCCAGGCACCAGTGGCGGATGTCGCTGCCCTTGCGGCCGTGGAAACCCAGCACCACCGGGATGTCCTCCTCCAGGTGGCGGCGGGTCAGCTCGATCATCCGCGTGCCGTTGTCGCGCTCGACGCGGTACTCCTTGTCGCTGATGACCTTGAGCAGCTCCAGCAGGTCATCGCCGGTGGTGCCGACACGCACCAGCGTCTCGTGCTCGTTGAGCGCCTCCATCAGCCGCCCGTAGCGGGTGCGCGAGTCCACCGGCGTCACCCCCTTGGCCTGGCGCCGGCCCAGCTGGTTGCGGGCGAGCATCGCCATCACCAGGCAATAGGGCCCGCAGGCGCCGTCCATGTCGCCCTGGCGCAGGTGCACCTTGTCGCCACGCCGGTTGATCAGGCCACCGGTGCCATGTTCGTCCAGGTCCCAGCCCAGGCCATCGATCAGGGTGATCCGCATCGCGCTTCCTCGCCGCTTGGTCTGACAGTTGTGACCGATCAGGGCGCGGATCATTCCGCCGGCTTGCGGTTACAATGGCGGCTTTCCCCTGTCTGGTTGCCCGAAATGTCCGAAGCCATCCGCCTGTCCAAGCGCCTCGCCGAACTGCTGCCCTGTTCGCGCCGCGATGCCGAGCTGTACATCGAGGGCGGCTGGGTCACGGTGGACGGCCAGCGCGTGGAGGAACCGCAGTTCAAGGTCGACACCCAGCGCATCGAGCTGCTGCCAGGCGCTTCCGCCGACCCGATCCACCCGGTGACCATCCTGGTCAACAAGCCGGTCGGCCTGGGCAGCGGCAACGGCGCCAACTCCGCCCAGCAACTGCTCACCGCGGACAAGCGCTGGGCCGAGGACAACCTGCAGCAGCGCCTGCTGCGCAAGCACTTCGGCCACCAGCTCAACACCACGGTGCTGGAAACCGACGCCAGCGGCCTGTTGGTCTACACCCAGAGTCGCGGCGTGCAGCGCCGGCTGGTGGATGAGGCGGACAACATCGAGCACGAATACGTGGTGGAAGTCAGCGGGCAGATCGCCGACAACGGCCTGAAGCGCCTGTGCCGCGGCCTGGTCATTGATGGCCGCGAGCTGCCGCCACTGAAAGTCAGCTGGCAGAGCGAGAACCGCCTGCGCTTCGCCGGCAAGCAGTTCCGCCCCGGCCAGATCGCCGCCATGTGCCGCGCCGTCGGCCTGCACGCCGATTCGATCCGCCGCCTGCGCCTGGGTGGCGTGGCCATGGGCAAGCTGCCCGTCGGCCAGTGGCGCTTCCTGCAGCCGGGCGAGAAGTTCTGAGCTCGCCGGAGGCGCCGTGCTGAGTGGCCTGGAGTTGGGTAGACAGAGACGTCTATCTGAATCGATTCAGAATGCACGAAGACGGCGCCCTTACCCCACTGGGCCAATCAGATGAAATCTATCGGAAACCTCGCCTAAAGAGAAAAATCCTTCAGGTACGGAAGAATGTACTGATCAATCCATCAGACTCTCCCTCCTAAGCTTCGCCCATTTTCAGTATCTATACCGGAGATGGGATCATCATGGCCCCGCAGACCAACGACCTTGTCATGCAGACGAGCTCCGCCGGCACACCTTCCGACCAGGGCCCGGCGTCCCGTCAGGTCGCGCCAATCGAAACAACCTACGTCAACCACGGCAGCCATCCCACCCAGTACGGAGTTCCTTCGCCCCTTGCGAGGGCGCCTCTGGCGACCCTGCACCCGACCGATACACTGACCGCCACGGACTCAAACCACAAATCCTGGTTGCCACCGCAGTCGACGGGCGCGCTGCCTGGCCACGGCCTCCCCGGGGCGCCCGCTGTTGTCGAAGGGCTGTTGCCGACGCATCCCCTGACCACGCCGGTGGCTCCGCTCGACGCGAGAGTCGCCGATGGCGATCACCACTTGAACGAAGGGGCTGCACTCCTGCCGCCGGAACTGCACCCGAAAGCGGCGAGCCGTGACACCATCGCCACCACAGACGCCGTCTTCATCGCGGTCGCCAAACCGATTCGTGACGTCCTGCAGGCAGAGCATCCGCATGACGGCCAGCCGATCAGGCATTTCGAGGTCCAACGGATCGAAGAAGCGCCCGCTCTCCCCCCTTACGAAATCAGACCGGACGACTTGCCGTATCCGCTACCGGACAGTGAGGCGGAACAAAAGCCGCTCAGGGTTTCGCTCGACCAGGTCCTCAGCGGCGGAGAGTCGGAGCTGTTCGGCTACTCGGTCGACGCAGAACACGCCGAACGCCGGGCAGAGGCCGCCGACAATAGCCCTTATGCCCACTACCAGCAGCCGGATATCGACATGGAATTGCTGCTGCAGCAGTTGAAGGCACATTCGATCTGATCGGAAAGTGAACCCCGCAGCTCTACGGCGGGCCTTGGCGCAGCTATCGATGACGTCGATAGTGATCAGTCGACGCATTCAGTTCTCTTGATCGAGCCTGCTTGGCATCTTGAACCCATCAAGTCGCAGGCAGGAGATTCGCCGGCCCCACCCACGGGCCGCAGGGGCGAACGAGCTACCGGCGAAGTTCGCGCCCAATCGTCAAGAGGACACCATCATGCAAGTCATTCTCGATTCCCTGCTGCTGGTCGGCTCCCTGGTGGAGCTGCTGCTGTACTTCGCCCTGTCGGTGATCGTGCTGGCCAGCGTGGTACTGCTCAGCGTGATCGCCGTGCTGACCCTGCGCTCGCCGGCTCAGCCGCTGGTGATCGCCGATCCGCGCCCGGCGGCCAGCCGCAAGCCGCGTCCGGCCGTGAAGCACCAGCTGGTGCGGCCGCTGCTGGGCAGCGCGGCCAACGAGGCGGTGCTGGTACGCTCCGCCTGAAGCCGTCGCTCCCTCCTCAGTGATGGCCGATGCCCTGGTCTTCCAGGTGGTCGGCCTCGAACAGCGTCTCCAGTTCCTTGCGCGCCTCGCGGGCGGTCTGGATCACCGCCTTCTCGTCGTCGTAGACGCGGTACTGGGCCATCAGCACCGCTTCGTCGTGGCGCTTGAAGCGGCGGATGCGCGCACCGACCTGCTCCTCGCTCAACCCCAATCCGGTAAGCAACAGGCGGCTCATCTCCAGGCTGGAATGGAAGGTCTCCCGCACCGGCGTCGCGTCGGCGTCCAGCAGGTGGTAGACGTGCTGGCGGTTGCGCGCCCGACCGATGACCTTGATGTGCGGATAGAGCTTGCGCACCAGTCGCGCGGTCTCGATGTTGGTCTGCGGGTCATCGGTGGCGACGACGAAGAACTCGGCCTTCTCCACCTGGGCAGCACGGAGGATCTCCGGACGCAGCGGATCACCGTAGAAGATCGGGATATTGCCGTAGCTGCGGGTCAGCTCGATGGTGTCCACCGATGTGTCCAGCGCAACGAAGGGCACGCCCTGGGCGCGCATGATCCGGGCGACCACCTGGCCCATCCGGCCCATGCCGGCGATCACCACCCGCGGCGCGTCGTCCGGCAGCTGGCGGTATTCGGGCGGCGGCTCGCGCAGCGCCGCCGGCTTGGGCTTGATGCTGCGCGCCAGGGCCAGCACCAGCAGCGGCGTCATCGCCATCGACAGGGTGATACACAGCACCAGCAGCGCATGCAGCTTGCCGTCCATCAGGCCCTGGGCCAGGGCCAGCTTGAACACCACGAAGGCGAATTCGCCGCCAGCGCCCAGCAGCACGCCCAGGCGGATCGCCGACACCTTGTCGAGCCCGCCGGCCAGTCGGCCGACCAGGAACAGCAGCGGCATCTTGATCCCCACCAGCAGCAGGGTCAGGCCCAGCACCACCAGCGGCTCGCTCTTCATCAGCCCGAGGTCCGCACTCATGCCCACGCTGATGAAGAACAGCCCCAGCAGCAGGCCCTTGAAGGGTTCGATCTGCGCTTCCAGTTCATGGCGGTATTCCGAGTCGGCCAGCAGCAGGCCGGCCAGGAAGGCGCCCAGGCCCATGGAGACGCCCGCCTCTTCCATCAGCCAGGCGGTGCCGACCACCACCAGCAGCGCGGTGGCGGTGGACAGGTCGGCCTGGCCGGTGCGCGCCACCGAGCGGAACACCGGGCGCAGCAGGAAGCGCCCACCGATCACCACCACGGCGATACTGCCGATCACTTCCATGACGTGGGCCCAGTCACCGCCGGGCGCTGCGGCATCGGCTCGCGCCCCCAGCAGCGGGATCATGGCGATCAGCGGGATCGCGGCGATGTCCTGGAACAGCAGGATGGCGAAGCCCAGGCGACCGTAGGGCGTGGTCAGCTCCTTGCGCTCGGCGAGAATCTGCAGGCCGAAGGCGGTGGACGACAGCGCCAGGCCGCCGCCCAGCACCACCGCGGTATTCACCGGCAGGCCGAAGGCCAGCACCGCCACGCTGCCGATGGCCAGCGCGGTGATCAGCACCTGCGCCAGGCCGACGCCGAATACCTGCTTGCGCATCACCCACAGGCGCTTGGGTGAAAGCTCCAGGCCGATGATGAACAGCAGCAGCACCACGCCCAGTTCGGAGAGGCTGGCGACGCTGTCGGGGTTGTCGATCAACCCCAGCAGCGAAGGGCCGATGAACACCCCGGCGAGCAGGTAGCCGAGCACCGCGCCCAGCTGCAGGCGCTTGGCGATCGGCACCATGAACACCGCCGCGAGCAGGAAGACCACTGCCGACTGCAGGTAATTCGTCCCATGTTCCATCTATCAAGACTCCTTGGAAGGGTTGGGGCGAAGCGAAATTCCACCCACGTCGTTCATTTCACACATCCAGCACCACGCCCTCGGCCAGCAGGTGGCGCTGGAACTGCCCGGCCAGGGCCTCCACCTGCTCCCAGGGTTGCCCATAGCGCTCGTCCAGCGCCACATGGCTGCTGGCACGCACGCGGGCTTCGAGCCCGCAGTGCTCATAGAAGGCATTCACCGCCGCGACCATCGGCTCGCGCTGGTTCTCCATCAGGATCGCGCCATGGGCCAGCACCACGTAGCGCCCGTCGCTGGGCCGGCGGCGCCAGCGCTGGGCGGTGCCGACCAGCTTGCGACCGCCGAGGTTGACGTTGTAGCGGCCGTCGCAGAAAGCGCCCTCCACTTCCCCCAGGCCCGGATCGAGGCCCAGCGCCGCCAGCCAGTCGCACAGTGGCTGGCACAGGCGCAGGTAGGCGGTCTCGATGCGCGTCTGCTCGTTGTCGCTGGGCGGGATCGCGTAAACCAGCGCCACGTTGAGCACCGCGGCGGACTGCGGCACCGGCTCGCCGCCGGTGTCGCGCAGGGCGATCGGCCAGCCGAGCTCAGCACAGGCCTTCTCGGCGGCGCCGAAGCCTTCCAGGCGGCTCAGGCGGCGCGGCATCACCAGGGACTGTTCCAGCGGGCTCCAGAACAGCAGGCCACTGTCGCGCTGGCCGGCGAAGGTCGCGTCGAGCAGCGCCCGCTCGGCGTCCAGGCCCTGTTCCGCCGCCAAACGTTGCACTCTGGTCATGATGATTTCCTTGAGCGATCCGGGTTGCGGACTATGCCCGCCGAGGGGGAATCCGACAATGTTCCAAGCCGCTTCGTTGCGTGATCCGGACAATTATCGACTTCGCCTGTGACTGTCGTGCAGCGCCGCCGCGTCACGTCCAGGGCAGCCACAGCGGCCTCCAGACAACAACCCACCCCACAGCGAAGCGGCGCTGCGTCTATTCTGCAAGGTGCCCGGCACTTGCCCAGGAGGCCCGAGCCCTTGTCCAGGACGCTGATCCAGAGGCTGCACCACGCCATCGCCGTGAACGACGCGCTGGCCCTGCCGATCGCCCGGGAAAACCTGCGGCGGGTGTACCTGGCCGCCCTGCTCGCCGTGCCCTTCGACCTGATCCACATCCTGGTGTTCTGGCTCAACCTGCAAGGCTCCAGCCCCCAGTACGACGGCTGGCGCCTGGGCATCATCCGCGTCCACGCCAGCGTCGCGGTCCTCTTCACCCTGCTCGGCCTGCTCGCCTGGATCGCCTCGCGGCCGCGGCGCAACCCGCCGCTGCGCTACCTGCAGGCGCTGACCGTGGCCGGCAGCGCCACCGTGCTCGGTTTCGGCGTGGCCATCACCGCCACCGACCAGCAGATCACCAGCAGCATCACGCCCTTCCTCATGGCCTCGGTGGCTACCGCCCTGATCATCCTGCTGCGGCCGCGGCTGGCGATCCTTCTCTATCTCCTCGCCCTGGCCGCCTTCGAGCTGGCCATGAGCCTGGCCCAGGGCAGCCCGCAGCTGCGCCTGTCGAACCAGATGGGTGGCCTGACCATCTGCGGCATCGGCCTGATCCTCTCGCTGATCCTCTGGCACGGCCATGTGCGCAACCTGCGCCAGCGCCAGTTCCTGCGCCAGCAGCGGCAGGAGCTGGAGGAAAAGAACCGGCAGCTGGAGTACCTGGCCGGTCACGACCCGCTCACCGGGCTGTTCAACCGCCGCCAGTTCGACCAGCTGGTGGCCATGGAGCTGGCCCGCGTCACCCGCCAGCCGGCGCCGATCAGCCTGCTGATGGTCGATCTGGACCACTTCAAGTTCATCAATGACCGCTACGGCCACCCCCTGGGCGACGAGGTGATCCGCCATACCGCGACGCTGCTGCGCAACTACACGCGCACCGGCGACAGCGTGGCGCGCCTGGGTGGCGAGGAGTTCCTGCTGTTGCTGCCGGACACCTCGCAGCCCCAGGCCCGGGTCATCGCCGAAAAGGTGCGACGGCTGCTGGAAGAAACCCCGCTGCCGATGAAGGACGGCCTGCTCTACCTCACCGCCAGCTTCGGCATCGCCTGCCTGGAGGCCGGCACGCCGGGTACCTACGAAAACCTCTACGCGGCGGCGGACAAGGCGCTGTACAAGGCCAAGGCCAGCGGCCGCAACCGGGTGGAGGTGATCGAGCTGGGGGCGGAGATGGGCACGTTCGATTGAACGCCTGACTCGCCGGGTGCGTAGGAGCGGACTCTGTCCGCGATGCGATTGCTTGCTTGGAGTTGGGGTGGTCCTGCGCCGCTTCGGTGTGCGCTCAGACTTCCTGTTTCGCCCCCTCGGGCGACCTCCTTTGGCAAACGACCCAAAGGAGGCAAAGGTCTTCGCCCCTGCCATCCGGCTTTTCGCTTCGCGAAAAGTACCCTCGGTTCCTCGGAGTTTCAGGGGGCCGCCGCCAAGGGCCATCCATGGCCAGTCGCGGCTTGCGCGGCATCCATGCCGCTCTCCCCCTGAAACTCCGATCACCTTCGGCCTCCTGAAAGGGGCACTTCGGCGCGTGCGGATGTTTCGCTGGAAGACCTCAAGAGCCAAAGCCGATATCAGAGCAACACGGAGTGACCATTCGTAGGAGCGGACTCTGTCCGCGATGGGCCGGCCGTGCTCGCTGGTTGAGCGGAGCGACGGCGATTCGATCGCGGACGCAGTCCGCTCCTACGTGAAGGGGTACGGCGGAGGACAACCACGAACGGTTGTCCATCTGGGACCTAACAGCGGAACCAGACCATCAATCTGCGTAGGAGCGGGCTCTGTCCGCGATGGGCCGGCCGTGCTCCCTGGTTGAGCGGAGCGACGGCGAATCGATCGCGGACGCAGTCCGCTCCTGCGAGAGCGGGTTACTGCGGGTACTTGCGCGTCAGTCCCGGCGGGACGCCGCTGCTGTCGGTCTCGGTCCAGGGGCCTTGCGGGCCGACGCCCCAGTACCAACCGTTGTCCCAGTGGTAGTAGGTGCGCTGGCGGTAATACAGGTCCTTCTGACCCTGGATCACGTAGACGCCCAGGCTGGCGTCCCAGCGGCCCTTGCCGCCAGGGGGCGGGGCGAACTGGGTCGGGCGCTTGGCGGCCGGTGCGGTGCTGGGCTGCGGGGTGATCGGCGAGGAAGAGGTCTTGGGCGGCGGCGGGATCGGCGTGCCCGGCTGTGAAGGCGGCGGCGTCTGCACCGGTGGTTGTTCCGGCTGCTGTGGATGCACCACGCAACCACCCAGTACCAGCATGGCGCCAAGCGCCAGCAGTCTGCCCTTCATCGCTCCACCCTCTTCTGCTTATTTCCGGTCCGGGCTGTCGATGGTGACGCTCTGTTCGCCCGCGTTGGCAGTAGACAACGCTTCGCTGCGTCCGATCCATTCGCCGGAGATCGCATTGCCGGCACGGGAGATCCGCGCGACCAGCTGCACCTGTGGGTGCTGGGAGAGCTTGAGCTGCGGCATCATCGCGTCGGCGTCGCTGAGCGACACCTCGCTGGGCAGGTCGGCGACGGTCAGGCGCTTCACCGCCAGCGGCATCGGCGGCCCGCTCACGGCACGGGCGAAGATGAACACGCTGTCGTCCGGCTTGACCTGGCCCTTCACGGCGGCGGTCAGGTCGACCTTCACCTTCAGGGTGACGCCGGCGGTAGCGGCAGCGGCCGGTGCCTCCGGCGGGGTCTGGCCCTTCTCGGTCATGCGCTGGCGGGCACGCTCGATGCCACCGGCAATGGCCTCGCGGGACGGATCGTCCTGCGGCAGCACGGCGACCAGACGGCCCCAGTAGTCGATGGCGTCGGCGTATTTCTCGCCCTCGAAGGCGGCGATGCCGAGCAGGCCGAGGGTGGTGACTTCCTGCGGGTCCTTCTTCAGCGCTTCGTCGGCCAGGGCGAGGACCTGCGGAGTCAGCGCCTTGTCGCCGGCGAAGTACAGCGCCTGGGCCCACTGGCCGAGCACCTCCGGCTGGCGGCCGGAGAGCCGTGCGGCCTGCTCGAAGGCCTTGACGGCATCGGCGGCGCGGTTCTGCGTCATGTAGGCACGGCCGAGGAAGTACCAGCCTTCGGCGGAGTCGGGCTGGGCCTTGAGCGAGCGCTCCAGGCGCGAGGTCATCTCTTCCATGGACTTGGGCGCGGTGGCGAACTCGCGGGCCAGTTCGACCTTGTCGCTGGCGCCCCAATGCAGGTAGAGCCCCAGGCCGAGGAACGGCAGGATCACCGCGGCGGCCAGCGGCGCCGCGCGGCCCAGGCGCGAGCGGCGGTCTTCGGCGGCGCCTTCGGTGTCGGAGAGCAGCTCGCGAGCGGCTTCCGCGCGACCGGCTTCGAACTGCGCGGCGTCGAGGGTGCCGGCGTCACGCTGGCCGCTCAGTTCGGCCAGGCGCTCCTGGTACAGGGCGACGTTGAGGGCGGTGCGGTCTTCCTCGGCCTGGGCCTTGCGGCCGCGCAGCAGAGGGACGAGGAGAAATGCCAGGGCCACCAGCAACAGCAGGCCGGCGGCGAGCCAGAAATCGATCATTTGTCTTGGTTATCCAGCAATTGGTCGAGACGCGCCTGCTCCTCGGCGGACAGCGTGGTGGAAGTGGCAGCGGCCGGGCGGCGACGGCGCACGACGATGGCGCCGATGACGATCACGCCCAGGCCCAGCAGCGCGGCGGGGCCGAACCAGAGCAGCCAGGTGCGCTCGCTGACTTCGGGCTTGTAGCGCACGAACTCGCCGTAGCGATCGACCATGTAGTCGACGATCTGCTGGTTGCTCTTGCCGGCGGCCATCTGCGTGTAGATCTGCTTGCGCAGGTCGGCGGCGATCGGCGCGTTGGAGTCGGCGATGTCCTGGTTCTGGCACTTGGGGCAGCGCAGCTCGGTGGTCAGGTCGCGGAAGCGCGCGCGCTCGGCGTCGTTGGCGAACTCGTAGGTGTCGATGGCGGCATGGGCGATGCCGGTCAGGCATAGTCCCAATCCCAAAGAGAATGCGGCGGCGGCAAATAAGCGCTTCATTTGCCCTCCGCTTCGTCGACCAGGCCCTGGTAGATCGGCGCCAGCTGTTCACGCCAGACCTTCTCGTCCACCGCACCGACCAGCTTGTGACGGATGATGCCGTCCTTGTCGATGATGTAGGTCTCCGGCGCGCCGTACACGCCCAGGTCCAGGCCCAGGGTGCCCTGGGCGTCGGCGATGTTCAGCAGGTAGGGGTTGTGCAGCTCCTTGAGCCACTTCTGCGCGGCGGCGCCGTCGTCCTTGTAATTGATGCCGTAGATCACCACGCCCTTGGCGGCCAGATCGGTGAGCACCGGGTGCTCGAAGCGGCAGGTCGGGCACCAGGTGCCCCAGACGTTGACCAGCGCCGGCTTGCCCTTGATATCGGCCTCGGTGTAGGTCTTGCCCGGCTCGGTGACGCTGGGCAGGGAGAACGCCGGGAACGGCTTGCCGATCAGCGCCGAGGGCAGCTCGCTGGGGTCCAGCCAGAGGCCACGGAAGAGGAACACCGCGACGACCAGGAAGATCGCCAGGGGCAACAGCAGGATCGCACGCTTCACACTCAGGCTCCCTGTCCGGCGAGGCCCAGGGCCTCGCGTACACGCGTTTTCACTTTCACCCGGTAGCGCCGGTCGAGCGCTGCCAGCACGCCGCCCAGGGCCATCAGCAGGCCGCCGAGCCAGATGAAGCGCACGAAGGGCTTGATGTGCACGCGCACGGCCCAGGCGCCGTTGTCCAGCGGCTCACCCAGGGCGACGTAGAGGTCGCGGGTCAGGCTGCCGTGGATGCCGGCTTCGGTCATCATCGAGTTCTGCACGCTGTACAGGCGTTTTTCCGGGTGCAGGGTGGCCACTTCCGAACCGTTGCGGGTCACGCGGATGGTGCCCTTGTCGGAGGTGAAGTTCGGCCCTTCGAAGTGATGGGTGCCTTCGAAGCGGAACTGGTAACCGGCCAGCTCCACCGACTCGCCCGGCGCCATGCGCAGGTCGCGCTGGGCGCTGAACTGGCTGGTGAGGACCACGCCGATGGCGCAGATGGCGATACCGAAGTGCGCCAGCTGCATGCCCCAGTAGCTGCGGTTGAGGCCCGCGGCACCGGCGATCACGCCCTTGTGGCGGACCTTGTCGAAGAAGTCGCGCACGCCGGCCAGCACCACCCAGGCGGCGAGCATGAACACCGTCAGCACTTCCCAGTGCAGCTCGCCATACAGGAAGCTGCCCAGGCCGCCCAGCACCACGGTGCCGATCAGCACCGGAGTGAGCATGTTGCGCAGCCAGCGGGTCGGGGTGTCCTTCCAGCGCACCAGCACCCCGACCGCCAGGGCCAGCATGAGGATGGCGATCAGCGGCACGAAAAGCGCGTTGAAGTACGGCGGGCCGACCGACAGCTTGGCGCCGCTGATGGCGTCGAGCACCAGCGGGTACAGGGTGCCCAGCAGGATCATCGAGGCGGTGACCACCAGGATCAGGTTGTTCAGCAGCAGCAGGGTCTCGCGGGACCACAGGGCGAAGCCGACCTGGCTCTTGACCACCGGCGCGCGCAGGGCGAACAGCGTCAGCGAGCCACCGACCACCAGCAGCAGGAAGGCCAGGATGAACACGCCGCGCTCGGGGTCCGAGGCGAAGGCGTGCACCGAGGTCAGCACGCCGGAGCGAACCAGGAAGGTGCCCAGCAGGCTCAGGGAGAAGGCGGCGATGGCCAGCAGCACGGTCCAGCTCTTGAACACGCCGCGCTTCTCGGTCACCGCCAGCGAGTGGATCAGCGCGGTGCCCACCAGCCAGGGCATGAAGGAGGCGTTTTCCACCGGGTCCCAGAACCACCAGCCGCCCCAGCCCAGTTCGTAGTAGGCCCACCAGGAGCCCAGTACGATGCCGATGCCGAGGAAGGTCCAGGCCACCAGGGTCCACGGACGCGACCAGCGTGCCCAGGCGGCGTCCAGGCGACCGCCCAGCAGCGCGGCGATGGCGAAGGCGAAGGCCACCGAGAAGCCCACGTAGCCCATGTAGAGCATCGGCGGGTGGATGATCAGGCCGGGGTCCTGCAGCAGCGGGTTGAGGTCGTTGCCGTCGGCCGGAACCTGCGGCAGCAGGCGGCTGAAGGGGTTGGAGGTAATGATCAGGAACAGCAGGAAACCGGTGCTGATCATGCCCATCACGGCCAGTACGCGGGCCAGCATCACTTCCGGCAGTTGGCGGGAGAACACCGACACGGCGAAGGTCCAGCCGCCGAGGATCAGTGCCCAGAGCAGCAACGAACCTTCGTGGGCGCCCCATACGGCGCTGAACTTGTAGTACCAGGGCAGCGCGCTGTTGGAGTTGCTGGCGACGTAGGCCACCGAGAAATCATCGTGGAGGAAGGCCCAGGTCAGGCAGCCGAAGGAGAATGCCAGGAAGGCGAACTGCCCCCAGGCGGCCGGGCGCGCCAGGCTCATCCATTGGCGATCGCCGCGCCAGGCGCCGATCAGCGGGAAGAACGACATCACCAGCGCCATGCACAGCGCGAGGATCAGCGAAAGGTGGCCGAGTTCGGGAACCATGTCAGTTGCTCCCCTGCTGCGGCGCGGCGTTGCCGCTCTGGCTGGCCTCGTAGTGCTCCAGCTTGCCGCTGTCCTTGAGTGCCTTGGTGACTTCCGGCGGCATGTATTTCTCGTCGTGCTTGGCCAGCACTTCGTCGGCGGTCAGCACGCCGGCTTCGTTGATCTTGCCCAGGGCGACGATGCCCTGCCCTTCGCGGAACAGGTCCGGGAGGATGCCGCGGTACTTCACGGTGACTTCCTTGGCGAAGTCGGTGACCACGAACTCTACGTCCAGCGAGTCAGCCGAGCGTTTGAGTGAGCCCTTCTCCACCATGCCGCCGGCGCGGATGCGCGTGTCGTGCGGGGCTTCGCCGTTGGCGATCTGGGTCGGGGTGTAGAACAGGTTGATGTTTTCCTGCAGGGCCGACAGCGCCAGGCTGACGGCGACGCCCACGCCGGCGACGATGGCGAGGACGATGTACAGACGCTTCTTGCGGACCGGATTCACTTGCTGGCCTCCCGGCGCAGACGGCGCGCCTCTTCTTGCAGGTAACGCCGGCGCGCCACGATCGGCGCGACGACGTTGATCGCCAGGACCACCGCGCAGATGGCGTAGGCGGACCACACGTACGGGCCATGGTGACCCATGGCGAGGAAATCGGAGAAGGACTCGAAACTACTCATAGCGCGCGCTCCACCACGGCCTTGACCCAGCTCGCGCGGGCTTCGCGCTTGAGCACTTCCAGGCGCATGCGCATCATCAGCACCACGGCGAAGAAGCAGTAGAAACCGGCAACCATCATCAGCAGCGGGATCCACATCTCCGGCGGCATCGGCGGCTTCTCGGTGAGGGTGAAGGTGGCCGGCTGGTGCAGGGTGTTCCACCAGTCCACCGAGTACTTGATGATCGGGATGTTCACCACGCCGACGATGGCCAGCACTGCGCAGGCCTTGGCCGCGCTGTCGCGGTTGGTGATGGCCTGGCCCAGGGCGATGATGCCGAAGTAGAGGAACAGCAGGATCAGCATCGAGGTCAGGCGCGCGTCCCAGACCCACCAGGCGCCCCAGGTCGGCTTGCCCCAGATGGCCCCGGTGACCAGTGCGACGAAGGTCATCCAGGCGCCGATGGGCGCGGCGCACTGCACGGCGACGTCGGCGATCTTCATCTTCCAGATCAGCCCCACCGCGCCGGCCACCGCCAGCATCACGTAGCAGGACTGGGCAAGGAACGCCGCCGGCACGTGGATGTAGATGATCCGGAAGCTGTTGCCCTGCTGGTAGTCCGGCGGCGCGAAGGCCAGGCCCCAGACGGTGCCGGCAACCATCAGCAGGATCGCGGCGACCGCGAACCAGGGCATCCAGCGTCCGCTGATCTCGTAGAACCACTTGGGCGAGCCAAGCTTGTGAAACCAAGTCCAGTTCATCATCAGGCTCTGTAATTCAGGGCTCTAGTCTGTCGCCGGTGCCGCTTCCCAGCCCGGCGATCGTTCGTTCACTCGCCGACGCTGATCTTCAGCCCGGCGGCGATGGCAAAGGGCGTCAGCGTCAATGCTAACGCCGTCAGGCTGGCCAGCCACAACAGGTGCCCGGCGGTGGGCAGCCCCTGCAGCGAGGCCTGCAGCGCTCCGCTGCCCAGGATCAGCACCGGAATGTAGAGCGGCAGGATCAGCAGGGCCAGTAGCAGGCCGCCGCGCTTGAGGCCGACGGTGAGCGCCGCGCCCACGGCGCCCAGCAGGCTCAGGATCGGCGTACCCAACAGCAGCGACAGCAGCAGGTCCGGCAGGCAGCGTGCCGGCAGGCCCAGCATCAGGGCGAACAGCGGCGACAGCAGCACCAGGGCCAGCCCTGAAACCAGCCAGTGTGCCAGCACTTTGGCCAGGACCAGTAGTGGCAGGGGGTGCGGCGAAAGGACCCACTGTTCCAAGGAACCATCCTCGAAATCGCTGCGGAACAGGCCGTCCAGCGACAGCAGCACCGCCAGCAGGGCCGCGACCCAGACCAGCCCCGGCGAGAGGTTCTTGAGCATTTCCGATTCGGGGCCGACCGCCAGCGGGAACAGCGCGATAACGATGGCGAAGAACACCAAAGGATTAGCCAGCTCCGCCGGACGGCGGAACAGTAGGCGTGCTTCGCGGGCGAGCAGCAGGGTGAAGACGTTGCTCATCGCGCCGCCACCTCCCGTGCGTGCTGGCCCAGGTCCAGGGCGCGGTAGCCGGCAGGCATACGTTCCAGGCTGTGGTGGGTGGTCAGCACGACTAAACCGCCGCGTTCGCAATGGGCGGCCAGGTGCTCTTCCAGCTGCGCCACGCCCTGCTTGTCCAGGGCGGTGAAGGGTTCGTCGAGGATCCACAGCGGCGGCGCGTCCAGGTACAGGCGCGCCAGGGCCACGCGGCGCTGCTGGCCGGCGGACAGGGTGTGGCAGGGAACATCCTCGAAGCCGCGCAGGCCGACGGCTTCCAGCGCCTGCCAGATGGCGTCGCGGCTGGCCGGCTGGTGCAGGGCGCAGAGCCAGGCGAGATTCTCTTCGGCGCTGAGCAGGCCCTTGATCCCGGCGGCGTGGCCGATCCACAGCAGCAGACGCGCCAATTCGTGGCGCTGCTCGGTGAGCGGCTTGCCGTTGAGCAGCACGTCACCGGCGGTGGGCTGCATCAGGCCGCTGAGCAGGCGCAGCAGGCTGGTCTTGCCACTGCCGTTGGGGCCGACGATCTGTAGCATTTCGCCCGCGCCCAGTCGCAGATCGAGACGCTCGAACAGCATGCGCCAGTCCCGCTCGCAGGCGAGCGCCACGGTTTCGAGGAGGGGATGGGTCAAGGGCATCGGCAACCGTCGGGCAGAAAACAGTCAGGCGTGCAAAAAAGCGGCCATACCATCCGGACCGCCAAGCACGGCCACGGGCGGCGCATTATACACAGCCGTTCCTACGCCAGACGTCAGGTTTTTCGACAGGGTGTAACCTGCCTCAGGCGCTGCGCCGGGCCTCCGGGCCCTTGTCATCATCGCCCTGCGCCGCTTCGTCGCGGGCCAGCCTGGTGTGCATGGTGCTGATCGGCGAGCGTTCCTGCTGCGCAATGAGGCTGTGGGTGTGGCGGGAAATGTAGGCGTGGTTGGCCGGGATATCGCGGTTGACGAAGGCTGCCGCCCCGACCGAGACGTTGTCGCCGATATGCAGGCCATCACCGATGATGCAGACGTTGGCGCCGAGGCTGACGTTATCGCCGATGACGATCGGCCCGCTGCCATCGTTCTTCTGCCCGATGGTGGTGTTCTGGAAGATGCTGAAGTTCCGGCCGATCACCGTCTTGCGCGAGATGACGATGCCCACCGGATGGGGGATGTACAGCCCTTCGCCGACGGGAATGCTGATGGGAATCTCGATACCGAAGCGTTCCGCCAGACGATCCCCCAGGCGCAAGGCGCGCTTCTGCCAGAAATCGCGGGGACTGGAGTAGAGGAACTGGGCGAGGCGGAACCAGAACAGGTAGCGGTAACGGGCGCGCTGACGGTAACGGCGAAACAGCCGCGACCAGCTGAAGCGACGTTGCTCGCCCCCCAGCATCTCGATCCGCCACAGCCGTTTCAATTGCGCAAAGGTCATTACTGCATCCACCCGGTCCAGCCTGCGGTCCCTGCGGCAATGAAAACGCAATTTTACTCTGATACCGCCCATCGGCACAAAGCAACGCTGCGTTCGCCACCACGCAACAATCGCGCCGGCCCTTGCACAGCAAAGGCTGCCGATAGGCGAGAAGGTCAGCTTGCGCGGCAATCCTTAACTCTCTCTTAAAGTTCTCGGACCCCGACAACCCGGCAGCTGCCCGCTTATCCCTGGTCGGCCTGCTCCGCTCTCCGGCCCGGCGCGCCGAAGCGTCTAAAGTGCTCCGGGTCCGCGCCGATACACTGGGCGTAACCCCGTCTCCACCTGCAGGTTCCCGATGCCGAGCGAAATTGGCGCTTCCCGCCCGCTACCGCCCACGCCTTCGCCGCGCAGCTCGCAGAGCGCCGCCGAGCTGACGCTCAAGCTCGCCCAGAGCCTGGGCGACCTGCTACCGCCAGGGGACAAGGCCCACGCCGAAGTGCTCGCCGTCCGCGAGGGGCAAGTGAATTTCCAGCTGCTGCTGCGCCTGACCATGGCCAGCGGCCAGCAGGCGCTGGTGGTGGCCGAAAGCCCCCAGGCGCTGGCCAAGGGCAGCACCCTGCAACTCGCCTCGCTGACCCAGACCAACCTCGCCGCCACCCTGCTCAGCCCGCCCAGCCTGGGCCTGGGCGGGGTCAGCCAGGGGCCGCTGAACAGCCTCGACCTCGATGTACTGCCGGTGGGTACGCTGATCCAGGGCAAGGTGGACGCCAGCCAGCTGATCGCCCAGGGCAAGGCCGCACAGGTTGTCTACAAGGTCCTGGTGACCCTGCTCAACACCCCGCTGGCCGGGCGCCAGCTGAGTCTCGAATCGCCCAACCCGCTGCCGCTCAACAGCCTGCTCAGTGCCCGCGTGCAGGACCAGCAAGCCCTGCAGTTCCTGCCGCTGAACGCACGCCTGGACCAGCTCGACCTGAGCCTGCAACTGAGCGCCCAGCAGAGCCGCCAGGGCTCGCTGGACGGCCTGTTCAAGGCCCTGCAGGGCGCCGGCGCCAATGCCGATGCGGACATCAGCCCCGACCTGCGCCAGGCGGTGGACAAGCTGCTCGGCGCGCTGCCGGACGTGCGCCAGCTCAGCGACGCCAAGGGCGTCGCCCAGGCCTTCCAGCAGAGCGGGGTGTTTCTCGAAGCCCAGTTGCTGCGCGGCGTCGAAGGCCTGCCCCAGGACCTCAAGGCCAACCTGCTGCGGCTGATCGCGCAATTGCTGCCGGCGGTGCAGAGCGGCACCGCGGCGGCAGTCCTGAACAACCTGCCGGGCACTGCCCTGGCCGGTGCCAGCAACCTGGCACAGGCCATGCCCTCGTTCGTGCGTAATGCCCTCGGGGTGATCGGCCAGAGCAGCGGCCGCACGCCCGCTCCGGTGAGCTTCCCGCTGCCCAGCCGGCTGGCCCAGGAACTGGAGCAGGAGGGCGACCTGGAAGCCCTGCTGAAGCTGGCCGCGGCCGCCGTCTCGCGACTGCAGACCCACCAGCTGGGCAGTCTGGCGCAGAGCGACGTGCTGCCCGACGGCACGCTGGTGAATACTTGGCAACTGGAAATCCCCCTGCGCCATCAGCAGCAGATGGTGCCGATCCAGGTGCGCATCCAGCAGGAGGAGAAGGACAGCCAGGGCAGCAAGGGCGAACGCGAACAGCAGCCCCGCGAGATGCTCTGGCGGGTCGACCTGGCCTTCGACCTGGACAGCCTCGGCCCGCTGCAGGTCCAGGCCACCCTCGCCCACGGCAGCATCGGCAGCCAGCTATGGGCCGAGCGCGCCGCCACCGCGAGCCTGATCGACAGTGAATTGCAGACCCTGCGCCAACGCCTGAACGACGCCGGCCTCAGCGTCGGCGAGCTGAGCTGCCGCCAGGGCAGGCCGCCCCAGGGCACGCGTACCGCCGTGGAGCAGCGCTGGGTGGACGAGACCGCATGAAGAAGACGAGAAAGCCGCCGCGCCAGGTCATCGCCCTGAACTACGACGGCCAGAATGCCCCGACCCTGACCGCCAAGGGCGACGACGAGCTGGCGGAAACCATCCTCGCCATTGCCCGCCACCACGAGGTGCCGATCTACGAGAACGGTGAGCTGGTACGCCTGCTGGCGCGGCTGGAACTGGGCGATGCGATCCCCGAGGCGCTCTATCGCACCATCGCCGAGATCATCGCCTTCGCCTGGTACCTCAAGGGCAAGAGCCCGCTCAACGACGCGCCCGGCGATGTGCCGGACGCCATGCCCCTGCTGCTGCAGGGGCCGGATTCACGGCGGCGCTGAGTCGCCTCAGGCGCGGCACTCGCAGCCCAGCTGGACCGGCGGGTGATCGCCGCCGGGAGCGTAGTCGCGGAATTCGCGGACGGCGGAGCGGATCGGCCGCTCGTCCTCGCTGTGGTAGAGCACCATGCTGCTGGTCACCTCGCGCAGCTGCGCCAGGGAGATCGGCTTGTCCAGCACGTCCAGCAGCGGCACGCGGTTGGCCCAGGCCCACTGCATCAGCCCGCGCTTCTCTTCGGCGCTGTAGTTGCCCACCAGCAGGAACTGGCGGAAGGCGTTGCTCTGGCTGAGCGACTTCAGGCTCAGCAGCTCGCTGGGCCCCGGGGCGAAGTCGTCGTGGATGAACAGGCTGTAGCGGTGCCGGGCGGAGAGCGCCTTGCGCACCTCGTCCAGGTTCAGGCAGAGGCTCAGGTGATAGAACTCCAGCCGGTTGAGCAGCACGCTGTAATTCAGCAGTCGACCGGGATGGGAGCAAAGCACCATGGCACGACGGGAAATGGTCGCCATCTCGATGGCCCTCGGAAAAGTGTTGATGAGGGCCAATTTAGCGACGATTTGCCACTTTTCTTATCAGACAAGTCCTAAACAGGAGTAATGAAACTCCTACAATTTCACCCGCCCGATCAACGGTACGCTCCGCTTTTGCGCGCGGGGCACAGCCCGCTGGCTCAGTCCTGCCCCTTGCCCTGGTGCAGCCGCGCCACCAGTTCCGCTTCCGCCTGGGACAGGCCGCAGCTCTGGGTCAGGTCTTCAGGGCTAGCGCCCATGCCCACCAGGCGCGCCGCCTGGCTGAAGGACAGGCTGGTGGGGTCGCGCTGCTCGATGCGCACCAGGCGCTCGGGCAGCGGCGCGACCTGCTTGCTCAGCTCGCGCAGCTCCTCGCCCATGCGGATGTTGATCTGCTGGTAGGACTCGATGCGCTTGCCCTGCTCTTTCAGGCGCTGCTCGAACACCGCGAGCTGCTTCTCCAGCTGCACCGTCTGCGCTTCCTGCGCGCGCTGGCGCCCGACAAGCCAGTAGCAGGCGCCGACCAGGCCGGCGCAGAGGACGGCCAGGACCACCAGGGCGATCAGCACCTCAGATGCTCTCCAGCTCCGACCACTCTTCCTCGGTCATCATCTTGTCCAGCTCGACCAGGATCAGCAGCTCGCCGTTCTTGTTGCAGACGCCCTGGATGAACTTGGCCGATTCCTCGTTACCGACGTTGGGCGCGGTCTCGATCTCGGACTGGCGCAGGTAGACCACCTCGGCGACGCTGTCGACCAGGATGCCCACCACCTGCTTGTCGGCCTCGATGATGACGATCCGGGTGTTGTCCGAGACCGGCGCCGGGTCCAGGCCGAAGCGCTGGCGGGTGTCGATCACGGTGACCACGTTGCCGCGCAGGTTGATGATGCCCAGCACATAGCTGGGGGCACCCGGGACCGGCGCGATCTCGGTGTAGCGCAGTACTTCCTGGACCTGCATCACGTTGATGCCGTAGGTCTCGTTGTCCAGGCGGAAGGTGACCCACTGCAGAATCGGATCCTCGGCACCTTGCGCTGACGTTTTCTTCATATCCCCTCGCCTCTTCTGTCTGGTACCGCGCCGCTGGCGGCGCGGTGGTTTTCGTTCAATGGATTGGCGCCGCGCCTCAGGGCTTGAGGTGCCTGGCTGCGCCGCTGGCGATCAGCTCGGCCAGGGCCGAGACGTCAAGCAGCGCGCACATCTTGTCGATCACCGTGCCGGCCAGCCACGGGCGTTGCTGGCGATGACTGCGCCATTTCACCTCGGACGGGTCCAGGCGCACCGAGCGGCTGACCTGGTGCACAGCCAGCCCCCACTCGTAGCCCTGCACGGAAATCACGTACTGCAGACCTTCGCGGTAATCATCGCGGTAGCGCTCGGGCATCACCCAGCGCGCGGTATCCAGCACCTTCAGGTTGCCGTTCTGGCCGGGCAGGATGCCGAGGAACCAGTCCGGCTGGCCGAACAGCGGAGTCAGGTCGTGCCCCGCCAGCGGGTAGATCGAGCCCAGGCACACCAGCGGCACCGCCAGGGTCAGCCCGGCGACGTCGAACAGCAGGCATTCGAAGGGTTCGGCGGCCCATACCGGGCGGCCGTCGTCCAGCAACGCCAGGGGCGCGGCGGGCAGTTCGGCGCTGCCGGGCTGGTGCAGGTCGATGACCTGGGCCAGCGGCGCGGACGGCTCGTCGGCGAAGGCGGTTTCGCTCGCCGGCTCGGCCACGGCCGGCACTGACGGCAGGCGCAGTTCGGCGATCGGTTCCTGCACGAGCGGCGCGCGCAACGCTGCGCCCAGGCGCGCATCGCGCACCTGCTCTTCCAGCACGGCGGCTTCGAACTCGTCGATGCTGACGCTGGTTTCAGGCGCCTCGGCCAGCAGGGCCTGGGGCTCGGCGATGACGGTCGGCGCCGCGATGACCGGCTCGCTGACCACCAGGGCCACCGGAGCGATCGGTGCGACGGGCGCGACCACGGGCTGCGCCACCGGCTCGGCGGCGAAGTCTTCGAAAGTGGCCTCCTGCAGCAGCGCGTCCAGGTAGGACTGCAGCGCGAGCTGGGGGCGCGTGGCGGTAGCGGAACGACTCATGAGGAATGACCGCGCAAGGTGACTGTCCAGCCTATCGGCAGCGGATGCGTGGGACTTGAACGCATCCGTCGGATTCTTTGGCCTAAGCCGGCCTGCTTCGACGACATGCTCAGGCTACCTGGCTCGCCGGCACATGGGCCAGCAGATGCTTGAGCAGCGCGCGGTAGGCGATCACGCCGCGGCTGTTGCTGTCGTTGCGCGAAGGCACCGTGCCCAGGCGGCTGGCGTCGCGCAGCTTGGTGTCCACCGGGATGAACGCCTGCCAGAGCGTCTCCGGGTAGGTGTCGCGCAGCACCCGCAGGGTGCCCAGGGAGGCCTGGGTGCGGCGGTCGAACAGGGTCGGCACGATGGTGAACGGCAGCGCCTGCTTGCGCGAGCGGTTGACCATCTTCAGGGTGTTGACCATGCGCTCCAGGCCCTTGAGGGCGAGGAACTCGGTCTGCACCGGGATTACCAGGTGCTGGCTGGCTGCCATGGCATTGACCATCAGCACGCCGAGCAGCGGCGGGCTGTCGATGATCGCGTGGTCGAACTGGTTCCACAGCTGCGCCAGACTCTTGGCGATCACCAGGCCCAGGCCGTTCTGCCCCGGCGACTGGCGCTCCAGGGTAGCCAGCGCGGTGCTCGACGGCAGCAGGCGGATGTTCTCGTGGCTGGTGGGCAGCAGCAGCGACTCGGGCAAGCCCTCGGGCACGTTGCCCTGGTGCAGGAACAGGTCGAAGACGCTGTGCTCCAGGCTGTCCGGGTCGTGGCCGAAGTAGCTGGTCATCGAGCCATGGGGGTCCAGGTCGACGATCAGCACGCGCTTGCCGGCATCCGCCAGCAAACCCGCGAGGGCGATGGAGGATGTGGTCTTGCCGACGCCACCTTTCTGGTTGGCTACCGCCCAGACTTTCATAGTGCTGGCTCCCCGCTGGCACAGGATCGGTTCAGGGTAATCATGACGTCAGTTCCCTGGGGCCGATGACGAAGAATTGACGGCGCCACTGCCGGGCGCCTCGCTGGCAACCACTGGTGCAGATTGCGTGCCAGCGTGCCGCAACGCCTGGTCGGGCTGCGCCTTGGCACTGCCCACGCCGCTGATGCTGCGGCGCACTTCGAGGTTGCGGGAAATCACCAGGACCACCCGGCGATTGCGCGCGCGACCGTCTGCCGTGGCATTGTCCGCCACTGGCTGGAATTCGCCATAGCCGACCGCGGCCAGCCGACCGGCGTCCAGGCCATCCTGGGCGAGCAGGCGGACGATGCTGGCGGCGCGGGCGGTGGACAGCTCCCAGTTGGTCGGGTACTGCGCGTTGTGGATCGGCACGTTGTCGGTGAAGCCTTCCACGTGCACCGGGTTGCGGTATGGCGACAGAATCTTGGCGACCTTCTCGATGATCTCGAAGGCCGCGTCATTGGGGATCGCATCGCCGCTGGAGAACAGCAGGCTGGAATTGAGGGTGATCTCGATCCACAGCTCGTTGCCGCGCACCGACAGCTGGTCGGTGGAGATCAGGTCGCCGAAGACCTGGCGCACGCTGTCGCTGATCTGCTGCAGCGAATCCGGGTTGCCCTGGGCCTGGCCCTCGTCCTGCGGATCGGTGAGCGACTGGTCGGGCTGCTGGGTGCGCGGGCGCTCGTCGCCGACGGGGATCGGGCGCACCGAGCGGTCGGGCTGGTTGAACACGCCGGTGAGGGTTTCCGAGAGGATCTTGTACTTGCCCTCGTTGATCGAGGAGATCGAGTACATCACCACGAAGAAGGCGAACAGCAGGGTGATGAAGTCCGCGTAGGACACCAGCCAGCGTTCGTGATTCTCGTGTTCCTCATGACGCCGGCGGCGAGGCATGCGCATCCCTCCCCCTCAGCCGACGAAGCCTTGCAGCTTCAGCTCGATGGATCGCGGGTTCTCGCCCTCGGCGATGGACAGCAGGCCCTCCATGAGCATCTCGCGGTAGCAGGACTGGCGCAGCACGATGCTCTTGAGCTTGTTGCCGATGGGCAACAGCAGCAGGTTGGCCAGGCCGACGCCGTAGATGGTGGCGACGAAGGCCACAGCGATGCCGTTGCCCAACTGGCTGGGATCGGCGAGGTTGCCCATCACGTGGATCAGGCCCATCACCGCGCCGATGATGCCGATGGTCGGCGCGTAGCCGCCCATGGCCTCGAAGACCTTGGCCGCCGCCAGGTCGCGGTTCTCCTGGTTGAACAGATCGACTTCGAGGATGCTGCGGATGGCCTCCGGCTCGACGCCGTCCACCAGCAGTTGCAGGCCCTTGCGCGCATAGGGATCGCGCTCGGCGTCGGCGACGGTTTCCAGGCCCAGCAGGCCCTCCTTGCGCGCCGTCATGCTCCAGCCGACCACATGGTTGATACCGCCGACCAGGTCCACCCTGGGCGGCAGGACCATCCAGCGCAGCATGGTCAGCGCGCGCTTGAGCACGCCCACCTGGGTTTGCAGCAGCGCGGTGGCGAGCGTGCCACCGATCACGATCAGGGCCGCCGGGCCGTTGGCCAGGGCACCGACGTGCCCGCCCTCGAGGAAGTTGCCACCGATGATGGCCACCAGCCCGAGGATCAGGCCGACCAGGCTGAGGACATCCATCAGCCGCAGGCCTCGGTCAGGTGCCGGCCGATGTCGTCGAGGCTGTACACCGCGTCGGCCAGGCCGGCCTTGGCGATGGCCATGGGCATGCCGTAGATCACGCAGCTGGCCTCGTCCTGGGCCCAGACCTGGGCGCCGCCCTGCTTGAGCATGCGTGCGCCTTCGCGGCCGTCGGCGCCCATGCCGGTGAGGACCACCGCCAGGACCTTGTCGCCATAGGCCTTGGACGCGGAACCGAAGGTCACGTCGACGCAGGGCTTGTAGTTCAGGCGCTCGTCACCGGGCAGGATGCGGATCGCGCCACGGGCATCGACCATCATCTGCTTGCCACCGGGGGCCAGCAGCGCCACGCCAGGACGCAGGATGTCACCATCCTCGGCTTCCTTGACGGTGATCCTGCACAGCTTGTCCAGGCGCTCGGCGAAAGCCTTGGTGAAGGCCGCCGGCATGTGCTGGATGAGCACCAGCGGTGCGGGGAAATTGGCAGGCAGCTGGGTCAGCACCCGCTGCAGCGCCACCGGCCCACCGGTGGAAGTACCGATGGCCACCAGCCGGTAGGGCTTACGCTTTGGGGCGGCGGAAGTCGCCGGAGCCGGTGCGGCCGGCGCGTGGCTGCTGGAGTGGGCGCTCGGCGATACGCTCGGGCGCGCGCTGCTGCCTGCGGCGCTCGGCGCGGGGGCCGGGGCGCTGGTGGCATAGGCGGAAAAGCGCCGGTTGCTCTTGGCGATGGTATGGACCTTCTCGCACAGCAACTGGCGGACCTTGTCCGGGTTGCGCGAGATGTCCTCGAAATTCTTCGGCAGGTAGTCCACCGCGCCGGCGTCCAGCGCGTCCAGGGTCACCCGCGCGCCCTCGTGGGTCAGCGAGGAGAACATCAGGACCGGCGTCGGGCAGCGCTGCATGATGGTCCGCACCGCGGTGATGCCGTCCATCAACGGCATCTCGTAGTCCATGGTGATCACGTCGGGCTTGAGCGCCAGCGCCTGATCGATCGCCTCGCGGCCATTGGTGGCCGTGCCGACCACCTGGATCTGCGGATCAGCCGAGAGAATCTCCGAGACGCGGCGGCGGAAGAACCCCGAATCGTCCACCACCAGGACTTTGACAGCCATAGACACTCCTGAAAAAGACTTCTTCCATCACACGGGCGGGCGCGGGGTCGTCCCACGGCCCGCCCATGGCGGTCAGATACGACGGGCGTAGCGCTTGAGCATGCTCGGCACGTCGAGGATCAGGGCGATGCGCCCGTCCCCGGTGATGGTCGCCCCGGCCATGCCCGGCGTGCCCTGCAGCATCTTGCCCAGCGGCTTGATCACCACTTCTTCCTGGCCCACCAGCTGGTCGACCACGAAGCCGATGCGCTGGGTGCCCACCGAGAGGATCACCACGTGGCCCTCGCTGGACTCGTCGCACTGGGCGCCCGGCACCAGCCAGCGCTTGAGGTAGAACAGCGGCAGGGCCTTGTCGCGGACGATCACCACTTCCTGGCCGTCCACCACGTTGGTGTTGGACAGGTCGAGATGGAAGATCTCGTTGACGTTGACCAGCGGGAAGGCGAAGGCCTGGTTGCCCAGCATCACCATCAGGGTCGGCATGATCGCCAGGGTCAGCGGGACCTTGATGACGATCTTCGAGCCCTGGCCCTTGGTCGAGTAGATGTTGATGATGCCGTTGAGCTGGGAAATCTTGGTCTTCACCACGTCCATGCCGACACCGCGGCCGGAGACGTCGGAAATCTCGGTCTTGGTCGAGAAGCCCGGGGCGAAGATCAGGTTGTAGCAGTCGGACTCGGACAGCCGGTCGGCCGCGTCCTTGTCCAGCAGGCCCTTCTCCACGGCCTTGGCGCGCAGCACGTCGGGGTCCATGCCCTTGCCGTCGTCGGAGATCGACAGGAGGATGTGGTCGCCTTCCTGCTCGGCGGACAGCACCACCTTGCCCGAACGCGACTTGCCGGCGGCCTCGCGCTCGTCGGGGCCTTCGATGCCGTGGTCGACCGCGTTGCGCACCAGGTGCACCAGCGGGTCGGCCAGGGCCTCGACGAGGTTCTTGTCGAGGTCGGTCTCTTCGCCGATCAGCTCGAGGTTGATCTCTTTCTTCAGGTTGCGCGCCAGATCGCGGACCTGCCGCGGGAAGCGGCCGAAGACCTTCTTGATCGGCTGCATGCGGGTCTTCATGACCGAGGACTGCAGGTCGGCGGTGACCACGTCGAGGTTGCTGACGGCCTTGGCCATCGCCTCGTCGCCGCTGTTCAGGCCCAGGCGCACCAGGCGGTTACGCACCAGCACCAGTTCGCCGACCATGTTCATGATCTCGTCCAGGCGGGCGGTGTCCACGCGCACGGTGGTTTCCGCTTCGCTGGCGGGCTTTTCCGCAGCAGCGGCAGCGGGCTTGGCCGCGGCCGGCTTGGCAACTGCGGCCGGTGCCGGCGCGGCGGCGGGCCTGGGCGCAGGAGAAGGAGCAGGAGTCGCAGGCTGGGCGGCCGCGACCGGCGCTTCGGTGGCTCCGGTGAACTGGCCCTTGCCGTGCAGCTCGTCGAGCAGCTTCTCGAATTCGTCGTCGGTGATGTTGTCGTCGCCCGCGGCAGCCGGGACAGGCTCGGCCTTTTCTGCCGGCGCGGCTGCGGTGACAGCGGCCTCTTCCTTGGCACCGGTGAACTGGCCCTTGCCATGCAACTGGTCGAGTAGCGCTTCGAATTCGTCGTCGCTGATCTCGTCGCCGCCGGCCGGAGCTTCGGCAGCCGGTGCCGGAGCCGGCTTGGCGGGTTCCTTGGCGCCCGCGCTGAACTGGCCCTTGCCGTGCAGCTGGTCGAGCAGCGCTTCGAACTCGTCGTCGCTGATGTCGTCGCCACCGCCACCCGCCGCCGCGGCAGGCGCGTCCGGGGTGGGCTCCAGGGCATCCATCAGTTGCTCGAACTCGGCATCGGTGATGTCGCCGTAGGCGGCCGGCGCAGCTTCCTGCACAGGCTCGGCAGCGGCCACCACGGCGATCGCCGGAGCCTCGGCCGGCGCAGCGTTGGGGTCGGCCAGGCGCGACAGCGCGGCGAGCAGTTCGGGAGTGGCCGGCGTCGGTTCCTCGGCGTCACGCACCTGCTGGAACATGACGTTGACGGTATCCAGCGCCTGCAGCATCACGTCCATCAGCTCGGCATCCACGCGGCGTTCGCCCTTGCGCAGCATGTCGAAGACGTTTTCAGCGATGTGGCAGCACTCCACCAGCGCGTTCAGCTGGAGGAAGCCGGCTCCGCCCTTGACGGTATGGAACCCACGGAAGATGGCATTGAGCAGGTCCATGTCTTCCGGGCGGCTTTCCAGCTCGACCAGTTGCTCGGACAGTAGCTCGAGGATCTCGCCGGCCTCCACCAGGAAGTCCTGGAGGATTTCGTCATCGGCGTCGAAGCTCATTCGGTGCTCCCTCTACAGCGTCAGGCGACGCTTAAAAACCAAGGCTGGACAACAGGTCATCGACGTCGTCCTGACCGGACACGACGTCCTTTCTTGTATCGGCAGCAATCTGCGGACCTTCACCCTTGGACGATCTTTCTTTTTCCACCGCATCGCGCATGCCGTCGTGGTCATGCTCGATACCGGCGTAGCGATCGACCTGACCGGCCATCCACACCAGCTTCACCAGGTTCGACTCAACCTCGGTCACCAGCTTGGTGACACGCTTGATCACCTGGCCGGTGAGGTCCTGGAAGTCCTGCGCGAGGAGGATGTCGTTGAGGTGGGCGGAGAGCTTGCGGCTGTCCTGGGCACTGACGTAGAGGAACTGGTCGACACGCTTGGCCAGCTCGCGGAAGGCCTCCGGGCCCAGCTCGCGGCGCATGAAGCGCGACCAGTCTTCCTGCAGCTCCTTGGCCTGGGTCTCGATGTGCATGACCACCGGGGTGCACTCTTCCACCAGGTCCATGGTGCGGTTGGCGGCCTTCTCGGTCATCGTCACCACGTAGGACAGGCGGTCGGTCGCGTCGGCGATCTGCGACATCTCCTCGGCGTGCCGGGAGTTGGGGTCGATCTGGAAGTTGACGATGGCGTTGTGCAGTTCGCGGGTGAGCTTGCCGACCTCCTGGTAGAGGCCGCGGTCACGCGCCTGGTTGAGCTCGGAGATCAGCTGCACGGCAGTCTGAACGTCGCCACGCTCGAGGCACTCGACCAATTCGTGCGCGTGTTTTTTCAGGGTCGACTCGAAGTCACCCGCGGATTCGTTGAAATCCATGACGCCCTCTTGGTCAGCCTCAGCTGCCGACCCGCTCGATAATCTTCTCGATCTTTTCTTTCAACACCTGAGCGGTGAAAGGCTTGACCACATAGCCGTTGACCCCGGCCTGGGCCGCTTCGATGATCTGGTCGCGCTTGGCTTCGGCGGTGACCATCAGCACCGGCAGGTGCTTGAGGCGCTCGTCGGCGCGGACCGCACGGAGCAGGTCGATGCCGGTCATGCCGGGCATGTTCCAGTCGGTAACGAGGAAGTCGAAGTTGCCACTGTGCAGCATCGGCAGCGCCGTAGTGCCGTCGTCGGCCTCTGCGGTGTTGGTGAACCCCAGGTCCCGCAGGAGGTTCTTGATGATGCGCCTCATCGTGGAAAAGTCGTCCACGATGAGAATTTTCATGTTCTTGTCCAAGCCTGCCTCCATCGATACCAAACGCGCCCTGGCGGGCGTGCCGTCAATTCATTGAGCGCCGTACGCTCCTGGGTGCGGGCGCGTCAAAGGAACGTCACCCAAAAATTCGTAAGCCTATAACGCGCTTAAGGAAATTCCCTTCAGCACTGCCTCTCAGAAGAAACCGACGCGAAACTACCCGATGCTCAGCGCGCGCGCCACTCCGCCAGTCGCGAGCGCAGGCGCGCGGCGCACTGGCTGTGCAACTGGCTGACCCGCGACTCGCTGACCCCCAGCACTTCGCCGATCTCCTTGAGGTTGAGCTCCTCGTCGTAGTACAGCGCCAGCACCAGGCGCTCGCGTTCGGGCAGCTTGGTGATGGCGTCGGCCAGCGCCGCCTGGAAGCGCTCGTCTTCCAGGCCGTGGGAAGGCTCGTTGTCGTGGTGCGAGGCGTCTTCGGCAAAGCCACCACCCTGGTCACCGTCCTGCAGCATGTCGTCGAAGCTGTACAACCGGCTGCCCTGGGTGTCGCTGAGGATGCCGTAATAGTCTTCGAGACTCATATTGAGTTCGGCAGCAACCTCCTGATCTTTAGCGTCGCGTCCGGTGCGCGCCTCGACGGTGCGGATGGCGTCACTGACCATGCGGGTGTTGCGGTGTACCGAACGCGGGGCCCAGTCGCCCTTGCGCACCTCGTCGAGCATCGCGCCACGGATGCGGATGCCGGCGTAGGTCTCGAAGCTGGCGCCCTTGCCCTGGTCGTACTTCTTCGCCGCTTCCAGCAGGCCGATCATGCCGGCCTGCATCAGGTCTTCCACCTGCACGCTGGCCGGCAGGCGGCCGAGCAGGTGGTAAGCGATCCGCTTCACCAGCGGGGCGTGCTTCTGGATCAGCAGTTCCTGGGAGTTGTGCGCCTGTGCCTTGCTGTACATACGCGCTCCGGAGGCCGCGGTCATACGGCCGAACCCGTGGTCGGATGCTGCACCAGGCGCTCGACGAAGAACTCCAGGTGCCCGCGTGGGTTGGCCGGCAGCGGCCAGCTGTCGACCTTCTGCGCCACCGCACGGAAAGCCAGGGAAGCCTTGCTGCGCGGGAACGCCTCATACACCGAACGCTGCTTCTGCACGGCCTTGCGCACCGACTCGTCGTAGGGGATGGCGCCGACGTACTGCAGCGCCACGTCGAGGAAGCGGTCGGTGACCTTGGTCAGCTTGGCGAACAGGTTGCGCCCTTCCTGCGGACTGTGGGCCATGTTCGCCAGCACGCGGAAACGGGTCATGCCGTAGTCGCGGTTGAGCAGCTTGATCAAAGCATAGGCATCGGTGATGGAAGTGGGTTCATCGCAGACGACCAGCAGCACTTCCTGGGCGGCGCGAACGAAGCTCACCACCGAGTCGCCGATGCCGGCGGCGGTGTCCACCACCAGCACGTCGATGTTGTCGCTGATGTCGCTGAAGGCCTGGATCAGGCCGGCATGCTGCATCGGCGTGAGGTGCACCATGCTCTGGGTGCCCGAGGCCGCCGGGACGATGCGGACGCCACCGGGGCCCTGCAGGATCACGTCGCGCAGGTCGCACTCGCCTTCGATCACGTCGGCCAGCGTCCGCTTGGGCGACAGCCCGAGCAGCACGTCGACGTTGGCCAGGCCCAGGTCGGCGTCCAGCAGCATGACGCGACGGCCCAGATCGGCCAGCGCCAGCGACAGATTCACCGACACGTTGGTCTTGCCGACGCCACCCTTGCCACCGGTGACTGCGATTACCTGAACGGGATGCATGCCCATATCAATACCTTGTCTCGTCGTTCGACCGTCGCGTTTCTGGCGCTTCGGCTAATCCGGCCGTGGTGCTCCACCACTTCCGGTGCTCGCGGATCATCTAACAGAGCATCCGCATCGCTTGGGCGGCGCAACCGGCCAGCCCCTCGCTCCCATCCGGGGAGCGTCACACATTCGTCAGCTGGCGCGACGCACCGGCTGCTGGTAAAGGCCGGCGAACATGTCGGCCATGGCGTCCTCGCTGGGCTCTTCCGGCGCCTGCAGGCTCACCGCACGGCTGACCAGCTGGTGCGCCCGTGCCACATGCAGGTCATCCGGGATCTTCGGCCCGTCCGCCAGATAGGCTACCGGGAGATGCTGGCTGATAGCCAGAGCCAGAGCTTCGCCGAGGCTTCCCGCTTCGTCCAGCTTGCTCAGGATGCAACCGGCCAGCCCACAGGAACGATAGTTCTGCCAGGCCGATTTGAGCACCTGGCTCTGGCTGGTCGCCGCCAGCACCAGGTAGCTCTTCACGTTCAGGCTCGGCGCCGCCAGGGCTTCGAGCTGCATGCGCAGCGCCGGATCGTTGGCGGGCAGACCCGCGGTATCGATCAGCACCAGGCGCTTGCGCGCCAGCGGCGCCATGGCCTGGACCAGCGACTGGCCCGGATCGACCAGGGTCACCGGCACGTTGAGAATGCGGCCCAGGGTCTTGATCTGTTCCTGGGCGCCGATGCGGAAGCTGTCCATGGACACCAGGGCGATGCTCTGCGCGCCGTACTTGAGTACGTAGCGGGCGGCCATCTTCGCCAGGGTGGTGGTCTTGCCCATGCCGGCGGGGCCGACCAGGGCGATCACGCCGCCCTGCTCCAGCAGGTCGACTTCCGGGGTGTTGATCGAGCGCGCCAGGTGCGCCAGCAGCATGCGCCAGGCCTGCTTCGGATCGGCGATGGAGGCGACGCGCTCCAGCAGGCTGCGCGACAGGTCTGCCGGCAGGCCCATGCGCTGCAGGCGACGCCACAGGTTGGCCTGTTTCGGGCGCTGGTTCTGCAGCTGGTTCCAGGCAATGGAGCCCAGCTGCACTTCGATCAGTTCGCGCAGGCCATTGAGCTCGAAGCGCATGGCTTCCAGCGCCTGGTGGCCCACTGCGGCGGCGGCCGGGGCAGCCGGCGCGGCCATGGCTTCGGCCAGGGTCTCGGCGGCGCTGCGGCGCGGGGCCTCGCTGCCGTACATTTGACGGTCCTTGCGTACGCCTTCGGCCATGCGGCTGGGGGCCGACAGATCGGCCTTGGCCTGGGCGATCTTCGCCTGGGTCTTGCGCAGCTCGGCTTCCAGCGCCGGGTTGGGCTTGCTGGCCGCCGCCGGGGCCTGGTAATCCAGCGCCGCGGTCAGCTCCACGCCACCGGCGACACGGCGATTGCCGATGATCGAGGCGTCCGGGCCCAGCTCGTCACGGACCAGTTTCATGGCCTGACGCATATCAGCGGCGAAGAAGCGTTTTACCTGCATGGCCTTGGACCTCAATCAGTTCTGCCCAACAGTGGCGACAATCGTGACTTGCTTGTTGTCGGGAATTTCCTGGTAAGCCAGCACGTTCATGGTAGGAACCGCCATCCGCGCGAATCGCGACATCATCGCGCGGATCGGACCTGCCACCAGCAGAATCGCCGGCTTGCCAAGCATCTCCTGACGCTGCGCCGCTTCAACCATCGAGCGCTGCAGCTTCTCGGCCATTCCGGGTTCCAGCAACATGCCGTCTTCGGAGCCCTGTCCGGCCTTCTGAAGACTATTGAGCAATATCTGTTCCAACCTGGGTTCCAGAGTGATCACAGGCAGCTCCGGCTCTAGTCCCACAATGGTTTGCACGATTGCGCGGGCCAGCGCGACACGCACCGCCGCCACCATCGCGGCGGGATCTTGACTCTTCACCGCCACGTTGGCGATGGCCTCGGCGATGGTGCGGATGTCGCGTACCGGCACCTGTTCCTGCAGCAGCGCCTGCAGCACCTTGAGCAGGGTCGACAGGGAAATCAGCCCCGGCACCAGCTCTTCGGCGAGCTTGGGCGAGGTCTTGGCCAGCAGCTGCATCAGTTGCTGCACTTCCTCGTGGCCGAGCAGTTCGTGGGCATGCTTGTGCAGCACCTGGTTCAGGTGGGTGGCGACCACGGTGCTGGCGTCCACCACGGTATAGCCCAGGGACTGCGCCTGGTCGCGCTGGGAAGCCTCGATCCACACCGCTTCCAGGCCGAAGGCGGGATCGCGCCCGGCAATGCCGTTGAGGGTGCCGAACACCTGGCCGGGGTTGATCGCCAGGTCGCGGTCCGGGTAGATCTCGGCTTCCGCCACGCTGACGCCCATCAGCGTCAAACGATAGGCGTTGGGCAGCAGGTCAAGGTTGTCGCGGATGTGCACCGACGGCATCAGGAAACCCAGGTCCTGGGACAGTTTCTTGCGCACGCCCTTGATCCGCGCGAGCAGTTGGCCACCCTGGTTGCGGTCCACCAGCGGGATCAGCCGATAGCCCACTTCCAGGCCGACCATGTCCACCGGGGTCACGTCGTCCCAGCCCAGCTCCTTGGTCTGCTCCGGGCGCTCGGCGGGCAGCAGCTCCTGCTGGCGCTGGGTTTCCTGCTCGGTCTGCTGGCTGGCCTTGCGCTGGCGCTGCCAGATCAGCCAGGCGCCGCCGGCGGCCAGGCCGCCGAGGCCGACGAAGGACACGTGGGGCATGCCCGGGACCAGGCCCATGGCGATCAGGATGATGGCGGAGATGGCCAGCGCCTTGGGCGAGGCGAACATCTGCCGGTTGACCTGCTGGCCCATGTCCTCGGAGCTGGAGACACGGGTCACCATGATCGCCGCAGCGGTGGACAGCAGCAGCGACGGCAGCTGCGCCACCAGGCCGTCACCGATGGTCAGCAGGGCGTAGACCTTGCCGGCATCGCCGAAGCTCATGGAGTGCTGGATCATGCCGATGGCCACGCCACCGATGAGGTTGATGAAGAGGATCAGCAGGCCGGCGACGGCGTCACCGCGGACGAACTTGCTGGCACCGTCCATGGAGCCGTAGAAGTCGGCTTCCTGGGCCACTTCGGCGCGGCGCTTCTTGGCTTCCGCCTGCTCGATCAGGCCGGCGTTGAGGTCGGCGTCGATGGCCATCTGCTTGCCGGGCATGGCGTCGAGGGTGAAACGCGCGCTCACCTCGGAAATACGCCCGGCACCCTTGGTGACCACCACGAAGTTGATGATCATGAGGATCGCGAAGACCACGATACCGACCACGTAGTTGCCGCCGATCACCACCTCGCCGAAGGCCTGGATCACCTTGCCCGCAGCGGCATGGCCGTCATGGCCGTGGAGCAGCACGACGCGGGTGGAGGCGACGTTCAGCGCCAGGCGCAGCAGGGTGGCGACCAGCAGGATGGTCGGGAATACGGCGAAGTCCAGCGGGCGCAGGGCGTACACGCTGACCAGCAGGACGACGATGGACAGGGCGATGTTGAAGGTGAACAGCACGTCCAGCAGGAACGGCGGGATCGGCAGGGTCATCATCGCCAGCATGGCCAGCAACAGCAGCGGCACACCCAGGTTGCCCCGGCTGAGCCCGGCCAGATTGCTGCGAACAGTGCCGATCAGTTGCGTACGATCCACCCGATATTCCCCTGCGCTTCGCTGGCCGAGATGGCCAGCGGATCAAACTTTTGACGCCCGAAGGGGCATCCGCACAGGGTTTTGCAGGAAGCGTTCCAACTTTTACGAAAAGGCCCGGGCGGGCCTCAGGAGCTGTCGCCGACCAGCTTGAAAGTGCCGTCCTTGAAGCTCCCGGCGATGGCGCAGGTGGACTGGTCGGCATCGCTGCGCGCCTCGAAGCGGTAATGCCCGGACATCACGCCATAGGCCGTGTCGTCCTCGCGCCGGACAATCTCTACGCTGTCGATCACCAGCTCACCGGCGCTGGCCCGCAGCGCATCCTCGGGCTGCTCGCGGAACAGCACGGCGGCGCCCTCGCCTGGGCGGGACCTGCCCGCCTGCGCCGCGCCGATGGCGTAGCGCCCCTTGAGCTGCTCCGGGGCGCGGCGTAGCTGGTCTTCCAGGGTGGTCAGGTGGAACTGCGCGGTCAGCGTCGCCGGCCGGCCGCCCTCCCCCGGTACCGCCAGCGGTACACCGACCACCAGTTCGCTGTCGCCCATCAGTTGCGCCACGTACAGCGACCCCCACCAGCGGTCGCGCACCTGCGAGCTGTGCTCCTGGCCGCAGACCTGCAGGCTGTAGCGGGTGACCGGCACATCCGGCGCGCAGCCCGCGACGAAGCCGACCATCGCCGCCAGCGCCAGCAGTTTCAAGCGATCCCTACCCATCTTCATCCCTCCGCCAGCGCTCATTACTGCTTCGGTTCGACCCCTCGCGTCCGCGATTAGGTTCCCCTGACGTTCGGCGGGTCACCAGCTGTCGGACGAACCACCACCACCACTGGAGCCGCCATCGCCGGAGTAGCTGCTGTCGCTGCTGGACGAAGACGAACTGTCACTGCTGGAGCTGGAATACGAGCTGGAATCCGAGCCCGACCCGCCCCCCGAGCCCGAACCCGTGCCGGCGATGAAGGCAATCATCGCCGGGACGAAGAACATCGGGATCAGCATCAACGAATCGGGAAACTCCCAGGGCTGGTTGATGGCATCGGTGATGTTGAGCAGGAAGCCGACGATGCCGCCCGTCACGGCCAGGCGGATGAAGAACTCGCGGCGGCTGCGCTTCCAGGCGGCATAGGCAAACAGGAACGGCAGGCTGAGGAAGATCAGTGCTGCGCCGCCGCCCAGCGGCGCGGCGAGACCGTAGAGCGCCACATCGCCACCGTCGAAATACTGTGCACAGCCCACCAGCGTCAGGAGGTAGGCGAGGATGGCGCCGACGATCAGCGCCGAGCGCCGCGAGCCGGCCGCCACCGCACCGATACCGGCGCCAATGAGCATGGCGAAGGGCAACGCAAAGAGCAGCACCGGCCCGCTCTGCAGGCCACCACTGGCGGCCAGCAACACCGCCACGACCACCATGCTCGGCAGCACCACCTTCATTTTGATCCAGCGACGGCGCAGGACGATGCCGGCTACACCGCCGATCACCAGGCCACTAAGCAGCAGCCAGCCTTCCAGGGTTAAGCCACCACGGCGGGAGGGCTCGGCGAAGGTCTCGCCGTCGATCAGTTGCTCCAGCCGATCCACCGTGCGCTCGATGCCGCCTGCGAAGTCACCGGCGCGGAAAGCCGGAACCATTTCTTCCCGGATGATGCGGCTGGCGACCACGTCGGGAATCGCGCCTTCCAGGCCGTAGCCGACTTCGATGCGCATGCGCCGATCATCCTTGGCGATCAGCACCAGCACGCCGTCGTCGATGCCTTGGCGCCCCAGGCGCCACTGCTCGAAGACCCGCGTGGCGAACTGCTCGATGCTGTCCTGGCCCGTGGTGGGCAGCATGAGAATGGCGATCTGCGAGCCCTTGCGCTGCTGCAGCGCCAGCAGCCGCTGCTTCAGCGTGATGATCGTGCCGCTGTCGAGGGTGCCGGTGAGGTCGGTGACCGGGCTCTTCAGCTCCGGCACCGCAATGCTGGCGGCCGGCGCAGGTTCAGCTTTGTCAGGTACTGCGACCAGCGTCTCCGCTGCTTGCGGCACGGCAACGCTCGGCACCTCTGCCCGCACGCCGGCCGTAGCGAGCAGGAGCAGCAGATACAGCGCGCCGCGAATCCAGATGTTCATGCCTTCTGTCCCTGAAGGTTGCAGGCCTGGCGGCCCGGAAATCGGCAAATTATGCCGTCACCAGCTGCCCGACGCACCACCGCCACCGCTGGAGCCGCCGCCACCGGAAGAACCGCCGCCGCCCGAGCTGCCGCCGGAGGAGCCCCCCGAGGAACCGCTGCCAGATCCCGAACCGGAACCGCCCGGCCCCGCGCCGAACACCACCAACCCCGGCAGGCACATGAAGGGCAGCACCAGCAGCCAGTTCAGCGGAGCCTCTGGCGCACCGGCGAAGAGGCCGATCAGCAGGTACAGGCCGATGAACACCGTCAGGCGCCAGTAGAAGGCCTTGTGCCCGTCCGCCGCTTTGCCGGTCTTGCGCCCATTGCGGCGCTTGCGCGGGCCACGCCAGACGTCACGCATCATCGAGATCAGCAGCCACCAGAGGCCGATGACGAACAAGGTCGCCAGCGGCGCGGCCAGCGCATAGACCCACAGCAGTCCGCCGAAGCGCGGCGTCAGGAAGCCGAGCAGGATGCAGTAGGCGATCAGCCCGAGCACGCTGTAGAACACCCCACGAGCCGTCCACAGCGCGCCGAAGGTGGCGCCGCCGACCAGCAGGCAGATCGGCGTGACGGCGACCACTCCCAGCGCATCCTTGCCACCGGACAACATGGCCACCAGCACGACCACCACCGCACAGAATGCCAGGGCGCCGCGCCAGCCCATCCGCCGGGCGGCGAGCAGTACCCCGCCCACTCCGCCGGCCACGAAGGATGCCAGCAGCAGCCAGGCTTGCAACGGGAAGTGCAACGGTTCGCTGGCGGGCTCCGGCAGCGCCTCGCCGTCGACCAGCAGAATCAGTGCATCGACCGCCGACTCGATGCCGCCGGCGTAGTCGTCATTACGGAAGGCCGGCGCCATGCGCTCGCGGATGATGCGCCCGGCCAGCACGTCGGGGATCGCGCCCTCCAGGCCGTAGCCGACCTCGATGCGCATGCGGTGGTCGTTCTTGGCCACGACGATCAGTACACCGTCATCCACCCCTTTGCGGCCAAGCTTCCAGGTGTTGAACAGGCGAAAGGTGAAGTCCTCGATACTGGCCTTGCCGGTGCCGGGCACCATCAGCACCACCAGTTGCGCGCCGCGGCGCTGCTCCAGCGCCGCGAGCTTGCTGACCAGTCGCTGGCGCGTGGGGGCGTCCAGCGTATCGGTAAGATCAATGACGCGGTCCGACAAGTCCAGCCGGATGGCGCCCTCGGGAATGTCAGCGCGAGCTTCACGCAGCGGCACACACAGGGCGCAGATCGCCAGCAGCCAACACAGCGCGGCATGGCGCAATAGCATCATCTTCATCGGCAACTTCCCAGCCCGCCAACCCATCGAAACCGGGCAGGCTGCCACATCGCCGGGCGACACTCCAGGCGGAAAACTACTCGTCGCGGCGCAGATCCGGCGGAATCGGCAGGTCCGGCATCGGTCCCGGGCGCTTGCCCTTGCCGGCGCGGTACTGCTTGAGCTGGTAGACGTAGGCCAGCACCTGGGCGACGGCGAGGTAGAGGCCGGCAGGGATTTCCTGGTCCAGCTCGGTGGAGTAGTACACCGCCCGTGCCAGGGCCGGGGATTCGAGCACGGTGACCTTGTGCTCCTGGGCGATCTCGCGAATCTTCAGGGCCATGAAGTCGTTGCCCTTGGCCAGCAGCTTCGGCGCGCCGCCCTTGTCGCCGTCGTACTGCAGGGCCACGGCGAAGTGCGTCGGGTTGGTGATCACCACGTCGGCCTGGGGCACCGCCTGCATCATCCGCCGGTTGGCCATCTCGCGCTGCATCTGGCGCACCTTGGCCTTGACCTCGGGCTTGCCCTCGGAGTCCTTGTACTCGTCCTTGACCTCCTGCTTGGTCATCATCAGCTTCTTGCGGTTGTCCCAGAGCTGGAAGGGCACATCCGCGGCGGCGATGAAGGCGATGCTGCAGGCCAGCCAGAAGGCGCTCCAGCCAATGATCCTCGCGCTGTGCACCATGGCCTGTTCCAGCGGCTCGCGGGAGATGGCCATGAGGTCGTCCTGGTCGGCCTTGAGCACCAGGATCGCCACGATCAGCACCAGTACGAACTTGGCCAGGGCCTTGAGCAGCTCGGTCACCGAGCGCAGCGAGAACATGCGCTTGATTCCCGCCAGGGGGTTCATCCGGCTGAACTTGGGCGCCAGCGCCTCGGCGGAGAACAGCCAGCCGCCCAGGGCCACCGGGCCGACCAGCGCCGCCACCAGGACCACCGCGAGGATCGGCCAGACTGCATCGGCGCCGATCCTGCCGCCGGCGGCCAGCAGGTTGAGCATGCTGTCGCTGTTCATCACCGTGGCGCGGTCGAGCTGGAAGCTGCCGCGCATCAGGCGCATCAGCGCATCGGCCAGGCTCGCGCCGAACATCAGCAGCGCGCTGGCGCCGGCCAGCAGCACGGCCAGGGTGTTCAGCTCCTTGGACCGTGGCAGCTGCCCCTTCTCGCGCGCCTCGCGGCGGCGTTTCTCGGTAGGTTCCTCTGTCTTGTCTTCGCTACTGTCGTTCTCGGCCATCAGCGGGCCCCCACGAGTTCGCGAAGCAGGCGCAGGCCCTCACCGGCCAGCGACTGGTACTGGGTGAGGATGTCGGCACTGCCAATCCAGACAATGATGAAACCCATGACCAGGGTCAGCGGGAAACCGATCGAGAAGATGTTCAGCTGCGGCGCGGCGCGGGTCATGGCGCCGAACGCCAGGTTGATCACCAGCAGCGCGGTGATCGCCGGCAGCGCCAGCATCAGCGCGGCGCCGAAGATCCAGCCGAGCTTGCCGGCCACGGTGATGAAGTGGTTGCTCGACAGCCCCTCACCCACCGGCAGGGTGGTGAAGCTTTCCGCCAGCACCTCGAAGACCACCAGGTGGCCGTTCATGGAGAGGAACAGCAGGGTTACCAGCATGGTGAAGAACTGCCCGAGCACCGGCACCGAGATGCCGTTGGTGGGGTCGACCATGGAGGCGAAGCCCAGGCCCATCTGCATGGAGATGATCTGCCCGGAGATGACGAAGGCGTGGAACATCAGCTGCAGGACGAAGCCGAGCATGGCGCCGACGAGGATTTCCTGGGCGATGTAGACCATCGCCTTGAGGCTCAGCGCGTCCACCTGCGGCATCGGCGGCAGGTTGGGCGTCAGCGCCACGGCGATCGCCACCGCCAGGTACAGGCGCACGCGGGTGGGCACCAGCTGGGTACCGAAGATCGGCATCACCATCAGCATCGCGGCGATGCGGAACAGCGGGAACAGGAAGGCCCCGATCCAGCCGCCGATCTGCGCGTTGGTGAGGTCGAGCATCAGCCGATCAGCGTCGGGATGCTGGTGATCAGCGACTGGGTGTACTCCATCAGCTGTCGCAGCAGCCAGGGGCCCAGCACGATCAGGGTGAGCAGCACCACCAGCAGGCGCGGCAGGAAGCTCAGGGTCTGCTCGTTGATCTGCGTGGCGGCCTGGAACATCGCCACGATCAGGCCCACCAGCAGGCTGGGCAGCACCAGGATGCCGACCATCACGGCGGTCAGCCAGAGCGCTTCACGGAACAGGTCGACGGCGACTTCGGGGGTCATGATTGCTCCTCTTGCTCGGCAGCGCCGGTCGATGGCGCGTTCGTAGGATGGGTGGAGCTTGCGATACCCATCGGCGGCGTCCGCAAGGGATCTGATGGGTATCGCTTCGCTCCACGCCATCCTACGGTGCCACCGGATTGCGCCAGGCCGACGACGGGAATGGGCATCGCTAGACCGTTCCGAAACTGCCGGCCAGCGTGCCGATGATCAGCGCCCAGCCGTCCACCAGCACGAACAGCATGATCTTGAACGGCAGTGAAATGATCAGCGGCGAAAGCATCATCATGCCCATCGCCATCAGCACGCTGGACACCACCAGGTCGATGATCAGGAACGGGATGAAGATCATGAAACCGATCTGGAACGCGGTCTTCAACTCCGAGGTGACGAACGCCGGCACCAGGATGGTCAGGGGCGTGGCGTCGGCGCTGGCGATGTCGGTGCGCTTGGACAGGCGCACGAACAGCTCCAGGTCCGACTGCCGCGTCTGCGCCAGCATGAACGCCTTGAGCGGCACCTCGGCGCGGCTGATCGCTTCCTGCGCCGGAATCTGCTCGTTGAGGTAGGGCTGCAGCGCGGTGGTGTTGATCTTGTCGAACACCGGCGCCATGACGAACAGCGTGAGGAACATCGCCAGGCCGATCAGCACCTGGTTCGACGGCGTGCTCTGCAGGCCCAGCGCCTGGCGCAGGATGGAGAACACGATGATGATCCGGGTGAAGCTGGTCATCAGCATGACGAACGCCGGGATGAAGCTCAGCGCGGTCATGATCAGCAGGATCTGCAGGCTGACCGAATACTCCTGCTGGCCCTGCGGGTTGGTGGTCACGGTGATCGCCGTCAGCTGCGTCGGGTCGGCGGCGAAGGCCTGCGGCGCGAGCAGCGCCAGCAGGCCCAGGAGCAAGGGCGCCACGGCCTTGAGCGCACCGGCGAGGACGGAGAAATTCGACGAACGGGTCACTGCGGGCGGCCCTTGTCCTTGTTCAGCAATTCCAGCAGGCGCTGGGCGAATTCCGGCTGTGCCGGCTCCGACTCGGCGGCGTGCACCGGCTGGCGCATGACGTGCAGCGGGGTGATGCGACCGGGCGTCAGGCCCAGCAGCACCTGCTCCTCGCCCACCTGCACCAGCACCAGGCGGTCGCGCGGGCCGAGGGCCTGGCTGGAGATCAGACGGATCGCCTGGTTGCCGCGCGGCACCACCTGCTGCACCCGGCGCACCAGCCAGGCGAGCAGGAAGATCAGCCCCACCACCAGCACCAGGCCCAGCAGCAGTTGCATCAGCTGCGCGCCGGCGCTGCCGGTGATCAGGCTCGGCGAGGAGCTGGCGTGGACGATGGCCGGGTTGGACGTCGGCGCCTTGGCGGCGTCCTCCGCCACGGCCAGCAGCGAGGCCCCCGCCAGTGGCAGGAGGGCCAGTTTCGCGAGCAGGCGGGCCATGTCAGCGCAGCTTCTTGATGCGTTCGCTGGGGCTGATCACGTCGGTGAGGCGGATGCCGAACTTCTCGTTCACCACCACCACCTCGCCGTGGGCGATCAGCGTGCCGTTGACCAGCACGTCCAGCGGTTCGCCGGCCAGGCGATCGAGCTCGATCACCGAGCCCTGGTTGAGCTGCAGCAGGTTGCGGATGTTGATGTCGGTATGCCCGACCTCCATGGAAATGGTCACCGGAATATCCAGGATCACATCCAGGTTGGGCCCTTCCAGCCCGGCGATCATCGGCGTCTTGGGCGCCATGCCGAACTCTTCCATCGGTGCGCGCGGTGCGGCGGGCACGGCCGGCGCCGCAGCGCCGGCCATCATCGCGTCGATGTCGTCCTGGTTGGCGTCACCGGATTCGGAGAGGGCCGCAGCCCACTCGTCGGCCAGGGCCTGTTCTTCGGGGGTCACGTTTTCTTCATCAGACATGGTGGGTCCTCGTGGGATCCGCTCAGCGCACGCGCTCGAGGGGATCGAGAATCTGCAAGGCCAGGTTGCCCTTGTGCGAACCCAGCTTGACCTTGAAGGAAGGCACGCCGTTGGCGCGCATGATCATGTATTCGGGCAGCTCCACCGGGATCACGTCGCCCGGCTGCATGTGCAGGATGTCGCGCAGCTTGAGCTGGCGGCGCACGACGGTGGCACCGACCGGCACGCTGACGTCGAGGATGTCTTCGCGCAGGGCATTGATCCAGCGCTCGTCCTGGTCGTCGACGTCGGACTGGAAGCCGGCGTCGAGCATCTCGCGGATCGGCTCGATCATCGCGTATGGCAGGGTGATGTGCAGGTCGCCGCCGCCACCGTCCAGCTCGATGTGGAAGGTGGAGACCACCACCACTTCGCTGGGGCTGACGATGTTGGCCATCGCCGGGTTCACCTCGGAGTTCACGTACTCGAAGTTGATCGGCATCACCGCGTGCCAGGCCTCGGCGAGATCGACGAAAGCCTGCTCGATGACCATGCGCACCACCCGCAATTCGGTGGGGGTGAACTCGCGGCCCTCGATCTTGGCGTGACGGCCGTCGCCACCGAAGAAGTTGTCCACCAGCTTGAACACCAGCTTGGCGTCGAGGATGAACAGCGCGGTGCCGCGCAGCGGCTTCATCTTCACCAGGTTGAGGCTGGTGGGCACGTACAGCGAGTGCACGTACTCGCCGAACTTCATCACCTGCACACCGCCCACGGCGACATCCGCCGAGCGGCGCAGCAGGTTGAACATGCTGATGCGGGTGTAGCGGGCGAACCGCTCGTTGATCATCTCCAGGGTCGGCATGCGACCGCGGACGATGCGGTCCTGACTGGTCAGGTCGTAGGACTTGATCGCCCCCGGCTCGACGTCGGACTCGGTTTCCACCAGGCCGTCGTCGACGCCGTGCAGCAGCGCGTCGATCTCGTCCTGGGAAAGTAGATCCTGCATGGCCATGGCGGGTACCTACTGCAATACGAAGTTGGTGAAAAGCACTTGTTCCACGGTCAACTGACCGGTCGCCTTCTTCGCCAGTTCCTGAAGGCTGCTGGTGGCCTGCTGGCGCAGCATCTCCTTGCCGACCGGCGTCACCAGATTGTCGAAATTCTGGCTGGAGAACAGCATCACCAACTGGTTGCGCACCAGCGGCATCTGTTCGCGCAGGGCATCCATCTGCCCCTGGTCGCGGCCCATCAGGGCCACGGCGACCTGAAGATAGCGCTGCCGACCGTTCTGGTTGAAGTTGACCACGAAGGCCGGCGCGAGGATTTCGTAGACCGCCTGCTTCTTCGTCGGCTCGGCGTGTTCGGCGGCCTTGGCCTCGGCCTCGTCGGGCTTGGCGCTCTTGTGCAGGAAGAACCAGGTGCCGCCCACCGAGGCACCCACCGCCAGCAGGAAGGCCACGGCGATGATGATGATGAGCTTCAGCTTGCCCTTGGCGGGCGCTTGTCCATCGGGAAGCGGGGGCGTCTGTTCTTTCTTGGCCATGCCAAATATCCGTCACTTTTCCGGCGCGATGCGCTGATACCGGGGGTTCGAGCAAGGGCTGTGCCAGTTTGGAACTTGTCCACTGGCGCCGCCGCGGATATTACAGGCTAGACGGTGGATGTCACGGGGAGGAGTAAGAATTTTCCTCTGAGCTGGAAAGCTCGGGGGTTGGGGCGGTTCGCGAGCAAGAACTGGGCGTCCCCCTCGCTCCTACAGCCCGGCCAAGCTACGAGCTGGCTTTTCGTAGGAGCGAGCTTGCTCGCGAACAGGGGGAAATCGGCGCTCGGGCTTATGCCCTCTCCCCAGCCCTGGCTGCGCCACCTATCCGGGACGCCCCCAGCGGATCACGCGTAGTAATCCACCAGTCCCCTGCCCTGCGCGGCCGTCTGCGGGCGGATCTCGGACACGCCGCTGAGCACCGGTTCGTCATCGCCGCTGTCGCTGCCGCCCAGGCGCCGCGAGCCGCCACGCTCATCGCCCTGCTGTTGCTGCCAGCCGCGGGCGGACTGGTCGGAGACGTTGACGTCCAGCTGCATGCCCTGCTGGTTGAACAATTCGCGCAGGCGGTGCTGCTGGCTGTCCAAAGCTTCGCGGACGTTAGCGTTGGCACTGACGAAGTTGACCTGGGTCTGGTCGCCGGTCATGTGGATGCGCACTTCCAGGCGGCCGAGGTTGGCCGGGTCCATCTGGATCTCGGCCGACTTCAGATTCTGCGAGGACATCCACATCACCCGGTCCACCACCTGGTCGGTCCAGCCGTTCTGCTGCACCGACACGGCCTGCCCCGGCAGCAGCGGGTTGACCGGGCGGTTGGTCATGGCCTGGGGCGTGTTCAGCGCCTGGGTGAGGGATTCCAGGCGCGCGGCGAAGGCCTCGTTGCGCGGCATTTCCGGCTTGGCGTCGGTCTGCACGTCCGCCAGTTGCTGGGTCAGGTCGGCGCCGTCCTTCAGCGCACCTTCGGCGAGCTTGCTTTCAGTGCCCTTGGCAGTCGAATCCGAGGTCAGCGCCGCGAGGGCGGCGGACAGATCGTTCTTGCCGTTGGCATCCAGCGCCTTGTCGCCCGGCTTGGCGGCGAGGTGGCCGGTGAGCTGGGTCTGTTGTGCCTGCTGCGCCTGGTCGTCAGCGCCCACGGCCAGGGTCAGGTTCACCCCCGGAATCTCGTTGAGCTTCTGCAGATCGCCATCGCTGCTGGCATCGGTGAGCTGGCTGGTACCGCTGCTGACCACCAGCGGCGGCGCCTCGGGCTCCGGCAACTGGCCGGTCATGCCGAGCATCAGCAGCGGGTCGAGGGTCGCGTCGGGCGCGGGCTGCTCGGCGGCCACCGGCTCATCGGCCTTGGCCGCACCGTCGGCCGGCAAGGCCTTGCCGTCGTCGGCAACCTTTGGCTGGTCGGCGGCAGCCGGGGTGGTCGAATCGCTGGCCTTGGCGTCCTTGTCGGTGTTGTCCCTGGGCTTCTCGGCCTTCGCTTTCACGGGCTTGTCGGGGCGCTCGCTGGCCGCCGGACGCTGCTCCCTGGCATACACGTCGGCGAAGCTGGAACCCTTGTCGTTGCTGGTGTTCGACGAATTCTGGGCAGACTTGGAGAGCGCCGCCTTGGGCCTGAGATCAGGCGTCGACGTCAGTGAAATATCCGGGGCGACAGCCATCGGAGGTCTCCGTTGAGGTGAATATCCAACACGGAGATAGCAAGGCGCGGGCCAACTCGCAGAAGCTAGGAACGACCCGGCAGCAACAGGGTGCGAACGATGCCGAATTCGTGCTCGACCTTGCCGATCAGGCCCTGGGCGGTGGCCAGGTCGTTCTGCCGCGCGGCCTCCTCCAGGCGCTTGCACAGGCTGCTCAGCAGGCTGGCGCCCATGTTCCCGCAGCTGCCCTTGAAGCTGTGCGCGGCATGGCGCAGCGCGGGGGCATCGGAGCTGGCGAAGGCGTCGCGGATGGCGCGCAGGCGTTCCTCGGAGTCGCTGAAGAAGGTCTCCACCAGCAGCGGATACTCGTCTTCCATGATCGACAGCAAATTGCTCAGCACGGCGCCATCGAGATGCGGCTCGGACATGGGGCACTCCCTGAAGGACGGCTCGCCACCCTGCTCCTTATTCTGGAGAGGGCGACAAGAAGGCCCCGATTATGCCTGAGCCGACCAGAAGAACTCCACGGACACCGCCTTGCCATCGCTCGACCACTGGCAGCAGTCAGCCAGTTGCCGCACCAGCGTCAGCCCGCGTCCGCAGAGACTGCCGGCGGCCTGCTGGGAAGCCAGCACCGCGCCCACGTCGAACCCCGCGCCGCTGTCCTCCACCCGCACCAGCAGCCGCCCACCGTCGCCGTGGGGAGCGAGGTCGAGATGGAAGCGCACGAAGCCGTCGCGCAACGTCTCCAGGCGCCGGCTGCGCTCCTGGTAATAGCGGGCGAAGCCGGCAGCGTCGCACTTGAGCGCGGAGTCCAGGCCCATCACGCCGTGCTCCAGGGCGTTGGAGTACAGCTCGGCGAGCACGGTGTACAGCGCGCCGCCGCGCGGGCGCAGGGCCTGCACCTCCATCAGCCACTGCAGCAGGAACGGCAGCGGATTGAAATGGCGCAGGGTCGGTGCGCGGAATTCGAAGCTCGCCGACCAGTCCAGCGGGCTGCTCAGGCCATTGTCGGAAAAGGCCAGCGGTGGCCGCTGCAACGAGGCCTCGGGGACCAGGGCGACCTCCAGCATGCTGACGTCGTCCTGAGCTTCGCCACGGAAGCGCGAGACCGCCGCCTGGATGCCGTCGAACAGGCGTGACGGCGCATGGCCCTCGGCGAACACCTGCCGCAGGCGTTCCTCGCCGAAGGCCTCGTCGGCGGCGTTGCGCGCCTCCAGCACACCGTCGGAGAAGAGCAACACGCGGTCGCCCTCCGCCATCGCGTAGACCTCGCAATGGTCGCTGAAGGCGGCGGGTTCGAGGATGCCCAGCGGCAGGTGGCGCGACACCAGCGGCAGCAGTTCGCCGCCGCCATGGCGGTGCAGGTAGCCATTGGGCAGGCCGCCGTTCCACACCTCCACCAGGCCACGCTGGAAGCTCAGGTTGAGCACCGCCGCGCAGCAGAACACGCCCACCGGGAGGATGCGCTTGAGCTTGGCGTTCATCTCGCGAAGGATGTCCGCCATCGGATAACCCTTGGCGGTCATGCCGTAGAACACCTCGGCCAGCGGCATGGCGCCGATCGCCGCCGGCAGGCCGTGGCCAGTAAAGTCGCCGAGCAGCACGTGCATGCCGCCCGAAGGCTTGAAAGCCGCCAGCAGGATGTCGCCGTTGAACAGCGCGAAGGGCGATTGCAGGTAGCGGATATTGGCCGCGTTGAGGCAACCCGAATGCGCCACCTTGTCGAACACCGCCTTGGCCACGCGCTGCTCGTTGAGCAGGTGTTCGTTGTGCCGGGCGATCAGGTCGCGCTGCTCCAGCACCATCCGCTGCAGGTGATGCAGGCGGCCCATGGCGCGGATCTTGGCTTCGAGGATGACGCGGTTGTAGGGCTTGGAGAGGAAGTCGTCGCCGCCCGCCTCCAGGCTCTGCACCAGCGCCTCGGGTTCGCTCAGCGAAGTGAGGAAGATGATCGGCACCAGCTCCTCGCCGGCCTGCCGGCGAATCCGCCGCGCCGCCTCGAAGCCGTCCATCACCGGCATCAGCGCATCCATCAGCACCAGCTGCGGCCGCTCCTGGGCGAACAGCGCCAGCGCCTCCAGGCCATTGGCGGCGGTCAGCACGCGATGCCCCTGGCGACTGACGATGGTCGACAGCAGCAGGCGGTCGGCAGCGTTGTCGTCGGCGATGAGGACAGTCAGCAGTTCAGCCATGGCCGTAGCCGCAGCGAGCCCGGTGCGGCTCAGCTGATGCTGAACAGCTGTTCGAAGTTGGAGATGGCCAGCACCTTGCGCACATCCGGGTTGCAGTGCGCCAGGCTGATCTGCGCACTCTCGCCACCGGCATGGTCGCGCAGCAGCAGGAGCATGCCCAGGGCCGAGCTGTCCAGGTAGGTCGCTCCCTTGAGGTCCACCACGTAACGCTTGGGCGTGGCTTCGACGCGCTCATAGGCGTCGCGGAATTCCTGGTGTGCGCCGAAATCGAAGCGTCCCTGGACCACGATGGTCAGCTCCTGCCCGTCGGCAGAGGGAACGGAAGTGATGGCCATGGGATTCTCCTTATCGATCGATGGTCGCGCACGAGCTTGAAGATTTAGCAGCAAGTGATGACAGGGGCAACCTCGGCAAGCATCGGGAAACCGCCTCGCCAGACCGGTCGAACGCTCACCCGGCAAGTCGATTAATGGACCACCGGTCGACACAGGCGCGGCGAATGCCTTTACCCTTTTACGCGTGCGACGCAGGGCGAAGGCTCGCAAGAGGCCTTGGAAGGGTCGCACCCGGCAAGAAGGGGGGAGCATGTACAAGTCCATTCTCATTGCGGCCTGCGTGCTGTGCGCAGCGCCGTACGCGGGCGCCCAGGTGATGCAGCGCGAGCTGGGCGACTTCGAGCTGAAGTTCGCCAATTCGCCGACCCGCAGCATGGCCCAGGGGCTGGTCCAGCCGGGCCAGGCCAACAGCGCCCAGGGCGGCCTCGATATCACCCACGACAGTGGCTGGTACGTCGGCAGCTGGACCTCGAACCTCGAGCAGGAAAAGCCGCTGGAGATCGACAGCTACGCCGGCTTCAAGCACCCGCTGGGCGACGGCAAGCTCGGCTACGAAGTGGGCACCCTGCGCTACAGCCGTCCGGAGCAGCCCGACTACGACAGCCAGGCACTGTACGGCGGCCTCTCGGTGTTCGGCAGCCGCCTCGGCGCGGCCTACAGTGCCCAGGCCGGGCGCAGCACCGCCACGCTGTTCACCGACCTGGGCATGCAGCCGGACCTGGGTTTCGACGTGACCTTCAAGTATTCCGCCTACAGCCTCGCTTCGCCCGTGAGCCTGGGCAGCGGCGGCAGCGTCAGCGGCTTCGGCGACTGGTCGGTGAACTTCAGCCGGCCGTGGAACGGCATCGACCTGAACTTCTCCTACAGCGGCAGCAGCCTCACCGGCGGCGACTGCACGGCCTATTCCGGGCACAACGCCTATTGCGATTCGGCGTTCATGTTCAAGGCTTCGCGGCCGTTCTTCTGATTGCGGTCTTGGCGCGGGCCTCAAGAGCCCCTCACCCCAACCCTCTCCCAAGGGGGGAGGGGGCCGTCCTCTGCAAAGGGGCACTTCGATGTTTTTCCTGCTCCATCGCCCCGGCTCACACCAATCTCCGCCTTACCCCGAATGACACCCTATCCCTCGGAAAGGAGAGCAGCTCGCTGCGAGGGTGCGATCCATCGTTTTTCCGGCACCATCGCCCCGGCGAACGCCAATCTTCGCATTACACCGAACGGCCCCCTCTCCCCCTGGGAGAGGGCTGGGGTGAGGGGCCGATCGAGCGCCCAAAGCCCACCCCTTCCGAAATAGTCAATTTCATTCAAGATCAACGCTGCACCAGGGACTACTCTGCCTATCACTTTTCCGCCCCCGCAGGCCTGACCCAATGCTGCACCGAGTGAACTGCACCACCGCCGCCCTGCCCGGCCTGCGCAGCGTCGAGATCCTCACGCAGCGCAGCTTCCCGCGGCACGCCCATGACGAGTACGGCATCGGCGTGATGCTCGAAGGCGGGCATCGCTCCTGGAGCGGCCGTGGACAGGTCGAAGCCGGGCCGTGCGACACCATCACCGTCAGCCCCAACGAACTGCACGACGGCATTCCCCTGCGCGGCGAGGCCCGTCGCTGGGGGATGCTCTACATCGAACCGGCGCTGCTGGCCCAACTGGCCGGCGAGGACATGGCCCGCCGCGAGTTCACCCTCCCCGCCCTCGCCGACCCGCGGCTAGCCCGGCGCGTTGCCGGCCTGCTGCAACGCCTGCCGAGTGCTTGTGCAGATGAAGCCGGCGAAGGCGTGCTCGAGCTGTTCGGCGAACTGCTGGACAAACGCATCGACACGGCCGGGGTGGCCCTGCCGTCCCGCAGCGTGGCGCGCATGCTCGAACGGATTCATGACGACCCGCGCAATGCTCCCGTCCTGGCGGAGCTCGCCGCCATCGCCGGGCTCACGCCTTACGCGGCCCTGCGCCGCTTCCGCCGCGAGCTGGGCACCACACCCCACGCCTACCTCCTGCAGTACCGCGTCCGGCAGGCCCACAAGGCCATCGCTGAGGGCCACTCGCTGACCGAGGCGGCCCTGCTCGCCGGGTTCGCCGACCAGTCGCACCTGTCCCGCGCCTTCGCCCGCCAGCTCGGGCTGACGCCGGGGCAGTGGCGCTCATCGCGCAGACAGCCGCCAGCGACCTGACCCCGCCAGCACCAAACCTCATTTCTCCACACGGGAAACCCACGGCAATGACCGCAGAATTCCTGCTGACGGCGTTCGTCGTCGTTCTGCTGCCCGGCACCGGCGTGCTCTACACCCTGGCCGTCGGGCTCGGACTTGGCGCCCGCGCCGCTACTCTCGCGGCGCTGGGCTGCACACTGGGCATGCTGCCGCAGTTGCTGCTGGCCACCTTCGGCCTGGCGCTGATCCTGCAGGCCAGCGCAGCCAGCTTCCAGGTCATCAAGCTGCTGGGCACCGCCTACCTGCTGTTCATCGCCTGGCAGGTGTTTCGCGGCAACGGCGCCCTGGCGCTGGACGCCGCCAGCAGCCCGCGCAGCAGCACGCAGCTGGTGGGCACAGGGCTCTGGCTGAACCTGCTCAATCCCAAGCTGGGGCTGTTCTTCCTGGCCTTCCTGCCGCAGTTCGTGGCGGCTGGCAGCGAGGATGCCCGGCCGCTGTTCCTGATGCTGGGCCTGGTGTTCGCGCTGATGACCTTCGTCGTGTTCATCGGCTACGGGCTGCTGGCGTCCTGGGTACGCGACTTCGTGATCGGGCGCCCGGCCGTGATGGCGGTGATCCGCTGGAGCTTCACCCTGGCCTTTCTCGTCCTCGCCCTGCGGCTGGCCTGCGAGACGCTGCCGCCATGACGGCAGCCGCTAGCCGACCAGCCCCGCGCCCATGTTGATCGCCAGGCCGAGGACGGCGGTGTTGAACAGGAAGCCGATCACCGAGTGCGCCAGCACCACCTTGCGCATGGAGCGCGAGGCGATCTCCACGTCGGAGGTCTGCACCGCCACGCTGAGGGTGAAGGAGAAGTAGAGGAAGTCCCAGTAGTCCGGGCTCTTCTCGCCCTCGGGGAAGCGCAGCACCGGCTCGGCCGACCCGGCCGAATAGAACTGGCGGGCGTAGTGCATGGTGAAGATGGTGCCGATGAGGAACCAGGAACCCAGCACGGTGCTGGCGGTGAAGGCGTAGCGGACGATCTTCTCGCTGCCGCTGGCGTGCCCGGCGGTGGCCAGCTCGACGATGATGGCGCCCAGGCTGGCCAGCGCGGCGATGACGATCAGCACCAGCACCGCCTCGGCGTTCTCGTCCTCGATCTCGGCCAGCCGCCGCACTTCCGCCGGCGCCGCACGCAGGGCCAGCCAGCCGATCAGCAGCACGTAGACCCAGGCCAGGCAGTTCCAGCCCAGCAGCACCCGGGTCATGGGCGAGAAGCGATAGCACGCCAGCGCCACGATCACGCCCACAGCGACAGCGCCGATCAGTCGCGGATGGGCGTGCAGGAGGGAGCGGTTCAGGCGCAACATGCCAGGCGATCCAGTTCGGCGGCGGCCAGGTGCGCCACGCCCAGGTCGCTGTCGGCGGCCATGCCGTCATCCAGGAACCAGGCGGCGGAGAGACCGGCGAAGGCCAGCACCCACTCCAGCAGGCGCCGTCGATCCAGGCGCGCGTATTCGACGATCACGTCCAGCTGGCGGAGGAAGCGCTCCGGCTCGCGGGAGGTCGGCAGGTCCGGATTGCACAGCAGGTTGGCGTAGTCGAACAGCCGTTCGCCGTACAGGCGCTTGGGGTCGATGGCGCGCCAGCCACGCTCGCCGAAGTCGAGGATATTGTCGTGGTGGATATCGCCGTGCAGCACGCACGGGTCATGCTCGCTGGCCAGCAGCGCTTCGGCGGTTTCCAGGCAGCGCGGGAAGAGATCGCCATAGCGTGCGGCAGCCGGGGCCAGATCGCGGAACCACTGGCGCAGGCCGATCACCTCGGGCAGCGGCTTTTCCCGCGGCTGGTGCAGCTTGCGCACCACCGCGCAGATGATGCGGCTGGCCTCGTCGTCCTCGCCCTCCAGCGCCATGCGCATCAACGAACGCTCGCCCTGGGCGCGCTCCATCAGGATGGTGTCGCCGTCGTAGGCATACACCAGCGCGGCGCCGTCGCCGTCCCACCAGTCGAGCACTTTCGAGCCCAGTTGCTCATCGACGTCCAGCGCACGCTTGAGCATCGCCGCCCGGCCCATCCAGCGGACCGGCAGCAGATGGCTGCTGGGAGTGATGATCGGCTCGCCCTCGGGAACGAGTTGCCAGAGTTGCAGGACGTGCTGGAAATCCACCGGCACCGGCGTGGGAAGAGGCATGCGAAGGTTCCACGGAAGAAGGCTGACTGGAGCCTAGCACGGCCCTCCTCGGCGGCGCTGCGGGCTCAGTCGGGAGAAGGCCTGAGGCGCTGGGCGAATTCGTCCAGCTGCTTCTGCTCGTACTTGTCGGCGGCCAGCCGCGCTTCCTCGCGGTAGCGTTCCACCAGCTTGCGCAGGCCTTCGAGGCGGGCGTACTTCTCCTGCCAGACGATGCGTGCCTTGCTGACGGTGTCCTGGTGCCAGATCACGGAGCGGTTCTGCTGTTCCACCGCGCCTTCGAGCTGGGACAGGAAGCGCTGGTAGTTGATCAGCCACTGGCCGCTGACGCCCTGCTGGCCGTTGCGGATCCACTGCTGCTGGTAGTCGAAGCGGTAGCGCTCCAGCTCCGTGAGCTTGCGCTGCGCCTGCTGCAGTTGGCCCTGGACCTGGCCGAGCTGGCGCGCGGCCTCGCGTTCGGCCTTCACGGCCATGTCCACCACCGGGGCGAGGCGTTCGGCGCGGCGGTTCATACGCAAGTCCTCTGCCGTGCAGCCCTCTCCCCAGCCCTCTCCCTGAAGGGAGAGGGAGCAAAGAGCTCGGGAGCTTGCGATACCCATCGACCCGAAACACCGGCGTTCCCGGTGACGACCTGCCCCGGACAGCATGGGTATCGCTGCGCTCCACCCATCCTACGAAAAGCTTCGTGCGAACCAATCATCAGCCGGCCTTGCCGCTGACCACCGCGTCCAGCAGCAGGCGGCTGTCGTCGAGATTCTGGCTCTCGTCCAGGGCCTGGCGGAGGAACTGGCGCATGATCGGGAAGCGCTGGATCGCCAGGTCGGTCTCCGGATCGCCACCGGCGACATAGGCGCCGACGCTGATCAGGTCGCGACTCTGCTGGTAGCGCGACCAGAGCTGCTTGAAGCGCTGGGCGTCGCCCAGGTGCTCGGGCGTGGTGACCTGGGGCATCACCCGGCTGATGGAAGCCTCGATGTCGATGGCCGGGTAGTGGCCTTCTTCGGCCAACCGCCGCGACAGCACGAAGTGGCCGTCGAGCACACCCCGCGCGGCGTCGGCGATCGGGTCCTGCTGGTCGTCGCCTTCGCTGAGCACGGTGTAGAAAGCGGTGATCGAACCGCCACCCTTCTCGCCGTTACCGGCGCGCTCGACCAGCCGCGGCAGCTTGGCGAACACCGACGGCGGATAGCCCTTGGTCGCCGGCGGCTCGCCGATGGCCAGGGCGATCTCGCGCTGGGCCTGGGCGTAACGGGTCAGGGAATCCATCAGCAGCAGGACGTTCTTGCCCTTGTCGCGGAAGTATTCGGCGATCCGCGTGCAGTACTGCGCGGCGCGCAGGCGCATCAGCGGCGCGTCATCCGCAGGGGACGCAACGACAACGGAGCGCTTGAGGCCCTCCTCGCCGAGGATGTGCTCGATGAATTCCTTCACCTCGCGGCCCCGTTCGCCGATCAGCCCGACCACGATGATGTCGGCCTTGGTAAAGCGGGTCATCATGCCCAGCAGCACCGACTTACCGACGCCGGTACCGGCGAACAGGCCCAGGCGCTGGCCACGGCCGACGGTGAGCAGGGAGTTGATCGAACGGATGCCGACGTCCATCGGCTCATGGATCGGGTCGCGTGCCAGCGGGTTGATGATCGGGCCATCCATCGGCACCCAGTCTTCGGCGCGCATGCCACCCTTGCCATCCAGCGCACGGCCGACGCCGTCGAGCACGCGGCCGAGCATGGACATGCCCATGGGCAGCCGGCCGGAATCCGGCAACGGCACCACGCGGGCGCCGGGGGCGATGCCGACCAGGCTGCCCACCGGCATCAGGTAGATCTTGCTGCCGGCGAAGCCCATGACCTCGGCTTCCACCTGCACCGGATGATAGCCGCCGTCGTTGATCACCTGGCAGCGGCTGCCGACGGCAGCCTGCAGGCCTTCGGCCTCCAGGGTCAGGCCGACCATGCGCAGCAGGCGGCCTTCCACCACCGGCTGGCTCGGCAGGCTCACCGCGTCAGAGTAACCCTGCAGGCGGCGGGCGAAGCTGACGCGATCAAGGCGCATCGGCGGCGCCCTGCTGCGCGTCCAGGTCCACCTGCAGGTCCGGCTCCAGGGCGTGGGTGGCCTGGTCGCGCTGCTGCTCGAAGAGCTGCTTCACGGCCTGGGCCAGGCGCGTCTCAACGCTGGCGTCGATGCGCGAGTGTTCGGTCTCGATGCGGCAGCCGCCGGGCAGCAGGCCGTCGTCCTCGATGATCTTCCAGCTTTCCTCGTGGCGATCGCGCAGGGCCTTCACCAGTTCGAAGTCCTGCGGGTTGACCTGGATACGGATGTTGCTGGCGCCCATCGGCAGCAGCTTGAGCGCCTCGCGCAGCACCAGGCGGATCTGGCTGGAATCGGTGGCCAACTCGCGCTGCACCACCTGGCGCACCACGTGGGTCACCAGGTTGAGCATGCCGGCTTCGAGCATCTGGTCCTGCTCGGCGATGGGGTCGAGCAGGTGCGACATCAGGGTTTCCAGGCTCTGCAGACGCGGCTGCAATGCCGCGTCGGCTTCCTGGCGCGCCTTGATCTGGCCGGCATGGAAGCCGTCCTTCTCGCCGGTGGAGAAGCCCTCGTTGTAGGCCTCCTGGCGGATCGCTTCGAGCTCGTCCAGCGTCAGCGGCTTGACCTCTTCCTCCGGCACTTCCTCGATCTGCGGCTGCGGCTCCACCACCGGCTCGGGTTCCGGCTCGGCGACGGGCTGCGGCTTGACCGGGTCGAAGCTGGGCAGCGACCACAGATCGAACCCGGCAACATCCCGGGCCCGGATCAGTTCGCTGAGTTCTTCTTCGTCCTTCGCCACGTCAGATCATTTCCTCGCCGCCCTTGCCACCCAGCACGATTTCGCCGGACTCGGCCATGCGCCGGGCGATGGTGAGGATTTCCTTCTGCGCACCCTCGACTTCGCTGACGCGCACCGGGCCCTTGGCCTCCAGGTCGTCGCGCAGCAACTCGGCGGCACGCTTGGACATGTTGCGGAAGATCTTCTCGCGGATCGCCTCGTCCGAGCCCTTCAGCGCCAGTACCAGCACGTCCGAGGATACCTCGCGCAGCAGTGCCTGGATGCCGCGGTCGTCGACATCGGCGAGGTTGTCGAAGACGAACATCAGGTCTTCGATCTGCCCCGACAGGTCCTCGTCGACTTCGCGGATGGCGTCCATCAGCGCGCCTTCGACCGAGCTGTCGAGGTAGTTCATGATGTCCGCCGCACGCTTCACGCCGCCCATGGTGGTGCGCGTGGAGTTGGCATTGCCGGCGAACTGCTTCTCCAGGATCAGGTTCAGTTCCTTGAGCGCGGACGGCTGCACGGTGTTGAGCGAGGACACGCGCAGGATGATGTCCAGGCGCACCTTGTGGTCGAAGTGGCTGAGCACCTCGCCGGCCTGGTCCGGATCGAGGTAGGCGACCACGATGGCCTGGATCTGCGGATGCTCGTAGCGGATCACGTCGGCCACGGCGCGCGGCTCCATCCACTTCAGGCTGTCCAGGCCGCTGGTGTTGCCGCCCAGCAGGATGCGGTCGATGAGGTTGTTCGCCTTGTCCTCGCCCAGCGCCTGGGTGAGCATCTTGCGGATGTAGCTGTCGGCGCCGACGCCCAGGCTGGTCTGGTCGCCGACGATCTCGACGAACTCGCCCATCACCTGCTCGACCTGCTCGCGGTGGACGTTGCGCATCTGCGCCATGGCCACGCCGACCTTCTGCACTTCCTTGGGGCCCATGTGGCGCAGCACCTGCGCAGCATCGGTCTCACCCAGGGAGAGCAGGAGGATGGCAGCCTTGTCGACCTTGTTCAGTTTGGCGTTCATGCGCGCTTCACTCATCGGAGTTGATCCAGTCCTTCACTACCTGGGCAACACGCCCCGGGTCCTGGGCGACCAGACTCTTGATCGCATTCAATTGTGCATCGTACCCCTCTGACGGGCTCGGCAGCAGGATGCTGGCCGGGCCGCCGAGACTCACGCGGTCGTCGGACAGCTCGCCTTCCAGGCCGCCCAGCTCGCCAAGGCCGCCCTCGCCCGCTGCGCCACCGCCCACCAGGGCCTTGCTCTTGTTGCCCGACAGGTTATTCAGCACCGGGCGCAGCACGCCCAGCACCAGTACCAGGATGAACAGGATACCCAGTACCTGCTTGACCACGTCCCAGAACCACGGCTGGGTGTAGAACGCAGGCGAAGCAATTTCCTCGCCAAGGTCCGGGGCGAACGGCGCGTTGATCACGCTGACGCTGTCGCCACGGCTGGCGTCATAGCCTACCGCGTCCTGCACCAGGCGGGTGAAGCGCGCCAGTTCGTCGGCGGTCCACGGCTGGTGGCTGACTTCGCCGGTCTTCGGATCGGCGATCATGCGGTCATCCAGCACCACCGCGACGGAAAGCCGGCGCAGGCGACCCTGCTGCTGCTTGGTGTAGCTCACCGAGCGATCCAGCTCGTAGTTGCGGGTGTTCTGCTCGCGCTTGTCGGTCGGGTACGGCGCCAGCTCCGGCTTGCCGGTCTTCGGATCGATGATCGGCTGGCCGTTGGCGTCCTTCAGCGGCTGGCCGGGGGCGACGAAGTCCGCCGGCTTGTTCTGCGCAGTGGTCTGCGGCGCGCTGGACGGGCCCGGCGGCTGGTTCGACAGCGCCCCCGGCACGCCCTGCGGGCCGTTGCTGTTCTGCCGTTCCTCGTTGTTCACCTGCTCGCTGCGCAGGGCCGGCTGGTCCGGGTTGAACGACTCGGAGGTGGATTCCACCGCGCTGAAGTCGACGTCCGCCGAGACTTCCGCCTTGTAGCGGCCGTTGCCCAGGACCGGCGCGAGGATGCTGTGCACGCGCTGGGTGAAGTTGGTTTCCATGCGCCGGGTGAAATCGAACTGCTTGCCGGCCATGGTCAGCTCGGACAGCTCCTGCTGGTCGGACAGCAGGTTGCCCTTCTGGTCGACCACGGTGACCTGGGATTTATCCAGTTCCGGCACGCTGGTGGCGACCAGGTTGACGATCGCCAGCACCTGGCTCGGCTCCAGGCTGCGGCCCGGGTACAGCTCCACCAGCACCGAGGCGCTGGGCTTGCGGTCGTCACGGACGAACACCGAGCTCTTCGGGATCGCCAGGTGCACGCGGGCGGCCTTGACGTTGTTCAGGCTGGAAACGGTGCGTGCCAGCTCGCCTTCCAGGCCGCGACGGTAGTTGGTCGCCTCCATGAACTGGCTGGTGCCCAGCGCCTGTTCCTTGTCGAGGATCTCGAAGCCGACGTTGCTGTCGGTCGGCGCCAGGCCAGCGCCAGCGACCTTCATGCGCGCACGGCCCAGGTCATCGGCCTTCACCAGCAGCGCGCCGGAGTTGGGCTCGATCTTGTAGGCGATGTCGGCCGCGCTCAGCGCCTCGACCACCTTGTTCGCGTCGACGCCGTTGAGGCTGCCATACAGCGGCTTGTAGTCCGGCTGCTGCGACCACAGCACCATGCCGAAACCGATCGCGATGCTCGCGGCGAGGCCGACCAGCAGGCCGACCTGGCGCAGCATGGGCATGTCTGCGAGGTTCTCGAGGAAAGACAGGCCCAGCAGCGGCTTTTTCGGCGCGTCGGCGCCGACCTTGGCCGGAACTTGACTGTCAACAACGGAGGCTTGGGACATTACCTACGATCCTCGCCGATCAAACCGGCATCTGCATGATGTCCTGGTACGCCTGCACGAGCTTGTTGCGTACCTGGGTCATCGCCTGGAAAGAAACACTGGCCTTTTGCGAAGCGATCATCACGTCGGTGAGATCGACCCCGCTCTGCCCCATCTCGAATGCCGTCGCCATGTCGGAAGCGGCCTGCTGGGTACCGTTCACCTTGTTCACCGCCTGACCCAGCATGTCCGAGAAACTCGGCGCACCCGGTTCGGCAGTCGCGGGCGCCTGCGTCTTAGCCTTGGCCATGGCCTCCATTTGCATGGAACGCATTTCCAGCAGCAGACGATTGAACTCGATACCCTGACTCATCACTTACCCCTCCGACTGGCCGCGGTTTTTTGACACTGCGCGGCGCTTTGCAAGGGTGATTGCAACTTGGGTGCCAGATTGGAGCAGCCGCAAGCTACAAGCTCAAAGCCGCAAGCAAAAGCCCAGCACAGGGCTGGGCTTTTCACTTGTCGCTTGCAGCTTTCGACTGACCACTGCCAGCGTCAGCTGGCGTAGAGATACGCCTCCACATCCATCCCGGCATCGCGCATCTGCGCGAGTTTGTAGCGCAGGGTGCGCGGGCTGATGCCCAGGCGCTCGGCGGCTTCCTTGCGGCGGCCGCGTTCGCTGCGCAGGGTGTCGATGATCATCTGGAACTCGCGGCGCTTGAGGTCTTCGCCCAGTGGCCCGGCCTCGGCGGACGGCGGCGACGGAATTTCGACGCTGGCCGGAACCGGCACGGCGACGGGGGTCGGCACGGCGCTCAGCAGCGGGCGCGGGGCGATGCCGATCGGCGCGCTGAGGCAGAGGTCGGCGGCCTGCACCTGGCCGCCCTGCTGCAGGATCAGCGAGCGCTGGATGGCGTTGTCCAGTTCGCGCACGTTGCCCGGCCAGGGGTGCGCCAGCAAGGCGGCGCGGGCGCAGTCGGCAAGCAGCACCGGAGCGTGGTTCATCTTGCGCGCGTACTTGGCCAGCAGGCGTTCGGCCAGCGGCAGGATGTCGGCGGGACGCTCGCGCAGCGGGCGCCAGGCCAGCGGGAAGACCGACAGGCGATAGTAGAGGTCCTCGCGGAAGCGCCCGGCGGCGACTTCGCCGAGCAGGTCGCGGTTGGTGGTGGCGAGCACGCGGATATCCAGGCTGATCGGCTTGCGCGCGCCGACCCGCTCCACTTCGCGCTCCTGCAGCACACGCAGCAGCTTGGCCTGCAGGCTGAGCGGCATCTCGGAGATTTCGTCGAGCAGGATGGTGCCGCCATCCGCCAGTTCGAACTTGCCCGGCTGGGCGGCGATGGCGCCGGTGAAGGCGCCCTTCTCGTGGCCAAACAGGGTGGCTTCGAGCATGTTGTCCGGGATCGCCGCGCAGTTGATCGCGACGAAGGGTTTGCCGGCGCGCGGCGACTGCTGGTGGATGTACTGCGCCAGCACTTCCTTGCCGGTGCCGGACTCGCCGGAGATCAGCACGGTGGAGTCGCTGCGCGCGACGCGGGCGGCCAGCTCCAGCAACTGCAAGCTGGCCGGCTCCAGGGCCACCGGTCCTTCGCCAGCGTTGTTCGGCACGGCGCCCAGCGCGTGGCGGGCAACCAGCTCCAGCAACGCACGCGGCTCGAACGGCTTGACCAGGTAATCGGCGGCGCCCTGACGCATGGCATCCACGGCGCGGTCAACCGCGCCGTAGGCAGTCATCAGCAGTACCGGCAGTTGCGGATAGCGCTTGCGGATCAGGCCGAGCAACTGGTGCCCGTCCATGCCTGGCATGTTGACGTCGCTGATCACCAGGCTGAAGGCGTCCTTCTCCAGGGCCGGCAGCGCGGCTTCGGCGCAATCCACGGCGATGAAATCATGCCCGCCGAGCGACAGTGTGTCGGACAGGGCTTCCCGAAGGGCGCGGTCGTCTTCGACCAGCAGGACTTTGGCGGCCATGGCAATCATTCCTCGTGAACAGAAGGTTGAGCTTTGAGCAGTGGCAGGGCCAGGGTGGCGCAGGTGCCGAAACCGGCGCGCGAGCGCAGGCGCAGTTCGCCCTGGTGGGCCTTGGCGACGGCCTTGACCACGGCGAGACCGAGGCCGGTGCCGGTGGTCTTGGTGGTGAAGAACGGCTCGCCCAGGCGTGCCAGGGTTTCGCGGTTCATGCCCGGGCCGTTGTCGCTGACCGACAGGCGCAGGCTGTCGCCGCGCTGGTAGAGATGCACCTTCAGGCGCACCTCGCGGCCGGCGGCCTGGATGGCGTTTTCCACCAGGTTGAGCACGGTGCCGACCAGGGTGTCGCGGTTGCACAGCAGTTCGCCGACGCGGGCGTCACACTGCCAGCGCAGGTTCAGGCCACTGACATGGGATTCGGCGGCGGCACGCAGGCTGGCGAACAGTTGCGCAGGCGCCAGGCGATCCGGCAGCGGCAGTTCGCCGCGGGCGAACACCAGCATGTCGCGCACCTGGCTTTCCAGTTCGTGCAGGCGCTCCTTGATGCGCCCGGCGAAACGCTGCTGGTGCTCCACCGGCAGCTCGCCTTCGCTGAGGTGGCCGGCATAGAGCATGGCGGCGGACAGCGGGGTACGGATCTGGTGGGCCAGCGAGGCGACCATGCGGCCGAGGGCGGACAGGCGTTCGTGACGGGCGAGCTGGTCCTGCAGGCGACGGGTTTCCGTCAGGTCGTTGAGCAGGATGAGCTGGCCGGGTTCGCCGTTCAGCGGGCGAATGGCGATGGACACGCGGCGGCCATCGCGCAGGGAGACTTCGTGGCCGTCGTCGGCACGCGGGGCGAAGCTGCGCGCGATGACTTCACGCCAGAGCATGCCCACCAGCGGTTTGCCCAACAGCGCCACGGCGACCGGGTTGGCGTCGCGCACCACGCCCTGGCCGTCGATCATGATGACGCCGCCGGGCAGCACGTCGAGCAGGCTCTGCAGGCGGTTGGCCTGGCGCTCCTTCTCGGCCAGCTCCTGCATGCGCTGCGCACTGACCAGGGCGAGCTCGCCCTTGAGTTCGGTGACGCGGGCTTCCAGCAGGCTGTACGACTGAGTGAGCTGGCTGGACATCTGGCTGAACAGCGCGAAGGTCTGATCCAGATGGGCACGGCTCTGCTCCTCCACGGTAACCTGTTCGGCAGGCAGCGCGGAGGCGATTTCGGTCTGGCGTTGGGTGGCTGGCATCATGCGGTTTCTCTCATCCGTCCGACGGCGTGAATCTGTCGGTCGAATGACTCTTAGCAAACCGCGTGCCTAAAATTTACTCGTTATTTTTCAATGGCTTGAAAAATAGAGTGTGACGGAGGCGTCAATCCTCCGCCATCTCCTCTTCGCGACGGCTCATGCCGTACTTGCGCATTTTCTCCACCAGGGTGGTGCGGCGGATGCGCAGGCGTTCGGCGGCACGGGCGACGACGCCGGCAGCATCGTCCAGCGCCTGCTGGATCAGGCCCTGCTCCAGGTTGGCGAGGTAGTCCTTCAGGTCGATGCCTTCGGCCGGCAACATGGCAGGCGAGTCCAGGCCTGGCAGGCCGGCGGTGATCGCCGCGCGCTCTTCCAGCTCCTCGCGCAGGCTGGTCGCCAGTTGCTCGTCCTCGTCGTCGACATGACGGAATTTCTTCGGCAGCTCGCCCACACCGATCACGCCGTAGGGATGCATGATCGCCAGACGCTCGACCAGGTTGGCCAGTTCGCGCACGTTGCCCGGCCAGTCATGGCGGCACAGCGACATGATGGCGGCGGAGTTGAAGCGGATCGAACCGCGCTTCTCGTGCTCCATGCGCGAGATGAGTTCGTTCATCAGCAGCGGGATGTCCTCGACGCGCTCGCGCAGCGGGGCCATCTCGATGGGGAAGACGTTGAGGCGGTAGTACAGGTCCTCGCGGAAGCTGCCGTCCTCGATCATCTTCTCCAGGTTCTTGTGGGTCGCGGCGATGATGCGCACGTCGACGTTCTGCGTCTTGTTGCTACCCACGCGCTCGAAGGTGCGCTCCTGCAGCACGCGCAGCAGCTTGACCTGCATCGGCAGCGGCATGTCGCCGATTTCGTCGAGGAACAGGGTGCCGCCATTGGCCAGTTCGAAGCGCCCTGCCCGGCTGGTGATGGCGCCGGTGAAGGCGCCTTTCTCGTGGCCGAACAGTTCGCTTTCCAGCAGCTCCGCGGGGATCGCGCCGCAGTTGACCGGCACGAAGGGCGCGTCGCGGCGCTTGGAGTGGTAGTGCAGGTTGCGCGCCACCACTTCCTTGCCGGTACCGGACTCGCCGAGGATCAGCACGCTGGCGTCGGTGTCGGCGACCTGCTGCATCATCTGGCGCACGTTCTGGATGGCACGGCTGGTGCCCACCAGGCTGCGGAACAGGTTGGGCTCGCGCTGGCGGCCGCGCTCGCGGGCCTGGTCGTACATCTCACGGTAGACCTGGGCGCGGTGCAGGGAGTCGAGCAGCTTGTTGTAGCTGGGCGGCATCTCCAGGCTGGCCAGCACGCGGCGGCGCAGCTCCTCGGGCCACTCGCCGGGCACCGGCTCGCCGATCAGCAGCACCGGCAGGAACTCGTCCCAGGTCGCCAGCTGCTTGAGCAGTTCCAGCGCGCCGCCCTTGCTCTCCACCGCGCCGACCAGCACGCAGAGCACGTCGCGGCTGCCATTGGGCAGCGGCTCGACGATCTGGCGCCAGTCGCGGCTGTTGCCGGACAGCTGGTCTTCACCCAGGAAGCTGATGATCACCGAGAGGTCCCGGCAGCGGTCCTGGTTGTCATCGATCACGAGGATTCTGGTTTCGCGCCACATCTTAGCTTGTCATCCCGGGCTTGAAGGCCGTACTACGGCGGCTGACACGACCTGGCCAGAGCACAATTTCCTCGTGTTAGCCAGCATTTGGCCACTAGTAAAGTCAAAAATGTGGCAAGAGTCAAATTAATGGCGTGTTTTTTTTGATGCTGCCCGACGAAGGGTGTTGATCCCGGTCATGGCAATGGAACTGTGACACAGTTCGCGGGGGATGCGGCGGCGACCGAACGGGGTCGATCGTCGCCCGGAGAGAGCCGATCCGGTCGGATCAGCCGAACAGCTGGTAGACCTTGGCGCCCTGGTGGGAGCGATTGACGCGGATGATCTCACGCGCCACATCCTCGCGCTGACTGGTGACAGCGTGGACCAGTTCCCGGTAAAGCACCAGCAGGCCTTCCAGGCTGCGCTTGAGATCACTGTCGTCATCCAGCGGCTCGACCATGGCGGCATCGACGTGCACCCGGCATTCGAGGTCGAGACGGGTGATGGCTTCCCAATCCTGCTCGGCCAGCGCTGCCCCCAGGGCTACGCGGGTCTGTTCGATCTGCTGGACGGCGAGAGTCATGTTCGGTATCTCCTGGCGAGTCGCGATCAATGCGGGATCGCGTCCCAGCCTTCCTTGATGGTCCGCAGCAGGCCCGACACCTCGTCGAGGACTTCCAGTTCATTGCTGCGGTTGGCGTCGCCCAGGCGACGGCTCATGTAGTCGTACAGGTTGGCATAGTTCTCGGCCAGCTCACCACCGGCTTCGAAGTTCAGCGCTTCGCGCAGGCCGCCGAGGATGGCGGTGGCCTTGCCGATCAGCATGCCCTTCTGGGCGAACTGCTCGCGCTCCATCGAGCCACGGGCCTGGGCGATACGGCTGAGGCCGCCTTCCATGAGCATCTGGATCAGGCGATGGGGCGAGGCGTCGTGCACCTGAGACTGGTTGTTCACGTTCTGGTACTGGCGCAGCGCTGCCGAAGCGTTCATCTGATATCCCCTTGATTCGCCGAACGATCAAATCGTTGATATCCAGAATATCGGCGCTGGCGGGAAAACCTTTAGGCAAAAAATCGTCGCGGATGGACGATCGTACGAAACCCGGCGGCAGGCCCCATGGCGCGTCGCAGAGCGGCGCGCGCGGGGCGACGGGATCAGCTGTCGGAGCTGCTGGTCTTGTTCAGCGCGTTGAGGGTGGTCAGCACGCTGGAGCGGGTGGCCTTGAGCTGGGCGACCAGGGTGTCCATGGCGGTGTACTTGGCCATCAGCGTGTCGGTCAGCTTGCTCATGCGGGTGTCCAGCTTGGTCGACTGGTCCGCCAGGTCGCTCAGGGTCTGGTTCAGCGATGACTGGCGCTGATCGATCAGGCCGTTGGTCTTGGTGTACAGGTCAAGGCTGCTGTTCATCCGCGAGATCAGGCCGCCACTGCCGGTGAAGAATCCCTGTACCGAGGCGAAGTCCTTGGTCAGGGCCTTGTCCAGCTTCTCGCTGTCGACCTGCAGGGTGCCGTCGTTCTTGGTGTTGATGCCCAGCTGCGAGAGCAGCTTGATGCTGCCGCCGTTGGTGGAAGAGCCCACCAGCTGGCTGTGCAGGCCGCTGAGCAGGTTGCGGGTCATCGCGTCACTGGCCAGCGCGGCGGCCGAGGTGGTCGGGTTGCCGCTGGAGTCGGTGGTGTTGGTGACCTTGGTCAGCGAGTTGATGCTGGTGATCAACGCGTTGTAGGCATCGACGAAGGACTGCACCGAGGTCTTCAGGCCGTCGGTGTTGGTGGATACGCTCAGGGTCGACTTGCCCTCGGCCACCAGGCTGAACTCCACACCGCTGATGGCGCTGGAGATCTTGTTCACCGAGCTGCTCATCTGCAGCCCGTCGATGGTGTAGCTGGCGTTCATCGCCGGCTTGTCGATATAGCCGCCGGCGGTGGCGGATGCCTGGGTGCCGGCGCCATCGATGGCCAGGACCGACAGGCTGCTGTCGCCGCTGGTGGTGACACTGATGTCGCTGCCGGCGCCGGTCACGCTGGAGCCCAGCACCAGGCGCGGGCCATTGGTGTCGGTAATGATGTTGGCGGTGAAGCCACTGTCCTTGAGCTGGCTGTTGATGCTGTCGCGGATGTCCGACAGGCTGGCGCCGGCCTTGACGCTGACGTTGTAGGTGCTGCTGCCCTGCTTGATGGTCAGGCTGCCGGCACCGAAGGAGGTGGACTTGTCGACGTACTGGGTCGCCACCTTGGAGCTGGTGGCCAGATTCTTCACTTCGATGTTGTAGGTGCCGGCGGAGGCGCCGGTGCCCAGGGTGGCCGTCAGCGCATCGGCATTCGAGCTCTTCACGGCGAGGCCGGCGAAGGCATTGGCATCGGTGTCGTTGAGCTTGCCCAGGGCGGTCTGGAAGGTCGACAGGGCGCTCTTGAGCGAACCAACACCGGACAGCGTGGTGTTGGTGGCGGTCTTCTGGGTGCTGATCTGATTGGATTTGGGCGCCTTCTGCGCATTCACCAAAGCGGTGACGATGGAGTCGATGTCGTATCCCGACCCTACACCGTTGATCGAAGTCCCGGCCATGTGCCTACCCTCCTGTCCAAATTTCTGGCGGTTCCTGGTTCGCCGCCTGCGTCTGGTTACGCTTATTCAAGAATCGCGCCAAATTTCTGAAAAAACTGAAATCAGGCGCGCTCGCTGAACAACAGATTACCCGCTTCCTTCAGGCTTTCTGCCAACTTGAGTGCAACTTCCGAAGGAATCTGCCGTATGACCTCGCCAGTATCGGAGGCCACGACCTTCACGACGGTTTCGCCGCTGGCGTCATCCACCGAGAACTCCAGGTTGCGCTGGACCGACTGGGCCTGTTCACGCAGCCGGCTGACGGCTTCGTTCAGGTCGGTACGGTTCTTGGCAGCCGGCGATTGTTTGGCGTTCTGCGGCAAGCTGTTGCCACCGACCGGCTTGCCACCCACGGCGGTGGTGGCGTTGTCGAGCGGACGCGGTCCGTTGATTCCGAGGCTGGTATCCATCAGGTTTTACCCTCCGAATGCAAAGCAAGGAAGGGCGCCGGGCGCCCTTCCTTTCCGTTTTTTGCCTTGCGGCAACCCCTTACTGGAGCAGCTTGAGGACAGCGGAAGGCAGCTGGTTGGCCTGGGCCAGAACCGCGGTGGCGGCCTGTTGCAGGGTCTGCTGCTTGGTCATCTCCGCGGTTTCTGCGGCGAAGTCCACGTCCTGGATGGTGCTGCGTGCAGCGGTGGCGTTCTCGGACACGTTCTGCAGGTTCGAGATGGTGCTGTCCAGACGGTTCTGGATGGCACCCAGCGAGGAGCGCTGGCTGTCGATCTGCTTCAGGGCGGCGTCGATCACCTGGGTAGCCGATTGGGCGCCCTTGGCGGTAGCGATGTCCAGCGCCTGGATGGTGGAGTTCGAGGTGACCACAGCGTGCGAGCTGCCGGCGCCGGTGCCCACACCTGCGGTGAAGTCCTTGCCGGAAGTCAGCGAGATGCTGGTGGTGGTGCCGCCGCTGCCAGCTGCGCCGGCTACTGCTGCCACGCCGCTGATGTTGGTGTTGATCGCCGAGACGATGTCGTTGGCGCTGGCGCCCTTGGCGTAGCTGACCTGGGTACCGTTGACGGTGACCGAGCCGGCGGTGGCTGCGATGCCGCCCGAACCGGTGAGCACGGTGGACAGGTCCAGGGTGCCGGAAGCCAGTTGCGAGGAACCTTTCAGCGCAGTGGCGCTCATGTCGCTCAGGGTGAAGCTGACGGTTTCGTTGGCGTTGGCGCCGACCTGGAAGGTCAGGGTGCCGTTGGTGCCGGCGGTGCCGTCGAGCAGCTTGATACCGGAGGTGCCGCCACCGAAGGTGGTGGTCTTGGAGATACGGGTCAGTTCAGCGGTCAGCGACTTGAACTCCTGGTTCAGCGAGGTCTGGTCTTCGCTGCTGTTGGAGCCGTTGGCGGACTGCAGGGACAGTTCACGCATACGCTGCAGGATGTTGGTGGACTCTTGCAGAGCACCTTCAGCGGCCTGGGCGATGGAGTTGGCGTCCTGGGCGTTCTTCACGGCTACGTTCAGGCCGTTGACCTGGCTGGTCAGACGGTTGGAGATCTGCGAGCCGGCGGCGTCGTCCTTGGCGCTGTTGATACGCAGTCCGGTGGACAGACGGGTCATCGAAGTGTTCAGGTTGTTGGCGGCCTTGGTCAGGTTCTTTTGAACCGACAGCGAGGCGATGTTGGTGTTGACGGTAAGAGCCATGACGAATTCCTCGTGTTAGGGCTAAGTGGCCTCCCTGCCCGTTTGATTCGAAATGGCGTGGAGAACCTTCGTTAGGGTTATCGTCCCAAGTCGGATGGGCTTTAACTTTTTTTTCGATTTTTCTTCGGACCGCTCTGTAGGCCGCGGCTGGCCTCGTTCTTGCAAAGCCCACCGGCACGCGCCAAAGCTCCGTCACCAGCAGGTTCCGCATGTCCAACCACAAGCTTCAATCCGAGATCCAGCGCCTGAGCCAGGCGCTGCAGATTGCCGAAGACCGCGAAGATCGTGCGGAGCAGATCCGTCTCTATGAAGCGCTGGCGAAACTGGTGCCGAACACCGCGATGGTCCACGCCAAGATCGCCCGCCTGCATCTGGAGTTGCAGGACCCGCAATCGGCCGAGCCCTGGGCCGAGCGCGCGCTGGACATGACCACCGACCCCAAGGTCGATGAAGAGCTGCTCGACACGATGCGAACCCATCGGCTGTTCATCAAGAACCTTGAGCGCGCCGAGCGCTGGTACCAGGCTTCGCAAAGCCTGCCGCGGCTGGCCATGTACTGCTCCGCGCTGAGCCTGCGCAAGCGTTTCGAGGAAGCCGAGGCGCTGTACACCCAGGCGCTGGAAAAACCACTGGAGCCTTGGCAGCAGAGCATCCTGCTCGGTCTGCTGGGTACCCTGTACTTCGAGTGCGGGCGCTTCCACGACAGCGTCGCCTGCCACCAGCTGACCGTGGAGCTGACCCCCAACTACGTCTACGGCCCGTTCAACCTGGCGCTGTCGCTGGAGCAGGTAGCGCGCTACCAGGACGCCTACCGCCTCTATATACAGACGCTGGAAAAACTCCCGGAGCATTCGGGTACGCATAACAACCTGTCGCTGCTGCAACTGCGCCTCAAGCAGTTCGACGTCGCCTGGCCGCATTACGAGGCGCGCTGGAAGACGTCGCTGAAGGAGCACCACCAGGAGTTCAACACCCCGCGCTGGCGCGGTGAGCCGCTGGAGGGCAAGACCCTGCTGGTCTGGGCCGAACAGGGCATCGGCGACCACCTGATGTTCGCCAGCATGCTGCCGGACCTGCTCAAGCTGGGCGGCCAGGTGCATGTCGAGACCTACGACCGCCTCTACCCGCTGCTGCACCGCAGCCTGCCGGACCTGTCGATCATCCAGCGCGAAAGCACCGGCCAGGTCCACAACGGCCAGCGCATGGTACACCGGCAGACCTGGCCACGCAGCGACTACCAGATTCCCATGGGCAGCCTGGGCGAGTTCCTGCGCCCTACCCTCGCCTCCTTCGCCGGCACCCGCGCCTTCCTCAAGGCCGACCCGCAGCAGACCCAGGCCAAGCGCGCCGAGTACCAGCGGCTGTTCCCCGGCAAACGCCTGGTGGGCATCTCCTGGCGCGGCGGCACCGACACCGCCAACGACATGCAGAGCCGCCGCATCGAGATGCAGGAACTGGCGCAACTGGCGAAGCTGGACAACGTGCAGCTGATCAACCTGCAGTACGGCAATACCGAACCCGAGCGCGCCGAAGCCGAGAGCCTGGGCCTGCACATTCACCATGACGCGGCGGTCAACCCGCTCAAGGACATGGATGCCCAGGCCGCCCAGCTCTGCGCCCTGGATGCCGTGCTGAGCATCGACAACACCACCGTCCACCTGGCCGGGGCGCTGGGCGTGCCGACCTTCGTGCTGCTCCAGCTCAACCCGAACTGGCGCTGGGCCGTCGACGATGCGACCAGCTACTGGTACCCATCCGTGCAACTGATCCGCAACCGCGAGCTGGGCCGCTGGGGCGAAGCCCTGGACCAGGCCGTGCAACGCATGCGCGGGAGCGGCGTGCTATGAACGCCGCCCACGCCCAGACCATTCAACCGGCCCGCCCGCGCGGCGCCCGTCAACCCTGATCGCCAGCGACTCCGCTTGGAGGAGAACCCCAGTGTCCCAACCTTTTGAAGCCCGCATTGCCCAGGCTCAGCAACTGCAACAGAGCGGTCAGCGCGAAGCGGCCGTCGCCGCCTTCCGCGAGTTGCACGGCGAACGCCCCGACGACCTGCCGGTCCGCCTGAGCCTGGCTATCGCCCTGGGCGAGCTCGACCAGAACAACGACGAAGCCCTCGACCACCTGCTGCACATCCAGCAGGCCGTGCCGGACAACGCCGCAGTGAACAGCCTGCTGGGTCGCCTGCTGGTGCGCCTGCGCCGCTACGACGAGGCCCACCCCTACCTGCACCTGGCGGTGCAGCTGGACGCGGAAGACTTCGAAGTGCGCAACACCCTGGCGACCCTGGCGCTGTTCCAGGGTCACCTGGAAGAGGCCTACCACTGGCTGGCCAGCCTCTCCACCTACGAGAAGCGCGCCGACACCGCCGACCTTCTGGCGCAGCTGGAAATGCTCCAGGGCCTGCGCCAGGCCGAGGCCAGCAGCTTCTTCGGCAAGGCCCGGGTATTCGCCCGCTCCAGCCACGCCGCCAACGCCGGCGGCCCGCCCGGCGCCAAGGCGATCATGGAGAACAACCCGAGTCAGCGTGACGACCTGCTGGCGGTCACCGGCTGGCAGCGCATCGAGGCCGGCACCCTGAACCTGCAGGCGCTGTTCGACCCCAAGGACCTGGTGCAGAAGATCGCCCCGCTGTTCTTCGAATCCGGCAGCGGCATCATCTACGCCGCTCCCTATGAACACGTGCCCTATATGCGCATGGGCTACTTCTACTACCAGGGCTTCCTGCAGTACGCAGGCCGCCACGCGCCGGTGCTGATCCGCCGCGCCGCCGTGCCCACCTCGCCCGACGTGCTGGAAGTCTGGGCCGAGCACAACCTGCGCGAGCAGCTGGGCCTGGTGGATGGCAACGACGTGCTCTGCTACCTGCGCAGCCCCGACGCCGCGCCGGAAGAAAGCGCCTGGCGCGACTGCAAGCTGGACGTCCACGAGAACTTCTTCTCGCAGTCGCAGGTGTTCGGCGCCAACAAGGAACTCTACCAGGGCCACGAAGGCTGGGACCTGCCCGGCGCGCGCCCGACCCTGATGCGGATGGATCGCTACGCGCTGGAAAAATGGCTCTCGCCCACCGACCGCGTGCTGGACATCGGCTGCAACATCGGCTGCTTCGGCATCGAGGTGGCGCAGCAGGTCGGCAGCTACCTGGGCTTCGACAACAACGACTCGCTGATCCGCATCGCCGACCGCCTGGCGCAACACCACGGGGTACAGAACTGCGAGTTCCGCACCTGCACCTACGAGGACCTGCGCGCCAGCGATCCGGGCCTGTTCGACGTGATCTTCTCCTTCGCCGTGCACGTCTGGATCGGCAAGCCGATGCCCGACTACGTGGTCGACCTGAAGAACCTGCTCAAGCCCGGCGGCATCGTGGTCATCGAGAGCAACGACCTGAAGATGAACGACACCAAATTCTTCGCCAACGTTCGCCACTTCTACGAGCAGGGCTTCTTCCTGCTGTACCAGGGCCAACTGCTCGACGACGGCGTCCACCACCGTGGGTTCTGCGTGTTCAAACGTCTGGATTGATCTGCAGCGCGCGTGAAAAAGCCCGGCTGATGCCGGGCTTTTTTGTGGGCCCATCTCTGGCGGTGACACAGCAACGCAAGCATCGCGGACGCAGTCCGCTCCTACGTGAACCGGAGCACTGGATCTGATCTGCTGGGGGAGTTCTCGGGGCGTGCTAGCGCAGGCTTGGACTGCTCCTGCAGGAAAGCATCGCGGACGGAGTCCGCTCCCGCAAAAGCTGATCCAAACGTAGGAGCGGACTCCGTCCGCGATCTCTCACAACCACATCGTATTCCAGAAAGGGTAATCACCCACACGCTCTACCAGCCCCGCACGCAGAGGATTGGCAACGATGTATCGAGCGATCGGCAGGATTTCATCTTCTCGGCGCAAGGCATGGTCATGGAAGGCGGGGCCCCACAGTGGTCCCCGCTTGCCAAAGACACCATTGAAGTGACGGGCGCTGACAGCCTTCAATCGACCGACACTGGTCTCCAGCCGTTCCCCTTCCCCCAACTGCAAGAGCCAATGCGCATGGTCGGGCATGAGCACCCAGGCCAGCAGTTGATTTCGTCCCAGCGCCAAGGCCGTTTCGAAGCAACGCGAAACGCAGCATGCCTGCGCAAAATCGGCAAACGAGCGTTCCCTGTCAGAGGTGGTGGCGGTGAGCAGGTAAATCTCACCCGTGATCGAGATTCGGCTTTTTCGCAGCGCCCTGTGCCCTGGACGCTCGACGAACCCGATGGGTTTGCTCATGTGATCAGTCCTCCAATGGAGGACTGACTATCGCGGACGGAGTCCGCTCCTACGAAGCACCTGGGCGCCCGTTAAGCCGTAGGCAGATTCGCAATCAGCCAGCAGCCGAAACCCCGCCCACTCAATTGGCAATGACAAACGTCTCGCTCGCCTGCCACAGGTCACCGCTCCATTGCGGGAAGCCGGTGGCCTGGCGCCAGGCGGTGGAGCAGATCAGGCAGGTGGTGATGCCAGGGAACTCCGGCGTAATGCAGTCCACCATGCCCTTCCACCACAGCGGCTGGCGCACGGTGATGTGGGCGTTCTCGCCGTTGGGCAGCAGCGCCTGGGCCGGGTAGCAGGCGACGTTGAGGATCACCAGCTTGTCGGCGCAGGAGTAGATGTCGCGCAGCACCTTGGGTACGTCGGCGACGAAGATGTGTTCGAGCACATCGAAGGACACCACGCAGTCGACCTTGCGGCGCTCGTCGATGCCACGGGCCGGCTCGTAGCGGTAAGCCGCCTGCAGGTTGAAGTACTGCACTGCGGACTGGCCATTGTCGTCGAAGCCCGGCTGGTTCCAGTCGGAACCGCCGCAGCCGTAGTCGAGCACATTGCGGATGCCATGGCCCTGCAGGATCTCGCGGATCTGCGGGCGGAACGGGCGCAGCTCGAAGTCGCTGAAGGCCACGTCGACATGCTGTTCGTCGTGGCGCTCGTAGCCTTCGCGAGCCATCTGCCCGTACATCTCGATCAGTTGGCGGCCCTTGGCGCTGAAGTTGATATCGCCCATGTACGTCTCTTCCGAAGTGGGGGCCCGCCGTCAGGGGCGGGCCGGATGAATCAGAGTTTGTTGAACAGGCTCAGCTGGCTGATCCGCGCGAAAGCCGCCTGGGCCGCTTCGAGCATGGTCTGCTGCAGCACCAGTTGCGAGGTCGCCGCCGCCATGTCGGTGTCGCGGATAGACGACTGGGTGGTGGTATTGGTCAGGGCCAGGCTCTGGTTTTCCTGGTTGATCACATCGATGGTGTTGAGCCGCGCACCGATGGACGACTGGGTCGAGAGCACCTGGTCGCTGGCCTTGTCCAGGTTGGTGATGGCGCTGGCCACCAGGTTGCGGATGTTCAGCTGCGCCTGCGGATCGCCGGCGGTGGAGGTATCCAGCGCCTTGCGCAGGTCGCCGATGGTATTGAGGATGTTCTGCCGCTCCGGCGAGTTGGCGGTGACACCGAACTGGTCGCCGGCCGCCGGCGCTGCGCTGATGGTCATGTCGACCCCGGCCACGGTGACGGTCTGCGGGAAGGTGGCGCCCAGCGTGCCGGTGGACAGCGGCGTCGAGCCCTGGCTGGTGGGCAGCGCGTAGACCTCGAAGTCGGTGGCGCTGGTGAACTTGAGCTGCACGCCGCTGCTGGGGAACTGCGTGGTGTAGGCGGTATTGTTGCTCACCGTGGCCGAGGTGATCTGCGCCGTCGAGGTGTTGGTGGCGCTGCGCTTCACCGACAGGCTGTCCTGGGCGGCGCCGAAGCTGAAGCTGTAGCCGTTGACCAGGCTGTCCATGTTGCTCGCGTCATCGCTGGAAGGCAGCGACACGTCGAGCTGAAACTGCGAACCACGGAAGTTGATGGCGTTGCTGTCGCTGGAGGTGGCGTCGTAGGTGCCGTTGGTGGTGGCGTCACTGGTGACGTCGTTGCCGTCCTTGTCGAGGATCTGGTACTGCGTGCCGCTGAGCACCTTCAGGGTGTACGGCGCGCCATCGCGGAAGCTGGCGTTGTAGTTGCTGTCGCTGGTCACCGTGCCCTGGGACAGGAACACCCGCTGCACGCCGTCGGTGCTCGGGTTGCTGGTCACCGAGCTGACGGTGCGGCTGGCGTTGGCGGCCATCTCGAAGATGCTCCAGCCGTTGTCGTTGGTCGACAGCGTCAGGTTGTCGGAGATCTGCAGCTTGAGCGAGCTCTGGTCACCCTGGTAGCTGAAGCTGCCGTCGGCGTTCTGCACGAAGGGCTGCACGGTGCTCTTGCCGCCGGAGAACAGGTAATTGCCGCTGGCATCCTTGCTGTTCATCAGGGTCAGCAACTGCTTCTGGATCTCGCCCAGCTCATCGCTGACCGCGCCGCGGTCGTCGTCGGTCAGCGAGCCGTCGCCGGCGCGCAGCACCAGTTCGCGGGCGCGCTGCAGCGCGGTGGTGATCGAGTCGAGGAGGCTCTGTTCCTGGTTCAGGCTGTTGGTCGCGCTGGTCATGTTGCCGGCGTACTGGGTCAGCAGCGACTGCTGCTGTTCCAGCTGCAGCAGGCGCGCGGCGCCGACCGGGTCGTCGGCCGGGGTCTGGATGCGCGAGCCGCTGGAGATCTGCTCCTGCAGCTTGGCGAGGCTGGAATAGCCGCGGTTGTAGTTGTCGATGTTGGAATTGAAGATCTGCGGGGTGGAAATTCGCACAACCATTTCAGCCTCCTCAGATGTTGTTCATCAAGGTGTCGAAGAGTGTCTGCGCGGTCTTGATGACCTGCGCGGACGCCGTGTAGTACTGCTGGAACTTCACCAGGTTGGCCGCCTCTTCATCGAGGTTCACCGCCGACAGCGAGTCGCGCGTGCCCTGGGCGTTGGTCAGCACCGCCGCGGTGGCGGTGGCGTCGAGCTTGGCCTGGTTGGCGGTGGCGCCGACGGTTTCGGTCAGGCTGCTGTAGGCGCCGGTCAGGCTCATGCCGCTGCCACTGCCGGTGCCGCTGCCCACGGTCTTGGCGCTCTGCAGGTCGATCAGCTTCTGCGCATTGGTGTTGTCGGCGTCGCCGTTGCTGTTGAAGGCCACGCCGAAGCTGTCGCCCTTGCCCGGATAACCGCCGATGGTGGTCTGGAAGCTGAACGCTGGCGAGCCCGGCACGGTGATGCTGATGTCGTTGTTCTGCCCCGGCACGATGTTGCCGGTGCCCAGCGAGTTACCCGCCGAATCGTAGATGGTGTAGCCCTGGGTGCCGCCGCTGGCGGCGTCGAACACCAGCTTCACCGGCAGGCCGGCCTTGATCGCCGCGGCCATGGCGGTGCCGTTGCTGGCATCCAGCTGGCTGGTCAGGGTGGTCCCGGCGATGGTGCCGCTGCCGATGTTGCCGGTGGTGGTGCTGGCGACCACCGGCGAGGCGAAGGCCAGGCGGTTGGAGTCGGTCATGGTCACCGCGACGTCGCTGGCCGCGGTGCGGGTCGGAATCACCGTGAAGCGGTCGCCGGCCTGCACGGTGCCGACGCTCTGCTGGCTGATGCTGAAGCCGTCGAATTCCTTGGGCGGGTTGTCGGTCAGGTCGCCCGTGCCCATCAGCACGCCATCGGAGGAGCGCTTGATGGTGTAGCCGGTGGCCGAGGTGAAAGTCACCTCGTAGTCACTGGTGGTCAGCGCGCTGCTGTCGCTGATGGTGACGTTGAGGTTGCCGGTGCCGGTGTTGTGGGTGTTGGCCAGGCTGCGATTGCCGATCACGCTGGCGTCGTTGATGTCCTTGAACAGCTGTGCGCCGAAGTTGCCGTTGAGGTCCAGACCTTGGGCCAGCTGGCTGTTGAAGGTGTCGGCGAGGACGATGGCCATGCGCCCCAGTTCGTTCTGGGTGCTGTCCAGCACGTCGCTGCGGTAGCGCAGCAGGCCGCCCATCTGGCCGCCGGTGACCACCGAGGTGACGTCCATCGAGGAGTTGCCGGAGGAGCTCAGGCTGAGGCTGAACTGCGACGGATTGTTGGCGCTCGGCCCGGCGGTCAGGGTGGAGGCGTTGCTGCCCACCACCAGCGGCTGGCCGGAGCCCAGGTAGAGGTTGTAGTTGCTGCCCTGCTTGACCACGCTGACGCCGATCATGTCCGACAGCTGCACCACCGCCTGGTCGCGCTTGTCCAGCAGGTCGTTGGCGCTGGCGCCGCCGGCCTGGGCCGCGGTGATCGCCTGGTTGTACTGGGCGATGGTGCGGGCCAGGTCGGTGACCTGCCCGGCCAGGCTGTCCATCTGGGTGTTGACGTAGCTGTTCTGGGTGCCCAGCTGGGTGGAGATGGAGTTGAAGCGCTGCGCCAGGTTGTTCGCCTGGGTCAGCACCAGCTGCCGCGAGGCGGCATCGGTGGGCGACGCCGCCGCGGTCTGCAGCGAGGCGAAGAAGTTCTGCATCACCTTGGACAGGCCGGTGGTGCTGTCCGAGAGCAGCGAGTCGATCTGGTTGGTCTGCGCCAGGTAGGTCTGCGCATCGCTGTTCACCGAGGTCGCGCCGCGCACCTGGTTGGCCAGGAACTCGCTGTACATGCGCCGCACATCCTGCACCGTGGTGCCGGTGCCGACGTAGTACTGCCCCGCGAACTGCGAGGCAGACGTGCCCTGCACCGACTGCTGGCGGGTGTAGCCGGCGACGTCGACGTTGGTGATGTTGTTGCCGGTGGTGCTCAGCGCCGTCTGCGAGGCGTTGAGTCCGGACAATCCGATGGACAAGAGGCTCATGGTCGTTCCTTGGCGCTTTCCACTCTACAAAGGCGTCAAAGCGAGCGGGTCGGGCCGTCGTTCATCGCGACGGTCTGGTAGACCTGCATCTGCTTGGCGATCTGGTTGACCTTGCGCGCGTACTGCGGGTCGGTCGCGTAACCGGCTCGTTGCAACTCCTTCATGAACTGGTCGGGGCGCGCGGCGGAATCCAGCGCGCCCTGGTAGCGGTCGTTGTTCTGCAAAAAGCTGACGTAATCCTGGAAGCTCTGTTCGAAGGAGTTATAGGCACGGAACGAGGCCACTTCCTTCACCTGCTTGCCCTGCTCGAATTCGGTGGTGGTGGCGCGGGCCGAATCGCCCTTCCAGCTCGAACCGCTCTTGATGCCGAACAGGTTGTGGCTGCTGCTGCCGTCGCGCTGGGCGATCATCTTCTTGCCCCAGCCGGTTTCCAGCGCGGCCTGGGCCACCAGGTAGCGCGGGTCGACGCCGATGCGCTTGGCGGCGCGTTCGGCCATCGGCAGCATGGTGCTGATGAAGTCCTCGGCGGAGGCGAACATCGACTTGCCCGGCTTGGTGGAGATGGCCGAGGTATCGACGTCGGCGACCGGCACGCTGGTGTCGATCTGCTGGGCGTAGCCCTTGCTGGCACGCCAGTCGTTGCTCGCCAGCTGCGCCGGCTGGTTGGCGGTGGAGGCCACGGCATTGCCATTGTCGGCACCCGGCACGATGCCCGCAGCGATACGCTGGGCCAGCTTGCCCGGCAGCGCGAGGCGGCGCGAGTTCAGCGCCTGGCGGTCGTCACGACCGGCTTCGGGCTGCGGCAAGGCCTTGCCGTTGGCGGCAAACACGCTCGGGGTCTTCTGCCGGTCGGACGCCGAGGCGACGGCCGCGGCGCTCTGTGTGCCGTCGGTGGCCGCCTGGGCGCCGGTCTGGGCGAAGGGGTTGTTGCCGGTGTGGCGCACGCCCTGCATCTTCTCCATCTGCTTGACCAGCACGTCGGCCAGGCCGATGCCGTGGCCCTGGGTGGCCAGGGACACCGACAGCTGGTGGTCATACATGTCCTGGTACTGCTTGGCCGCCTCGCTGTTCATCGGGTTGTCCTTGGCGAACACCTCGTTGGCCGAGCGCATGGATTTCAGCATCTCGTTCATGAACAGCGACTCGAATTCCTGGGCGACCTTGCGGATGTTGCCCGCGCTGTCGCGAGCCGAGCCGGTCTTCATCGCCGACAGGCGATTGAGGTCGGTATAGGCGCCGGAGTTGGTCGACGAAGTTCCAGCAGAAAGCAGTTTGGCGTCCACGTCGGCGTCCTCAGATCACGATCAGTTCGGCTTGCAGAGCGCCGGCCTGTTTCAGGGCTTCGAGGATCGCCATCAGGTCGCTGGGCGCAGCGCCCACCTGGTTAACGGCGCGGACGATTTCATCCAGCGTGGTGCCCGGGCCGAACTTGAACATCGGTTTGGCTTCCTGGTTGGCGCTGACGTTGGAGCGCGGCACCACGGCGGTCTGGCCGTTGGAGAACGGGCCGGGCTGGCTGACGATGGGGTCTTCGGTGATGGTCACGGTGAGGCTGCCGTGGGTCACGGCGGCCGGCGACACGCGCACGTTCTGGCCGATCACGATGGTGCCGGTGCGCGAGTTGATGATGACCTTGGCCACCGCGTCGCCGGACTGCACTTCGAGGTTTTCCAGCACCGACATGTAGTCCACGCGCTGGCTCGGGTCCAGCGGCGCGCTGACGCGCACCGAGCCGCCGTCCACGGCCTGGGCGACACCTGGGCCGAGCAGTTCGTTGACGCGGTCGACGATGTGCTTGGCGGTGGTGAAGTCCGGGCGGTTGAGGTTCAGGGTCAGCGTGTTGCCCTGGTCGAAGCCGCTCGGCACCGCGCGTTCGACGGTGGCGCCGCCGGGAATGCGGCCGGCCGACGGCACGTTGACGGTGATCTTCGAGCCATCGCGGCCTTCGGCGTCGAAGCCGCCGACCACCAGGTTGCCCTGGGCGATGGCGTAGGTCTGGCCGTCGATCCCCTTGAGCTGGGTCATCAGCAGGCTGCCGCCGCGCAGGCTCTTGGAGTTGCCGATGGAGGACACGGTGATGTCGATGACCTGGCCGGGCTTGGCGAACGGCGGCAGGTCGGCATGGATGGACACCGCCGCGACGTTCTTCAGCTGCACGTTGCCCGAACCCGCCGGGACCTTGATGCCGAACTGCGCCAGCATGTTGTTGAAGGTCTGCAGGGTGAACGGCGTCTGGGTGGTCTGGTCGCCCGTGCCGTTGAGGCCGACGACCAGGCCGTAGCCGATCAGCTGGTTGTTGCGCACGCCCTGGATGCTGGCGATGTCCTTGAGCCGTTCAGCCTGGGCAACCGGCACCACCAGCAACGCGCAGAGCACCGCCAGAACGTAGGAGCGGACTTTGTCCGCGATCGCTTTGCGCGCATTTCCAGAGGCCATCATCGTCATCACCTCAGAACGGGAACAGCGGGCTGAGGAAGAAGCGATCGAACCAGCCCGGCTGGCTCGCGTCGGCGAACGCACCGGTGCCCGAGTAGGTGATGCGCGCATCGGCCACACGGGTGGAAGCGACGGTGTTGTCGGTGGCGATGTCGTCGGCGCGGATCAGCCCGGCGATGCGCACCAGCTCGTTGCCGGTGTTCAGGGTCATCCACTTCTCCCCGCGCACGGCGAGGATGCCGTTGGGCATGACGTCGGCCACGGTGACGGTGATCGAGCCGGTCAGGCTGTTGCTCTGCCCGGCCGCACTGTCGCCCTTGGTTTCGCGGTTGCCGGAGTAGCCGGCGGAGAGGCTCAGGTCGCCGCTGCCCACCGGGTTGTTGGTGGTCAGGCTGCTGCCGAACAGCGAGGTCAGCCCCAGCTTGTTGGTGCTGTCCTTGGACATGTCCGAACTGGCCTTCTTGCTGGCCTGGGTCTTCTCGTTGAGGGTGATGGTGATGATGTCACCCACACGGAAGGCCTTGCGGTCGCCGTAGAGGTTGTTCTCGAACCCGGCCTGGTAGATCGACCCGTTGTTCTGCGCGGCCGGCGCGGGAGTGCGCGGCAGCACCGGAGCGTAATAGGGATCGTCCGGCTTGGGCGGCGGGCTCACGCACCCTGCCAACGCGGCGATGGCCAGCAGCGGAAGGAGGTGGGAACGGTTCATCTACAGCTACCTCTCGGGGAGAGCGACTACGGGATCAGGACTTACAGGTTCTGGGTGACGAAGGAGAGCATCTGGTCCGCGGTGGAGATCACCTTGGAGTTCATCTCGTAGGCGCGCTGGGTGGTGATCATGTTCACCATCTCCTCCACCACGCTGACGTTGGAGTTCTCCAGGGTGTTCTGCAGCGTGGTGCCCAGGCCGTTGAGGCCCGGCGTGCCGACCTGGGGCGCGCCGCTGGCGGCGGTTTCCAGGAACAGGTTGTTGCCGGTGGCCTGCAGGCCGGCCGGGTTGATGAAGTCGGCGGTCTGGATGTTCCCGATGATCTGCGGCGTGGCGTTGCCGGCCACGGTGACCGAGACGGTGCCGTCGTTGCCGACGGTGAAGGTCTGGGTCTCGGGCGGCACGACGATGGCCGGCTCCAGGGCGTTGCCGTTGGAGGTGACGATCTGCCCGTCGGAGTTCAGGTGGAAGCTGCCGTCACGGGTGTAGGCGACGGTGCCGTCCGGGGTCAGCACCTGGAAGAAGCCACGACCGTTGACCGCCATGTCCAGCGGGTTGTCGGTGGTCTGCAGGCTGCCGGCGGTGAAGTTCTTCTGGGTGCCGACGATGCGCACACCGGTACCCAGCTGCAGGCCCGAGGGCAGCTGGGTGTCCTGGGTCGAGTTGGCGCCGGGCTGACGCTTGATCTGGTAGAGCAGGTCCTGGAACTCCGCGCGGTCGCGCTTGAAGCCCGTGGTGGACACGTTCGCCAGGTTGTTCGAGATGGTGGTCAGGTTCATGTCCTGGGCGGACAGACCGGTCTTGCTGACCCAAAGTGCCGGAAGCATGTGGTTCTCCTCGGGCGCCGGATTTGTGGCGCCGCGGACGGTTAATCAGGTTCTATCAGCTGAATTGCAAAACACGCGCCATCGCCTGGGAATCGTCCTCGGCGGTTTTCATCATCTTTACGTGCAGCTCGAACTGGCGGGACAGCGCCAGGATCGAGGTCATCTCGTCCACCGCATTGACGTTGCTGGCTTCCAGCACGCCGGACTGCACGCTGGCGTTGGCATCGACCTGCGGCGCAGGGGCGCCGGACTTCATGCGGATGAGGCCATCGGCGCCCTTCTCCAGCTGTTTGGGATCGGGCGTCACCAGCTTGATGCGGTCCACGGTGGCCAGGGCGTTGGGCTGGTTGCCCAGGCCGCGGACGGTGATGGTGCCGTCCTCGCCGATCTCGATCTTCTCTTCCGGCGGCACGGCGATCGGCCCGCCATTGCCCATGACCGGCATGCCGTCGCCGGTGCGCAGCTGGCCGAGGGCGTCGATTTCCAGGCTGCCGGTGCGCACGTAGGCTTCACCGCCATCGGGAGCCTGCACGGCGATCCAGGCGTCGCCCTTGGCGGCAACGTCCAGGTCACGGCCGGTTTCCTGCAGGGCGCCGGCGGTGAAGTCGGTGGCCGGGCGCTCGCTCATGGCGAAGACGCGCGCCGGAAAGCTGTCACCGAACACGGGCATGGCGCGGGCCTGTTCCAGGTCGCGACGGAAACCGGTCGTGGAGATGTTCGCCAGGTTGTTGGCGTGAGCCTGCATGGCTTTGGTGTTCTGGCTCGCGCCGCTCATGGCGACATACAGCATTCTGTCCAAGGGATTCCTCCAGTGCCGGGTCGGATTCCCGGCGGTGCTGGAGTGACTTCAGCAAGGGCTGTGCCAGAATGCTAAAAAATCAATTAAGACATTGATATTAAAGGGAATATCAAAAAAGAAAGGCTCCCGAAGGAGCCTCGATGGCCGGCTGGCGGCGACGTTCTGCCGCCAGCGGCAAGACCGATTGCCGGTTCATTGGCCCGGCGCAGGATGCCGGCGGGAAGGTCCGGCACCCCACCTCATCAACGCAGGTTGATGATGGTGTCGGAGATGGTGCTTTCGGTCTGTACGGTCTTGGCGTTCGCCTGGTAGTTGCGCTGCGCCACGATCAGGTTCACCAGCTGCGCGGTGAGGTCGACGTTGGATTCCTCCAGGGTGCCCGAGCCCACCGAGCCCAGGGTGCCGGAGGTCGGCGTGCCGATGACCGCCTCGCCCGAGGCCAGCGACTGCTTCCAGCCGGTGTTGCCCACCGGAGTCAGGCCCTGGGTGTTGGCGAAGTTGGCCAGGACCACCTGGCCGATCACCTTGGACTGGCCGTTGGTGTAGGTGGCGTACATCTGGCCGTCTTCGGCGAACGACAGGCCGGACATCTGGCCGGTGGCGTAGCCGTCCTGGGTCACCGCGGTGACGGCGAAGGCGCCGTTGGTCTGGGTGGTCTTGGTCAGGTCGATGCTGATGCCGCCCGCAGTGCCCGCCGCGCCGTTGGCGCCCCAGGTCACCGGGCTGGTGGTGGAGTCGGTGACCGCCGCCGGGGTCCAGCCGTTGAGCGTCATGGTCTTGTCGGCGTTGACGGTCATGCCGGTGGAGGTGATGCCCGTCAGCTGGCCGGCGCTGTTGAAGGTGATGTCGCTGCTCAGCGGCGTGGTGCTGGTCGGGGTCTGCGGGTTACGACCATCCACCAGGGTGTACATGCTCCAGTTGTTGGCGCTGTCCTTGACGAAGTAGTTCGTCATGGTGTGCGAGTTGCCCTGGGAGTCGTAGATGTCCACGGAGGTCGACCAGTTGTAGCTGTCCGAATCGGTGGCGTCGAACGGCGTGGTCTTGGGCGTGGTGGCGTTGGAGTTCAGGCTCAGGGTCGAGGTGATTTTCGACGTCGGGCTCGGCGGCTGGTTGGAGGTGTCGACCTTCAGATCAGTGATCACGCCGTTGACGATATTGCCGTTGGCGTTGGTGCCATAGCCCTGCAGGCGATTGCCGGAGCCGTCGACGATGAAGCCGTTGGCATCGGTATTGAAGGTGCCGTTGCGGGTGTAGACGCGGCTGCCGTTGTCGCTGGTCATGAAGAAGCCGTTGCCGCTCACCGCCAGGTCCAGGCTGCGCCCGGTGGTGCTCAGGTTGCCCTGGGTGAACTGCTGGGAAACGGCCTGGGTGACCACGCCGTTACCCACGGCGATGCGGCCGGTGCCCAGCATCGAGGAAGCGTAGAGGTCGGCGAACTCGGTGCGCGACGACTTGAAGCCGGTGGTGCCGACGTTGGCGATGTTGTTGCCGGTGACGTTCAGGTCCATCGACGCGGCGTTGAGTCCACTCAGGGCGGTGTTGAAAGACATGTGTTGCTCCTGTGCCGAAACGCGGCGTTATTTTCCGATGGTCTGAATGCTGGAAGCGGAAACCGCGCCGATGCCAGCCAGGTTCAGGGACATTTCCCCGCCGTTCTGGCCCAGCGTGACGCTGTTGACCGTGGCCGGCAGGTAGGTGGTCAGCGCGGTGCTGGTGCCGTCCAGGGTGGCGCTGGCCTTGACGGTGTAGGTGCCGGCGGCGACCAGTTCGCCGCTGTCGTCCTTGCCATCCCAGGTGAAGTCGATGTTGCCGGCCTTCTGGCTGCCCATGTCGACGGTGCGCACCAGGTCACCCGAGTCGTCGTAGATCTTCAGGGTCACGCCGTCGCCCTTGGACGGCATCACCAGCGAACCCTTGACCCCGGCGGTGGGGTCGTCGACCTGCACCTTGCTGGAGTTGACGATCACCGAGCGGCCGACCAGCGACGAGGCCTGCAGGGCCTGCGAAGACTGGAACGAGGAGTAGAAGGTGCCCAGGGTGGTGTCCAGGTTCTGCATGCTCTCCAGGCTGCTGAACTGCGCCAGCTGGGAGACGAACTCGGTGTTGTCCTGCGGGTCCAGCGGGTTCTGGTTGTTCAGCTGGGTCACCAGCAGCTGCAGGAAGGAATCCTTGCCCAGCGCACTGGTGCCGGTCTCGGCGGTCGACGACGAACTCTTGGACCCGGCGTTGAGGGACGACAGGATCGAGCTCGAAGCGCTGTTATCGGTATTGATGCTCATGGGGCGTCCTCTGCTCTTACTGACCCAGGGTCAGAACCTTCTGCATCATCTGCTTGGCGGTGTTCATCATTTCCGCGTTGCTCTGGAAGGAACGGCTGGCGGAGATCATGTCGGCCATCTCCTCCACCACATTGACGTTGGGGTAGTAGACGTAGCCGTCCTTGTCAGCGGCCGGGTGGTTCGGTTCGTAGCGCGGCACCAGCGGGCTCTGGTCCTCGACCACGCCGAGCACCTGCACGCCGGAGCCGGCCTGGTCGGTCTCGCCGAACAGCGAACCCTGGCTGCCGCCCTGGGCCTGGTCGAGCATGGTGGCGAACACCGGGTGGCGGGCGCGGTAGGTCTGATCGATGCTCGAGGAGACGCTCTCGGCGTTGGCGATGTTCGACGCGGTGGTGTTCAGACGGGTGGTCTGGGCACTCATGCCGGTGCCGGCGATGTTGAAGACACTGGAAAGCGACATGGCGATTACTCCCCGCGCAGGGCGTTCATCAGCCCTTTGAACTTGCTGTTGAGGAAGGTGAAGGAGGCCTGGAATTTCACCGAGTTCTCGGCGTAGTTGGCCTGTTCGATCTGCTCGTCGACGGTGTTCTGGTCGACCGAGGGCTGGTTCGGGATGCGGTACTTCAGCGATTCGTCACCGAAGCTGACGCCGTCCGCGGCAATGTGATGCGCGTTGGTCAGGGTGGTGCTGAAGGTGCCGTTCTTCACCTTGTCCGACTGGGCAGCCAGCACCGAGGCGAAGTCCAGGTCACGCGCCTTGTAGTTGGGCGTGTCGGCGTTGGCCAGGTTGCTGGCCAGCACCTCAGCGCGCTGGGAGCGGAAGCTCAGTGCTTGCTGGTGGATGCCGAGGGCTTTGTCGAAGCTGATGCTCATGGTCACGAACCTGTTTGCCGGTGTGGGCTTGCCAACACTTCAGCAAGGCGCGTGCCAGATTTGTATTTCCTTGTGGATCAAGGGGTTGAGGGGATCCAGGGGGCGGCAAGGGGCGGCAAACAGCGGCAAAGCGGCAACCGTTTTCCTTGCCGCTGCAGGCAAGGCGGCAAGTCTGCCGCTGCGCTTTGCCGCCTGTGGCGTCGTTGTTGCGGCGGCCTATTAAAGTTGGTCGCCGCAGGTGTTATCTGCTGGAGATGGATAACCCGATCCGGGTTCTGTCCCCTGCTCCACTGCCTCCTGTTCCACTGCTGTTTGCTCCACCGCTGTCTGCTGTCTGCTGTTTGCTGTCTGCTGTCTGCTGTTTGCTGTTTGCTGTCTGCTGTCTGCTGTCTGCCGTCCGCCGCCTGCTGTCCGCCGTCGCCATCCGCCATCCGCCGCCTGCCGGGTGGTCGGGTGGTCGGGTGGTCGGGATTACACCGTAGGAGCGGACTTTGTCCGCGATGCTTTTGCTTGTAGTTGAGTGTTTCAGCGTCGCTTCGGCACGCGCGCGAACTTCTTGTTTCGCCCCCTCGGGCGACCTCCTTTGGCAAACGACCCAAAGGAGGCAAAGGTCTTCGCCCCTGCCATCCGGCTTTTCGCTTCGCGAAAAGTACCCTCGGTTCCTCGGAGTTCCAGGGGCCCGAACTAGGCGTCCCCCTCGACGGGCCATCCCTGGCCCGACAACGCTCTCGCGACATCCATGTCGCTCAACCCCTGGAACTCCGATCACCTTCGGCCTCCTGAAAGGGGCACTTCGGCGCGTGCGGATATTTCGCTGGAAGACTTCAAAACCAGAGCCAGAGTTAGAGCCAGAACGTAGGGCGCATAACCCGGCACGGGTTATCCGCCGTTTACCCCCCGGCGGATAACGCTGGCGCGTTATGCGCCCTACGAGGTCAAGACTTTCCCGGTGGCGTAGGAGCGGACCTTGTCCGCGAAATCCCTCGCGGCGGAATTCGACCTACCCAGGTACACCGATCTGCAGCGCCCGATTGTAGGAGCGAGCTTGCTCGCGAACCGCACGCCGCCGCAGTCCCCATCCTGCGTTCACACTCCGCCGCAAACTCGGCGCAGGCGCAGACACCGACCGCGGACTTCGCCCGCGGTCAGCTCCAAATGATTTGCAAGAACCCCGCCCGAACAGACGGGGTGTCGGCCATCACTTGGCCTTGTAGATGATCCCCGGACTGCACTGGACCATCTGGTAATGATCCGGCAGCGCGTTGAGCGCCTCGGAGGCGCCGAGGAACAGGTAGCCGCCCGGCTTGAGCGTGGCATGGATGCGCAGCAGGATGTCGCGCTTCACCTCGGCGGAGAAGTAGATCAGCACGTTGCGGCAGAACACCATGTCGAACTTGCCCAGCGTCGCGTAGCTGTCCAGCAGATTAAGTGCGCGGAACTCCACGCGGCTCTTGATCGGCGGCTTCACCGTCCAGCGTCCCGGCGTCTTCTGGTCGAAGTAGCGTGCCAGGCGTTCCTGGGACAGGCCGCGGCCGATGGCCAGGCTGTCGTACTCACCCGCCTTGCAGGCGGTGAGCATGGAGCCGGAGAGGTCGGTGGCGACGATCTGCACACCGGCCTTCAGTTGGCCGAGGTTGGTGCGCTCGAACTCGTCGATCGACATCGACAGGGAATAGGGCTCCTGCCCCGAGGAGCAGGCCGCCGACCAGATGCGCAGGCGCTGGCCGGGCGATGCCTTGATCATTTCCGGCAGCACGCGGCTCTTGAGCACCTCGAAGGGATAGGTATCGCGAAACCACAGGGTCTCGTTGGTGGTCATCGCGTCGACCACCTGTTCGCGCAGCTGGCTGCGCATCTGGATCTTCTGTACCAGCTCGCCCAGGGACTTGATGCCCTGCTGCTCCATCAACTTGTTCAAGCGACTGGCGACCAGATACTGCTTGTTGGCGCCCAGCAGGATGCCGCAGGTCTTCTCCAGGAAATCCCGGAACAGCTCGAATTCAGAATTGGTGGATGTCACAGATACGCCTCTTTGCTCGTGGCCGGTTGCCGCCCGTGGGCGACAACCGCCTGACCGGTGTCGAAGAAAACCATAGCGCAAAGCCGTGGCGGTGGGCGGCACCGGCGCCGCCCTTTATTACTGGTGGATCCTCAGGCCAGCGCGCCATCCACCGCCTTGATCCGCTCGGAAACCCGCGCGGCCAGGTCGTCAGGACGGAACTTGGCGAGGAAGTCGTCAGCGCCGACCTTCTTCACCATCGCCTGGTTGAACACCCCGGACAGCGAAGTATGCAGGAGAATGTGCAGGTCCTGCATGCGCGGGTCGTGACGGATTTCCGCCGTGAGCGTGTAGCCGTCCATTTCCGGCATCTCGATGTCCGAGATCACCATCAGCAGATCGGTTCCCGGATGCCCGCCGGCCGCCGCCATCTGGTTGAGGTAGTCCAGCGCCTGGCGGCCGTCGTTGAGCGCCAGGACCTCGACGCCGACGGTTTCCAGGCAACGCACCAGCTGCTTGCGCGCCACCGAGGAGTCGTCCACCACCAGCACGCGCTTGCTCACCGCGCGGGCCTGGGTGTCGGCATCCAGTACGCCTTCGGAGATGTCCTCCGAGGTCGGCGCCACTTCGGCGAGGATCTTCTCCACGTCGATGATTTCCACCAGCTGATTGTCCACCCGCGTCACTGCCGTCAGGTAGTGGTCACGGCCGGTACCCTTGGGTGGCGGATGGATCGACTCCCAGTTCATGTTGACGATGCGCTCCACCGAGTGCACCAGGAAGCCCTGCACCTTGGTGTTGTACTCGGTGATGATCACGAAGCTGTTGGCGATGTCCCGCAGGGCATGACGCCCCGTGGCCAGCGCCAGATCGAGGATCGGGATGGTGCCGCCGCGGATGTTCGCCACCCCGCGCACCACCTGGCTGGACTTGGGCATCACGGTCAGGCGGGGGCATTGCAGCACCTCCTTCACCTTGAACACGTTGATCCCGTACAGCTGGCTGCCGTTCAAGCGGAACAGCAGCAGTTCGAGACGATTCTGGCCAACCAGCTGCGTACGCTGGTTGACCGAATCCATGACTCCGGCCATTGAGCCTCCTGTGCACGCAACGCCGCCTGTTTTCATGGAGGCGGCACGACCATTGCTTAACCCGTTGCATGAAGCAGGCAACGACATTTTTCCGACGACTCCGGCAAGCCCCCACCCTGGTGGCGGCGCTGCTCGGCCTCACCGGTGCGCTGAACCTCGGTCCCGCAAGGGCCGACGACTTCACCGCGCCTGAAATCCTTATCGGCTCCACCCAGGGCTTTCTTGAGTTCAAGGTGGAAGATTATCTGCAGACTTCGGGCATAAACGCGCGCTACGAGATAGAAGTCGCACGCATCGACCCGCGGCTGCGCCTGGCGCAGTGCGACAAGGACCTGACACAGAGCCTGGAAAGCACCGCGACGCCCGTTGGTCGGGTGACCGTCCAGGTGCGCTGCGACGGCAGTTCGCCCTGGACCGTGTATATCCCGGCGACGGTAAAGCTGTTCCGCCAGGTGGTGGTCACCACCCTGCCGCTGCAGCGCAACCATGTCATGGAGCCCGGCGACATCAGCGTCGTGGAGCGTGACATCGGCCCGCTGACCCAGGGCTTCCTGACCGATCCACAGCAGGTTGTCGGCATGAAGCTCAAGCGTTCCACCGTCAACGACCAGGTACTGGCGCCGGTATTCCTGGAGCAGGCCGCCGCCGTGCGCAAGGGCGAGCAGGTGGTGATTCGCGCCAGGACCAGCGCGATCAATGTGTTCATGCCGGGCGAGGCGCTGTCCGACGGCGTGCCCGGCGAGCAGATCCGCGTGCGCAACCTGCGCTCGCAGCGCATCGTCAAGGCGCGGGTGGTCGAGCCGGGCACGGTGGAGGTCAACCTCTAGCTCTCGGCGGGGCGGCATTTCTGGCATGATGGGCGCAGCCCTCGCCAAAATGTCTACGGGCGCACGAAAATTCGGCCTAAAGTTTCCTGCAGGACGGCCGAAAAGCTTGGCAAGCGTCCAATACCTCCAGAGGTTTCCACCATGGTCATCGACTTCAACCGGCTGAACCCGGCCTCTACGACAGCCAGCACTGGCCGTAGCGGTGCCGTCCAGAGCGGTCGCAGCGAAGCAACCACCGAGAAGTCCTCCGCCAGCGCCCCGGCCAAGAGCGGCGAATCGGTACAGCTCAGCGATACCGCGCAGCAGTTGCAGAAAGTAAGCGATCAACTGAAGGACCAACCCGTGGTCGACAACGACAAAGTGGCTCGCATCAAGGCGGCCATCGCTGACGGCAGCTACCAGGTCGACAGCCAGAAAGTCGCCAGCAAGCTGCTCGATTTCGAATCCCAGCGCTGAGTCCGCTCGCGCCGGTCAACCGCTAGAACGCCGAGCCCAAGATGTCCGATGCCCTGCTTAATCTGATCAACGGCGACATCGAAGCAGCCAGCACCCTGCTGCAACTGATCGATGACGAGTACCAGGCGCTGCAAGCGCGCGACCTGGATGCCCTGCAGAAGCTGCTCGACAGCAAGCTGCCGCTGTTGCAACAGCTGGAGCAGAACGGCCGCATCCGCACCCAGGCACTGCTGCAGGCCGGCCTTAGCGCCGATCGCTCGGGCCTCGCGCAGATCGCCCAGGCCACCGGCAACGCCCAGCTGTCGGCCCGCGCCGAAGAGCTCAGCGCCCTGCTCGCCCGCTGCCAGGACGCCAACCAGCGCAACGGCCGCATCATCCGCTCCGGCCAGACCAGCACCGAGCGCACGCTCGACATCCTGCGCGGCCAGGACACCCCGCGCCTCTACGACCGCTACGGCGGCTCGACCCAGGGCACCCGCCAGCGTCCACTCAGCCAGGCCTGACGCTCGTCGGAATGCTGGCCTGACGGCCTGTGTTTGGGCAAAATGCCAGTATCGGCCTTGCCCCGTGCCCCACTCATAACAAACACAATGGAGATCCGCGGACCGTGTCCAATCTGTTCGTCGAGGAAAACGGCCCTCAACCACCGAAGACCCTGAAGGCTCCGGTGGAGATCCATGCCAGCCTGCGCACGCTGATGGATAGCCACGATCCCCTGCTGATCACCTTCGAAGGCCGCAGCCAGCGCTTCCAGAGCTTCGTCGTCGAGGTCAACCGCGAGCGCAACATCGTCGCCCTGGACGAACTCATCCCCAATGACGGCGAACGTTTCCTGCAGGCCGGCGAGGATTTCCGCATCGAAGGCTTCCATGAAGGCGTGCGCATCGCCTGGGAATGCAAGCAGAGCGCCTTCTTCGCCGAGATCGACGGTGCCCGCTGCTACTGGCTGCCGGTACCCGAGCAGATGCTCTACCACCAGCGCCGCAACGCCTTCCGCGCCCCGGTCGGCCAGGGCCAGCCGGTGCCGGTGGAAATCTCCGGGAGCAAGCTGAAGAACCCGGTCAAGGGCAACCTGATCGACATCTCCGCCACCGGCTGCAAGATCCGCCTGGAAGGCAACGTCACCGACCGCCTGCAACCGGGCCAGGTCTACGAGCAGCTCACCGCGCGCCTGCCTTTCGGCGCGATCACCGTGGAAGTCGAACTGCGCCACGTGAGCTTCGAGGAAAAGGTCGGCTACAGCTTCGCCGGCGTGCGTTTCCATCAGATGAGCGGGCTGGTGCAACGCAACGTCGAGCGCTTCGTCTACCAGTTGCAGCGCGAAGCCCGTCGCTTCGACAAGGACGAGCTCTTCTAGGGCCTGCAGCGGGCGGCAAAGACTTGCCGCCCTGCACTGCTCTTCTTTCCTGCCGCCCTCAGGCGGGCCGGCTTTCCTCTTCGGCTTCAGGCGCCGCTGCCGGTGTCGCTGTGCTGCTGTCGTTGCCTTTCATCTGCTCTTCTACCGCCGCCTCGTCGACCCGCGGATCGAGCGCGGCGGACAACGGCGAAGATGCCAGGCTGTCCGGCATTGCCGCGTGCTTGACCGGAGCCTCGTCGACCCGGTGCACGCCGCTGACCTTCTCCGGCTGCACGCGCCAGATGAGGATCAGCGAGCAGGCGCAGACAAAGGCGTAGAGCATGTTGGCGCCGAACAGCTTCATCAGTGCGCCGGCCGCCAGCGGGCCGATACAGGCACCGACGCCGAAGGTCACCAGCAGCATCGCCGTGAGCGAAACGCGGCGCTCGCCCTCGACGTGGTCGTTGGAGAAGGCCACCGCCAGCGGATACAGGGTGAACTGCACCAGGCAGACGATGAAGCCCATCGGCAGCAGCAGCGCCAGACTCAGCGGCGGCACCGGCAGCAGCGGCAGCGCGGCCAGCGGCAAGGCCACCAGCAGCAGGAGGATGGCGGCGTTGCGGATCAGCACCGCACGGTCGATGCGGTCCGACAACCAGCCCAGCGGCCATTGCACCACCAGCCCGGCGAAGATGCAGCCACCCATGAACAGGCCGATCTCCTCGGTGCCCAGGCCCTGGTCCACCGCGTAGAGCGGCGCCAGGCCGTAGAACGAACCGACCACCAGGCCAGACACCAGCACCGTGGTCAGCGACTGCGGCACGCGCTGGATGAAAAAGCGCGGTTCCAGCGGCGCCGGACGCAGCGGCGCGGGGTGGACCTTGTGGGTGATCGCCACCGGGATCAGCGACAGGGCGAAGCACAGCGCGATCATCATCGGCAGCTCCGGGCCCAGCCCGGGATGGACCACCAGCACCAGCTGGCCGAGCACCAGGCCCAGGTAGGAAGCGACCATGTAGCCGGCGAACACCACACCGCGCTGGCGCGCCTCGGCCTGCTCATTGAGCCAGCTCTCGATGACCATGTACTGGCACATCATCCCCAGGCCGATGGCGACCCGCAGCACCAGCCAGAAGCCCAGCCAGGGCAACAGGCCGATGCCCAGCACGGCGGCGGTCACCAACCCGCCGCAGGCGACATAGGCGCGGATGTGGCCGACGCGGGCGATCAGCCGGTGGCCGATCTTGCCGCCTAGCACCAGGCCGAGGTAGTAGGCCGCCATCATGGCGCCGATCCACAGCCCGTCGACCTTTTCCGCGCCCAGGCGCAAGGCGAGGTAGGTACTGAGCAGACCGGAACCGGTCAGGAGCATGACGGCGGCGAAGTACAGAGCACGAAACGCGGTGACGATCCGAAGCATTGGACCTCCTGGTCCAGACAACCCCGGCACGATGTCCGGGCAGCGGAAAGCGGAAAGCGGGACTTGCGCTGGACACATTAGAGGCTGCCAATCGGCGCGTCGAGAGCCCTGCCGGGCGCGGAATAGCGCGTGTCGTGCGCGGCCACGGGGAGCGTTTCGACGGATGTCGACCCGATGGCGGAGGATGGCTTGAAGATCGCCAGGAGATGGCGGCCGATCAGCGCTGCGACGGCTTTTGCCGCAGCGCTGTCGGCGCCTGCAAATCAGCCCGCGCGGGTCAGGCCTGCCCGGCCAGGACGCGGCGCTCCCACGGGGTGATCTCGTCGAAGAAGCTGGTCAGCTCCATGGCCTTGGTCGCGCTGTAGCCATCGATGAACTCGTTGCCGAACACTTCGCGGGCCAGCTCGCTGCGCTGCAGGCGCTGCAGCGCGTCGTACATCGTACAGGGCAGCAGCAACTCCGGCGGCACGTCGAACTCGCCCTGGATCGGCGCGCTGGGCTCCAGCTCGCGTTCGATGCCATGCAGGCCGGCTGCCAGGCTGGCAGCGATGGCCAGGTAGGGGTTGGCGTCGGCCCCCGGCAGGCGGTTCTCCACCCGACGGGCCACCGGCGCGCTGGCCGGGATGCGCAGGCCGGCGGCGCGATTGTCGTGGGACCAGCAGGCGTTGTTCGGCGATGCGTAGGGGTGGCACAGGCGCTGGAAGGAGTTCACGTTCGGCGCGAACAGCAGGGTGAAGTCCGCCAGGCAGGCCTGCAGGCCGCCGATGAAGTGGCGGAAGGCCGGCGTGGCCTCGCCCTGGGCGTCGCTGAAGATATTGCGGCCCTCGCCATCGACGATGCTCTGGTGGATGTGCATCGAGCTACCCGGCGTGTGCGCCAGCGGCTTGGCCATGCAGACCACGATCAGCCCGTGCTTGAGCGCGACTTCCTTGAGCAGGTGCTTGAACAGGAAGGTCTGGTCGGCCAGCAGCACCGGGTCGCCATGCAGGAAGTTGATCTCGAACTGGGTAGTGCCCATCTCGTGCATGAAGGTGTCGCGCTCCAGGCCGACCGCTGCCATGCAGCGGTAGACGTCCTGGAAGAACGGCCGCAAGCCGTTGTGGGACGACACACTGAAAGCCGAGTGACCGATCTCGCGACGACCGTCGAGGCCGACCGGAGCCTGGAAGGCTTCCAGCGGATCGGGGTTGGGGGCGAAGACGAAGAACTCCAGCTCGGTCGCCACCACCGGGCTCCAGCCGCGTTCGGCGTAACGCGCCACCACCTGCTTGAGCAGGCCGCGGGTGGACAGGCCGGAAGGCTTGCCGTCGAGCTCCAGCGCGTCGCAGATGGCGAAGGCGCGGGGTTCGTCGCTCCAGGGCAGACGGTGAATCTGGGTCGGCTCGGCCACCAGGGCGAGGTCGCCGTCGTCGCTGCCGTAGAACTTCGCGGCCGGGTAGCCGCCCATGATGCACTGCAGCAGCACGCCGCGCGCCAGTTGCAGCCGGCGTCCGGTGAGGAAGCCCTCGCCGGTCATCACCTTGCCACGCGGCACCCCGTTGAGGTCGGGGGTGACGCACTCGATCTCTTCCACTCCAGCCAGACGTTCGGCGAGCGGGCTACCTAGATCGCTACTCATGACTTCTTATCCTTGTTTTTCTTGTCCCAGTCACAGGACGCCGCGCGAGTGCGCAAGCCCGTACAAAATACGCACCACGCGTTCGATATTTCAAGCGGGGCCCGGAAGGAAACGTGGAAGCCATTTGCAGGAGCGTGTTTGTACACGCGAATCGCGGGCGTGCCCCGCTCCTAAAGGCGCATCACGTCGCGGTTCTCCTGATAGATCAGCTTCCGACGCGTTGGATTTCGCGGACAAGGTCCGCTCCTACGAGACCACGCCTGCGCTCAGCTCTGGCTCTGGCTCTCAAAAGACTTCCAGTGAAACGCCCGCACACTCCGGAATGCCCCTTTCAGGAGGCCTCGTTGAAGCGGAGTTTCAGGGGTTGAGCGGCATGGATGCCGCGAGAGCGCTGTCGGGCCAGGGATGGCCCGTCAGCGCGTGCCCCTGAAACTGCGCTTCAACGAGGGAATTTTTCGCCTAAGCGAAAAACCGGATGCAGGGGCAAGGCCTTTGCCTACTTTGGGCCTTTCCAAAGTAGGTCGCCCGAGGGGGCGAAACCCAATACTCCAGCGCACGCCAAAGCGACGCTGAACCACCCAAGCAAACGCAGCAACCCTGCGACATCAGAGAAGGCGAACACGCCGGCCCTGCCAACGGATCGCGGACAGAGTCCGCTCCTACAGGGAAACTCGGTGCCAAAAGTAAACGCCGCTCCGAAGAGCAGCGCTTTCAACCATCCATCGACAATCAGAACAGATGGGTGAACAACCAATACAGCGAGGCAGAGAGCACGATAGCCGCCGGCAAGGTCAGCACCCACGCCATCAGCAGGTTGCGGATGGTGCGCATCTGCAGGCCCGAGCCGTTGGCCGCCATGGTCCCGGCCACGCCGGAGGACAACACATGGGTCGTCGACACCGGCAACCCGTACATGTCCGCCGCGCCGATGGTCATCATCGCCACCAGCTCCGCCGAGGCGCCCTGCGCATAGGTCAGGTGGGTCTTGCCGATCTTCTCGCCGACGGTCACCACGATGCGCTTCCAGCCGACCATGGTGCCCAGGCCCAGGGCGATGGCCACCGCGACCTTCACCCACAGCGGGATGAAACGCGTGGCCTCGTCGATCTTGCCCTTGAAGGCGGCCAGCTTGCCGGTGGTGTCCGCGTCGAAGTTGCCGACCTTGTCCTTGTCCATCAGGCGGATCGCCTCGCTGGTCAGGTACATGTCGTTACGCACGTTGCCCATGGCCTCGGCCGGCACGCGGGCCAGGCTGCCATAGCCTTTTACTTCCGCGCCGATGGAGCCAGTCAGCGCGGCCAGGGACGGGATCAGTTCCGGCTTGGCTTCCTTGGTCCGCACGTATTCCGACAGCACGGCGCGCGGGTCGGCCGGGGCCGGCTGCGGTGCGGCACGGACCAGCGCCTGCTGGGTGACTTCGGCGACGGCGACGAACTGCACGGTCTGGTCCGCCGGCATGGTGCGGTTGAGCGCATAAGCCATCGGCAGCGTACCGACCAGGATCAGCATGATCAGGCCCATGCCCTTCTGCCCGTCGTTGGAGCCGTGGGCGAAGGACACGCCGGTGCAGGTCAGGATCAGCAGGCCGCGAATCCACCAGGGCGGCGGTGTCTTGCCCTTGGGCGCCTTGTACAGCGAGCGGTTCTTCACCAGCAGGCGCAGCGCCAGCAGCAGGATCGCGGCGCAGACGAAACCGATCAGCGGCGAGAGCAGCAGCGAGTAGCCGACCTTGGTCGCCTGGGCCCAGTCCACACCGCTGGTACCGTCGCGGCCGTGCATCAGCGCGTTGGCCACGCCGACGCCGATGATCGAGCCGATCAGGGTGTGCGAGGACGACGCCGGCAGGCCCAGCCACCAGGTGCCGAGGTTCCACAGGATGGCGGCGATCAGCAGGGCGAAGACCATGGCGAAGCCGGACGAGGAACCGACCTGCAGGATCAGCTCCACCGGCAGCAGCGCGATGATGCCGAAGGCCACCGCGCCGCTGGAGAGCAGCACGCCGAGGAAGTTGAAGCAGCCCGACCAGACCACGGCGAAGTGCGGCGGCAGCGAGTGGGTATAGATGACGGTGGCCACCGCGTTGGCGGTGTCGTGGAAGCCGTTGACGAACTCGAAACCCAGGGCGATGAACAGCGCCACCCCCAGCAGCAGGAAGGGCGTCCAGGTGGTGATCGTGGAGGTGACGTCATCGACGTCATTCACCAGGCTCCAGGCCGAGAACAGCAGGCCGACGGCGAGCACGGCAAAGAAGATGAAGGCGGTAATGCGGCCGGGCTTGTGTTCCAGATGGGGCCGTTCTTCGGCGACGGGAAGGTCGCCGGCGGCCAGGGTATCGGTGGTCATGCTGGGAGTCCGCTGGATGGGGTGTCCCGGTCATGATCGGCAGGGAATGTTACAAGTTGTGTCTCGATCGCCTGGCGCCCGCCGCACGCTCAGCGGCGGCCTGAGCGTAGGAGCGGGCTCCGTCCGCGATGTCCTCCGGCGCGAAGCAGATCCAATCGCGGATGGAGTTCGCTCCTAGCCAACGGCTCCAGCTGCAGCCGATCGCTCCCGTAGGGCGCATAACGCCCGCGGCGTTATCCGCCGTCGTGGCGGATAACCCGTTCCGGGTTATGCGCCCTACAAAACCGAGCGTAGGAGCGGACTCCGGCGCGATGAGGACCTATCGCGGACAAAGTCCGCTTGTGTCTGCCTTTCCCGATACGATCGGAGGTGAGAGCGGCGCAAGGCAAGCTGCAGGTCCGCAGTGTTCGAGCACGAGTAGGAGCC
>NZ_JACHLI010000024.1 GCF_014204515.1 Pseudomonas nitroreducens | reverse complement strand
ACATAGTGGCGCGCCACCTCTAGCTTGAACTTCCCATCATGCCTTGCCATGTGGACCCCTCAGAGTTGGTGTCCAACATCTGGGGGTCAGTTCAGATGCGGGGCTTTTTCTTTGGTGCCAAACTTCGCGGCATCGACCTGCAGGAGCGGACCTTGTCCGCGAAATCCCGACCGTTGTGCTCTGAACAACCCGGCGTGAAGCGAACCCCATCGCGGACGGAGTCCGCTCCTACGCAAAGGTGGAGCTCGGGCGTAGGAGCGGACTCCGTCCGCGATCGGCATCAGGCCGCACGGGGCTGAGACGAAACCCGCCAGACCTCAGTCGCGATACCCCGGCGACACCCGATCCAGCATCCGCAGCAGCGCGGACCACGCCAGGTCGTAACCATCCGGATCGCTCAACTCCCCTTCCGCCAGCGGCCGCGCCGGGGCGTTGAATTGTTGCTCAGTGTGACGGCACACCTCCTCCGGCGGGATCACCAGTTCGCCGCCGGCCTGGGCAGCCAGCTGGATGTCGCAGGCCTTCTCCAGGTAGTACATGCGCAGGAACGCCTGCTGCACGGTCTGGCCGACGGTCAGCAGGCCGTGGTTGCGCAGCATCAGCCCGTAGTGGTCGCCCAGGTCGCGCACCAGGCGCTCCTGCTCGTCCATCGACAGGGCGATGCCTTCGTAGTCGTGGTAGCCGATACGTCCGTAGAACTCCAGGGAGATCTGGTTCAGCGGCAGCAATCCGCACGCCTGCGCCGCCACCGCGCAACCGGCGCGGGTATGGGTGTGCAGCACGCACTGCGCATCCTCGCGGGCACCGTGGATGGCGCTGTGGATGACGAAGCCGGCCGGGTTGACCTTGTACGGCGACGGCTCCACGGCGTGGCCGGACAGGTCGATCTTGACCAGGCTCGACGCGCTGATCTCGTCGAACATCAGGCCGTACGGGTTGATCAGGAAATGGTGCTCGGGACCGGGGATGCGCACCGAGATATGGGTGAAGATCAGGTCGGTCATGCGGTAGTGCGCGATCAGGCGATAGCAGGCCGCCAGCTCCTCGCGCAGTTTCCACTCCTCGGGCGAACAGGTGGCGCGGCTCGGGGCCGGCGCCTGCAGCGACGTCATGGTGCTCTCCTCCTCAAGGCAAAGTGCGCCGGGGCGAATGCCCCGGCGCCACGGTCACGATCGGGTCATTGCGCGGCCCAGGCGTTGAAGCGCTCTTCCAGCTCCTCGCCGTGGTCGACCCAGAACTCGTCGTCCATGGCCAGGCCCAGGGGCAGGTTCTGGGTCGAGGTCGGCACCCAGCCGGCGATGTCGGACGGCAGGCGCTCGGCGGCCTGCTTGTTGGTCGGACCATACGCAATGTGCTTCACGTAGTCGACCTGCGCATCGGCGCCGTTGGCGAAGGCGATGAAACGCTTGGCCGCATCGACGTGCTGGGAGCCCTTGATGATCGCCCAGTAGTCCATCCCGTACAGGCTGCCGGGCCAGACCAGTTGCAGGTTGCGTCCACCCTTGAAGGCGTCGGCGATGCGCCCGGTGTAGGTGGTGGTCATCACCACGTCACCGGCGGCCAGCCATTGTGCCGGCTGCGCGCCGGCCTCCCACCACTGCACGTAGGGCTTGATCTGGTCGAGCTTGGCGAAGGCGCGGTCGACGCCGGCCTTGGTGCCCAGTTCCTTGTACACGTCCGCCGGCTTCACGCCGTCGGCCATCAGGGCGAACTCCAGGTTGTAGATGGCGCGCTTGCGCAGGCCACGCTTGCCGGGGAATTTCTTCACGTCCCAGAAATCCGCCCAGGACTGCGGTGCCGGCTTGAGCTTGTCGGCGTCGTAGGCGATGGCCACGCCCCAGACCAGCGCGGCGGAACCACAGTCCTTGGCGGCGTTGGGGATCAGTTGTTCCTTGTTGCCGATCTGCTGCCAGTCCAGCGGCACGAACAGGCCTTCGTCACAGCCACGGGCCAGGTCCGGGCCCTCGATCTGCACCACGTCCCAGTCGGCATGGCCGGTGTCGGCCATCACCTTGATGCGGGCCATCTCGCCGTTGTACTCGGTCTGGGTCACACCGACCCCGGACTGCTTGCTGAAAGGCTGGAAGAAGGCCGCATCCTGGGCCTTCTGGCCGGCGCCGCCGTAGCCGACCACCACCATGCTCTCGGCGGCCTGGACAGTGGCGCAGCCCAGCCCGAGGGCGAGCAGCAGCGGCGAGACGGCGATCTTCAGGAAGGAGCGCTTGTGGCAGGTGTTGCGGTGGAAAGTCATCGAGCATACCCCCAGTCGTAAGTGGCCATGGGCGCCGCCGGAATGGCCGCGCGCACGCTGGACGGGTGCGCCGAAACAACGCTGCCGGAAAGGCAGGGCAGAGGGAAATCGAATGCCAGCAGGTGGACCCGCCAGGCGAGGTGGGACCGTACGGGACGGTTCATGCGCCTCTCCTCTTGTAGTTGTTGTGGAGCACGTCGCGGTTGCCCCGGAGGACTCCGGGTGCGCTATCGAAACTACCCAGTCACTTTTAAAAAAACAAGTTGATTTTTTACTGGCGGTAAATTTCCATAGCAGTAACTTAAACAACACTAGCTTGGACAACATTGTCCATTCAGGAGAAGCCGCCGTGTCCCAGGTCCGTCACTTCCAGCAATCCGCCCTGCAGTTCCAGCCTTACGGCGGGCAGGACATCGAGCGCGCCGCCCTCTGCCGGCTGATCGGCCCGGCGGACAGCGAGACCATGGGCGCCGGCCTGGCCCGTTTCGACGGCGTGTCCATCGAATGGACGGTGCTCTACGACGAGCTGATCGTGGTGCTCGAAGGCCACTTCCGCCTGCGCCTGGCCGACCAGGTGATCGAGGCCAGACCGGGCGACGTGATCTGGGTTCCCGAACGCACGCCGCTGGCCTACGAGGGCGAGAAGGCCTGCGTGTTCTACGCGCTCTATCCGGTGGACTGGCAGGCACGCAACGCCTGACTCCACCTGCCGCCGCCCGACGCGGACGAAGCTTCAGCGCACTACCACAACAAGAATCCGGAGTTGCCCGATGAGCCAGTTTCCCCACCTGTTCAGCCCGCTGCGCATTCGCGGCAAGGCGCTGAAGAACCGCATCATGTCCACCGGGCACGACACCTCGATGCCCACCGACAACCTGGTCAACGACCAGTTGGTGGCCTACCACACCGCCCGCGCCAAGGGCGGCGTCGGCCTGATCGTGCTGCAGGTGGCCGGCGTGCACGACAGCGCGCGCTACACCTCCCACGTGCTGATGGCCACCGATGACGAGTGCATTCCTGGCTATCGGCGCATAGCCGAGGCCTGCCACGCCGAGGGCACGCTGGTGCTGTCCCAGGTGTTCCACCCCGGCCGGGAGATCATGGAATCCAGCGACGGCCTGCTGGCCGTGGCCTACGCGCCCTCCGCCTCGCCCAACGAACGTTTCCGGGTGATGCCCCGCGAGCTGAGCCAGGCGATGATCGACGAAATCATCCAGGGCTACGCCGACGCCGCACGGCGCCTGCATGCCGCCGGCATCGACGGCGTGGAAGTGGTCGCCAGCCACGGCTACCTGCCGGCGCAGTTCCTCAACCCGCGAGTGAACCGCCGCAGCGACGGCTACAACGGCGACCTCGACGCCCGCCTGCGCTTCACCCGCGAAGTGATCGCCGCCGTGCGCGCCGCCACCGACGACGAGTTCATCGTCGGCCTGCGCATCTCCGCCGACGAGCGCGACCCCGAGGGCCTCACCGAAGACGAATCGCTGCAGGCGGCGAAGGCGCTGCAGAATGGGCTGGACTACCTGCACATCGTCGCCGGCACCTCGGCGTCGCTGGGCGGCGCCATCCACATCGTCCCGCCGATGGCCATCGAAGCGGCGTACCTGGCCAAGGAGGCCGGCACCTTCAAGCGCAACCTGGAGATCCCGCTGTTCGTCACCGGGCGCATCAACCAGCCGCAGGAGGCCGAACTGATCGTCGCCCGCGGCCAGGCCGACGTCAGCGGCATGACCCGCGCGCTGATCTGCGACCCGCAGATGCCGAGCAAGACCGAAAGCGGCCACGTCGAGGACGTGCGCGCCTGCATCGCCTGCAACCAGGCGTGCATCGGCCACTTCCACCGCGGCTACCCGATCTCCTGCATCCAGCACCCGGAAACCGGCCGCGAGCTGATCTACGCCGAACGCCAGGTGGCCACCCAGCGCAAGCGCGTACTGGTGGTCGGCGGCGGGCCCGCCGGCATGAAGGCTGCCGCTGTCGCCGCCCAGCGCGGCCACGAAGTCACCCTCTGCGAAGCCAGCGCCCAGCTCGGCGGCCAGGTCAATCTGGCCCAGCTGCTGCCGCGCCGCGCGGAGTTCGGCGGCGCCTCCACCAACCTGCAGCGCGAGATGCAGCTGGCCGGCGTCGAAGTGCGCCGCAATACCCGCGTCGATCGCGCGCTGGTCGAGCAGGAACGCCCCGACGTGGTGATCGTCGCCACCGGCGCCAAACCCTATCGCCCGCCCTACGAGGAAGCCGGCGAACTGCAGGTGGTGGACGCCTGGCAGGTACTGCGCGGCGAAGTGAAACTGGGCCGTTCGGTACTGGTCACCGACTGGCGCGCCGACTGGATCGCCCCCGGCATCGCCGAGCGCCTGGTGCGCGACGGCCACCAGGTGCACCTGGCGGTGAACGGCACCCACGCCGGGGAAAACCTGCCGCTCTACGTGCGCGACCACCTGGCCGGCGAGCTGCACCGCCTGGGCATCACCATCACCCCCTACGCCCGTCTGTACGGCGTCGACGACAGCACCGTCTACCTGCAGCACACCGCCAGCGGCGAGCCGATGCTGGTGGAAAACATCGACACCCTGGTGCTCTGCCAGGGTCACCAGCCGGTGGACGAACTGGCCGACGAGATCGCCGACCTCGCCGAAGTGCGCCGCATCGGCGACTGCCTGGCACCGCGCACGGCGGAGGAAGCGATCTACGAAGGGCTCAAGGCGGGTTGGGCAATTTAAGAGCGGCGGCAAGCTACAGGCCTCAGGCTGCAGGCAGGAGCAACAGCCGCTTTAGCCTGCCGCCTGAAGCCTGTAGCCTGTAGCCTTCCCTTTCCCGGACCCCCTTCGCATGAGCCGCAAAGCCCCGCAGGAAGCCCCCGCCAACGCCGAAGCGCAGTTCCTCGGCACCCGCATCCGCGGCCTGCGCAAGCGGCGCGGCATGACCCTGGCGGAGCTGGCCGAGCAGAGCGGGCTGACCGCGGGCTACATCAGCCAGCTGGAGCGCAACCTGGCGTATCCGTCGATCCCGGCGCTGTTCAACATCGCCCGCAGCCTGGGCGTGACCATCCAGTGGTTCTTCGCCAGCGAAGTACAGGTCGACCCGGCCGACGCCGGCTACGTGGTGCGGCGCAACGCCCGCACCAGCGTGCATTACGAAGATGGCATCGTCGACGAACTGCTCAGCCCGCAGCCCAGCCGCCAGCTGGAAATCCTCCACTCGCGCTTCCCGCCGGGCACCTACAGCCAGCAGAGCTACAGCCACGACGGCGAGGAAGCCGGCTACCTGCTCAGCGGCACCTTCGAGCTGTGGGTGGGCGAGCGGCATTTCGTCATCAACGAGGGCGACAGCTTCAGCTACTCCAGCCAGGAGCCGCACCGCTACGGCAATCCGGGAGATGTGGATGCGGTGGTGATCTGGGTGATTACGCCGCCGACGTTCTGAGACACCACGGGTCTCGCACGCCATGCGGGACAACGCTTTTCTGTAGGAGCGAGCTTGCTCGCGAACGCTCTTGCGGGCGCCCGGCGTCAGGCAGATTCGCGAGCAAGGACCAGGCGTCCCCACGGTCCTACAGGACGGCGCCGTCTGACGCATTCGAGTTAGCGGCGGCCCTCACCCCAGCCCTCTCCCAGGGGGAGAGGGGGCGGATCGGTGCGAGCGCTTGGCGCGGTCGCTTACCTGCAAGTGCCTTGAAGAGCCGCGGCATCCGGCTGACGCGGTGCTTCGCTCAACACCGAACGGTCCCCTCTCCCCCTGGGAGAGGGTTAGGGTGAGGGCCAGCCACCGCGCCGAAACCGATCAACCCTTGATCAATCGACCCAGCCCATCCAGCAACCGCCCCAGCGCGCCCTGGTTAGCCTTCATCACGCCCAACCCTGCCTCGGCCATGCGCTGGGCAGCAACCGGCTCGTCCCACAGCGCCGCCACGGCCACCGCCAGCGAAGGCGCATCAGCCACTTCCCGCAACGCGCCAACCTCACGCAGTTGCGCCGCGATCTCGAGGAAGTTGAACAGATGCGGCCCGGACAGCACCGGCTTGCCCAGCGCCGCCGGCTCCAGCAGGTTATGCCCGCCATTGGGCACCAGGCTGCCACCGACGAAGGCCACGTCGGCCAGGGCATAGAGGAACAGCAACTCGCCCATGGTGTCGCCCAGCAGTACCTGGGTATCCGCAGTCACCCGCTCGCCGGTGGAGCGGCGCAGGGTGCGCAAGCCTTCGCGGGTGCACAGTTCGAACATCGGGTTGAAGCGTTCCGGGTGGCGCGGCACGAGGATCAGCAGCGCCTCCGGGTGTTTCTCCAGCAACTGGCGGTGGGCGGCGAGGATGATCTCGTCTTCCCCGGCATGGGTGCTGGCAGCGATCCACACCGGCCGCTGCTGCGCCTGCCATTCACCACGCAAGCTACCGGCGCGCGCCAGCAGCTCGGGATCGATGGTCAGGTCGAACTTGATCGAGCCGGTCACGCTCACGCAATCCGGGCGTGCGCCGAGCTGGCGGAAGCGCTCGGCTTCGGCCTCGGTCTGTACGGCGATCCAGCTCATCTCTTCCAGCATCGGCCGGGTCAGGCCGGCGAAACGAGCGTAGCCGCGCGCCGAGCGCTCGGATAGCCGCGCATTGGCCAGCGCCACCGGAATGCCGCGCTTGGCGCACTGATGGATGTGGTTGGGCCACAGCTCGGTTTCCATGATCACGCCCAGCACCGGCCGCGCGCGCTCGAGGAAGCGCGCCGCCGCCCAAGGCAGGTCGTAAGGCAGGTAGCAGTGCTGCACCTGGTCGCCGAACAGCGCGCGGATGCGCTCGGAGCCGGTGGGCGTCATGCAGGTGACGGTGATCGGCAGGCCGGGATGGCGCTGCATCAGCGCACGGATCATCGGCGCGGCGGCGATGCTCTCGCCCACCGACACCGCATGCACCCAGATGCCGCCAGGCTTGAGCGCCGGCAGGCCAATGGCGAAGCGCTCACCGACGCGCTGGGCATAGGCCGGCGCCTTGCGCGAACGCAGGAACAGGCGCAGCGCGACCAGCGGCAGGCCCAGGTGGAACAGCAGGGTATAGAGGGTCCGGTTCATGGCGGCGGAGAGTAGCAAATTCCCATTGCCAACCGCTGCACTGGCGCGCCCACGGGCACGGCTTTCGATCCCGTAGGAGCGGACTCTGTCCGCGATAGGCCACCGGCGCGCGCGGAAGCCATCGCGGACGGAGTCCGCTCCTACGCTAAGCCCCTCATACCGGCGTAGCGAGAGCGTAGGGCGAATAATCGTTCACGATTATTCGCCGGGCCGATGCGCAAGCTGGCGGATAACGCTGCTCGTTATTCGCCCTACAAGAGCGCTCAGACCGGTGAAGCGAGATGCTCGGCAAAGCACTCGCCCAGCCACTGCGCCGCCGGCCCCAGCGGCTCGTCGCGGCGCCAGACCAGTTCCACCACCAGCGGCGGCGGGGTCCAGTCGCTGGCCAGTTCCACCAGCAACGGCTGGTACGCCGGGTACTGCGCGACGTGGGTCGGCAACCAGGCCCAGCCGAGGTCGCGCATCAGCAGTTCGGCCATGGCGTAGAAGCTGTCGGCGCGCCACACCAGCGGGCTGATCTGCTCGCCGCCGGGGTAGTGGCTGTCCTGCGGGGCCATCAACAGCTGGCGATGCCGCGCCAGCTCGCGGCGGTCGGCGTAGTCGAGCCTGGCCAGCTCGTGGCCGGTGCCGCACACGGTGACCATCTCGATGGTGCCCAGGCGCTGGCGCTCCAGTTGCTCGGGCATGCCCTCGTGGTGGAACAGCAGGCCCAGATCGGCGCGGCGCTCCAGCAGCTTGCGCGCCACGTCACCCTGGGCGCCGCTGGCCAGTTGCACCTCCAGGGTGGGGAATTCCTGCGCCAGCGCCTGCAGGCCGGAAAGCACCGGCTGGTAGGGCATCGCCTCGTCCTGGGCCAGCCGCAGCAGTGGCTCGGTGCCGCGCACCAGCGCCAGCGCGCGGCTTTCCAGGCGCTCGCATTGGCGCAGCACTTCGCGGGCTTCATCCAGCAGCGCGCGACCCTCGGCGGTGAGCACCGGCTGGCGGCCGCTGCTGCGCTCGAACAGGGTCACCCCCAGGTCGCTCTCCAGCAGCGCGATGGACGAACTCACCGCCGACTGCACGCGCTGCAGCTGCCGCGCTGCCGCCGAGAAGGAAGATTGGTCGGCGACACTGACAAAGAGGCGCAACTGGTCCAGGTTCCACTGCATGGCTGACTCCGCAACCCATCTTCAAAACAGATAGGTAATGACTTTATCCCATCATCCAGCGGACTAGAATGCCCGGCAGAATCGAACGTCAGCTGCGTGTCGCTCATACCGAGCGGCGTGTCGTTCCGGGGAGCACCCACCATGCCCGGCTATCTCTACCTCGCCATTGCCATCGTCGCCGAAGTCGTCGCCACCGCGTCGCTCAAATCGGTCAAGGGCCTTTCCACGCCGCTGCCACTGGTGCTGGTGATCGTCGGCTATGCCATTTCCTTCTGGATGCTCACCCTGGTAGTGCGCAGCATCCCGGTAGGCATCGCCTACGCCATCTGGGCCGGCCTGGGCATCGTGCTGGTGAGCATCGCCGCACTGTTCCTCTATCAGCAGAAGCTCGACACCGCTGCCGTGCTGGGCATGTGCATGATCGTCAGCGGCGTGGTGGTGATCCAGCTGTTCTCCCGCACCGCCGGCCATTGAGCTAGCTCGGCCCTCTCCCGCCAACGGGAGAGAGTCCTGCCTCCGCTGCGTTTGCCTGCAGCTTGCAGCCTGCCGCTTGTAGCCGCCCCCAGGCGTTATACTGCGCCCTTCGTTTTTCCCTTCGAGGCGCTTTCATGTCCGAATCCCTGAGCACCGACATCCTCATCGTCGGCGGCGGCATCGCCGGTCTCTGGCTCAATGCCCGCCTGCGGCGCGCCGGCTTTTCCAGCGTGCTGGTGGAGAACAGCGCACTGGGCGGCGTGCAGAGCATGCGCTCGCAGGGGATCATCCATGGCGGCACCAAGTACGCGCTGCACGGCGCGCTGACCGGCGCCTCGGAAGCCATCGCCGACATGCCCGCACTGTGGCGCGACTGCCTGGCCGGCACCGGCGAGGTGGACCTGCGCGGCGTGCGCGTGCTCTCCGATGCCCACTACCTGTGGTCGCCCGGCGGCCTGGCCGGTAACCTCACCAGCTTCTTCGCCAGCAAGGCAGTGCGCAGCCGCGTCGCCCAGGTGAAGGGCGCCGACTTGCCACCCGCGCTGCAGGACAAGGCCTTCAAGGGCAAGGCCTATCGCCTCACCGAGCTGGTGCTGGACGTGCCCAGCCTGGTCGCCCGCCTGGCAGAACTGGCCGGTGACGGGCTGCTCGCAGGTGAACGCATCGAAGCGCTGCGTGAAGGCGACAAACTGGTCGGCCTGCGCGTCGACGGCCGCGAAATCCGCGCCCAGCGCGTGGTGCTCAGCGCCGGCGCCGGCAACGAGGCGCTGCTGCGCGAACTGGGCCTGGAGCGCCCGGAGATGCAGCGCCGCCCGCTGCACATGGTGCTGGTCACCGCACCGACCCTGAAACCGCTTTACGCCCATTGCCTGGGCGGCGGGCCGAAACCCCGTGTCACCGTGACCACCCACCCGCTGAGCAACGGCGACTGGGTCTGGTACCTGGGCGGTGACATCGCCGAAGCCGGCGGCGTGGCGCGCAACGAGGCCGAGCAGATCGCCGAGGCGCAGCGCGAGCTGCACAAGCTGGTGCCGTGGATCGACCTTTCCGCCGCCCGCTGGGCCACCCTGCGCGTGGACCGCGCCGAGCCCTCGCAGAACAACCTGCTGCGCCCGGACAGCGCCTTCCTCGCCGAGGACGGCGCGCTGCTGGTCGGCTGGCCGACCAAGCTGGCCCTGGCGCCGAACTTCGCCGATCGCGTGCTGGAGTCGCTGGAGAAGAGCGGTATTCGCCCGCAGGCAAGCGCCGCCCTGCCCGACCTGCCACGCCCGGCCATGGCCCGTCCGGTCTGGGAGGAACTGCTCGGATGAAAACCCTGCACCACCTGCACCGCCCGCTGGGCAGCACCGGCCTGAACGTTTCGCCGCTGGGCCTGGGCACCGTCAAGCTCGGCCGCGACCAGGGCGTGAAGTACCCCGCCGGCTTCCGCATCCCCGATGACCGCGAGGCCGCCGACCTGATCGCCCTGGCCCGCGACCTGGGCATCAACCTGATCGACACCGCCCCGGCCTACGGCCGCAGCGAAGAGCGCCTCGGCCCGCTGCTGCGCGGCCAGCGCGATGCGTGGGTGATCGTCAGCAAGACCGGCGAGGAATTCGTCGGCGGCCAGTCGCAGTTCGACTTCAGCGCTGCCCACACACGGCGCTCGGTGGAACGCAGCCTGCAGCGCCTGGAGACCGACTACATCGACCTGGTGCTGGTGCATTCGGACGGCAACGACCTGGACATCCTGCGCGGCACCGAGGTCTACGCGACCCTGGAGCGCCTGAAGGACGAAGGCCTGATCCGCGGCTTCGGCTTCTCCGGCAAGACCGCCGACGGCGGCCTGCTGGCCCTGGAGCGCGGCGACTGCGCGATGGTCACCTACAACCTCAACGAACAGGCGGAGAAGCCGGTGATCGACCATGCCCAGGCCCGCGGCCGCGGCATCCTGATCAAGAAGGCCCTGGCCAGCGGCCACGCTACCCTCGCTCCCGGCGTCGATCCGGTGCGCGCCAGTTTCGAGCTGGTGCTGGGTCATCCGGGTGTCGCCAGCGCCATTGTCGGCACCATCAATCCGCTGCACCTGGCGCACAACGTGAACATCGCCGCCGAGGTCCTCGACCGCTGATCGGCGGTCATGTGACGTACGCATTCCTGTGCCATGCTCCAACTCCCCCGGCGAAATCGGCGGGGGCACAGAAACTGTCGCCAGCCGGTGATTCCCACGCAAAAGCCTCGGAATCATCAAGCCTTTCAGGGAAAAATCCGGAAATCCTTTTGATTTTCGATGACACCAGGATGGGTGTCAGGCTGTCTAGGTTGTAGCGACCCCGTAATTGAACGATCGGCCGGACCGTCCCCACCAGACGGTCAGCGTTCGCGTCGGCGTCGCCTGCCAGTTGTCACTGGAAGATGACGCGCCAGCGCAACCCGGCGCCCTGTCCGACGCCCTGTACGAGAAGGAAGCCCACATGCCCCGTACGCTCGCCCGCAAGGACCCGACCGCCTTCAAGACCCTGCCGCTGCTGGTGGAAGCCACACCGGAAGGTCTCACCTACCAGACCCTCGGCAAGCCCCTGAACTTCGCCCAGGTCCTGGAAAAACGCCGCCCTATCGAAACCAGCGAAACCGAACGCTTCACCACCGAACTGGCGAACCTCGGCGTTTCGGTGCGCCTGACCCTGCATTACCAGGGCCGCGACCACTGGATCCTGGTGCGCCAGCGCCGTGAGGACCGTGGCGATACGGTGCTCAAGCTGATTTCCGGCTACGTGCCGGCCCACGAACTGAACCTGCCGCTGCTCACCGCGATCCAGGAAGTGGCCGAGGAATGCCTGGTGGAAACCGCCGACGGCTGGCTCGGCGGTCGCTTCGGCGACACCTGGCTGCCGACGCCCTACGAGGGCATCCTGCGCTACCGCGAGAGCAGCCATTTCTCCCTGACCCCGCTGTCGGGCGCCGCGCGCCCGGTGCAGGCCGGCGCCCTGCGCCTGCTGGAGCGCCCCGAGGCCTACGTGCACCTGCCGACCGCCTCGCTGCAACTGGTCTACGACCTGCGCATGGAGCTGCCCAAGGATGCCCGTGAGGTCAGCCTGTTCCATGTCGACGAGAAACTCGAAAGCGGCCCGCTGGTGGCACGGCTGGACCGCCGCCGCCCGGACATCTACCTGCTGCCGCTGGACCAGGGCCTGCCGACCGGCGAGCTGTTCACCCTGAGCAAGGGCGAGCTGTGCAAGGCCAGCACCCGTGGCCTGTGGCTGTCGGAAAGCTTCGCCGGCCAGGATGGCTGGCTGGTGCGCGAGGAACGCATCCGCTTCCGCGACTGGATGGAGCAGTGGCCGCCCGCCGCCGGCAATGCCGGCAGCGGGCGGCGCACGGCCTGAGGCCGTCGATCCAGCCGGTCTCGCACCTGGATCAGAACCGTAGGGCGCATAACCTGGAACAGGTTATGCGCCGGCTGCTGTTCGGCGGATAACGCTGGCGCGTTATGCGCCCTACGAGTCGGGCAGGGCCTGTAGGAGCGAGCTTGCTCGCGAACAACGTCAACCGGGCACTCTGGGGTTGGGCGGTTCGCGAGCAAGCTCGCTCCTACGAAAAGCCCTCCCGGTTTACTTCAACTGGCTGGAGCTCTTGCCCTGAACCGTAGGGCGCATAACCTGGAACAGGTTATCCGCCGGCTGCTGTGCGGCGGATAACGCTGGTGCGTTATGCGCCCTACGAGTCGGGCAGGACCTGTAGGAGCGAGGGGGACGCCTAGTTCTTGCTCGCGAACAAAGCCAACCGGGCACTCTGGAGTTGGGCGGTTCGCGAGCAAGCTCGCTCCTACGAAAAGCCCTCCCGGTTTACTTCAACTGGCTGGAGCTCTTGCCCAGAACCGTAGGGCGCATAACCTGGAACAGGTTATCCGCCGGCTGCTGTGCGGCGGATAACGCTGGCGCGTTATGCGCCCTACGGGTCGGGCAGGACCTGTAGGAGCGAGGGGGACGCCTAGTTCTTGCTCGCGAACAAAGCCAACCGGGCACTCTGGAGTTGGGCGGTTCGCGAGCAAGCTCGCTCCTACGAAAAGCTCTCCCGGTTTACTTCAACTGGCTGGAGCTCTTGCCCAGCAGGCGCCGCGCCACGATCAGCAGCTGGATCTGCTGGGTGCCCTCGAAGATGTCGAGGATCTTCGAATCCCGCGCCCATTTCTCCAGCAGCTCCTCTTCCCCATAGCCCAGCGCGCCGGCCAGTTCGACGCATTTCAGCGTCACCTCGTTGGCCACCCGCCCGGCCTTGGCCTTGGCGATGGAAGCCTCCTTGGAGTTGGGCAGGCGATTGTCGGCCATCCAGGCGGCCTTCAAGGTCAGCAGGCGCGCGGCCTCCCATTCGGCTTCCAGGCGGTACAGCGTCGCCTCGGCATGGCTGGCGCTGAGCAGCGGCTGGCGATAGTCGAAGCGGCAGCCGGCCTTCTTCAGCAGCTCGCGGGTGCGGTCCAGCGAGGCCTTGGCCACGCCGATGGCCATGGCGGCCACCAGCGGGCGGGTGTTGTCGAAGGTTTCCATCACCCCGGCAAAGCCCTTCTGCACGTCGATCTCGGCATTGCCCAGCAGATTGGCGGCCGGCACCCGGCAGTCGCTGAAGCTGATGGAGGCGGTATCGGAAGCCTTGATGCCGAGCTTCTTCTCCAGGCGGGTGACGGTCATCCCCGGCGTACCCTTCTCCACCACGAAGGACTTGATCGCCGCGCGACCCAGACCCTTGTCCAGGGTCGCCCAGACCACCACCGCATCGGCGCGGGCGCCGGAGGTGACGAAGATCTTCTCGCCGTTGAGCCGGTAGTGATCGCCATCCTTCGTGGCGGTCGTGCGGATCGCCGCCGAGTCCGAGCCGCAGCCCGGTTCGGTGATGGCCATCGCCGCCCAAGTTCCGGAGAAGCGCTTGAGCTGCTCCTCATTGGCCACAGCGGCAATGGCGGCGTTGCCCAGCCCCTGGCGCGGCATGGCCAGCAGCAGGCCGGTGTCGCCCCAGCACATTTCCATCACGCCCAGGCAGGCGGACAGGTTGCCGCCGTTCTTCACGCCCTCCTCGGCTCCGGCCTTGCGCTTGCTGGCGGAGGTGGCACCGACGGCGTCCGGCGAGCCGGCGTTCATGCCGTCCAGCAGCGCGGCGAGCAGGTCCAGCTCCTTGGGATAGGCGTGCTCGGCCTTGTCGTACTTGCGCGAGATCGGCCGCAGGTAGTTCTCCGCCACCTGGCGGGCCTGGTTCTGCAGGGTGCGGAATTTCTTCGGCGTTTCGAGGTACATGCAAGGCTCCTTACAGGTGCAGCCCGCCAGCCATCAGGCTGACGGCGCGCAGGTCGCGGTACCAGCGCTCGGCCGGATGTTCCTGGGTGAAACCATGGCCGCCGAGCAGTTGCACCGCGTCGGTGCCGATCTTCATCGCCTTCTCGGCGCAGAGCAGCTTCGCGAGATAAGCCTCGCGGTGGAACGCCTGGCCGCGCTCGGCCAGCGCGCAGGCGCGCCAGACCATCAGGCGCATGGCGTCCAGCTCGACGGCGATGTCCGCGACCATGAAGGCCACGCCCTGGCGATGGCTGATCGGCTCGCCGAAAGCCTCGCGTTCGTTGCAGTAGGTGATCACGTAGTCCAGCGCAGCCTGCCCGGTGCCTACGGCCAGCGCACACCAGGCCAGTGCGGTGTAATCGAGGAAGGCCGGGTAATCGAATCGCTCCGCCGCCAGCCGCTGTTCGGCCGGAACCTTCACGCCCTTGAAGCGAACCCGTGCCGTGCCGGTGGCCTTCAGGCCCATGGCCGGCTCGGCGCGCACCTCGACACCCTTGGCGCGGGTGTCGACGAGGAACAGCGCCGGACCGTCGCCGGCATCCGCCGCGACAATCAGCTTCTGCGCATCCACTCCGCGCACCACCAGGCACTTCTCGCCGGACAGCGTGTAGCTCGACCCGCGCCTGCGCGCCTTGGTGGACAGGCGCTGCGGGTCAGCGAGCAGTTGCGGCTCGTTCACTGCGATGGCGATCAGCGGCGCCGCTTCTTCGCCGACGAAGGCCGGCAGCCAGCGCGCTTGTTGTTCCGAAGAGGCCCAGCGACGAATGCAGTTGGCTGACGACAGCGGCACCAGTAGCGCAGCGGCCAGGCTCAGGTCGCCACGGGCCAGGGCTTCGGCGATCAGCGCATTGCTCACCACGGTACGCTCGCCGGCCATGCCGCCGTGCACTTCGCTGACGCCGTAGTGGGTCAGGCCCAGTTCCTGCGCCTGGGCCAGCAATTCCAGACTCAGGCTGGCCTTGGCGTCAGCCTCATGGGCGGCCGGGCGCAACACTTCCGAGGCGAAGCCTTCGAGCATCTCCACCACCATCTGCTGCTCGTCGGACAGGGACAGGTCGAACAGTCCGTCCGGGTCGGCCTTGCGTGGGGTCTTGGGCTGTTTGGCGGCGCGTTCGCTGGCCAGCCGGAAGCCGGTACGGCTGCCGCTGTAGAGCAGGCGTTCGAAGGGTTTGCGCAGCTTGAGTCGGTCCGGCCAGTCGGCCTGGGCGACACGGTTGAGCACGGCCAGGGCACGGCCCTGCACGTCGGTGGTCATGGCATCTCGCTCCGCGGAGGGTGGATGCCCCGATCATGCGCTGCGAAATGCTGCCGGGACCATGACCGCTTTGCCGGCGGTCACTGGCAGAGCGGTCACTGGTTCGGCTTCAAGCTGCAGGCTGCAGGCGGAAGCTCGCTCTTGCCTGCCGCCTACAGCTTGCCGCCTGAAGCCGCTCTATTGCGGATCTTCTCGACGATGGCGGTGGTCGAGCTGTTCTCCACCAGGCCCAGCACACGGACTTCGCCGCCGTAGGCCTTGACGATATCGGCACCGACTACCTGCTCGACACCGTAGTCGCCGCCCTTCACCAGCACGTCCGGGCGGACTTCGCTGAGCAGGCGCTCGGGGGTGTCTTCGGCGAAGCTGACAACCCAGTCCACCGCGCCGAGGCCGGCGAGCACGGCCATGCGCCGGTCGACGCTGTTGATCGGGCGACCCGGGCCTTTCAGGCGGGTCACCGAGCCGTCGTCGTTGACCCCGACGATCAGGCGGTCGCCCTGGGCGCGTGCCTGTTCCAGGTAGGTCACGTGGCCGGCGTGGAGGATGTCGAAGCAGCCGTTGGTGAAGACGATCTTCTCGCCATGGGCGCGGGCGTCCTCGATGGCCAGCAGCAGCTGGTCGAGGCTCAGCACGCCACGCTCGGAGCCCTGCTCGCGCTGCACGGCGCGGCGCAGTTCCGGGGCGCTGATGGCGGCGGTGCCGAGCTTGCCGACGACGATGCCGGCGGCCAGGTTGGCCAGGGCCACGGCTTGCGGCAGGTCCTCACCGGCGGCGATGGCGCCGGCCAGGGTGGAAATCACCGTGTCGCCGGCACCGGTGACGTCGAACACTTCGCGGGCACGGGCCGGCAGGTGCAGGGCGCTGTGGCCGGGACGCAGCAGGGTCATGCCGTGCTCGCCACGGGTGACCAGCAGCGCACCGAGCTCCAGCTCGGTCATCAGCTGCTGGCCCTTGGCGACCAGATCGGCCTCGTCGGTGCAGCGACCGACGATGGCTTCGAATTCGGAGAGGTTCGGGGTGATCAGGCTGGCGCCGCGGTAGATGGCGAAGTCCTTGCCCTTGGGGTCGGCCAGCACCGGGATGCCGCGCTGGCGGGCAGCCTGGATCAGCGCCTGGTGGTTCTTCAGCGCGCCCTTGCCATAGTCGGAGAGCACCAGCACGCGGACCTGGTCCAGCAGCGCCTCGACGTCGGCGGACAGGGCCACGGCGTCGGTACGGAAGGCTTCCTCGAAGTCCACGCGCAGCAGTTGCTGGTGGCGGCTCATGACCCGCAGCTTGACGATGGTCGGCTGGCCGGCGATGCGCTGGAAGCGGGTGGTCACGCCTACCGCCTGCAGGCTGTCGCTCAGGCTGTCGGCGGCTTCGTCGACGCCGGTGACGCCGACCAGGAAGGCCGGGGCGCCCAGGGCAGCGAGATTCAGCGCGACGTTGGCGGCGCCACCGGGGCGGTCCTCATGCTGCTCGACCCGCACCACGGGCACCGGTGCCTCGGGCGAGATGCGCGAGGTCGCGCCGTGCCAGTAGCGGTCGAGCATCACGTCGCCGACTACTAGAACGGGGGCCTGGTCGAATCGGGGCATGGTCAATTTCATGGGAACTCCGCAGGTCGAAATCGCCGCGGATAATACCATAGCCGCCCAGTGCGACTTGCGCCGAACACCGGGCAGTCACGGCATCCGTCAGGGGACCTTGCGCACCCAGAACAGCTCGTGGCGACGCACGGCCTTGCGGAAGAATTCGTCGTCGCCGGTGGCCGGCCACTGGCGCCCGGCAAGCACGCGCTGGATCAGCCGGCGCAGGCGCTTCTTGCCGGTCAGAGGGGTCTGCAGATCATGCTGCAGGGCCAGTGCCTGGGCCTTGTCGATGCGCGTTTCGGCATCCAGCACCGGGCTCCACAGCGGGTCGGCCGGCAATGCCTCGATACAAGGAGGCAGGGCGATGCCACCGTCGGCCGGGCCCATGGGCCAGCGATCGTTGTCATGCAGGTGGTTGGCGTAGAGCAGCAGGGACTGCGGCTTCCAGCTGCTGCGCTGGATGGCCTCCAGCGTCGCACGGGTGGCGTGCACGTGGTCGGCGTGGGGGTCCAGCTCCGGGTGCGCGGTGAGGATCACTTCCGGGCGGATGCGTTCGATCAGCGCGGTGAGGTCAGCCACCAGGTTCAGCCAGGTCGGCGCGCCGTCGGCATCCGCCGGCAGCGCGAAGGCATTCAGGTTGCGCGCGCTGCGGATATCGATATCGCCGGACTCCTTCGAGCCGAAGGCCTGGCTCGGCTCGGCGGCCATCGCCGGCAGTTGCAGGCAGAAGTAGCCCAGCTGCACGCAGCGTTCGGTGGGAACGCCGCCCCAGAGCGGTGCGGCAATGCTGTCCCAGGTGCGCAGGCGGCCCTTGAGCTTGGCCGCGGCGGCCTGGCCCAGGCCCAGGCGCTGGTAGTGCTCGGCTTCGATCTCGCCCTGGGTCAGGGTGGCGATCCAGGCCTCGGGGCAACGGCTGTACTGGCCGAAAGCGGCCAGCTCGGCATCGTCGGCGTGGGGCGCGATGATCAGCAGGCGCTGCTGGGCGTAATCGGGATTGTCGAAGGCGTGCAGCACGCCCTGCTGCGCCAGCCGGCAATGACGGCTGCGGATGATCAACTGGCCGGCACGCAGCGCCGCGCCCTGGCCGGAGAGGTTGATGTAGCGCTTGCCGCTGACGCCGCGTTCGAAGTCCTGGCGGTCGTTCTCGACGCCCTCGATCAGCACCTGCGGGTCGAGCCAGCGACCGAGCAGCGAGGCCTTCACCTCGATCTCCAGCACCAGCGTTTCCTCGCTGGGCGGCAGCGCGCCGCTGGCAACGTGCAACCCGTGCGCGCCAAGGGACACCGGCAGCGCCAGGGAACCTTCGGGGAAGTCGTAGCGGTAGTCGTCGCGCGGCGAATAGAACAGGTGGTCGGCGAACCAGGCTTCGTGGGCGACCCAGCCCAGCAGCACGGCCAGCGGCACACTCCACCAGGGCGCGAAGATGCCCAGCAGGACCAGCGCCAGCAGGGCGACGAGCAGCACCACGCGCTTCTTGCGGCGGTGCTGTTTGAGCAGCTGTTGTTTACGCCCGGTCATGGTGGTTCTCCCTCAAGGCCAATCGCGGACACAGTCCGCTCCTACAGTTTTCGGGAATTCCGGCAGCTGCTTTTCGTAGGATGGGTGGAGCTTGCGATACCCATCAGCCTTGTCTGCCGGGCTTGCGATGGGTATCGCTTCGCTCCACGCCATCCTACGGTCGCCGCTTGCGCATCAGACCTGGAACACCGGCACGCGGTGGCACCAGCGGTCCTTGTACTCGCGGTCGGCGCGGCCGAAGGAATAGCGCAGCGGCTTGCCCAGCGCCTCGGCGTCGGCCCAGGCTTCCTGGGTATTGACGAAGCTGAGCACGCTGCCGGGGCTGAATTCGCGGTTCTCCGGAGCCACGCCGCCGTTGATGTACTCGACACTGACCCATTTGGGCGCCTCGACCCGATAGAGAATCTGGATCGCCACCGGCTCGCCGTCCAGGCGTACCAGCGAGCCACGCATGAAGTCGCGCATCAGGCTGAAGACTTCGGCCAGTCGCGCCTTGCCGGGGACTTCGAATTCCCAGCGGCGCTGGAACAGGTCAGCGTAGATGCGCGCCTGTTCCTCGGGACTCAGCTCGCTCATCGGCTGCAGCACGCCGCCCGCCTCTTCCAGCAGACGCTGTTCGCGGCGCTGGTTGTAGCGGAACTTCTTCGAGAAATCGGCCGGAGCGCGGTTCATCGCCAGTTGTTCGGGCTGTTCGCGCGCGTCGCTGACCTGCTCGCGGTTGAGCTCGGAGAGGTAGCGCACCTGATGGCGCAGCTCGATGCGCGCGCCTTCGGCGATCGGCAGGATGATCTCGGCGTTGCCCAGGTCGAATAGCGCCTTCTTGCCCTCGCGCTTGAGCACGTCCTTGGACAGTGCCAGGTGACGCCCCCAGGTCGGCACGGCGGCGCGCAGCTCGTCGCCTTCGAACCAGCCCAGGTAGCGCACCGGGATACCGGCCAGATGGGCCAGGCGCTCGACCACCTCGGGGTGGGTGGCGACGCTGCCGCCCAGGCGTTGCCAGGCGGCGGCATAATCGGCGGCGGCGATGGGCGTCCAGCCACGCTCGCGGAAGGCTCGCAGACGGTTCAGCATGCCGTGGGGTTCCGCTCCAGCGTCATACCGGCTGCTCGGCCGATGCCGCTTTCTCGCCGTCGACCGGATCGTCGGCGAACTGGCGGGCGTGCAGGCGGGCGTAGTAGCCGTTCTGCGCGATCAGTTCGTCGTGGGAGCCGCGCTCGACGATGTGGCCCTGGTCCATCACCAGGATCAGGTCCGCGGCCTCGATGGTGCTCAGGCGGTGGGCGATGACCAGGGTGGTGCGGCCTTCCATGACCTTCTCCAGGGCAGCCTGGATGTGTCGCTCGGATTCGGTGTCCAGCGCCGAGGTGGCCTCGTCGAGGATCAGCACCGGGGCATCCTTGAGCAGCGCGCGGGCAATCGCCAGGCGCTGGCGCTGGCCGCCGGAGAGCATCACGCCGTTCTCGCCGACCTCGGTGTCGAAGCCTTCGGGCAGGCGGTCGATGAACTCGCGGGCGAAGGCGTCATCCGCCGCCTTTTCCACCGCTTCGCGGGGCTTGCTGGCCAGGTCGCCGTAGGCAATGTTGTTGAGCACGCTGTCGTTGAACAGGTTGACCTGCTGGGTGACCAGGGCGATGTGCTGGCGCAGGTTGCGCAGCTTGTAGCCCTCGACATCGACGCCATCGAGCAGGATCTGCCCGTCGCTGTGGGCGTAGAAGCGCGGGATGAGGTTGGCCAGGGTCGACTTGCCGCTGCCCGAGCGCCCCACCAGCGCCACCATCTGACCCGGTTCGACGGTGAAGTTGAGGTCGTTGAGCACCTGCTTCTCGGTGCCCGGATAGGTGAAGCTGAGGTTCTTCACTTCCAGGCGGCCGCTGACGCGATCGCGCTCGACGCTGCCGTTGTCCACTTCCTGCGGCTGGTCGAGCTGCTCGAAGATGCTCTCCGCGCCGGCCACGCCCTTCTGGATGGTCGAGCTGACTTCCGACAGCTGGCGGATCGGCTTGGGCAGCAGGCCGGCCATGGAGATGTAGGCGACCAGTTCACCGGCGGTGGCGTCGCCGCGCAGCAGCAGGACCAGATACAGCAGCACGGCCATGGCGCTGTAGATCACCAGCTGCAGCATCGGCGTGTAGACCGCCGAGGTCTTGTTCATGCGCAGGTTGCGCTTGGTGTTGTCGGTGCTCACCTTGAGGAAGCGCTTGCTCTCGTAAGGCTCGCCGCCGAAGCTGCGGACCACGCGGTAGCCGTGGATGGTTTCGGAAGCGACGTGGGTGACGTCGCCCATTGCCACCTGGATCTTCTTGCTCTGCTTGCGGAACTTGCGGCTGGCGCTGGTCACCATCACCGCGATGACCGGCAGGATCGCCAGCATCACCAGGGTCAGCTTCCAGTTCATGTACAGCAGCGAGGCAAACAGGAAGACCACCGTCATGCCTTCGCGGATCACCACCTTGATGGCGTCGGTGGCGGCGCCGGTGACCATGGTCACGTTGAAGGTGATGCGCGAGATCAGGTGGCCGGAGTTGTGCCGGTCGAAATAGCGGTTGGGCAGGGTCAGCAGGTTGTTGAACAGTTCCACGCGCAGGTCGTGGACCAGCCCGAGGGAGACCTTGGCCAGGAAGTAGTTGCCGAGGAACGAGCCGATGCCCTGCCAGACCGCGATCAATACCACCAGCAGCGGTACCGCGTAGAGCAGTTCCAGGTCGCGCAGCCAGGCCCAGGGGGCGTCAGGAAAGAGCGCGGCGTCCGGGTTGGTCAGGCCGTCGACGAAATACTTGAGGATGCCGGCAAGCATCGGCTGGGTGGCCGCGAAGATCAGGAAACCGACGATGCTCAGTGCAAACAGACCCGCGTAGGGGCGCACGTAGGAGAGCAGGCGGAAATAGATCTTGACGCTGGACACCGGCTGGGCGCTCCGGGGAGAATCACTCATGAAGTGCAAGCTGCCTTGTCGTAAGAAGACTGCGGATAATACCACCGCCGTCCCACTCCATGTTGCCCCCAGGTCTGACAGTCTGTCCCGATGAACGCCCTCGACGATTCCACCTACCTCTCACTCGTCGACGGCGCCCAGGTCATCGAACGCGATCCCCATGGCGACAAGGTCCTGCAACTGCGCGACGGCAGCTTCCTCAAGCTGTTCCGGCGCAAGCGCCTGCTTTCCACCGCGCTGCTCTCGCCGCCGGAGAAACGCTTCCAGAACAATTGCGAAGCCCTGGCAGCCAAGGGCATCCCCTGCCCGCAACCGCTGCGCACCTACCATTTCCCCGAGATTGAGCGCACCGCGGTGCGCTACCAGCCGCTGCCCGGCCATACGCTGCGCAGCTACATCCCGACCCAGGAAGCGGAGCGCCAGCTGGCGATGCTGCGCGAGCTGGCGGCGTTCATCGCGCGCCTGCACGACCTGGGCATCTATTTCCGCTCGCTGCACCTGGGCAACGTGATCCTCACGCCGTCCGGCGAATACGGCCTGATCGACCTGTCGGACCTGCGGACCCGTTCGGCGCCCTTGTCCCGTGCCCTGCGAAAACGTAATTTCAAGCACTTGCTGCGCTACAAGAAGGACCTCGCCCTGATCCGCAAGCTGGGTCTGGCGGCCTTCTTCGAGCTTTATAACAAGAACGCCACGACGCCCCTGGACAGCCACGACCTTATCGCCGAATACGACGGTTCCAGGGCGTAACCAGACAACGGGAGCCCGCCTCCACCCAGATCAGGGAATGTCCGAAATGAGCGAAACAATGAAGATCTTCGTCGGATGCGATCCGAACGACTGCGATCTTGAACAGATGATGGTGCTCGAGTACAGCCTGCGCAAACACGCCAGCCAGCCGCTCGAAATCCACTGGATGCAACTGTCCCACGACCCGCAGAGCTTCTGGTATTCCGATCCTGCCAAGCAGCAGGGCTGGCGCAGCGACGACTGGACCACGCCCTTCTCCGGCTTCCGCTGGAGCATCCCGGCGTTCTGCCAGTTCGAGGGCCGGGCGATCTACATGGACGCCGACGTGGTGATCCTCAGTGACATCGCCGAGCTGTGGAACACTCCCTTCGAGCCGGGCAAGATCGTCATGGCCAAGGGCGGCGAGGAATCCTGGCGTTTCTGCGTGTCGATGTGGGACTGCGCCGCAGCCAGGGAGCACCTGCCGCCGCTTGAGCAGATCCGCAGCGATCGCAAGGCGCACCACAAGCTGCGCGACTATTTCCGCGATCACACCCAGCTGATCCAGGCGTTCGACACCCAGTTCAACAACATCGATGGCGAAGGCCATCCGATCGACGCCATCAAGATCCTGCACTACTCGGATATCGGCACGCAGCTATCGCACAAGCACTCGTTCAAGCGCCTGGAAAGCCATGGCGAGAAGCACTGGTTCGACGGTGCGGTGTTCGATCACCCGCGCAAGGACCTGATCGAGCTGTTCGACCGCTACCTGGCCGAAGCCCAGGCCGCCGGCTATTCGCTGGACAGCTACCAGGTGAAGCAGCGCTTCGGCACCATCACCAAGGCGTCGCAGAAGAACTACAAGGGCAACGACGTCACCCGTGGCAAGAAGGGCGGCGGCCTGCTCAGCCGTCTGTTCGGCCGCTGATCGTCCGGGCCGTCACCTGGCGTGACGGCCCCTCCCCTCAGGCCGGGCGGTCGACCTTGTGCTGGGTCGCCACCGCCAGGCAACCGGCCATCGGCAGCCAGAACCACATCCACACCAGGTTCGGCGCCGCCACGAAGAAGTGCAGCTCGACGGTCATCACCACCGCCGCCGCCACCATCACCGAGAACCACAGCCGCGCGAACTGCGAGTGCGCCTTCCAGGCGCCGCGGATGCACGCCGCCATCGCCAGCAGCATGCTGAACAAGCCGACCAGGCCGAACTGGTAGAGCACTTCCATGTACAGGCTGTGCGGGTTGCGCACGACCTGTCCGGTGGACAGGGTGACCTTGCCCAGCTCGGTGTGCGAGCCATGGCCGAACCACCAGGCCTCGCCAATGCGCTCGAACACCACCCGCCAGATCTCGTCGCGATGGGTCAGGCCGCGCGAGCCGAACTCGTAGACCACCTGCTCGAAGGCGAACACCAGCACGGCGATACCGGCCAGCACGGCCAGGCCGACGGCGAAGACGCGCTGGCGCCCCTCGGTCATGCACAGCACGAGCACGCCAGCGCCCATCAGGCCGGCAACCCAGGCCGAACGGGCAAAGGTGAAGTAGAGGTAGGTGAACAGCACCGCAGAGCACACCAGCCAGAGCGTGCGCAGCGCCCAGTGACGGACCCGCAGCAGCAGCCACACGGCAACGATGAAGCAGAACGCATAGTGCATGCCCGCCTCGATGGTGATGCCGAAATCGGCGATGCCGGGGATACCGGAGTCCTTGATGTTCATCATCCGGTAGCTGACATCGAACTGCCCCATGAGCGCCTTGTTGACCAGCGAGAAGCCGGCGAATGCGGCGCCGGACAGGGCGTCGAGCCCGAGCACGAACAGCCACGGCCGGCTTTCGCGGCCGCCCATGACCATCACCACCCAGGTGAAGAACAGGATCACCAGCAACTGCTTCACCGAGCTCGGCGAGTCGGTGAGGATCGAGTTGAGCAGCAACCCCACCCAGAACACCAGGTAGAGCAGGAATGCCGCCGTGGCCAGCCGCGCGCGCTCGCGGAACAGTTCCAGCGACAGGAAGATCACCGCCAGGAAGGCGCCCAGGCGAATGCTCTTCAGCCAGTCACCGTTTTCCGTCGGCCACCAGAAGCGCCCCACCACCAGCATGCTCAGCGTGACGACCGCGAAGGCCAGTCCCACCAGTTTCAACCAATCCGACCGTCTTTCGAGTTGCATAACACCACGCTGGCAAGTCAGTGAGCAGCGGCAGTCCGTACCGCCGCCGAAGATTAGAGCTGGATGACGGTGACTGCGGAAGCGCGCGTCCACTCGCGCTCGAAGTCCCAGGCATGGCCGTCCCAGAACGAGCCCCCCTCATCGGAGAAACCGACCAGGATGATCTCGTAGTCCGCCTGCTTGAGACGCTTCACGTAGTCGAAGAACGCCACGGCGTAGAAGCCGGTGGAAGGCCCGCCACGAGTCGGCAGGCGCTCGTAGGGATAGCCTTCCAGGGCCGGGAACGGCTGCCGCAGGGGCAGGAACGAAGCGCCCCGGTGCGATGCCGGCAGGGACTCGGCCTCACCGCCCAGCAGCACGCTGTGGAAGCGCGAGTTGAACCAGGGGAACAGGCGCAGCCAGCCCTTGTAGGGGAAGCCGAAGTAGCCGCCCTTGCGGTAGTTGTGCCGATGAATGAACAGGTTGTGCCACTGGCGGCGCAACAGCGTGCGATTGCGGCACTTGTTGAAGCTCACCACCAGGTCGTCCGCGGTCAGGGCCAGCGCCTCGAGGTGCTCGCGGGTGATCGCCGGATTGTTCGCCAGCAGGATCACCCGGCGCGACGCCGTGATCCGCGCCAGCAGCTGCGGTGAAAGCCGCTCGAGGGATTGTTGTGCAGCAGCCAGCATTCAGGACCGATCCTTCAACATCGTGGCGATATCGTCCGCCGTGTAGAGCCTGGCAATGACCTGGTCGTTGCCACCCTGCTTGAGGTTCGAACTGTACAGGGCGATGTCCTGGGTTCCCGGCACGCTGAGGAAATGCTCGTCGCTGTCGGAAATCTGCCGCACCTTCACCCCCGAGCGCAGGGCCTGCCAGTGCAGCCAGATGTCATCGGCCCTGGGCGTCACCTGGACGAATGCCTCCCCCTCGCGCTTGAGCACCTGCTGCAGCGCTGCCGGATAGAGGACGCCAGAAACACCGATGGCGAAATTGCGCACGCTGGGAGCCTTGTCCAATTGCGTCGTCCAGCCGTGATAGGGCTGGATCACGCCGCCTTCGATGCCGACCTGCTTGGCCATGTAGCAGACCACCTGCTCGGGGGTCTGCCGATGAGCCGCCTGCAGCCCTGCCAGCCAGTCGCCGGGATAGAGCACATCGTCATCGGCGGTGACCAGCGGCGCGCCGATTCTCTCACCCTGGACATACGGAAAGTATTTCTTGTGCGGTCCGTAATTATTGCAGCGCTTTACTTCCAGCCCCCGCGCCTGCAGGCGCCGCAGTGGCGCCGGGAGGTCGGCCAGGGTCTTCTCTTCATCGACCCAGAGAATCAGCCGCGACGGCAGCAGGCGGCCAGCCGCGATGGACTCCAGGGTGACATGCACCTTGCGCAGCCGGGTCGAATAGCTCGTCAGCGAGACCACGGGGCCGCCCTCGGCCACGACCCTGCGCCGGCCCAGGCGATTGGCCAGGGCGTAGCGCAGCAACAGCCACTGGCGCTGCAGGCGGGTGCGGTACTTGCGGAACCTGCGGGCGAGCTTCGAGCCCTCCGAGCGACGCCCCATCAGACGTCCTTCTCCAGCGAATCACCGCGGCCCACGGCGAAATAGAGCAGGCCGGCGGCGCGTACTTCGTCCGGGTTGTAGAGGTTGCGCCCGTCGACGATCACCGGGCGGCGCAGGGTCCTGGCCAGCCAGGCAAAGTCCACCGCGCGGAATTCCTTCCACTCGGTGCAGATCACCAGGACGTCCGCGCCTTCCAGCACCGCTTCGCGGCTGCCGACCAGCTCCAGGTCGGCCCGCTCGCCGTACACCCGGCCGATCTCGTGGGAGGCCACCGGATCGTAGGCGCGCACGCGCGCGCCGCGCTCCCAGAGCGCCTCCATCAGCACGCGGCTGGGTGCCTCGCGGATATCATCGGTGTTGGGCTTGAACGCCAGCCCCCAGATGCCCACGGTCAGCCCGCCGAGCTCACCATCGAAAGCCTGGAGCAGCTTGCGCAGCAGCACGTGTTTCTGCCGGTCGTTGACCCGCTCCACCGCCCGCAGCAGCTCGGCGTCGTAACCGATCTCGCTGGCAGTGCGCTCCAGCGCCTGTACATCCTTCGGGAAACAGGAGCCGCCGTAGCCACAACCGGGATAGATGAAGTGATAGCCGATGCGCGGATCGGAACCGATCCCCAGGCGCACCTGCTCGACGTCGGCGCCCACGCGTTCGGCGATGTTGGCGATCTCGTTCATGAAGCTGATCTTGGTCGCCAGCATGGCATTGGCGGCGTACTTGGTCAGTTCCGAGGCGCGCACGCCCATGAAGAACAGCTTGTCGTGGTTGCGGTTGTAGGGCGCGTAGCACTCGCGCATCAGCGTCCGCACTTCCTCCGAATCGGTACCGACGACGATGCGCGGGCCGCGGGTGAAGTCTTCGATCGCCGCGCCTTCCTTGAGGAATTCGGGGTTCGAGCAGACATCGAAGCGGACTTCGGCGCCACGCTTGCGCTGCTCCTCGAGCACCGCCGCGCGGACCTTGTCGGCAGTGCCGACCGGTACGGTGGACTTGTTCACCACCACCTTGTAGCCGTCGATGTGCTGGCCGATGGTGCGCGCCACATTGAGCACGTAGGTCAGGTCGGCGGAGCCGTTCTCGTCCGGCGGCGTGCCGACGGCGATGAATAGCAGCGTGCCGAAGGCGATCGCCTCGGCCGCGTCTTCGGTGAAGCGAATGCGACCGGCGGCCAGGTTGTTGCGCACCATGACGTCCAGGCCCGGCTCGTAGATCGGGATCTGCCCCTGGCAGAGCATCTGCGTGCGCTCGCTGTTGGTATCGACGCAGATCACCTGGTGACCGGCATCCGCCAGGCAGGCCCCCGTCACCAGACCGACGTAACCGCTTCCGAAAATCGTGATCTTCATGCTCAGACCCTGCTGTTGCGGGGCCGCCACCCGCGCCTCAGGCGCGGGAGAACAGCGACCCGAGCCGCCGGAAGAAACCCGGACGACTGATTCCATGGGGATTCGGGTGAGGCAGCGCGAGCACCCGCGAGAACTCCTCGGCGCGCTGACTCAGGCGATGCCGCTCGAACACCAGGTCATGCCCCGCACGGGCGATGGCCTGCGCCTGCTGCGGATCGGCCAGCAGCTGGCGGTATTTCTCCATCAGCTCCTCGAGGGTGTCGTAGTGCACCACGTTGTGCATGTCGACCAGCCCGAGCAGGGCATCCTCGGTGGGCTGGCGCTTGGCGACCAGCACGCAGCCACAGGCCATGGCCTCGAAGTTCTTCGCCATGTACTCGTTGAAACCGATGTCCGCGCTGAGGAAGCAGCGGATGCGGTTGAGCACCGTGAGGTACTCGTCCGGATTCTCGGTACGCAGCAGCTGCAGCGGGGTCTGCTCGGCCACCTGGTCGAGCAGCTCCTTGCGCCGGCCGTAGACCTTGCTCTTCACCCGGCCGACGAAGGCCAGGTCGATATCGCGCGGCAGCCCCAGGTCCTTGAGCTGGCGATCGTCGAAGGCCTTGGCCACGAAGTGCGCATTGACGCCCTGCTGGGCGAAATAGGCGCGCACGGATTCGCTGGTGTAGATCACCGGCGCACCCTTGAGCGAATGGAAGAAGCGCAGGAACTTGCCGTAGAACTTGCTCTCGCCCATGAACTCCTGGTACGCGTCCTCTTCGTAGTAGACCAACCCTGGCAGGGCGCGCACGCTGTCGAAGGCGTGCGCGGCGCGGCGCAGGGGGATATCGAAGAGGACCCGCTCGAAGCCGGTGGTGTCGAGCCTGGCGAGCGTACGCGGCAGGTCGCGGATTTCCTCCTTGCTCAGCTTGATCATGCGCGAACCGGGGTTCAGCGCGATCAGGCCTTCATAGAGGGTATCCAGCGAGCGCGCACGCTCCTGCCGGTTGATGATCAGGATACGCATGCAGGCGCTCCGAGGATCACTGCACGCCGTCCTTGACCACCAGGATGTCCTGCATGATCAGGTACTGCAGGTCCGAGCCGTAGAACATGTTCAGGGCGTCGGTGGGCGAGCAGACCATCGGCTCGCCGCGGCGGTTCAGCGAGGTGTTGAGCGCCACGCCGTTGCCGGTGAGCTTCTCCAGCTCCTTCATCATGTCGTAGTAGCGCGGGTTGAACTCGCGCTTGAGCACCTGGGCACGGGAGGTGCCGTCTTCGTGGACGACTTCCGGCACTCGGGTTTTCCACTCTTCGTTGACTTCGAAGGTGAAGGTCATGAAGGGCGCCGGGTGGTCGATCTTGAACATCTGCGGGCCGACGGTATCGAGCATCGACGGGCAGAACGGCCTCCAGCGCTCGCGGAACTTGATCTGCGCGTTGATGCGGTCGGCCACGCCGGCAATGCTCGGGCAACCGATGATCGAACGGCCGCCCAGGGCGCGCGGGCCGAACTCCAGGCGACCCTGGAACCAGGCCACGGGATTGCCCTCGACCAGCACCTTGGCGATGTGCTCGGGGACGTTGTCGATCTTGCGCCATTGCGGCTTGGCCTCGTGGCGGGCGCAGGCGGCGATGACGTCTTCGTTGCTGTATTCCGGACCGAGGTAGACGTGCTCCATCTTCTCGACCGGCACGCCGCGCTCCCAGGATACGTACGCGGCGGCGCCAACGGCGGTGCCGGCGTCGCTGGCCGCGGGCTGTACGTACAGCTCCTTGACCTCGGGACGGGCGATGATCTTCTGGTTGAGCTTGACGTTCAGCGCGCAGCCGCCGGCGAAGGCGATCTTGCCGGTCTCGCGGATGATGTCGCCCAGGTAGTAATCCATCATCTCCAGCGCCAGCTTCTCGAACAGCGCCTGGATGCTGGCGGCGTAGTGGATGTAGGGATCGTCGGCGATGTCGCCTTCACGCTTCGGACCGAGCCACTCGATCAGCTTGGGCGAGAAGTAGTAGCCCTTGCCCTTTTCCTTGTAGCGACGGAAACCGATGACGTTGGCGTACTCGGTGTTGATGATCAGCTCGCCGTTCTCGAACTTGGCCAGACGGGAGAAATCGTACTTGCTGGCGTCGCCGTAGGGCGCCATGCCCATGACCTTGAACTCGCCATCGAGCATGTCGAAGCCCAGGTACTCGGTCAGCGCGCCGTACAGGCCGCCCAGGGAGTCCGGATCGTAGAACTCCTTGATCTTGTGGATCTTGCCGTTCTCGCCGTAGCCGAAGAAGGTGGTGGCGTACTCGCCCTTGCCGTCGATCCCGAGGATCGCCGTCTTCTCCTTGAAGCCCGAGCAGTGGTAGGCACTGGAGGCGTGGGCCAGGTGGTGCTCGACCGGCTGGATCTTGGTCTTCTTCAGGTCGAAGCCCAGCTGCTGCAGGCACCACTGGATGCGCTTGTAGTAGCGGTGGTAGCGGCGGTTGCCGAGCAGGATGGCGTCCAGCGCGCGGTCCGGCGCGTAGGCGTAGCGCTTGGCGTAGTGCCAGCGGGCCTTGTCGAGGATGCTGATGGGGGCGAAGGGAATGGCCACCACGTCAACGTCCGACGGCTTGATCCCGGCCTGTTCCAGGCAGAACTTGGCCGACTCGTAGGGCATGCGGTTCTTCGCGTGCTTGTCGCGGACGAAGCGCTCTTCTTCGACAGCCGCGACCAGCTTGCCGTCGATGTACAGGGCGGCGGAAGGGTCATGGCTTACGGCGCCGGACAGGCCGAGGATGGTCAATGCCACAGGGTCTAGCCTCTTTCATCTGGGCGGGTGCCAGGCACCCGCGGTAAACGTTCGTCGAGCAGCTGGTGCAGTGCGCTGCCGGTCGGCCAGTTGCGCAGGAAGCGCGCCCGGTCGCGGGCATAGGCGCGGGCGAAGCTCGCATCTCGCGAGTGGCGCTGCATGGCATCCAGGTCGATCAACGACCACTGCCCGCCTTCGCCCTGCTCCTGCCAGAACAGGTTGTGCCCCTTGAGGTCGCCGTGGCTGATGCGCTCGCGCACCAGCGCCGCGAACAGTCTGTCCAGGGCCACAAGATCCGATTCCGGCGGCAGGCCGCCCCCCTCCGGTTGATCCAGGTAGGGTTTGAAACGGGCGATTATATCCTGACCGGCGAGGTAATCGGTAATCAGGAAGGCCGGGCCGCGCAGCCACAGCCAGCGCCGCTCGATCACCGCCAGCGGGCGGGGCGTGGCGATGCCGAGGAAGTCCAGGCGATTACCCTCGCGCCACGAGGCCCAGGCGCGGCTGGGGCGCCAGAAGCGCTTGAACCAGTGCAGCAGGTTCTTGATGTTGTAACGCTTGATGACCAGCGGCCGGCCATCGAGCTCGACCCGCGCGACTGTCGCTGCGCCGCCGGTCTTGTAGAGATGCCCCTTGGCGATGAAGGCGTCGGGATCGGCCAGCAGCGGCTGCAGGCCTGCTTCTTCCTCGCGGCGCACCGCACGCAGGCCGAACGGCCCCTTGAACACGCTGAACAGGCTGCAGTCGCGGGCGATCTTCTTCATCAGGTCGCCGACGCGCCAGCGGCGCACCCGGGCGATCTCCTTCTGCAAGGCTTCCAGCGGCAGCGCGTGCTCGCCGTTGGCCAGCAGGTAGTGGATCAGCAGTTCTTCCAGGAACGGATCGAGGCTGGCCGGCAGCTGGGCGAAGAACACCCCGAGGTTTTCCAGCACGCGCTTGCGCGACAGCGGCTGGCCTGGGGTTTCCGCGCGAATGCCGGCACCATCGATCAGGTACAGCTCACCGTCCTTGCGCAGCAGGTTGTCCAGGTGCAGGTCTTCCTGCCACAGGCCCTTGGCGTGCATGCGGGCGATGGCGCTCAGCGCCTCGGCGATGACCGCGCTCTGCGCGTCGGACAGCAGCGGCTCGCCTTCCACGGCTCGCCAGGCATCCCAGAGGCTCTGGGCGTTGTCGAGAAACTCGAAGAGCAGCCAACCGCCCTCGCCGTCCTTCAGGCCGTCGGCCAGCAGCGCCGGGGTGGTCAGGCCCTGTTCGGCGAGCAGGCGCACGCCGTCGAGTTCGCGCTGGAACTGCTTCGCCGCACGACTGCCCACCAGCAATTTGGCCAGCACCGCGCGGCCGCGCCAATTGGCCGCACCGACATAGCGCTGGCCGGGCAACACGCGCAGCAGGCGGTCCAGGCGCAGCTCGGCCGGGCCGGCGCCGTCTTCCAGTTCGATACGCAGGGGCAGCGCCGGCGCTCGGCCGACGTCGCGCAGGGCGGACAGCCTCATGCGCGGTTTTCCTTCTTCTTGCGCCGCGCGCCCAGCCGCCGGTACCAGTCGTCGACTTCGGGCCCCGTCGAGGAGGTGCCCAGATAGGCCGCCAGCAGGGCGCGCACGTCACCCTCGTTCCAGTCCGGTGCACGGCGCAGCAGCGGCTCCAGGTCGCGCACGCGGTCGCGCTGGCCGAACCACAGCGGACGGGTCTTCTCCAGGTCGATCAGGGTCGCCTCGAAGGCGTCGTCGGTCTCGCGCAGGAAGATGTGCTTGGGGTAGAAGCAGCCGTGCATCTGTCCGGCTTCATGCAGGCGACGAGCGAGCATGCCGCAGGCGCGCAGGATGGCCTGGCGACGCTCGGCAGGCAGGTTCGACCAGCCCTGCAGCAGGCTGTCGAGGTCACGCCAGCCGTCCAGGGCGCGGGTCATCAGGATCGCCCGGCGCTCGCCGCCGACCTGCCGCGCACCGAAGAAGGCCGCCTGCATCGACGGAATACCCAGCTGGTGGTAGCGCTGGATATTGCGGAACTCGCGGCTGAAGGTCGGCTCGCCGAAGGGGCGCCGCAGGCTGCGGGTCAGGTGGTTGCTCTGGCGCTTGAGGTAATAGGCGGTGCCGTCCAGCTCCAGGCGGTAGACGCTGCTTATGCCTCCGCGCTCGGTATTGGGCTCGTCGACGGCCACCAGTTCCAGGGCCCACAGGGCATCGAAATCGGCCAGGGCGTTGCCTTCCAGCAGGGCCTGGTCGTCCTCGGCAATGAAGTCCTTCACTCGCGTCCCTCGAAGAAATGAACGATATGGCGGACACGCTTCTTGTCCGACGCATTCAGGCGCTCGCGCCGACGGTACAGGAGGTAGAAGCGCAGGCGCTGGGTGGCGGACAACTGGCGCTTGGCGACCTTGTCGAGTGTCGCCAGGTCCTTGGTGATGCGGTAGCGCAGCATGAAGCCGATCCAGAAGTCGCCGATCGGGCAGTCGATGAAGTACACCGTGCCTTGCTGGTCGACCAGGATGTTGCGCCACTTCAGGTCGTTATGGGTGAAGTGGTGGTCATGCATGGTCCGCGTGTAGCGCGCCAGTTGCTGCATGACGTGCTCGACCCAGGCGCGATCCTGCAGGCGCGGGTCCTTCTGCTTGGCCAGGGCATGCAGGTCCTCGGTGCCGACCAGCTCGCGGGTGATGATCGCGCCGCGGGAGAATCCGCCATGCTCCCGCTCCAGGCCGTAGGCCACCACCTGCGCCGTGGGGATGCCCCACTTGGCGAACTGCTTGAGGTTCTGCCACTCGGCCTTCACCCGCGGGCGCGGCAGGAAGCGCCGAAAACCCTTGCCCGGCCTGCGGTAGCGTTTGACGTAGTAGCGCACGCCGTCGCGCTCGATGCGCACGACGTCGGACATCGCGTCCTTGGTGATGCGTTCGCCTTCGAGGGCGAACACCGCATCCAGGCTGCCGAAGTCGGCGGCCAGGTGCTGGTAGTCGGCTTCGAGTGTCCAGCCGGCCATCAGAGCAGGTCTCCGTAACGTTGCTTGCGGTCGTACAGCTTGGCCGCCTTGCGCTCCATCCACGCCAGCAGCTGCGCTTCCTCGCGGAGGATGTCACGCAGCGGGCGCTGGAAGTAACCGCGCAGGAAGCGCAATTTGTCACGGCGCGTGAGGCCGATGTCCAGCGCGGAGAAATACAGCGCCGCCAGGTCCTTGTCGCGCCAGCGGCGCGGGGTGGCGGCGCGGGTCTGGGCACGGTGCAGGTCGATCACCGACAGGCGCAGGTCATCGGCGCTGACCGGGCGATCGGTGTGCAGCAGGAAGTGGCAGATGTAGCAGTCGCGGTGATTGACGCCGGCGCGGTGCATGGTGCCGACCATCTTCGCCACCTCGGCGATCAGCGCGCGCTTGAGGCGCGGCTCGGGCGGATTCTGCAACCAGTCGAGGGAGAAGACTTCCAGGTCGGTGGTCGGCGCCAGCTCCTCGGTGATGATGAAGGAGTGCTGGCTGGCCGGATTGCCGCCGCGCTCGCCGTAGGCCACCGAGGTCATGGTCGCCACCCCGGCCTGGTGCAGGCGCTCCAGGGCACGCTGCTCCTGGCCGGCGCCGAGCACCGGAAGCTTGGCGCTGAACAGGTTCTTGACGATCTCGCCCCAGCCGATGCCGCGGTGGATCTTGACGAAGTAACCGCGCCCGTCGACTTCGGTGCGCAGTGTGCGGCGGCCTTCCAGTTCGCGGTAGACCTTGCCCTGCAGGCGTTCGACTTCGACGAAGGGGTCCTTGCCGGCCCACAGGCTTCTGAACGGCTCCAGCAACTCAAGCTTCATGGGCAAGCCCCGTGTAGGAGCGAGCTTGCTCGCGAACCCGCATGACACCACCGTTCACAGAAAAAGCGTTCGCGAGCAAGCTCGCTCCTGCCAAGGCAAAGGCGTTCATGCGCGCTCCTGGAGGATCAGGTCGGCGGCGTGCTGCGGCATGCTGTAGAGGTCGGCGCTGTCGGCGAAGGCCAGGCCGTTGCGCGACCAGTCGGCGCGCGCGGCGTCATCTTCCAGCATGTCCTTGAGCATGGCGTTCAGGCGCTCCTGCTCGAAGGGCGACGGCACCACGCGACCGGCATTGGCCTCGTCGATGTAGTGGGCGTAGCCGCAGACATCGGTGACCAGCACCGGCAGGCCCGCCACCAGCGCTTCGAGCAGCACGGTGCCGGTGTTCTCGTTGTAGGCCGGGTGGATCAGCAGGTCGGCGCCCAGCAGGAAGCGCGGGATATCGCTGCGCCCCTTGAGGATCTGCACGTTGTCCGACAACCCCAGCGCCTTCACCTGCAACAGGAACGGCTTGGGATCGTCCTGGCCGATGGCGATCAGCCGGGTGCGCTTGCGCAGCGAACGCGGCAGCGCGGCCAGCGCCTTGAGGCTACGGTCCAGGCCCTTGGTCTTGAAGCCGGAGCCGATCTGCACCAGCAGCAGGTCGTCGTCGCCCAGCTTGAACTCGCGGCGGAATTCGGCGCGGATTTCTGCGGCATTGGCCGGCGCCCGGCGGTCCTGGGCGATCCCCGGCGGCAGCAGGTGGAAGCGTGCCTCGGGGGTGCGGTAATGCTTGATGAACAGCGGCTGCTGCACCTCGGAGATCATCAGGATCTCGGTTTTCGATTCCGGCGCGAACACTGCGCGCTCGTAGTCGGCGAAGTGCTTGTAGCGGCCCCAGCGGCGGTAGAAGGAATTGCGCAGGGTCTGCGCCTTGTCCTCGAAGCAGCCGTCGGCGGCGTAGTAGACATCCAGGCCCGGCATCTTGTTGAAGCCGATCACCCGGTCCACCGGATCGCGGGCCAGGTCGGCCTGCAGCCAGGCGCTGAATTTCTCGTTGCGGCGATGGTTGAACAGCGACTTCACCGGCGCCACGCGCACGTCGAAGCCGGGCGGCACCTCGCCCTCCCAGATCGGCGTGTAGACGCGGATGGCGTGGCCGCGCTGCTGGCATTCCAGGGCGATGCGCATGAAGTCGCGCTGCAGCCCGCCGAACGGGAAGTATTTGTAGAGGACGAAAGCCAGGGTCATCGAAGCGTCTCCGGGGCCAGCAGCAGTGCCTCCAGCTGGGTCGCCACGCGCTGGGGATTCAGGCGCGTGAAGCACAGAGGCTGTTCATGCCGCAGGTCGAACTGGCGCTTGTCTTCGGCCGTCGGCTGGTAGGTGCAGGTCTTCTGCAGGCAGGGCGCGCACGCAGGCCAGTCACTGGCCAGGTGCACCTGCGAGCGCCCGTAGGCGCCGGTCAGACCGGGATTGGTCGGGCCGAACAGCGACAGCGTCGGCACATCCAGGGCGGCGGCCAGGTGTCCGAGCCCGGTGTCGACCGCCACGCAGGCGGAAGCGCCGGCCAGTACCTTGGCCATGCCTGCGAGGCTTAATTTGGGGAGCACCGAGGCGTTTTCCAAGCCTTCGGCGAGCCGTTCGGCGCGCTGCCGCTCGGCGTCATTGCCCCACGGCAGGCGGACTTGCCAGCCGCGCTCGCCCATGCGCTGGGCCAGGTCGCGCCAGTACAGCTCGGGCCAGTGCTTGGTCACCCAGGTGGTGCCGTGGAGGAACACCAGGTAGGGCTCGGCGTCCACCGCGTCCAGCAGGCGATTGCGGTCCAGGCCGTAGTCCCCGGTGCCGGCGGGCAGCGGGTAGTCCAGCGCCTGGGCGAACAACTGGCGCACGCGCTCGACGGCGTGCTGGCCCCAGGCGACCGGGTAGGTACGTTTATAGAAGCGGCTGGCGGCCGGCTCGCGGGCCGACTCCTTGTCCAGCCCGGCGATGGGCGTACGACGGCGTGCATAGCGCGTCAGCCAGGCGCTCTTGAGCAGGCCCTGGGCGTCGATCACCAGGTCGTAGTCGACCTCTTTCAGGCGACGCTTGAAGCGGCTCCATTCGCCACTTTTGAGGGTCTGCCAGAGGTTCTTGCGCCAGCGGCGGATCGCCACCGGGATCACCTGGGCCACGGCCGGATGCCAGGCAGGAATCTCGGCGAAGCCCTCCTCCACCACCCAGTCGAACTGGATGCCGGGAATGGCGCGGGCGGCGTCGGTCAACGCCGGCAGGGTATGGATGACATCGCCCAGGGACGAGGTCTTGATCAGCAGGACCCTCATTCGGCGCTTTCCACATCCACCGGGTCGGCGACCAGTCGGTCCAGCGCTTCGAGCACCGGGCGCGGTTTCAGCTCGCGCAGGCAGTTGTAGTGGCCGAAGCGGCAGACGCGGTCGAAGCAGGGGCTGCAGTCCAGGCCGAGGCGGACGATCTCCACCTGATCGGCCAGCGGCGGGGTGAATTGCGGCGACGTCGAGCCGTACACCGCCACCAGCGGGCGATTCAGCGCGGCGGCCACGTGCATCAGGCCGGAATCGTTGGTGACCACGGCGCCAGCGCAGGACATCAGGTCGATGGCCTCGGCCAGGGCGGTCCCGCCGGCGAGGTTCACCGACTCTTCGCGCAGACCGGGGATCAGGCGCATGCGGATGTCTTCGCCGCCGGGATGGTCGTTCTTCGAACCGAAGATCCACACCTGCCAGCCGGCGCGGATCTTCACCTCGGCGACCTTGGCGTAGTACTCGGCCGGCCAGCGCTTGGCCTCGCCGAACTCGGCGCCAGGGCACAGGGCGAGCACCGGGCGGTCCAGGCTCAGGCCGAACTTGGCCAGCGCCGCTTCGCGGCTGGCCGGGTCGATGGACAGGCGCGGCTGTGGATAAGGTTGCGGCAGCTCGGCGCCCGGTTCATAGGCCAGGGCCATGAAGCGCTCGATCATCAGCGGGTAGCGTTCCTTATCCAGCGCGCGGATGTCGTTGAGCAGGCCGTAGCGCATCTCGCCCTTCCAGCCGGTGCGCCGGGGGATGCCGGCGAAATACGGCACCAGCGCCGACTTGAGCGAGTTGGGCAGGAGGATCGCCTGGTCGTACTGGCCCTTGAGGGACTTGCCGATGCGCCGGCGCTGGGCGATATCCAGCACCCCGTGGCCGAGCGGGAAGCTCAGGGCCTGGCGCACTTCGGGCATGCGTTCAAGGATTGGCCGGCTCCAGTCGGGCGCCAGCACGTCGATCACGCAGTCCGGATGCTGCCGCTTCAGACACTGGAAGAGCGTCTGCGCCATCACCATGTCGCCCACCCAGGAGGGGCCTACGATCAGAATTCTCATGCCTTTTCCGAAAACAAGCGGGGAGGCTCTCGCCTCCCCGTACTCCACTCGTCCGGCCGCCAGGCGCGGGCCTCTGCGGTCGGGTGCCGAGCAGCGAATGCCGGCAGTCTAGCCCAGCTGCCATTTCAGCCGGGCGGTTTTCGTCACTCCCTGTGACCTGGCGCAATGGCATTACGCGCCCCGTTCCCGAGGCCGCCCCAGCGCTGACGGCGCGGCCCGTTCCGGCGAGCATCATCCCGCCGGATGCCTACTGTTTCGTGAGAAATCGCAGCGAATCAGGTCAGCTCGAAAGCCTTCCACATCTGCATCACCATGCGTCGCTCGGCATGGAAGCGGTCGCCACTCACCACGCCCGGCTGCTTCTGCAGGGACAAGCGGTGCGCCGCCGCCCGGTAGGCCTTGTAGGCGTCCTGCAGCTTCAGGACATCCTCGCCGGACATCAGCCCGACCCGCTCCAGCGCTTCCAGGATGCGGATATTGTCGGTGAACTCGACCAGCTCCGGGTGCTGCCACGACCACGCCAGGGCCGCGTATTGCACCATAAATTCGATATCGACGATACCACCGGCATCCTGCTTGAGATCGAACGGGGCCGCGGCCTCGAAGGCATTCGGCGCAGTACCGGCGGCCGTGGCCGGGGTGCCGAGGTTGTCGCGCATCTTCGCGCGCATCTCGCTGACTTCCTTGCGCAGCTCGACCAGGTCGCGCTGCTGGCCCAGCACCTTCGCGCGGATTGCTTCAAACGCCACCGCCACCCGCTTGCAGCCGGCCAGCACACGGGCGCGCACCAGCGCCTGGTGCTCCCAGGTCCAGGCTTCGCCCAGCTGGTAGGCCTCGAAGGCGCGCAACGAACTGACCAGCAGGCCGGACGCACCGCTGGGGCGCAGGCGCATGTCCACCTCGTAGAGCATGCCCGAGGGCGTCTGCGCGGTGAGGAAGTGGATGATCTTCTGCCCCAGGCGCGTGTAGAACTGCGCGCCATCGATGGACTTCTCGCCGTCGGTCTCGCACTGCGGGTCGCCGTCGTGGATGAACACCAGGTCCAGGTCCGAGCCGTGGCCCAGCTCCAGGCCGCCGGACTTGCCGTAGCCGATGATGATGAAATCTGGATCGCACGGCGTGCCGTCGGTACGGGTCGGCCGGCCGTGGCGCTGCACCAGCTGGTCCCAGGTCAGGCTCAGCACCTGCTCGAGGATCGCCTCGGCGAGCCAGGTCAGGTAATCGCTGACCTTCATCAAAGGCAGTGTCCCGGCGATCTCCGAGGCCACCACGCGCAGGGCGTGGGCCAGCTTGAAGTGGCGCAGGGTCTCCATCTGCTGCTCGAGGTCGTCCTCGGGAATGCGCATCAGCCGCTCGCGCAGCTCGGCGCCCAGTTCGGCGGCCTGCGGCGGGCGGAACAGCCGCCCTTCATTCAGCAGCTCGTCGAGCAGGATCGGGAAGCGGGCGATCTGCTCGGCGACCATCGGGCTGGCCGCGCAAAGCGTCAGCAGGCGCTCCAGCGCGCCGGGATTCTCGGTGAGCAGCACCAGATAGGCCGAGCGCCGCGCCACCGCCTCGATCAGCGGCAGCGTGCGCTCCAGCAGCACGTCCGCCGGGCCGCGCTCGGCGATCATGTTCAGCAGGCGCGGCATGAAGGCGTCCAGCCGCTCGCGACCCAGGCGCTGCATGGCGCGCACCTGGGTGCCGTGGCGCAGATCGGTGAGGCGCTTCCAGGCCTGGGCCGGCTGGGCGAAGCCGGCATCGGCGAACTGGCGGCAGGCGGACTCCTCGTCCACCGCCTCTTCCCACAGCGGAATCCACTCGCCGCCGATGGTGTTGTCGACCTGGCCGTCTTCGTCCTCGTCGGGGTCGGCGATGACCTGGCGGAAATGGAAGTCGATGCGCTCACGCCACTGGTTGGTAGCCTGGTGGAACGCCGACCAGTTGGCGAAGCCCATGATGAAGGCGACGCGGATCCGCTCGAACTCGTCCTCGGGCAGCATCTGCGTCTGGCGGTCGGCGATGGCCTGCAGGGCGTGTTCGGCGTAGCGCAGGAACTCGTAGCCCTCGCGCAATTCGGCGACCACCTGCGGCGGCAGGTAGCCCTGCCCTTCGAGGATCGCCAGCACCCGCAGCAGCGGTCGCTGCTGCAGGCTGAGGTCACGGCCGCCGTGGATCAGCTGGAACGCCTGGGCGATGAACTCCACCTCGCGGATGCCGCCGGCGCCCAACTTGATGTTCTCGCTCATGCCCTTGCGCCGGACTTCCTGCTGGATCAGCTGCTTCATGGTGCGCAGCGCCTCGATGGCGGAGAAGTCCAGGTAGCGCCGGTAGACGAAGGGGCGCAGCAGCTCCAGCAGGCGCTGGCCGGCCTCCTGGTCGCCGCCGACCACGCGCGCCTTGATCATCGCGTAGCGTTCCCAGTCGCGGCCCTGGTCCTGGTAGTACTGCTCCAGCGCGGCGAAGCTGTGCACCAACGGGCCACTGGAGCCGTAGGGGCGCAGGCGCATGTCGACGCGGAAGGCGAAGCCTTCGACGGTGATGGCGTCCAACGACTTGATCAGCCGCTGGCCCAGGCGGGTGAAGAACTCCTGGTTATCCAGCGCGCGCTTGGCGCCCTGGGTCTCACCGCCCTCGGGGTAACCGAAGATCAGGTCGATGTCGGAAGACAGGTTCAGCTCGCCCGCGCCCAGCTTGCCCATGCCCAGCACGATCATCTTCTGCGGCAGGCCCGAGCGGTTGCCGATGGGCACGCCGAACTGCTGGCAATGGCGCTGGTAGAGCCAGGCCAGGGACTGGTCGATGCAGGCGTCGGCAAGGTCGGAGAGGTCGCGACAGGTGCCGGCCAGGTCACTGCGGCGGCTCAGGTCGCGCCAGATGATGCGTACCTGCTGGCGCCGGCGGAAGCGCCGCAGGCGGCGGCCCAGTTCATCCTCGTCGGCGCAGTCGGCCAGCAGCGTTTCCAGTTGCGCGCCCATCTCGCCGGGCTGCAGGCCACGCTCCAGTTCGCCGGTCGCCGCCAGCGTCAATAGAAAGGCAGGATCACGCTGGACCTGCTCGGCGACGAAGTCGCTGCCGGCGGTGACGCGGGCGAAATCGGCGTGCCGCTCGTCGGGCCAGCCGTCGAAGCTTTCGATCTGCTCGGGAGAAAGGGCGGCGATGGCGGTGCGGAAATTCTGTTCGGCCCGCTCGGCGAGGGGCTTGAGAGTGGCCGGCAAAGCGGCCAGGGACGGCAGGCTCATGGTCTATCCTGAGTGGTCGGCGAGGCGCCGGCATTCCCGTCTTTCGCGCCCCTGTAGTTTTACTACTAACTTTTTCTGGCGGAGGGATGTATCCGTTGGCGATTTGTAGTAAAACTACAACCCGCCGGGCGTACCCCCGGAGCACTTCCAAGAATTCGCCGCGTCGCCCACGAGGTTGGCGCAGCTATCGGCAACGATCTACTGGCTTCCGATTCTGGAAGCCTTTCCGCCCTGGAGCAAGCCATGCAAGACCTCGATCCCATCGAAACCCAGGAATGGCTGGACGCCCTGGAATCGGTCCTGGACCGTGAAGGTGAAGACCGCGCCCATTACCTGATGACCCGCATGGGCGAACTGGCCAGTCGGACCGGTACCCAACTGCCTTACGCGATCACCACGCCGTACCGCAACAGCATCCCGGTCACCCACGAAGCCCGCATGCCCGGCGACTTGTTCATGGAGCGCCGCATCCGCTCCCTGGTGCGCTGGAACGCCCTGGCGATGGTGATGAAGGCCAACAAGCAGGACCCTGACCTGGGCGGCCACATCTCCTCCTTCGCCTCCTCGGCAACCCTCTACGACGTTGGCTTCAACTACTTCTTCCAGGCCCCGACCGACGAGCACGGCGGCGACCTGGTGTTCTTCCAGGGCCACGCCTCCCCCGGCGTCTATGCCCGCGCCTTCCTCGAAGGCCGCATCACTGAAGACCAGCTGAACAACTTCCGCCAGGAAGTGGACGGCAACGGCCTGTCTTCCTACCCGCACCCCTGGCTGATGCCGGACTTCTGGCAGTTCCCGACCGTCTCCATGGGTCTGGGCCCGATCCAGGCGATCTACCAGGCGCGCTTCATGAAGTACCTGGAAAGCCGCGGCTTCATCCCCGCCGGCAAGCAGAAGGTCTGGTGCTTCATGGGCGACGGCGAGTGCGACGAGCCCGAATCCCTGGGCGCGATCTCCCTGGCCGGCCGCGAGAAGCTGGACAACCTGATCTTCGTCATCAACTGCAACCTGCAGCGCCTCGACGGCCCGGTTCGCGGCAACGGCAAGATCATCCAGGAACTCGAAGGCGTGTTCCGTGGCGCCGAGTGGAACGTCAACAAGGTGGTCTGGGGTCGCTTCTGGGACCCGCTGTTCGCCAAGGACACCGCCGGCCTGCTGCAAGCGCGCATGGACGAGGTCATCGACGGCGAGTATCAGAACTACAAGGCCAAAGACGGCGCCTACGTGCGTGAGCACTTCTTCGGTGCCCGTCCGGAGCTGCTGGAGATGGTCAAGGACCTCTCCGACGAGGAAGTCTGGAAACTCAACCGTGGCGGCCACGACCCCTACAAGGTCTATGCGGCCTACCACCAGGCGGTCAACCACAAGGGCCAGCCGACCGTCATCCTGGCCAAGACCATCAAGGGCTATGGCACCGGTTCGGGCGAAGCGAAGAACATCGCGCACAACGTCAAGAAGGTCGACGTCGAGTCGCTGAAGTCGTTCCGCGACAAGTTCGACATCCCGATCAAGGATGCCGACCTGGAAAACCTGCCGTTCTACCGCCCCGAGGAAGGCAGCGCCGAAGCCAAGTACCTGGCTTCCCGCCGTGCCGCACTGGGTGGCGTGATGCCGGTTCGCCGCGAGAAGAGCTTCCAGGTCCCGGTTCCGCCGCTGGAAACCCTCAAGGCCATGCTCGACGGCTCGGGCGACCGCGAAATCTCCACCACCATGGCCTTCGTGCGGATCATCTCGCAGCTGGTCAAGGACAAGGAACTCGGCCCGCGCATCGTCCCGATCGTGCCGGACGAAGCCCGTACCTTCGGTATGGAAGGCATGTTCCGTCAGCTGGGTATCTACTCCTCCGTCGGCCAGCTGTACGAGCCGGTGGATAAAGACCAGGTGATGTTCTACCGCGAGGACAAGAAAGGTCAGATCCTCGAGGAAGGCATCAACGAAGCCGGCGCCATGTCCAGCTGGATTGCCGCGGGTACCTCGTACTCCACGCACAACCAGCCGATGCTGCCGTTCTACATCTTCTACTCGATGTTCGGCTTCCAGCGTATCGGCGACCTGGCCTGGGCCGCTGGCGACAGCCGCGCGCACGGCTTCCTGATCGGCGGCACCGCCGGCCGTACCACCCTGAACGGTGAAGGCCTGCAGCACGAAGACGGTCACAGCCACCTGCTGGCGGCGACCATCCCGAACTGCCGCACCTACGATCCGACCTATGCGTACGAGCTGGCGGTGATCATCCGCGAAGGCTCGCGGCAGATGATCGAAGAGCAGCAGGACATCTTCTATTACATCACCGTGATGAACGAGAACTACGTTCAGCCGGCCATGCCCAAGGGTGCCGAGGAAGGCATCATCAAAGGCATGTACCTGCTCGACGAAGACAAGAAGGCCGCCGCGCACCACGTGCAGCTGCTGGGCTCGGGCACCATCCTGCGTGAAGTGGAAGCCGCCGCGAAGATCCTGCGCGAAGACTTCGGCATCGGCGCCGACGTCTGGTCGGTCCCCAGCTTCAACGAACTGCGCCGTGACGGCCTCGCCGTGGAGCGCTGGAACCGCCTGCACCCGGGCCAGAAGCCCAAGCAGAGCTACGTCGAAGAGTGCCTGTCCGGCCGCAAGGGCCCGGTCATCGCCTCCACCGACTACATGAAGCTCTACGCCGAGCAGATCCGCCAGTGGGTGCCGAGCAAGGAGTTCAAGGTGCTGGGTACCGACGGCTTCGGCCGCAGCGACAGCCGCCGCAAGCTGCGCGACTTCTTCGAAGTCGACCGCCACTGGGTGGTGCTGGCCGCGCTGGAAGCCCTGGCTGATCGGGGCGATATCGAACCCAAGGTCGTGGCCGAGGCCATCGCCAAGTTCGGCATCAACCCCGAAAAACGTAACCCGCTGGACTGCTGAGGAGAGGCACGATGAGCGAACTGATTCGTGTACCCGACATCGGCAATGGTCAGGGTGAAGTCATCGAACTGCTGGTCAAGGTCGGCGACACCGTCGAGGCCGACCAGAGCCTGCTGACCCTGGAATCCGACAAGGCCAGCATGGAAATCCCCTCGCCGAAAGCCGGCGTGGTGAAGAGCCTGAAGGTCAAGGTGGGCGACACCCTGAAGGAAGGCGACGAGATCCTCGAGCTGGAAGTCGAGGGTGGCTCGGCGGCCGCCGAAGCGCCCAAGGCCGAAGCTCCGGCGCCAGCCGCCGAGGCCCCGAAGGCAGAGGCTCCGGCCGCTGCCCCGGCGCCGGCTGCCGCACCTGCTGCCGCACCTGCTGCCGCCAGCGTCCAGGACATCCACGTCCCGGACATCGGCTCGGCCGGCAAGGCCAATGTCATCGAAGTCATGGTGAAAGCCGGCGACACGGTCGAAGCCGACCAGTCGCTGATCACCCTGGAGTCGGACAAGGCCAGCATGGAAATCCCCTCGCCGGCCTCCGGCGTGGTGGAAAGCGTGTCGATCAAGGTCGGTGACGAAGTCGGCACCGGCGACCTGATCCTCAAGCTGAAGGTCGCCGGCGCTGCTGCCCCGGCTGCCGCCCAAGCTCCGGCTGCTGCACCGGCGCAGGCCGCTGCCGCTCCTGCCGCGGCCCCGGCTCCTGCCGCCAGCGCTCCGGCGCCGGCTGCCGAAGCGGCTCCGGTGGGCGCGCCCAGCCGTGACGGCGCCAAGGTCCACGCCGGCCCTGCCGTGCGCATGGTCGCCCGCGAGTTCGGCGTCGAGCTGAACGAAGTCAAAGGCACCGGTCCGAAAGGCCGCATCCTCAAGGAAGACGTGCAGGCGTTCGTCAAAGAACAACTGCAGCGCGCCAAATCCGGTGCGCCGGCTGGCGCCAGCGGTGGTGCGGGCATCCCGCCGATTCCGGAAGTCGACTTCAGCAAGTTCGGCGAAGTCGAAGAAGTGCCGATGACCCGCCTGATGCAGGTCGGCGCCGCCAACCTGCACCGCAGCTGGCTGAACGTGCCGCACGTGACCCAGTTCGACTCGGCCGACATCACCGAGATGGAAGCCTTCCGCGTGGCCCAGAAAGCCGTCGCGGAAAAGGCCGGCGTCAAGCTGACCGTGCTGCCGATCCTGCTGAAAGCCTGTGCGCATCTGCTCAAGGAAATGCCGGACTTCAACAGCTCGCTGGCCCCCAGCGGCAAGGCGCTGATCCGCAAGAAGTACGTGAACATCGGCTTCGCCGTGGACACGCCGGACGGTCTGCTGGTCCCGGTGATCAAGAACGTCGACCAGAAGAGCCTCCTGCAGCTCGCCGCCGAAGCCGCCGAACTGGCTGAGAAAGCGCGCACCAAGAAGCTCTCCGCCGACGCCATGCAGGGCGCCTGCTTCACCATCTCCAGCCTCGGCCACATTGGCGGCACCGGCTTCACGCCGATCGTCAACGCGCCGGAAGTGGCGATCCTGGGTGTCAGCAAGGCCACCATGCAGCCGGTGTGGGACGGCAAGGCCTTCCAGCCGCGCCTGATGCTGCCGCTGTCGCTGTCCTACGATCACCGCGTGATCAACGGGGCGGCCGCCGCGCGCTACACCAAGCGCCTGTCGGACCTGCTGGGCGATATCCGCACCCTGCTGCTGTAACTGCGTTATCCGAAGGGGCCATGTGCCCCTTCTGCTTCTTCACGAGCACGCCACGCTCGTACTCTCCAGCCCTGCCGGATGGTGGGGCTTCTTTTTGCCTGGATACTTCTGACCGGCGGTCCGCGATCCAGAGCGCCAGGGTTCAACTTCCCGGTGTGACGGCCGATACAGTCCTGGCTTGTCATGGCCCCGTGCCTCATGCAACTCTTGCCAACGCCCATAGAAGTCGGGCGAGGCCATGTCCCTCGTCCAGCACCCTGGAATTCCACCGCGCATGAAGACTCATCCCGATGCCGCCAGCCGTCAGGCGGCCGAGGTTGTCACGCAGCTTCCCGTCCCTTCGAGGCTCGGGATGCTGCGCTTCGAGCGCCTGAATGAACCCAGCTGGACCCTGCTGTTCCTCGACCCCGGCTGCGAACGGCAGATCGGCGTGCCGGCCCAGGACCTCTGCGGCATCCTCGACGCCCCCTACGCCAGCCTGATGGAGCCCGAAGCGCGCCATCGCCTGCATGAGCAGGTACAACAGCAACTGCTCAAGGACGGCCGTTACCGCGTGCGCTACCTGCTGCACTCGCCGCGCGGCACGCTGAACGTGCTGGAGGTCGGCGAAAGCTTCCAGCAACACGGTCGCCAGCTGCTCCACGGCTACCTGCTGCAGACCGAGGCGGACGAGCACGAAACCGAGCTGGACCCGCGCCTGCTCGACCTGGAGGCGCAGAACATCCGCCTGAAGATGTCTCTGGAGATGTACCAGCGCTCCCAGGACGAACACCTGCAGCACCTGGTGCGCTCGCGCACCCAGCAGAACCTCATCGTGCGCCTGGCGCGGCATCGCTACCTGTCCAGCGACCCGCTGCTCGAAGCCGCCCAGCTGATCGCCCAGGCCGCCTGCGAGGCCTACGACGTGGCCCGCGCCGGCCTCTGGCGCCTGCACCCGGACAATCGCCTGGAAGCGGTGACCGTCTACCGCCGCGACACCGACCAGTACGAAAAACCCCAGGACATCGACGCCAGCAACTTCCCCAATTACCTCGACGCGGTGCACAGCGGCCGCGCCATCGACGCCCACAACGCCCAGCAGGACCCGCGCACCCAGGAACTGGCGGCGCGCTACCTGCGCCCGCAGGGCATCAGCGCCATGCTCGACGCGACCATCCGGGTCGGCGGCGAAGTGGTCGGCGTGCTCTGCCTGGAGCATGTCGGCGAAGTGCGCATGTGGCAGAGCGACGAGATCGCCTTCGCCGGCGAGCTGGCCGACCAGTACGCCCAGGTGCTGATGAACCACGAGCGGCGCAACGTCTCCAGCGCCCTGCACCTGTTCCAGCGCGCCGTCGAGCAGAGCGCCAGCGCCTTCCTGCTGATCGACCGCGACGGCCTGGTGGAATACGTCAACCCGAGCTTCACCGCGATCACCCAGTACGGCGCCGACGAAGTGCGCGGCCGCCGCCTGCCGGAGCTGCCGGCGCTGGCCAACCTCAGCGAGCTGCTGTTCGATGCGCGCTCCACCCTGGTCACACAGAACAGCTGGCAGGGCGAGTTCCGCAGCCGGCGCAAGAACCTCGAGCCCTACTGGGGCCAGCTGTCGCTGTCCAAGGTCTATGACGACAAGGGCGAGCTGACCCACTACATCGGCATCTACGAAGACATCACCCAGAGCAAGCTGGCCCAGCAGCACATCGAGAAGCTCGCCTACCGCGACAACCTCACGGGCCTGGCCAACCGGCACTTCTTCATCAACGCCCTGGAAGAACGCCTGCAGGTGGGCAGCGAACACTCGCTGAGCCTGCTGCTGGTGGACATCGACAACTTCAAGCGGATCAACGACAGCCTCGGCCACCAGACCGGCGACAAGCTGCTGGCCAACCTCGCCCGCCGCCTGCGCAGCAGCCTGAGCGACAGCGCCACCCTGGCGCGCTTCGCCAGCAACGAATTCGCCGTGCTGCTGGAAGAATCCGTGGCCGGCCGTGGCGAGAAAGTCGCCGCGCAGATCCTCGACGTGCTCGACAAGCCGCTGTTCGTCGACAACCAGCTGATCAGCATCACCGGCTCCGTGGGCATCGCCTACGCGCCGCAGCACGGCCAGGACCCGCAGACGCTGATGAAGCACGCGGGCCTGGCGCTGCACAAGGCCAAGGCCAACGGCAAGCACCAGGTACAGACCTTCACCGAGGCGATGACCGCCGAGGCCAGCTACAAGCTGTTCGTCGAGAGCAACCTGCGCCGTGCGCTGGTACAGGACGAACTGGCGGTGCACTACCAGCCCAAGCTGTGCCTGCGCAGCGGCGCGCTGCTCGGCCTGGAAGCGCTGCTGCGCTGGCAGCACCCGGAGAAGGGCATGATCCGCCCGGACCAGTTCATCAGCGTCGCCGAGGAAACCGGGCTGATCATCCCCATCGGCAAATGGGTGATCCGCCAGGCCTGCCGCCAGGTGCGCGAACTGGCCGCCAAGGGCCTGGGCGAGCTGCATATGGCGATCAACCTGTCGCCCAAGCAGTTCAGCGACCCGGACCTGGTCGGCTCCATCGCCGCGATCCTCCACGAGGAAGGCATCCCCGCCGGCCAGCTGGAACTGGAACTCACCGAAAGCCTGCTGCTGGACGCCACCGACGACACCCGCCAGCAGCTCGAACGCCTGAAGCACCTCGGCCTGACCCTGGCCATGGACGACTTCGGCACCGGCTACTCGTCGCTGAGCTACCTGAAGAAATTCCCCATCGACGTGATCAAGATCGATCGCAGTTTCATCAAGGACATCCCGGACAACCAGGACGACATGGAAATCACCTCGGCGGTGATCGCCATGGCCCACAACCTCAAGCTGCAGGTGGTCGCCGAAGGCGTCGAGACCGCCGCCCAGCTGGCCTTCCTGCGGCGCAACCGCTGCGACATCGGCCAGGGCTACCTGTTCGACAAGCCCATCCCCAGCCACGACCTCTCCGCCAGCCTGCAACGCTATCCCTGCCGTCCGCACTGAGCTGTCGCGGCGCGGCGTGCCCGCAGCCACGCCCTTGAGCAAGCTCAAACATCCCGCAAAGCAAAACAAACGCTGTAATCTTCGGCGAGTACCCGAGTCTATTGCCGCCCCCATTTCGAGGAGACGAATGCCATGACCCTGCGCTCGCAAATTCTTGCCCACAAGCTGGAACTGCCCAGCTCCGCCCAGGCCCTGCCGGGGCGCGAGAGCCCGATGCCAGTACCCGAAGCGCACTACGTCAATGGTCGTCCGCTGAGCGCTCCCTTCCCGGCCGGCATCCAGCAGATCGTGGTCGGCCTGGGCTGCTTCTGGGGCGCCGAGCGGCGCTTCTGGCAACAACCGGGTGTGTGGGTGACCGCCGTGGGCTACGCCGGCGGCTTCACGCCGAACCCGACCTACGACGAAGTCTGCTCCGGCCTGACCGGCCACAGCGAAGTCGTGCTGGTGGCCTACGATCCGCGGGAAACCAGTATCGAGGCCCTGCTGAAGGTGTTCTGGGAATCCCACGATCCGACCCAGGGCATGCGCCAGGGCAACGACACCGGCACCCAGTACCGCTCGGCGATCTACTGGTTCGACCAGGCGCAGAAGACCGCCATCGACGCCAGCCGCGCCGCCTTCCAGCAGGAGCTGAACGCCAAGGGTTATGGCGAGATCACCACGGAAATCCGCGAGGTGCCGCCGTTCTACTACGCCGAGGCCTACCACCAGCAGTACCTGGCGAAGAACCCCAATGGCTACTGCGGCCTGGGCGGCACCGGCGTCTGCCTGCCGGCCTGAATCGACAGGCTTGCGTCGGCGCAGGAGCGGACTCCGTCCGCGATGGGCCGAGCCCCGTGCCAGGCCTATCGCGGATAAATCCGCTCCTACACAGAGCGGCCCGGCACGAAGGCCCGCACCACAAAAAAGCCCCGGCACTGCCGGGGCTTTTTCATTCAGCGATCAGCCAATCCACCTGGCTGCTGCCTTCGCTCTGCGCCAGCGTTTCGGCCAGCCACGGCAGCAGGCCGCGCAGCTCCTCGTCCAGCGGCCACGGCGGGTTGGCGATGACCAGCCCGGAGCCGTTCAGGCGATCCGCCGTATCGGCCGGATGCACGCACAGTTCCACGCGCAGCAGCTTGGGTGCCGAGCTCTTTTCCAGGCGCTGGTAGAAGCGCTTGAGCTGGCGACGGTCCTTGATCGGGTACCAGATGGCGACCACGGTCTGGCGCATGCGGCCGATGGCCTCGTCCAACGCGGTCACGCAGCGCTCCAGGTCGTCGGGCTGTTCGAACGGCGGGTCGATCAGCAGCACACCGCGCTTCTCCGTCACCGGCAGGAAGGCGCGCGGCAGCAGCCAACCGTCACCCTGGTGCACCGAGATGCGCCGTTCGCCGGCCATGTTGGCCTTGAGCAGGCGACCGTCCTCGGGGTGCAGCTCGTTGAGCATCACCCGGTCCTGCGGGCGGGTCAGGCGGCGCGCCAGCTCTGGCGAGCCGGGGTAGAACTCCAGGCCGCCGTCGGGGTTCAGCGCGCTGACCACGTCCAGGTAATCCTGCAGCAGTTCCGGCAGGTCATCGCGCTCGTAAAGGCGGCCGATGCCCGACTCCCATTCGCCGGTGCGACTGGCTTCATCGCCCAGCAGGTCGTACAGGCCGATGCCGGAATGGCTGTCGAGGTAGGCGAAGGGCGTGTCCTTGCGCGCCATCAGCGCGAAGATGCGCGCGAGGACGATGTGTTTCAGCACGTCGGCGTGGTTGCCGGCGTGGTAGGCGTGGCGGTAGTTCATCGATAGCGGACTCCTCAAGGCGCGCAGTTTAGGTCCTGGGGCGGGTGCGGTGCGAGTCCGCCGTCGCCGGGGCCCGCCGGGAGGCTGGGCGTTTTAGCCCTTTATCACGTTCATGGATGATTCTGTGCGCGCTTCATTCACCAGACTAGACTGCGCCGATTCCCACGGAGGTCGATCCATGTCCGAGACCCTGCTCAGCTCCCGCAACCTCGCTTTCGAACTCTACGAAGTACTCGACGCCGAGGCCCTGACCCAGCGCGAACGCTTCGCCGACCACAACCGCGAGACCTTCGACGCCGCCCTGGGCACCGCCCGCGGTATCGCCGAGGAGCTGTTCGCCCCGCACAACCGCAAGAACGACGAGAACGAACCGCAGTACGTCGACGGCGGCGCGGTGCTCATCCCGGAAGTGAAGCCGGCGGTGGACGCCTTCAACGAGGCCGGCTTCCAGAACGCCTCGCGCAGCTTCGAACAGGGCGGCATGCAGCTGCCGCACCTGCTCTCGCGCGCCTGCTTCGCGCACTTCCAGTCGGCCAACATCGCCACCTCGTCCTACCCGATGCTGAGCATGGGCGCCAGCCACCTGATCGAGACCTTCGGCAGCGAAGAACAGAAACGCCTGTTCCTGCAGCCGATGATCGAGGCACGCTTCTTCGGCACCATGGCGCTGACCGAGCCGCACGCAGGCTCCTCCCTGGCCGACATCCGCACCCGCGCCGAGCCCGCCGCCGACGGCAGCTACCGGATCAAGGGCAACAAGATCTTCATCTCCGGCGGCGACCACCCGCTGTCGGGGAACATCGTGCACATGGTGCTGGCCAAGCTGCCGGACGCCCCGCCCGGCGTGAAAGGCATCAGCCTGTTCATCGTGCCCAAGTTCCTGGTCAACGACGACGGCTCCCTCGGCGCACGCAACGACGTGACCCTGGCCGGCCTGTTCCACAAGATGGGCTGGCGCGGCACCACCTCCACCGCGCTGAACTTCGGTGATAAAGGCGAGTGCGTCGGCTACCTGGTGGGCAAGCCGCACCACGGCCTGGCCTACATGTTCCAGATGATGAACGAGGCGCGCATCGGCGTCGGCATGGGCGCCATCATGCTCGGCTACGCCGGCTACCTGTACTCCCTGGAATACGCCCGCGAACGTCCACAAGGTCGCCCGGTGGATGCCAAGGACCCGACCTCCGCGCCGGTATCCATCGTCCAGCACACCGACGTCAAGCGCATGCTGCTGACCCAGAAGGCCTACGTCGAAGGGGCCTTCGATCTCGGCCTGTACGCCTCGCGCCTGGTGGACGATTGCGAGACGCTGCCCAGCGAAGAAGAACGCAAGCAGGCCCACGAGCTGCTCGACCTGCTCACCCCGATCGTCAAATCCTGGCCCTCGGAGTTCTGCCTCAAGGCCAACGAACTGGCGATCCAGATTCTCGGCGGCCACGGCTACACCCGCGAATACCCGGTGGAGCAGTACTACCGCGACAACCGCCTGAACCCGATCCACGAAGGCACCCACGGCATCCAGTCGCTGGACCTGCTCGGCCGCAAGCTGGCGCAGAACAACGGCGCCGGCCTCAAGCAACTGACCCGCATGATCAGCCAGTGCTGCGAACGCGCCCAGGCGCACCCGTCGCTGGACAAGCTGCGCGAGCCGCTGGAACAGCTGATGGCGCGCCTGTCCGCGACCACCCTGAGCCTGCTCGGCGACCTGATGCAGGGCCGCGTGGCACAAGGCCTGGCCAACTCCGCGCTGTATCTGAAGGTATTCGGCCACGCGGTGATCGGCTGGCGCTGGCTGGAGCAGGCCATCCGCGCCGAGGAAGGCCTGGCGCGGGGCGAGGCTGCCGACGTCGACTTCTACCGCGGCAAGCTGCAGGCCGCGCGCTACTTCCTGACCTGGGAAGTGCCGTCCTGCCACCACGATCTCGCGCTGCTCGAAGCCCGCGACGACACCTGTTCCACCATGCAGGACGCCTGGTTCTAGGCGCCCCGCATGTTCCTTGGGCCCCGGTCACGTCCGGGGCTTTTTTATGCCCGGCGGAAAAACGCAGCGTGGCGCGTGAATCCCAAAGGAGCCCGACCGCATTGAAGGAAGTTTCACACATGAACAACCACCCTGGCTGACAGCGGAAGCGCGGGCATACGCCGTTAAATGGCGCCCGCGCAATTTTTCGTCTGCAAGCCCATGGCCACCTCCCACTTCAGCACCACCTCCCTCAAGCATCGCTGCGTCACGCTGTTCCCGTTGCTGGCCATCACCGTGGCCCTGGGCTGCGTGATCGCGCTGTTCAATACCGGCCCGGCCGACGCGCTGCCGAAGAACGCCTCCTCGATCAGCCTGAACACCTCGCTCAGCTCCGCGCCCATCTTCAGCGATGCCACGGGCGACGCCGCCCAGCACGTCGACGACTACCTGCAGAGCATCGATACCGCGATGAGCAACGGCGCGGCCGTGCTGCGCGGCGGCGATGGCAAGTCGGTCGCCGCACAGAGCCGCTACTTCAATGCCCTGGTCAACGCCGGCTATGCGCAGTTCGGTTCTTCCTACTACGACCCGCTGGGCAGCTGCGGCGTCGCCGGCAGTTCGGCGCGCCACCTCTGGCACGTGCAGATCCGCGCGGTCAGCGGCGAGACGAACATCGCCGCGGAAGTGGCCAAGGCCCGCACCACCCTGCAGCACGATCGCCAGGCCTGCCTGGACGCCGTTCGCCCGACGCTGCTCGACAGCCTCGCCTGGGCGCCTGACGTCCTGGCCTCGCCGAGCCTGGTGCCCAGCTGGGCCGCCGCCGGCCCCTGGCCGGAAAGCGCTGCCGAAGGCTCCGCAACAAACCTTTGACAGCCTTGCAAATCCGCAGGTTAGAATCGATTGGCATGCGGCCTGCATCCTGATCCCTGAGTAGCGTCGCCACTCCCCCATTCCCCAGGAGGTCGACACCTTGGATGCCGTGGCCATCAACAGCTATTTCCTGATTGCTGCTGTGCTGATCGGCATGAGCATCCTGGTCAGCTCGCTGTCCTCGCGCCTGGGCATCCCGATCCTGGTGATCTTCCTCGCCGTGGGGATGATCGCCGGTACCGACGGCCCCGGCGGCATCGGCTTCTCCAACTACCCCATGGCCTACCTGGTGGGTAACCTGGCGCTGGCGGTGATCCTGCTGGATGGCGGCTTGCGCACGCGGGTATCGAGCTTCCGCGTGGCGCTGTGGCCGGCGCTGTCGCTGGCCACAGCCGGAGTGCTGATCACCGCCGGTCTGACCGGCATCGCCGCCGCCTGGCTGTTCAAGCTGAGCTGGATGGAAGGCCTGCTGATCGGCGCCATCGTCGGTTCCACCGATGCCGCCGCGGTGTTCTCGCTGCTGGGCGGCAAGGGCCTCAACGAGCGGGTCACCGCCACCCTGGAAATCGAATCGGGCAGCAACGACCCGATGGCGGTGTTCCTCACCGTGACCCTGATCGACATGCTCGCCCACGGCGAGAGCGGCCTGTCCTGGAGCTTCCTCTGGCACTTCCTGCGCGAGTTCGGCATCGGCTCGGTACTGGGCCTGGCCGGCGGCTGGCTGCTGCTGCAGGTGATCAACCGCATCCACCTGGCCAACGGCCTCTACCCGCTGCTGGCGATCAGCGGCGGCCTGCTGATCTTCGCCCTGGCCAACGCCGTGCACGGCAGCGGCATCCTCGCCATCTACCTGTGCGGCCTGGTGCTGGGCAACCAGCCGATCCGCTCGCGCCACGGCATCATGCACATGCTCGACGGCATGGCGTGGCTGGCGCAGATCGGCATGTTCCTGGTGCTGGGCCTGCTGGTCACGCCCCATGACCTGTGGCCCATCGCCCTGCCGGCCCTGGGCCTGGCGCTGTGGATGATCCTCTTCGCCCGCCCGCTGTCGGTGCTGGTCGGGCTGTTCCCGTTCCGCGCCTTCCATGGCCGCGAGAAAGCCTTCATCGCCTGGGTCGGCCTGCGCGGCGCGGTACCGATCATCCTCGCGGTGTTCCCGTTGATGGCCGGGCTGCCCAACGCCCAGTTGTTCTTCAACGTGGCCTTCTTCATCGTGCTGGTCTCGCTGCTGGTGCAGGGCACCAGCCTGCCCTGGGCCGCCAAGCTGCTGCGCGTGGTGGTGCCGCCGGACCCGGCGCCGATCTCCCGCGCCGGCCTGGAAGTGCACCCGACCAGCGAGTGGGAGCTGTTCGTCTATCACCTGAGCAAGGAAAAGTGGTGTATCGGCGCCGCCCTACGCGAGCTGAAGATGCCCGACGGCACCCGTATCGCAGCGCTGTTCCGCGGCACCCAGCTGCTGCACCCGTCCGGCAGTACCATCCTCGAAGCCGACGACATCCTCTGCGTGATCGGCCACGAGCATGACCTCTCGGCGCTGGGCAAGCTGTTCAGCCAGGCGCCGGACCGCGGCCTCAGCGCGCGCTTCTTCGGCGACTTCGTGCTGGAGGGCGACGCCCAGCTGTCCGCCGTGGCCTCGCTCTATGGCCTCAAGCTCGAAGGCGTGGACGGCGAACAGAACCTCGGTCGCTTCATCGCCCACGAAATCGGCGGCCAGGCGATCATCGGCGACCAGGTGGAATGGAACGGCCTGACCTGGACCGTGGCCGCCCTGGACGGGAACAAGATTCGCAAGGTCGGGGTCAAATTCCCCGAAGGCCGTCCCGGTCCGGGACTCTTCCTCTGACCGCCTACCGGCGCCCGCTTGCGGGTGCCGGCCCGCCAGCACTACCCTCACTCCACTTTTTCGCACGAGCCGCTGACCGCGACCATGTCATTCCTGCTGCGTACCCTGCTGACCGCCGCCCTCCTGGCCGGCTCGCTCACCGGCCTGCCCGCGCTGGCCGCCGATTCCCCAGTGCCCAGCGCCGAGAAGGTGCAGCAGAGCCTGGATGGCCTGGCTGACCGCAAGCTGGCCGACGCCGAGGCCAAGCCGATCAAGGCGAGCCTGGAGAACACCCTCAAGCTGCTGGCGGCCAAGGCCGACAGCGAGCAGCAACTGAGCGAGCTCAAGGGCCGGCTGGCCGATGCGCCCAAGCTGATCAGCGAGAACCAGAAGACCCTCGGCCGCCTCAAGGGCAGCAGCGACAAGCCCGCCAGCCAGCGCTACAACGGCTACAGCGCCACCCAGCTGGAGATGCTGCTCAACGAGCAGTCCACCCAGCTGGCCGCCTGGCAGAAGGAGATGGTCGACGCCAAGAGCGAGATCCTCACCGCGCAGACCCGCCCGGAACGCGCCCAGGCCGACCTGAGCCGCAACCAGAGCCGCCTGCTGGACATCAACACCGCCCTCAAGGCCGGCAAGGAAGGCGCCAAGCCCCTGGCCGAGGAGCGTCGCAACGAGCTGCTTGCCGAGCAGGCCGCGCTGCTCGCGCAGAACCTGCTGCTGCGCCAGCAACTGGCCGGTAACAACCTGCTCCTGGATCTGGCCTCCAGCCAGCGTGACCTGCTGGCCGAGCGCATCGGCCGCGAGGAACGCGAGACCCTCGAACTGCAGACGATGATCAGCGACAAGCGCCGCGAGCAGTCGGAGAAAACCGTCGCCGAGCTGTCCAAGGACAGCACCCAGGCGGCCGGCACCGACAGCCTGCTCAGCCAGCAGAACGCCGCCAACCTCAAGCTCTCCGACTACCTGCTGCGCACCACCGACCGCCTCAACACCCTGACCCGGCGCAACCTCGAGGCCAAGCAGCAGCTGGACAACCTGACCCAGGGCGAGCAGGCCCTCGATGAGCAGATCAACGTGCTGCGCGGCAGCCTGCTGCTGTCGAAGATCCTCTACCAGCAGAAACAGTCGCTGCCGGTGATCAAGACCGACCAGGACCTCGCCGACGAGATCGCCGACCTGCGCCTGTACCAGTTCGAGCTGAACCAGAAACGCGACGAGATCAACAACACCCAGGTCTACCTCGACAACCTGCTGGCCCAGCAGTCGCAGGAAAACGTCACCCCGCAGCTGCGCAAGGACCTCGGCGAACTGGTCGACACCCGCCTGGAGCTGATGGAGCGCCTCAACCACGAGCTCAACGCGCTGCTCAACGAAGCCATCACCCTGCAGCTCAACCAGAAGCAGCTCAAGGAAACCAGCGACAGCCTGCGCGCCACCCTCGACGAGCAGATGTTCTGGATTCCCAGCAACCGCCCGCTGGACCTGTCCTGGTTCAAGATGACCCCGACCCTGCTGCACCACCAGCTGGCCGAAGTGCCCTGGGGCTCGGGCGTGAAGGAACTGGGCGAAGGCCTGATCGACCGGCCCTTCCTGTTCCTGCCGCTGCTCCTGCTGGTCGCCGGCCTGCTGTGGAAGCGCAAATTCCTCTACGACAAGCTGGAATCGCTGAACGACGATATCGGCCACTTCAAGCGCGACAGCCAGGCGCACACCCCGCTGGCGCTGCTGCTCGCCGTGCTGCTGGCCCTGCCCGGCACCCTGGCCCTGGCCATCGCCGGCCTGGCACTGCTGCTCGACGCCCGCGGGCAGAACGCCACCCTGGGCAGCGCGCTGCTGGAGATGGCGCAGGTCTGGCTGGTGTTCTACACCGCACATCGCATCCTGCGGCCCGGCGGCATCGCCGAGCGGCACTTCCACTGGAGCCAGCCGCAGGTGGTGTTCCTCGGCAAGCTGATGCGCCGCCTGGGCCTGGTGGTGATGTCGCTGGTCGCGGTGGTCACCGTCGCCGAGCATTCACCGGCCTCCCTGGCCGATGACGTGATCGGCATCGCCGTGGTGCTGTTCGGCTACGGCGCCATGACCTGGCTGCTCGCCCAGCTGCTGTTCAACAGCCCGTCCAGCGCGCGGCCGTCGATGGTCAAGATGATCGTCGGCCTGGGCTTCACCGCGCTGCCGGTGGCGCTGTTCCTTGCCGTGGGCTTCGGCTATTACTACACCGCCCTCAAGCTCACCGACCGGCTGATCGACACCCTGTTCCTGCTGATGTTCTGGATGGTGGTGGAAGCCACCTTCGTCCGCGGCATGGGCGTCGCCGCCCGCCGCCTGGCCTACCAGCGCGCCCTGAAGAACCGGCAGAACGCGTCCAAGGAAGGCATCGAGGGCACCGAGGTGATCGAGGAGCCGACCCTGGGCATCGAGCAGATCAACGAGCAGTCCATGCGCCTGATCCGCCTGGGCCTGCTGATCGGCTTCGTGGTCACCCTGTACTGGGTCTGGGCCGACCTGATCAGCGTGGTCTCCTACCTCGACAACGTGACCCTCTACCAGTACACCAGCGGCACCGGCGACGCGGCGTCCACCACGCCGATCAGCCTCAGCGACTTCCTCATGGCCATGGTCATCGCCGCGGTCACCGTCGCCCTGGCGCGCAACCTGCCCGGCCTGCTGGAAGTGCTGGTGCTGCAGCGCCTGACCCTGGCCCAGGGCAGCGCCTACGCCATCACCACCCTGCTGTCCTACACCATCAGCGGCGTCGGCTTCGTCAGCGCGCTGTCCACCCTCGGGGTCAGCTGGGACAAGCTGCAATGGCTGGTGGCCGCGCTGTCGGTGGGCCTGGGCTTCGGCCTGCAGGCGATCTTCTCCAACTTCGTCTCCGGCCTCATCATCCTCTTCGAACGCCCGGTGCGGATCGGCGACGTGGTGACCATCGGCACGCTGTCGGGCACCGTCAGCCGCATCCGCATCCGCGCCACCACCATCACCGACTTCGACCGCAAGGAAATCATCGTTCCCAACCAGACCTTCATCACCGGCCAGCTGGTGAACTGGTCGCTGAGCGATACGGTAACGCGGGTGACCATCAAGATCGGCCTGGCCTACGAGACCGACCTGCCGCTGGCGCGCAAGATCATGCTCGACGCAGCGCACGCCAACACCCGCATCCTGCGCGACCCGGAGCCGGTGCTGTACTTCACCATGATCAGTGCCAGCACCTTCGACTACGAACTGCGCTTCCACGTCCGCGAACTGGGCGACCGCAACCCGGCGGTGGACGAGACCCTCACCCGCATCGCCCTGGCCTTCCGCGAGAACAACATCGACATGGCGTTCAACCAGGTCGACGTCTTCGTAAAGAACCCGCAGGGCCACGAAACCCAGCTCGAAGCCGGCCAGCAGGCCGGAATCGCGGCCGCGGCGCTGCAGAACAAACCCAGCGGCGACAAGGCCTGAGGGTGGACGCCTGCGGACATGTCCGAGCACAATGCTCGGACATGTTCCGGAGTTGCCCGTGAAAAAGCTCGACGAACTGACCTTCGATAACCGCTTCGCCCGCCTGGGCGACGTGTTCTCCACCCAGGTCCTGCCCGATCCCATCGCCGACCCGCGCCTGGTGGTCGTCAGCCCAGCCGCCATGGCCCTGCTCGATCTCGATCCGAGCGAAGCGGACAAACCCGTCTTCGCCGAGATCTTCGCCGGCCACAAGCTCTGGGAAGAGGCCGATCCGCGTGCGATGGTCTATTCCGGGCACCAGTTCGGTTCCTACAACCCGCGCCTGGGCGATGGCCGCGGCCTGCTGCTGGGCGAAGTGGTCAACGCGGCCGGCGAACACTGGGACCTGCACCTCAAGGGCGCCGGGCAGACGCCCTACTCGCGCATGGGCGACGGCCGCGCGGTGCTGCGCTCGTCGATCCGCGAATTCCTCGCCAGCGAATACCTCGCCGCCCTCGGCATCCCCAGCAGCCGCGCGCTGTGCGTCACCGGTTCGAGCACCACGGTGTGGCGCGAGACGAAGGAGACCGGCGCCATGCTGCTGCGCCTGGCGCCCAGCCACGTGCGCTTCGACCACTTCGAATACTTCTACTACACCAAGCAGGAAGAGCACCTGAGAACGCTGGGCGAGTTCGTCCTGCGCGAATACTTCCCCGAGTGCCTGCAGGACGAAAAACCCTATCTGGCCTTCTTCCGCGAAGTGGTCGAACGCAACGCGCAGATGATCGCCTGCTGGCAGGCCTACGGTTTCTGCCACGGTGTGATGAACACCGACAACATGTCGATCCTCGGCATCACCTTCGACTACGGCCCCTACGCCTTCCTCGACGACTTCGACGCCAACCACATCTGCAACCACTCCGACGACAGCGGCCGCTACTCCTTCAGCAACCAGGTGCCCATCGCCCACTGGAACCTCGCCGCCCTGGGCCAGACCCTGGTGCACTTCGTCGAAGTGGACGACCTGCGCGCCACCCTCGACCTGTTCCTGCCGCTCTACCAGGCCCATTACCTGGACCTGATGCGCCGCCGCCTGGGCTTCACCACTGCCGAGGAAGGCGATCTGGAACTGGTACAGCGCCTGCTGCAGACCATGCAGAAAGGCGCAGTGGACTACTCACTGTTCTTCCGCCGCCTCGGCGAACAAGCGCCCGAGCAGGCGCTGGCCGTGGTGCGCGAGGACTTCGTCGACCTCGCCGGCTTCGATGCCTGGGCCGCCGACTACCAGGCCCGCGTCGCTCGCGAAGGCGGCAGCCAGGAGGAACGCCGCGCCCGCATGCACGCGGTCAACCCTCTCTACGTGCTGCGCAACTACCTGGCCCAGGAGGCGATCAGCGCCGCCGAGCAGGGTGACTACGGTCCCGTTCGTCGCCTGCAAGAGGTGCTGAGCAAGCCCTTCGAGGAACAGCCGGACGCCGAGGCCTTCACCCGCCGCCCGCCGGACTGGGGCAAGCACCTGGAGATCAGCTGCTCCTCCTGAGGCGGTTATAAGCTCAGCCAAAAGCGATCTAGCGGCGCCCCGGCCACCTTGCTCCCGGTCATTGACCGGCAGCGGGCGTCGCTCGCATCCTCGGGGCTTTCTGCCACAAGGACGCTCGAACAATGAAACCGGAAACCCTGGCCATCCACGCCGGCTACAGCCCCGACCCGACCACCAAGGCCGTGGCGGTGCCGATCTACCAGACCAGCTCGTACGCCTTCGACGACACCCAGCACGGCGCCGACCTGTTCGACCTGAAGGTCGCCGGCAACATCTACACGCGCATCATGAACCCCACCAACGCGGTACTGGAGGAGCGTGTGGCCGCCCTGGAAGGCGGCGTCGCGGCGCTGGCCGTGGCTTCAGGCATGGCCGCCATCACCTACGCCATCCAGACCGTCGCCGAAGCCGGCGACAATATCGTTTCGGTGGCCAAGCTCTACGGCGGCACCTACAACCTGTTCGCCCACACCCTGCCGCGCTTCGGCATCCAGACCCGCTTCGCCGCCCATGACGACATCGCCGCCCTCGAAGCGCTGATCGACGAGCGCACCAAGGCGGTGTTCTGCGAGTCCATCGGCAACCCGGCGGGCAACATCGTCGATCTCCAGGCCCTGGCCGACGCCGCGCATCGCCATGGCGTGCCGCTGATCGTCGACAACACCGTCGCCACGCCGATCCTCTGCCGGCCGTTCGAGCATGGCGCCGACATCGTCGTGCACTCGCTGACCAAGTACATCGGCGGCCACGGCACCAGCATCGGCGGCATCGTCGTCGACTCCGGCAAATTCCCCTGGGCCGACAACAAGGCACGCTTCCCGCTGCTCAACACGCCGGACCCGTCCTACCACGGCGTGACCTACACCGAAGCCTTCGGCCCCGCCGCCTTCATCGGTCGCTGCCGCGTCGTACCGCTGCGCAACACCGGCGCCGCGCTCTCGCCGTTCAACGCCTTCCTCATCCTGCAGGGCCTGGAAACCCTGGCCCTGCGCATGGAGCGCCACTGCGAGAACGCGGTGAAGGTCGCCCAGTACCTGCAGGACCACCCGCAGGTCAGCTGGGTGAAATACGCCGGCCTCGCCGATCACCCCGAGCAGGAACTGGCGCTGCGCTACATGGGCGGCAAGCCGGCGTCGATCCTCTCGTTCGGCATCAAGGGCGGCCAGGAAGCCGGCGCGCGCTTCATCGACGCGCTCAAACTGGTGGTGCGCCTGGTGAACATCGGCGACGCCAAGTCGCTGGCCTGCCACCCGGCGTCCACCACCCACCGCCAGCTCAACGACGAGGAACTGCAGAAGGCCGGCGTGCCGCGCGACATGGTGCGGCTGTCGATCGGCATCGAGCACATCGACGACATCCTCGCCGACCTGGCCCAGGCGCTGGACGCCGCCAAGGCCTGATGCGGCGCAGACCGTGTGAGGCTCCGCCGGGGCGCCTCACACGGCCTGCAATATCTCTTTGCCATCATTTTGCGGGCGACCCCGCAGTTTTTCCGTAGAATGCCGCCCCAGCGCCGCCAGCCAGGGCGCGACCACGCCCAGCTCCACGCCAGCGAAAAGGGAATTGCGCGGCCCTCCAGCGCTCCCCCTCCTCCGTCATCCGCTCTGCGACCCGCCTTCCGGCGCGGCCGGTGGATAACTTTTTTCGCCTGCCACCATCGGGTTCCGGCCCTGCCTGCCGATAGTGCAGGGACGTGGTTCGCCACCCTGGCCCCCAACAAGAACAATCTCCGAACGGCCTGACTTCACACAACCTTTCCTGGAGATCGTCAATGAACAGCTGGATTTCCAACCTGAGCGTGAATCTCAAGTTGGCCCTGGGCTTCGGCCTGGTCCTCGCCTTTACCGCCATCCTCGCCATCGTCAGCTGGGTCGGCCTGGGCTCGCTGATCGACCGCAGCAACTGGATGAGCGACATCACCGAGCTCAACTCGCGCCTCACCAAGCTGCGCATCACCCGCCTGCAGTACATGATCGCCGACGGCGCCGAACAGGAAGCCGCCAACGTCATGTCCACCCTGGCCGACTTCAAGGCGCAGCAGCAGAAACTGCGCGCCAGCTTCGTCAGCCCCGAGAACGTGCGCCTGCTCGACCAGCTCGGCGGCATCATCGGTGACTACGAGAAGTCCCTCGCCGCCATGCGCAGCGGCTACCAGAGCGCCAGCGTCACCCGCAGCGCCCTGCAGGACAACGCCGCCCGCGCAACCGAGCTGACCGCGCAGATCCAGCAGGACATCCTCAAGGCCCCCGCCGACGAGGAGCGCGCCACCCGCTTCCAGGCCATCACCGGCACCCGCGAAGACCTGCTGCAGGCGCGCTACGACGTGCGCGACTACCTCGCCACGGCGCTGACCAGCAACGGCGACGGCGTCACCCGCCAGCTCGACGACAGCATCGCCGGCCTGCCCACGCTGGAAAGCGTGCTCGGCATCGCCGAAGCGCAGTATGTCCAGCAACTGGGCAGCGCCCTGCGCGCCTACCGCGATGCGGTTGTCACCCTGCGCCAGAACATGGCCGCCATCGTCCAGGCGCGCAAGGAGATGACCAGCCAGGGCCAGGACATCGTCAAGATCAGCGAAAATCTCTACCAGCTGCAACTCGACCGCCGCGACGCCGAAAGTGCCCGCGCCCGCAGCCTGCAGACCCTGGTGACGCTGCTCGCGCTGGTGCTGGGCAGCATCGCCGCGCTGATCATCACCCGCCAGATCACCCGCCCGCTGCACGACACCATGGCGGTGGTCGACCGCATCGCCGCCGGTGACCTGTCGCAGACCATCCAGGTCAGCCGCCGCGACGAACTCGGCCGCCTGCAGCAGAGCATGCAGCGCATGAGCCAGAGCCTGCGCGAGCTGATTGGCGGCATCCGCGACGGCGTCACCCAGATCGCCAGCGCCGCCGAGGAACTCTCCGCCGTCACCGAACAGACCAGCGCCGGCGCCAATACCCAGAAGGTCGAGACCGACCAGGTCGCCACCGCCATGCACGAGATGTCCGCCACCGTGCAGGAAGTCGCGCGCAACGCCGAGCAGGCCTCCCAGGCCGCTTCCGCCGCCGACCACCAGGCCCAGGACGGCGACCGCGTGGTGAACCAGGCGGTGGAACAGATCGAGCGCCTGTCGGCGGAAGTCGAGCGCTCCGCCGAGGCCATGCAGCGCCTGGAACAGGAAAGCGAGAAGATCGGCAAGGTCATGGACGTGATCAAGTCGGTGGCCGAGCAGACCAACCTGCTGGCCCTCAACGCCGCCATCGAAGCCGCCCGTGCCGGCGAGGCCGGACGCGGCTTCGCCGTGGTCGCCGACGAAGTGCGCGGCCTGGCCCAGCGCACCCAGCAATCCACCGAAGAGATCGAAGCCCTGGTCGCCGGCCTGCAGAGCGGCACCCGCCAGGTCTCCAGCGTCATGCTCGGCAGCCGCGAACTCACCGCCAGCAGCGTCGCCCTGAGCCGCCAGGCCGGCGAATCGCTGGGCGAGATCACCCGCACCGTCTCCAATATCCAGGCGATGAACCAGCAGATCGCCACCGCCGCCGAACAACAGAGCGCCGTGGCCGAGGAAATCAGCCGCAGCGTGGTCAACGTCCGCGACGTCTCCGAACAGACCGCCTCGGCCAACGAAGAAGTCGCCGCTTCCAGCGTCGAGCTGGCGCGGCTGGGTGGGCAGTTGCAGACGTTGGTGAGTCACTTCCGGGTTTGACCCGAAGGGCCGCTGGCATTCCCAGCGGCCATCGGCCCAGGCTGCGCATCTGCAAAGTCAACGCAGTGGGAACCCCGCTGGCTCTGGATGCTCGTGGTTCGCTACCGGGCCACTCTCCACCGCAGCCGACCCTCTGCAACATCACCGCCGATCAAAAATCGATTTGCCTGCCGCCGATTCGAGTTTCACTACCGTCCTGACCGGCAACCACAGCCGAAGCGCTGACTGCATTTTGATTCGCCCAATCGCGAAGTTTTATAAACTCGTCCTTGCGCATTTTGCTCATGGGGACCAAACGCGAAATGGTGGTTTCAAAATCAGCCATGGTCAGGTCACTTGCAGCGTCAGAGCCATTCATTCGCCGCGAGAAGGCTTCAATCAGCGACTCCCCAACCCAGGCTTCGATTTCAGCCCCCGAAAGCACAACATCCTTGCCAAAATTCGATTCGCCGCCGAGAGCAGACAATCGGTCCAGGTCAAACTTCTCCGGGTCACGCTTCAATTTCTTCAGATGTATTTCCAGAATCTTCTTTCTTTCCAATGACGACGGGAAGTCCACGAAGAATATTTCATCGAAGCGCCCCTTCCTCAATAATTCCGGCGGCAAATTATTGATATTGTTCGCAGTAGCAAATACAAAAACAGGCGATGTCTTTTCTTGCATCCAGGTCAGCAGCGTGCCGAATACGCGTGAAGCCGTACCGCCATCGGATGATCCTCCGGAAGAGCCGGAGAGTCCCTTTTCAATTTCATCAATCCACAATATGCAGGGCGAAACAGCTTCGGCGGTACGTAGCGCGGAGCGAATGTTGGACTCTGAAGAGCCAACCAGCCCCTGGAAGATCTTGCCCATGTCCAATCGCAATAATGGCATGTTCCACGATGACGATACGCATTTCGCAGTCAGAGACTTACCGCAACCGGGAACCCCGGTTAAGAGCAACCCCTTCGGGGTGCCGACACCAAACTCCTGAGCAGCCTGCCCGAAACACTGGCTGCGTAGATGAAGCCATTTCTTGAGCGTTGCCAGGCCCCCGACATCATCAAGATCCACCTTTGAGTCGATATATTCGAGGATGCCGGTTTTTCGAATGATCTGTTTTTTCTCGGAAAGCAGATCCTTTACCGTATTTTCATTGACGCTCAGGCTCGATACCAGGGAACGAGACAAGCTATTGTCAATTTCCAATCCTGTGAGGCCCAAAGCTGCGTCAATGAGCTTTTCCCTGGCGTCGCCAGTCAGATCGATCTTGACACTGCTGTTGCCCTGCCAGGAGTTGATGAAGTTATTCACCTGTCCCTTGACTTCATCCCGTGACGGCAAAGGGAAATCAATCAGGGTGATTTCCTTTTGCAGGTCGTTGGGAATTTCTAAGGTGGGCGCCACGATAATGCAGTTGCTCCGATATCCGCGTGAGCGAATATTGATGGCAAAGTCTCGAAGCCGGCGACGATAGACAGGATTACAGCTTGAGGCAAGATAGTTATGGGCATCACAAAAAACAAAAATGTTCTTGCTGCTCTCCTCTTTTGCCCTGTCCTCGCAAAAATCCAGGGCCACCTTCAAATCAAAGGTTTTATCTCCGGCCACGGATCCATTGATCTGGACGCCCTGTGTCGAGTTCCAGACGAACAAACGATGACCAAGCGCCTTGGCAATCTCGGAAATCTCAAGGAGCGCGCGCTCCTCTTCGAATGACTCAATGACCAGAACCGCATAACGCGCCTTCAGGTAATCTGTTATCTGTTTGGTGCGATTCATACCTGACATCCCTGCACTTGAACTGAATTATATGTTAACCGGAAGTCCGGTCTTGGTGACACTGGAGTTTGAAACAACAAACTCTACAACTCTTCTGGTGCGAAAGAAGTTAATGTCAACCCTGTCACTGGTCTTGATGATCTGCTTATGCTGATAGGGATGTTCCGCGTTATACCGGTAGCGGCCGGCCAGCGTCACATCGACGGCTTTGACGACGCGAATCATGGCTTCATTCTGGAATATTTCTTTTGGCGTATAGCCTGTATAAAGTATCCAGTTTTTCTCGGTACCGACGGCATGTATCAATTGTTCGAGGGCTGGCGCCTGATCCAGCGGTTCGCCTCCAGAAAGAGTAACCCCTGCGATATTCAGCGAATTAATCTTCTGCGCCAATTCATCGACAGGCATCAGCGTAATTGCTTCGCGAGCATGGGTATCCTGATTGAAACACCCCTTGCAATTCAATACACAGCCCTGCACCCATAACGTCAAGCGCAACCCTGGCCCATTAACGCAGCTCAACTCCATGTGGTGTACATTGATTTCCATTTACAAGTTCGCGCTGAGAATTTGCAGGGTTTGTTCTTCATGGACGACGGTATATTCCGGCTTCCACTCCGTCACCAGTTCTGCAGTGGGCCTGGAAAGCAGAGCCTCAAGCTCCTCGGTAAGCCTTGTGCAGATATCGCCTTTCACACCACGCACCTCCTCCATGATTTCATCACCGGAAAATGTCACAAGGATGCTGTATTCGTAGTGAGCCCCAAATTCAACCTCGAACCCTTGAAGCGTTTCTTTCACTCTTGCTGGAACACCTGATGCTTCTATGCGCTTGACGGTTTCATCGATAGCTACACTGATGTACGCCTTCTGGAAGACCGAAGCCAAACCAGCTTTGACCGCTTCATCATCGGCCGAAACAATTTCCCGCTCGATAAGGAGCTTGTAGAAGCCCTCCTCAATCTGGCAAACAAACAGATTGAAGCCTTCGACCGTCTGCCCTCGAACAGCTCTGAATTGCTGTATCCCCATGTAGCCGAAGTTGGCCAGGACTTTTTTACTGAACTCACCGGGATATAAGGCAACCAGATCTGTCGTTGGTTTGAGGCCCATCTTGCCGAACGCCTTGGCAATGGTTTCTTCATCAACATAAGAAAATTCAAATTTCGTGCAATGAGACATATTAAATTTCCAACTGGCGCCCTGGAGTAATTTCTTCGGCATCCCGGATAGCAGTGAATGCCTCGGAACTCAATTCAATGTTGCGCATAGGCACTGGGGATACAGGCGTAGTCTCGGGCGCAGAAGCCTGTAAAGTAGCGACAGGAACTTCAGAGCTGGCAACTACCCGACGCCTTGGCGCTGCCTGTGTCGCGCCACTGCCACCAAGGAGACTTGCATCGATCGTTTCCAGCAGCTTTCTTATTACCAAAGTGGGGCTTGATGTGATCTTTTCATATAGCCCAACGCACAGCAAGACACAGGCACCATCACTGAATTGCAACTTGACGAAATAGCGCTGATCTTCATCACCAATAATGCCAATGTGCGAAACCTGATCAAGATCTCGTGACAGCTTCTTCCAAGAAACTCCATCAAACGACGCCACAATCAGCTTTGTCGCGGTTGCGGCAAAAGCATTGCTGCCGGCCTCGATCTCGTCTAAATAAAAATTCTGGTAGCTGACCAGAATTTTTTCCCCGACAGCAAAACCCAGAGCGGTAGCCAGGTATTCATTCGCCGAAAAATCTATATCCGCATGAAATTTCAAACTTTTCGAATAAAAATATAGCCCCAAGAACCCAAGCAGCCAAAAGACTACTGCCGTACCCGTATGTCCTGGAGCAAGAACCCAATAAGCCGCGACAATAAGAGTTACCAGCCCGTAACCGTAGTTTATCGCACTCTGCGTAGTGAGCCTCTTATCTCTATAGAATTTAAATGTTTTTCCTGGGATATATTTTTTTGCAGGCGCAAATACCAGAGTGCACGCACCAAAAAAAATCAGGCCAATAAACCCCATTACAGCCTGATGCTTTTGCCCACTTCTCAGCCCGTCAAGAAACATTCCCGCACCGGCAACTATGAGCACAGGCAAGAGCACGAGCACTGTAAGCCCCGCAGCCTTGCCCTTGGTTTCCATCAGCATTTTCCACATCGGGATAGTCTCTATCATGCACAAACCTTCCAGGGCTGGTTCCGAATCGCGTAATGAGGGGCTGACTTTAGAGCTACTCGCTGTGTGACGCTACATGACGATATGAATCCCTCGCTTGATAATCCTTATCCCCGCCACCACCTAGCTCCCCATAGCCCGAGGAGCCCCACCATGTCCGATCCCCTGATCATCCCCTGCCCCCACTGCAACGGCCTCAACCGCGTCCCCGCCGAGCGGCTGGGCGATTCGCCCAGTTGCGGGCGCTGTCAGTCGCCGATCGTGCTGGATCGGCCGTTCGACCTCGATGAAGCCGGCTTCGCCGCCCAGGCCAAGGGTGATCTGCCGTTGCTGGTGGATGTCTGGGCCGACTGGTGCGGGCCATGCAAGGGCTTTGCGCCGGTGTTCGAGCAGGCGGCGGCGCGGCTGTCGGGCAAGGTGCGGTTGGCCAAGCTGGACAGTGACGCCAACCCGAACCTGTCCACACGCCTGGGGATCCGCTCGATTCCCAGCCTGATCCTGCTGCGCAACGGCCAGGAAGTGGCTCGTCAGAGTGGCGCGATGCCGTTGCCGCAGCTGCTCGACTGGCTTGCCCGTCAAGGCATCTGAGCCCCGTACGAGCCGGCCTGGCCGGGCGTTCAGAAGCGCTTTTCCAGCCCCGGCTTGCGCCACTGGGTGAAGGCCGCCAGCTCCCAGGGGCGGACGGCGACCACCAGGCTGGTGCCGTGCTTGTCCTCCAGCGCGAGCTGCGAGTCCTTGTCATGCAGGCCGCGGAAGTCGCGGAGCAGGCGCTGCATCTTCTGCTGCATGGCGGCGTTGCTGGCGCGGCTGAGCATGCCGCTGACCACCAGGCGCAGTTCGCCGGGGCGGTCGAAGGAGCACTGGAAGAATTCCCGCTGCACCTGCTGCTCGAAGAAACCCTGTATCGGGCCGCCCACCTGCCAGGCGAAGTCCGCTGAGACCTTGAGCCGCACGCGGTTGTTCGGCTGCAGTTCGATGAAGCCCATGCGGTCCAGCTGTGCCAATAGCTGTATCAGCTCGACGGCGCTGAAGGTGTAGGTCTGCAGAATCTGCTCGAAGCGCCAGTGATTGAGCAGCGCCAGCGCCACCAGCAGCAGGCGCAGGTCGGCCACCAGCCGGGACTCCTGCTCGGCGGTCAGCTGGCGGATCTTTTCCTGCTCCTCGGCCAGCTGTGCCAGCTCGGACAGCGGCATGCCCAGCTGCTCGCACAGCGCATCCAGCTGCTTGAGGCTCATGTTGCCCTGGGAGAACCAGCGCTTGAGCGTCGGCTCGGACACGCCCAGCGCGGCGGCCATCTGCAGGTAGGTCTGCCCTCTCTGCTTGAGCTGCTGCTTGAGGGCAACGATCAGTTGCTGGGAAGAGGCCATGGGTCGCTCCATCGAACTGGCACAATCGGCTGAAAGTATCGAATTCCGATACCCGCTGTATCTCAATACTAAACAATGGGAGTTTCAGTTGCGAATAGCGATACCTGCCAGCACTCTGCGGCTGTCTCAGCGACCATGACCCCGGAGGTCAGCCATGCAATCCGACGTGCAACTCAACTCTGCGTACTGGCTGTTTTTCATCAAGGTGTCCTTCGCCCTTTCCCTCCTCGCCACCACGCTGGGCATCGTCTTCATGCCGGCCGACCTGACGGTCAAGGGCTACATGACGATCTGCGCAGTGTTCCTGGTGAACTCGACCATCACCCTGACCAAGACCCTGCGCGACCAGCACGAGGGCGAGCGCCTGATCAACCGCATCAGCGAAGCCAAGACGCAGAAGATCCTCAAGGAATTTGCCGAGTAGGCCCCACGGCGACCGCCCAGGAGATGAGTGATGAGCGTATGGAACAAGTTGGGCAGCCTGCTGCGCGGCCAGGCCCGCGAGTCGGTGGAGTGGCTGGTGGATGCCAATGCCCTGCGCATTCTCGAACAGGAATTGCACGACGCGGACAGCGCCCTGCTGGCAGCCCGCCAGCAACTGACGCTGCTGTGCGCCGAGCGCATCGGCCTGGAGCGCGAACGTGCGGCGCAGCAGCAACAGCTGCAGAAACGTGAAGCACAGGCCAGGGCGGCACTGGCCCAGGGCGAAGAAGCGCTGGCCCTGGAAGTGGCCGGACTGGTGGCACGGCTGGAAACCCGGATCCTCGAGCAGGACCGCCAGATCGGCCACCTGGGCGCCCAGGAAGCCCGCCTCAAGGCCCGGCTGAAAGCCAGCGCGCAGACGCTCCAGGAGCATCGCCGCGAGCTGGTCCAGGTTCGTGCCACGGCCAGCGCCCAGCAAGCCAGCGCGCAGATCGGCAGCCATCAGCACCAGTTGCAGGGGCGGATGGCGGCGATCCAGGAGTCGCTGGGGCGCATCCGCCAGCGCCAGCAGGCGTTCGACGACCAGGAGCAGGCCGCCCGTGCTCTGCTGGAGGAAGAAAGCGACGCTCCGCTGGAACAGCGCCTGCAGGCTGCCGGGATCGTCGCGAGCCACGATGCGCACTCGGTATTGCAGCGACTCAGGTCGAGCGAAGCCAGCCGCCATGAGGTTGGCGACACACGCTGAGACCACGCGCCTGGCAACGAGCGTTTCGGTCAATCCGCGCGGTCATTGCCAGGCCGCGCGGGGCGGCTAGGCTTGGGCAGACACCTTTCCAGGCGAAGCGGAGCGCGCCCATGCCTCATCCCACCGAATTCATCCGTCAGCTCACCGAAGAGCACATCGCCTTCGTCAAGCGCACCGGCCTCAAGGCCGAGGTGCTGGAGCAGGGCCACGTGCGCCTGCGCATGCCGCTCAAGGGCAACGAGAACCACGTCAACAACATGTACGCCGGCGCGCTGTTCACCGTCGCCGAACTGCCCGGCGGCGTGCTGACCGTGGCCAGCTTCGATGCCCATCGCTTCTACCCCATCGTCAAGGAGTCCGGCCTGCGCTTCCTGCGTCCGGCCACCAGCGACGTGACGGTGGACGCCTACCTGAGCGAGGCGGAAATCCAGCGCATCGGCGAGGAGGCAACGCAGCACGGCAAGGCCGAGTTCGTCCTCGACCTGCAGCTGAAGGATGCGGACGGCAACGTCGTCGCGGAAAGCCATTCCGTCTATCAGCTGCGCAGCCGCTGAAACGGGCCATTGCCCTGCATCAAGGTGAAATTTCCTACGTGGCGCGACAGTGGAAGCGCCACAGAGGGAAGCCACCATGTACAGGAACCTGCTCGTCGCCCACGACCTCAGCGTCGAGGCGGATATCGCCGTACGCCGTGCTGCACAGCTGGCCCGCCAGCACGGCGCCAGCGTCACGCTGCTGCACGTCATCGAGGAATACTTTCCCGACCGCATGATGGCCACGGTGCGCGAAGCCGCCGAAGTGGCCCTGCGCGATGCTGCCTGCGCCAACGAGATCGCCGATTACCAACTGGTGATCCGTCAGGGTCGCGCGGCGAATACCGTCACCCAGACGGCGCAGGAGCTGGGCGCCGACCTGCTGGTGATCGGCGCGCACCACCAGCAACTGCTGGAGCGCTTCGACGGCACCACCCTGGAGCGCATTGCCCGGCATTGCCGCGCGCCGATCCTGCTGGCGGTGGAGGAATCCGCTGCGCCCTATGCCAAGGCCCTGGTCGGGCTCGACCTGTCGCACTGCTCCTGCCAGGCCTGGCGCGCCGGCTACCGGCTGCTTGCAGCCAACGCCGAGCTGCTGGCGCTCAACGCCTACCAGCCGGGCAGGAAGGCCGACCGTGCCGACAGCCATCTGGAGACCCAGCGCGAACTGCTGCGCCAGGCGCTGCAGGATGAGCGCACCCAGGTGCCGGCCAACGGGCCGCAATTGCTTTGTGCGGTGCAGCAGGGCACGCCCCAGCAGGCGCTGGAGACGGCGTTGCGCGAATGGACGCCGGACCTGCTGGTGCTCGGCAGCCGCAGCCGCGGCGCCATCGAGCAGGCCATGCTGGGCAGCTCGACGCGCTATTTCCTGCGCCGGCCGCCCTGCGATGTGCTGATCAGCCAGTAACGGCTCAGGCTTCCAGCAGGTTGTGCAGTTCGACGAACTGCTGGGTCAGCTTGTGCCGGGGTTCGAGGAAGATCAGCGGGGTGCACGCCTGGTGCGACTCGCGCATCTTCACCGAGCTCATCAGGTAGACCGGCAGTACCGGCAGCTCCTCCTCCACCAGTTCATCCAGCAGTTGCTGCGGCAGGGTCGCGCGCGGTTGGAACTGGTTGACCACGATGCCCTCGACCTCCAGGTCCTCGTTGTGGTCTTCCTTGAGCTCCTCGATCTCCTGCAGCAGGCCATACAGCGCCTGACGGGAGAAGCTGTCGCAGTCGAAGGGGATCAGGCAGCGATCGGCGGCGATCAGCGCGGAAACCGTATAGAAATTCAACGCCGGAGGGGTATCCAGGTAAATCCGGTCGTAGTCCTCGGAGAGCTCGTCCAGCAGTTTGCGCAGCTTGTTGATCTTGTGCTTCTGCTCGAGCTTGGGCTGCAGGTCGGCCAGCTCCGGGCTGGCGGTGACGATATGCAGGTTGTCGAAGGGCGTCTCGTAGATATCGACCTTGCCCTTGCGGCTGAAAGGCCCGGACGAGAGCGTCTGCTTGAAGAAGTCGGCGATGCCCACCGGCAGGTCTTCACCGGTCAGGCCGGTGAGGTAATGGGTGGAGTTGGCCTGGGCGTCCAGGTCCACCAGCAACGTGCGGTAGCCCTCCGCCGCGCTGACTGCCGCCAGGTTGCAGGCGATGCTCGACTTGCCCACCCCGCCCTTCTGATTGAACACCACGCGCCGCATGAGCCATCCCTCCAGGAACCATTCAAGACCCCCGGATTCTATGCAAAGCCCATGACAAGGGCGAGCACGGCAATTTGCCCCTACCGCTCGGCGGGTCGACCTGCGCCCTACAACTCCTCGTCATAAAGTCGGCATTAAATTAAGAAACGTCTGATTTTCAGCAGCAGCCCTTTTGTAAGCAAAAGTTTGCTTGACAGCAGCGTGACCGCGATAATGGCGGCCCTGCGCCATGGCACGTGTCGACGAAGCTCTTGGTGGATCAAGGAAGACCCATTAGCCGACAGGAATGCCCTCGAGGGCCAACAAGAGCTCGCCGCGTGATTCAATTCGATATCGACCAGTGGAGCGCCTGGGCCCCGGGCCTGTCCACGATCGCCGACTGGCAGAGCTGGGTGCGCGAAGAGCGCCTTGCCGACGCCGCCGCCCAGGCGGACGTCGCCTTTCTCCCCGCCCTGCAGCGCCGCCGCCTGAGCCCGCTGGCACGCATGGTATTCAGCGTCTCCTGGCCCTTGGCCGAGGGGCGCCCGCCAATGCCGCTGATCTTCGTCTCCCGCCACGGCGAAACCGGCCGCAGCCTGGAACTGCTGCGCGAGCTGGCCGTCGAACAACCACTGTCACCCACCCAGTTCAGCCTCTCCGTGCACAACGCGGTGATCGGGCTGTGGTCGATCCTGCGGCAGGACACCAGCGAGATGACGGCGATCGCCGGCGAACGTGACGGCTTCGAGCACGGTCTGCTGGAAGCCGCCGCACTGCTCGCCGAAGGTGCGCCGCAGGTGCTGCTGGTGGTGACCGAGGAGCCGGTGCCGGAGCTCTACTCCAGCTGGGTCGACGACGTGCCCTTCCCCTATGCCGTGGCCCTGCGCCTGACGGCGGGCAGCCAGTGGTCGCTGGCGCTGGCGGAAAACACCTCGGCCCTCGCGCCGCCGCCCCAGCCCAATGCCCTGAACCTGGTGCGCGCGCTGATCGAACGCACCAGCCTGATCCACCACCCCTGGAAGAAGCGTCTATGGACCTGGCAACGCAACCACTGAGCAAGCGCGCCAACGCTTGGCTGTGGCGCCTGTTCGCCACCGGCCTGTGCTTCGCCCTCTTCGGTATCGGCGGCTTGCTGCTGCGGGTGCTGGTGTTCCCGCTGCTGAGCCTGTTGCCGGGCGATGCCCTGCGTCGCCGCGCGCGCGCGCGGCAGACGGTGAGCCGGCTGTTCTGGCTGTTCGTGCAGATCATGCAGCGCAGCGGCGTGCTGACCTATGAGGTCGAGAATATCGAGCGCCTGGGCCGTCCGGGGCAGATGGTGATCGCCAATCACCCCTCGCTGATCGACGTGGTCTTCCTCATCGGCCTGATCCGCGACGCCAACTGCGTGGTCAAGCAGAGCCTGTTCGCCAACCCCTTCACCCGTGGCCCGGTGACGGCGGCGCGGTACATCAGCAACAACGGCAGCATGGACATGTTCGATGAAGCCGTGGACGCGCTGCAGCAGGGCCAGACCCTGATCGTCTTCCCCGAAGGCACCCGCACCACGCCGGGCAAGGCCCCCGAGTTCCACCGCGGCGCGGCGTCCATCGCCCTGCGCGGCGCCAGCGTGATCACCCCGGTGACCATCAGCGTCACGCCGACCACCCTGACCAAGGCCGAGCCCTGGTACAGCATTCCCGCTCGCCGCGTGCACTTCCGCCTGCGCGTGGGCGACGACCTGGACCCCCAGGTCTTTGCCAGCCAGGGCCCCGCCCCGGCGGCCTCACGCCGGCTCAATGCCTTCCTGCACCAGCATTTCACCAAGGAGCTCGCAAGAGATGAGCGATCTGCAACTGGAGATTAAACAGCTGATCATCGACGCCCTCGGCCTCGAAGACATCGGCCCCGATGACATCGACGCCGAGGACGCGCTGTTCGGCGACGGCCTCGGCCTGGACTCGGTCGACGCCCTGGAACTGGGCCTGGCCATCCAGAAACGCTATGGCATCAAGATCGACGCCGATGCCAAGGACACCCGCCAGCACTTCGCCAATGTGGCGAGCCTGGCGGCGTTCGTGAACGCCAAGAAAGCCGCCTGAGACCGCTGACCATGCAAACCCGTGAGGATATTTTCAACACCCTGCGCGACGCCCTGGTCGAGCTGTTCGAGCTGGAGCCTGCGCAGATCAGCCTCGAGGCCAACCTGTACCAGGACCTGGAGATCGACAGCATCGACGCCGTCGACCTGATCGATCACTTGAAGCGCCAGACCGGCAAGAAGATCGCCGCCGAGGAATTCAAGTCGGTGCGCACCGTCGGCGATGTGGTCGAAGCGGTCCATCGCCTGGCCAACCCATGACACGTCTGGTCGGGCTCGGCCTGCTGCTGGCCGGGTTGCTCTACCCGTTCGCGATCTATTTCGGCATCGATCACCTGTCGCCGAAGTTCTTCGCCCTGCTGCTGGGCGGCCTGTGGTTCGCCCGCAGCCTGGGTAGCGGGCAGCGCCCCGGCCAGCGCTGGATGGCCCTGGCCGCCGTGCTGTTCTGCCTGGTCCTGTGGCTGGTCAACGAGCCGCACCTGCTGCGCTGGTATCCCGTGCTGATCAGCGCCGGCCTGCTCTGCCTGTTCGCCTTGAGCCTGAAGTTCGGCCCGCCGCTGGTGGAGCGCCTGGCGCGCCTGCGCGAGCCGGAGCTGCCGCCCCACGCGGTGCGCTACACGCGCCGGGTGACCCAGGCCTGGGTGCTGTTCTTCCTGGGCAACGGCCTGATCGCCGCGGCCCTTACGCTGTGGGCGCCGCTGGCCTGGTGGACGCTGTACAACGGCCTGATTTCCTACCTGCTGATGGGCGTGCTGTTCGCCGTCGAGTGGCTGGTGCGGCAACGGGTCAGAGGTCAAGGATGAAACCGATTTCCCTCGCCCGGCTGCTGCTGGAACTGCCTGCCGAGCGCCCGTTGGCGATGGAGCCGGCGCTGCTCGCCAATGAGTTCGTGCAGCGCATCTGCGCCACTGCCGGTGCCCTGCGCCAACGCAACGCCCAACGCGTGGCGATCCACCTGGAAGACGCCGCCGAACTGGCCATCGCCCTCTACGCGACGTGGCTGGCAGGCGCCGAAGCGGTGCTGCCGGCCGACAACCTCGCCCACAGCCGCGAACGGCTGGCGGCGCAGATCGACACCTGGATCGGCGACCAACCCGGCGACCTGACTCTGGCCGAGCTGGATGGTCCCGCACTGGCACCGCAAGAGCTCGATCTCGACGCCTGCCGCCTGGTGCTCAGCACCTCCGGCTCCACCGGCGAGCCCAAGCTGATCGGCAAGTCGCTGCGCCAGCTGGACAACGAAGTGCAGGTGCTCCAGGCGCTGTGGGGCGCCGAGCTGGGCGAGGCGCGCATCCTCGGCAGCGTCGCCGCGCAACACATCTACGGCCTGCTGTTCCGCGTGCTCTGGCCTCTGTCCGCCGGCCGCGCCTTTCTCCGTCGGCAGATCGCCTTCCCCGAAGACCTGCAACGCCTGAGCCTCGACCAGCCGCGCTTCGCCTGGGTCGGCAGCCCGGCGCTGCTCAAGCGCATGGGCGACAACCTCGACTGGCCGGCACTGCGCCCGGTGGTACGGGTGTTCTCCTCCGGCGGCCCGCTGCCGGCCGAAGCTGGCGAGCTGTTGCACGAACGCCTCGGCCAGGCGCCGACGGAAATCTACGGCAGCTCCGAGACCGGCGGCATCGCCTGGCGCCAGGGCGGCCAGCTGTGGCAACCGTTCGACGGCGTGACCCTGAGCCAGGATGAGCACGGCGCGCTGCGCATCGAATCGACCTACCTGCCGCCCGGCGCAACCGAGCAGACCGCCGACGCCGCGCGCCTGTGCGCCGACGGCCGCTTCGAGCTGCTCGGCCGACTGGACCGCATCGTCAAGCTGGAAGAGAAACGCATCTCCCTGCCGCAACTGGAGGCCGCGCTGGCGAAACATCCCTTCGTCAGCGAAGCGCGCCTGGGCGTGGTGCAGGAGAACCGCGCCAGCCTCGGCGCACTGGTCGCTCTCAACGACGTCGGCCTGCATGAACTGCGCAACGGCGGCCGCCGCGCGCTGACCCAACGCCTGCGCGAACACCTCGCCGACCACTGCGAAGCCCTCGCCCTGCCGCGCCGCTGGCGCCTGCTGCGCCGCCTGCCGGGCAACGCCCAGGGCAAGCTGCCGCAAGGCCTGGTGGACGACCTGCTGCACGCACCGCGCAGCCGCGACCCGGAAGTCCTGGCGCATAGCGAGGCGGACGGCGAACAGCGCTTCCAGCTGGAAATCCCCCTGGACCTCGCCTTCTTCCCCGGCCACTTCCCCAAGGCGCCCGTGCTGCCCGGCGTGGTGCAGGTGCAGTGGGCGCAGCAACTGGCTCGCCAGGTATTCGACCTGCCGCCGCGCTTCGGCGGCATGGAAGTGCTGAAGTTCCAGCAACTGCTGCGGCCGGGCGATCTCTGCCAGCTCTCGCTGCGCTGGGACGCCGCGCGCGGCAAGCTGTACTTCGCCTTCACCCGTGGTGAGGCCGCCTGTTCCTCCGGGCGCATCCTGCTGGGGGCGACCGAATGAACACCAAGCCCTGCGCCGTGATCCCGGTGTACAACCACGAGCACGCGCTGCCCCAGGTGGTCGCCGAACTGCTCGCCGCCGGGCTGCCCTGCGTGCTGGTGGACGACGCCTCCAGCCGCGAGTGCGCGGTGGTGATGGACCAGCTCGCCGCAGGCCGCGAAACGTACCTGGTGCGCCTGGCGGTGAACCAGGGCAAGGGCGGCGCGGTGATGGCCGGCCTGCGCGAAGCCGCGCGCCTGGGCTTCACTCACGCGCTGCAGGTGGACGCCGACGGCCAGCACGACCTGGGCGACGTGCAACGCTTCCTCGTCACGTCGAGCGAACATCCCGGTGCGCTGATCTGCGGCTATCCGCAGTACGACGCTAGCGTGCCCAAGGGCCGCCTATACGCGCGCTACCTGACCCACGTCTGGGTGTGGATCAACAGCCTGTCGCTGTCGATCCGCGATGGCATGTGCGGCTTCCGCGTCTATCCGCTGAAGCCCACGCTGCAGCTGATCGACAGCGCGAAGCTGGGCAAGCGCATGGATTTCGATCCGGAAATCCTCGTGCGCCTGGCCTGGCGCAACCAGCCGATGCAGTGGCTGCCGACCAAGGTGCATTACCCGCTGGACGGCCTCTCGCACTTCCGCCTGTTCCACGACAACGCGCTGATCTCCTCCATGCACGCGCGGTTGTTCTTCGGCATGCTCTGGCGCTCGCCGGCCATTCTCTGGCGCCGCCTGCGGAGCCCTGCGTGAGCGCGCAGCACTGGGCGCAGCAGCGCGAGCGCGGCAGCCTGCTGCTGATGCGCTTCACCGCCTGGGCGGCGCGCACCCTGGGCCGGCGCCTGCTGTCGCCGCTGCTGCATCTGATCGTGCTGTACTTCTTCCTCTTCGGCAGCCGTGCCCGCGGCGCCATCCGCGAGTACCAGCAGCGCCTGGCGCAGCACAGCGGTGACACTTCGCTGCGCCCGAGCACCGGCCGCGTGTTCGCTCAGTTCATGGCCTTCGCCGACGCCATCCTCGACAAGCTCGACGTCTGGGCCGGCCGCCTGGACCTGGCCAGCATCGAACTGGATGACCCGCACAACCTGCGCGCCCAGCTGCGCAGCGGCCGTGGGCAACTGCTGGTGGGCGCGCACCTGGGCAACCTCGAAGTCTGCCGTGCGCTGGCCGAGCTGGGCGAAAAGGTACGCATGAACGTGCTGGTGCACACCCGCCACGCCGAGCAGTTCAACCGGCTGCTGGGTGAGTCCGGCGCCAGCCACCTGCGGTTGATTCAGGTGAGCGAACTGGACCCGGCGATCATGCTGCAGCTGTCCCAGCGCCTGGACGCCGGCGAGTGGCTGGCGATCGCCGGCGACCGCATTCCGCTGCACGGCGGGCGCAACGTCGAGGTGGATTTCCTCGGCGCCCCGGCCGCCTTCCCGCAAGGCCCCTGGCTACTGGCCGGGCTGCTGCAATGCCCGGCCAACCTGATGTTCTGCCTCAAGGAAGCAGGCCGCTACCGCGTCTACCTGGAGCCCTTCGCCGAGCGCATCCAGTGGCGCCGCAGCGACCGCGCCGAGGTCCTGAAACACTGGACCCAGCGCTATGCCCAACGCCTGGAACACTACTGCCTGCGCGCGCCGCAGCAGTGGTTCAACTTCTACCCGTTCTGGAAAGCCCATGACGACAACCCCTGAAGTGCCGGTTTTCGGCCAAGGCCACCTGAGCATCGAGCAGATCGTCGCCCTCGCCGAGCGCCGGGTGGAAAGCCGCCTGGACGACGACACCGAGTTCCGCGCGCGGATCGCCCGCGGCGCGCAGTTCCTCGACACCCTGCTGGACAAGGAAGGCGTGATCTACGGCGTCACCACCGGCTACGGTGATTCCTGCGTGGTGGCCGTGCCGCTGGAGCACGTCGAGGCGCTGCCGCAGCACCTGTTCACCTTCCACGGTTGCGGCCTGGGCAAGCTGCTCGATCCGCAGGCCACCCGCGCCGTGCTCGCCGCGCGCCTGCGTTCGCTGAGCCACGGGGTTTCCGGCGTGCGCCTTGAACTGCTGGAGCGCCTGCACGCCTTCCTCGAACACGACATCCTGCCGCTGATCCCGGAAGAGGGTTCGGTGGGCGCCAGCGGCGACCTCACGCCGCTGTCCTATGTCGCCGCAACCCTGGCCGGTGAACGCGAAGTGCTCTGGCGCGGAGAAAGGCGCAGCGCCGCCGAGGTCCACGCTGAACTGGGCTGGCAGCCGCTGGTGCTGCGGCCCAAGGAAGCGCTGGCGCTGATGAATGGCACGGCGGTGATGACCGGCCTCGCCTGCCTGGCCTACGTGCGCGCCGACTACCTGCTCAAGCTGGCCACGCGCATTACCGCGCTGAACGTGATCGCCCTGCAGGGCAACCCGGAGCACTTCGACGAGCGCCTGTTCGCCGCCAAGCCGCATCCGGGGCAGATGCAGGTTGCCGCGTGGATTCGCCAGGACCTGGCCATCGACGCACCGACGCCACCGCTGCACCGCCTGCAGGATCGCTACTCACTGCGCTGCGCACCCCACGTGCTGGGCGTGCTGGCCGACAGCCTGGGCCTGCTGCGGCAGTTCATCGAGATCGAGCTGAACAGCGCCAACGACAACCCGATCATCGACGCCGAAGATGAGCGCGTCCTGCATGGCGGGCACTTCTACGGCGGGCACATCGCCTTCGCCATGGACAGCCTGAAGAACCTGGTGGGCAACGTCGCCGACCTGCTCGACCGGCAGCTCGCGCTGCTGGTGGACACCCGCTACAACCACGGCCTGCCGAGCAACCTCTCGGGGGCGCCGGCGGACCGCGCGATGATCAACCACGGCTTCAAGGCCGTGCAGATCGGCGCCAGCGCCTGGACCGCCGAGGCGCTGAAAAACACGATGCCGGCCAGCGTGTTCTCGCGCTCCACCGAGTGCCATAACCAGGACAAGGTGAGCATGGGCACCATCGCCGCACGCGATGCCCTGCGCAGCCTGGAGCTGACCGAGCAGGTCGCCGCCGCCACTTTGCTGGCCGCACAACAGGGCGTCTGGCTGCGTTGCGGCGAAGCTGGTGCGTGGCCGCTGCCGGCGCCACTGGGCGGCATGCACGAGCGACTGGCGAAAGACTTCCCGCCGCTGATCGAGGACCGCGCCCTGGAAGGCGAACTGCGCCTGTGCCTGCAGCGCATCCGCGCGCGCCACTGGGGGCTCTATGCGTAAGGCCGGGGTGCTGCAGGCCGAGGTGGAAATCCTCGTGCCGTTCTTCGATGTCGACATGATGGAAGTGGTCTGGCACGGCCACTACGTCAAATACCTGGAAGTCGCGCGCTGCGCCCTGCTCGACAAGCTCGACCACAACTACGCGCAGATGCGCGAGGCCGGCTACGCCTGGCCGGTGATCGACCTGCAGCTGCGCTACGTGCGCGGCGCCCGCTTCGGCCAGCGCATCAGCGTACGCGCCAACCTGGTGGAGTGGGAGCACCGCCTGAAGATCAACTACCTGATCAGCGACGCCGAGACCGGCGAGCGCCTGACCCGCGCCAGCAGCAGCCAGGTGGCGGTGGAAATCGCCAGCCGCGAGATGCAGATGGTCTCCCCGCCGGTGTTCATCGCCGCCGTGCAGCGTGCGCTGGAGGCCGAGTCATGCTGAAGCGCGCCCTGCTGGTCTGCGGCTTGCTGCTCGCTCCGCTGGCCCACGCCTTCGATCTGCCGCAACTGGCCGCGCAGCTCGGCAAGCCGGCGGTAGTGCGTGGCGAGTTCGTCCAGGAGAAGCACCTGCGTTCGCTGCCGCAACCGCTGGTGAGCAAGGGCCACTTTGTCCTCGCCAAGCAGCACGGCCTGCTCTGGCTGTTGCAGACGCCGCTCAAGCAGGACTACCGCATCGACGATCAAGGCATCGCCCGGCGCGACGCCAACGGCTGGCAGCAACTGCCGCAGCGCAGCGCCAGCGCGCAGCAGAACCGCCTGTTCCTCGCCGTGCTGGAAGGCGACAGCAGCGGCCTGCAGCGTGACTTCGACCTCGCCCTCAGTGGCGAAGCGAATGACTGGAAACTCACCCTCACCCCACGCGCCGTACTGCTCAAGCAGATCTTCGACAGCATCGAGATTGCCGGTAGCGAACTGGTGCAGCGCATCGAACTGCACGAAGCCCAGGGCGACCGCACCGTGTTGCGCATGACCGACAGCCAGCCCGGCGACAACCTGACCGATGCGGAGCGCGCCGACTTTGCCCGCTGAGCGGCCGCAGTGGCTGCCACGCCTGGTACTCGCCGGGCTGCTGGCGCTGCTCGCCCTCGCCGCCTGGCAATGGCGCGGCGCCGCGCCACTGAGCACCGACCTGCTGGAACTGGTGCCCGGCGGCAGCCGTGACGTGCTGCAGAAGCAGGCCGAACAGCGCATGCAGGAGCCGCTCAACCGCGAGCTGATCGTGCTGGTCGGCTACCCCGAGCGCGATACCGCCATCGCCCGCGCCCGCGAACTGGCCGAGCGCTGGCAGGCCAGCGACCTCTACGACAAGGTCCAGTGGGGCGTGCAGGCGGACCTGCCGGCGCTGCGCGAACAGCTGCGCAGCGGCCGCCTTGCTCTGCTCGGCGCCAGCGATCGCCAGGAGCTGATTGGCGATCCTGACGCCTTCGTCCAGCGGCGCGTGGAGCAACTCTTCGATCCCTTCGCCGGCTTCGGCCTGCTGCCCAACGACCAGGACTGGTTCGGCCTCGCCCTGCGCATCCAGCAGCACCAGCCGCTGCCGTCGAAAGTGCAGCTGGACATCGGCAGCGGCGCACTGGTGGCCGAAGCCGACGGGCGCAACTGGGTGCTGCTGCGCGCCCGCACTCGCGCCGATGCCTTCGACATGAACCTGCCCCGCGCGGTGGCCGCGCAGATCGCCGAGGCGCGCCAGCAGTTGAGCGCCGACGGCGGGCAGATGGTTGCCGCCAGCGGCCTGCTCTACGCGGCCGACGGCCAGCGCCAGGCCAGCCGCGAGATGACCTGGGTCGGCGGCGGTGCTGCATTGGGCACGCTGCTCCTGCTGCTGCTCGCCTTCCGTCGTGCGCGCGCGCTGCTGGCCTTCCTGCCGGTGCTGGTCGGCGTGCTGGCCGGCGCCACCGCGTGCATCGCCCTGTTCGGCAAGATCAACCTGCTGACCCTGGTGCTCGGCGCCAGTCTGATCGGCGTGGCCTCGGACTACCCGCTGCATTACCTGTCCAAAGCCTGGACTGCCACTCACTGGCAGCCGTGGCACGCGCTGAAGCTCAGCCAGCGCGGGCTGTTCCTCAGCCTCGCCACCAACCTGATCGGCTACCTCGCCCTGGCCTGCACACCGTTCCCGGCGCTGACCCAGGTGGCGACCTTCTCGGTGGCCGGCCTGCTCGCCGCGTACCTGTGCGTGATCGGCCTGCTGCCGATCCTGCTGCGCGGCGATGCCATCGCACCGCAACCGTTGCTGCTGTCGTTGGGCACGCGGCTGATGGGCCTGCGCCAGTCCCTGCTCCGCCGCACCGGCAGTTGGCCGCTGCTGGTCGTGGTCGCGCTGTTCTGTGCGGGCGGGCTGTGGCAATTGCAGATCAAGAACGACCTGCGCCAGTGGCTGGGCGGAAAACCGCAGTTGCTGACCGAGGCCCAGGCCGTGGCGCGCATCACCGGCTACCAGCCCACCAGCCAGTTCTTCCTGATCCGCGCCGCCGATGAAACCCAGCTGCTGCAACGCCAGGCCGAACTGGCCGCGCGGCTGGACAAGCTGGTGCAAACCGACCAGCTCAAGGGCTACCTCGCACTCAACCAACTGCTCGCCAGCGCACAGCAGCAACAGCAGGCCCGCGAAGCCCTGCGCCAGCTGCCGCAACACTGGCAGGCGCTGCTCGACCTGGGCATCCCGCAGGCGGCGCTGCAAGCCGAGTTGGAGCAGTTGGAGAAACTCCCGCCGCAGTCCCTCGACCAGGCCCTGCAAGGCCCATTGGGCGAGCCGTGGCGGCCGCTGTGGCTGGGCACGGTGGACGGCGGCGTGGCCGGGCTGGTGAGCTTGCAGGGGCTGTCCGACGCCAGTGTGCTGGCCGAGCAGGCCAAGGGCCTGGAAGGCGTGCAACTGGTGGATCGCCTGGGCGAGCTGAACCGTCTGTTCGCCGCCACCCAGGTCAGCGCCACCGAATTGAAACTGCTCTCCTGCGTACTGATCTTCGCCCTGCTGCTCAAGCCCTTCGGCCCGCGCGGCGCCCTGCGCATCGTCCTGCTGCCCTTGCTGGCGGCGCTGTGCAGCCTCGCCAGCCTGGGCTGGCTGGGCCAGCCACTGACCCTGTTCAGCCTGTTCGGCCTGCTGCTGGTGACCGCCATCGGCGTGGATTACACCATCCTCATGCGCGAGCGCGTCGGCGGCGCGGCGGTGAGTCTGGTCGGCGTACTGCTGGCGGCCATCACCACCTGGCTGTCGTTCGGCCTGCTGGCGCTGTCCAGCACGCCGGTGATCAGCAACTTCGGTCTGGCCGTGGGCCTGGGCCTGGGGTTCTGTTTCCTGTTCTGCCCCTGGGCAGGCGAAACCCCGAGAGAAGGCACGCCGGCATGCTGACGATCCTGTTCTGGCTGGCCATGCCGCCACTGTTCGCCCTCGCCGTGATCGGCGGCAGGCGCCTGCGCCTGCTGCCCATCGTCAGCCAGTTGCTGGTGGCCGGGCTGTTGCTGCCGCTGCTGTTCGTGGTGCTGCAAGGCCAGGGTTTCGAGGTGCGCACACTGGTCAGCGCGCCCTGGCTCAAGCCGCTCTACGACATCGGCTTCGCCCTGCTGCTGGGGCATATCCTCAGCGACGTGATCGATCTGGACGTCAGCCGCCAGAGCCTGAAGATCGCCCTGCCCAGCTTCGCCGTGCCGCTGGCCTGCGGCATGGCCAGCGCCTGGTGGCTGCTGGGCGTGCGCGAGGGCATGAGCGTGCTGGGCATCGGCCTGCTGTTCGCCATCACCGCGATCCCGGTGCTCTACCTGTTCCTGCGCAACATCGACTACCCCGAGGACGCCACCCGCCGGCTGATGCACGCGGCAGTGCTGATGGACCTGTGGTGCTGGAGCCTGTTCGGCCTGGCCCAGGGCAGCAGCGATCCGTCGAAACTGATCTGGCCGCTGCTGGCTGGCGTGACTCCGCTGTTGCTGCGGCTGATCGGCGTACGCCAGCACCTGGCCTACAGCCTGCCGTTCTTCGGCCTGATGATCGCCTTCCAGCACTGGCACCTGAACACCCTGGTGTTCGCCATCACCTGGCTGATGGCCCAGGCCGCGGTGCGCCAGCCGTTCCGCCTGCCGATACCGCCGGGCGCGGCGCAGGCCTTGCAGAACAGCCTGCTGGTGCCGCTGGTGCTGGCCTTTGGCATCCTGCAGATCGACTTCCACCACGCCCTCTCCGGCTACTCCTGGCTCTACCTCGGCGCGCTGCTGGTGCTGCCGGTGCTGAGCAAGCTGGCCGGCAGCTGGCTCGGCCTGCGCTGGGCGCTGCCAGGCGCCACGGGAGGGCAACTGTGGAAGGAAAGCCTGCTGCTGAACATTCGCGGGCTGACCGAGATCGTCTTCCTCAACCTGCTGTTCCAGCAGGGCCACATCGACTCGCTGCTGTATTTCAGCCTGCTGCTGATGAGTCTGTTCGCCACCCTGCTGCCCGCCCTCTGCGGTGTGCGTCGCCCACGCAGCAGCACCGCTTCCCAGGATATTGCCCCGGCAAGGAGCCCTTCTGATGCCCGCCCCTGATCTGCAACAACGCACCGTCGTCGTCATCGGCGCGGGGCCTTCCGGCGCCATCGCCGCCGCCCTGCTCAAGCGCAAGGGTCACGACGTGCTGGTGCTGGAGCGCCAGCGCTTCCCGCGCTTCTCCATCGGCGAGAGCCTGCTGTCGCACTGCCTGGACTTCGTCGAGGAAGCCGGGATGCTCGACGCGGTGCTCGCTGCCGGTTTCCAGACCAAGCACGGCGCGGCCTTCGGCTGGGGCGAGCGCTACACCGATTTCGACTTCCGCGACAAATTCACCGAGGGCAAGGGCTCGACCTTCCAGGTCCAGCGTGCACGCTTCGATCAGTTGCTGGCCGACCAGGCCGAACGGCAGGGCGTGGAAATCCGCTACGAGGAAGAGATCATCGCCGCCGACTTCGCCGGCGCCTGCCCACGCCTGCGCGTACGCCGCCTGGACGGCAGCGAGTACGAGGTGGAATGCGCCTTCGCCCTCGACGCCAGCGGGTACGGCCGCGTGCTGCCGCGCCTGCTCGACCTGGAGGCGCCGTCCGGCTTCCCGGTGCGCCGCGCGGTGTTCACCCATGTGGAAGACCGCATCGACGCGCCGCACTTCGACCGCGAGAAGATCCTCATCAGCATCCACCCGCAGGAGCGCGGCATCTGGTACTGGACCATCCCCTTCAGCGACGGCCGCACCTCCGTCGGCGTGGTCGCCGAGGACCATCATTTCGAAGGCAGGCTGGATGACCTCGATGCCTGCCTGAAAGGCTTCTTCGACGCCGCGCCGAACCTGCGCCCGCTGCTGCGCAACGCCGTGTGGGACACCCCGGCGCGCACCCTCGGCGGCTACTCGGCCAACGTCAAGCGCCTGGCCGGGCCGGGCTTCGCCCTGCTGGGCAACGCGGCGGAGTTCCTCGACCCGGTGTTCTCCTCCGGCGTCACCATCGCCATGCGCTCCTCCAGCATGGCGGCGGGCCTGCTCGACCGTCAGCTCAAGGGCGAGACGGTGGACTGGCAGGCCGACTTCGCCCAGCCGCTCAAACGCGGCGTGGACACCTTCCGCGCCTACGTCGAGGGCTGGTACGACGGCAGCTTCCAGGACGTGATCTTCTACGAGAAGGCCGACCCGGAGATCCGCCGGATGATCTGCTCGATCCTCGCCGGCTACGCCTGGGACCTGAAGAATCCCTTCGTCGCCGAACCGCAGCGTCGTCTGCGGGTGCTCTCCGAAATCTGCGCCAGCTGAAAAGGACAAGGACTGTCATGACCCGCCCCGCTTCCACCTACGTCGAGGAAACCCGCTTCGGTTTCTGGTTCCTGCAAAGCCACACCTGGCAGCACCACGTGCTGCGCGTGGCGATCAACGACCTCAAGCGCCTGGTGAGCTGGGACATCCCGGCCAACCCCGTGCTGCTGGACGCCGGCTGCGGCCAGGGCCGTTCGTTCCGCCTGCTGCGCGATGCCTTCCAGCCCGGCCGCCTGATCGGCCTGGATGCCGACCCGCACAGCCTCGACTGCTCGGCGCTGGAAGCGGCGCGGGAGAACGTCGAGGTCGAACTCAACTGCGCCGACTGCGCCGACCTGATGCTGCCCTCGGCCAGCGTCGACATCCTGTTCTGCCACCAGACCTTCCACCACCTGGTGGAGCAGGAGCGTGCGCTGGAAGAGTTCTGGCGCGTACTCAAGCCCGGCGGCCTGCTGCTGTTCGCCGAGTCCACCGAGGCGTACATCGATACCTGGGTGATCCGCTGGTTCTTCCGCCACCCGATGCACGTGCAGAAGAGCGCCGCGCAGTACCTGCAGATGCTCCGCGAGCAGGGCTTCGAGTTCAGCGAACGCAACGTCTCCTACCCCTACCTGTGGTGGAGCCGCGCCAGGGACTTCGGCCTGCTGGAACGCTGGGGCCTGCGCAAGGCCAAGCCGTTCGGCCAGCGCGAGGAAACCCTGGTCAACGCCGTGGTGCGCAAACCCCTGGAGAGCCGCTGAGCATGATCCGCTGGCTGAGTCTTGCCTTCGTCCTGCTGCTGGCCGGTTGCGCCCAGCAGGCGCCGCTGCCGTCGGCATTGCCGCCGCTGGCGACGCCGCTGCAGCTGCATATCCAGCGCGAACAGGGCGGAGCGTCGCAGGACTGGCTGCTGGTGATCCAGCAGGAAGGCGGGGCGCTGCGCTGGTCGCTGATCGATCCGCTGGGCATCCCGCTGTCGCGCCAGCTGCTGCGTGACGGCGAGTGGAGCAACGACGGTCTGCTGCCGCCCAACCCGGAAGCGCGCGAGCTGTTCGCCGTGCTGCTGTTCGCCCTCACTCCGCCGGACCAGCTCGCCGCGCGCTATCGGCCGGCGGACTACCAGACGGAAGGCGCCACCCGCGAACTGCAACAGCGCTGGGAGATCACTTATCGTTCGACGCAGGATTTCACCCTGCAATCCGCTGACATCCACTATCACGTGACGCCCCTGGATAGCGCTCCATGACCGCCACCTACCTCAACCAGCTGGGCCTGATCTGTGCCCTGGGCAACGACCGCCGCGAAGTGGCCGCCGCGCTGCTGGCCGGCGTGTCGGCGGGCATGCAGGTGCAGGCTGGCTGGGTGCCGGGCCGGAGCCTGCCGGTGGGCACGGTGAAGGCGCGCCTGGCTGCCATTCCCGACAAGCGCCACGACACCCGCAACAACCGCCTGCTGCTGGCGGCCGCCACGCAGATCGACCCGGCCATCCGCGCGGCCATCCAGCGCTACGGCGCAGCGCGCGTGGCGGTGGTGCTGGGCACCAGCACCTCGGGCATCCAGGAAACCACCCAGGGCGTGCGCCACCACAGCCTGCACGGCCAGTTGCCCGAAGGCTTCCACTATTCGCACCAGGAGCTGTCCGACCCGGCGGTGTACCTCGCCGGACACTACGAGCTGGCCGGCCCCGCCTACGTGATTTCCACCGCCTGCACTTCCAGCGGCCGCGCCCTGCAGAGCGCACGCCGGCTGCTCAATCTGGGGCTTTGCGATGCCGTGCTGTGCGGCGGCGTGGACAGCCTGTGCGAGCTGACGCTGAACGGCTTCAGCGCGCTGGAAGCGGTCTCCGACGAGCTGTGCAAGCCGTTCTCGGCCAACCGCCACGGCATCAACATCGGCGAGGGCGCCGCGTTGTTCCTGATGACCCGCGAGCCCGGCGCAGTGGCCCTGCTCGGCTGCGGCGCCAGCTCCGACGCGCACCATATTTCCGCCCCCGAACCCGAAGGCCGTGGCGCACGCGAGGCGATGCGCAAGGCGCTGGCCGATGCGCAAGTGCAAGCCAGCCAGATTGCCTACCTGAATCTGCACGGCACCGCGACACAGCACAACGACGCCATGGAGAGCCTCGCCGTCAGCGCGGAGTTTCCTGGCGGCGTGCCCTGCTCTTCGACCAAGCCGCTGTCCGGGCATACCCTCGGCGCCGCCGGTGCGCTGGAAGCGGCGTTCTGCTGGCTGCTGCTGGGCGAGCACAACCCGGACAAGCGCCTGCCGCCGCAGCGCTGGGACGGCATCGCCGACCCGCAACTGCCGGCGCTGCAACTGGTGGGCGAAGACGCGCCGCGCCTGCCGTCCGCCGGCCCGCGCTACCTGATGAGCAACTCGTTCGCCTTCGGCGGCAACAACATCAGCCTGATCCTGGGCGAGCTGCGCAATGACCCTGGAGTGACCCGATGATCGACTGGCCGATCGCCTCGCTGCTGCCCCATGCGGGCGACATGATCCTGCTCGACGAGGTCCTCGAGTTCGGCGACGAGGACATCCGCACGCGCCTGACGGTGCGCCCCGGCGGGCTGTTCAACGAGGCCGACGGCAGCCTGCCGGCCTGGGTCGGCGTGGAGCTGATGGCGCAGAGCGTCGCCGCCTACGCCGGCTGCCAGGCACGCTCGCGCGGCGAGCCGGTGGAGCTGGGCTTCCTGCTCGGCACCCGGCAGTACCAGTGCGACGTGGCGAGCTTCCCCGTCGGGTCCGAACTCACCGTCCATGCCATCCGTACCCTGCAGGACGACAACGGCATGGGCGTTTTCGAATGCCACCTGACAGGGCCGGGCATCAGGGCGCTGGCGCGCCTGACCGTGTTCCGTCCGCCGGAAGTGGCGAGCTACCTACAAGAACCTGCTTTACATGAGCCCCGCGTATGACTGACTCCATTCTGGTAACTGGCTCCAGCCGCGGCATCGGCCGCGCCATTGCCCTGCGCCTGGCCAACGCCGGTTACGACATCGTGCTGCACTGCCGCAGCGGCCGCGCCGAAGCCGAGGCCGTGCAGGCCGAGATCCAGGCCCTGGGCCGCAATGCCCGCGTGCTGCAGTTCGACGTGGCCGACCGCGAGGCCGCGCGCTCCATCCTCGAAGCCGACGTGGAAGCCCACGGCGCCTATTACGGCGTGGTGTGCAACGCCGGCCTGACCCGCGACGGCGCCTTCCCGGCGCTGACCGAAGAGGACTGGGACCAGGTGCTGCGCACCAACCTCGATGGTTTCTACAACGTCCTGCACCCGCTGATCATGCCGATGATCCGCCGCCGCCAGCCGGGGCGCATCGTCTGCATCACTTCGGTGTCCGGGCTGATCGGCAACCGTGGCCAGGTCAACTACAGCGCCTCCAAGGCCGGCGTCATCGGCGCCGCCAAAGCGCTGGCCATCGAGCTGGGCAAACGCAGGATCACCGTGAACTGCGTGGCGCCGGGACTGATCGATACCGCCATGCTCGACGAGCAGGTGCCGGTGGAGGAAATCCTCAAGATGATCCCCGCCCAGCGCATGGGCACCCCGGAAGAAGTCGCCGGCGCGGTGAACTTCCTGATGTCGGCCGAGGCCGGCTACATCACCCGCCAGGTGCTGGCGGTCAACGGAGGGCTGTGCTGATGAAGCGCGTGGTCATCACCGGCATGTCCGGCATCACCTCCCTGGGTTCGGACTGGGCGAGCATCGAGGCGAACTTCAGCGCCAGCCAGAGCGGCATCCGCCGCATGGACGAGTGGGACCGTTTCACCGAACTCAATACCCGGCTGGCCGGCCCGGTGCTGGACTTCGTGGTGCCCAGGCACTGGACCCGCAAGCAGCTGCGCAGCATGGGCCGCGTCTCGCGCTTGTCCGTTGGCGCCGCCGAGCGCGCGCTGGCCGACGCCGGCCTGCTGGGCGACGAGTCGATCCGCGACGGTCGCATGGGCGTGGCCTGCGGCTCGTCCACCGGCAGCACCGACGAGATCAAGGCGTTCGGTAACATGCTGCTCAACTCGGTGGCCGACGGCCTCAACGCCAACTCCTACGTGCGCATGATGCCGCACACCACGGCGGCGAATATCAGCATCTTCTTCGGCCTGACCGGCCGGGTGATCCCCACCTCCAGCGCCTGCACCAGTGGCAGCCAGGGTATCGGCTACGCCTACGAGGCGATCCGCTTCGGCCGCCTGCCGCTGATGCTCGCCGGTGGCGCCGAGGAGCTGTGCCCGACCGAGGCCATGGTGTTCGACGCGCTCTACGCCACCAGCCTGAAGAACGACGCCCCGCACACCACCCCGCGCCCCTACGACAGCGGTCGCGACGGCCTGGTGATCGGTGAAGGCGCCGGCATGCTGGTGCTGGAAGAACTGGAGCACGCCCTCGCTCGCGGCGCGCACATCCACGCGGAGATCGTCGGCTTCGGCAGCAACGCCGACGGCCAGCACACCACCCGCCCGGAACAGTCGACCATGCGCCGCGCGATGGAGCTGGCGCTGGAAGATGCCGGCCTCACTGCCGACGCCATCGGCTATGTGAACGGTCACGGCACCGCCACCGAGCAGGGCGACATCGCCGAGACCCTGGCCACCAGCGAGCTGTTCGGCAGCCGCATGCCGATCAGCTCGCAGAAGAGTTTCCTCGGCCACACGCTGGGAGCGTGCGGCGCGCTGGAGTCCTGGTTCAGCATCGAGATGATGAACAGCGACCGCTACGTGCACACCCTCAACCTGGACGAGATCGACCCGCGCTGCGGCGAGCTCGACTACCTGCGCGGCGAGCCGCGCGCGATGAGCAACGAGTACGTGATGAACAACAACTTCGCCTTCGGCGGCATCAACACCTCGCTGATCTTCAAGCGCTGGCGCTGACCCCATCCCGACGACCCTGCAAGGAGAGCAAGCCATGTCCCGACTGATCCGCAGCCTGCTGCTGTGCGTGGCCACCACGCTGGCGCTCGGCTGCACCACCAAGCCGGTGCAGAACATCGACCAGAGCCTGCCGGCGGACAGCAACCGCACCTCGGTGCAGGTGCAGGCCGCCATCCGCGATGCGCTGGACGAGCAGAAATGGACCGTGCAGCAGGACGCCGGCAACGTGATCTACGCGCAGATCACCGTGCGCGAGCGTCACCACGCCGAGATCAGCATTCCCTACAGCAGCCAGCAGTACTCCATCAAGCTGCGCAGCAGCAGCGGCCTGGACGAGAAGGACGGGCAGATCCACCGCAACTACAACAAGTGGGTCACCCTCCTCAACAACCGGATCCTGCAGAACCTGCACCTCGCCCCGCCGAGCCCATGATCCCACCATCGACAAGGAGTCGATCCATGCAACGCAAGACCCTCGGGGCCCTCGCCCTCGCTCTCTGCGCGTCCTTCCCGGCCATCAGCCAGGCGCGCGACACCACCCTGCACCTGCCCTTCGACGAAGTCGTCGCCGAAGCGACGAAGACCGGCAAGCTCGACGGCAGCGTGAAGTTCTACCTGGCCGGCAACCCGGCCGGCGACAAGCTCAAGGTGATCCAGTCCGGCGCGATCACCAACAAGAAGACCAACGCCTTCAACAAGAGCGACGAGGAAGCCTGCCGCTGGGCCCTGCAATCGGCGCTGATCACCCTGCAGGACTCGGCGAAGAAGGCCGGCGCCACCGCCGTGACCAACATCGTCAGCTACTACAAGCGCAACGAGTACAAGGACGCCCAGCAGTTCGAGTGCCACGCCGGTGCGGTCATCGCCGGGGTTGCGCTGAAGGCGGATTACGCCAAGTAAAGCTGACTGTGCGCTCTCGCGTAGGGCGCATAACGCCTAAAGCGTTATCCGCCGTCCTGTCATCGGGAAACGGCGGATAAAGCGTTCCGCTTTATGCGCCCTACGCTATTGAGAGCGCGGCATCAGGCCTGGATTTGCTGGGTCACCAGGTCGAAGAACGACTGCGCCAGGCGTGACGATTCGTTGCGCCGCCGCACCAGCCACACCGAGCTGGTCGCGCCCGGATCGCTCAGGGTGCGATAGACCACGCCGTCCACCCGCGTGCGGCGGAACGACGCCGGCAGCATCGACACGCCCAGCCCCGCCGCCACCAGGCCGATGATGGTCATCGCCTCGCCCGCCTCCTGGGCGATGCGCGGGCTGAAGCCGGCCTGCCGCGACAACGTCATCAGTTGGCTGTACAGGCCGGTGCCGTAACTGCGCGGAAAAAACACGAAGGGTTCCTCTGCCAGCGCCGCCAGTTCGATACCGGCCTGGCTGTCCTGGGCCAGCGGGTGATCGGCGCGCAGCACAGCCACCAGCGGCTCGCTGAACAGCTCCACCGCTTCCAGGGTTTCCGGCAACGGAATCGGGCGGATCAGGCCGACCTGCACGCGCTCTTCCAGCAGCGCCTGTACGGCCTGGCCACTGCTCAGCTCCTGCAGGTCCAGGTGCACGTCCGGGTAGGCCTGGCGGAACGCCAGGATGGCTCGCGGGATGCTGGAAGTGAACGGCGCAGACGCGGTGAAGCCGACCCGCAGTTCACCGATCTCGCCCTGGTGCGCACGCCGCGCCAGCAGCGTGGCGCGCTCCACCCGCTGAAGAATCTGCCGCGCCTCGTCGAGGAACAACCGCCCCGCCTCGGTCAGCTCCACCCGACGGTTGGTGCGCTCCAGCAGGCGCGCGCCGATTTCTTCTTCCAGCGCCTGGATCTGCTGGCTCAACGGCGGCTGGGAAATCCCCAGCTGCTCGGCGGCGCGGCCGAAGTGCAGCTCCTCGGCCACGGCGATGAAGTAACGCAGATGCCTGAGTTCCATGGTGCCCTCGGTGTAGGAGCGGACTTCGTCCGCGATCGGTCACGCCCCGTCGGGGACTACTCCGTCTACGATTCGCAAAACGACTCAAACATGTCGATTAATATATTGGAAATAATAAAGCCCGCTCCTTATCCTTTCCACACAAGCCCAATAACGACTACCAACCTGCTCCTTGCCTGGCCGCGCGGACCTTTGCCGCCATTCCAGGCCATCTGCTGTCATCTACCTGAGGTGTGTCGTGAGTCAACCTGCCCTGCGGGCTTTGCGGGAAGAACCTTCCATGGCGGACGAAACGTCTGGCGAACCCCAGCGCAGCGCCGCGAACGATCCGGCCGAGCTGCTGGAGGCCGCACGCGAAGCCAACGGCGACGTGGTGCGCGCCGTCGAAGAGATCGAAACCTACATCGAGAAAGGCACCCCGGAATTCATGCGCACCTCGCTTGCGCTGTTCTCCGGCGGCTTCGCCACCTTCGCCCTGCTCTACTGCGTACAGCCGATGATGCCGGTGCTGTCCAAGGCCTTCGACCTGACCGCCGCGCAAAGCAGCCTGGTGCTGTCGATCTCGACCATCACCATGGCCTTCGGCCTGCTGGTCACCGGGCCGATCTCCGATGCCATCGGGCGCAAGTCGATCATGGTCGCCTCGCTGGTGCTCGCCGCGCTGTTCACCATTGGCAGCTCGCTGATGCCGACCTGGCACGGCGTGCTGGCCATGCGCGCGCTGCTCGGCCTGTCGCTCAGCGGCCTGGCGGCGGTGGGCATGACCTACCTCTCCGAGGAAATCCACCCGCAGCACATCGGCCTGTCGATGGGGCTGTACATCGGCGGCAATGCCATCGGCGGCATGAGCGGCCGGCTGATCAGCGGCGTACTGGTGGACTATGTGAACTGGCACGTGGCGCTGGCCACCCTGGGCGTGCTGGCCCTGGCGGCGGCGCTGCTGTTCTGGCGTATCCTCCCCGAATCGAAGAACTTCCGCCCGGCGCCCCTCAAGCCGCGCCGGCTCATCGAGGGCTTCACCGGGCACTTCCGCGACGCCGGCCTGCCCTGGCTGTTCCTTGAAGCCTTCGTGCTGATGGGCGCCTTCGTCACCCTGTTCAACTACATCGGCTACCGCCTGTTGGCCGAGCCCTACCACCTGAGCCAGGCCATCGTCGGCGTGCTCTCGCTGGTCTACCTGTCGGGCATCTACAGCTCGGCCTGGGTGGGCTCGCTGGCCGACAGGCTGGGCCGGCGCAGGGTGCTCTGGGCGATGATCGCGCTGATGCTCGGCGGCGTACTGGTCACCCTGCTGCAACCGCTGGCCGTGGTGCTGGTCGGCCTGCTGGTGTTCACCTTCGGCTTCTTCGGCGCGCACTCGGTGGCCAGCAGCTGGATCGGTCGCCGCGCCTTGAAGGCGAAGGGGCAGGCCTCGTCGCTGTACCTGTTCAGCTACTACATGGGCTCCAGCGTGGCGGGCACCACCGGCGGGGTGTTCTGGCATCACTATGGCTGGAACGGCGTCGGCCTGTTCATCAGCGGCCTGCTCGGCATCGGCCTGCTGGTGGCGCTGCACCTGGCGCGCCTGCCAGTGTTACCGCGCGACCTGCCCGCACTCAACAAGCATGGGTAGTTTCTACACACATCATCTTCTGCATGCCTAAAAACGACGTGGAACGGTCGTACAAAGACATTAATCTCGGATCCGACAACGCCTGCTCGGTGGGCGTTGTGAGATAAATTCCCAACCTACGACTTAAGTCGTAACAGGATGTGGCGCGATCCTTGCGTTCAACATGTCGAACGACTTGTTGGAATCCTGAAACGGACCTCGACTCCCGCAGTACGCAATTCCCTCCGTAGTTGTAGGTAAAGCATGAGCAGCACCCCCTCTTCCGGGCTCTCCCAGGGCCTGCAAAATCGTCACGTCACGATGCTTTCGATCGCCGGTGCCATTGGCGCGGGCCTGTTCGTAGGCTCCGGCCACGCCATCGCCGAAGCCGGCCCGGCCGTCATGATTTCCTATCTGGTCGCCGGCCTGCTGGTGGTCCTGGTGATGCGCATGCTGGCCGAAATGGCCGTCGCGCAGCCGGACAGCGGCTCCTTCTCCACCTACGCCGACCGCTCCATCGGCCACTGGGCCGGTTTCACCATCGGCTGGCTGTACTGGTGGTTCTGGGTCCTGGTGATCCCGCTGGAAGCCAACGCCGCCGCCGCGATCATCCACGCCTGGTTCCCCGGTGCGCCGATCTGGGTGCTGGCCTTCGTGATTACCTCCGCGCTGACCGTGACCAACCTGTTCAGCGTGAAGAACTATGGTGAGTTCGAGTTCTGGCTGGCGCTGATCAAGGTCGTCTCGATCATCGCCTTCCTGGTGCTGGGCTGCGCAGCCATCTTCGGCTTCTCGCCCAACAGCGAAGTCTCCGGCATCGGCCACCTGACCAGCGAAGGCTTCCTGCCCAAGGGCTGGGGCGCCGTGCTCGCCGCGCTGCTGACCACCATGTTCTCCTTCATGGGCTCGGAAATCGTCACCATCGCCGCCACCGAGTCCAAGGACCCGGAGCAGCAGATCACCCGCGCCACCAACTCGGTGATCTGGCGTATCGCGCTGTTCTACCTGCTGTCGATCCTCATCGTGGTCTGCCTGGTGCCATGGAACGATCCGCGCCTGGTGAGCATGGGCTCCTACCAGACCGTGCTGGAACACCTGCATATCCCGTACGCCAAGCTGATCGTCGACATCATCGTCCTCGTTTCGGTCACCAGCTGCCTGAACTCGGCGCTCTACACCGCCTCGCGCATGATGTATTCGCTGAGCAAGCGCGGCGACGCGCCGAAGATCGCCCAGGTGACCAGCGTCAGCCGCACGCCGATCTATGCCGTGCTGCTGTCCACCGCCATGGCCTTCCTGTGCACCTTCGCCAACTACCTGGCCCCGGCCGAAGTGTTCAACTTCCTGCTGGCCAGCTCCGGCGCCATTGCCCTGCTGGTGTACCTGGTGATCGCCCTGTCGCAGCTGCGCATGCGCAAGAAGCTGCTCGCCCAGGGTCACCAGCTGAAGCTGAAGATGTGGCTGTTCCCCTGGCTGACCTGGGCGGTGATCATCTTCATCGTCGGCGCCCTGGTGATCATGATGATCCGCCCGGATCACCGCATGGAGGTCGTCGCGACCGCGCTGCTGACCGTCGTGGTGGTCTGCTCCGGCCTGCTGGTCTCCAGCCGCCGCCACAAGGCCCAGCGTGAAGCCGGCCTGGTGGGTGATGCCGCCTGATGCGTCCTGACGGGGCCTGAGGCTCCATGAGGGAACGAAAAAGCCCCGCTCTTGAGCGGGGCTTTTTTTATTGCATGGCGGGGTACGGCGTTATTCAGGCCGATCGCGGACGGAGTCCGCTCCTACGCTCGAGCCAGCTTTCGTAGGAGCGGACTCTGTCCGCGATATGCCTCAGGGAGTACGAAAGCACCCAGCCCACTGTAGGAGCGCGCCATGCGCGTGATCCCGGGCATGGCTCGCGGTGATATGTCGAGTTGGGCGGGGTTCGCGAGCAAGCTCGCTCCTACGAAGAGCCAATGCCCCACTCAGGCTCTGGCTCTTAAGGTCTTCCAGAGAAATACCCGCGCACTCCGGAATGCCCCTTTCAGGAGGCCTCGTTGAAGCGGAGTTTCAGGGGTTGAGCGGCATGGATGCCGCGAGAGCCGCGATGGGCCAGGGATGGCCCTTCGCGGCGGGCCCCTGAAACTTCGCTTCAACGAGGGAATTTTTCGCCTAGGCGAAAAACCGGATGCAGGGGCAAGGCCTTTGCTTACTTTGGGCCTTTCCAAAGTGAGTCGCCCGAGGGGGCGAAACCCGGATTTCGCGCACACGCCGAAGCGACGCAGAAACACCCAACAACAAGCAAGAGCATCGCGGAGAAACCCGCTCCTCCAGGGAGCCAGATTTGGGCCAGGTACAAAAAAGCCCCGCATTCGCGGGGCTTTTCAGATGCAAAGTCAGGCTCAGTGATACTGCGCCGACAACTCGTGCACCGCCTCGAAGAAGGCACCGGCATGGGCCGGATCGACCTCCGGAGTGACACCGTGGCCAAGGTTGAACACATGCCCATTGCCGTTGCCGAAGGCGCCAAGGATGCGCGCCACTTCCGCGCGGATGGCCTCCGGCTTGGCGTAGAGGACTGCCGGGTCCATGTTGCCCTGCAGGGCCACCTTGTCGCCGACGCGGGCACGGGCGCTGCCGATGTCGCAGGTCCAGTCCAGGCCGAGGGCCTCGGCGCCGGTATTGGCCATGGACTCAAGCCACAGGCCGCCGCCCTTGGTGAAGAGGATCACCGGCACGCGGCGCCCTTCGTGCTCGCGGATCAGGCCATCGACGATCTTCTGCATATAGGCCAGCGAGAACTCCTGATAGGCCGCCGCCGACAGCGCGCCGCCCCAGGAGTCGAAGATCTGCACCGCCTGCGCACCCGCCAGGATCTGGCCATTCAGGTAGCTGGTGACCGACTGCGCCAGCTTGTCCAGCAACGCGTGCAGGGCTTGCGGATTGCCGTAGAGCATCGCCTTGGTCTTGCGGAAGTCACGGCTGGAGCCGCCTTCGACCATGTAGGTGGCCAGGGTCCAGGGGCTGCCGGAGAAGCCGATCAGCGGCACGCGGCCGTTCAGCTCGCGGCGGATGGTGCGCACGGCGTCCATCACGTAGCCCAGGTCTTTCTCCGGATCGGGCACCGGCAGGGCTTCGATGTCGGCCAGGCTGCTCACGACCTTCTTGAAACGCGGGCCTTCGCCGGTCTCGAAGTACAGGCCCTGGCCCATGGCGTCGGGAATGGTGAGGATGTCGGAGAAGAGGATCGCCGCGTCCAGCTGCGGGTAGCGGTCCAGCGGCTGCAGGGTCACTTCGCAGGCCATCTGCGGGTTCATGCACAGGCTCATGAAGTCACCGGCCTTGGCGCGGGTGGCGCGGTACTCCGGCAGGTAGCGGCCGGCCTGGCGCATCATCCAGACGGGGGTGACATCGACGGGCTGCTTGAGCAGGGCGCGGAGGAAGCGATCGTTCTTCAGGGCAGTCATAACGGCATCCGGAAAAAAAGTGCGGGCATTTTCGCAAAGCCCAAACGAAAAGGCACGGCGGGTGCCGTGCCTTTCGTCCATCGCGACAGTTTGTCGCTGCGTCATCCGCGTAGGGCGCATAACGCCAGAGGCGTTATCCGCCACGGCGGATAAGGCGTTCCGCCTTATTCGCCCTACAGGGGACGCACTCAGACGCCGAGGTAGTCGAGGATGCCTTCGGCGGCCGTACGGCCTTCGAAGATCGCCGTCACCACCAGGTCGGAACCGCGGACCATGTCGCCACCGGCGAAGATCTTCGGGTTGCTGGTCTGGTGCTTGAACTGCGCGGCCGCCGGGGCGATGACGCGGCCCTGGCTGTCGATCTCCACCTGGTGCTGGTCGAACCACGGCGCCGGGCTCGGGCGGAAGCCGAAGGCGATCAGCACGGCTTCGGCCGGGATGATCTCCTCGGAGCCCGGGATCGGCTCGGGGCTGCGACGGCCACGGGCGTCCGGCTCGCCGAGTCGGGTCTCGACCACCTTCACGCCTTCCACCTTGTCCTCGCCGACGATGGCGATGGGCTGGCGGTTGAAGAGGAACTTCACGCCTTCTTCCTTGGCGTTCTTCACCTCTTTGCGCGAGCCGGGCATGTTCTCTTCGTCACGGCGGTAGGCGCAGGTCACGCTCTTCGCACCCTGGCGAATCGAGGTGCGGTTGCAGTCCATCGCGGTGTCGCCACCGCCCAGCACCACGACGCGCTTGCCCTTCATGTCGACGAAGTCTTCCGGCGACTTCTCGAAGCCCAGGTTGCGGTTCACGTTGGCGATCAGGAAGTCCAGCGCGTCGTGCACGCCGGGCAGGTCCTCGCCGGGGAAGCCGCCTTTCATGTAGGTGTAGGTGCCCATGCCCATGAACACGGCATCGTATTCATCGAGCAGTTGCTCCAGGGTGACGTCCTTGCCGATCTCGGTGTTCAGGCGGAACTCGATGCCCATGCCGGTGAAGACTTCACGGCGGCGCGAGAGCACCTGTTTCTCCAGCTTGAACTCGGGGATACCGAAGGTCAGCAGGCCGCCGATTTCCGGGTTCTTGTCGAACACCACCGGGCTCACGCCGTTGCGCACCAGCACGTCGGCGCAGCCCAGGCCGGCCGGGCCCGCGCCGATCACGGCGACGCGCTTGCCGGTGGGCTTGACCTTGGACATGTCCGGGCGCCAGCCCATGGCGAAGGCGGTGTCGGTGATGTACTTCTCCACCGAGCCGATGGTGACCGCGCCGAAGCCGTCGTTCAGGGTGCAGGCTCCTTCGCACAGGCGGTCCTGCGGGCACACCCGGCCGCAGACTTCCGGCAGGGTGTTGGTCTGGTGGGACAGCTCGGCGGCGGCGAGGATGTTGCCTTCGGAGACCAGCTTCAACCAGTTGGGGATGAAGTTGTGCACCGGGCACTTCCACTCGCAGTACGGGTTGCCGCAACCCAGGCAGCGGTGCGCCTGGTCAGCGGCCTGCGCCGGCTTGAACAGGTCGTAGATTTCCACGAACTCGCGCTTGCGCTGGCGCAGCAGTTTTTTCTTCGGATCCTTGCGCCCGACTTCGATGAACTGGAAGTCATTGTTCAGGCGATCAGAATTCATACGTTCAGACATTTCGTGACCTCATCAACAACTTCAGGCGCTTATTGCGGGTTGGCACGGGTGCTGGACAGCAGCGAGCCCAGGCTTGCCGCCTTGGGTTTCACCAGCCAGAACCGACGCAGGTAGTCGTCCAGGTTTTCCAGGACGTTCGCGCCCCACTCGCTCGCCGTTTCTTCTACGTACTCGACCAGCACCTTGCGCAGGTGACTGCGCTGGGCTTCCATCGCTTCGCCACTGATGCGCTGGATTTCCACCAGCTCGTGGTTCACGCGGTCGACGAAGGTGTTGTCCATGTCCAGGACATAGGCGAAGCCCCCGGTCATGCCGGAGCCGAAGTTGTAGCCGGTCTTGCCCAGCACGCAGATGAAGCCGCCGGTCATGTATTCGCAGCAGTGATCACCGGTGCCTTCCACCACGGCGTGGGCGCCGGAGTTGCGCACGCCGAAACGCTCGCCTGCGGTGCCGGCGGCGAACAGCTTGCCGCCAGTGGCGCCGTACAGGCAGGTGTTGCCGACGATGGCCGATTCCTGCGACTTGAACGGGCTGCCCTTGGGCGGGGTGACGACCAGCTTGCCGCCGGTCATGCCCTTGCCGACGTAGTCGTTGGCGTCGCCTTCCAGGTACAGGTGCAGGCCGCCGGCGTTCCACACGCCGAAGCTCTGGCCCGCAGTGCCCTTGAAGCGGAAGGTGATCGGCGACCTGGCCATGCCCTGGTTGCCGTGGACCTTGGCGATCTCGCCGGAAATCCGCGCGCCGATGGAACGGTCGCAGTTGCAGATGTCCAGTTCGTATTCGCCACCCTTGGCGCCTTCGATGGCGGCACGGGACAGCTCGACCATCTTCTCGGCCAGCAGGCCCTGGTCGAACGGCGGGTTCTTCTCGACTTCGCAGAACTGCGGCTTCTCGGCCGGGATCAGGTCGCTGCCCAGCAGCGGCGTGAGGTCGAGGTTGCCCTGCTTGGGCGTCTCGCCCGGAAGGATTTCCAGCAGGTCGGTGCGGCCGATCAGTTCTTCCAGGCTGCGCACGCCGAGCTTGGCCAGCCACTCACGGGTTTCGCTGGCAATGAAGGTGAAGAAGTTCACCACCATGTCCACGGTGCCGATGAAGTGGTCCTTGCGCAGCTTGTCGTTCTGGGTGGCGACGCCGGTGGCGCAGTTGTTCAGGTGGCAGATGCGCAGGTACTTGCAGCCCAGGGCGATCATCGGCGCGGTGCCGAAGCCGAAGCTCTCGGCGCCGAGGATGGCCGCCTTGATGACGTCCAGGCCGGTCTTCAGGCCGCCGTCGGTCTGCACCCGGACCTTGCCGCGCAGGTCGTTGCCGCGCAGGGTCTGGTGCGCCTCGGCGAGGCCCAGCTCCCACGGCGAACCCGCGTACTTGATGGAGGTGATGGGCGAGGCGCCGGTACCGCCGTCATAGCCGGAGATGGTGATCAGATCGGCATAGGCCTTGGCCACGCCGGCGGCGATGGTGCCCACACCCGGTTCGGAAACCAGCTTCACCGACACCAGCGCCTGCGGGTTGACCTGCTTGAGGTCGAAGATCAGCTGGGCGAGGTCTTCGATGGAATAGATGTCGTGGTGCGGCGGCGGCGAGATCAGGGTCACGCCGGGCACCGCGTAGCGCAGACGGGCGATCAGGCCGTTGACCTTGCCACCGGGCAGCTGGCCGCCCTCGCCAGGCTTGGCGCCCTGGGCCACCTTGATCTGCAGGACTTCGGCGTTGACCAGGTATTCCGGGGTCACACCGAAGCGGCCGGTGGCCACCTGCTTGATCTTCGAGCTTTTCAGCGTGCCGTAGCGCGCCGGGTCTTCGCCACCCTCACCGGAGTTGGAGCGGCCGCCCAGGCGGTTCATGGCTTCGGCCAGGGCTTCGTGGGCCTCCGGCGACAGCGCGCCTAGGGAGATGCCGGCGGCGTCGAAGCGCTTGAAGATGGACTCCAGCGGCTCGATCTCGTCCAGGCTCAGCGGCTGCTCGCTGGTCTTCACCTTGAGCAGGTCGCGCAGCATGGACACCGGACGCTGGTCGACCAGCGCGGTGTATTCCTTGAACTTGGCGTAGTCGCCCTGCTGCACGGCGGCCTGCAGGGTATTCACCACGTCCGGGTTGTAGGCGTGGTACTCGCCGCCGTAGACGAACTTCAGCAGGCCGCCCTGCTGGATCGCCTTGCGGTTGTTCCAGGCTTCGTTGGCCAGCAGCTTCTGCTCGTTCTCGATGTCGAGGAAGCGTGCGCCCTGGATGCGGCTCGGAGTACCCGGGAAGCACAGGCCGGTGACTTCGTCGGCCAGGCCGATGGCTTCGAACAGCTGGGCGCCACGGTAGGAAGCGATGGTGGAGATGCCCATCTTCGAGAGGATCTTCAGCATCCCCTTGGAGATGCCCTTGCGGTAGTACTTGAAGACCTCGTAGAGGTCGCCCAGCACTTCGCCGGTGCGGATCAGGTCGGCCAGCACCTCGTAGGCGAGGAACGGGTAGACCGCGGACGCACCGAAGCCCACCAGCACCGCGAAGTGGTGCGGGTCACGGGCGGTGGCGGTTTCCACCAGAATGTTGGAGTCGCAGCGCAGACCGGTCTGCACCAGGCGATGGTGCACGGCGCCGACGGCCAGGGCCGCATGCACCGGCAGCTTGCCGGGAGCGATATGACGGTCGGACAGCACCAGCAAGACCTTGCCGGCGCGCACCGCTTCCTCGGCCTGGTCGGCGATGTTGCGCACGGCCGTTTCCAGCCCGACGGACTCGTCGTAGTTCAGGTCGATGTGGTGCAGGTCGAAGCCCGGACGCTCCAGGTTCATCAGGGTCCGCCACTTCGCCGGGGAAATCACCGGGCTGGTCAGGATCGCCTGGTTGGCGTGGTGCGGGGACTCTTCGAAGATGTTCTGCTCGATGCCCAGACAGGTTTCCAGGGACATCACGATCGCTTCGCGCAGCGGGTCGATCGGCGGGTTGGTGACCTGCGCGAAGACCTGGCGGAAGTAGTCGTAGGGCGAGCGGATGCGCTTGGACAGCACCGCCATCGGGGTGTCGTCGCCCATCGAGCCGACCGCTTCCTGGCCCTGCTCGGCGAGCGGGCGCAGTACCTGGTCACGCTCCTCGAAGGTGACCTGGAACATCTTCATGTACTGCTTGAGCTGGTCGCCGTCGTAGCTGGCCACGCCCTGGTCATCGTCCAGGGTCGCCTGGATGCGCAGCGCGCTCTGGCGCAGCCACTGCTTGTACGGGTGGCGCGACTTCAGGCGGTTGTCGATGTCCTCGGTCTGCAGCAGCTGGCCGGTCTCGGTGTCCACCGCGAGGATCTGGCCCGGACCGACGCGGCCCTTGGCGATGACGTCCTCGGGCTTGTAGTCCCACACGCCGATTTCCGAGGCGAGGGTGATGTAGCCGTTCTTGGTGGTGACCCAGCGCGAGGGGCGCAGGCCGTTGCGGTCGAGCAGGCAGACGGCGTAGCGGCCGTCGGTCAGCACGACGCCGGCAGGGCCGTCCCACGGCTCCATGTGCAGCGAGTTGAATTCGTAGAACGCGCGCAGGTCGGCGTCCATGGTCTCGACGTTCTGCCAGGCCGGCGGAATGATCATGCGCAGGCCACGGAACATGTCCATGCCGCCGGTGACCATCAGCTCGAGCATGTTGTCCATGCTGGAGGAGTCCGAACCCACGCGGTTGACCAGCGGGCCGAGCTCGTCGAGATCCGGCATCCACTCGTTGGCGAACTTGGCGCGACGGGCCTGGGCCCAGTTGCGGTTGCCGGTGATGGTGTTGATCTCGCCGTTGTGCGCCAGCAGGCGGAACGGCTGGGCCAGCGGCCATTTCGGCAGGGTATTGGTCGAGAAGCGCTGGTGGAAGACGCAGATGGCGGTCTTCAGGCGCTCGTCGGAGAGGTCCGGATAGAAGGCGGCGAGGTCCGCCGGCATCATCAGGCCCTTATAGATAATGGTCTTGTGCGAGAAGCTGCAGATGTAGTGGTCGGCGTCCTCGGCGTTGGCCACGGAGGAGCGGCGACGGGAGCTGAACAGCTTGACCGCGAATTCCTGGTCGGACAGGCCTTCGCCGCCGATGAACACCTGCTCGATCTGCGGCAGGCGCTCCAGCGCCAGGCGACCCAGGACGCTGGTGTCGATCGGCACCTTGCGCCAGCCGACCAGCTTCAGGCCGGCGCGCTCGATCTCGCGATTCAGGTTCGCGCGGGCGGCTTCGGCTTTCACCGGGTCCTGGTTGAAGAAGACCATGCCCACGGCGTACTGGCCGGGCAGTTCGGTCGCGAAGGACTCCTTGGCCACGGCGCGCAGGAACTGGTCGGGCTTCTGGATCAGCAGCCCACAGCCGTCCCCGGTTTTCCCGTCCGCGTTGATCCCACCTCGGTGGGTCATGCAGGTCAGTGCTTCGATGGCGGTTTGCAGAAGTTCGTGGCTGGCCTCGCCCGTCATATGGGCGATCAGACCGAATCCGCAGTTATCCTTGAACGTCTCAGGATGGTACAGACCTGCTTTCATAGGGAACTCTCACCGGCAAAACTTTTATAAATTCCAGGGTCTGCTGACGTTTCGCCATCGCCCTGTTTCGCCGTGCAGGCTCGTTTCCCGCGCACCCCAAAGGCTCGGGCCGCCTCTATCGGGCAGCGCCGCTGTAGCCCCTGGTTCACCTGGAATGACCGTTCCGCGCGAGTTGCCACGTCTTACCCAACGTGGCGGCGGTTCCGGCCCTGGCCATGACGAAACGTCAGCAGACCCTCTTCAAGCACTTCGCCTGTCTACTCGCTCAAGCGGCAAGTTTCCGATAGGCAAAGGGAGGTCATTGTACACACGGGGAAAGCGACGTCACGGTTTTTTTTGACGCACTGCCGACACCCGATGTCGCATTTTTATAAGAATGCAGACAAAGACACAACCCAATAAAAAGCCGAGCCCCATGGAATGGGGCTCGGCTTTTCATTGCTGCGACAGTGCGACCTTTCAGCGCGCCCCAGCGATGTCCTGCTGGATGCTGGAGAACGGCCGCGCCCAGGGCTTGGAAGCCTGGATCTTGGCCGGCAGCTTCTTGATCGCGGCCTGCGCGGCGGCGCGGTCGGAGAAGTTGCCGTAGGTCACCACGTAGAACGGCTTGCCCTGCAGGTTCTTGCGGAAGTAGCGGTAATCGCCGCCACCCTGCTGGCTGATGAAGGCCTTGGCACTGGCCTCCGAACCGGTGCCCAGCACCTGTACGGAGTAGCGCGAACCGGCCTGGGATTGATACCAGCTGCTGCCACCAGCGCTGCCGCCAGTCGTGGCCGCAGGCTTGCTCGCCGCGGTTGCTGGCTTGGCACTGGCAACCGTAGTGGCGGGCTTGGTGGCTGCCGGCTTGGCGGCCTGGGCAGGCTTGGCCGCTGCGGTGGCGGCGGGCTTCACCGGTTCCGGACGCGGCGTCGGCGCCGTGGTCGGAGCGGGCTGAACGGCGGCCTGCTGCTGGGTCGGCGCCGGCGGCACCGGATTCAGCGGCTTGGGACCGTTATTGGCCAGCGGCGTCAACGGCGGCGCGGAGGTGGTCACGGTCGGCGGGATGGCCGCGGACGGCATGCCGCCATCGTCGGCGTCTTCCTGGCCGCCGGCCTGGGCCATCGGCTCGCGGATCACCGGTTGGCTCTCGCCGACCAGCGGCAACGGCAGCGGCTGGTTGGAACCGGCGAACTCCACCGACGGGCCGTTGCCCTGGGCATCGGGCTGCGGCTGGGCACCCGGCTGCGCAGTGGCGCCGCCCAGCGGCAGCTGCGAGGAGGTCTGCACAGCAGGGTTGCTGGCAGTCTCCGGCTTGCTGGTCTTGCCCTGCATGAACCAGGCAGCGATGACGCCGATGGCGACCACGCCGAGGATCGCCAGGTGCTTCTTCGGCAGCTTGAAGCCAGGGCCGGCGGCCTTGCGGGCGCCGCCACGGTCAGCCAGCATCGCCTCGATCATGGCGTCGCGGGCGGTCTGGTTGATGGTGCCGGGCCAACCGCCGGATTGTTCGTGGATGTCGGCCAGCAGGTCGGCGGAGATCAGCTCGATGCCCTGCCCAGCACCTTCCAGACGCTGCGCCAGGTACTCGCGGGTCTCTTCCTCGCTGTAGGGCTGCAGTTCGATGGCGTGGAAACGCTCCTCGCCCTCGGACAGCGTCTCCAGCCGCGACAGCAGCTCCGGCTCGCCGAACAGGAACACGTGCAGACGCGCCTCGGTGTTGCCGGCGGACAGCAGCAACAGCACTTCCAGGGCGTCATCGCGCAGTTGCTCGGCATCATCCACCAGCAGGTAGACGTCCTGGCCGGTGATCGCCAGCTGGGCGACCTTGGCGAGGATGGCTTCCAGGCTGGTCTGGGTGATGCCCAGGCCCTGGGCGAGCTGGCGCAGCAGGGTGGCTTCGTCGGTCACCGAGCGACCGGAGATGACCACGCTGGAAACCGCGTCCTTGTTGGTGCTGGCCACCAGCGCCTGGCGCAGCAGGGTCTTGCCGCTGCCCAGCGGGCCGGTGACGGCCAGCAGCAGGTGGCTGTAGCGCGCCAGGTGGTGCAGCTGGCCCAGCACGGGCTTGCGCTGCGCCGGGAAGAACTTGAAGCCGGGAACCCGCGGTGCGAACGGATCGTGGCTGAACTGGTAGTGGGCCAGGAAGGCCTCATCGGCATGCAAGCTGGACATGGGACCTCAGTGTTCTCCTGCCTGACCGACCAGTGCCTGGTAGTCAGCGCGCAGTGTTTCTTCCAGAATCTCACGGGGGAATTCGGCGGTCACGACCGCGCCCCCCAGCCCTTGGAGCAAGACCAGACGCAAACGGCCATCGAGCACTTTCTTGTCGACAGCCATGTGCTCGAGAAAATGCTCGGCATTCATTTCCTGCGGCGGGACCACCGGCAGCTTCGCCGCGGCGAGCAGGCGGATGCCACGATCGAGCTCGGCTTTCGTCAGCCATCCCAGCCGATGCGACATCTCAAGTGCCATCACGGTTCCCGCACCCACGGCTTCGCCGTGCAGCCAGACGCCGTAACCCATGTGGGTCTCGATGGCGTGACCGAAGGTGTGGCCCAGGTTGAGGGTGGCGCGCACGCCGGTTTCCTTCTCGTCGGCACCGACTACGCGGGCCTTGGCGGCGCAGGAGCGCTCGATAGCCTCGGTCAGCGCCTTGGTCTCCAGCGCGAGCAGGTCGCTCATATGCGCTTCCAGCCAGGTGAGGAAAGGCTCGTCGCAGATGAAACCGTACTTGACCACTTCCGCCAGGCCCGCGGACAGCTCGCGCGGCGGCAGGGTCTTCAGGGTCGCGGTGTCGATGACTACGGCCTGGGGCTGGTAGAAGGCCCCGACCATGTTCTTGCCCAGCGGGTGGTTGATGCCGGTCTTGCCGCCCACCGAGGAGTCGACCTGGGACAGCAGGGTGGTCGGCACCTGGATGAAGTCGACGCCGCGCTGGTAGCAGGCCGCGGCGAAACCGGTCATGTCGCCGATGACGCCGCCGCCCAGGGCGATCAGGGTGGTCTTGCGGTCATGGCGCGCGGTGAGCAGGCCATCGAAGATCAGTTGCAGGGTTTCCCACTGCTTGTAGGCCTCGCCGTCGGGAAGCACGACCGTGGTGACCTTGTAGCCGGCCAGGGTCTTCTGCAGTCGATCCAGGTACAGCGGCGCGATGGTTTCGTTGGTGACGATGGCTACCTGGCGGCCACGGATGTGCGGCTCGAAGTAGCGCGGATCATCCAGCAGCCCTTCACCGATATAGATCGGGTAGCTGCGATCGGCCAGATCGACGTTGAGTGTGCGCATGAAACCCCCAGGCAATAAAGGGGACTAGGATACCGCAGATTGCGGCGCCGTTAATGGCGCTCCAGCTCACGCAGGCGCTCGATGATCTCCAGCACGACGAGGCGGGGCGGCCGCTCGTCGGTTTCGATGATCACGTCGGCGATTTCGCGATAAAGCGGATCGCGCAGCTGCATCAGGTCACGCAGGATCTGCTCGGGATTGGGTTTCTGCAGCAGCGGCCGATTCTTGTCGCGCGCCGTGCGGGAAATCTGCTGCTCCACCGAAGCGTGCAGGTAGATGACCTTGCCGCCGCCCTTGAGGATCAGGCGATTGGCGTCGCGCATCACGGCGCCGCCACCCGTGGCAATGACCATCCCCCCCATATCGCACAGCTCGGCCAGCATCGACTGCTCACGCTCGCGGAAGCCCGCCTCCCCTTCGACATCGAAGATCCAGGGGATGTTGGCTCCGCAGCGCTGCTCGATTTCCTTATCCGAATCCTTGAAGACGAGGTGAAGCTCTTTGGCGAGAAGACGCCCGATGGTGCTCTTTCCAGCTCCCATCGGGCCTACCAGAATCAAATTGGACACGACATTGATCAACGGCCGATTGCAATGGCCTGATTATTCATGATCCGCGGGGTAAGGAAAACCAGCAGCTCGTTCTTGCTGTCGGTTACCGAATCACGACGGAACAGTCGGCCCAGGACCGGAACGTCACCCAGGAACGGAACCTTGTCCACCGCCTTGGTCTGGGTGTTGGAGAACACACCACCGATCACGATGGTCTCGCCATCGTTGACCAGCACCTTGGCGTTCACCTCGTTCTTCTTGATCGGCGGCACGCCGTTGAGGGCGTTGGCGTAGTCCGGCTCGTCCTTGTTGACCTTCACTTCCATGATGATGCGGTTGTCCGGGGTGATCTGCGGAGTCACTTCCAGGGACAGTGCAGCTTCCTTGAAGGATACCGAGGTGGCACCACTGGAGCTGGCTTCCTGGTAGGGAATCTCCGAGCCCTTGAGGATCTTCGCGGTCTCCTTGTCGGAGGTGACGACCTTCGGCTGGGAAACCACCTCACCGTTGCCGCCCTTCTCCATGGCGGAGAGCTGCAGGTCGAGGATGGCGTTGTTGGAGACGAAGCCAATGCCGATGCCGGAGGTGGCATTGGTTGCGCCCAGGTCAACCGAGGGGGTCGGCGAGTTGGCTGCGTTCGTTGGAAGCGTACATCCGTTGGCAAATGGGCCGCAGCCTGCGTTGCCGGTACCATTTACGCCAAGGTTGCCGTCCTTGCCCCAAGAAGCCCAATTACCGAACGATACGGCACCACCCCAACGCACCCCCAGGCTCTTGCTGTAATCGACCGATGCTTCGACGATACGCGCCTCGATCATCACCTGGCGCACCGGGATATCCAGCTGGGCGACGATACGACGCAGCTCGTCCAGGCGATCCTGGGTCTGGTAGGCGATGATGCTGTTGGTACGGTCATCGACGGTGATCGAGCCGCGGGTATCACCACCACCCGCTGCACCGGGAGCGGCACCGGCCGCACCGGTCACGGAGTTGAACAGCTTGGCGATATCCGAAGCCTTGGCGTAGTTCACCTGGATCAGTTCGCGGCGCAGCGGCGCCAGCTCGGAAATCTGCTTCTGCGCTTCCAGCTCCTGGCGTTCGCGAGCAGCAATCTCGTCCGCCGGCGCCACCAGCAGTACGTTGCCGACCTTGCGCTTGTCCAGGCCCTTGGTCTTGAGCACCAGGTCCAGCGCCTGATCCCACGGCACGTTCTGCAGGCGCAGGGTGATGTTGCCCTGCACGGTGTCAGAAGCCACCAGGTTGAGGTCGGTGAAGTCGGCGATCAACTGCAGCACCGAACGCACGTCGATGTCCTGGAAGTTCAGCGACAGCTTCTCGCCGGTGTAGGCGAAGTTGTCCTTCTTGCGCTTCTCGGCATCGTCCTGGGTCAGCGGCTTGATACTGACGGTCATGCGATTGTCGGTCTGGTACACCAGGTAATCGTAGAGGCCGGTCGGCTCGATCACGATGCTGGCCTTGTCGCCCGCCGCGGAGGCGTTGACGAACTGCACCGGAGTGGCGAAGTCCTTCACGTCCAGGCGCACGCGCAGGTTGTCCGGCAGCTGGGTGCGCGGGAAGTCGAGGCGGATCTTGCCGCCCTGTTCCTGGATGTCCGGGGCGACAGTGGGATCGGACAGATCGATCACCACGTTGCCTTCGCCCTGCTCGCCACGCTGGAAGTCGACGTTGCGGATGGCCTTGCCGGCGGGAACATAAGGCTTGGGCGCTGCAGGCCGCGCAGTCGCAGCCGACGAGGGAGCAGCCGAAGCGTAGGAAGACGCGGCAGTCGCCGAGCCACCGACCACGACATACAGATTGTTGCCGTCGGCACGCGTGGTGTAGGGGACCAGGTTGGTCAGGTTGACGATCAGACGGGTGCGATCCTTGGCCTCGACCACGGTCAGGCTGCGCGCATTGCCCACACCCAGCTCGCGGTTCTTGCTGCCGAGTTTGTTCTGCACACCGGGCAGGTCCAGGGCGATCCGCGCCGGCTGCTCGATGGTGTAGCCACGCGGAGCGGCCACCGGCTCGTCGAAGCCCAGCTTCAGCTCGACACGGTCACCCGGCAGCGCCGCCACATCGACGCTCTGGAGGTTGGCCGCCAGCAGGGCCGGGGCAAAGACTGCCGCGAGCAGGGAAATGCTCAGGCGGGAAAGTGTTCTGTTCATCGTCTGAATCCGTCGTGCAGACTGCTGTTTGTTATGCATGTTCATCCCCGCCCTTAGGAGCGTTCCTTGAGAGTCAGGCTGCGCGGACGTTCGAGCCAGCCACCCTCACCATCAGGAACGATTTCGACCACGTCGATCTTGCCTTCGCTGATCGCAACGATCTTGCCGTCGTTGCGCCCCAGATAGTCGCCCACCCGCACCCGGTGCACCCCTCCTGCACCGCGCACCAGCGCGAACGTACCCTGCTCGTTGGCCAGGGTACCGACCATTTCGAAGGTTTCGATGTTGAACCCCTCGAGGAACTGCTTGACCCGAGTATCGTCGGGCTTGACCACGCGATTGCCCTTCTGCTTGACCGCCAGGTCGATCTTCACCGGCGGCTGGAACGGGCTGCGCAACGCGGCCGCACTGTAGGTGAACGGCTCGTACGGCTGGAACTTGGGCAACGGCTCGATGGAACCCTTGGGCCGGGCCCGCACTTCATCCATGTACGACTGCAGGTCGGCGAAATCGCCGCCCGAGCCGCAGCCGTGCAGGGCGAGCAGCATCACGCTGCCGAGGATCAGGCGCTTGTTCATTTCGCGCCTCCCTGAGCCGCAGCGGCCCCGCCGACCTTCACGCCCTTGTCGTTGTAGCGGTAGGTCTTGGCCAGGATGCTCATGCGCAGCTTGGAGGTGCTGTCCGCGGTCGCCGGTTTGATGTCGAAATCGTGCAGGGTGACGATGCGCGGCAGGCTGGACACGCTGCTGACGAAGGTCGCCAGGTCGTGATAGCCACCCACCACGCTGATCTGGATCGGCAGCTCGATGTAGAACTGCTGCGCCACTTCCGGCAGCAGCTTGATTTCCTCGAACTCCAGGCCGCTGCCCAGGCCGGTGCGGGTGATGTCTTCCAGCAGTCCCGGCACCTCGGTGTCACTGGGCAATTGCCGCAGCAAGGCGCCGAAGGATTCTTCCATTTCCTTCATCTGCGCCTTGTAGGCATCCAGGTTGGCGGCCTGGAAAGCCTTGGAGGCGAACTGTTCCTTCAGCGTCGTCTCTTCCTGGCGCTGCTGGTCCAGCTGCGCCTCGAGGTCCTTGAGATGGAAGTTGTAGCCCAGCGCCAGCACGATGATCAGCAGCAGTGTGCAGGCAATCACCTTGACCGCCGCCGGCCAGGAGCCGATGTTGTTCAGATCAAGATCGTTGACGTCGATCTTGCGCAAGCTTTCCAGCGAACTGGCCAGACTCATTTCTTGGCTCCTTGCGCTGCGTTCTTCTTGTCGTCCAGCTTGTCCTCATCCGGCTGCACCTGGCGAACGGTCAACTGGAAGACGTTGGCCTGGTCCAGGGCGCCCTGGGTGATCGCCTTGACCTCGGTGAGGTTCGGCGAGGCCAGCCATTGGGAGGCATCGAGGTTGCGCATGAGGTTGGAGACGCGGTTGTTCGACTCCGCCGCACCGGCAATGGAAATCAGATTGCCGTTCATCTTCAGCTCGGTGAAGTAGACGCCGTCGGGCAAGGTACGGACCAGTTGGTCGAACACCCGCCCGATGATCGGCCGGTTGCCCTGCAGGTCCTGGATGATCTTCATCCGCTCCAGCAGTTGCTGGCGACGGGTCCTCAGCTCGCTGATCTCCTTGATGCGCGTATCCAGCACGGAGATTTCCTTGCGCAGGAAATCATTGCGCGCATTCTGGTTCTCGATGGCCGAGTTGAAGTACTGGTCGCCGAGGAACACCAGGGCGCCGGACGCCAGCAACACCGCGCCCAGGGTCACCAGGAAGCGCTGCTTGCGCTCCTCGCGCAGCTGCTCCCGCCATGGCAATAGGTTGATGCGTGCCATCAGTCGAAACTCCTCATCGCCAGACCGCAGGCAATCATCAGCGCGGGGGCGTCACTGGCCAGCGCGCCGGCATTGACCTTCCCGCTCAGCACCATGTCGGCGAAGGGGTTCGCGACCAGGGTCGGAGTACCGATCTTCTGCTGGATCAGACGATCCAGGTCGGGAATGGAAGCCGTGCCGCCCGCGAGCAGGATGTAGTCCACGTCGTTGAACTGGCCGGCAGCGAAGAAGAACTGCAGCGAGCGCGACACCTGCTGGACCACGGCATCCTTGAACGGCTGCAGCACTTCGCTGTCGTAGTCGTCCGGAAGGCCGCCCTGCTTCTTCGCAAGACCGGCTTCCTCGACCGACAGGCCATAGCGGCGCTGGATTTCCTCGGTGAGCTGGCGCCCGCCGAACAGCTGTTCGCGGGTATAGATGGTGCGGCCGTGGTGCAGGACGCTCAGGGTGGTCATGGTGGCGCCGATATCGACCACCGCAACTGTGAGCTCGTCGGCATTGCCGCCCAACTGCTGGCCGAGCAGACTGAAGGCCCGCTCCAGCGCATAGGCTTCGACGTCGACGACCTTGGCTGTCAGGCCGGCCAGCGCCAGTGCCGCCTCGCGGACCTCGACGTTTTCCTTCCGGCAGGCGGCGAGGAGCACATCGACGCGATCGGCATTTCGCGCGGAAACGCCTTGCACCTCGAAGTCGATGGCGACTTCTTCGAGGGGATAGGGGATGTATTGGTCGGCTTCGATCTTGAGCTGATTCTCCAGCTCGTCGTCGGAAAGTCCGCCGTCCATCTCGATGGTTTTAGTGATGACCGCCGAGCCGGCAACCGCGACCGCAGCCGTTTTCACGGGGGTCCGCGCCTTGGCGACCACGCGTGACAACGCCTGGCCGACGCCCTCAAGCTCAGCGATGTTCTTTTCTACCACTGCATTGGGCGGGAGCGGCTCGACAGCGTAGGCCTCTACCTTGTAGCGGCCTCCAGAGCGGCTCAATTCGAGAAGTTTGACCGAAGTCGAACTGATGTCTATCCCCAGCAGCGTGTTCGCTTTCTTATTGAAGAGCCCTAGCACGACTGATTTCCTATCAGCATCCGAGACTTACGGACGATTTATGTTTTTCCACATTAGATACCAGACTTGACAGCTTCGCAAATGGCTCGCCAGCAAAAAAACTGCTTATAATGTGATCAGCTTTTCCCTTTTTACCGCGCCATCCGCTTAACTCTTTCTTTTCTCTGGAAATCCAAGACCTTCCGATGCGCCTGCTGAAGTTTCTGTGGTGGACCTGCGTCACCATTATTTGTGGATTGCTGCTCAGTTTCAGCGGCGCCTATCTGTACCTCAGCCCCAACCTTCCTTCCGTGGATGCCTTGCGCAACGTGCGGTTGCAGATGCCGTTGCGCGTGTACAGTGCTGATAACAAATTGATAGCAGAGTTTGGCGAGATGCGCCGAACACCGATTCGCTTTGCCGAAATCCCCCCGGATTTCGTCCATGCACTGTTATCGGCTGAAGATGACAATTTCGCCAATCATTATGGCGTGGACGTGAAAAGCCTGATGCGTGCTGCCGCGCAATTATTGAAAACCGGGCACATCCAGACCGGGGGCAGCACCATCACCATGCAGGTGGCGAAGAACTACTTCCTCACCAACGAGCGCAGTTTCTCCCGCAAGATCAACGAGATATTGCTGGCCCTGCAGATCGAGCGATCGCTCACCAAGGACGAAATCCTCGAGCTGTACGTCAACAAGATCTACCTGGGCAACCGCGCCTACGGGGTCGAGGCGGCGGCGCAGGTTTACTACGGCAAGTCGATCAAGGACGTGAGCCTGGCGCAGATGGCGATGATCGCCGGCCTGCCCAAGGCGCCGTCGCGCTACAACCCGCTGGCCAACCCGGCGCGCAGCCTGGAGCGACGCAACTGGATCCTCGAGCGCATGCTCAAGCTCGGCTTCATCGATCAGCCGCGCTTTGAGGAGGCGGTGAAGGAGCCGGTGGGCGCGTCCTACCATGTCCAGACCCCGGAACTCGCCGCCCCCTACATCGCCGAAATGGCCCGCGCCGAGCTGGTCGGCCGCTTCGGCGGCGATGCCTACACCGAGGGCTACCGCGTCTACACCACCGTGCGCAGCGACCTGCAGAATGACGCCAACGCCGCCCTGCGCGAAGGCCTGCAGGACTACGACCAGCGCCACGGCTACCGCGGCCCGGAAACCCGACTGCCGGGCAAAACTCGCGACGCCTGGCGTCAGGCGATTGCCCAGCAGCGTCCGCTGGGCGGCCTGGAGCCGGCCATCGTGACCCAGGTCGAGAAGAGCGGCGCCATGGTCATGACCCGCGACGGCAAGGAAGAAGCCCTGCCCTGGGATGGCATGAAGTGGGCCCGCCCCTACCTGAGCAACAACAGCATGGGCCGCATGCCCAGCCAGCCCAGCGATGTGGTCCAGGCCGGCGACGTGATCCGCGTGCAACGCAAGGATGACGGTTCGCTGCGCCTGACCCAGGTGCCGGCGGCGCAGAGCGCCCTGGTCTCGCTGAACCCGCAGAACGGCGCGATCATGGCGCTGGTCGGTGGCTTCTCCTTCGAGCAGAGCAACTACAACCGCGCCACCCAGGCCCGCCGCCAGCCCGGCTCCAGCTTCAAGCCGTTCATCTACAGCTGCGCGCTGGACAACGGCTTCACCGCCGCCTCGCTGATCAACGACGCCCCGGTGGTGTTCTACGACGAGTACCTGGACAAGGTCTGGCGTCCGAAGAACGACACCAACACCTTCCTCGGCCCGATCCCCATGCGCGAGGCGCTGTACAAGTCGCGCAACATGGTCTCGATCCGCATCCTCCAGGCTCTGGGCGTCGATCGCGCGCGCAATTGCATCAGCCGCTTCGGCCTGAACAAGGACGATCTGCCGCCGAACCTGTCCATGGCCCTGGGTACCGCGACCCTGACCCCGCTGGAGATCGCCAGCGCCTGGAGCGTCTTCGCCAACGGCGGCTTCAAGATCTCGCCCTTCGTCGTCGAGCGCATCGAGAGCCGCGACGGCCAGACGCTGTACCAGGCCAATCCGCCCAGCGTGCCGCAGGACGAGGAGAAACTCGACCCGGCAGCCCAGGCACAGGCCCAGCCGGCGGCCACCGACGCCTTCGGCAACGACGATCCGGCCCAGGCGAAAACCGCCATCGAGCCAGCCGCCGCCGAGCGCATCATCGACGCACGCACCGCCTACATCATGACCAGCATGCTGCAGGACGTGATCAAGCGCGGCACCGGCCGCCGCGCCCTGGCCCTCAAGCGCGACGACCTGGCTGGCAAGACCGGCACGACCAACGAATCCAAGGACGCCTGGTTCTCCGGCTTCAACGCCGACTACATGACCACCGTCTGGGTCGGCTTCGACCAGCCGGAAAGCCTTGGCCGCGCCGAATATGGCGGCAACGTCGCCCTGCCGATCTGGATGCGCTACATGGGTGCAGCCCTCAAGGACAAGCCGTCGCACCTGCTGCCCGAGCCGCCCGGCCTGGTCAGCCTGCGCATCGATCCGGTCACCGGTCGTGCGGCCGCTCCCGGCACGCCGGGCGCGTACTTCGAGCTGTTCAAGAACGAAGACACGCCGCCGTCGATGAACGAGTTGGCTCCCGGCAGTTCTCCAGGCAGTGGTATGCCGGCGGACGAAGAAGCGCCGATCGACCTGTTCTGAAAACAAGCCCCTCACCTGAACTGACCCCCAGATGTTGGACACCAACTCTGAGGGGTCCACATGGCAAGGCATGATGGGAAGTTCAAGCTAGAGGTGGCGCGCCACTATGT
>NZ_JACHLI010000023.1 GCF_014204515.1 Pseudomonas nitroreducens | reverse complement strand
GCAAACTGACTCGCATTGCCTTTGCCCTGATGACGACTGAGCAGGCGTATCGGCCTGCGGCCGATACGCGGGGGTAGACATAGAATCTCCTACGCAGCATGCGCAACACCAGCGCCTGCCTGTATGAAGCGCGCCCCGTCTCACGCCTAAGCCATCACGACCGCACCGGCACCGCCCGATGTGCCTGCCCCTCGGCGCGATCCAGCGCCACCCCGCGGGTATCCCGGCCGGTGCTGATCAGCACGCAGATGAGCACCGCCACGGTCCCTGCGACGATCGCCATGGCCGTGCCGTAGCTGTAGCTCTTGGCAATCTCGGCCTGCAGCGGTGCGTTCACCGAAGCGATCAGGTTGCCCAGCTGGTAGACGAAGCCCGGCAGCACCGCGCGGGTGCCCACCGGCGCCAGCTCGTTGAGGTACGCCGGAATCACCCCCCAGGCGCCCTGCACCATGAACTGCATGAGGAACGCACCGACGCCCAGCGCCACCGCGCCATGGCTGAAGGCCCACAGTGGCAGCACCGGCAGCGCCAGCAACGAACCGCAGATGATCGCCTTCTTCCGCCCGATCCGCTCGGACAGGCTGCCGAACAGGATGCCGCCGAGGATCGCCGCGATGTTGTAGACCACCGCGATCAGGCTGACCGTGTGCGTGTCGAAACCGTGCTGCACCTTGAGGAAGGTCGGGTAGAGGTCCTGCGTGCCATGGCTGAAGAAGTTGAAGCAGGCCATCAGCAGCACCGCGTACAGGCACAGCTTCCACTGGCTGCGCAGTACCGGCCAGAGCGGCGTCGACTCCTTGCGCTCGCGCGCCGCCTGCCAGATCGGCGACTCCGGCACCTTGAACCAGATGAACGCCACCAGCACCACCGGCAGACAGCCGACGATGAACATCCCGCGCCAGCCCAGCGTCTCGAAGAACAGCCCGTAGATGATCGAAGCGATCAGGTAGCCCGCCGGGTAGCCCGCCTGGAACAGCCCGGACACCATGCCGCGCGAACGCTCCGGGATGGTCTCCATCGCCAGCGAAGAAGCCACTCCCCAGATGCCGCCCATGGCCACGCCATAGACCACCCGCAGGATCAGGAAGGTCGTCAGGTTCGGCGAAAACGCCGACGCCAGCTCCAGCAGCGAATAAATCAGGATATTGATCATCAGCACCGGCCGCCGCCCGTAGCGTTCGGCCGCACGGCCGAACAGCAGCGCGCCGATGGGCCGCACCGCCAGGGTCAGCAGGATCGCCAGCGACACCTGCGGCAGGTCGACGTGGAAGGTCTGGGCAATATCAGTGAGGACGAAGACCAGAAGGAAGAAGTCGAAGGCATCCAGCGTCCAGGCGAGCACCGAAGCGATCACCACGTTGCGCTGGGTCGGGGACCATTGCTGCATGACGTATCTCCAGCCAGCGGCGCCGCGGTCCCTGCACGCCAGAGCGATAGTTAGCCAGCTATTAAGCTAGCCGAGCTCCAGTACGCGCCACAGCCATGCAACTGAAAAGGTCTGTTACAAAATTTGCGACAAAGCGTCGCAGGGCCACCTTCCACTCCCCAGGCGGAACCGCGGTACCCCGGAACTCCTGCAGCAGGAGGAACACGCGCATTGTGAAGCCCTGTTCGCGAGCAAGCTCGCTCCTACGAAAAGCCGTCCATCCCGGTGTCTGCAGGAGCGAGCTTGCTCGCGAACCGCACGGCACCCCACCGCTCAATCAGCCCGCCAGATCACTCCCACTCGCGCACCTGGCGCACTTCCACGCAGCCCAGGCGCCCCGGCGGAATCTTCGCCGCGATGCGCTCGGCTTCCTCCAGGCTCTGCGCCTCGATCAGGTAGAAGCCGCCCAACTGCTCACGGGTCTCGGCGAAAGGCCCGTCGGTCACCGCCAGCTTGTCGCCCTGCCCACGCAGCGTGCGTCCGGTTGCCGTGGGCAACAGCGCGTTGGCAGCGATGTAGTTGCCGCTGCGGCGCAGTTGCTCGCTGTAGGTCATGCACTCGTCGACGATGCCGCGCAGTTCGGCTTCCGGCAGCTGCGCCGCCTTGCCCTCGTCGAAGTAGATCATGCAGAGAAACTTCATCGCCCTGGTCCTCGTTCTTGTCCGTTACGCCAGAAAGGTCAGAGGCCTCAGCGTAGCTCCGAACCCTGCGTGTCGGCCCGGTCCCGCCCAACGGCAGACCACTCGCATGGACAAGCGTGCCAGATAGGCGGAAGATGCGCGCGCCGGCGCTGGGCCGGCCCATCAGGCAAGTCAGTCGAGGAAATCCCAAATGGCGAAGCAATCCAAACGGCCGAACAAGGCCAAGTCCCTGGTCGCGCAACCGTTGTTCCGCAGCCGCCAGGAACAGCCGCTCAAAGGCAAAGGCAGCTACCGCCGCGAAGCCTCCCGAAATTGGGAGGCTTCTTCGCTTCTGGCGGCCTGAAAACCACAGAAAACCTGAACCACCTCCGCCCTTTCGCTTTCAACCGGACAGCCAAGCCCTGGAGGTCCACCATGAAAGCGCCCCTGCTCGTCGCCATCCTCGCCCTCCCCTTCAGCCTGTCCGCCCACGCGTTCTGCTCCGACCAGGAAGCCGAAGCCAAGGGCAAGCAGGTCGCCGCCAAGGTCACTGAAGTCACCCGCAGCGATCCCCAGCGCGCCCAGAAGCTGAACGAAAAGCTCGCCGAAATGAACAAGGCCCGCTCCAGCGAACAGCGCCCGGACGACTGCGCCGCCTATGACGACATGCTCAAGGAACTGGGCCAGAGCGCGCCCAAGGTTGACCAGGAGACCGGCGCGAAGCCCCAGCAATAGCCGCCAGGGGCATTCAGCGGAATGCGCCTGATCCCTGCGGCATGATCCCTGCGCAGGAGCGGACTCCGTCCACGATATCCCTCTCGCCGGCGCTCGGGCAGATCGCAGATGAATCCGCTCCCATAGGGCGCATAACGCCTATGGCGTTATCCGCCGTCGTGGCGGATAACCCGTTCCGGGTTATTCGCCCTACAGACTGCTGCCCTCTCACCTCAGGGAGAAGCAATCCCAGGCACGAACTTTCAAAGAAGACCGTTGTTCCTGAGAGGCATCCAGCGCATCGCCCGACGGACGCCCCACCTCGATGGGAATTTTCGCCCATCCCCGCCATCGAATCTGCAAACCCATACGCTGCGCCCAGCGCAGACGCGTCACAGTGGTCATGTTAAGGTGGCCCCTCGCCTGCCAGTATCCGAGGAGAGCAATGCGCAAGCCTGTTTCATCTGTTGTCGGCCAACGCTGCCTGCTCGCCGTCACCCTGTCCCTGGTCTCGTTCGGTCTGCTGACCTCCTGCACCGAGCCGCCGCCCAAAGGCGCCGCGGCCGTACAGGCGCAGCCGTCGCAAAGTTTCGAACAGTGGCGTGAAGGATTCCGCGCCCAGGCGCTGGCCGCCGGCATCCGCGCCGACGTCTTCGACGCGGCCTTCGCCGGCGTCGAGCCGGACGATTCGGTGGTCACCGCCGACCGCAGCCAGCCCGAGTTCACCCGCCCGGTCTGGCAGTATCTGGATAGTGCCGTCTCGCCGGCGCGGGTACGCAACGGCCAGGACCGTTTGCTGGAGAACGCCGAGGTCTTGCAACGCATCGACAGCACCTACGGCGTGGAACGCGAGGCCGTGGTGGCGATCTGGGGCATGGAGAGCAATTTCGGCCAGCAGATGGGCAGCAAGAACGTCATCCGTTCCCTCGCCACCCTGGCCTATGAAGGTCGACGCCCGGACTTCGGCCGCGACCAGTTGATCGCCGCGCTGCAGATCCTCCAGCACGGCGACGTGCCGCCAACCAACATGGTCGGCTCCTGGGCCGGCGCCATGGGCCAGACGCAGTTCATCCCCACCACCTACAACCGCTACGCGGTGGATTTCGACGGCGACGGCCGCCGCGATATCTGGGGCTCGTCCAGCGACGCCCTGGCCTCCACCGCCAACTACCTGAAGTCTTCCGGCTGGCAACGCGACCAGAGCTGGGGCTTCGAGGTCCGCCTGCCGCAAGGCTTCGACTATGCCCAGGCGGACATGGACATCCGCAAGCCGATGAGCGAGTGGTTGCGCCAGGGCATCAAGGTCGCCAGTGGCACGCTACCCAACGACCCGCAGGCCAGCGTGTCGCTGCTGTTGCCGGCCGGCTACCGCGGCCCGGCCTTCCTGGTGACGGACAACTTCCGCGCTATCCTCAAGTACAACAACTCCAGCTCCTACGCCCTGGCCGTGGGCCTGCTGGCCGATAGTTTCAAGGGCGGCGGACAACTGGCCGGACAATGGCCGGTGGGCGACACCCCGCTCAGCCGCAGCGAGCGCATCGAGTTGCAGGAGCTTCTGCTCAAGCATGGCTATCAGCCGGGTACGGCGGACGGCATCATCGGCGCGAACACGCGCAAGGCGATCCGCGCCTATCAGCAGTCGGTTGGTCAGCCGGCAGACGGCTATCCGACGTCAGACCTGCTGGTGCGCTTGCGTGGCTCAAGCGCGAACTAGCCGACAGAGCACGGCAGCAGTGCACCGGGAGCAGGCGAGGGGCACCTTTCACGCAAGGATTGCGCCGATGGTCGGCCGCGTGAAGGCAGGTCATGGGTTGCCCGGCAGGGCATTCGCATTGCCTCTCTTCAACAGACTCCCGGCAGGTTTGCCGGGATGTCTGAGACATGCTCACAGGGCCAGGGGAGAATGATCCGACAACAGTGGACTTCGGTCACTGGTAGATCAATGTAAACCCGATCGAAGCATCAGCTCCGCCACCGCTGACAGTGGAACCCGTCTTGAAGTAGCGTGTCTTGAACGGCAGCGTGTAGCTGGTAGAGCCCGAGCCCAGTGCCTGCGAACTGCCCATGGGGGTCGGGTTCTGGCCTGCGCCGTCGAGCAGTTGGATACCGATGCCCGTCGCGCCGCCCGTCACGTTGACCACCGACTGGGCCTGGTTGGCATAGCTGGTCATCGGGTCCAGCTGATAGCGAATGGGGGCAGTCGGACAGTTGCTCAGCGAGACATTGAAACCTACCGATTGGCTGAAAGGCTGGGAGGCGAACTCACCCACATGGTGCGTGCCCAGTGAAACGTTCGGAATGGATATCTGGCAGGCCAGGACCGTGATATTCACCGACCCCGTAGCTGTCATATAGGCAACTGTCGATTGATCTTGCGTCCAGGCAATCAGGGCAAGTGGAATGTCCGTAGACTTTATAGTCCCTGAAGACATGGGCCCTGTCTTGATTAAACTGACAGCAAAATAAGGCGCCCCGATACCCTGCCCGTTAGCCACAGAGGAAACAATTGTTGTAGGAATTACAACACCATTCGTCCCCCGGGAAATCTGAATACCGACCCCGGGAACGCCAGACTCATATATGTTACTGCCATAGGTCGACAGAGCATGAGGAAGGCTGTAGAACTTTGCGTCATAGGAAACAGATTGCACAGGAGAGCAACTCAACCGATAAGCGGTGGAGTCGCCGGTCGACCTGTATGTCGCGAGCACCGTTCCCAAAGGAGCATTCGGACTGGTGCTAATGGTACCGCTCAGCGAAACTGGTGAAACCGAATTCCAAGAACCTTGTTTAGAGCAGGCCGCACTTGCGCTGGCACCATATACGGCAGCCAGAGCTGTGAAAAATAAAATATGGGCGTATTTAGCGACACCCCTTAAAGTATCCGAAACCATTTCACCTCCAACACCATCAACACTTCGGGCCACCATGAATCAAGGCCTTCACACCTCGAAAGGACCTCACTCAGGAGAATTCTGACAACTTTTGGAGTTCAAAAAACCAGAATTCTCCTGACACGACGTAGGATATCCCTCGCACCCTACGACAAGATGTGAAGCCATTTTCTATGAGTTGCCACTCTTTCAGTCGCCTTGCAAAATCAAAAAATCAGAATGCTTCCATACAGGCCGTTATGCATGCATAAAAAAAGAGCGCCAGAGGCGCTCTTTTCAGCAACCACTATCTTTTATTGATAGGTCAAATAGATGTAACTATAAGTACTCAGCGCCCCACCGGTGACGGGCGTGGTCTTGGCGTAGTATTTGGCTACATAGGTGAATGTTTGCGAGGTTCCCGTAAAACTTACACCAGGATCTGAAGCCAGGTTGACCGGCGTCGTACCGTCGCTCTTGAACAGTTGAACCTGCGCATTGGTGCCACTGGCGGTGTTCTTGAGCGTACCCGTCGCACCGTCGACGTTGGCGGAGGCATCCCACTTCAAGGTGGTGGTGGCATCCGGACAGTTGGTCAGCTTGATGTCGAATGACTTGCGACCGTTATCAATAGCGCCCGGCGCCGTAAAGGCACTGGCCATGACCGAGTTCAACGGCACGTCGATCTGCTTGGTACCGGTCCCGGTACCGTCGATGGTGCAGGTACCTTCGATGACCTTGCCGGTGATGTTGATCTGCGCATCCGGCGCAGCGAAGACGGCGGATGAAGAGGACGCGAGCAGCACAATAGCGAGGAGTTTTTTCATTGAAATGTCCTTCGTTAACTTGAGTTTTCCGGGCCGTTAGCGCTGCGCCAATTGGGGTTTGCCCAATACGCTGCGGCAGGTGGCATCCGCCTTGAGGAACGCCGAACCCTTGGCGTTGCCTTCCGGCAGCTGGTAATTGACCTTGCACGACTGCCCGGATCCATCACCCCACTTCACCATCAGTTCCCCCTGGGGCTGAAGGCCACGCAGGAATACCCTGCCGCCCTGACCCACCATGCTCAGGTTGTTACCCTTCGCATCCAGCACGTCGGCCCCCAGAGGAATCGCCTCGCCATCCTCTCGGACAATCTGCATCAGCACAGGTGTGCCGGTTACCGTGGAGTACTTGAGCATGACGATGGAGCCGTAGCGCGGTGCGACCTGCTGGGAAGTCACTTCCAGCTCCACCTTCTCGGAGGTACCTTTCGGGTCGATTTCCACGTCGTTCTGACGGTAGGGGACCAGGCCGCCGACCACGGCATAGCCGTTGCTGGCCACCTTGGCACCGATGTTGTTGTTGACCGACGCACCTTCGGCACCTTCGGCCTCGACGATGGCCATGGTCTCGCTCTGGTTCTGCGAGAAGGTGATGCCTCCCGGGTGCGCCACCACCGACCCGCGAGCGCCGAAGCCCACCTGGTTGTAGCCGTCGCCGGTGCTGTAGTTGGCGTTGTAGATCGCCTGCGGAGCGCTGTAGCTCGCGCTGGCGCCACCGTTGTACTGACGGTCGCCGTCGTACTTGTTGCCCGAACCGTAAACCGAATAACCCAGCTGGTTATTCTCGCCGGCAGTGCCGCTCAGGCTGGTCTGGATGGTGTTGTTCTGGTTGTCGGTGAAGTTGACGTTGGTGCTCAGCGTCAGCGGACGGCTACTGCTCGTGCCGATGGGCACCGTCACATTGAGCATGTAGGTGTTATCGAACTCTCCGTCCTGGTTTCGCGTTCTCGAGGCGGACAGGCCTGCGGAGCCCCAGTTGAAGCCGGTGTTGATACCGCCCTGGAAACTGGTGTCGCTGGCCGAACGGTTCCAGTAGTCCTGCTTGGAGCCGGTGAAGAACGCGCTGGTCCGCTCGCCCAGTGGCTGGTTCAGAGAAAGCTGATAGCGGTTGCGTTGGCGGTAGAGGCTGAAGTTGTTCTCGCGGTCGGTACCCCAGGCCTGGGCGAAATCCTGCAGGCTCAGGTAGTTTTCGCTGTTGAAGCGGTAGGCCGCGATGGTCATGTTGGTCGAGGTGGCTTCCAGCAGTTTGCTGTAGGTCACGCGGTAACTCTGGCCACTCATGTCCTTCTTGAAGCCGTACTGGGTGTCGTTCAGGTTCTTGGCCTGGGACGCCGTGGCGTCGAATGCGAGCGCACCGAACGGGGTGGAGAACGCCAGACCAGCCTGTCCCGACAGATAGTCCTGCGCCAGAATCCCCCCGCCGTACACGGTCATCAGGTTGCTGAGGCCGTACTGGTAGGTTCCCTGAGCGAAATTGGGTTCCTTGTCGAGGCTGTTGTCGCGGTATTTGCCTGCGGTCGCCGTGAAGCGGGAAACGCCGGGGCGTACCAGCTGGTTGATCGATGCAAAGGGCACCAGGAAGGACTTGGTACGACCATCGGCTTCGGTCACCTGTACCGTCAGGTCCCCGGCATAACCGGTGTTGTAGAGATCGGTGATCTCGAATGGGCCCGGGGCAACCGTGGTTTCATAGACGATGTTATCGCCCTGCCTGACCTGCACCTTGGCGTTGGTATCGGCCACACCGCGGATGACCGGGGCGAATCCGCGCTGGGAGTCAGGCAGCATGCGATCGTCGCTGGCCAGCTGGACACCGGTATAGGGGACGGAGTCGAAGACTGCGCTGTCGGTAAAGTATTCACCGGCGGTGAACTGCGACTTCAGCTGAGTGATATCACGCTGAGCGTACGTGCTGATCGAGTTGTAGTTGCTCGTGGTCTTGCTGTCGTCACCCTGGCTGCGGCTGTAGTTGCCGTTGTAGCGCAACCGCCAGTCGCCCAGGTTGAGGCCGGCGTTGAGACCGCCGTAGTAGTTGGTGGACTGGGAGCCATGGGTATCGCTGCGATAGACGTTGGTGTCGTACATCACGAAGCCCGCATTCACGCCTCGATCCCATTGCGAAGGATCGACATAGCCGTGTACCGCACGCCCCTGGTAAAGCTGCGGAATGGAAATATTCGCGGACAGCTCCGACAGGTCTACATCAAGTCGGGACGAAGGCACGACCGCTTCGAAGTCGATGCAGTCGCCGGTGACCATCAGCTGCTTTTCCGGCGGTAGTTTGCTGACGTCCACGCCCAGTTCGGCGAACTGCGAACTGGCGACGCAGTACTTGGCCGTTCCCTCGCCGTTGGCCACGGCACGCAGGGGCATCCGCCCCACCCAGGCCTGGTTGACGTAGACGTCCAGGCGATAGACCCCCGGCTCTACGGGAGTACCTTTTTCAAAGCGTCTCACGTCGACGCTCGGGACTGACCCACCATGGTCGAAGAAGCTCGGGTTGAACTCGGCAACGTTCATCGTATCGCTGCCGGGCCCGCCGGCCGGCACTTCAGTTGCGATCGCATCCCCTGCGCCCAGGGCAAGCAGTACGCTGTACAGCAGGCAACAGCCCATGGTCGCGGGTAGCACAACCCGAGAGTAAGCGATGGCAGTCGCCAGTGCCGTACGCTGGTGTCGGTGAGAGGCAAAGTTGTGAAGGTCCATAGTCATTCTCTCTGTCTTCCGCTTTCCGGCGGGCGAGCGACTCCTCGCCTGGGTCATGGCCATGACCAAGCGGCGTGGAGGTGGGGATATTGATCGCTAGGCAAAAACCTGCCGGGTCACATTGCTGACCCGGCAGGGATGATCAGATCTTGGTTTCCAGCTTCTGGGATGAGCCCCAGTCGTTGACCCATTGGTAGTCAACCTGCGAGCCAGGCCCAGGAGCGGCACTCAGGCCCTGCACCGGGAAATCGATGCTGGCTCCAGGGGCAACCATCTTCACGTCCTCAGGCTTGACCTTGAAGCTCTTGCCATTGGTGTTGAACGAGATGCTGGAGAGCGAAACGTGGTACGCCGCGTCATTCCTGGCGCGCAAGCCGTACCCCTGGGGGAGTTGGACGACTGACCATTTGAGTTCTTCGGCGGATTTGGCCGGAGTGCCTGGCAGATCATCAGGACGGTAGAAAATCTTCAGGCGCGAACGGACAGCGACCTGCATGAAGTTCGCGTCCTTGTCCTTGGGCATGGGCGGAACATCGAGGACGTTCAGCCAGAATACGGATTCCTGCTTTTTCGAAGCGGCTTCATCACCGGTGTACACCAGACGCAGCGTCTGCCCTTTCTTGGGCTCGACACGGGTGATGGGAGGAGTGATGAGGAAGGGACCATCAGCCTTGTCCGGGGTGAGCTTTTCATTGCCCTTGTCGACCCAGGCCTGGACCAGTGATGGCTCTTCCGCATTATTGGTCATCTTGACCGATACTTCTCTGTCCTTAGCGAGGTACACAACGCGGGAGCCAGTGATCACGATGCCGGCGTTGGCCAGCCCGGACCACAGCATGACTGCGCCGAGGCAGCCAGCGAACCACAGAGATTTGGAAGAAAGCTTTGCCATCACACACCAACCTTTGAGTAGGACCGCAGGGAGCCTGAGCGCCCTGCGGGTGTTGCAAGTACCCAGTGCGGCCAAGGGCCGCCAGACCATCAGTTGTCGTAGGTCAGGGTCACGAAGCCATAGGTGTTCACCAGACCAGCGGTAGCCGGCAGGGTGTTGGCGTAGTACTGGCCGTAGTAGCTGACAGTGGCTGCGTTGTTGGCGTCCAGGGTGACCTTGTAGCCAGTGTCATCGTTCAGATCGACGACGCGCTGATCGATGTCCAGAACCTGGACCTGAACGTTGGAACCGCCAGCGCTCAGGTTCTTCAGGTTGCCGGTGGTCAGGTCAACGTTGGGCAGCGGCTCCCAGCGAACGGTCGGGGCGGCAGTGCAGTCGGTCAGCTTGAGATCGAACTTCTTCGCGCCGGAAACACGGGAGGCTTCGGAGAACGAAGTAGCGCTGACCTTGGGCAGAGTGACGAGTACGTCTACCAGCGGGTCGGCACCGTTGATCTTGCAGGTTTCATCGACCACTTCACCGTCGAAGGTGACTTTTACGTCGGCAGCGTAGGCGCCAACGGAAGCGGCAGACATAAGAGCAGCTACGAGCAGCTTTTTCATTGAATTTACTCAGCAGAATTCAGAAGGCCGGGGATGCATTCCAAAAGTTTTCGAACCACATACGAGGCGACATTGCCTTCCCCCGTGGCGATATCCGCTGCCTGTTCGACACTGGCCAGCGACGAGTGAATTCTGCTGATTAAGGAGCGTCCGCGCTGTCAGGGATAACTACGATCTAGCTCGGATAATTCTGCTCTGAATGCCCGCCGCGTATGAATTCACCTACTCAAACGCGGATGCCGGGGTAGTTTTCTCTGCCTTTCAATACTTGTTGGGAAAAAGAAGAGAAAAGACCGCTCCCCAGGCAGGAGCATCCGCCTGACAGCCACCATAAAAAAGGCCGATCTCCTGTAGGAAATCGGCCTTCTTTCTGTAGCCTTGGATTCAGATCAATGCTTCACCCGAAGGGTGTCAGCTGATTTTCGACCCGTGCGCCTGCTGGTCGGCATGATAGGAAGAACGCACCAGCGGGCCGGAGGCGACGTTCTTGAAGCCCATCTTCGCGCCTTCCTCGGCGAACCAGGCGAAGGTGTCAGGATGGACGAAACGCTGCACCGGCAGATGGTTGCGCGAAGGCTGCAGGTACTGGCCGAGGGTGAGCATGTCGATGTCGTGCTCGCGCATGCGATGCATGACTTCGATGACTTCCTCGTCGGTCTCGCCCAGGCCGAGCATCAGGCCGGACTTGGTCGGTACGTGGGGCACCATCTGCTTGAACTTCTGCAGCAGGTCGAGCGACCACTCGAAGTCGGAGCCCGGACGCGAGGACTTGTACAGGCGCGGTACGGTTTCCAGGTTGTGGTTGAACACGTCCGGCGGCTCGTTGGCGGTGATTTCCAGGGCGATGTCCATGCGACCGCGGTAGTCCGGGACCAGGGTTTCCAGCTGTACGCCGGGGGACAGCTTGCGGATCTCGCGCAGGCAGTCGGCGAAGTGCTGGGCGCCGCCGTCACGCAGGTCGTCGCGGTCCACCGAGGTGATCACCACGTACTTCAGGCGCAGGTCGGCGATGGCGATGGCGAGGTTGGCGGGCTCGTCCACGTCCAGCGGTTTGGGCCGGCCGTGGCCGACGTCGCAGAACGGGCAGCGACGGGTACAGATGTCGCCCATGATCATGAAGGTCGCGGTGCCGCCGGAGAAGCATTCGCCCAGGTTCGGGCAGGAGGCTTCTTCGCAGACGCTGTGCAGCTTGTGCTTGCGCAGCAGTTGCTTGATGCGGTCGACCTCGGGGGAAACGGGGATGCGCACGCGAATCCAGTCGGGCTTCTTCGGCAGTTCGTCGGTGGGAATGATCTTCACCGGAATGCGCGCGACCTTCTCTGCGCCACGCAGCTTGACGCCGACTTCCACCTTGCCCGGCTTGGCGGCCGGAGCAGCGGTACCTGCATTCTCCACAACAGTGCTCATCTAGGTTGAATCCCGCCCGTTAGGGTCTTCTGTGCAGCGTAGCCAAGGCGCTCGACGAGTTCGCCACGCAGGCGCTCGCGCACATCGGCCAATGCGATGGGGCCGGCCAGCTGGCTGAGCTGGGTCATGGCCATACCTGCGTAACCGCAGGGATTGATGCGTCGAAAGGGTTCCAGGTCCATGTCCACATTCAGGGCCAGGCCATGGAAGGAGCGGCCGTTGCGGATGCGCAGGCCGAGGGAGGCAATCTTCGCGCCGTCCACATAGACGCCCGGAGCATCGGGTTTGGACACAGCCGTGACGCCGTAGCTGTCGAGCAGGCCGATGAGGCTCTGCTCGATGCGCGAAACCAGGTCGCGCACGCCGATGCCGGAGCGGCGCACATCGAGCAGCAGGTAAGCGACCAACTGGCCGGGGCCGTGGTAGGTCACCTGGCCGCCGCGGTCGACCTGGACCACCGGGATATCGCCGGGGAACAGCACGTGCTCGGCCTTGCCGGCCTGGCCCTGGGTGAACACGCGCTGGTGTTCGAGCAGCCAGACTTCATCGGGCGTGACCGGGTCGCGCTCGGCGGTGAAGCGCTGCATGGCGTGCCAGGTCGGCTCGTAAGGCAGGATGCCCAGCTCACGAAAGCCCAGCGTTTCGCCCATCAGAGCACCATGTGGACGCGGCCGGTGGCGCGCAGGTCTTTATGGATGTTCTGCAGTTGGTCGACGCCGGTGGCGGTGATCAGCAGTTGCACGGAGAGGAAGCGACCGTTGCGGCTGTCACGGGTGACCAGGGTGGTGATGTCGAGGTCCGGAGCGTGGCGCTGGATGACTTCGACGACCAGGTCGGAGAAGCCTTCGCCGGCGTCGCCGATGACCTTGATCGGGTAGCGTTCGCAGGGGAACTCGATCTTCGGTGCGGGCTGTTCGGCGCTGGTATCGACGGAATCAGGGGTATCGGTCATGGCAATCGCGGGCGGGTGGCCCGCCTCCGCATGAGCGTCCGGGATGAGGACGTTCCGGGTGGATCGGACGACGGCTGCCGGGCCACGGAGGGACCACGCAGTCGCAGGCCCGGCATTTTACCCGAGTTTGCGACGGCGCGGGCGGGTCAATCCCGGTCTTGTATACAAAAGTCCAAGACCGGGATGGGCGGTCAGTTGAACAGGCCGTAGAAGAACAGGCGGATGCTGTCCCAGATGCGGCGGAAGAAGCCGCCTTCTTCCACGGCGTTCAGCGCGACCAGGTCGGAGGTGCGGACGACCTTGTCACCCAGCTTGACCTCGACCTTGCCGATCACTTGGCCCTGCTGGATCGGCGCCATCAGGTTCGGTTCGACGACCATGTTGGCCTGCAGCTGCTTGAGCTGGCCGCGCGGCACGGTCATGGTCAGGTCTTCGGACAGGCCGGCTTTGACTTCGTGCTCGGAGCCTTTCCAGACCATGGCCTTGGTCAGCTCGGCGCCCTTCTTGTAGAAGGTCTGCGATTCGAAGAAGCGGAAGCCGTAGGTCAGCAGCTTCTGGGTCTCGGCGGCTCGGGCCTGTTCGCTGTTGGTGCCGAACACCACGGCGATCATGCGCTGGCCGTCACGCACGGCGGAAGCCACCAGGCAGTAGCCGGCCTCGTCGGTGTGGCCGGTCTTCAGGCCGTCGACGGTCTTGTCGCGCCACAGCAGCAGGTTGCGGTTGGGCTGCTTGATGTTGTTCCAGAAGAACTCTTTCTGCGCGTAGATGGCGTAGTGCGTCGGCTCGCCGTAGATGATGGCGCGGGCCAGGATCGCCATGTCCTTGGCGGACGAGTAGTGGTCCGGGTTGGGCAGGCCGGTGGCGTCCATGAAGTGGGAGTTGCTCATGCCCAGCTTCTGCGCGGTGGTGTTCATCATGTCGGCGAAAGCGTCTTCGCTGCCGGCGATGTGCTCGGCCAGGGCGACCGAGGCGTCGTTGCCGGACTGGATGATGATGCCGTGCAGCAGGTCGCTCACCGAGACCTGGGAGCCGACCTTGATGAACATGCGCGAGCCGCCGGTGCGCCAGGCATGTTCGCTGACGGTGACCAGGTCGGATTCGGCGATACGGCCGCCTTCGATTTCCTTGGTGGCGATGTAGGCGGTCATCAGCTTGGTCAGGCTGGCGGGCGGCAGGCGCTCGTCACCGGCGTTCTCGACCAGGATGTTGCCGCTGGCGCCGTCCATCAGCACCCAGGCCTTGGCGGCAAGCTGCGGGGCGGCAGGAACGACTTCCGCTGCCCAGCTGGCCACGGGGGCGCTGAACAACACGAGCAAGGACAGGCGTTTGGCGAAGTTGAAGATGTTCATCCGTCTCTCTGGGGTTCACTAATGGTCAAACACTCCCCTGACGGGGAACTCGATGCCGCGGCCTCTGCGTGCCGCTGCGGCGCGTGCGGTGGAATCTCAGTCCAGGCGCACGAGCTTGGGCTGGCCAAGATTGGCCACGCGGATGCTGTCCTGCATCCGGCTTGCTTCATCCTGCGTTCCGATCGGCCCCAGGCGCACCCGGTACAAGGTCTGCTGGTTGACCACGACCGAGCTGATAAAGGATTTCGCCCCCGTCAGGCCGCCGACCTTCTCCTTGAGAAGTTCCGCAGCGTCCGGGTTGGCGAAGGCACCCACCTGGAGATACAGGCCATCGGCTGGTAATGAAGCGTTTTTTTTTGAGTCGATCATCACCGGCGCCACGGGCGCTGCGTGCTGCGCAGGCGGCGGGGTGTAGGTCTCGATCGGCTGGGCCATGGCCACGGCCTGCGGCTGCGCGCTGGCGGCCGGTGCGGCGGCGGGCTGCGCAGCCATCTTCGGCAGGGCCATGATCATCGGCGGCTGTTTGCCCTGGGCGGCCCACCAGCGGTCGGGATCGATACCCTCGACCTTGACGTGGGCGGTACCGGTCTCGGCATAGCCGAGCTTCTTGGCGGCGGCGAAAGACAGGTCGATCACCCGGTCGGAGTAGAACGGGCCGCGGTCGTTGACGCGGACGATGACGCTCTTGCCGTTGTCCAGGTTGGTGACGCGCACGTAGCTGGGCAGCGGCAGGGTCTTGTGCGCGGCGGTCATGCCGTACAGGTCGTACTGCTCGCCGTTGGCGGTGGCCTGGCCGTGGAACTTGGTGCCGTACCAGGAGGCGGTGCCGACCACGTTGTACGCGCTGGCGTTGTTGAGCGGGTAGTAGGTCTTGCCCAGCACGGTATAGGGGTTGTTCTTGAACGGCCCGTTGTGCGGCATCGGCACGGCATCGGGGATGCGCGAGACGTCGACGTCCCACCAGGGCGCGCCGTCGCGGTGCGGGCGGTTGTAGTCATAGGGCCCGGAAATCCCGCTGCTGGCGACCGGCTGCTGTTGCGGCGCGCGGTTGCCGGTACAGCTGGCGAGGAACACGGTGCTCAGGCCAACGCAGGCGGCCAGCGACCAGAGGCCGGGACTTGCGATTCGCTTGTTCAATGGACACCTCGTGCCTTGGCGATCTCGCCGGCCAGCTGATGGACTGCCATGGCGTACATGGCGCTGCGGTTGTAACGGGTGATCACGTAGAAGTTCGGCAGGCCGACCCAGTATTCGGTGCCCTGGGCGCCTTCCAGGCGCATGGCGGTGACCATCAGGTCGTCGCGGATCACGTCATGGGTGCGCCAGCCCTGGGCGCGCAGCTGGCCGAGGTTCATCTGCGGCTCCAGGCCCTGGGTCAGGGCATCCTCGGCGGTCGAGGTGCCGATATCGGCCTGCGACACCACCGGTTCGCCGGTGTGCCAGCCGTGCTGCTTGAAGTAGTTGGCGACGCTGCCGATGGCATCGGTGGGGTCGCTCCAGATATTGATGTGGCCGTCGCCGTCGAAGTCCACGGCGTAGGCGCGGAAGCTGCTCGGCATGAATTGCGGCAGGCCCATGGCGCCGGCGTAGGAGCCGGTCAGGCTGAGCGGATCGACCTGCTGTTCGCGGGCCAGCAGGAGGAACTGCTTGAGTTCCTTGCGGAAGAATTCGGCGCGCGGCGGGTAGTCGAAGCCCAGGGTGGACAGCGCGTCCATCACCTTGAAGTTGCCGGTATTGCGGCCGAAGAAGGTCTCGACGCCGATGATGGCGACGATGTACTGGGCCGGCACGCCGTATTCCTGCTCGGCGCGGGCCAGGGCCTCGGCGTTCTGGTTCCAGAAGTCCACGCCGCGATTGATGCGCGCGTCGGTAACGAAGATCGGCCGGTATTCCTTCCAGGTCTTCACCCGTTCGGCGGGGCGGGAAATGGCGTCGAGGATGGACTGCTTGCGCTCCACATCGTGGAAGAGGCCCATGAGCTGTTCGCCGGCGAAGCCGTAGTCACGGGTCATCTCGCTGACGAACTCGGCGACCTGGGGCGAACCATCGTAGTCGCCCGCATGGGCGGCACCGGACATGCCGATCGCCCCCGCGATTCCGACCCAATGCACCCCCCTGGAAGCCCAGGCGCGCAATACTTGCATTCCTTTCTTCACTCTTGTCATCAAACCTGGGCGATCCACTTCCGATGGGTGTGGATCGACATCAAGACGCCGAACCCTGACATCAGGGTCACCAGCGAAGTTCCGCCGTAACTAATGAAGGGCAGCGGTACCCCCACCACTGGCAACAATCCGCTGACCATACCAATGTTGACGAATACATACACGAAGAAGGTCATGGTGATGCTGCCGGCCAGCAGCTTGCCGAACAGCGTCTGGGCCTGAGCGGTGATCACCAGCCCCCGGTAGATCACCAGCAGGTACAGCACCAGCAGGAGGCATACGCCGACCAGGCCGAACTCTTCGCCGAGCACGGCAATGATAAAGTCCGTATGGCTTTCGGGCAAAAAATCCAGATGGGACTGCGTGCCCAGCAGCCAGCCCTTGCCGAAGACGCCGCCCGAACCGATGGCCGCTTTTGACTGGATGATGTTCCAGCCGCTGCCCAATGGGTCGCTTTCCGGGTCGAGGAAGGTCAGTACACGCTGCTTCTGGTAATCGTGCATGACGAAGTACCACATGCCCACCGCCACCGGCACCGCGGCCGATACCGCCATGATGATCCAGCGCCAGCGCAGGCCGCCGACGAACAGCACGAAGGCGCCGGAAGCCAGCACCAGCATGGCAGTGCCCAGGTCCGGCTGCTTGAGGATCAGCACGAAGGGCACCACGATCAGCGCCAGGCCCACCACGCTGTGCTTGAAGCCGGGCGGCAGCGAGCGCTTGGACAGGTACCAGGCAATGGTCATGGGCATCAGCAGCTTCATGAACTCTGCCGGCTGGAAGCGGATCACCCCGGGGATGTTGATCCAGCGGGTGGCGCCCATGGCGTTGTGGCCCATCACGTCCACCACCACCAGCAGCGCGACGCCGATCAGGTAGCCCAGCGGCACCCAGCGCGCCAGGAAACGCGGCTCGATCTGCGCCAGGACGAACATCGCGCCCAGGCCCATGCCGAACGACGAGGCCTGCTTGATCAGCAGGTCCCAGCTCTTGCCGCTGGCGGAATACAGGACGAACAGGCCGACCGAGCCCAGGGTCAGCAGCAGCAGGAGCAGCAGGCCGTCGATGTGCAGACGCTGCAGCAGGCTGGAGCGCCGCTTCATCACGTCTTCGTTGGACAGGGTGCGGTCGAAATTGCCGTTCATGGTCATGGTCTGGGCGCCTCCGCCGTGGTCTGCGGTGCGTATTCGGGCTTGAGCTTGCCGCTCTCGTCGAGCAGCCAGGCATCCAGCACCTGCTTGAGTACGGGGGCGGCGACGCCGGAGCCGGACTCGCCGTTCTCCACCATCACCGCCACGGCGATCTGCGGATTGTCCGCCGGGGCGAAGCCGACGAACAGGGCGTGGTCGCGGTGGCGCTCGTTGAGCTTGGAGCGGTCGTACTTCTCGCCCTGCTTGATCGCTACCACCTGGGCGGTACCGGACTTGCCGGCGATCCGGTAGACCGCCGTGGCGCCGACCTTGTGCGCGGTGCCGCGGGCGCCGTGGACCACCTGCTGCATGCCGTTGTCGACCAGGTTCCAGTTGTTCGGGTCCTTGAGCAGGATGTCCGGCATCGGCTCGGGATCGGTTGGCGGCTTGCCGTCGATGGTCTTGGCCAGGTGCGGGCGAATCCACTTACCCTTGTTGGCGATCAGCGCAACCATCTGCGCCAGCTGCAGCGGCGTGGATTGCATGTAGCCCTGGCCGATCCCCAGGATCAGCGTTTCGCCGGGGTACCAGACCTGCCGGCGCACGGCGCGCTTCCACTGGCGCGACGGCATCAGGCCATCAGCCTCGCCGTACATGTCCAGGGCCACGCGCTGGCCGAAGCCGAATTCGCTCATGTAGTCGTGCAGGCGGTCGATCCCCAGCTTGTGCGCCAAGTCGTAGAAGTAGGTGTCGTTGGACCGCATGATCGCGGTTTCCAGGTTCACCCAGCCGTCGCCCATGCGGTTCCAGTTGCGGTACTTGTGGTCGTAGTTCGGCAGTTGGTAGTAGCCGGGGTCGAACACCCGGCTCGCCGGTGTCACCACGCCAGCATCGAGACCGGCGATGGCCACCGCCGGCTTCACCGTCGAGCCCGGCGGGTACAGGCCGCGCAGCACGCGGTTGTACAGCGGGCGGTCCTCGGAATCGCGCAGGGCGGCGTAGTCCTTGAAGCTGATGCCGGTGACGAACAGGTTGGGGTCGTAGCTCGGCTGGCTGACCATCGCCAGTACGTCGCCGGTGGACGGCTGGATCGCCACGATGGCGCCGCGGCGGCCGGCCAGGGCGGTTTCGGCGGCGGCCTGCAGCTTGCTGTCGATGCTCAGCACGATGTCGCGGCCGGAGATCGGCTCGGTGCGCTTGAGCACCCGCAGCACGCGGCCACGGGCGTTGGTCTCGACTTCCTCGTAGCCCACGGTGCCGTGCAGCGAATCCTCGTAGAACTTCTCCACACCGGTCTTGCCGATGTGGTGGGTGCCCGAATAGGCCACCGGGTCGAGCTTCTTCAGTTCCGCCTCGTTGATCCGCCCGACGTAGCCCACCGAGTGGGCGAAGTGCTCGCCCAGCGGGTAGTGGCGGACGAACTGTGCGGCGACGTCGACGCCGGGCAGGCGGTACTGGTTCACCGCGATGCGGGCGATCTGCTCCTCGGACAGCTCGAACATGATCGGCACCGGCTCGAACGGCCGGCGCCCCTGCTTCATGCGCTTCTCGAAGATGGCCTTGTCTTCCTCGGTGAGGCCGAGGATGTCCACCAGGGTCTTGAGCGTTTCCTGCAGGTTCTCGGTGCGCTCGCGGGTGATGGTCAGGCTGAAGCTGGGACGGTTGTCGGCGATGATCACCCCGTTGCGGTCGAAGATCAGCCCGCGATTGGGCGGAATCGGCTGCACGTGGACGCGGTTGTTCTCCGACAGCGTCGAGTGGTAGTCGTACTGCGTCACCTGCAGGTGATACATGCGCGCCACCAGCACCAGGGCGAGCAGGAAGATCGCCACTCCGCCGACGATGACGCGGGTGCGGACCTGACGGGCGTCCTTCTCGTGGTCCTTGAGCTGTATCGGCTGCGGCATCGAAAGCGGCTACGACTACTTGTGGTAGGGGTGCCCGGACAGGACCGTCCAGGCGCGGTAGATCTGCTCGCCGACCAGGATGCGCACCAGCGGGTGCGGCAGGGTCAGCGGCGACAGCGACCAGCGCTGCTCGCTGCGCGCGCAGACCTCCGGCGCCAGGCCTTCCGGCCCGCCGACCATGAGGTTGACGGTGCGCGCGTCGAGGCGCCAGCGGTCGAGCTCCTGCGCCAGCTGGGGGGTGCTCCAGGGCTTGCCTTCGACTTCCAGGGTGACGATGCGTTCCCCAGGCTGGACCTTGCTCAGCATGGCCTCGCCTTCCTGGCGGATCAGCCGCGCCACGTCGGCATTCTTGCCACGCGTGTTGAGCGGGATTTCCACCAGTTCCAGGGACAGCTCCGAGGGCAGGCGCTTGACGTATTCCGCCCAGCCCTCTTCCACCCAGCGCGGCATGCGCGAGCCGACCGCGATCAGACGCAGACGCACGACGGGCTTACTCGGCGCTGTGCTGGGCGCGGCTCTGCTCGGCGCCCTGCCACAGGCGTTCGAGGTCGTAGAACTGGCGGGTGGCCGGCTGCATGACGTGGACCACGACGTTGGCGAGGTCGATCAGGACCCATTCGCCGCCTTCCTGGCCTTCGCTGCCGATCGGGCGCACGCCCTGTTCCTTGACCTTTTCCAGGACGTTGTCGGCCAGCGACTTGACCTGACGGCTGGAGGCGCCGGTGGCGATGATCATGGCGTCGGTGATGCTGGTCTTGTCGCGGACGTCGATGACGGTGATGTCCTGCGCCTTGAGATCTTCCAGGGCGGCGACGGCCAGTTCGATGAGTTGTTCGGTTTGCATGAAATGACTCTCTGTAACTCGTTCAGTGAGACGCCTGGTACAGGCCGTGCGCCTCGATATAGTTCAATACCGCGTCCGGCACCAGGTAGCGCACCGAGCGCCCCTGCGACAGGAGTTGGCGGATCTGGGTGGCGGAAACCGCCAGCGGCGTCTGCCAGACGAAGGTGATCTGCCCGGCGGGGCCGGTCATCGCCTTCGGGTCGGCAACACTGCGCGCCGCCAGCAGGTCGCGCAGGTCTTCCGGCGGCTCGCTGTCGGCATCCGGGCGCTGCAGCACGACGATATGACAGTGCTCCAGCAACTCTTCCCAGCGATGCCAGGTCGGCAGGCCGCAGAATGCGTCCCAGCCGACCAGCAGGAACAACTGGTCCTGCTCATCCAGCTCCCCACGCAGCGACTCCAGGGTGTCGATGGTGTAGGAGGGTTTGTCACGCTTCAGCTCGCGGTCATCGACCACCAGCGGGGTCACGCCGGCTACCGCCAGCTCGACCATCGCCAGCCGCTGCTCCGGCTTCACCCGGGGGGTGTCGCGGTGCGGCGGGCGGAAGTTGGGGATCAGGCGCAACTCGTCGAATTCGAACTGCTCGGCCATCTCCAGCGCACTGCGCAGGTGACCGATGTGCACCGGGTCGAAGGTGCCGCCGAACAGACCGACCCGCCGGGAACGCGCCTTGTTCATCAGGTCCGCACGTGTCCGTCGCCGAACACCACGTATTTCTCGCTGGTCAGGCCTTCCAGGCCGACCGGGCCGCGGGCGTGCAGCTTGTCGGTGGAAATGCCGATCTCCGCGCCCAGGCCGTATTCGAAGCCATCGGCGAAACGGGTCGAGGCGTTGACCATGACCGAGGCCGAATCCACTTCGGTGAGGAAGCGGCGGGCGTCGGTGAAGTTCTCGGTAATGATCGCGTCGGTGTGCTGCGAGCCGTAGGTGTTGATGTGCTCGATGGCGGCGTCGAGGCCGTCAACGATGCGGATCGACAGGATCGGCGCGTTGTATTCGGTGCGCCAGTCTTCCTCGGTGGCTTCCAGCACGTCGGCGCCCAGCAGCGCGCGGGTGGCGGCGTCGCCGCGCAGCTCCACGCCCTTGTCGCGGTAGATGGCGGCCAGCGGCGGCAGCACGCGATCGGCGATGCCGGCGTGGACCAGCAGCGTCTCCATGGCGTTGCACGGCGCGTAACGGTGGGTCTTGGCGTTGTCGGCGACGCGGATGGCCTTGTCGAGGTCGGCAGCGACGTCGATGTAGACGTGGCAGATGCCGTCCAGGTGCTTGATCACCGTAACCTTGGCGTCACGGCTGATGCGCTCGATCAGGCCCTTGCCGCCGCGCGGCACGATCACGTCGACGTACTCGGGCATGGTGATCAGCGCGCCGACGGCGGCGCGGTCGGTGGTTTCCACCACCTGCACCACACTGGCCGGCAGGCCGGCGGCGGCCAGGCCAGTCTGGATGCACGCGGCGATCGCCTGGTTGGAGTGGATCGCCTCGGAACCGCCGCGCAGGATGGTCGCATTGCCGGACTTCAGGCACAGGCTGGCGGCGTCGATGGTCACGTTGGGGCGCGATTCGTAGATGATTCCCACCACGCCCAGGGGCACGCGCATCTTGCCCAGCTGGATGCCGGACGGCACGTAGCGCATGTCGCGGATCTCGCCGATGGGGTCCGGCAGCGTGGCGACCTGGCGCAGGCCCTCGATCATGTCGTCGATGCGCGCCGGAGTCAGGGCCAGGCGGTCGAGCATGGCTGGCTCCAGACCGTTGGCACGGCCGTTGGCCAGGTCCTGTTCGTTGGCTTCGGTCAGCTGGGCGCGGGCGGCGTCCAGGGCATCGGCTGCAGCCAGCAGGGCCCTGTTCTTCTGCGCGGTCGTGGCGCGCGCGATGACGCGCGACGCTTCACGGGCGGCGCGGCCCAGGCGGCTCATATAGTCGAGAACGGACTCGGTCATGATCTAACGCGTCTGCGTGAGGGAAATGCGCGAGTATAACGGGACCACGCCCCCAGCGGCCAGCCGCAGCAGCCGGCCGGTCGGCGACGCGCCGCACGTAACGGTTATCCGCCCCCACGCCCCGTCCCATCGGTGAAACGGTGACATCCGCAGGTCCCCTGCCCCCTTCCGCCGCCCGAAGGTTGGGTAACCAAATTCGTATCCGCTGTTTACCTTGCAAGCATGGCTAGTTGCCCCCGCAGTGCTCGCATGCCAGGGAATCAGGCCAGGGAAGAACAACAAGAGGCGGCCCACCGCCGGAGAACTGCCATGCGCTATCGCACCGATTACAGCGCCCAGTCCCTGACCGCCGCCCCGGCGGTGCTGGAACTGGACGGTTGGCAACTGCACTACCAGGCCTTCTCCTCCCGGGAAGACGACCCGCGCGCACCGGTCCTGCTGCTGGGCGGCGCGTTCCAGAGCTTCCGCTCCTTCGCCAGCGAAGTCTCCGAACTGCTCGCCGGGCACCCGGTGATCCTGCTCGACCTGCCCAGCCAGGGCGGCAACCTGCAACTGGCGCCGCAGCTGAGCCTGGAGGACCTGGCCGACCTGATCGCCGCCTTCGCCGAGACCCTGCAACTGCCGCCGCTGATGCCCATCGGGCTGTCCTACGGCTCGGCCCTGGCCGCGCTGTTCGCCGCCCGCCACCCGGCGCGCTGCGGGCGCCTGCTATTGGCCGGCATCACCGCCTTCGGCCGCCCAGGGGCCCGCGCGCTGCTGGTGGAAGCCCTGGCGCGCCTGGAGCTGGGCGAGCAGACGCCTTTCGCCCATGGCGTGCTCACCGGGCTGATCAACCCGCTGCGGCTGGCCGATACCGGCGTCTCGCCGGTGTTCCGCAAGGCTTTGCTGCGCCAGCTGCAGCGCCTGACCCCGGCGGAAATCGAGCGCTACCGGCAGAACAGCCAGCGCCTGCTGGCCTTCGGCGGCTTCGACCGCCACCCGCAGTGCCCGACCCTGGTGCTGGCCGGCGAGTACGACCACTTCACCCAGCCGTGGGAGCACGCCGAGTTCGCCCACGCCTGCGCGGATGCCGAGTTCGCCCTGATCCACAACGCCGACCACCTGGCCCAGTTCGAACGCCGCGACGCCTGCGCCCGGCTGTACAACCCCTTCCTGCGCGGCGAATCGCTGCCACGCAGCGCCGCCGGCAGCACGCGCTTCCAGCGCCAGCAGCTGCTGCACCTGGAGCGGCGCTTCGAGCCGCGCCTGACGCCGGCCGACACCCGTGCCGTGCTGCGCAACGATGAAGGCGGCGAATGGCCCTGCGAGTTGGCGGAGGTGGGGTACTTCGGCGGGCTGGTCCGCGTGGAGTTGCCGCTGGATCGCCCCGAGCGAGGCTGGAAACTGACCGCTGCCGGGCTGCCGGAGCTGGATATCCTGCCGCTACGTTATGACGGTGGCGGCCTGGCATTCATCTTCGCCCATGGCGATCCGCAGGCCAGCGCGGCGCTGGCGGCGATGGTGGTGCCGATGCAGCGGGGGGCGTGTGCCGCGTGATCAGCGGCAATCATCAGTTGCCTTATCGCTCGGACTTTCCCTCACCCTAACCCTGGCTGCGCGCCCCGCTCCTGAGGGGGAGGGGACTGTTCGGCAACAAGTGAAACCACAGCGTCAGCCGGCACGGATTGCTCCCTCTCCCTTCAGGGAGAGGGTTGGGGAGAGGGGATTGGTTGGCACCCTGTATCACCAGCAGCACGACTGTTCGCGAGCAAGCTCGCTCCTACAGGTCACCGGACACGCCAAAGCTGCTCCTCGTAGGAGCGAGCTTGCTCGCGAACCGCCCAGCGCAGTGCCTAAACCCGCGCCTCGATCACCCGCACCAGGCTCGGCATCCGCCCCTTGGGCAACCCCAACCCGGCGCCGTCCACCTGCGGATCGAGCACCCCCACCCGGCCGAACCCGCAACCGCTGAACGCCTGCTCGATCTCGGCAGCGCTGCGGTAGTGCAGCGGATAGCCTCCCCGCGTCAGCCGCCCGATCAGCCCCACGCCCCAGCGAATCTGCCGGTAGCGCGGATGCTCGCGCAGGTCGGGATAGAGTTCGGTCAGGTAGGTCGCCTCCGGGAAAACCCGCAGGGCCGCGGCCAGCCGGCGCCAGAAGCCCTCGATCACCGGGCGCTGGAAGTAGTTCACCAGGCCCTCGGTGATCACTGCCACGGGGCGGTCCGGGTCCAGCTCGGAGAGCAGCGCTGCCAGGCTCTGCTCGCCCTGTTCGGCGAGGATATCCACCGCCCGCACGCGGTGCTGGCCGTCCAGCCAGCCCTGTTCCTGCAGCAGCGCGGATTTGCGCGCGGCCATGGGCGGCAGGTCGGCTTCCAGATAGGTGAGGTGCGGATAACGCTCGCGGAAGCGTCGGCCGCGGGGCGACAGCCCGCAGGCGATCTCCACCACCTGGCTTACACCGCGCAATTCGATGGCCTGGGTCAGCCGGGCATCGATCAGCAGATGACGTTGCAGGAGGAAGTCTTCGATATTCAGGCCGAAGCCGATCCGCGCGCCCCAGTTGATCGGCGCCACGCAGCCGTGCACCCAGCGCCCGAAGGCCGTGGCGAAGGCCGGGTCGGCGAGCTGGTGGCGATACCAGACGTAACCGGTGTAGTGCGCGCTGGGGGTGATGTGGGCGCTGTCGGCCCGGATCCGTTCAGCCATGCTTAAGAATCTTGTTGTTATGATCCCCCAGCCTAAGACCGGCCAAAGAACCGCGACAATCCGATGCCTGCCGAACCCAACCTAAGTTTGCCCTGGCCCGAGGCCAATCCGCTGCCCGACGCCTTCTTCGATCGCGATGCCCTGACCGTCGCCCGCGAACTGCTGGGCAAGGTGATCCGCCATCGGGTCGGCGAGTTGTGGCTGTCGGCGCGGATCATCGAGACCGAGGCCTATTACCTGGCGGAGAAAGGCAGCCACGCTTCCCTGGGCTACACCGAGAAGCGCAAGGCGCTGTTCCTCGATGGCGGGCACATCTACATGTATTACGCGCGTGGCGGCGACTCGCTGAACTTCAGCGCCGGCGGGCCGGGCAACGCGGTGCTGATCAAGTCCGGCCACCCCTGGCTGGACCGCATCTCCGGCGACGCCGCCCTGGCCTGCATGCGCCAGCTCAACCCCGCCGCCGACGGCAGCGAACGCCCCCTCGGCAAACTGTGCGCGGGCCAGACGCTGCTCTGCCGCGCCCTGGGCCTGAAAGTCCCGGACTGGGACGCCCAGCGCTTCGATCCTCAGGAACTGTTCGTCGACGACCTCGGCGAACAGCCCTCGCAAGTCATCCAGGCCGCGCGCCTGGGGATTCCCCACGGCCGCGACGAGCACCTGATGTACCGCTTCGTCGATGCCACCTTCGCCAGCTTCTGCACGCGCAACCCACTGCGCCGCGGGCAGGTCGAAGGCCATGACTACCACCTGCTCGGAACCCAGGACGCTACCTTCCGATGATCGATCTCGCCGCCTTCAACACCTGGATGGCCACCCATCCGCAATGGCTCGCCCTGGTCCTGTTCCTGGTCGCCTTCCTCGAATGCGCCGCCGTGGTCGGGATCATCCTGCCCGGCGTGGTGATGCTCTTCGCCATCGCCGTGCTGGCCGGCAGCGGCGCCCTCGGGCTGGGGGAAACCCTGGCGCTGGCGTTCTTCGGCGGCCTGCTGGGCGATGTGTCGTCCTACTGGATCGGCCGCCACTTCCACCAGGACATCCGCCGCCTGCCCTACCTGCGCCACCACCCGGAATGGCTGGCCAGCGCCGAGGGCTTCTTCCACCGCTACGGCGTCGCCAGCCTGCTGGTGGGACGCTTCATCGGTGCGCTGCGGCCCTTCCTGCCGATGATCGCCGGCATGCTCGACATGCCCTTCGGGCGCTTCCTGGCAGTCTCCGTCGTCGCCGCTGCCGGCTGGTCCATCGCCTACCTGGTACCCGGCTGGGCCACCGGCGCCGCCATGCGCCTGCCGCTGCCCGAAGGCTTCTGGCCGCAGGCCGGCGTGGTGGCCGCGTGCATCGCCGCGGTGTTCGCCCTGATCATCCACGCCGAGCTCAGCCGCAAGCGCAACGCCCCGCTGATCGGCGCCATCGGCTGCTTCGCCCTGCTCATCGCCCTGCTCATCGGCTGGCCGCACCTGGACGCCCTGGACCACGGGTTGATGGCGCTGGTGCAGGAGCACCGCCATGGCTGGCTGAACGACGTGATGGTGGCGGTCACCCGCATCGGCGACTTCCGTACCCAGTTCATTGCCGGCGCCCTGCTGGCGGCGCTGCTGGCCGCGCTGCGGCTGTGGCGCCACGCGATCTTCGCCGCCGGCACCATGGTCGGCACCGCGCTGCTCAACACCACCCTCAAACACTTCTTCGGCCGGGCACGGCCGGAGGTGATCGCCGACCCGCTGTCCGCCTTCAGCATGCCCAGCGGCCACAGCTCGGCGTCCTTCGCCTTCTTCCTGGTGCTCGGCGTGCTGGCCAGCCGGGAGAAATCCCCGCGCGTGCGCCTGACCTGGATGCTGCTGGCGGTGATTCCGGCGGCCAGCATCGCCCTGTCCCGCGTATACCTGGGCGCCCACTGGCCCAGCGACATTATCGCCGGGGCGCTGCTCGGCGCCTCGGTGTGCGCCGCCAGCCTGTGGATCAGTCAGCGCCGCAGCGAACTGCCGGCCCTGGCGCCGCGCATCTGGTGGAGCCTGCTGCCGACCGCCATGGTGCTGCTGGCGGTGGCCAGTGCCTGGGGCCTGTCGGCGGCGATCCACCGCTACACGCCGCTCTGACCCGGCTTCAGGCCCAGGGGCGCTCGCCCATCAGTTCGGCGCAGCGCAACTGGACGAACTCGCGCAACTGGGTCACCGCCCGGCTCAGCTGGGCGCGATGGGTGCAGAACAGGTTCATCGGCGTGGCTTCGCCCAGGTAGTCCGCCAGCGCCACCTCCAGCCGGCCGGCGCGCACGTCGGCCGCCACGTCCAGCCAGGACTTGTACACCAGCCCCTGCCCCGCCACGGCCCAGCGCCGCACCACGTCGGCGTCGTCGCACAGGCGATCGCCGCGCACCGTCACCTCGTGCTGCTTGCGGCTGTCGCTGAAGCGCCAGCGCTCGTGGGCGCGCCCGCCGAGCATGTAGAGCAGACAGTTGTGCTGCTGCAATTCGTCCGGATGCGTCGGCTTGCCGTGGCGGGCGAAGTAGTCCGGCGCGGCGCACAGCACCCGGCGGTTGTCCGGGGCCAGCGGCAGCGCCACCAGGTTCGAATCCCCCGGCAGGCCGAGGCGGAAGGCCACGTCCACCGGCTGCCGGTAGAGGTCGGCCTGGCGGTCGCTGATCAGCAGGCGCAGGTTCATCCTCGGGTGCAGCGCCTGGAATTCGTCGAGCCAGGGCAGCAGCACATTGCGCCCGAAGTCCGAAGGCGCCGAGACCTGGAAGTTGCCGGCGATCTCGCTCCTGCCGCCGGCCAGCAGCTGGCGGCCGTCGTCCAGGCTCTGCAGGGCGGCGCGGGCGTGGGCCAGGTACAGCTCGCCCTCGGCGGTCAGTCGCAGGCTGCGGGTGGAACGGGCGAACAGGCGTACGTCCAGCTCGCTTTCCAGGCGTTTGAGTGCGGCGCTGGCCACCGCTGGCGACAGTTCCAGCTCGCGGGCGGCGGCGGAAAGGCTGCCGCGCTCGGCGGTGCGGACGAAGATCTGCAGGTCGTCGAAACGCAGCATTTTCAAAAATCCTTTGAAAGAGACTCTCTACTTACGCGGTTTTTCTTGCCGATGAAAGAGAGCAGCATGCCCTCACCTTCCCCGCCCTACTGGAGATACCCGGATGAGCCTGACCCTGATCGCCATCATTCGCGCCAAGCCCGGCCGCGCCGACAGCCTGCAGGAACGCCTGCACGGCATGCTCGCGCCTTCCCGCGCCGAGGCCGGCTGCCTGCAGTACGACCTGCACCGCGACATCAAGGACGCCGAGCTGATCTACATGATCGAGCAGTGGCGCGACGAGGAAGCCCTGGCCGAACACGAAGCCAGCCCTCACTTCCAGGCCTTCGTGAAGGCTGCCCAAGCCGACCTGGCGGAGCTCGATATCCGCCTGATGAACCGCATCGACTGATCGCTCGAACACATAGGAATTCCCATGAAAGCCATCGGCTACACCCAGAGCCTGCCCAGCAGCGACGCCAACGCCCTGCTCGACATCCAGCTGCCCGAGCCCACGCCCGGCCCGCGCGACCTGCTGGTGGAAGTACGCGCCATCTCCGTCAACCCGGTGGACACCAAGGTGCGCATGCGCGCCCAGCCCGCCGCAGGCCAGCACAAGGTGCTGGGCTGGGACGCCGCCGGCGTGGTCCGTGCGGTGGGAAGTGAAGCCAGCCTGTTCAAGCCGGGCGACAAGGTCTGGTACGCCGGAGACCTGACCCGCCCCGGCAGCAATGCCGAGCTGCAGCTGGTGGACGAGCGCATCGTCGGCCCGATGCCGCAGAGCCTGGACTTCGCCCACGCCGCCGCGCTGCCGCTGACCACCATCACCGCCTGGGAACTGCTGTTCGACCGCCTGCAGGTGGCCGAGGGCAACGCCAGCAAGGGCCAGAGCCTGCTGATCGTCGGCGCTGCCGGCGGCGTCGGTTCGATCCTCACCCAACTGGCCCGCCAGCTCACCGGCATGACCGTGATCGGCACCGCCTCGCGCCCGGAAACCCAGGAGTGGGTCCGCCAGCTCGGCGCGCACCACGTGATCGATCACCGCAAACCGCTGAGCGAGGAGCTCAAGCGCATCGGCATCGGTGAAGTCACCCACGTGGCCAGCCTGAACCAGACCGAGCAGCACCTGCCCGAGATCGTCGCCAGCCTGCGCCCGCAGGGCCGCCTGGCACTGATCGACGACCCGGAGAACCTCGACGTGCGCCTGCTCAAGCAGAAGAGCCTGTCGCTGCACTGGGAGTTCATGTACACCCGCTCGATGTTCCAGACCGACGACATGATCCAGCAGCACAAACTGCTGCAGCGTGTGGCCGGGCTGATCGACAGCGGTGTGCTGAAGACCACTCTGGGCGAGCATTTCGGCAAAATCGACGCCGCCAACCTGCGCCGCGCCCACGCGCTGCTGGAAAGCAACACGGCCAAGGGCAAGATCGTGCTGGAAGGCTTCTGAGCCCGGCCTCTCCCGTAGGGCGCATAACGCCTACGGCGTTATCCGCCACCTTGGCGGATATCCCGTTCCGGGATATCCGCCCTACGACCAGAGAGCCCCGCGCACCGATACTGAAGCGGAACCCGTAGGAGCGGATTTATCCGCGATGCTCCTGCGCGGCGAGAGCCTATCGCGGACAAAGTCCGCTCCTACGCAATGCGGCCCCCCAGCCTCGACCTGTAGGAGCGAGCTTGCTCGCGAACCCAGGCCGGCTCAGTCGCCAGCCCTGGCCCCGGCCAGCAACCGACAGAGCTTCCCGGTAGCTTCGAGCATCGCAAAGCTGGGCTTCTCCAGATTGCGATCCGGCACCACCCACAATTGCCCGAGCCGCGTGGCGCTGAGCTGCCGCATGCCGCTCCAGCTGCGCAGCTGGTCTTCGCTGGCCGCCAGGATCACCTGCGGATCGCGCGCCAGCACGGCCTCCTGGCCCACCTGCGGCGCCGGCAGGTCGAGGTCGGCGAACAGGTTGCGTCCGCCGCAGACCTCCAGCGCCTGACTGATGATCTGGCGCCCGCCCACGGTATAGAGCGGGCGATCCCACACCTGGTAGAACACCTTGAGCGGCCGCTCGCGGCGGTACTGCGCCTGCAATTGTGCGATGCGCGAGTCGAAGGCTTGTGCCAGCTCGCGGCCCTTCTGCGCCTGCCCCAGGCGCTCGCCCAGTTCGCGCAGTTGCCGGGAAATGTCTTCCAGACGGTGCGGATCGGCTACATAGAGCGGGATGCCCAGCGCCTTCAGGCGCTGCAGCTGGGCGTCAGGCACGGCGCCGGGCCAGACCAGCAGCAGGTCGGGTTGCAGGGCGAGAATCTGTTCGAGATTGACCTGGCCGTAGCGGCCCACGGACGGCAGCGCTTTCAGGGAGTCCGGACGCGGCCCGCCATCGAGCACGCCGACCAAGCGGCCGGCAGCACCCAGTTCCAGAACGGTATCGGTGAGCGAGGGCGCGAGGCTGACCACCCGCTCCGCCGCCGTCACGGGCAGGCCGGCGAGCAGCAGGAGCAGGCAGAGAAGGCGGCGCATCAGGCCAGTTGGCGCGGCAGGCGGTACAGCCAGAGGATGACCAGGCTGGCGAAGCCCAGCAGCAGGACGGGCACGCCATGCAGGTCGACCAGCACCGCCAGGGCACCGATCCAGGCCGGCAGGCTGCCGACCAGTGCACCACGGCGCTGCGCCGTACCCAGCACCTGCCACGCAGCGGGCTCTTCAGCCGTGTCGCGGGCTCTGCCGGCAGCGATCAGCGCATGCTTGTAGCGGCGGAAGAATGGCAGGGTGATGAACATCGACAGCAGGCCGGCGACGAATACCGGTGTTGCCAGTGACTCAGGCCCCGGAGCATCGCCCAGCAGCGCCAACATGAGGTGCTGCGGCGCCAGTGCCAGGGCCAGCAGCAACCACCACAGCAGATTCAGCCGGCGCCGGACAGCGGCGCGGTTCACGAAGCGGATGCCTCGGCCTCGGCTTCGCCCTGATGCATGTTGCCCAGCATGTGGCCCAGCTTGCCGGCCTTGGTCTGCAGGTAACGCTTGTTGTGCGGGTTCAGACCCTTCTGCAGCGGTACGCGCTCGGCGACGGTCAGACCGTAACCTTGCAGCGCCTTCACCTTGCGCGGGTTGTTGGTCATCAGCTTCAGCGAGCAGACGCCCAGATGCTGGAGCATCGGCAGGCACATGGCGTAGTCGCGCTGGTCGGCGCCAAAGCCCAGGGCCAGGTTGGCTTCCACGGTATCGGCGCCTTCATCCTGCAGGGCGTAGGCGCGGATCTTGTTGAGCAGGCCGATGCCACGGCCTTCCTGGCGCAGGTACAGCAACACACCGCGACCTTCCTTGGCGATGGCCGACAACGCGCCCTCGAGCTGGAAACCGCAGTCGCAACGCAGGCTGAACAGCGCATCACCGGTGAGGCATTCGGAATGCAGACGCCCCAGCACCGGCTGGCCGTCGTCGAGCTTGCCCATGGTCAGGGCGACGTGTTCCTTGCCGGTTTCCTCGTCGAGGAAGCCATGCATGGTGAATTCGCCGAAGGGGGTGGGCAGCTTGGAGGCGGCGACGAAAACGACAGACACCGGAAACTCCTGAAAGATTTATCTAAGGAAGGAGGACCGGCATTGTAACAGCAGCGCCGGCCGCACCGTCATTGCGAATTCCGCAGGATAAGCATCGATGTTGTTGATAGAAGCCGCGGATCAGTGCTTGGCCTGGATGTACATCATGCCCTGGTCCTCGCGCCAGCCGACGCGATTGAGGTAGCTCATGCCCAGCAAGATCTCGGTGGGGAAATCGCCCTCCAGGACGATGGCCTCCACGCCCAGTACCTCGACACCACCGAGCTTGACGCTGTTGAGCGTCACCCGCCAACCCTTGGCCGTGCCGCTGGCGGTGGACGCCATCATCGGCGTGCCGCCGACCCGGTAGTCGATGCCCAGGCGGCGGGCCTGTCCTTCGTTCATCGCCACCGTGGTGGCACCGGTGTCCACCAGGAACTGTGCATTCTGGTTGTTGATCGTGCCGGCGACCCAATAGTGCCCGCCGGTACCGCGGGCGATGCTCATCTCGGTGCGTGCCGAGGGTGCGGCATAACCAGCGGTGTTGTACTCGCGGCTCAGCTCGTAGGTCTGCTCCACCCCCCCGACGCGCAGGACCGCCTTGTGGCTGTCGGCGCTGACCACCTGTACGCCTTCCGGGCCGGTCTGGCCGACCTTCACCAGCTTGCGCTGGCCATCGATGCTGAGCACCGCGGCACCGGGGAACAGCCCGACCACCTGCACCTGCGGCGCCGCCAGGACGGCCAGGGCGGCCAGGGCGCAGACGGACAGGCTCACGAGAGCGGACAGGCGCAGCATGGACATCACTCCTTGGGCGGCAGCAGCGGTTTGAGCGGTGCGTAGGGCCAGTGCCAGCGGTTGAACAGGCGCTCCAGCTCGCCGCTGCGGTAGAGCAGCTGCATGCGCGCGTCGAACAGTTTCGCCAGCTCCCGACCACGATCGTTGTTGGCGAAGCCAAGATACAGCGGAATCGAGCCGACATCGGTGATGCGGTAGACGCTGGCGTCCACGCCCTTGGCCTCGATCATCTCCTCCAGCTCCGGACGGGCGTCGATGAAGTAGTCGATGCGATGACCGTCGAGCATCGGCAGCGCCGAACTGCGCCGCTGCAGCTCGTTGCGCTGCTTGAGGTGATCCAGGTAGCGATCAAAGGCGTAGCCGCGCATCCAGGCCAGGCGGTAGCCGTCGAGCGCGGCCAGGGTCGGTGCGGGGGAAGTCTTCAGGCCCAGCGCGCCGATGGGATCGACGTCGTAGGGCCAGTGCGGGTAGATGATGTCGTCGATTTCATTGCGGTAGGAGCCGACCCAGGCATCCGCCTCGCCGCGCTGCACCAGCCCGACCGAACGCACGTAGGGTTCGCTGCGCAGCCTCAGGCGCACACCTTCGGGCTCGTAGACCGCCCGCAGCAGGTCCCACGCCAGGCCCTGGCCATCGGCCTGGGTGTAGTTGACCCAGACCTCGCTGGCGACCTGGATCTCGCTCGGTTTTTCCACGGACGTGTCGGAAGCGAAGGCCGGCAGACCGCACACGCAGCAGAGCAGGCAGCAGAGCAGGCACAGCAATCGGCGCATCGATCTTCCTCAGATCAGCCAGTGGGCCCAACCCCATGTCAGGCCTTGCATGACCAGCCAGGCGAACACCCCGGCCAGCACGTCGTCGAGCATGATGCCGACGCCGCCGTGGACATTGCGGTCCACCCAGCTGATCGGCCAGGGCTTGGCGATGTCGATGATGCGGAACACCACGAAACCCACCAGCAGCCACCACCAGCCTTCCGGCACCAGCCAGAGGGTGATCCACATGCCGACCATCTCGTCCCAGACGATCCCTTCGTGGTCGTGGACCCGCAGATCGTCGGCGACTTTGCCGCACAGCCAGAAGCCGAACAGCATGGTGACGCCCAGCATCAGCCAGTAACCCCAGTCCGGCAGCATCTGCCAGAGTGGTATGAAGGGTAGCGCAACCAGCGAACCCCAGGTGCCCGGCGCCTTGGGCAGGGTGCCCGAGCCGAAGCCGAAGGCCAGGAAGTGCCAGGGATTGCGCCATACCGAATGGGGGACGGGTTGGGCCGGGGCCTGGTTGGGGTGTTCTGTCACGGTCACTCCATGAAATGCAGGTAGCCGCCCTGACGCGGCGTGATATCGACGCCCGCAGCATCTAGCACGCGCACGCCGGAACCGGTTTCCACCCTACCGACCACGCACAGTTGCGGCCAGTTCGCGGAAAGTGCCGGCAGGTGCTCGGGCGGCAGGGTGAAGGCCAGCACGTAGTCGTCGCCCGCGCCCAGCTTCTGCTGCAGGGCGCGCTCGGCGCCGAGCAGGGCTTGCAGCGCAGGACTGGCGGGCAGTTTTTCGGCCTCGACGATGAGCGCAACGCCCGAGGCGCGGGCAATGTGCCCGCAGTCGGCGAGCAGCCCATCGGAAATATCCAGCGCTGCACTGGCCTTGCCGCGCAACGCCTGGCCGAAGTCCAGCTGCGGCTGCGGCGACCAGTAGCGCGCCAGCAGCGGCTCGGCGACGGCCGGCTCGGCCGTCATCTCGCCCAGCACCAGCGGCAACGCCCCGCCCGCCTCGCCCAGCGGGCCACCGACGCAGAGCAGGTCGCCCGGCTGCGCACCGGCGCGGGTCAGCGCCTGCCCGGCGGGCACGCCGCCGAACACGGTGACAGTCATCGCCAGCGGGCCACGGGTGGTGTCGCCGCCGATCAGCGCCAGCGCACATTCCTGCGCTTTCTGGTTCAGACCACGGGCGAAGCCTTCCAGCCAGGCCGGATCGGCTTCGGGCAGGGTCAGGGCCAGGGTGAAGCCGATGGGTGATGCGCCCATGGCTGCCAGGTCGCTGGCGGACACCGCCAGGGCGCGCTGGCCGAGCAGGAAGGGATCGCAGGCGGCGGGAAAATGCACGCCGACGACCAGGGTATCGGTGGAAATGGCCAGCTGTTCGCCGGCCTTGGGCGCGAGGAGCGCGCAGTCGTCGCCGATCCCCAGGGCCACTGCCTCGCCGCCGGCCGCACAGGCGGCCGAGGCGAAGTAGCGACGGATCAGCTCGAACTCACCCATGCCTCAGCGCTTGGCGCCACGCAGTTCGGCGGCGCGCAGGCGCGGAGCGAGCTTGTCCAGCACGCCGTTGACGAACTTGTGTCCGTCGGTGGCGCCGAAGGTCTTGGCCAGCTCGATGCCTTCGTTGATGACGACCTTGTACGGCACGTCCAGGCGGTTGCGCAGCTCGTAGGTGGCCAGGCGCAGGATGGCCAGCTCCACCGGGTCGATCTCTTCCAGGGCACGGTCCAGGCAGGGAGTGAACTCCTCGTCCAGATCGGTCTTCAGGCGCGGTACGCCGTGCAGGATCTCGTGGAAGTAGGCGCCGTCGACATCGCTGAAATCGTTGTCGGTACGGAAGGTCGCCTCGATCTCGTTGAGCGGCTGGCCGGCCATCTGCCAGGAATACAGGGCCTGCACCGCGAGGCTGCGGGCCTTGCGACGCATGGCGATCTTGTTCGGCTTGGCGGGCTTGGCCGGGGTGTTGTTGCCGTCCTGGGTGCTCACTTGGCCTCCAGCTGCGACAGCAGGCTCACCATTTCCAGGGCGGACAGGGCAGCTTCGGCGCCTTTGTTGCCGGCCTTGGTGCCGGAGCGCTCGATGGCTTGTTCAATGGAGTCGACAGTCAGCACGCCGAAGGCAACCGGCACGCCGAACTGCAGGGAAACCTGCGCCAGACCCTTGGTGCACTCGCCAGCTACGTATTCGAAGTGCGGGGTGCCGCCACGGATCACCGCGCCGAGGGCGATGATGGCGTCGAACTCACCGCGCTGGGCGACTTTCTGCGCCACCAGCGGGATTTCGAAGGCGCCCGGCGCGCGGATCACGGTGATGTCGCTCTGGGCAACGCCGTGACGTACCAGCGCGTCGATGGCGCCTTCCACCAGGCTTTCCACCACGAAACTGTTGAAGCGGCCAACCACCAGGGCAAAGCGGCCTTTGGGGGCGATGAAGGTACCTTCGATGGTCTTCAGGGTCATGGACAAGTCTCACTGTTAAAGAGCCGGAGCGTCACAGTGGCGCTCCGCAAATAGGGTAGAAGAACGGCACCGCCGTGCCAGGGCACGGCGGCGAGGTTCATTCAGCGGGCAGGTATTCTACAACTTCCAGGTCGAAACCGGATATCGCATTGAAGCGCATCGGTGCCGACATCAGGCGCATCTTGCGCACGCCCAGGTCGCGCAGGATCTGCGAACCGGCACCCACGGTGCTGTAGGTGGTGGTCGGCTTCTGCGCCGGCGCCGGGGTGTTGGTGATCTCGCGCACATGCGCCAGCAGGTCGTCGCCGCCGACCTGGTGGCCCAGCAGCAGGACCACGCCGGTGCCGGCCTCGGCCACCTTGGCCATGGCCGCGCGCAGGCTCCAGCGACCCGCCTGGTTGACCATCAGCAGGTCGCGCAGCGGGTCGGGGTTGTGCACGCGCACCAGGGTCGGCTCTTCCGGGCAGACGTTGCCCAGGGTCAGCGCCAGGTGCACGTCGCCTTCCACGGAGTCGCGGTAGGTGATCAGGTTGAACTGGCCCAGCTCGGTATCCAGCGGCTGCTCGGCGAGACGCTCGACGGTGCGTTCGTGGATCAGGCGGTAGTGGATCAGGTCGGCGATGGTGCCGATCTTGATGCCGTGCTGCTGGGCGAACTCTTCCAGCTCCGGACGACGGGCCATGGTGCCGTCGTCGTTCATGATCTCGCAGATCACCCCGGACGGCTCGAAGCCGGCCATGCGCGCCAGGTCGCAGGCCGCTTCGGTGTGGCCGGCGCGGGCCAGCACGCCACCGGGCTGGGACATCAGCGGGAAGATGTGGCCAGGGCTGACGATGTCGGCGGCCACAGCGTTCTTCGCCGCGGCGGCCTGCACGGTGCGGGCGCGGTCAGCGGCGGAGATGCCGGTGGTGACGCCTTCGGCGGCCTCGATGGAAACGGTGAACTTGGTGCCGAAGCCGGAACCGTTGCGCTGCACCATCAGCGGGATGCCGAGGCGCTCGCAGCGCTCGCGGGTCATCGGCATGCAGATCAGGCCGCGGGCGAAGCGGGCCATGAAGTTGATGTCTTCGGTGCGGACACACTCGGAGGCGATGATCAGGTCGCCTTCGTTCTCGCGGTCCTCGTCATCCATGAGGATGACCATCTTGCCCTGACGCATGTCGTCGAGCAGTTCTTCAATGCTGTTGAGTGCCATACGGGGACGAGCCTTTTCAGTGTTTCATGAAGCCGTTGTCGGCCAGGAATGCTTCGGTGATGCCGCCGGAGCCGGCAACCGGGTCCGCTGCCTTGTCGCCCAGCAGCAGGCGCTCCAGGTAGCGCGCAAGCAGGTCGACTTCGAGGTTGACCAGGCGACCACCGCGGTAGTCGGCCATGATCGTCTCCTGCACGGTGTGCGGGACGATGGTCAGCTCGAACTCGGCACCGTTGACCGCGTTCACCGTCAGGCTGGTGCCGTCCACGGTGATCGAGCCCTTGAGCGCGATGTACCTGGCCAGCTCGCGCGGCGCACGCACGGTGAACTGGATGGCGCGGGCGTTTTCCTCGCGCTTGACGATCTCGCCGACGCCGTCGACGTGGCCGCTGACCAGGTGGCCGCCCAGGCGGGTGGTCGGGGTCAGGGCCTTTTCCAGGTTCACCCGACTGCCGATCTTCAACTGGGCGAAGGCGGTGCGCGCCAGGGTCTCGCGGCTGACGTCGGCCCAGAAGCCGTCGCCGGGCAATTCCACCGCGGTCAGGCAGATGCCGTTGACCGCGATGCTGTCGCCCAGCTTGACGTCGGCGAGGTCGAGCTTGCCGGTCTTCACGTACAGGCGTACGTCACCGCCTTTCGGGGTGATGGCAGCGATGCTGCCGATGGATTCGATTATGCCGGTGAACATGGGGCCTCCCGCACGGCGAAGGCCGCTGGCCGGCAGGGCCGCGTAGCCAACTGGGAAAGATGATGGTGCATGTGGCGAACTCCTGTTTGGGTTAGAAACAGGGCGTCTCGATCGAAGGGATTTCACGGGCGCGCGCAGGCACGCCCCGATGGCTCATCCCGTTCTCTCTTCATCCGGACTATGACCGTCGGCCCCGGAATCACACCGGGTCTGCTGACCCTGGCCATCCGGCGAACCGGTCTGGACAGGCGCTCGCGGGCTAGACGCATTGCGCGTCATTACCGCCGGTGGGGACTTGCACCCCGCCCTGAGAACGTCAATCGCGGTCGTTACAGCGTCGACCGCGTGTGGCGTTTTACCACAGGCCGGCGCAAGTCGGAAGCTTCCTATTGATCGCTGCGCACCCGCCGGCGAGCCCGCAATCGCAGCGCCAGCGCGCCATCACAGCGGTCGGGCGGTGACCAGCCAGTCGTCACCCACGGCGCGGATGTCGACGATTTTCAGCTCGCGGGATTCGCTCATGCGCTCCAGCGGCAGCTCGAGCAGCGGGCGCGCGGAGGAGCCGAGCAGCTTGGGCGCCATGAAGATGCTGTATTCGTCCACCAGCCCCAGGCGGGCGAAGGCGCCGGCCAGGCGCGGGCCGGCTTCCACCAGCACTTCATTGACGCCACGGCGGCCGAGTTCGGCCAGCAGCGCCATGAGGTCGACCTGGCCGTCGAGGCCGGCAAGATTCAGCAGCTCGTGGCCGACCACGGCGTAGTTGGCATCGTCCTGGGTGCTCACCACCAGCGCCGGGCCGGCCTGGAAGAAGGTGGCGGTCAGCGGCACGCGCAGGCGGCCGTCGATCAGCACGCGCAACGGCTGGCGCTGGGAGGCCAGCTCGGTTTGTTCGGCATCCAGGCCCAGCTCATCCGCGCGCACGGTGAGGCGGGCGTCGTCGGTCAGCACGGTATCGGCGCCGGAGAGCACTACGCTGGACTGCGCACGCAGGCGCTGCACGGCACGGCGCGCGGCCGGGCCGGTGATCCACTGGCTCTCGCCGCTGGCCATCGCGGTGCGGCCGTCCAGGCTCATCGCCAGCTTGACGCGGACGAAGGGCAGACCGGTTTCCATGCGTTTGAGGAAGCCAACGTTGAGCCCGCGGGCTTCATTCTCCAGCACGCCGCTGCGGGTCTCGATACCGGCTTCGTCGATGCGCCGCATGCCGCTGCCGGCGACCTGCGGATTCGGGTCCTGCATGGCCGCGACCACGCGGGCGAGGCCGGCACCGACCAGCGCATCGGCGCAGGGCGGCGTGCGGCCGAAGTGGCTGCAGGGTTCCAGGGTGACGTAGGCGGTGGCGCCACGGGCCTTGTCGCCGGCCTGGCGCAGGGCGTGGACTTCCGCGTGGGGCTCGCCGGCGCGTACGTGCCAGCCTTCGCCGACTACCTCGCCGTCACGGACGATGACGCAGCCGACGCGGGGATTGGGATGGGTGGTGTACCAGCCCTTGCGCGCCAGTTCGATGGCGCGGGCCATCCACAGCTCGTCCACCTCATTCATCCTTTCGACGGCTCGCGGGCCAGGCGTTCGATTTCCTCGCGGAACTCGTTGAGGTCCTGGAAGCGGCGATATACCGAGGCGAAACGGATGTAGGCGACTTCATCGAGCTTCTGCAGCTCGGCCATCACCAGTTCGCCCAGCACCCGCGACTTGATCTCGCGCTCGCCGGTTGCGCGCAGCTTGTGCTTGATGTGCGCCAGCGCCTCTTCCAGCCGCTCGATGCTCACCGGGCGCTTCTCCAGCGCGCGCTGCATGCCGGCACGCAGCTTGTCCTCGTCGAAGGGCTGGCGGCTGCCGTCCTGCTTGATCAGCCGCGGCATCACCAGCTCGGCGGTCTCGAAGGTGGTGAAACGCTCGCCGCAGGCCAGGCACTCGCGGCGCCGGCGAACCTGGTCGCCCTCGGCGACCAGGCGCGAATCGATGACTTTGGTGTCGTGGGCGCCGCAGAAAGGACAGTGCATGGCGAGTCTTGGGCTGTCTTGTCGAAGGAAGGAGTAAGAGGCTCATGGTAGCGCATCGTCTGGCCGAATAAACCCCGCTCCCACGAGACAGGCCGCAGGCATTAGGCTATACAGGCGCCCGCCTGGAACCTGCCGCGATGGAGTCCGCCATGTTCGCCCGCCTGCTCTGCCTGTCCCTCCCCCTGCTGCTGGCCGCCTGCGCCAGCGAGAAACCCGCGCCGGTTACCCAGCCGGTCGCCGTCACGAAGAAAGCCACGTCCGCGCTGGACGAACCGGTGCCGGCGCACCTGCGCGCCCTTACCGGCCAGCTCAGCAGCGCCCAGGGCTTCCTGCCGGCGGGCAGCGAAGTGGAGCTGGCGCTGCTGGTGATCGACCAGCGCGACCGTCCGCAGCAGCTGCTTTCCAGCGAGAAGTTCACCGCCACCGGCCAGGCCCTGCCGTTCCGCGTGGTGTTCAACCCGCAATCCTTTCCCTCCGGTGCCCGCGTCGAGTTGCACGGCCGCGTCTCGCAGTCCGGCCAGTTGGCCTGGCGCCTGTCGCCCATCCGCATCACCCAGCCGGACAACCGCGCCCTGGGCGAACTGCGCCTGGAGCGCGCGCCGTGACGCCACCGCTGTCCCTGCAGAAAGCCCTGGGTGAGCTGCTCGGCGACGCGCGCCTGAGCGCCGAGGCCCTGCCCGGCACCGACATCCGCCTGTGGCTGATCGATGCGCAGAACATGGATCGCGAATTCAGCCCCGACGAGACCCGGCGCATCCTCGAAGACCCACCCTACTGGTGCTTCTGCTGGGCCAGCGGCCTGGTACTCGCCCACTGGCTGGCGGAGCAGCCCGACTGGGTACGCGGCAAGCGCGTACTGGATTTCGGCGCGGGATCAGGGATAGCCGCCATCGCCGCGGCCAAGGCCGGCGCCGCCGAAGTGGTGGCCTGCGACCTCGACCCGCTGGCGCTGGACGCCTGCCGTGCCAACGCCGAGCTGAACGGCGTGGAGCTGAGTTATTCGGCGGACTTCTTCCAGGAAGAGGACCGCTTCGACCTGATCATCGTCGCCGACGTGCTCTACGACCGCGCCAACCTGCCGCTGCTGGACGAATTCCTCAGCCGTGGCCGCGAAGCGCTGGTGGCCGATTCACGGGTCCGCGACTTCAGCCATCCGCTGTACCAGCGCCTGGGGATTCTCGACGGCTGTACCTGGCCGGACCTGGCCGAGCCGGCCGAATTCCGCCATGTGAGCCTGTATCACGCCATTCGCGCGTGACGTTCTCGCAGGGCGCTTTTTCGCAGGATGGCGTGGAGCGCAGCGATACCCATCGACCGCCGCGCCGACAGCATGGTATCGCCTAGGCTCCACCCATCCTACGTCCGCGCTCTGCTCATACCCGGTGCCAGCCGTGAGGTTGTTTCCGTCCAGGCGCGCCCCCACTTATAGTGGCAACCACCTTCATCGCCCCACTCGATTCGAGATTTCCCATGAGCGATACGCCCTACATCTTCGACGCCAGCATCGCCAACTTCGATCAGGTCGTCATCGAGAACTCCTTCCACAAGCCGGTCCTGGTGGACTTCTGGGCCGACTGGTGCGCGCCCTGCAAGGCGCTGATGCCGCTGCTGGCGCAGATCACCGAGTCCTACCAGGGCGAGCTGCTGCTGGCCAAGGTCAACTGCGACGTCGAGCAGGACATCGTGATGCGCTTCGGCATCCGCAGCCTGCCCACCGTGGTGTTGTTCAAGGACGGCCAGCCGGTGGATGGTTTCGCCGGTGCGCAGCCCGAATCGGCGATCCGCCAGACGCTCGAACAGCACGTCCAGCCGCCCGCCCCGGCCGCTGGCAACCCGCTGGAACTGGCGCAGGCTGCGTTCAACGAAGGCCGCTTCGCCGAAGCCGAGGCGCAACTCAAGGCACTGCTGGGCGAGGACAACAGCAACGCCGCGGCACTGATCCTCTACGCCCGCTGCCTCGCCGAGCGCGGCGAGCTGGGTGAAGCCGAGACCGTGCTCGATGCGGTGAAGAGCGACGACCACAAGCAGGCGCTGGCCGCCGCCAAGGCCCAGCTGACCTTCCTGCGCCAGGCTGCCGACCTGCCCGACGCCGCCACGCTGAAGACCCGCCTGGCCGCCGGCGCCAACGACGACGAAGCCACCTACCAGCTGGCCGTCCAGCAACTGGCCCGCCAGCAGTACGAGGCAGCGCTGGACGCCCTGCTCAAGCTGTTCGTGCGCAACCGCAGCTACGGCGAAGACCTGCCGCGCAAGACGCTGGTCCAGGTGTTCGACCTGCTGGGCAACGACCACCCGCTGGTGATCGCCTACCGGCGCAAGCTGGCGAACCTGCTGTATTGATCGACAAGGGCGCCGCGAGGCGCCCTTTTTTCTTTGTGGCGAGTGCCTTCGCCTGGATAGATCCGTGCCGGTGTCTCCCTCAACCCGGTCCTGAGGGAGAGGGGGCAGACCGTCCGACTGGCACCGTGGTCTCACCCTGCTCCGACCAGTCCCCTCTCCCCCTGGGAGAGGGTTAGGGTGAGGGCCGAACCGAGCGAAGAACCACCCGACTCCGCAGAGCAGATGGCGCTGGCGCGTATGCGCCGGAGCAGACTGTAGGAGCGAGCTTGCTCGCGAACCCGGCCCCGCTGCGAGGCGATTCGCGAGCAAGCTCGCTCCTACAAAGACTCCGTAATCGCGTAGGGCGCATAACCTGGAACAGGTTATCCGCCACAAACCCTGCGGCGGATAGCGCTGGCGCGTTATGCGCCCTACCAGAGCATCCCCTGGGCTATTGCTCCGCCACCCAGTTGAACACCTGCACGCCGTCGCGCACCTCGATCTTCACCTTCGGACTGTGCCGCAGGCGCACCAGCAAGCCCTTCGCCGCGCCCGAGCTGCCCGCCAGTGCGGCCAGTTCGTCCAGCAGCTGCGGCCCGTCGCTGCTGCCGCTGCGACGCAACAGGTCCTGCGCGGCCAGCCACAGCTGATCCAACGGTCCGCTGGACACCGGCGCAGGCGTGGCAGCGGCCACCGGCGCCACTGCAGTGGCCGGCAGGTTCTGCGCCAGCTTCGCCCAGTCGGCGTCGTCCATTTCTACGCAGAGGTCCACCGGCCAGTCGCCGATGGTGCCCTTGATTCTCAGCATCGCCCTTCTCCTCGCGGCCTTTCGCGCATGCTCCCACGCCCTCGCCACGACGCCAAATGCGGCTTAAGCTGGCGTTAATTTTCAACCTGTTATAACGTAACAAAATCATTCATTGGTCCGGAGTTTCCCCATGCGCCCCCTGCTCCTCGCTGTCGCCCTGCTGCCGCTGGCCGCCCAAGCCCACGACGAACATGAACACGGCAGCCTCGGCAAGCACGAGCATGGCGTCGCCCAGCTCAACGTCGCCCTTGATGGCAAGACCCTGGAGCTGGAGATGGACAGCCCGGCGATGAACTTCGTCGGCTTCGAGCACGCCGCCACCAGCGAGGCCGACAAGGCCACGGTCGCCACCGTCCAGGCCCAGCTCAAGCAGCCGCTGCAACTGCTCAACCTGCCCGCCTCGGCCCAGTGCAGCGTGCAGTCGGTGGAGCTGTCCAGCCCGTTGTTCGGCGACGCGGCCAAGGCCGACGACGACGACCATGATCACGAGCACACCGACGGCGACCACGACGAGCACGAAGGCCACCACCACGCCGACATCGACGCCCACTACCAGCTGACCTGCGCCCAGCCGCAGGATCTCGCCAGCCTCGATTTCGCGCCGCTGTTCAAACGCTTCCCGGCCACTCAGAAGATTCAGGTACAACTGATCGGCCCAAGCGGCCAGCAAGGTGCAGAATTGACCGCTGCCAACCCGACCCTGAAATTCTGACTCCCGACCCGTTGAAATGACCGCACTGCTCGAACTCGACAACCTCGGTTTCGCCTGGCCCCGCCAGGCGGAACTGCTGGACATCCCCGCCTTCACCCTGGCCCGTGGCGAAACCCTGTTCCTCAAGGGCCCGTCCGGCAGCGGCAAGACCACCCTGCTCGGCCTGCTCGGCGGCGTGCAGCGCCCGCAGCGCGGCAGCGTGAAGCTGCTGGGCGAGGACATCGCACAGATGAAGTCGGCGCGCCGCGATCATTTTCGCGTCGACCACACCGGCTACATCTTCCAGCAGTTCAATCTGCTGCCGTTTCTCTCGGTGCGCGAGAACGTCGAGCTGCCCTGTCATTTCTCCCGCAGCCGCGCCGAGCGCGCGACCCTGCGCCACGGCAGCGTGGCCAAGGCCGCCGAGGCGCTGCTGAAGCACCTGGGCCTGGGCGATGCGACGTTGATCGAACGCCGCGCCGACAGCCTGTCCATCGGCCAGCAGCAGCGCGTAGCCGCCGCCCGTGCGCTGATCGGCCAGCCGGAACTGGTGATCGCCGACGAACCCACCTCGGCGCTGGACGCCGACGCCCGCCAGGCCTTCCTGGAGCTGCTGTTCGCCGAATGCCGCGAGGCCGGAGCCAGCCTGCTGTTCGTCAGCCATGACCAGAGCCTGGCGCCGCTGTTCGACCGCAGCGTCTCGCTCGCCGACCTCAACCGCGCCGCCCGCGCTCCGGGAATCTGAGCATGTACCTGTTGCGCCTGGCACTGGCCAGCCTGTCCAACCGCCGTTTCACCGCCCTGCTGACGATCTTCGCCATCGCCCTCTCCGCCTGCCTGCTGCTGGCGGTGGAGCGCGTGCGCACCGAGGCCAAGGCCAGTTTCGCCAGCACCATTTCCGGCACCGACCTGATCGTCGGCGCGCGTTCGGGCTCGGTGAACCTGCTGCTCTACTCGGTGTTCCGCATCGGCAACGCCACCAACAACATCCGCTGGGAAAGCTACGAGACGGTCACCCACAGCCCGCTGGTGAAGTGGGCGATCCCGATTTCCCTGGGCGACTCGCACCGCGGCTACCGCGTCATGGGTACCGACACCGGCTATTTCGAGCACTACCGCTTCGGTCGCGGGCAGACCCTGGAACTGGCCGAGGGCCGGCCGTTCGGCCAGGACCTGTTCGACGTGGTGCTCGGCGCCGAAGTCGCGCAGGCCCTGCACTACAAGCTGGGTGACAGCATCGTCCTGGCCCACGGCGTCAGCACCATCAGCCTGGTCAAGCACGACGACAAGCCTTTCACCGTGGTTGGCATCCTCAAGCGCACCGGCACGCCGGTGGACCGCACCCTGCACATCTCGCTGCAGGGTATGGAAGCGCTGCATGTCGACTGGAAGAACGGCGTCCCCGCCCGTGGTGCCGACCGCATCAGCGAGGACCAGGCGCGCAGCATGGACCTGCAGCCCAAGGCGATCACCGCCTTCCTGCTGGGCCTCAAGAGCAAGGTGGCGACCTTCACCCTGCAGCGGCAGATCAACGAATACGACGGCGAGCCGCTGATGGCGATCCTGCCGGGCGTGGCGCTGCAGGAGCTGTGGGGGCTGATGGGCACGGCGGAGAAAGCGCTGTTCGTGGTCTCGCTGTTCGTCGTGCTGACCGGCCTGATCGGCATGCTCACGGCGATCCTCACCAGCCTCAACGAACGCCGCCGCGAAATGGCCATCCTGCGCTCGGTGGGCGCAAGGCCCTGGCACATCTTCGGCCTGCTGGTGGCCGAGGCCTTCGCCCTGGCCCTGGCGGGCGTGGCATTGGGCGTCGGGCTGCTCTACGCCGGCATCGCCGGCAGCCAGGCCTACGTGCAGGCGAACTACGGCATCTTCCTGCCCCTGGCGCTGCCCAGCGCCTATGAATGGTCACTGCTGGGCGGCATACTCCTGGCCGCGTTGCTGATCGGCTGTGTGCCGGCCTGGCGCGCCTATCGGCAGTCCCTGGCCGATGGCCTGTCGATCCGTCTCTGAGCCAGCCCCCTGCGAGCCAGCCCAATGAAAGAAAACCTCATGCGCCGCCTGCTGTTTCTCCTGCTGATGCTCACCAGCGCCGCCGTCTGGGCAGCGCCGCGCGAGCTGACCTGGCCCGAGCTGATCCCCGAGGGCGCGCCGCCGCCCCCGCCGCCGGTGCCGCTGCACGACATGTCCAAGCTCTCCGATGTACTCAATTCGGAGAGTGGCCCGGCAGTGAAGCAGCAGATACCCAACGCCCCAGTGGTCCAGCAGCTGGACGGCCAGGAAGTGAAGATGCCGGGCTACATCGTGCCCCTGGAAGTCGAGGAAGACGGCCAGACGGTGCGCGACTTCCTGCTGGTGCCCTATTACGGTGCCTGCATCCACGTCCCAGCACCGCCGTCGAACCAGATCGTCTATGTTCGAGGCGGCAAGGGCGTAAAAGTGGACGAGCTCTACCAGCCGTTCTGGATCATCGGCAGGCTGAGCGTGAAGGCGGTGGAAAGCGACCTCGCCGACGCCGGCTACCAGATACAGGCCAGTAGCATCGAACCCTACGAATACACCGGGCAGTGATCGGCCGCGGCGCTTTGCCGCACCCCGGATTCCCACAAAGCCTGAGGGCTTTATTGAGCCAGGTCAAAAGAGCGCTTTTAGCGCTCTCTACTATTCTGAGCACCAACACTTATACCAAAGAGATATTGGAGCTCATCATGCGTAAGTCCTGGCTCACCGCCTCGCTTCTCTCCCTCGCCGTCGCAGCGCCGATCGCAGCCCAGGCCGCCGACATCCGCGGCCACCAGGCTGGCGACTTCATCGTGCGTGGCGGTATCGCCACCGTAGCGCCGGATGACAGCAGCGGTAACGTCAAGCTCGACGGCACCAAGGTCAGCGGCACCAAGGCCACCGTCGACAGCGACACCCAGCTGGGCCTGACCTTCAGCTACCTGCTCACCGACAAGATCGGTATCGAGCTGGTCGCCGCTACCCCGTTCAAGCACCAGGTCGACGTCAAGGGCCTGAACAAGGCCACCGGCCTGAGCGGCCTGGACGGCAAGCTGGCCGACATCAAGCAGCTGCCGCCCACCGTGCTGCTGCAGTACTACCCCATGGGTGGTACCAGCTCCGCCTTCCAGCCCTACGGCGGCCTGGGTATCAACTACACCACCTTCTTCGACGAAGACCTGGCCAGCAACCGCAAGGACCAGGGCTTCAGCAACCTGAAGCTGCAGGATTCCTGGGGCCTGGCCGCCGAACTGGGCATGGACTACATGCTCAACGAGCATGCCTTCGTCAACGCCGCGGTCTGGTACATGGACATCGACACCAAGGCCAGCGTCAACGGTCCGTCCGCCCTGGGCGTGCAGAAGACCAAAGTCAACGTTGACGTCGACCCCTGGGTTTACATGGTGGGTTTCGGCTACCGTTTCTGACGGAGCAAACGTGAAAAGGCGCCCAAGGGCGCCTTTTTTCATTGTCAGGGAACCGCTATGTACCTCGAACTCAAAGCACTGCACGTCAGCCTCGCCATCATCAGCACCGTGCTCTTCCTGCTGAGACTGGGCCTGAGCTGGTGGGGCAAGCGCCCCTCGGGCTGGCAGCGCGGCCTGCCCCATCTGATCGATACCCTGCTGCTGCTCAGCGCCCTGGGCCTGGTGCACCTGGCGATGCCCTGGCCGTTGCCGGTGTGGCTGCAGGTGAAGATCGGCCTGCTGGTGCTCTACATCGTGCTGGCGGCGTTCGCCCTGCGCAGCGCCTCGAAGCCGCTCAAGGCGCTGCTCAGCGCGCTGGCCCTGGGAGCGCTGGCCAGCGTCTTCTACCTCGCAGTCAACAAACCCTGGTGGTGATCAGCTGGGCCAGGCCTTCGGCCAGCGGCGTGGGCGCATCCAGGCTGTAGCGCTGCTGCAGGCGGCGGTTGTCGGCGCGGGAGTGGCGGATGTCGCCATGGCGCGCCGGCTGGTAGGTGATCGGCGGCAGGCCGCCGGTGAGCTTGCCGATCTCGGCCAGCAACTGGTTGAGGCTGGTGGACTGGTCGAGGCCGACGTTGATCGCCGACTCGGCCACTTCATCGGCCAGCAGCGCGGTCACCAGCAGCTTCACCAGGTCGCCGACAAAGATGAAGTCACGGGTCTGCTCGCCATCGCCGAACACGATGATCGGCAGGCCCTGCTCGGCGCGCCGGGCGAAGATGCTGATCACCCCGGAATACGGCGAGGACGGGTCCTGGCGCGGGCCGTAGACGTTGAAGAAGCGGAAGATCGCCGGTTCCAGCGCGTGCTCGCGGCGATAGAAGTCCAGGTAGTACTCGCTGGCCAGCTTGTCCGCGGCGTAGGGCGTCAGCGGCGCCTTCACCACGTCCTCGTCGATGGCGCTGCCTTCGCCGTTCTGCCCGTAGACCGCCGCACTGGAGGCGAACAGCACCCGGTGGATGCCCTCCTGGCGCATGGCTTCGCAGAGGTTCAGGGTGCCGATGAAGTTGGCGCGGTGGGTGCCGACCGGGTCCTCCACCGAAGCCTGCACCGAAGCGATGGCCGCCAGGTGCACGACACCCTGGCAGCCGCTCACCGCGCCGCGTAGCGCGGCTGCATCGGCGACGTCGCCGACGATCAGCTCGACGCGGGGATCGAGGTTCTCGCGCTTGCCGGTGGACAGGTCGTCCAGCACGCGCACGGCAAAACCCTGCGCCAGCAGCGCATCCGCCAGGTGGGAACCGATGAACCCCGCGCCGCCAGTGATGAGGACGGGCTGCGCGGAAGGGGAGAGACGATCAGACATGGCGGTAGTAACGGTCCAGCAGGGCGGGCAGGCCGGCACGCCAGGCGCGCGGCTTGATACCGAAGGTGTGGAGGATCTTCTTGCAGGCGAGCACCGCGTGCTGCGGTTCGTCGCCGGCATCCGGGCGCGCGGCGTGGGCCTGCGGGCTCGGTTCCTGGACGGCCAGGGCACGGAAGGCGCGGGCCTCGCCGAGCACTACCTGGCCCAGGGACAGGGTGGTAGTCGCCTCCAGGCCGCCGTAATGGTACGTGCCCCACAGCGGCGCCTGGCAGTCCAGCTGCTTGAGCACGGAGAGGATCACCCGCGCGGCGTCGTCCACCGGCGTCGGGTTGCCGCGCCGGTCGTCGGCGAGGAACAGCACCTGCTCCTTCTCGGCACGTTCGAGGAAGCGCCCGAGCACACCGTTGCTGCTGTCATCCAGCAGCCAGCCGAAACGCAGCAGCACGTGACGCGGACAGGTCGCCCGCACCCACTGCTCCATGCGCCACAGCGCCTGGCCACGGGGGCCCAGCGGCAGCGGCTCGTCCTTCTCGCTGTAGGCGGTGGCGCGGGCGCCATCGAAGATGCGGTAGCTGGAGGGCTGGATCAGCAGGATTTCGTGGTGCTGGCAGAGTTCGGCCAGGCGCTCCACCGCGCGCTCCTGGCTGGCCAGGCGGGCGGCATCGACGGCCTCGGCCTGGAACCAGTCGTAGTAGTAGGCGAGGTTGATCACCGCGTCGGGGCGGGTTTCGTCCAGCAGGACGGTGAGGCTGGAAGCGTCCCAGCCCTCTTCGGGCGGCCGGGGGGCGAGGAAGCCAATGTCCTCCTCGGCGCCAAGGCGGATCAGCGCCTGTCCAAGGGCATTACCGCCACCCAACAGCATCAGGCGCATGCGCATATTCTGGGGGTCACTCGAATCCGTGGGTTACCCCGGCGCACGCGGCACCGGGGATGATGCCCGCATTTTTCCTGTGCCCCGGCACAGCGTCAAGCTTGGCCGACCCGCTGCAGCCTTTGCCGCTCGCGGCAGCGGCGCCCTAGGAGCGGCGCCGGAACAGCGGGCGCGGCTCGATCACCGAGCGCCCGTAGAGCACGCTCAGACCGGCCAGCCCCTTCAGGGCGTCCTCCACGGACTTGTCCTCGCGCACCGCGAAGGCGTCGAAACCGCACTGGCGCAGGTGCGCCAACTGGTCGCGCAGCACATCGCCCACCGCGCGCAATTCGCCGCGCCAGCCCAGCCGGCTGCGCAGCAGGTAGGCCAGGCTGTAGCCGCGACCGTCGCGGAAGCTGGGGAAGTCGATGGCGATCAGCGCCAGCTCGTCGAACCGGCCGACCAGCTTTTGCGGATCATCGTCCGGCCCCAACCACACCCCGGCTCTTCGTAGGAGCGAGCTTGCTCGCGAACCGTCCAGCTCCGGCGCTGCCTGGACATCCTGTTCGCGAGCAATGACGATGGCGTCCCCCTCGTTCCTACAGGGAGCGGCACTCAACCACGACTCCAGCGGCAGGATCAGATGGCCCTCCGGCAACGCTTCCGGCACTTCGCGCACCAGCGTCCAGGGATCGTTCGGCGCCAGCTCGGCCAAGCCGTCGACCAGGCGGATCAGATTATTCATGCCGGCACCTCCGCCTGGCGGTAGACCCGTGCCTTGAACGGCTCCAGGCCGATGCGTTCGACCGTTTCGACGAAGCGCTCGCCAGCGCCACGTTGCTCCACGTAGGTGCGCACCAACGCCTCGATCACATCCGGTACCTCGGCCGCGCTGAACGACGGGCCGATCACCTTGCCCAGCGCGCTCTTCACGCCCTGCGCGCCACCCAGGGTGATCTGGTACCACTCGCTGCCGTTCTTATCGACGCCGAGGATGCCGATATTGCCGATGTGGTGGTGGCCGCAGGCGTTCATGCAGCCAGAGATGTTCAGGCTGAGATCGCCCAGGTCGTGCAGGTAGTCGAGGTCCTCGAAGCGCTGCTGGATGCCCTGGGCGATGGGGATCGACTTGGCGTTGGCCAGCGCGCAGAAATCGCCGCCGGGGCAGGCGATGATATCGGTCAGCAGGCCCTGGTTCGGCGTGCCCAGGCCGGCCGCGCAGGCTTCCTGCCAGAGCGCGTGGAGGTCGGACTTGCGCACGTCCGGCAGCACCAGGTTCTGTTCGTGGGCGACGCGGATTTCGCCGAAGCCGAAGCGCTCGGCCCAGTCGGCCACCTGCTCCATCTGCTCGGCGGTGGCATCCCCCGGCGGAGCCTCGGCACCCGGCTTGGTGGACAGCACCACGCTGGCATAGCCCGGCACGCGGTGCGGGCGCACGTTGCGCGAGACCCAGCGGGCGAATGCAGGGTCGGCAGCCAGCGCCGTGCCGTAGGCGAGATCGTCGGCGGCCGAGTAGACCGGCGGATCGAAGGCGGCGGCCACGCGCTGGTACTCGTCGAGGGTCAGCTGCGCCTCGCCATCGCGCAGGTGCTGCCACTCCTCCTCCACTTCGCGGGAGAACGCCTCGATGCCCAGCGCCTTCACCAGAATCTTGATCCGCGCCTTGTACTTGTTGTCGCGCCGGCCGTAGCGGTTGTACACGCGCAGGATGGCTTCGACGTAGGACAGCAGGTGCTGCCAGGGCAGGTCGTCGCGGATCACCTGGCCGAGCAGCGGTGTGCGCCCCAGGCCGCCGCCCACCAGCACCTTCAGGCGCAGCTCGCCGTCTTCGGCGCGGCGCAGGTAGAGGCCGATGTCATGCATCATCACCGCCGCGCGGTCTTCCTCGGCGGCGCAGATCGCGATCTTGAACTTGCGCGGCAGGAAGAGGAATTCGGGGTTCACCGTGGACCACTGGCGAAGGATTTCCGCCAGCGGGCGCGGGTCGAGGAACTCGTCGGCAGCAACACCGGCGAAGGCCTCGGTGGTGATGTTGCGCACGCAGTTGCCGGAGGTCTGGATGGCGTGCATCTCGACATCGGCCAGGCGCTCGAGGATGTCCGGTACGCGCTCCAGCTCCACCCAGTTGAACTGGATGTTCTGCCGCGTGGTGAAGTGGCCGTAGCCGCGGTCGTGCTCGCGGGCGATCCAGGCCAGGGTGCGCATCTGCTCGCTGGACAGCGTGCCGTAGGGAATCGCCACGCGCAGCATGTACGCATGTTTCTGCAGGTACAGGCCGTTCTGCAGGCGCAGCGGCAGGAACTCCTCTTCGCTCAGCTCATCGCTCAGGCGCCGCTGCACCTGGTCACGGAACTGCGCCACCCGTTCGCGCACCAGGGCGCGGTCGTAATCATCGTATCGGTACATCGCCAGGCCACCTTCGGATCGTTGCGTAGCGGCCTGCTTCTGTCGTCGAGCGCGCTACTTCAGGGATGACCGAACTATGGCCGGCGGCTGTTGTGCAAAACAGCGGCAGATCGCACGGGAAAAACCGGATCAGATGCGTCCCGACCCTGCCCCGGCGGGCCTGCGACCGGTTGCCGCAACAGGCCCGATCAGCCGCTTCCTCACGTATGGCGCCAGCCCTGCAGCGACGCGGCGCGGAGCGCATCGGCGCATCTGATATGGTTTTTTCCGGCGAACCTGAATCTGTTTCGGGTGCAGAGCGGTTCGTACAGTCGCGGCGCCTCTTCTGCCTGATGGGCTTTGACAATGAGCGAAAGAATCCAAGCGAAGATCATCGAGATCGACGCACCGCAACGTTTCACCCCGCCGTCCAAACCGCTGGTCTATACCAAGCGCTTCGCCGGGCGCTTCCGCGACCTCCGGCGCCTGGGCGGCGGCCTGCTGTTCCTGCTGTTCTTCGGCACCCTGTGGCTGCAGTGGAACGGCCGCCAGGCGGTGCTCTGGGACCTGCCCGAGCGCAAGTTCTACATCTTCGGCGCGACCTTCTGGCCGCAGGACTTTATCCTGCTCTCGGCGATCCTGATCATCGCCGCCTTCGGCCTGTTCTTCATCACGGTGTTCGCCGGCCGCGTCTGGTGCGGCTACACCTGCCCGCAGAGCGTGTGGACCTGGATCTTCATGTGGGCCGAGCAGGTCACCGAAGGCGACCGCAACCAGCGCATCAAGCGCGACCAGAGTCCGGTGAGTGCGGAGAAAGTCCTGCGCAAGGGCGCCAAGCACGGCCTCTGGCTGCTGATCAGCCTGGTCACGGCGATCACCTTCATCGGCTACTTCACCCCGGTGCGGCCGCTGGTGGCGGACCTGTTCACCTTCAGCCTCGACCTGGAAAGCGCCTTCTGGGTCGCCTTCTTCGCCGCCGCCACCTACGCCAACGCCGGCTGGCTGCGCGAGCAGGTGTGCATCCACATGTGCCCGTACTCGCGCTTCCAGAGCGTGATGTTCGACAAGGACACCCTGATCATTTCCTACGACGCGGCGCGCGGTGAGTCCCGTGGCGCGCGCAAGAAGGACGCCGATCCCAAAGCCCTCGGCCTGGGCGATTGCATCGACTGCCAGCAGTGCGTGCAGGTCTGCCCCACCGGCATCGACATCCGCGACGGCCTGCAGATCGCCTGCATCGGCTGCGCCGCCTGCATCGACGCCTGCGACTCGGTGATGGACAAGATGGGCTACGACCGCGGGCTGGTGCGCTACACCTCGGAAAGTGCGCTGGAAGGCGGCAAGACCCATCTGCTGCGCCCGCGCCTGATCGGCTATGCGGCGGTGCTGCTGGTGATGCTCGGCGCCTTCGTCTGGGCGCTGGAAGCGCGGCCGCTGATCAACCTCGACGTGGCCCGCGACCGCGGCCTGTTCCGCGAGAACGCCGCCGGCGAGATCGAGAACATCTACAACCTCAAGCTGATCAACAAGACCCAGCAGCCGCAGCATTACCAGCTGAGCCTCGCCGATGGTGCCGGCTACCGCCTGCAAGGCGTGCCGGAGCTGACGCTGCAGCCGGGCGAAATCCGCGACTTCGCCGTCTCGGTGGCAAGCCTGGCGCCGAGCAGCGCCGGTGGCTCGGTACCGCTGCACTTCAGGGTCGCGGACGGCAACGAGGCCATCGACGCCGCCAGCACCTTCGTCTCGCCGAGGCGCTGAGCATGGCGCGGGAGCTTGGCGTGACCTCGGCGCAGCGCCTAGAGTGGGCGGATTCTTCCGCCCCACAGGCCGCCGTGCAGGACAAGATGAAGCGCTACGAGAAATTCGCCGACGAGATTGCCGGCCTGATCCGCAGCGGCGTGCTCGCCCCCGGCCAGAAAGTCCCCTCGGTGCGGCACGCCAGCCGCACCTACGGGGTCAGCGCTTCCACGGTGTTCCAGGCCTACTACCTGCTGGAAGATCGTGGGCTGATCGTCGCCCGCGCGCGCTCCGGCTACTTCGTCCGCGAGCACGTGCAGCGCGCCCTGGCCGAGCCGGAAATCGCCCGCCACGACGCGCAGACCACCGAGGTGGACGTCAGTGAACTGGTGTTCTCGGTGCTCAGCTCGATCAAGGACCCCGACACCGTACCCTTCGGCTCGGCCTTCCCGGCACCGGAGCTGTTCCCCCTGCCGCGCCTGGCGCGCTCCATGGCCCACGCGGTGCGCGACATGGACCCGCGCTCGGTGGTCGCCGACCTCGCCCCCGGCAGCCATGCACTGCGCCGGCAGATCGCCCTGCGCTACATGGTCGGCGGCATGCCGCTGCCGGTAGAAGAACTGGTGGTCACCAATGGCGCGCTGGAAGCGCTGAACCTGTGCCTGCAGGTGGTCACCCAGCCGGGCGATCTGGTGGCCATCGAGGCGCCCGCCTTCTACGCCAGCCTGCAGGTGCTCGAACGCCTGAAGCTGAAAGCGGTGGAAATCCCCGTGCACCCGCGCGAGGGCATCGACCTGGACGTGCTGGCCGACAGTCTCGCGCGCCTGCCGATCAAGGCCTGCTGGTTCATGAGCAACTTCCAGAACCCGCTGGGCGCGAGCATGGCCGAGGACAAGAAGCGCGCCCTCGCCGGCCTGCTGGCGCAGCACCAGGTGCCGCTGATCGAAGACGACGTCTACGCCGAGCTGTACTTCGCCGCCCAGGCGCCCAAGCCGGTGAAGGCCTTCGACAGCGAAGGGCTGGTGATGCACTGCAGCTCCTTCTCCAAGAGCCTGGCGCCGGGCTACCGCGTGGGCTGGGTGGCCGGCGGGCGCTACGCCGAGCAGATCGAAAGGCTCAAGCTGATGACCAGCCTGTCGGCCTCGGTGCCGGCCCAGGCAGCCATCGCCGACTACCTGCAGCACGGCGGCTACGACCGCCACCTGCGCAAACTGCGCCACGCCCTGGAAAGCCAGCAGCACGCGATGCTCGCCGCCGTGGCCCGGCACTTCCCCGCCGCCACCCGCGTCACCCGCCCCAGCGGCGGCTACTTCCTGTGGCTGGAGCTGCCCGAGCAGATCGACGCGCTCAAGCTGTTCCAGCTCGCCCACGCCCAGGGCATCAGCCTGGCGCCCGGGCCGATCTTCTCCGCCACGCGGCGCTTCGGTCACTGCCTGCGGCTGAACTATGGCCACCCGTGGACGACGGCCAGCGAACAGGCCATGGAAACCCTCGGGCGGATCATCCATTCGCTGCAGGGCTGAAAAGCCCTGCAGGACTGATCCGCACATTCGGAAACGATCTGTATCTGTGCGGCGCTTTGTCGCAGGCTTAGTCTGTCAGGCAGGAAACCCGGACGAGGGGACTGCCATGGACACGGAAAACCTGATGATCCTGCTCACGGTGTGCGCCGCGCTCGGCGTGCACCTGTGGGTGCGCTGGTACCTGCGCCGCGGCCTGGCGCCGCGCGCCGAGCAATGGCTGGCCTGAACCTCGCGACTCTCTGCTCTTCTGTAGGAGCGAGCTTGCTCGCGAACCGCCCAGCCCTGGTGCCTCCGGGAATCCCTGTTCGCGAGCAAGCTCGCTCCTACGGGATGCCGCCGCACCACGACCCGTAGGGCGCATAACGCCCCAGGCGTTATCCGCCGAAGCCCCGCACCAACGAGATGGCGGATAACCGCAAGCGGTTATTCGCCCTACGCCGACTTCAAGCCCCCCGCGTAGGAGCGGACCGAACTCCATGACATGCCCGAGTGGCGTCAAGTCGATCGCGGACGGACGCAACCGGACACCGCGCACCCCGTAGGGCGGATAACGCCCCCAGGCGTTATCCGTCGAATCCCTGCCCGAACAGGATGGCGGCTAACCGCAAACGGTTATTCGCCCTGCGCCAACTCCAAGCACCCGCGTAGGAGCGGACTCCGTCCGCGATTGGGTGGGTCCAGCTCCATGGCATGTCGGAGCGGCGTCCAGTCGATCGCGGACGAAGTCCGCTCCTACCAAAGACGAACGCCCCAGGCAGCAACCCTAGGGGCGATACAGATGCGCATGCCCCGCGCTGTACAGCGACGAATCGGCGAACCCTTCCGCCCCCAGCACCTTGCCCACCAGGATCAGCGCCGTGCGGCGGAAGCCCTTGGCCTCGGCCTTGGGCAGGATGTCGCCGAGGGTGCCGGTGGCCTGGTCCTGGTCCGGCCAGCTGGCGCGGTGGATCACCGCGATGGGGCAGTCGGCGCCGTAGTGCGGCAGCAGTTCGGCGACGATGTTCGCCAACTGGCCAACGCCCAGGTGAATCGCCAGGGTCGCGCGGTGCTGCGCCAGCTCGGCGAGGGACTCGCCTTCGGGCATGCGCGTCTTGCTGGCGTAGCGGGTGAGGATCAGCGTCTGCGAGATATCCGGCAGGGTCAGTTCGCAGCCAAGGATCGCCGCGCAGGCCGAGGTAGCGGTGACGCCGGGGACGATCTCGTAGGCGATGCCCAGCTCGCGCAGGTGGCGAATCTGTTCGCCGATGGCGCCGTACAGCGACGGGTCGCCGGAGTGCACCCGCGCCACGTCCTTGCCCTCGGCATTCGCCTGGGCCAGCAGTGCGACGATTTCCTCCAGGTTCAGCTCGGCGGTATTCACCACGCGCTCGGCGTTGTGCCCTTCCAACACGGCCGATGGCACCAGGGAGCCTGCGTAGAGGATCACCGGGCAGCTGCGGATCAGCCGCTGGCCCTTGACCGTGATGAGTTCGGGATCGCCGGGGCCGGCGCCGATGAAGTAGACGGTCATGACAGCTCCTGTACGGATTCGCCGGGAATGAAAGCCAGCGCGCAGGTCGCCTGTTCGCTGCGCCGTTTGCCCACCAGCAGACGTGCCGGCGCGCCGCCCTGGGCATCGGCCTGCAGCAGCGCGGCGGCCTCTGCCACGCTGGCGCTGCCGGTGGCCGTGCGCACCATTTCCGAGGGCTCGCCCAGGCGTTTTTCGCAGGCGGCCAGCTGTTGCGGGGTGAACAGCGCCAGCGGCAGGTCGAGGGCGGCGGCCAGGGCCGTCAGCCCTTCTTCGTCGGCCTTGAGAGTGGCACTGGCCAGCGCGGTGAGGTTCGACTCGTCCAGCCCGGCCTCGGCCAGCGTATCGCCCAGCAGGGAACGCAGTTCATCGAGCGGGCAGCCGCGGCGGCAACCGAGGCCGGCAACCAGCGTCATGGTCGCTCTCCTTCAACAACAAAATAAAAACCCCGCAGCCGGCCGGGCCGGCTGCGGGGTCGAGGATAACGCCTGTATCAGGTCGACGGCGCGAAGCGGCGGAACAGCCACGCAGCGACCAGGCCCAGCGCGGCCCAGAACACCGCATTGGTGACCAGCGAGGCAACGATGAACTCGTGGGCGATGCTTTCCGGCGCCAGGCTCGAATGCACCTCCGGTTGCGGCGCGCCGATCACGTGGGGCACCACCAGCAGCGCGAGGCCGACGATACGCAGCGCCCAGTGGCGGCCGAACACCAGCAGCGCGAGGCCAGCGGCGGTGGCGGCAGCGGTGCCGATCCACCAGGTCTGGCGCAGGCTCAGGTCGGCGGCGGCGGTACCGGGGACTTCCGGCGGCAGGCCGAGGGACGGCGCCAGGGTGAACACGGCGAAACCGGCCAGGCCCCAGAACAGCCCTTCGGAGGTCTTGCCCGGCTCACGCAGGGTGAACAGGCCGGCCAGCATCAGCGCGAAGCCCACCGCGACCACCAGGTTGCCGCCGGTGGTGGAGAGGATGCGCTGCCAGCCGTCTTCCGGCTCCCAGGCTTCCGCGTCGTGGTGGTGACCGGCAGCAGCGCCATCGGCGTGCTCATGGGCGTGTTCCTCGACCAGCGCGGCGGCCGGCTCGGCCTTCTCGTAGGTTTCCGCTTTCAGGATCAGCGGGGAGACCCACAGCAGCTGGACCACGGTGAGCACCAGCGCGGCGATCAGACCGGCGAAACCGGCGGTCTGGGCGATTCGTTTGATCATTTTTCCTTCTCCACAATCTCGTTTCGAGCGCGCAGGGCAGTACCCGGCGAGACGCCGTTACCTTCGTCAGACGCTCAGATGTTCTTTAGTGGCAGGGAAAGCCTGCGCTATGCCGCGTATCGTGGGCGGCGTTGTGCACCGCGTCGATGTGCGAGAAGCCGGCGAAATACACCAGCAGCGCACCGAGCAGGCTGGCACCGACGGCCAGGCTGATGCGCTTGGAAAGGGGGATGGAAGTGCTCGACGCGTGCGTCAGGGTGCTGCTGGACATGAACGTTCCCTCTGAAGATCAAAGTAGAGAACGCAGAGGTTGAACGCATTCGAACGCGCCGGAACGGTCGCGCCACGGCCTGCGCCCGCCCACCGCGGGTTGCCAAAATGTCAGGATTCCAGGCCGGTCTCCGGGCTTGCGACGCCAGCGAAAGACTCTCGCTGGATGGGTCAGCCTTCCCATGCCTTGGCACAGTGGCTACTGACGACCCTCGATGCGCTTACCGTTGCGGGGGCAGCGCCGGACTGGTCCTTGCGGACGCACCGGCTTCCCGTTTCACCTCGCGCGCGCGGCGCGAGACACCTGAAACCGCGCTAGCTGATCACGATGGCCTGCAAGCGTCAACCGATCCCCGGCGATTGACCGCCCCGGCCGCCCTGCGTAGCCTTCCTCCCTTCGAGGTTCTCCGGCGCTGGCCGGAGCTAAGAGGGAACGTGGAAATCTTCGGATGCGCCACGGCTGCCCCCGCAACTGTGAACAGCCTGTCTCTTCATGCGCCACTGCCGATTCGGGCGGGAAGGCGAAGGGACACCCGAGGGCTGTGAGCCAGGAGACCTGCCTCGTGACGGGTTTTCGATCTGCTGCGCGTCGGCCATGCTGCGTTGGAGGATCGCCGTGGACTGCTCATTGACTACAGTCAACTCCGCGTCCCCGCCGATCCTCCGCCTTGCCTGGCTCTGGCTCGCGAGATCCAGAACCGGTTCGTTATCAACACACAACCGGGCGGGGTGATCCGGTGGCGACCTTCGTTGCGCGGCGAACCCGCGCGCGCGCCCTTCATCCGCCTTCCAACTTCCGCTTGCGAGGCGCGCATGAAAACCCTGGCCAAACTCCCCGTCACCATCGTCACCGGCTTCCTCGGCGCCGGCAAAACCACGCTCCTGCGCCACATGCTCGACAACGCCGAAGGCCGCCGCATCGCGGTGATCGTCAACGAGTTCGGCGAGCTGGGCATCGACGGCGAAATCCTCAAGCAGTGCTCCATCGGTTGCAGCGAAGAAGAGGCGGTCGGCCGCGTCTTCGAGCTGGCCAACGGCTGCCTGTGCTGCACCGTGCAGGAAGAATTCTTCCCGGTGATGCGCGAGCTGGTGGCGCGCCGTGGCGACCTCGACCAGATCCTCATCGAGACCTCCGGCCTGGCCCTGCCCAAGCCGCTGGTGCAGGCCTTCCAGTGGCCGGAAATCCGCAACGCCTGCACCGTCGATGCAGTAATCACCGTGGTCGACAGCCCGGCCGTGGCCGCCGGCACCTTCGCCGCCCATCCCGAGCAGGTGGACGAGCAGCGCCAGCAGGACCCGAACCTGGACCACGAATCGCCGCTGCACGAACTCTTCGAAGATCAGCTGGCCAGCGCCGACCTGGTGGTGCTGAACAAGGCCGACCTGCTCGACGCCCAAACCCTCGCCGAGGTCCGCGCCCACGTCGCCGAGGAACTGCCGCCAGCGGTGAAGATCGTCGAGGCCAGCGCCGGCCAGCTGCCGCTTTCGGTACTGCTGGGGCTGAACGCCGAGGCCGAGCTGCACATCGACAGCCGCCCCACCCACCACGACCACGAAGGTCATGAAGACCACGACCACGACGAGTTCGACTCCTTCCACGTCGACCTGCCGGAAGTGGAAGAACGCGCCCTGCTCGACGCGTTGAATGCCCTGGTCGAGCGCCACGCCGTGCTGCGCATCAAGGGCTTCGTCGCCATCCCCGGCAAGCCCATGCGCCTGCTGGTGCAGGGCGTCGGCAAGCGCTTCGACAAGCACTTCGATCGCGCCTGGCGCAGCGACGAAACCCGCAGCACGCGCCTGGTGGTGATCGGCCAGGAACTGGACCAGGCCACCATCGCCAACGAGCTGCGTACTGCATTGACGTAATTCCGTAGGGTGGCGTGGAGCGCAGCGATACCCACCGCCGATGATGGGTATCGCTGCACTCCACCCATCCTACGCAGAGCTATTCGCAGACGCCGAACCGCTCCCTCTCCCTTCAGGGAGAGGGCTGGGGAGAGGGTGTTTCCATCGAGCGACAAGGCCTGACCCATGCACCTGCTGCGCACCCAACCCGGCGGCTTCGTCCCCGACGACGGCATCGCCCACCTGGCCCAGACGCCCGCCGAGCTGGTGATCCTCTGCAGCGGCGACTCGCACCTGGCGCTGCTCGCCGAGGCCGCCCGCGAGCTGCCGGAGGACTACCCGAGCCTGCGCCTGGCCAATCCCATGCAGCTGCAGAACCACGCCTCGGTGGACCTCTACGTCGACGAGGTACTGCAGCACGCGAAGGTCATCCTGATCTCGGTGCACGGCGGCGTCGGCTACTGGCGCTACGGCGTGGAGCAGTTGGCGGCGCTGGCCGAGCGCGGCGTCACGCTGATAGCGGTGCCCGGCGACGACAAGCCCGACCCCGAACTCGCCGCGCTCTGCAATGTCGCGCCGCAGGATGCCGAGCGCCTCTGGCAGTACCTGCGCCAGGGCGGCCTGGACAACGCCCGACAGTTCTTCGCCTGCCTGGCCAACCGTCATCTGCAACGCGACTACCCCTGGGGCGAGCCGCAGACCTTGCCGCGCGTGGCGGTCTATCACCCGCAAGTCGGCAGTTGCGATCTCGCCCGCTGGCAGGCCGACTGGAACCCCGAGTCCCCGGTTGCCGCGCTGCTGTTCTATCGCACCCACCTGCAGGCGGCGAACACCGGCTTCATCGACACCTTCTGCGAACGTCTGCAGGCCCAGGGCATCAACCCGCTGCCCATCGCCGTGGCCAGCCTCAAGGAAGCGGCCTGCCTGGAGGCGGTGGAAAGCCTGCTGCATAGCGCCGACGCCGAGCTGATCATCAACACCACCGGCTTCGCCCAGTCGAACCCGGAGGCGCCGCAGGAGCGCCCCTTCCGCCGCGACGTGCCGGTGCTGCAAGCCATCTGCTCGCTGGACAACCTCGATCTCTGGCGCGCCAACCCGCAGGGCCTCGGCCCGCGCGACCTGGCCATGCACATCGCGCTGCCGGAGCTGGACGGCCGCCTCATCACCCGGCCGATCAGCTTCAAGGGCCTGGCCTGGCGCAGCGAGCGCAGCCAGAGCGACGTGGTCTGCTACCTGGCGCACCTGCCGGGCATGGACTTCGTCGCCGAGCTGGCGCGGCGCTGGATGCTGCTGGCGCGCAAGCACAACGCCGACAAGCGCGTGGCGCTGATCCTGGCCAATTACCCGACCCGCGACGGGCGCATCGGCAACGGTGTCGGTCTCGACACCCCAGCCACCGCGCTGAACATCCTGCGCGCGCTGGAGGCGCAGGGCTACCCGGTCGCCGGCCTGCCGGATTCCGGCACCGCGCTGATCCAGCAACTGCTCGGCGGCGTCAGCAACGACCTGGACAGCCTCGACCTGCGCCCCTGCGCGCAGAGCCTGGCGCTGGACGACTACCTCGCCTGCTTTGCGTGCTTGCCTGAGGCCAACCAGCAAGCCGTGCGCGAACGCTGGGGCGAGCCGCAGCAGGACCCGATGTTCCGCAGCGGACGGATGATGGTCGCCGGCCTGCGTTTCGGCCTGGCCTTCGTCGGTATCCAGCCTGCACGCGGCTACCAGCTCGACGCCGCAGCGATCTACCACGATCCCTCGCTGGTGCCGCCCCACGGCTACCTCGCCTTCTACTTCTGGCTGCGCGAGGTGCTCGGCTCCGACGCGGTGGTCCACGTCGGCAAGCACGGCAACCTGGAGTGGCTGCCGGGCAAGGGAGTCGGGCTCTCCGAGGAATGCTGGCCGGACGCGATCCTCGGCGCGCTGCCGAACCTCTACCCGTTCATCGTCAACGACCCGGGCGAAGGTGCGCAGGCCAAGCGCCGCGCCCAGGCGGTGATCATCGACCACCTGATGCCGCCGCTGACCCGCGCGGAAAACTACGGCCCGCTGCGCGACCTCGAACGCCTGGCCGACGAGTACTACGACGCCTCCCTGCTCGACCCGCGCCGCGCCAGCGAACTGCGCGGCGACATCCTCGCGCTGGTGCGCAAAACCGCGCTGGACCGCGAACTGGGCCTGCAACTGAGCGACGACGAAGACAGCTGGCTGCCGCAGCTGGACGCCTACCTGTGCGACCTCAAGGAATCGCAGATTCGCGATGGTCTACATGTCTTCGGTGAGTCACCCGTGGGCGATCTGCGCCGCGACACGCTGCTGTCGCTGGTGCGCATTCCACGCGGCGACGGACGCGGCGCCAGCGCCAGCCTGCTGCGCGCGCTGAGCGAGGACCTGCAACTGGGTCGCGATCCGCTGGACGAAGCCTTCGCCGACGCCTGGCAAGGCCCGCGCCCGGATGTACTGCTCGCCGTGAGCGACGAGTCCTGGCGCAGCAACGGCGACACCCGCGAGCGCCTGGAGCTGTTCGCCCTGCGCCTGATCGACGGCTTGGCCAGCGCGCCCGGCCAGGCCAGCGCGGCGGTGCTGGCGCAGCTTCACCAGCAGATCGCGCCGACCCTGGACGCCTGTGGCGCCAGCGAAATCGGCCATCTGCTCGCCGGCCTCGACGGTCGCTTCGTCCCACCCGGTCCCAGCGGCGCACCCAGCCGTGGGCGGGTCGACGTGCTGCCCACCGGGCGCAACTTCTTCACCGTGGATGTGCGCAACCTGCCCACGCCCACCGCCTTCCGTCTGGGCTTCCAGTCCGCCAGCCGGCTGCTCGAACGCCACCTGCAGGACCATGGCGACCACCTGCGCCAACTCGGCCTGTCGGTGTGGGGCACCGCGACCATGCGCACCGGCGGCGACGACATCGCCCAGGCCCTGGCGCTGCTCGGCGTGCGTCCGGTGTGGCAGGCTGGCAGCCAGCGCGTGGAAGACTTCGAAATCCTGCCGATCACCCTGCTCGACCGCCCGCGGGTCGACGTGACGCTGCGTGTGTCGGGTTTCTTCCGCGACGCCTTCGCCAACCTCATCCGCCTCTTCGACGCCGCCGTGCAGGCAGTCGCCGCGCTGGACGAGTCGGACGACCTGAACCCGCTGGCCGCCCGCGTGCGGACCGATCAGGCACGTCTGCAGGCCGAGGGATTGGAGCTTGATGAAGCGCGCCGCCAGGCCGGCTGGCGCATCTTCGGCGCCCAGCCCGGTGCCTACGGCGCCGGCGTGCAGGGCGTAATCGAATCGCGCCAGTGGGACAGCCGCGCCGACCTCGCCGAGGCCTACCTCAACTGGGGCGGCTACGCCTACGGCGCCAGCGACGACGGCACGCCGGCGCGCGAGCGCTTCGCCCAGCGCCTCTCCGGCCTGCAGGCGGTGCTGCACAACCAGGACAATCGCGAGCACGACATCCTCGATTCCAACGACTACTACCAGTTCCAGGGCGGCATGCTGGCCGCCGCCGAGGTCATCCAGGGCCAGTCGCTGGCCAGCTACCACGGCGACCACAGCCAGCCGGACAACCCGCGCATCCGCACTCTGAAGGAAGAGCTCGGCCGCGTGGTGCGCGCCCGTGCGGTGAACCCGAAATGGATCGCCGGCATGAAACGCCACGGCTACAAGGGCGCCTTCGAACTGGCCGCGACGGTGGACTACCTGTTCGCCTTCGACGCCACCAGCCAACTGGTGGACGACCACCAGTACCGCCTGCTGGCCGACGCCTACCTGCTGGACGACGACACCCGCGAGTTCATCCGCCAGCACAACCCCGAAGCCCTGCGCGACATCGCCGAACGCCTGGTGGAGGCGCAGCAGCGCGGGTTGTGGGAGGAGCCGGGAGAGTACCGGGAGACGCTGGAGAATCTGCTGGTGGACAGCGAGGAGCAGTGAGGGAATATGTGCTCACATCGAAGCAGATCATCCCGCCTCCTTTGCAGGAGAGGACCAGGCTGAGCGCCTTCGATCTTGTAGGAGCAACTGTCCTCTTCGGGCTGAGAGTCCATGCCACTGAATTCCCCTCACCCCAGCCCTCTCCCGGAGGGAGAGGGAGCCGTCCGTACCGGCTGACACAAGGGTTGCACCGAACGGCCCCCTTTCCCGCTTGAGGAGCTGGGCGCGTAGCCAGGGTTAGGCTGATGGCCTTTGATCTCGTAGGAGCGGACTCCGTCCGCGATGGCATCCTGCGCGATACGGACCTACCGCGGACGAAGTCCGCTCCTGCGCGAAGCCATCTTCCAGCACGCGGGTGGGTTTACCTGTAGGAGCGAGCTTGCTCGCGAACCAACCACCGCAGCGGGGCTTGTTCGCGAGCAAGCTCGCTCCTACAAAAGCATCAACCGCGACGCAGGCGCTCCGCCGCGTTCAGCAGCAACGCCTCGGTGCCGCTCCAGCCCAGGCAACCGTCGGTGATCGAGACGCCGTAGCGCAGCTCACCAGACAACGCCTGGCAGCCATCGAACAGGTGACTCTCCAGCATCACGCCGCGCAGCGAGGCGTCGCCGGCCAGGCGCTGGTCGAGCACGCTGCCCAGTACGGCCGGCTGGCGCAGCGGGTCCTTGCCGCTGTTGGCGTGGCTGCAATCGACCATGATGCTGGGATCGAGACCGAGTTTCTCCAGCCCCTGGCGAATCTGCTGCACGCTCTGCGCATCGAAGTTCGGCCCGGCGTGACCGCCGCGCAGCACCAGATGGGTGTCCGGGTTGCCCTGGGTCTGCACCAGCGACGGGCGGCCCAGCGCATCGATGCCGAAGTGCTGGTGCGGGTGCGCCGCCGAGCGCATGGCGTCGGTGGCGATGCCGATGCTGCCGTCGGTGCCGTTCTTGAAGCCCACCGGCAGGTCGAGGCCGCTGACCATCTCGCGGTGTACCTGGGATTCACTGGTGCGCGCACCGATGGCGGCCCAGCCCAGCAGGTCGTCGAAGTAGCCGGCCACCAGCGGTTGCAGCAACTCGGTGGCGATTGGCAGGCCGCGTTCGAGCATGCCCAGCATCAGCCGGCGTGACAGCGCAAGGCCCTCGGCCATGTCGCCCGTGCCGTCCAGCTGCGGGTCGTAGACCAGGCCTTTCCAGCCGATGGTGGTGCGCGGTTTCTCGACGTAGGCACGCATCACCAGCAGCAGTTGGTCGCTCACCTGCGGCGCCAGTTCGGCGAGGCGGTCGGCGTATTCGAGGGCGGAAACGGGGTCGTGCAGCGAGCAGGGACCGATGACCACCAGCAGGCGCGGGTCGCGACCATCGAGGACGGCGCGGACGGCCTCGCGGCCTTCACGGACGCGGTGGGCCATGGCGGCCGACAGGGGCAGGCGCTGGCGCAGTTCGGCGGGGCTCGGCAGCGGTTGTTCGCGGCGGCGAGCGGAGGGCAGCGGCAGGTCGAGGACTTCGGCGCATGCTGCGTGTTCGGGGCGGATCAGGGCGGAGTTGGAAGCGTTCATCTGACTGGCATCCTTGGCCGGCGCGGTGGTCTTTCCGCGCTCGGCGCTCTATCTAGGTGTTCGTGGCAAGGCTCGTTGGGTGGCGCGCAGCGCGCTGCTAAATCGCCAGTCGGAGGTGCGGTAATAGCGGTAATCAGTGGTGTAGGCGGTCATGTCTCGATCCTCTGTCCGGGCGTTTTGGCCCGATTCAATTCGTTGGCAATGTGTTGGCCTTGTGGGCCGGAAAAACAAAAACCCCGGTCGGGTTGCCGACCGGGGTTTTGGGAAACTGTCTGGTTGGCGACCCTGCTTGCTAGGGCGCCTGTGGGGTATCAGGCGCGCCTTTGGCTAAACCAATACCCATAGAAGAAATAGCCGGCAGCAGCGGCCAGAACCTGCGCGCGAGCAGCTACGGAGCCAATGGCACCGAGGCGGGCGAGGGACCGGATGGACAGGCTGGACGGCATGATGTTCTCCGTGGAAGTGCAGCCAAGGTACTGCATCGCAAGGCGCCGATCAATGATTTGAGTCTATGCCCTCGATAAGAGACGGATGGACATGGGTCGCACCTCCTACGCCCGGTTCGCTACCATGCACGGACGAAATCCGCAGGAAATCCCCATGAGCGCCCTTCCCCATTTCCCACTGGCTGCTGTCGTCGGCGCCGATGAGCTGAAGCTGGCCCTGTGCCTGGCAGCCATCGACCCGGCCATCGGCGGCGTGCTGATCGAAGGGCCGCGCGGCATGGCCAAGACCACCCTGGCGCGCGGCGTGGCCGACCTGCTGGATGGCGGGCGCTTCGTCACCCTGCCGCTGGGCGCCAGCGAGGAACGCATCGTCGGCACCCTCGACCTGGACGCGGCGCTGGGCGAAGGCCGCGCGCAGTTCTCGCCCGGCGTGCTGGCCCACGCCCACGGCGGCGTGCTCTATGTGGATGAAGTGAACCTGCTGCCCGACCACCTCGTCGACCTGCTGCTCGACGTGGCCGCCAGCGGGGTCAACCTGATCGAGCGCGACGGCCTGTCCCACAACCACCCGGCGCGCTTCGTGCTGATCGGCACCATGAATCCCGAGGAAGGCGAACTGCGCCCGCAGCTGCTGGATCGCTTCGGCCTCAAGGTGCAGCTGCAAGGTGCTCCGGCGCCAGCCGAGCGCGCCGAGATCGTCCGCCGTCGGCTGGCCTTCGATGCCGATCCGCCGTCGTTCCTTGCGCATTGGCAAAGCGCGCAGCAGGCCCTGCAGCAGCGTTGCGCCGATGCACGTCAGCAACTGGCTGTGATTCCCCTGGACGATGCCGCGCTGGAAACCATCGCCGAACGCTGCCATGCCGCCGGCGTCGACGGCCTGCGGGCCGACCTCGTCTGGCTGCGCGCCGCCCGCGCCCATGCCGCCTGGCGCGGTGCGAGCGCCATCGAGGCGCAGGACATCGATGCAGTGGAGCACTTCGCCCTGGCCCATCGCCGTCGCCATGCGCCGCCGCAATCGACCACGCCGCCGCAGTCGTCTTCCAGCCAACCCCAGGCACCGTCCAACGCGTCCAACGGCGAAGGTCAGTGGGGCGAACTGCCCGCGCAAAGCGTCGCCATGGGCGAACGCCGACAACTGACGGGCTGGCCAAAAAAGCCCTGAGCATCCGCCCGCGCCCGGCCCCAGACGCGGATGCCAACCCCCGACCCGGCCAGCTCGCCGGCGGCCGCAGCGGCGCCCGCCAAGTGGGTGCGCACGGCCGTATCGACTGGCCCGCCACCCTGCGCAACGGCCGCCCGCAACGCCGCGATGACCTGGTGCTGCGCGCCCGCAGCCGCAAGCCGGGCGAACTCTGGCTGGTCATCGTCGATGCCTCCGCCAGCACCCGCCGCCACGGCGCCCTCGTCCAGGCCAAGGGGCTGCTCGCCGACACGTTCGAACAGGCCTACCGCCAACGCGCACGCCTCGCCGTGCTGCACGCCACCGGCGCGCAACCGCGCTGGTTGTGGCAGGGCCAGAAGGCCTCGGCGCAATTGCAGGAATGGCTGGCGCAACTCGGTGCCGGCGGCGGCACTCCGCTGATCGAAGCGCTGCAGCAGGCCCGCGGATGGCTGGAGCAGCGCCAGCGACAGAAGCCCGGAGAGCGCCAGCGCCTGCTGGTGCTGACCGACGGCCGCCTGCGCGACTGGCCCGCAGTGCAGCCGCTGAACTGCCCGACGGTGCTGGTGGATATCGAGGGTGGCGCGGTGAGATTGGGCAGGGCGAGAAAGCTGGCGCAAGAGCTTGAGGCGGACTATCGACAGATCAGCGACATGTCAGTACAGACTCACTGAGAGCCCCTCACCCTAACCCTCTCCCAGAGGGAGAGGGGACTGTCCCGAGTGGCCGGGAAATCCATCTCACACCGGCTGACTGCGTAATACAAAGCACCTACCGAACGGCCCCCTCTCCCCCCGGGAGAGGGTTAGGGTGAGGGCGATCCGCAACGCCGAAACCCCACTCCGTCACGGCTCCCCATTACGCCCATGCAACAGGAACCCCGGCCGCTCGCTCAACCGCTCGTAGTAAGCCGACACCGCCGGCAACTCCGGGCGTTGCATGGGTGTCAGGTACCAGCGATTGACCGACAGGCCGAGCACGACATCGGCGAGGCTGAAGCAGGCGCCGGTAACGAAGGCGCCTGTGTGCGCCAGCTGTCGATCCAGCAGGGCCATGCAATGGTTCCACTGCGCCTCGCTCAGGGCGATGGCGGATTCGTCGGTGTGGCTGGGGCTGTTGCGTACCCGGGCCATGAACACATAGCGCCAGGCGTTGTTCAGTTCGGTGGCTTGCCAGCCCATCCACTGCTCGACCAAAGCACGCTCGCGGGGCGAGGTGGGCAGCAGTTCATCCAATGGATACTGGCTGGCGAGGTAGCTGCAGATGGCGTTGGACTCCCAGAGCACGAAATCGCCGTCGACCAGGACCGGCACCATGGCATTGGGGTTGAGCGCGATGAATTCCGCCGACGCGGTGGAGCGGAAACCCGTGCCCCAGTCTTCCCGTTCGTAGGGCAGGTTCAGTTCGGCGCAGGTCCAGAGCACCTTGCGCACGTTGATCGATGAGGCGCGGCCGAGGATTCGCAGCATGGTGTCACTCCCTGTGAAGACCGCCGGACAGCATAGAGGCGCGCCGGCCGGCGGAGAAGCGGAAGGTAGGAGCGAGCTTGCTCGCGACCCGCTACGACGTTGTGAACCCACCCGCCGCACGTCGTTCCCTCGAAGGGTCAGGCGCCGGCGGATAAAGCGTTCCGCTTTATTCGCCCTACGCCTGCCCCGTCGTAGGGCGCATAACGCCCGAGGCGTTATCCGCCGTCAGCTCGCCAGCAGCGGTTCGAGCGCGCCCCAGAGTGACACGACACTGTCGAACTCCCGATCCACCGTCGGCAGCACCGGCCGTGCCAGGATCAGTACCGGCACGCCGCGCTCGCGGGCGACCTGCAGCTTCGGCTCGGTGGCCTGGCTGCCGCTGTTCTTGCTGACCAGCACGTCGGTGTCCAGGCGGCTGAACAGCTCGCGCTCGCCATCCAGAGTGAATGGCCCGCGCGCACCGAGCACTTCGGCGCGCGCGTTGCCCGGCAGGCTTTGCAGGCAGCGCACGGTCCAGTGCTGGTGGGCGGGAATCTCCTCCAGGTGCTCCAGCGGCTCGCGGCCCATCGTGAACAGCGGGCGGCGAAAGTCATTGAGTGCCGCGATCAGTTCCGGCCAGCCGGCCACCTCGCGCCAGTCGTCATCAGCCCCCGCCAGCCAGCCGGGACGCCGCAGCGCCCAGCAGGGCACGCCGGCCAGTTGCGCGGCGCGGGCGGCGTTGGCGCTGATCCTCGCGGCATAGGGATGGGTCGCATCGAGCAGCAGGTCGAAACCGCGCTCGCGGATGAAGTTCGCAAGACCTTCGGCGCCGCCGTAACCGCCCACCCGCACTTCGCAGGCGAGGTCATCCGGTACCTTGCCAAGGCCGGCGAGGCTGTACAGATGTGGCGGACCGAGGCGGCGCGCAATGGCCAACGCTTCACCAATGCCGCCCAGCAGCAGGACACGCTTCATCGCACCTCCAGCGCCTCGCCCACCAGGTTGCCCTGGCGGTCGATGGCGAAGACTTCCAGTACCACCTCGGCCGGCACGATACGCCGCGAAAACGCCAGCGCGCGGGCACAGACGGCATCGCCCAGGGCAATGCCTTCAGCGCGACACAGCGCCAGCGCCTGCTGGCTGGTGTTGGCTTCGCGCATGCGCTGCTGCAGGTCCGCGGCAGCGCCGATCTCGCCCGCCCAGTCGGCCAGCTGCGGCAGGTCGATGCTGGAATGGCGGCTGTGCAGGTCCATGTGGCCGGCGGCAAGCTTGCTGATCTTGCCGAAGCCGCCGCAGACGCTGAAGCGCTCCACCGGCACCTTGCGCAGGTGCTTGAGCGCGGCGCCGGCGAAGTCGCCCATCTCGATCAGCGCGGTGTCGTCGAAGCCGTAGCGACGGCGCATGGCGTCCTCGCTGGCGTTGCCGGTGCAGGCAGCCAGGTGGCGGAAGCCGTTGGCGCGGGCGACGTCGATGCCCTGCTGGATCGAGGCGACGTAGGCCGAGCAGGAAAACGGCCGGACGATGCCGGTGGTGCCGAGGATCGACAGGCCACCAAGGATGCCCAGCCGCGGATTCATGGTCTTGAGCGCCAGTTCGGCGCCGCCCTCGATATGGACCGTGACCTCGAAGCCGCCGGCATAGCCGCACTCGGCCGCCAATGCGGTGAGGTTGCCCTGCATCATCTGCCGCGGCACCGGGTTGATCGCCGGCTCGCCCACCGCCAGCACCAGCCCCGGCTTGGTCACGGTACCAACGCCTTCTCCAGCGTAAAAACGTACACCCGGCTCATCACTCAGGGCGACGCGGGTGAAGACCAGCGCGCCGTGGGTCACGTCCGGATCATCGCCGGCATCCTTCAGCGTGCCGGCTTCGGCGCCGTCGGCGGTGCGCCGGCAGAACTCCAGGCGCAGGGTGGCGCGGCGTTCTTTCGGCAGGGCGATCTGCGCGGCGTCCAGCGCTTCACCGGTGAGCAACAGGCGCGCCGCCGCCAGGCTGGTGGCCGTGGCGCAGCTGCCGGTGGTGTAGCCGCTGCGCAGCGGGCGGGGTTCCTCTGACGTTTCGTCACGCATGACGGAACGCACCGTAGGATGGGTGGAGCGCAGCGATACCCATGCAGTCCCGGCACGAAAAGCGCGTCATTCCTTCCAGACTTCCAGCAAGGTGATCGGCAACGCCGCGCGCCAGGTATCGAAGCCGCCGAGCGGCTGGGCCTGGGCCACCGACAGGCGGGTCAGCTCGCCGCCGATGCGCGCGCGCCAGCTGAGCAGCATGGACTCGCTCTGCAGGGTGACGGCGTTGGCCACCAGGCGGCCGCCGGGCTTGAGCTGTTCCCAGCAGTGCTCGAACACGCCAGGCAGGGTCACGCCGCCGCCGATGAAGATCGCATCCGGGCGCTCCAGCCCCTGCAGGGCTTCCGGTGCAGCGCCGCAGACCAGTTGCAGCGCCGGCACGCCGAGGGCGTCGCGATTGAAACGGATGTGCTCCTGGCGCCCGTCGTTGGCTTCGATGGCCAGCGTGCGACAGCTCGGATGCACGCGCATCCACTCGATGCCGATGGAGCCGCAGCCGGCGCCGACGTCCCACAGCAGTTCACCGGGTTTCGGCGCCAGCCGCGCCAGGGTCACGGCGCGCACGTCGCGCTTGGTCAGTTGGCCGTCATGGCGGAAGGCGTCGTCCGGCAGGCCGGTGGTCAACGGCAGGCGCACCGCTTCGGCACCCGCCACGCACTGCACCGCAACGAGATTCAGCGCGGCGGTTTCGCTCAGTGACCAGTCGCCGGCCAGCCCGTCGATACGCCGCTCCGCCTCGCCGCCCAGGTGCTCCAGCACGCTGAGGCGACTCGCGCCGAATCCCCGTTCGCGCAGCAGCGCAGCGATGGAGGCCGGGCTGTCGCCGTCATTGCTGAGGATCAGCAGCTTCGTGCCGTCATGTATCTGCGCATTGAGGGCGGCCAAGGGGCGCGCCACCAGCGACAGCAGCGTGCATTCCTGCAACGCCCAGCCCAGGCGCGCCGCCGCCAGAGAGGCAGAGGACGGCGCGGAAAGCACGAGCATTTCCTCGGACGGAATCTGACGAGCCAGGCTCGCGCCGACGCCGAACAACATCGGGTCGCCGCTGGCCAGCACGCAGGTCGGCTCGCCGCGTCGGCGCAGCACCGGCTCCAGGCTGAACGGGCTCGGCCAGGCCTGACGGTTGGCGCCCAGGCAATGCGGCAGCAGTTCCAGCTGGCGCGGCGCGCCGATCACTTCGCTGGCGGCAAGCAAGGCGCGACGTGCGGCCTTGCCGAGGCCGGCATAGCCGTCCTCGCCGATGCCGACGATGGTCAGCCAGGGCGTCATGAAATGTCCTCAGGGGTGCGACGATCGATCCGACGGGCAGGCTTTTCCTGCCTTCGGGCAAAGCAGGCATAATACCCGCTTCGTCGGTGCTCGTAGGACGCTTCGCTTTTTCCAGTGAGGTTTCCGGGAGCCGAAGAGGGAACACGGTTAAGCCGTGGCTGCCCCCGCAACTGTAAGCAGCGAGTCCGCGCAACTGGCCACTGGGCAACCGGGAAGGCCGCGCTGGATGAGGACCTGCCAGCCAGGAGACCTGCCAACGAAACCAGTCGCGCGTGCAGACATCGAGCGGGGTGCATCGGTGTTGTGAGATTTCCCTGTGGGGAGATTCGCCGGTCACCGCGACCCAGCCCTGGTGACCTTCGTGAGCACGTCCGATTCCCTGCCCGTCCGTCCGCATGCCTGCCCCGGCCTGCTGCGCATCGTGGCCTCCCGCGATGGCGGCATCTGCCGCATCAAGCTGCCTCTCGGGCAACTCGATGCCAGCGCCGCGCGCGCCATCGCCCAGGCTGCCGAACGCCATGCCGACGGCGTGCTGGAAGCGACCAACCGCGCGAACCTGCAGATTCGCGGTGTGCATGCCGGTGCCGAGAACGCGCTGAGCCGCGAACTGCTGGCCGCCGGCCTGGGCCCGCACGAACTGGCGGCAGACGATGTGCGCAACCTGCTGGTCTGCCCCGCGCTGGGCCTGGATGCTCACAGCACTTTCGATGCCAGCCCGCTGGCGCGCCAGCTGCTCGACCTGCTGGAACGCACCCCGCGCTTCCACGGCCTGTCGCCCAAGTTCGGCATCCAGCTGGATGCCGGTGAAGCGCTGGCGATGCTGGAGCATCCTAATGATCTCTGGCTGTCGGCCATGTCCGATGACGCGGCGCCGCTTTTCGCTTTCGGCCTGGCCGGCTGTCCGCCGCAGCGCAACACCGATCGCCCTGCCCTCGCTGCTGTTTCCGCCGAACAGGTACCGCTGCTGGTGGAAGCCCTGCTGCACCTGTTCCTCGACCTCGCCGGCGATGGCCAGACGCGGATGCGCCACCTGCGCGAGATGCTCGGCGACGAGGCGCTGCTGGAGCGCCTGCAGCAACGCCTGCCCTCCCCGCTGCAACTCGGACACGCTGTGGATAACTGGCAACGTCCTGCACCACAGGCTTTCGGCCATCTCGGGATTCAACCTCAGCGCCAGCCGGAGCGCGCCATGGTCGGTGCCGGATTCGTCCTCGGACGCCTGGACAGCGCCACGCTGTTCGGCCTGGCCGATCTTGCCGAGCGCTTCAGCGGCGGACAGCTGCGTCTGACGCCCTGGCAAAGCCTGATCCTCCCTGACGTGGCCCAGGCGGATAGCGCCATCGCCCTCGGCGCGCTGGCCAACCTCGGCCTGCTGATCGATGCCGCCCAGCCGCTGGCCCGCCTGGTCGCCTGCAGCGGCTCCAGCGGTTGCGCGCGCGGGCTGGCCGACACCAAGGCCGATGCCCTGCGCCTGGCCGGACGCCTGCGCCATGCAGCGCCGGCCGGCGTGCACCTGTGCGGCTGCCCGCGTTCCTGCGCCGCCGCCCACGTCGCCCCCTACACCCTGCTGGCCGTCGCCGACGGCCGCTATGACCTGTTCCGTCGCGCCGACGGCGTGGCCGGCTTCGGCCAGCCGCTGGCGCGCAACCTTTCCCTCGATGCCGCCGGCGAGCTGCTGGCCGCACCCGGAGCCTCTACCGATGCTTGATTACATCCGCGACGGCCAGGCGATCTACCGCCAATCCTTCGCCACCATTCGCGCGGAAGCCGACCTGTCCGCCATTCCCGCGGACCTCGAGAAACTCGCCGTGCGGGTGATCCACGCCTGCGGCATGGTCGATGTCGTGCAGGACCTGCGCTTCTCCCCGGGCGCCGGCGCCATCGGCCGTGCGGCACTGGCCGCCGGCGCGCCGATCCTCTGCGACGCGCGGATGGTCGCCGAGGGCATCACCCGCGCGCGCCTGCCGGCGCACAACGAGGTGATCTGCACCCTCAACGACGCCGATGTCCCGGCGCTCGCCCGCGAGCTGGGCAACACCCGTTCAGCGGTGGCGCTGGAACACTGGCGCGAGCACCTGGAAGGCAGCGTGGTGGTGATCGGCAACGCGCCGACCGCGCTCTTCTACCTGCTGGAAATGCTCGACGCCGGCGCGCCGAAACCGGCGCTGATCCTCGGCTTCCCGGTGGGTTTCGTCGGCGCCATGGAGTCCAAGGATGCCCTCGCCGCCGACAGCCGCGGCGTGCCCTACGTGATCGTCCGCGGTCGCCGTGGCGGCAGCGCGATGGCCGCCGCGGCGGTGAACGCCCTGGCCACGGAGGTGGAGTGATGAGCGGCCGCCTCATCGGCCTGGGCGTCGGCCCCGGCGACCCGGAACTGCTGACCCTCAAGGCCCTGCGCCTGCTGCGCGCCGCTCCAGTGATCGGCTACTTCGTGGCCAAGGCCAAGCACCACGCCGGCCTGGGCGGCAACGCCTTCGCCATCATCGAGGAACATCTGCTCGACGAGCAGCAACGCCTGCCGCTGGTCTACCCGGTGACCACCGAGAAGCTGGAGCCGCCGCTGACCTACGAAGGCGTGATCAGCGACTTCTATGACACCGCTGCCGAACAGGTGGCCGCGCACCTGGAAGCCGGCCGCGATGTGGCGGTGATCTGCGAAGGCGACCCGTTCTTCTACGGCTCCTACATGTACCTGCATGACCGTCTTTCGGATCGGTACGACACCGAAGTCGTACCCGGCGTCTGTTCCATGCTCGGCAGCGCAGCGGTGCTCGGCGTGCCGCTGGTGTACCGCAACCAGAGCCTGTCGGTGCTCTCCGGCGTGCTGCCGGAAGATGAACTCAAGCGCCGCCTGGCCGACGCCGATGCGGCGGTGGTGATGAAGCTGGGGCGCAACTTCGACAAGGTCCGCCGCGTGCTGCGCGATCTGGGCCGTGACGGCGGCGCCCATTACGTCGAGCGCGCCACCATGCGCGAGCAGCGCATCGTCGCACTGGACGAGGTCGACCCGATGGCCTCGCCCTACTTCTCGATGATCGTCATCCCCGGCCAGCGGTGGAACGGTTGATGCGCGCCGCCATCGTCATTCTCGGCCAGGGTGCGCTGGCCACCGCGCGCCGCCTGCAGGGCGTTTATCCACAGGCGCGCGTACTCGGCCTGAAGGACCGAGTCGAAGGCGCCGACGAGTCCTACGCGAACTTCGGCGAGACCCTGCGCCAGCTCTACCGTGACGACACCCCGATCATCGCCCTGTGCGCAGCCGGCATCGTTATCCGCACCCTTGCGCCTCTTCTGGCGGAGAAAGGCGCTGAGCCGCCGGTGCTGGCCGTCGCTGAAGACGGCAGCGCGGTGGTGCCATTGCTCGGCGGGCTGGGCGGGGTCAATCGCATGGCCCGCGAACTGGCCGCCGCGCTGGAAGTGGCGCCCGCCATCACCACCAGCGGCGAGCTGCGCTTCGGCGCCTGCCTGCTCGACCCGCCGCCGGGCTATGCGCTGGCGGATATCGAACGGGGCAAGCGCTTCGTCTCCGATCTGCTGGGCGGCGAAACCCTGCGTATCGAAGGTGACGCTCCCTGGCTGGAAGAGCTGGACCTGCCGCTGGCCGATGACGCCGCCCACACCCTGCGCATCGACGCCCGCGCCGAGGGTGTCGCGCAGAACGAGCTGCGGATTCATCCACGCATCGTGCTTGCCCACATCACGCTGGTGGACTCGCAACTGCCCGAGCGCATCCGCCAGGGCCTGGCCCAGGCCGGGCTGGCCGAGGCGTCGCTGGCAGCGGTGATTGCGCCGCGCTGCCGGATGGCCGATCCGGCAGTGACCGGCGCCGCCGCCGAGCTGGGTGTGCCACTGCGATTTATCCACAGCGACGAAGCGCTGCCACCGGAAGTCCTGCATGGCGACTCCTTCCACCTGCACCGCGCCGCTACGCCCGCCGAGGCCGAAAGCATCGGCCGGCCGCGCGGGCGACTCAGCGTGATCGGCCTCGGTCCCGGCGCCAGCGACTTCATGATCCCCGCCGTACGCCGCGCGCTGGATGAAGCCCAGGACCTGCTCGGCTACGAGACCTACGTGAAGATGGCCGAGCCGCTGCGCGACGACCAGGTGCGCCACTGCACCGACAACCGCGAGGAAATGCAGCGTGCCCGCCACGCCTTCGAACTGGCTGCCAGCGGCCGGCGCGTGGTGGTGATCTCTTCCGGCGACCCCGGCGTGTTCGCCATGGCCGCCGCGGTGATGGAAGCCCTGCACGAGAGCAGCGATCCACACTGGCATGGCGTGGAGCTGGAGGTACTGCCGGGAGTTTCCGCCGCGCTCGCCGCTGCTGCAAAGGCCGGCGCGCCGCTGGGGCATGATTTCTGTCTGATTTCCCTGTCGGACAACCTCAAGCCCTGGGACACCATCGAGATGCGCCTGGACCACGCCGGCGCCGCCGACCTGGCCATGGCCTTCTATAACCCGATCTCCAAGGCCCGGCCCTGGCAATTGGGGCGCGCGCTGGAAATCGTCCGCCGCCACCGCACGCCGGAGACGCTGGTGGTGCTCGGCCGCGATATCGGTCGTCCGGCGGAAGCGCTGCGCGTGGTCACCCTCGGCGAGCTGGTGCCGGAGATGGTCGACATGCGCACCCTGGTGATCATCGGCTCGTCGCTGACCCGACGCTTCCCACGCGCTGGCGGCGGTGACTGGGTATATACGCCGCGCTGGTATCGCTGATCGGTCCTGCGCCGGAACGCCCGATGACGTTTGCGTAGGATGGCGTGGAGCGAAGCGATACCCATCGATAGCCCGGCGGTCAGGCTGATGGGTATCGCAAGCTCCACCCATCCTACGAAACTGGGTATATACGCCGCGCTGGTACCGCTAAGGGCCCCTCGCGCCGATAGCACTTGTTGGCATCCTACGAACGAGGACAACCTATACAAGCGGCCCATGGACGCGAGCGCGGGCATGGGCCGCTTGTACAGGATCAAAGGCCCCCTCACCCTAACCCTGGCTACGCGCCCCGCTCCTCAAGCGGGAGAGGGGACCGTTCGGCGCAGGATGAAACCATGACGTCAGCCGGCACGGACAGCTCCCTCTCCCTCCGGGAGAGGGTTGGGGTGAGGGGAGCGACGGCACAAGCTCACCGGGAAAAGCGTTGCTCCTACAGGGAAACCTCGATGTTTCAGGCACAGCTTGCAAATGGCCATCGCCTTGTTGAAAATGCGACAAATTATCATTTGCAAGCCTGCGCGCGCCCATGTCCTCCACCACCGACATCCAGTCGCTCTACAGCGATCATCATGGCTGGCTGCACAACTGGCTTCGCGGCCGGCTGGGCAATGCCGCCGATGCCGCGGACCTGGCCCAGGACACCTTCCTGCGCGTGCTGCTCAGGCCAAACCCTGCCGAGTTGCGCACTCCGCGTGCCTTCCTGCGCACCGTCGCCCGCGGCCTGGTAATCGACCACTGGCGTCGTGAGGAGCTGGAGCGCGCCTACCTCGACTCCATCGCCCACCTGCCGGAAGCGCAGGTACCATCGGCGGAAGACCGGCACACCATCCTGCAGTTGCTGGAGAACATCGCCCGCCTGCTCGATGGCCTCAAGCCCAAGGTGCGCAGCGCCTTCCTGCTGGCCCAGTGCGAGGGCATGCCGCACGGGCAGATCGCCGAGCAGTTGGGCGTTTCCGTGCGTTCGGTGGAGCGCTACATCGCCGAGGCGCTGTTCCACTGCTACCAGCTGCGGTACGCCGAGTGAACGGCGCCAGCGCCACGCCCGATCCGCGGGTGGTGAAGCAGGCCATCCGGTGGACCCTGCGCCTGAACGGCAATACCGATCCCGAACTGCTCAACGCCTGCGAACATTGGCGCCGAGCCAACCCAGAACACGAAACCGCCTGGCTGCGGGTACAGGCGCTGAACAGCGAACTGGCCGCCGGCTACCAGGCCGTACCCGGCGCCCGCGTGGCGCTGGAGACGCTGGAAAACACCAGCCAGCGCCTGCAGCGGCGCCAGGCGCTCAAGCTGCTGTCAACCTTCGCCGTCGGTGCTTCCGCCTTGTGGCTGGCCCGCGATATCGCGCCCTGGCAACGCTGGATGGCGGACTTCAGCACGGGCGTGGGCGAGCGCCAGCGCTTCACCCTGGCCGACGGCAGCGTCCTGCAACTGAACACCGACAGCGCCGTGGATGTGCGCTTCGATCCACGCCAGCGCCTGCTGGTACTGGAGCGCGGCGAGATTCTGGTCAGCACGGCCAGGGACGCCGCCCGACCGTTGCGGGTGAGCAACCGCGATGGACTGTTCGAAGCCCTGGGCACCCGCTTCGTGCTGCGCCAGGACGAGCGCTCCACACGCCTGAGCGTCGAGGAAGGCTCGGTGGCCATCGCCCCGCGTGTGCGCGGCCAAACCACCGCCATCGCCGAGGCCGGGCAGAGCTACGAGATCAACGGCGACAGTGCGCTGTTAGCCGAGCGCAGCAACATGGACAGCGCCGCCTGGGCCGAAGGCCTGATCGTCACCCGCGACATGCGCCTGGCCGACTTCCTCGCCGAGATCGGTCGCTATCGCCACGGCCATCTGCAATGCGACGCCAGCGTGGCCGACCTGCGGCTGTCCGGGGTGTTCCGCCTGGATGACACCAATCAGTTGTTGGCCCTGCTGCCGCAGACGCTACCGGTACGGGTGGAGAAGCGTACCGATTGGTGGGTGACGGTCAGCGCACGCAGCTGAATCTCTCCCCGTAGGAGCGGACTCCGTCCGCGATTGGCCCGCAACACGCCGGACAACATCGCGGACAGAGTCCGCTCCTACGTTCAGCGTCGGGTGCCCGGTGCCCAGATAATATTTCTTCTCAATCGAGAATTATTTTTGTCGGGTTTCGCCGCCTGGCCCGGCAAGGAGGAATAACCCGATCATTTCCCTTGTCCACGGAAGCCCCAGCATGCGAGCCGCCCACATTCCAATGCCCTCCTCCGCCCTGCCCCGCACCAGCCGGCTGGCCCATGCCGTGCGCGGCGCGCTGCTGTGCGCCAGCCTGGGTGCCTGCCTGCCGCTGAGCACCTTCGCCGCCGATGCTGCCGCCATCACCAGCAGCCGCGCCTACGCGATTCCGGCAGGCCCCTTGGGCGAGGTGCTGAACAGCTTTGCCCGCGAGGCCGGCATCACCCTGTCGGCCACCCCGGAGCAGACCCGCGGCCTGAACTCCGCCGGGCTGAACGGCACCTACTCGGTGGACCAGGGCCTGTCGCGCCTGCTGGTGGACACTCCGCTGGAAGCAGTGGACCAGGGCGACGGCAACTACGTGCTGCGCCCGGCGGCGCCGACCGACGTGCTGGCCATGCCGTCCAGCGACGTGTTCGCCCTGGGCAACGCGCTGGGCGAGGAAGACGGCTACCTGGCGACCCACAGCCAGATCGCCACCAAGACCTCGAAGTCCCTGCTGGAAACCAGCCAGAGCGTCTCGGTGATCACCCGCGAACAGATCGACGACACCGCCTCGCGCACCATGCAGCAGGCCATGCGCTACACCCCCGGCATCTTCACCGGCCAGGTCGGTGCCTCGAACCGCTACGACTACGTGGTGATGCGCGGCTTCGCCGACAACAGCGTGGACAACATCTACCTCGACGGCCTGAAGGCCATGGGCGACAGCGGCACCTTCAGCTCGATGCAGGTCGACCCGTACTTCCTCGAACGCATCGACGTGCTCAAGGGCCCCTCCTCGGTTCTCTACGGCCGCAGCCTGCCCGGCGGCCTGGTGGCGCTGACCAGCAAGAAGCCGCTGTACGAGGACTACCACCAGATCACCGGCACTGTCGGCAACATGGGCCAGAGGGAAATGGGCTTCGACTTCAGCGGCCCGCTGGATGAAGAGAAGCGCATCGCCTACCGCCTGGTCGGCCTGGGCAAGGGTTCGGACACCCAGTTCGACCACGTCAAGGAAGAGCGCTACGCCATAGCCCCGACCCTGGCCATCGACTTCACCGACGACACCACCCTGACCCTGCAGGGCTATCTTCAGCACGACCCGAACGGCGGCTATCACAGCGGCGTGCCGGCGGACGGTGCGCTGTACCACCACAACGGCCGGAAGATCTCCCGCGAGTTCTTCGACGGCGAGCCGAGCCAGGACGACTTCGACCGCACCCAGCGCATGTTCGGCTACCAACTGGAGCATCGCTTCGACGACGTGTGGACCGCGCGGCAGAACTTCCGCTACCTGGATTCGGACGTCGATCTCTCGCAGGTCTACGCCTACGGCTGGACCGCACCGGATGCGAACACCCTGAACCGCTACTACTCCGGCGCCAGCGAACACCTGCAGGCGTACATCATCGATAACATGGCCCAGGCCGAGTTCGAGACCGGTGCCGCCAAACACACCCTGCTGATGGGCCTGGACTACCAGAAACGCCGCACCACGGTGGACTGGCGCTCGGGCTCGGTGGCGCCGCTGGACGCCTTCGATCCGCACTACGGCAATGACGCCATCAGCTACTACCCCGACGACAACCACACCCGTCGCCTGGAGCAGACCGGCGTCTACCTGCAGGACCTGATCGACATCGACAACTGGCGCTTCTCCCTGGGCATGCGCGAGGACTGGGTGACGGTCGAGGACCAGAACCGCAGCACCGGCAGCAAGGCCGACGACGACTGGAAGAAATTCACCGGACGCATCGGCGCGCTGTACCTGTTCGACAACGGCATCGCGCCATACATCAGCTACTCCGAGTCGTTCAACCCCAACGCCTACTCCGACCAGTCCGGCACGCCGCTGGAGCCGACCGAGGGCAAGCAATGGGAAGCCGGCCTGAAGTTCCAACCCGAAGGCAGCCGCAGCCTGTACACCGCGTCGATCTTCCACATCACCCAGGAGAACGTCGCCTCGAAGGAGCCGCAGGACAACTTCTACACCTCCGTGGGTGAGGTGCGCTCCCAGGGCTTCGAGCTGGAAGCCCACACCCAGGTCACCGACAACCTCAAGGTGCTCGGCAGCTACACCTACACCGATATCACCTACACCAAATCGCTGGACGGCAACCAGGGCCACACGCCAAACCAGGCGCCCAAACACATGGCCTCGCTGTGGGCGGATTATGGCTTCAGCGCCGGCCCGCTGGATGGCCTGAGCATCGGCGGCGGCGCCCGCTACGTCGGCGAGACCTGGGCGGACAAGGAAAACACCCTGCGCGTGCCGGACTACACCCTGGTGGATGCGCGCATCGGCTACGACCTCTCCCGCGTCGGCCTGAAGGGCCTGGACGTCAGCCTCAACGCCAACAACCTGCTGGACAAGGACTACGTGGCGTCCTGCTACAGCCTGGACTTCTGCTACTTCGGCGAGAAGCGCAACGTCACGGCAACGGTGAACTACCAGTTCTGATCGCCCGCCGCCCGGTTCGCCGGGCGGCATCATTCAATGTAGGAGCGAGCTTGCTCGCGAAATGCTCTCGCTGCGGGGCTGGTTCGCGAGCAGGCTCACTCCTGCAGAAAGCAAAAGCCCCGTGGCGCGACTGTCGTGCGCATTAGAACTCGGCAGCGTGACGGTAGTAACGTAGGGCGCATAACGCGCCAGCGTTATCCGCCACAGAAGGGCCGGCGGATAACCTGTTCCAGGTTATTCGCCCTACAGCTCTGATCGCCGCCCGCCCGGTTCGCCGGGCGACATCATTCAATGTAGGAGCGAGCTTGCTCGCGAAATGCCCTCGCTGCGGGGCTGGTTCGCGAGCAGGCTCGCTCCTGCAGAAAGCAAAAGCCCCGTGGCGCGACTAGCGCCACGGGGCTGTTTGCGGAGTATCAGAACTCGGCAGCGTGGCGGTAGCGCGCCTCCAGCTCCAGGGAAACGCGGTAGGCCTGCGCCTCGCCCTCGGTGTGGAAGATGCCGACCAGCTGGCCTTCCTGGTGCACATCCCAGCAACGCCCACCGATGGCGCGGAACTCGCGGGATTTATGGTCGTCGTCACGCTCGGTCACTGTAATACTCATGTCTTTTCTTCTCCGGTTTTGCCGTACATCAAGGCAATTCCAGAATCATTTAATTAGCTAGCTAATTAAATAGGCGCTTTCGAGAAAGACTTTTACCAACATTCGCCAAAACGAGCGTCCCAGAAACGCAAAAGCGCAGCTCGAAGGCTGCGCTCTTGGGGAAGACCAGTCCGTCTTAGAACGGAATGTCGTCGTCGAAGCTGTCGTAGTCCGGAGCCGGTTGCGGCGCGGGCTGGGACTGCTGCTGCGGCGCAGGACGCTGGGCCTGCTGCGGACGCTGTTGCGGCTCGCGGGGAGCACGCGGAGCATCGTCACCACCGGCGCCCGGACGGCCGCCCAGCAGCTGCATGTTGCCGTTGATGTCGACCACGATCTCGGTGGTGTACTTGTCCTGGCCGTCCTGACCCTGCCACTTGCGGGTGCGCAGGCTGCCTTCGACGTAGATCTGCGAACCCTTGCGCACGTACTCGGCGACGATTTCCGCCAGGCGACCGAAGAACACCACGCGGTGCCACTCGGTACGCTCCTGCTGCTGGCCGGTCTGCTTGTCCTTCCAGCTCTCGCTGGTGGCCAGGGTGACGTTGGTCACCGCGTTGCCGTTGGGCATGTAGCGGGTTTCCGGATCGCCACCGACGTTACCGACCAGAATGACTTTGTTAACCCCACGGGCCATGACGCTCTCCTAAAGGCTTCAGCACGTCGCCTGCTCGGCGCCGGCGAGGCGCTCGAGGGACGTGCGATCAACTTGTTGGGAATCCACTTTGACATAAGCGGCCGCTTCTTCAGCGACCACCATCACATCGCTCACACCGGGCAATGCCTTGAAACGCTCAACCAACGAAGCATCGCGCAGGGCCTCGGCGGACAGAGGCAGGCGAATACTCGTTACATAAGGCGGTTCACGCATGGTAACAGCAATCGCCAACCAGAGGGCAGCCAGCACCGCGCAGCCGATGAACACCCCGTCGAGCCCGCCGTGCTGGAACATCCAGCCACCGAGGATGCCGCCGACGGCGGCGCCGAGGAACTGGCTGGTGGAGTACACGCCCATCGCCGTGCCCTTGCCTCCGGCCGGCGACACCTTGCTCACCAGCGAGGGCAGCGAGGCCTCCAGCAGGTTGAACGCGGTGAAGTAGACGATGATGCCGAACACCAGTTCCTTGAGGCTGTTGCCGAACTCCCAGAAGAACAGCTCGCAGAGCATCAGCGTCGCCACGGCGCCGGTCAGCACGCGCTTCATCTGGCGTTTCTTCTCGGCGTAGATGATGAACGGCACCATGCCGAAGAAGCCCACCAGCAGCGCGGTCAGGTAGACCCACCAGTGTTCTTCCTTGGGCAGCCCGGCGCGCTCCACCAGCGCCAGCGGCAGGGCGACGAAGCTGGCCATGAGGATGGCGTGCAGCACCAGGATGCCGGCGTCCAGACGCAGCAGGTCGCCGTTCTTCAGGGTCGGGATCAGCGACTGCTTGGCCACGCTGGATTCGCGGTGCTGCATGCGGTGGTCGGGCGTCGGCACGAAGAACAGGATGATCAGCATGCCCACCAGGGCCATACCGGCGGTGAACCAGAACAGCCCGTGCAGGCCGAACCAGTGGGTCAGTACGGGGCCTGCGACCATCGCCACGGCGAAGGACACGCCGATGCTCATGCCGATCATCGCCATGGCCTTGGTGCGGTGCTGCTCGCGGGTGAGGTCGGAGAGCATCGCCATCACCGCCGCGGAGATCGCCCCGGCGCCCTGCAGGACGCGGCCGGCGATGACGCCCCAGATGGAATCGGCGTTGGCCGCCAGCGCGGCGCCGGCGGCGAACACCAGCAGGCCGACGACGATGATCGGCCGACGGCCGATGCGGTCGGACAGGGTGCCCAGCGGAATCTGCAGGATCGCCTGGGTCAGGCCGTAGGCGCCGATGGCCAGGCCGATCAGCGCCGGGGTGGCGCCGGCCAGGTCCTGGCCATAGGTGGCGAGCACCGGCAGGACCATGAACATGCCGAGCATGCGGAACGCGAAGACCAGCGACAGGCCGGCGGCCGCTCGGGTCTCGGTGCCACTCATGCGCTCAGTGTGGGAATCGTGCATAAGCCCCTCATGAAAAGACGAAATACCGGGATGCGCTGAATTGCCCCGTGGCGGCGCGCCATCCGGGCCCCTTGAGGCCGGCCGTCGCCCACGCCGAAAAATAGCCGCGCATTCTAACAGCCCCAGGGTCCAAGGGCACACACGCGCTACTTTGCCGCGTGCCGGAAACGCCCCGTATAATCGATAGTTTTCGCCCGCCATGCGAGGCCGCAGTGGACAAGATCCTCATCCGTGGGGCACGTACCCACAACCTGAAGAACATCGACCTGACCCTGCCGCGCGACAAGTTGATCGTGATCACCGGCCTGTCCGGTTCCGGCAAGTCTTCCCTGGCCTTCGACACCCTCTACGCCGAAGGCCAGCGCCGCTACGTGGAATCCCTGTCGGCCTACGCCCGGCAGTTCCTCTCGATGATGGAAAAGCCCGACGTCGACACCATCGAAGGTCTGTCGCCGGCGATTTCCATCGAGCAGAAATCCACCTCCCACAACCCGCGCTCCACCGTGGGCACCATCACCGAGATCTACGACTACCTGCGCCTGCTCTATGCACGTGTGGGTATTCCGCGCTGCCCGGACCACGACATTCCGCTGGAAGCGCAGACCGTCAGCCAGATGGTCGACCAGGTGCTGGCATTGCCCGAAGGCCGCAAGCTGATGCTGCTGGCCCCGGTGATCCGCGAGCGCAAGGGCGAGCACCTGGCGGTGTTCGAGGAGATGCGCGCCCAGGGCTTCGTCCGCGCCCGCGTCGACGGCAAGCTCTACGAGCTGGATGAAGTGCCCAAGCTGGACAAGAAGTTCAAGCACTCCATCGACATCGTGGTGGACCGCTTCAAGGTCCGCGGCGACCTGCAGCAGCGCCTGGCGGAATCCTTCGAAACGGCGATCAACCTGGCCGACGGCATCGCGCTGGTCGCTCCGATGGATGACGAGGAAGGCGAAGAGATGATCTTCTCCGCCCGCTTCGCCTGCCCGATCTGCGGCCACTCCATCAGCGAGCTGGAACCCAAGCTGTTCTCCTTCAACAACCCGGCCGGCGCCTGCCCGACCTGCGATGGCCTGGGCGTGAAGCAGTTCTTCGACGCGCGGCGGGTGGTCAACGGCGAACTGACCCTGGCCGAGGGCGCGATCCGCGGCTGGGACCGGCGCAACGTCTACTACTTCCAGATGCTCGGCTCGCTGGCCGCGCACTTCGGCTTTAGCCTGGAAGAGCCCTTCCAGGATCTGGATCCGGACAAGCAGAAATTCATCCTCCACGGCTCGGGCCGCGAGAACGTCGAGTTCCGCTACCTCAACGACCGCGGCGACATCGTCAAGCGCGCCCACCCGTTCGAGGGCATCCTGCCGAACCTGGAGCGTCGCTACCGCGAGACCGAGTCGGCCACCGTGCGCGAGGAGCTGGCCAAGTTCCTCAGCACCCAGCCCTGCCCGGACTGCCACGGCACCCGCCTGCGCCGCGAAGCACGCCACGTGTGGGTGGGTGACAAGACCCTGCCGGCGATCACCGCGATGCCGGTGGGCACCGCCTGCGAATATGCCGAAGGCCTGACCCTCACCGGCCGCCGCGGCGAGATCGCCTCGAAGATCCTCAAGGAGATCCGCGAGCGCCTGCAGTTCCTGGTCAACGTCGGCCTGGATTATCTGACCCTGGACCGCAGCGCCGACACCCTGTCCGGCGGCGAGGCCCAGCGCATCCGCCTGGCCAGCCAGATCGGCGCCGGCCTGGTGGGCGTCATGTACATCCTCGACGAACCCTCCATCGGCCTGCACCAGCGCGACAACGAACGCCTGCTGGGCACTCTCACCCACCTGCGCAACCTGGGCAACACGGTGATCGTGGTGGAACACGACGAGGACGCCATCCGCCTGGCCGACTATGTCGTGGACATCGGCCCCGGCGCTGGCGTGCACGGTGGGCAGATCGTCGCCGAAGGCACCCCGCAGCAGGTCATGGATCACCCCGACTCGGTCACCGGCGCGTACCTTTCCGGCCGCACCAAGATCGTCGTACCGGCCGAGCGCACCCCACGCAACAAGAAGCAACTGCTCAAGCTCAAGGGCGCGCGCGGCAACAACCTGCAGAACGTCAACCTGGAAATCCCGGTCGGCCTGTTCACCTGCATCACCGGCGTCTCCGGTTCGGGCAAGTCGACGCTGATCAACAACACCCTGTTCCCGATCACCGCCACCGCGCTCAACGGCGCCACCACGCTGGAGGTTGCGCCCTACGACTCGTTCGACGGCCTGCAGCACCTGGACAAGGTGGTGGACATCGACCAGAGCCCGATCGGTCGTACCCCGCGCTCGAACCCGGCGACCTACACCGGGTTGTTCACGCCAATCCGCGAGCTGTTCGCCGGCGTGCCGGAAGCCCGTTCGCGCGGTTACGGTCCGGGGCGCTTCTCGTTCAACGTCAAGGGCGGCCGCTGCGAGGCCTGCCAGGGTGACGGCGTGATCAAGGTGGAGATGCACTTCCTGCCGGACATCTACGTCCCCTGCGACGTCTGCAAGGGCAAGCGCTACAACCGCGAGACCCTGGAGGTGCGCTACAAGGGCAAGAGCATCACCGAGGTGCTGGACATGACCATCGAGGACGCCCGCGCGTTCTTCGACGCCGTGCCGGCCATCGCGCGCAAGCTGCAGACGCTGATGGACGTCGGTCTGTCGTACATCAAGCTGGGGCAGAGCGCGACCACGCTGTCCGGCGGCGAGGCGCAGCGGGTCAAGCTGTCCCGCGAGCTGTCCAAGCGCGATACCGGCAAGACACTGTACATCCTCGACGAGCCGACCACCGGCCTGCACTTCGCGGACATCCAGCAGTTGCTCGACGTGCTGCACCGCCTGCGCGACCACGGCAACACCGTGGTGGTGATCGAGCACAACCTGGACGTGATCAAGACCGCCGATTGGCTGGTCGACCTCGGCCCCGAGGGCGGCTCCAAGGGCGGCCAGATCATCGCCACCGGCACGCCGGAGCAGGTCGCGGACATGGCGGTGTCGCACACCGGGCACTTCCTCAAGCCGCTGCTGGAGCGCGATCGGGCCTGATCCGCGCCGGCATGGAGAAAGCCCCTGCTGCCAATCGGCACAGGGGCTTTTTTGTAGCTTTAGTAGGAGCGAGCTTGCTCGCGAACCGCTCAACGCTGGAGTTACCGGGTGGCTCTGTTCGCGAGCAAGCTCGCTCCTACGACAAGCAAAAGCCCCCGGAGTCGGGGGCTTTTGGGCGAGCGATCTGGCCGATCAGAGCTGCGACTGCAGGTAGTTCTCCAGTCCCATCTTGGCGATCAGACCGAGCTGCTGTTCGAGCCAGTAGGCGTGGTCTTCCTCGGTGTCGGTCAGCTGCACACGGAGGATGTCACGGGTGACGAAGTCCTTGTGCTTCTCGCACAGGGCAATGCCCTTGGCCAGGGCGGCGCGTACGTGGCGCTCCAGCTTCAGGTCGGCTTCCAGCATCTCCGGCACGGTCTTGCCCGGGTGGATATCGTCCGGGCGCATGCGCGGCGTGCCTTCGAGCAGCAGGATGCGGCGCAGCAGGGCGTCGGCGTGCTGGGTTTCCTCTTCCATCTCGTGGTTGAGGCGCTCGTAGAGCTTGGTGAAGCCCCAGTCCTCGTACATGCGCGAGTGGATGAAGTACTGGTCGCGAGCGGCCAGCTCACCGGTCAGCAGCGTGTTGAGATAATCGATAACCTCGGCGTGGCCTTGCATCAGCCTTCTCCCTGGGACGTGACAGCGAATTAAACGGCGCTATGGTCGCGACTGGCCATGACCGGGGTCAAGCCTTCATTGGCCTGGAAACGCAACCGCCCTCCGAAGAGGGCGACTGGGTTAACCGGCTTCAGCTTAGTCCAGCTTCAGGCCGAGGGCCTTGGCGACGCCTTCGCCGTAGGCCGGGTCGATCTTGAAGAACAGCCCGAGCTGGCGGCGCTGGATGCTTTCCGGCACCCCCGCCATGTCGCCGGCGATGTTCTCGTACAGGCGTTGGCGCTGGGCTTCGTCGAACAGGCGGAACAGCGCGGCCGGCTGGCTGAAGTAGTCGTCATCCACGCGATGGTTCCAGTGATCGGCGCTGCCCTCCAGGGTCAGCGGCGGCTCGGAGTAATCCGGCTGCTCCTGCCACTGGCTGAAGCTGTTCGGCTCGTAGGTCACGGTCATGTCGCCGTTGTTGCCGTCTACCCGCATGGCGCCATCGCGGTGGTAGATGCGCGGGTTGTTGCGCGCGGCGTTCACCGGGATCTGGTGGTGATTCACGCCCAGGCGGTAGCGGTGCGCATCGCCGTAGGAGAACAGGCGGCCCTGGAGCATCTTGTCCGGCGAGAAGCCGATGCCGGGGACGATGTTCGCCGGGCTGAAGGCCGACTGCTCGACCTCGGCGAAGTAGTTCGCCGGGTTGCGGTTCAGCTCGAAGTAGCCGACCTCGATCAACGGGTAGTCGCCGTGCGGCCAGACCTTGGTCAGGTCGAACGGGTTGAAGCGGTAGGTGGCTGCTTCCTTCTCCGGCATCACCTGCACGTACATTTTCCAGCGCGGGAAATCGCCGCGTTCGATGGCGTCGTACAGGTCACGCTGCGAGCTCTCGCGGTCGGCGCCGACCAGCTTGGCGGCTTCCTCGTTACTCAGGTTCTCGATGCCCTGCTGGGTCTTGAAGTGGAACTTGACCCAGAAGCGTTCGTTGCTGGCGTTGATGAAGCTGAAGGTGTGGCTGCCGAAACCGTGGACGTGGCGGTAGCTGCGCGGCAGGCCGCGGTCGCCGAAGTCGATGGTCAGCTGGTGCAGGGCTTCGGGCAGGTGCGAGAAGAAGTCCCACTTCAGCGTGGCGTTGCGCAGGTTGGTGCGCGGATCGCGTTTCACCACGTGGTTCAGGTCGGGGAATTTCAGCGGGTCGCGGAAGTAGAAGACCGGGGTGTTGTTGCCCACCAGGTCCCAGTTGCCTTCCTCGGTGTAGAACTTCATGGCAAAGCCGCGGATGTCGCGCTCGGCGTCGGCAGCACCACGCTCGCCGGCAACCGTGGAGAAGCGCAGGAACAGTGGCGTCTGCTTGCCGACCTGGGAGAACAGCTTGGCGCGGCTGTAGCGGGTGATGTCGTGGGTGACGGTGAAGGTGCCGTAGGCAGCGGAGCCCTTGGCATGCATGCGGCGCTCGGGGATCACTTCGCGGTCGAAGTGCGCCAGCTTCTCCAGGAACCAGACGTCCTGCAGCAGCATCGGGCCCCTCGGGCCGGCGGTCTGGACGTTCTGGTTATCGGCAACCGGCGCTCCGGCAGCGGTCGTCAGGCGGGTCTTGTCGCTCATCGTTACTCTCCTCAACGGCGGGGTGTTCGATGGCCGGCGAATCACGGAGGCTGTGAGCGCGGCCCGACATCCCAATCGGACAATTAAGCGCCTCTACCGGCGTTGTGGCTGTTGATCCAGCTCAGCAAGCAGTAGAAGTCGGCGTCGTTAAGGATCGGTGACAAGGGCATGGATCAGCCAATTTATTGATTCGAGCTGATCGATAGAGAAAAACTTTTCAATAGGCGATAAAAAACCGGGCACAGGGCCCGGTTTCTTATAAGGCGTAAACCTTACTCTGCAGCTTCTACTGCTTGGCCGCCAACAGCGCGGTCAATCAATTCGACGTATGCCATGGGGGCATTGTCGCCGGCGCGGAAGCCGCACTTCAGGATGCGCAGGTAGCCGCCCGGACGGTTGGCGTAGCGCTTGCCCAGTTCGTTGAACAGCTTGCCTACGGCTTCTTTCGAACGGGTACGGTCGAAAGCGAGACGACGGTTGGCAACGCTATCCACTTTAGCCAGGGTGATCAGCGGCTCGGCAACGCGACGCAGTTCCTTGGCCTTGGGCAGGGTGGTTTTGATCAGTTCGTGTTCGAAGAGCGACACAGCCATGTTCTGGAACATAGCCTTGCGGTGCGCGCTGGTGCGGCTCAGGTGACGACCACTTTTACGATGGCGCATGGTTCAATTCCTTTCCAAACTTTACGTTCGGTAGCTACGACGATCAGGCAGTAGCCTTGTCGTCTTTCTTGAGACTTGCCGGCGGCCAGTTGTCGAGGCGCATACCGAGGGACAGACCGCGAGAGGCCAGAACGTCCTTGATTTCGGTCAGGGACTTCTTGCCCAGGTTCGGCGTTTTGAGCAGCTCTACTTCGGTGCGCTGAATCAGGTCACCGATGTAGTAGATGTTCTCTGCCTTCAGGCAGTTGGCCGAACGGACGGTCAGCTCAAGGTCATCGACCGGACGCAGCAGGATCGGATCGATCTCGTCTTCCTGCTCTTCCACAACAGGCTCGCTGTCGCCTTTGAGGTCCACGAACGCTGCCAGCTGCTGTTGCAGGATGGTAGCGGCGCGACGGATAGCCTCTTCAGGGTCCAGGGTGCCGTTGGTTTCCAGATCGAGGACCAGCTTGTCCAGGTTGGTACGCTGTTCGACACGGGCGTTCTCGACCACGTAGGCAACACGACGTACGGGGCTGAACGAGGCGTCGAGCTGAAGACGGCCAATGCTACGGCTTTCGTCTTCATCGCTCGAGCGGGCATCAGCCGGCTCGTAGCCACGGCCACGAGCGACTTTCAGCTTCATGTTCAGCGCGCCGTTATCGGCCAGGTGGGCGATAACATGGTCACCGTTGACGATCTCGACATCATGATCCAGCTGAATATCGGCAGCGGTCACCACACCCGAGCCCTTTTTCGCCAGGGTCAGCGTCACTTCGTCACGGCCGTGCAGCTTGATGGCCAGGCCTTTCAGGTTGAGCAGGATCTCGATGACATCTTCCTGCACACCTTCGATGGCGGAGTACTCGTGGAGTACGCCGTCGATCTCGGCCTCGACTACTGCACAGCCAGGCATGGAGGACAACAGGATGCGACGCAGCGCGTTGCCCAGGGTATGGCCGAAACCACGCTCGAGAGGCTCGAGAGTGATCTTGGCGCGGGTTTGGCTGACCACCTGCACATCGATGTGGCGGGGGGTCAGGAACTCATTTACCGAACTCTGCATGGATGCACCTATTTTCTAGCCCTTACTTGGAGTAGAGCTCGACAATCAGGTTTTCGTTGATGTCGGCGGACAGATCGGCACGAGCCGGGACACTTTTGAAGGTGCCAGCTTTCTTGTCGGTGTCCACTTCGACCCACTCAACGCGACCGCGCTGGGCGCACAGGTCCAGAGCTTGGGCGATACGCAGCTGGTTCTTCGATTTCTCGCGAACAGCAACCACGTCACCGGCTTTGACCTGGTAGGACGGTACGTTTACGGTCTGACCGTTGACGCTGATGGTCTTGTGGGACACCAGCTGACGGGATTCGGAACGGGTGGAACCGAAGCCCATACGGTAGACGACGTTGTCCAGACGGCACTCAAGGATCTGCAGCAGGTTTTCACCTGTGGAGCCCTTGCGGCGGGAAGCTTCCTGATAGTAGCCACGGAATTGACGTTCCAGAACGCCGTAGATGCGGCGAACTTTTTGTTTCTCGCGCAGCTGCAGACCGTAGTCGGACAGGCGACCACGACGCTGGCCATGCTGACCGGGAACTTGTTCTGCCTTGCACTTCGAGTCGAGGGCACGAACGCCGCTCTTCAGGAAGAGGTCAGTGCCTTCGCGGCGGGACAGTTTGCACTTGGGACCAATGTAACGAGCCATTTCTCACTGTCTCCTATTACACGCGACGCTTTTTCGGCGGACGGCAGCCGTTATGCGGGATCGGGGTTACGTCGGTGATGCTGGCGATCTTGTAACCGCAGGCATTCAGCGCACGAACAGCCGACTCGCGACCCGGGCCCGGGCCTTTGACGTTTACGTCAAGGTTCTTCAGACCGTATTCCAGAGCAGCCTGGCCGGCACGCTCGGCCGCTACCTGGGCAGCGAACGGGGTGCTCTTACGCGAGCCGCGGAAGCCCGAACCACCGGAGGTAGCCCAGGACAGAGCGTTGCCCTGACGATCAGTGATGGTAACGATGGTGTTGTTGAAGGACGCGTGGATGTGCGCGATCCCGTCGACCACCGTCTTTTTGACTTTCTTGCGAGGACGAGCAGCAGGTTTTGCCATGACTAGATTCCTAAGCGATTACTTGCGGATCGGCTTACGCGGGCCCTTACGGGTGCGCGCGTTGGTCTTGGTACGCTGACCGCGAACCGGCAGACCACGACGATGACGCAGACCGCGGTAGCAACCGAGGTCCATCAGACGCTTGATGTTCATGTTGATTTCGCGACGCAGGTCACCTTCGGTGGTCAGCTTGGCCACCTCGGTACGCAGCGAATCAATCTGCTCTTCGCTCAGCTCTTTGATCTTTACAGCCGGGCTGATGCCGGTGGCTGCACAGATGCTCTGTGCGGTAGTGCGACCAACACCATAGATGTAGGTCAGCGAGATAACAGTGTGCTTGTTATCCGGAATGTTTACGCCTGCAATACGGGCCATTCAGAAAAACTCCAATTGACAGCTACCCGGCGCCCAGGGAGCCAAGAAAGGGCGCGGATATTAGCGCTGTAAAAACAAATAATCAACCCGGCAGCACACTAGCTGCCGGGTTATAACGCGTGGTTCACACTCAGCCTTGGCGCTGCTTGTGACGCGGCTCCGCGCTGCAGATCACACGAACGACGCCTTCGCGACGGACGATCTTGCAGTTGCGGCACAGCTTCTTAACCGATGCACGAACTTTCATCAGTGACTCCTCGAACCTTACGGGTCAGCGCAGCAGGCCGCTGCCATAGCCCTTCAGGTTGGCTTTCTTCATGAGGGATTCGTACTGGTGAGAAACGAGGTGCGATTGTACTTGAGCCATAAAGTCCATCACAACCACGACCACGATCAGCAACGAGGTCCCGCCAAGGTAGAACGGTACGTGGGCAGCTACGACCAGGAACTGGGGCAGCAGGCACACAGCCGTCATGTACAGGGCACCGAACATGGTCAAACGGGTCAGTACGCCATCAATGTAGCGAGCCGACTGTTCGCCCGGACGAATACCCGGAATAAATGCACCGGACTTCTTGAGGTTTTCCGCCACGTCCTTCGGGTTGAACATCAGCGCTGTGTAGAAGAAGCAGAAGAAAACGATCCCTGCACTAAACAGCAGAATGTTCAGCGGCTGACCAGGAGCGATCGCTTGCGCGACGTCCTGCAGCCAACCCAGGCCTTCCGACTGACCGAACCAGGCACCCAGGGATGCCGGGAACAGCAGGATGCTGCTGGCGAAGATCGCAGGGATTACACCCGCCATGTTCACTTTGAGCGGCAGATGGCTCGTTTGAGCAGCAAACACCTTGCGACCTTGTTGGCGCTTGGCGTAATGCACGGCGATACGACGCTGACCACGCTCGATGAACACCACGAACGCGATGATGGCCACGGCCAGCAGGCCGATGGCGATCAGGGCGAAGATGTTGATGTCACCTTGACGCGCGGACTCGAAGGACTGACCGATTGCTCGGGGCAAGCCTGCGACGATACCGGAGAAGATCAGCATGGAGATGCCGTTGCCGACACCCCGCTCGGTGATCTGCTCACCCAGCCACATCATGAACAGCGCACCCGCCACGAAGGTGGTGACCGACACGAAGTAGAAGCCGAAGTCGTTGGAGAAGGCCACGCCCTGACTACCCAGACCAATGGACATGCCAATGGCCTGGACAAGTGCCAGGACGAGGGTTGCGTAGCGGGTGTACTGGCTGATCTTGCGACGCCCAGACTCACCCTCTTTCTTCAACTGCTCCAGCTGCGGGCTGATAGCGGTCATGAGCTGCATGATGATCGATGCCGAGATGTACGGCATGATCCCCAGTGCAAAGATACTCATGCGCTCCAGCGCGCCGCCGGAAAACATGTTGAAGAGGCTAAGAATGGTCCCCTCGTTCTGCCGGAACAGTGCCGCCAAGCGATCGGGGTTGATGCCCGGGACTGGGATGTGCGCGCCGATCCGATAGACGATGATCGCCAGGAACAGGAAACGCAGACGTGCCCAGAGCTCGGACAAACCACCACCGTTGCTCAGCGCAGAGAGAGCACCTTGCTTAGCCATTTAGTCCTCGATTTTGCCGCCAGCTGCTTCGATAGCCGCACGAGCGCCTTTGGTGGCGCCGATGCCTTTCAGGGTGACCGCGCGAGTAACGTCGCCCGACAGCATGACTTTCACACGCTGTACGTTCTGGTTAATCACGTTGGCATCCTTCAGGGACTGCACGGTTACGACATCACCCTCGACCTTGGCCAGTTCGGAGGTACGCACTTCTGCGCGATCCATGGCTTTGAGCGAGTTGAAGCCGAACTTCGGCAGACGACGGTGCAGCGGTTGCTGACCACCCTCGAAGCCCGGAGCGATGGAGCCACCGGAGCGGGAGGTTTGACCTTTGTGACCACGGCCACCGGTCTTGCCCAGACCGCTACCGATGCCACGGCCCGGACGGTGCTTTTCGCGACGGGCACCCGGCGCGGAACGCAGATCGTTCAGTTGCATGGATTAACCCTCCACACGCAGCAGGTAGTAGGCCTTGTTAATCATGCCGCGGTTTTCAGGAGTGTCCTGAACTTCGACGGTGTGATTAATGCGACGCAGGCCGAGGCCTTTGACGCAAGCCTTGTGATTGGCCAGACGGCCGTTCAGGCTCTTGATCAGGGTAACTTTGACAGTTGCCATGGTTAGAGAATCTCCTCGACGCTCTTGCCACGCTTGGCCGCTACCGACTCAGGGGACTGCATGTTCTTCAGGCCCTTGAAGGTTGCGTAGACCACGTTCACCGGGTTGGTGGAGCCGTAGCACTTCGCCAGAACGTTCTGCACACCGGCCACTTCCAGGACAGCACGCATGGCGCCGCCGGCGATGATACCGGTACCTTCGGAAGCCGGCTGCATGTACACCTTGGAGGCGCCATGGGCGGACTTGGTCGGGTACTGCAGGGTGGTGCCGTTCAGATCAACCTGGATCATGTTGCGGCGAGCAGCTTCCATTGCCTTCTGGATGGCGGCCGGCACTTCACGCGCCTTGCCACGACCGAAGCCAACACGGCCCTTGCCATCGCCAACCACGGTCAGCGCGGTGAAGGCGAAGATACGGCCACCTTTTACGGTTTTGGCGACGCGGTTCACTTGAACCAGCTTCTCGATGTAGCCTTCGTCGCGCTTTTGATCGTTGTTTGCCATAACTTAGAACTCCAGACCGCCTTCACGAGCGGCATCAGCCAGGGCCTTGATACGACCGTGGTACTTGAAGCCAGAACGGTCGAACGCCACCTGAGTGACGCCGGCAGCCTTGGCGCGTTCCGCGACCAGTTGACCAACTTTCTTGGCTGCGTCGACGTTGCCGGTGGCAGCTTCGCGCAGTTCTTTGTCCAGGGTCGAGGCGCTGGCCAGGACCTTGCCGCCGTCGGCTGCAATGACCTGGGCGTAGATGTGCTGGGAGGAGCGGTATACGCACAGGCGTACAGCTTCCAGTTCGCGCATCTTCAGGCGAGCCTTGCGAGCGCGGCGCAGACGGGTTTCTTTCTTGACGCTCATTTGCTATGCCCTACTTCTTCTTGGCTTCTTTACGAAGGACGACTTCGTCGGCGTAACGCACGCCCTTGCCTTTGTACGGCTCCGGCGGACGGAAGTCGCGGATTTCCGCGGCAACCTGGCCAACCAGCTGCTTGTCGATACCCTTGATCAGGATGTCGGTCTGGCTGGGGGTTTCCGCGACGATGCCGGCAGGCAGTTCGTAATCAACCGGGTGGGAGAAGCCGAGAGCCAGGGACAGCACTTGGCCTTTGGCCTGCGCCTTGTAACCAACACCAACCAGCTGGAGCTTGCGCTCGAAGCCCTGGCTGACGCCGATTACCATGTTGTTGACCAGAGCGCGGGTGGTACCGGCCATGGCACGGGTCTGCTGGTCGCCGTTACGCGCAGCGAAACGCAGCTCACCGTTGTCCTGAATGACTTCGACGGACGGATGTACTTTCAGCTCGAGAGCGCCTTTGGCACCCTTGATCGAAAGTTCCTGACCAGCCAGCTTGATTTCAACGCCGGCGGGCAGAATGACGGGGTTCTTAGCAACGCGAGACATGCTGATTCCCCTTAGAACACAGTGCAGAGCACTTCGCCACCGACGCCAGCGGCACGGGCAGCACGGTCAGTCATCACACCTTTGTTGGTGGAGACGATCGAAACGCCCAGGCCGCCACGAACTTTCGGCAGCTGGTCTACGGATTTGTACTGGCGCAGGCCAGGACGGCTGATTCGCTTCACTTCCTCGATGACAGGCTTGCCTTCGAAGTACTTCAGCTCGATCGACAGCAGAGGCTTGGCCTCGGCGGTGACTTGGAAATCCGCAATGTAGCCTTCGTCCTTGAGGACTTTGGCGACTGCCGCTTTCAGCTTGGAAGACGGCATGCTCACGACGGTCTTCTCAGCCATCTGGGCATTACGGATGCGAGTTAGCATGTCTGCTAACGGGTCCTGCATACTCATGGGCTTAATGCTCCTGATACAAAAGATAAGCCTTCAACTTCATAACTCGCCCTCAAAACGCCGGACGAACTAAAACCCGGACTCGGGGGAGCCGGGTATTCTAGAGATCGCTTAAAAACGAATCAAGCCCCACGAGGGGGCTTGCTTCGCAAAGCGATCAACGGAGCCGTCGCCGACTCCGTCTAGCACTTACCAGCTGGCTTTCACCAGGCCCGGTACGTCACCGCGCATTGCTGCTTCACGCAGCTTGTTACGGCTCAGGCCGAACTTGCGGTAGTAACCGTGCGGACGACCGGTCAGGCGGCAACGGTTACGCAGGCGGCTGGCGCTCGCGTCACGCGGTTGCTTCTGCAGGGCGACCTGGGCATTCCAACGATCTTCCGCAGTGGTGCTCGGATTAGCGATGATCGCTTTCAGCTCGGCACGCTTTTTGGCGTACTTGGCTACCGTTTGCTGACGCTTCAGCTCACGGTTCTTCATGCTCTCTTTAGCCATGGTCCTACTCCAATCAGTTGCGGAACGGGAATTTGAAGGCGCGCAGCAGTGCACGACCCTCATCATCCGAACGCGCGGTGGTGGTCAGAGTGATATCCATACCGCGGAGGGCATCGATCTTGTCGTAATCGATTTCCGGGAAGATGATCTGCTCTTTGACGCCCATGCTGTAGTTGCCACGGCCGTCGAAGGACTTGGCATTCAGACCGCGGAAGTCACGAACGCGCGGCAGGGAGATCGACAGCAGACGGTCCAGGAACTCGTACATGCGATCGCCACGCAGGGTGACTTTCACGCCGATCGGCCAGCCTTCACGAATCTTGAAACCAGCGATGGACTTACGAGCGTAAGTCACGACCGGCTTCTGACCCGCGATCTTTTCCAGATCAGCTACGGCGCTCTCGATGACTTTCTTGTCGCCGACAGCTTCGCCAAGACCCATGTTCAGGGTGATTTTGGTAACGCGCGGAACTTCCATCACGTTCGCCAGCTGGAGCTCTTGCACCAGCTTGGGAGCGATTTCCTTCCGATAAATTTCTTTCAATCGTGCCATGGTGATCTACCTAGCTCCCTCAAGCCTGAACCGGTTTCTGGGTCGACTTGAAGACACGAATCTTCTTACCGTCTTCGACCTTGAAGCCAACGCGGTCAGCCTTGTTGGTTTCAGCGTTGAAGATGGCGACGTTGGAGACGTGCAGAGGCGCCTCCTTCTCGACGATCCCGCCTTGCTGGTTGAGCATGGGGTTGGGCTTGGTGTGGCGCTTGACGAGGTTCACACCGCCAACGACCAGACGGTCATCAGCCAGAACCTTCAGCACCTTGCCACGCTTGCCCTTGTCCTTGCCGGCAATGACGATGATTTCGTCGTCACGACGAATTTTTTGCATGACGGCTACTCCTTACAGCACTTCTGGGGCAAGGGAGACGATCTTCATGAACTTCTCAGTACGAAGTTCACGAGTCACGGGCCCAAAGATACGGGTGCCGATCGGCTCCTGCTTGTTGTTCAGCAGGACGGCGGCGTTGCCGTCGAAGCGGATGATGGAACCGTCAGTACGGCGAACACCGTGCTTGGTGCGAACGACCACGGCAGTCATTACCTGGCCCTTCTTCACCTTGCCACGCGGAATCGCTTCCTTGACGGTGACCTTGATGATGTCGCCGATGCCGGCGTAACGGCGGTGGGAACCGCCGAGCACCTTGATGCACATGACGCGACGCGCGCCGCTGTTGTCAGCGACTTCGAGCATGGATTGAGTCTGAATCATCTTCTATCTCCGACCCTTAGACTTCAACCGCGCGCTCGACGACGTCAACCAGGGTCCAGGCCTTGGTTTTGGCCAGCGGACGAGTTTCGCGAATGGTGACCAGGTCACCAATGCGGCACTGATTGGTTTCGTCGTGGGCGTGCAGTTTGGTCGAACGCTTCACGTATTTGCCGTAGATCGGGTGCTTGACGCGGCGCTCGATCAGTACGGTAACGGTCTTGTCCATCTTGTCGCTGACGACACGGCCAGTCAGCGTACGGACGGTTTTCTGGGCTTCAGCCATGATTACTTACCTGCTTGCTGGTTGAGCACAGTTTTCACGCGAGCGATGTCGCGCTTAACCTGCGAGAGCAGGTGAGACTGCCCCAACTGGCCAGTTGCCTTCTGCATGCGCAGATTGAACTGATCGCGCAGCAGGCCGAGCAGTTGCTCGTTCAGCTGCTCAACGGATTTTTCACGAAGTTCATTCGCACTCATCACATCACCGTCCGCTTAACAAAGGAGGTGGCGAGCGGCAGCTTTGCAGCCGCCAGGGCGAATGCCTCACGCGCCAGCTCTTCGGTAACACCCTCGATCTCGTACAGGACCTTGCCCGGCTGAATCTGGGCTACCCAGTACTCGACGCCGCCCTTACCTTTACCCATACGTACTTCCAGGGGCTTCTTGGTAACAGGCTTGTCGGGGAAAACACGGATCCAGATCTTGCCGCCACGTTTAACGTGACGGGTCAGCGCACGACGCGCGGACTCGATCTGACGTGCAGTGAGACGGCCACGGCTGGTTGCCTTGAGGGCGAACTCGCCGAAGCTGACTTTAGAACCGCGATGAGCCAGGCCACGGTTGTGACCGGTCATTTGCTTGCGGAACTTCGTACGCTTGGGTTGCAGCATTTGCGTACTCCTTACTTAGCAGCTTTTTTACGAGGAGCGGGCGCTTGCGGCTTCAGCTCTTCTTGGCGGCCACCGATGACCTCGCCTTTGAAGATCCAAACCTTCACACCGATCACACCGTAGGTGGTGTGCGCTTCGTAGGTTGCATAGTCGATGTCGGCACGCAGGGTGTGCAGGGGCACACGACCTTCGCGATACCACTCGGTACGAGCGATTTCAGCGCCGCCCAGACGACCGCTTACCTGGATCTTGATGCCTTTGGCACCAATGCGCATGGCGTTCTGTACAGCGCGCTTCATGGCGCGACGGAACATAACGCGACGCTCCAGCTGCTGAGCTACGCTTTGCGCAACCAGCATACCGTCGAGCTCCGGCTTGCGGATCTCTTCGATGTTGATGTGCACCGGCACACCCATTTGCTTGGTCAGGTCCTGACGCAGCTTCTCAACATCTTCACCTTTCTTGCCGATCACGATGCCGGGACGAGCGGTGTGGATGGTGATGCGTGCGGTTTGAGCCGGACGATGGATATCGATACGGCTTACGGACGCGCTTTTTAGTTTGTCTTGGAGATACTCACGTACCTTCAGGTCGGCGAACAGATAATCGGCGTAAGTGCGCTTATCTGCGTACCAAACGGAGGTGTGCTCCTTGACGATACCCAGGCGGATGCCATTGGGATGTACTTTCTGACCCATCTGATCGACTCCGTTACTTGTCCGCAACCTTGACAGTGATATGGCAAGACCGCTTGACGATGCGATCAGCACGGCCTTTGGCACGCGGCATGATGCGCTTGAGCGAACGACCTTCGTTGACGAAGACGGTGGAGACTTTGAGATCGTCTACATCGGCGCCTTCGTTGTGCTCGGCGTTGGCAACGGCCGACTCCAGCACTTTCTTCATGATCTCGGCGGCTTTCTTGTTGCTGAAAGCCAGGAGGTTGAGCGCGTCGCCCACCTTCTTCCCGCGGATCTGGTCGGCGACCAAGCGGGCTTTCTGGGCGGAGATACGAGCGCCCGAGAGCTTAGCGGCTACTTCCATCTTCCTTACCCCTTAACGCTTGGCTTTCTTGTCCGCAGCGTGCCCACGATAAGTGCGGGTAGCAGCGAACTCGCCGAGTTTGTGACCGACCATGTCTTCGTTGACCAGAACGGGCACGTGTTGACGGCCGTTGTGGACAGCGATGGTCAGACCAACCATGTGCGGCATGATCATAGAACGGCGCGACCAGGTCTTGATCGGCTTGCGGTCGTTCTTTTCCACCGCCACTTCGATCTTCTTCAGCAGGTGAAGATCGATAAAAGGACCTTTTTTCAGAGAACGTGGCACTGTCGTATCCCTCTATTTACTTGCGGCGACGGACGATCATGTTGTCGGTACGCTTGTTCGCGCGAGTCTTCTTACCCTTGGTCTGAAGACCCCACGGCGACACCGGATGACGACCAGCAGAGGTACGACCTTCACCACCACCGTGCGGGTGGTCGACCGGGTTCATGGCAACACCACGAACGGTCGGGCGAACGCCACGCCAGCGTTTGGCACCGGCTTTACCCAGCGAACGCAGGCTGTGCTCGGAGTTCGAGACTTCGCCCAGGGTCGCACGGCAGTCAGCCAGGACTTTGCGCATCTCACCGGAACGCAGACGTACGGTTACGTAGGCACCTTCACGGGCAACCAGCTGAGCCGAAGCGCCAGCGGAGCGAGCGATCTGAGCACCTTTGCCAGGCTTCAGTTCGATACCGTGGATGGTGCTACCCACCGGAATGTTGCGCAGCGGCATGTTGTTGCCGGCCTTGATCGGAGCGCCGATACCGGAGATCAGTTGATCGCCAGCCACCACGCCTTTGGGGGCGATGATGTAACGACGCTCGCCGTCCGCGTATTTCAGCAGAGCGATGTGAGCAGTACGGTTCGGATCGTATTCGACGCGTTCAACGGTGGCAGGGATGCCATCCTTGTTGCGACGGAAGTCGACCAGACGATAGTGCTGCTTGTGGCCACCACCGATATGACGGGTGGTGATACGACCGTTGTTGTTACGGCCGCCCGACTTGGACTTCTTCTCGAGCAGGGGAGCGAACGGAGCACCTTTGTGCAGGTCCTTGTTCACTACCTTGACGACGAAACGACGACCAGCGGAAGTCGGTTTGCATTTAACGATTGCCATGATGCACCCCTTTACTCAGCGCCAGCTGCGAAATCGAGATCCTGGCCCGGCTGGAGAGCGATGTACGCTTTTTTCCAGTCGTTACGCTTGCCCAGGCCGCGAACGGTACGCTTGGTCTTGCCCTGAACGTTCAGGGTGGTGACGCGACGTACTTTCACGCCGAACAGGCTTTCTACGGCCTTCTTGATTTCCAGCTTGGTTGCATCAGTGGCAACCTTGAAAACGAATTGGCTGTTGCCGTCCGCCAGGCCAGTGGCCTTCTCGGAGATATGCGGGCCCAGCAGCACTTTGAATACGCGTTCCTGGTTCATGCCAGCAGCTCCTCGAACTTCTTCACGGCGGACACGGTGACCAGCACCTTGTCGTAGGCGATGAGGCTGACCGGATCGGAAGCCTGGACGTCACGTACATCGACGTGGGCCAGGTTGCGAGCTGCCAGGTACAGGTTCTCATCGACGCCTTCGGTGACGATCAGTACATCTTTCAGGCCCAGGCCTTCCAGCTTGCTGACCAGACCTTTGGTCTTCGGTGCATCGACAGCGAAGTCGGCAACGACAACCAGACGGTCCAGGCGAACCAGCTCAGAGAGGATGGAGCGCAGAGCAGCGCGGTACATCTTCTTGTTGAGCTTCTGGGAGTGATCCTGGGGCTTGGCCGCGAAGGTCGCGCCGCCGCCACGCCAGATGGGGCTACGGATGGTGCCAGCACGAGCACGACCAGTGCCCTTCTGACGCCACGGCTTCTTGCCACCACCGGAGACTTCGGAACGAGTTTTCTGAGCCTTGGTGCCCTGACGGCCGCCAGCCATGTAGGCCACGACTGCCTGGTGAACCAGGGTCTCGTTGAATTCGCTACCAAAGGTACGCTCGGAAACCTCGATCGCCTGAGCGCCATTTACATTCAGTTGCATCTCAGCTTCCTCTCTTAACCGCGAGCCTTGGCTGCCGGACGCACCAGCACATCACCACCGGTAGCGCCAGGAACGGCACCTTTGACCAGCAGCAGATTGCGCTCTGCATCGACACGCACGACCTCAAGGGATTGAACGGTTACGCGCTCAGCACCCATGTGGCCCGACATTTTTTTGCCCTTGAACACTCGACCAGGAGTCTGGCACTGGCCGATGGAACCCGGGACGCGGTGGGAAACGGAGTTACCGTGGGTGTTATCTTGACCACGGAAGTTCCAGCGCTTGATGGTACCGGCAAAGCCTTTACCCTTGGACTCGCCGGTAACGTCTACCAGCTGGCCGGCCTGGAACAGGTCGACAGAAATGGAATCGCCTGCCTTGAACTCCTCTTCGCCCAGACGGAATTCCCACACGCCGCGACCGGCGGCGACATTCGCCTTGGCAAAGTGACCGGCTTGCGCCTTGGTCACGCGAGAAGCACGACGCTCGCCGGCAGTAACCTGCACGGCGCGATAGCCATCGCTCTCTTCGTTTTTGAACTGGGTGACGCGATTCGGCTCGACCTCAATGACCGTGACCGGAATGGAGACACCATCTTCGGTGAAGATGCGGGTCATGCCGCACTTACGACCGACAACACCAATTGTCATCTTTAGAACCTCTTTAGTGTACGGGGCTTTCACCCGCTATGGCCGCCCATTTCAGAGCGTTACACGACCAATGCCGAAGGCATTAGCCGAGGCTGATCTGTACTTCGACGCCAGCAGCAAGGTCGAGCTTCATCAGCGCGTCGACGGTTTTGTCGGTCGGCTGAACGATGTCGAGAACACGCTTGTGGGTACGAATTTCGTACTGGTCACGAGCGTCCTTGTTGACGTGCGGGGAAATCAGCACGGTGTAACGTTCCTTGCGGGTCGGCAGAGGAATCGGACCACGCACCTGAGCCCCAGTACGTTTCGCGGTTTCCACGATTTCCTGGGTAGATTGGTCGATCAGGCGGTGATCAAAAGCCTTCAACCGAATACGGATTTGTTGATTTTGCATTTGACCTCAGACTCCAAGTTGCCATTCCCAACGGACGGACTCCGCCCGTTAAAAGGAGGCGCAATTGTACGGATGCGCCTGAGGGGTGTCAATATTTAACCAACTCAACGAAAAAGGGACCCCGAAGGGTCCCTTTTCCTGGAGCAGATCAGCGATTACTCGAAGATCTTGGCAACCACGCCGGCACCAACGGTACGGCCGCCTTCGCGAATCGCGAAGCGCAGGCCATCTTCCATGGCGATCGGAGCGATCAGGGTGACAACCATTTTCACGTTGTCGCCCGGCATTACCATCTCAACGCCTTCCGGCAGTTCGCAGTTGCCGGTTACGTCGGTGGTACGGAAGTAGAACTGCGGACGGTAGCCTTTGAAGAACGGGGTGTGACGACCACCTTCTTCCTTGGACAGCACGTACACTTCGCACTCGAACTTGGTGTGCGGCTTGATGGTGCCCGGCTTGGCCAGAACCTGGCCGCGCTCTACGTCTTCACGCTTGGTGCCACGCAGCAGAACGCCGACGTTCTCACCAGCACGACCTTCGTCGAGCAGCTTGCGGAACATTTCAACGCCGGTGCAGGTAGTCTTGGTAGTCGCCTTGATACCGACGATTTCCACTTCTTCCTGGATCTTGACGATGCCACGCTCAACACGGCCAGTTACCACGGTGCCACGACCGGAGATCGAGAATACGTCTTCGATCGGCATCAGGAACGGCTTGTCGATGGCGCGCTCGGGCTCGGGGATGTACGAGTCCAGGGTTTCTACCAGCTTGCGCACGGCGGAAACGCCCATCTCGTTGTCGTCCTGGCCGTTCAGGGCCATCAGAGCGGAACCGATCACGATCGGAGTGTCGTCGCCCGGGAAGTCGTAGGTGTTCAGCAGATCGCGAACTTCCATTTCGACCAGTTCCAGCAGCTCGGCGTCGTCAACCATGTCGGCCTTGTTCAGGAACACGACGATGTAGGGAACGCCTACCTGACGGGACAGCAGGATGTGCTCGCGGGTCTGCGGCATGGGGCCGTCAGCAGCCGAGCAAACCAGGATCGCGCCGTCCATCTGGGCAGCACCGGTGATCATGTTCTTCACGTAGTCGGCGTGGCCCGGGCAGTCTACGTGAGCGTAGTGGCGTACCGGCGAGTCGTATTCAACGTGAGAGGTGTTGATGGTGATACCACGAGCCTTCTCTTCCGGCGCGTTGTCGATCTGGTCGAAAGCGCGAGCGGAGCCGCCCCAGGTCTCGGAGCAGACCTTGGTCAGAGCAGCGGTCAGAGTGGTTTTGCCGTGGTCAACGTGACCGATGGTGCCAACGTTGACGTGCGGTTTGTTACGTTCAAATTTTTCTTTAGCCACGAGAGTAACCTCTTACTAAAAGAGCTGAATCAAGCTTGTTTTTTGGCCAGAGCTTCGACGACGTTCGCCGGAGCTTCAGCATACTTGGAGAATTCCATGGAGTAGCTAGCGCGACCCTGGGACATGGAACGCACGTCGGTTGCATAACCGAACATCTCGCCCAGCGGAACCTCGGCACGGATAACCTTACCGGAAACCGAGTCTTCCATCCCCTGAATCAGACCACGACGACGGTTCAGGTCACCCATCACGTCACCCATGTAGTCCTCAGGAGTCACCACTTCCACTTTCATGATCGGCTCAAGCACCTTGCCGCCGCCCTTCTGGGCCAGCTGCTTGGTCGCCATGGAAGCAGCGATCTTGAACGCCATCTCGTTGGAGTCGACGTCGTGGTAGGAACCATCGAAGACGGTCGCCTTCAGGCCGATCAGCGGATAGCCGGCGACAACGCCGTTCTTCATCTGCTCTTCGATGCCTTTCTGGATGGCCGGGATGTATTCCTTCGGAACCACACCGCCCACGACTTCGTTGGTGAAGACCAGGCCTTCAGTGATGTTGCCCTTGTCGTCCACGTCCGGAGTCGAGAAGCGAATCCAGCAGTGACCGAACTGACCACGACCACCGGACTGACGAACGAACTTGCCTTCGATCTCGATGTTGTCCTTCGAGATGGTTTCGCGGTACGAAACCTGCGGCTTGCCGATGTTCGCCTCAACGCCGAATTCACGCTTCATGCGGTCGACGAGGATGTCCAGGTGCAGCTCACCCATACCGGAGATGATGGTCTGGCCGGTTTCTTCGTCGGTCTTGACGCGGAACGACGGGTCTTCCTGAGCCAGCTTGCCGAGGGCAATGCCCATCTTCTCCTGGTCAGCCTTGGTCTTCGGCTCAACAGCTACCGAGATGACCGGCTCCGGGAAGTCCATACGCTCGAGGATGATCGGCTTCTCGATGTCGCACAGGGTGTCACCGGTGGTGACGTCCTTCATGCCGATCAGAGCCGCGATGTCACCAGCGCGTACTTCTTTGATCTCGTCACGCTGGTTGGCGTGCATCTGCACCATACGACCAACGCGCTCTTTCTTGCCTTTCACGGAGTTGATAACCGAGTTACCGGACTCCAGAACGCCCGAGTAGACGCGCACGAAGGTCAGAGTACCTACGAACGGGTCGGTGGCGATCTTGAATGCCAGAGCCGAGAACGGGGCATTGTCGTCAGCCGGACGCTCGTCTTTCGGAGCTTCGTCGCCGTCGTCAATGTGATCCGGGTGGATACCCTGGATCGCCGGAATCTCGGTCGGAGCAGGCAGGAAGTCGATGACGGCGTCGAGAACCAGGGGCACGCCCTTGTTCTTGAACGACGAGCCGCAGACAGCCGGAACGATTTCGCAGGCGATGGTACGCAGACGCAGGCCAGCCTTGATCTCTTCGATCGACAGCTCACCTTCTTCCAGGTACTTGTTCATCAGCTCTTCGTTGGCTTCGGCAGCGGCCTCGACCATGTTGTTGCGCCACTCGGTGGCCAGCTCGACCATATCCGCGGGAATTTCTTCTTCGCGGTAGGAAGTGCCTTTGTCGTCTTCGTTCCAGTAGATGGCCTTCATCTTCAGCAGGTCAACCTGACCCTGGAAGTCATCTTCTGCACCGATGGCCAGCTGAACCGGAACCGGGGTGTGACCCAGACGGTTCTTGATCTGACCGACGACGCGCAGGAAGTTGGCGCCGGCGCGGTCCATCTTGTTCACGTAGACGATACGCGGAACGCCGTACTTGTTGGCTTGACGCCATACGGTTTCGGACTGCGGCTCAACGCCGGAGGTGCCGCAGAACACAACGACGGCGCCGTCCAGTACGCGCAGGGAGCGCTCAACTTCAATGGTGAAGTCTACGTGGCCGGGGGTGTCGATGACGTTTACGCGGTACTTGTCGTACTGGCCGCGCGAACCTTCCCAGAAGGTGGTGATCGCAGCGGAGGTGATGGTGATACCACGCTCCTGCTCCTGCACCATCCAGTCGGTAGTGGCAGCGCCGTCATGCACCTCACCCATCTTGTGGCTGAGACCTGTGTAGAACAGGATCCGCTCGGTGGTGGTGGTCTTGCCCGCGTCAACGTGGGCACAGATACCAATGTTCCGGTAGCGGTTGATTGCTGTGTTACGAGCCATAAAGCCCTCGCAGAAGTAGTGTTGCCGTAATTAGAAGCGGTAGTGCGAGAACGCTTTGTTGGCCTCGGCCATACGGTGTACGTCTTCACGCTTCTTGACAGCGGCGCCTTTACCTTCAGCGGCGTCCATCAGTTCGCCAGCGAGACGCAGAGCCATGGACTTCTCGCCACGCTTGCGGGCGAAGTCCACCAGCCAGCGCATGGCCAGTGCATTACGACGGGACGGACGTACTTCGACCGGAACCTGGTAGGTAGCACCGCCGACACGGCGGGACTTCACTTCGACCAGCGGAGCGATGGCGTCGAGTGCTTTTTCGAAGAGTTCCAGGGGGTCGCCTTTACCGCGCTCTTTGACCTTGTCCAGAGCACCGTAAACGATACGCTCGGCAACGGCTTTCTTGCCGCTTTCCATCACGTGGTTCATGAACTTCGCCAGAATCTGGCTTCCGTATTTCGGATCGGCCAGGATCTCACGTTTGGCCGCTACACGACGTCTTGGCATTGATAAGCCCTCAAACGGTCTTCAGGTAATCCGGGACTCGATGCCCGACCTTACTCTTATCGACTCAGCAAATAGGAAAACAAAATTACTTCGGACGCTTCGCGCCGTACTTCGAACGACCCTGCTTACGGTCTTTGACACCGGAGGTGTCCAGCGAACCGCGCACGGTGTGGTAGCGAACACCCGGAAGGTCCTTTACACGACCGCCGCGGATCAGCACTACGCTGTGCTCTTGCAGGTTGTGGCCTTCACCGCCGATGTACGAGGAAACCTCGAAACCGTTGGTCAGACGAACACGGCACACTTTACGCAGTGCGGAGTTCGGCTTCTTCGGGGTGGTGGTGTATACGCGGGTGCATACGCCGCGACGCTGAGGGCAGTTCTGCAGGGCAGGAACGCCACTCTTGTCTACCAGGCGCTTGCGCGGCTTGCGCACCAGCTGGTTGATAGTTGCCATCTATAGCTCCACTGATTGTCTTACGACACTTAAAAACGAAAATGGGCAAAGCATGCGCCCTGCCAATTTTCGGGGTACAAGATACTAAAGAGCTTCCGGAAGCCAGTCAAGACAAAGCCCCGGTTGTCAAGACAACCGGGGCTTCGTTTGAGGCTTAGTTACCGCTCAGGTTGAGCGCTTCGGCCAGTGCTGCTTCGGCCTCGCTCGCGCTCACACGCTGCGGTTTGCCGAGCTCGCGCTGACGCTTGCGCTCGCTGTGGTAAGCCAGACCGGTACCGGCCGGGATCAGACGACCCACGACCACGTTCTCCTTCAGGCCGCGCAGGAAGTCGCGCTTGCCAGTGACCGCCGCCTCGGTGAGGACGCGGGTCGTCTCCTGGAAGGAGGCCGCCGAGATGAACGACTCGGTGGACAGGGAGGCCTTGGTGATACCCAGCAGAACGCGCTCGTACTTGGCCGGGAACTTGTCCTGGGTGCCCAGCACTTCGTTCTCTTCCAGCACGTGGACCAGTTCGACCTGGTCGCCCTTGATGAAGGACGAATCGCCCGACTCAGCCACTTCGACCTTGCGCAGCATCTGGCGCAGGATGGTCTCGATGTGCTTGTCGTTGATCTTCACGCCCTGCAGACGGTAAACGTCCTGGATCTCGTTGACGATGTACTTGGCCAGCGAGCTGACGCCCAGCAGTCGGAGGATGTCGTGCGGGTTGCTCGGGCCGTCGGAGATCACTTCACCACGGCTTACCTGTTCACCTTCGAACACGTTCAGGTGACGCCACTTCGGAATCAGTTCCTCGTACGAATCGCTACCGTCGGTGGGAGTGATGACCAGACGGCGCTTGCCCTTGGTTTCCTTGCCGAAGGAGATGGTGCCGCTGATTTCCGCCAGGATCGAAGGCTCTTTCGGACGACGAGCTTCGAACAGGTCGGCAACGCGCGGCAGACCACCGGTGATGTCGCGGGTCTTCGAGGTTTCCTGCGGGATACGCGCGATAACGTCACCGATACGCACTTTCGCGCCATCGTTGAGGTTGACCAGGGCGTTCGCCGGCAGGAAGTACTGGGCCGGTACGTCGGTACCCGGCAGCAGCAGATCCTTGCCTGCGGCGTCGATCAGCTTCACGGCCGGACGGATGTCCTTGCCGGCAGCCGGACGGTCCTTCGGATCCATCACTTCAATGTTGGTCAGACCGGTCAGTTCGTCGGTCTGGCGCTTGATGGTGATGCCCTCTTCCATGCCCACGAAGGCCACGGTGCCGTCCATCTCGGTGACGATCGGGTGGGTGTGCGGGTCCCACTTGGCGACGATGGCGCCCGGATCGACCTTGTCACCTTCCTTCACGGAAATCACCGCACCGTACGGCAGCTTGTAGCGCTCGCGCTCACGACCGAAGTCGTCGGCTACCGCCAGCTCACCGGAACGGGAAACCGCTACCAGGGCGCCGTCGGCACGCTCTACGTGCTTCAGGTTGTGCAGGCGAATGGTGCCGCCGTTCTTGACCTGGACGTTGTCCACGGCAGAAGTACGGCTGGCCGCACCACCGATGTGGAAGGTACGCATGGTCAGCTGGGTACCCGGCTCACCGATCGACTGAGCAGCGATAACGCCGACAGCTTCACCGATGTTCACGCGGTGACCACGGGCCAGATCGCGGCCGTAGCACATGGCGCAGATGCCGTGACGGGTTTCGCAGGTGATCGGCGAACGAACGACAACTTCGTCGACGCTCATCTGCTCGAGGAAATCGACCCACTTCTCATCGATCAGGGTACCGGCTTCGACGATCACGTCGTCGCTGCCCGGCTTGAGCACGTCGCGAGCCATCACGCGGCCCAGTACACGCTCGCCCAGCGGCTCAACCACGTCGCCGCCTTCGATGTGCGGGGACATGAACAGACCACGGTCGGTGCCGCAATCGATCTCGGTCACTACCAGGTCCTGGGCCACATCGACGAGACGACGGGTCAGGTAACCGGAGTTCGCGGTCTTCAGTGCGGTATCCGCCAGACCTTTACGAGCACCGTGAGTGGAGATGAAGTACTGGAGTACGTTCAGGCCTTCACGGAAGTTCGCGGTGATCGGGGTCTCGATGATGGAGCCGTCCGGCTTGGCCATCAGGCCACGCATACCGGCCAGCTGACGGATCTGGGCCGCGGAACCCCGCGCACCGGAGTCCGCCATCATGTACATGGAGTTGAAGGACTCCTGGTCGACCTGCTTGCCTTCGCGATCGGTCACCTTCTCTTTCGAGAGGTTGGCCATCATCGCCTTGGACACTTCGTCGTTGGCCTTGGACCAGAGGTCGATCACCTTGTTGTACTTCTCGCCCTGGGTTACCAGGCCGGAGGCGTACTGGCTCTCGATCTCCTTCACTTCCTCGGTGGCGGCATCGATGATGCGAGCCTTTTCGTCCGGGATGACGAAGTCGTTCACGCCGATCGACACACCGGAGATGGTCGAGTAGGCGAAGCCGGTGTACATCAGCTGGTCAGCGAAGATGACGGTGTCCTTCAGACCCACCACGCGGTAGCAGTGGTTGATCAGCTTGGAGATCGCCTTCTTCTTCATCGACTGGTTGACCACGTCGAAGGGCAGGCCGGCCGGGACAACCTGGAACAGCAGCGCACGGCCGACGGTGGAGTCGACGATACGGGTGTTCGCGGTCAGGGAGCCGTCTTCGTTCTTGATCTTCTCGTTGATGCGTACTTTTACGCGGGCGTGCAGGGACACCTGGCCGCTGCGGTACGCGCGGTCAACTTCCTGCAGGTCTGCGAAAGCCATGCCCTCGCCCTTCGCGTTGATCGCTTCACGGGTCATGTAGTACAGACCCATTACCACGTCCTGCGACGGAACGATGATCGGCTCGCCGTTGGCCGGCGACAGGATGTTGTTGGTCGACATCATCAGCGCGCGCGCTTCCAGCTGGGCCTCGAGGGTCAGCGGGACGTGCACGGCCATCTGGTCACCGTCGAAGTCAGCGTTGTACGCGGCGCAGACCAGCGGGTGCAGCTGGATCGCTTTACCTTCGATCAGTGCCGGTTCGAACGCCTGGATGCCCAGACGGTGCAGGGTCGGCGCACGGTTCAGCAGTACGGGGTGTTCGCGGATGACTTCGGCGAGAACGTCCCACACTTCCGGCAGCTCGCGCTCGACCATCTTCTTGGCAGCCTTGATGGTGGTGGCCATGCCACGACCTTCCAGCTTGCCGAAGATGAACGGCTTGAACAGCTCCAGGGCCATTTTCTTCGGCAGACCGCACTGGTGCAGACGCAGGGTCGGACCTACGGTAATTACCGAACGGCCGGAGTAGTCCACGCGCTTGCCGAGCAGGTTCTGACGGAAGCGACCCTGCTTGCCCTTGATCATGTCGGCCAGGGACTTCAGCGGGCGCTTGTTCGAGCCGGTGATGGCACGGCCGCGACGGCCGTTGTCCAGCAGGGCGTCGACGGCTTCCTGCAGCATGCGCTTTTCGTTGCGCACGATGATGTCCGGAGCGGCCAGGTCGAGCAGGCGCTTCAGACGGTTGTTACGGTTGATCACGCGGCGATACAGATCGTTCAGATCCGAAGTCGCGAAGCGGCCGCCATCCAGCGGAACCAGCGGACGCAGGTCCGGCGGCAGCACCGGCAGGACGGTCAGCACCATCCACTCGGGATGGTTGCCGGAGCCCTGGAAGGCTTCCATCAGCTTCAGACGCTTGGACAGCTTCTTGATCTTGGTTTCCGAGTTGGTCTGCGGAATCTCTTCGCGCAGGCGGCCGATCTCGTGCTCCAGGTCGATAGCGTTGAGCAGCTCGCGAACGGCTTCCGCACCCATGCGGGCGTCGAAGTCGTCACCGAACTCTTCGAGGGCTTCGAAGTACTGCTCGTCGTTCAGCAGCTGGCCCTTCTCCAGGGTGGTCATGCCCGGATCGATCACCACGTAGCTCTCGAAATAGAGCACGCGCTCGATGTCACGCAGGGTCATGTCCAGCAGCAGGCCGATACGGGACGGCAGGGACTTCAGGAACCAGATGTGGGCGACCGGCGAGGCCAGTTCGATGTGGCCCATGCGCTCGCGGCGCACCTTGGCCAGCGCGACTTCCACGCCGCACTTCTCGCAGATCACACCGCGGTGCTTCAGGCGCTTGTACTTACCGCACAGGCACTCGTAGTCCTTCACCGGGCCGAAGATCTTGGCGCAGAACAGGCCATCGCGCTCCGGCTTGAAGGTACGGTAGTTGATGGTCTCCGGCTTCTTGACTTCGCCGAAGGACCAGGAACGGATCATCTCGGGCGAGGCCAGGCCAATACGGATGGCATCGAACTCTTCGATCTGACCCTGGTTTTTCAACAGATTAAGCAAGTCTTTCAAGGCCTTTCCTCCTCACGGACCCGGTGCGACCGGCCTTGACCAGCCGCACCGTTCTGACGTCACGTGTTATTCGGTTTCCAGTTCGATATCGATGCCGAGCGAGCGGATCTCTTTGATCAACACGTTGAAGGACTCGGGCATGCCGGCCTCCATGCGGTGATCCCCGTCCACGATGTTCTTGTACATCTTGGTACGGCCGTTCACGTCGTCCGACTTCACGGTCAGCATTTCCTGCAGGGTGTAGGCGGCACCGTAGGCTTCCAGCGCCCAGACCTCCATCTCCCCGAAACGCTGGCCACCGAACTGCGCCTTACCACCCAGCGGCTGCTGGGTAACCAGGCTGTAGGAGCCGGTGGAACGGGCGTGCATCTTGTCGTCGACCAGGTGGTTCAGCTTGAGCATGTACATGTAACCAACAGTGGTCGTACGCTCGAACTGGTTGCCGGTGCGGCCGTCATACAGACGCATCTGACCGCTTTCCGGCAGATCGGCCAGCTTCAGCATGGCCTTGATCTCGCGCTCCTTGGCACCGTCGAACACCGGGGTAGCCATGGGCACGCCGCCCTTGAGGTTGTTGGCCAGAGCGAGGATCTCGTTATCGTTCAGCTCGTCCAGGCTTTCCTGGCGGCCGCCGATCTCGTTGTAGATCTCGTTCAGGAACACACGCAGCTCGGCGATCTTGCGCTGCTCTTCGAGCATGCGGTTGATCTTCTCGCCCAGGCCCTTGGCCGCGAGGCCCAGGTGGGTTTCGAGGATCTGACCGACGTTCATGCGCGACGGTACGCCCAGCGGGTTCAGGACGATGTCGACCGGAGTGCCATGCACGTCGTGCGGCATGTCTTCGACCGGCATGATCACCGAGACCACACCCTTGTTACCGTGGCGGCCTGCCATCTTGTCGCCCGGCTGGATGCGGCGCTTGATGGCGAGGTAGACCTTGACGATCTTCAGTACGCCCGGAGCCAGGTCGTCGCCCTGCTGCAGCTTGCGCTTCTTGTCTTCGAACTTGTCGTCGAGCATCTGACGGCGGTCGCTGATGTAGGCCTGGGCCTTCTCCAGCTGCTCGTTCAGAGCATCTTCCGCCATGCACAGCTTGAACCACTGGCCGCGCTCGAGGCCGTCCAGGTACTCGTCGGTGATCTCTGCGCCTTTCTTCAGGGCAGGACCGCCGTCGGCCTTGGCACCGACCAGAGCGGAACGCAGGCGCTCGAAGGTCGCGCCTTCGACGATGCGGAACTCTTCGTTCAGGTCCTTGCGGATCTCGTCCAGCTGCATCTTCTCGATGGACAGGGCACGGCTGTCGCGCTCCACGCCATCGCGGGTGAAGACCTGTACGTCGATGACGGTGCCCTTGGTGCCGGTCGGCACACGCAGGGAGGTGTCCTTCACATCGGACGCCTTCTCACCGAAGATCGCGCGCAGCAGCTTCTCTTCCGGAGTCAGCTGGGTCTCGCCTTTCGGAGTGACCTTGCCGACCAGGATGTCGCCAGCCTGTACTTCGGCGCCGACGTAGACGATACCGGCCTCGTCCAGCTTGTTCAGCGCAGCCTCACCCACGTTCGGGATGTCCGCGGTGATCTCTTCTGGGCCGAGCTTGGTGTCACGGGCAACGCAGGTCAGTTCCTGGATGTGGATCGTGGTGAAACGATCTTCCTGGACCACGCGCTCGGACAGGCAGATGGAGTCTTCGAAGTTGAAGCCGTTCCAGGGCATGAACGCGACGCGCATGTTCTGACCCAGAGCCAGTTCACCCATGTCGGTGGACGGACCGTCGGCCAGGATGTCGCTGCGCGAAACCTGATCACCCTTCTGCACCAGCGGACGCTGGTTGATGCAGGTGTTCTGGTTGGAACGGGTGTATTTGGTCAGGTTGTAGATGTCGACGCCGGCTTCGCCAGTCTCGACTTCGTCGTCGTTCACACGAACCACGATACGGCTGGCGTCGACCGAGTCGATCACACCGCCACGGCGGGCAACCACGCAGACACCGGAGTCACGGGCGACGTTGCGCTCCATGCCGGTACCCACCAGCGGCTTGTCGGCGCGCAGGGTCGGTACAGCCTGACGCTGCATGTTCGAACCCATGAGTGCACGGTTGGCGTCGTCGTGCTCAAGGAACGGAATCAGTGAGGCAGCGACGGAAACGACCTGCTTCGGCGACACGTCCATGAGGGTGACGTCTTCCGGCGCCTTCACGGTGAATTCGTTCAGGTGACGTACGGCAACCAGTTCGTCGATCAGCTGACCCTTTTCGTTCAGGGTCGCAGAGGCCTGGGCGATCACGTGATCGGCCTCTTCGATGGCGGACAGGAAGACGATATCGTCGCTGACCAGACCTTCCTTCACCACGCGGTACGGGCTTTCCAGGAAGCCGTACTTGTTGGTGCGGGCGTAGGTGGCCAGGGAGTTGATCAGACCGATGTTCGGACCTTCAGGGGTTTCGATCGGGCACACGCGGCCGTAGTGGGTCGGGTGTACGTCACGAACCTCGAAGCCGGCACGCTCACGGGTCAGACCGCCCGGGCCGAGTGCGGAGACGCGGCGCTTGTGGGTGATCTCGGAGAGCGGGTTGTTCTGGTCCATGAACTGCGACAGCTGGCTGGAACCGAAGAATTCCTTGATCGCGGCAGCCACCGGCTTGGCGTTGATCAGGTCCTGCGGCATCAGGCCTTCGCTTTCGGCCATCGACAGACGTTCCTTGACCGCGCGCTCGACACGCACCAGGCCAACGCGGAACTGGTTCTCGGCCATCTCGCCGACGCAACGCACGCGACGGTTACCCAGGTGGTCGATGTCGTCGACGATGCCTTTACCGTTACGGATGGCAACCAGGGTCTTGAGGACCTCGACGATGTCTTCCTTGCTCAGGACGCCAGCGCCTTCGATCTCGGTGCGACCGATACGACGGTTGAACTTCATGCGGCCAACGGCCGACAGGTCGTAACGCTCGGCGCTGAAGAACAGGTTGCCGAACAGGGTCTCGGCGGCTTCCTTGGTCGGCGGCTCACCGGGACGCATCATGCGATAGATCTCGACCAGCGCTTCCAGTTGGTTGCTGGTGGAGTCGATCTTCAGCGTGTCGGAGATGAACGGACCGCAGTCGATGTCGTTGGTGTACAGAGTCTCCAGGCGGGCAACCTGGGCCTTGGCGATCTTGGCCAGGGCATCGACGGTCAGCTCGGTGTTGCACTCGGCGATGATCTCGCCGGTAGCCGGGTGCACGACAGCCTTGGCCACGGTACGGCCGATCAGGTAGTCGAACGGCACTTCCAGCTGGCTGATGCCGGCCTTCTCGAGCTGGTTGATGTGGCGCGCGGTGATACGGCGGCCCGCTTCAACGATGACCTTGCCGGCAGCATCCTTGATATCGAAGCTGGCGATCTCGCCACGCAGACGCGACGGCACCAGCTCAAGATTCAGGGTTTCGCCCTTGATCTCGTAGACGTTGGTGTCATAGAACGCGTTGAGGATTTCCTCGGTGCTGTAGTTCAGCGCGCGCAGCAGGACGGAAGCCGGCAGCTTGCGGCGACGGTCGATACGAACGAACACGCAGTCCTTCGGATCGAACTCGAAGTCGAGCCAGGAGCCGCGGTAAGGAATGATGCGAGCGGAGTACAGCAGCTTGCCGGAGCTGTGGGTCTTGCCACGGTCGTGGTCGAAGAACACACCCGGGGAGCGGTGCAGCTGGGAAACGATGACGCGCTCGGTACCGTTGATGATGAAGGTACCGTTCTCGGTCATCAGGGGGATTTCCCCCATGTAGACTTCTTGTTCCTTGATGTCCTTGATCGCTTTGTTCGACGATTCCTTGTCGAAAATGATCAGGCGCACTTTCACACGCAGCGGGACCGCGAAGGTCACACCGCGCAGCACGCATTCCTTGACATCAAAGGCCGGCTCGCCCAGACGGTAGCCGACGTATTCCAGGGCAGCATTGCCGGAATAGCTGATAATCGGGAAGACGGACTTGAAGGCCGCATGCAGGCCGATGTCTCGGACCTGGTCCTTGCTCGCGCCGGCCTGCAGGAATTCGCGATAGGAATCCAGCTGGATGGCCAGCAAATACGGCACATCCATGACGTCCGGCAACTTGCTAAAGTCCTTGCGGATACGTTTTTTCTCAGTGTATGAGTAAGCCATCAGCGTTCCCCAGCTTGGTCACCTGCTTGTTTGGCCTCTCCCGTGCGGGAGCAGCCCAAAAATCGTGCAAACCCTAGGTTTGCGCCGCCAGTCGTGGCGGGTTTTCACGCTATGGAGGGGCTACCTACGGCACCCCACCCATAACGGAAAAAGGCCGGTGGCAATTGCCACCAGCCATCAGCCTGTCGCTTAACGCTCGGGCTGTCGACGCAAGGTACGAACTTACTTGAGCTCGACCTTGGCGCCTGCTTCTTCCAGGGCTTTCTTGGCAGCTTCGGCTTCTTCTTTCGAAGCGCCTTCCTTGACCACGCCCGGGGCGCCGTCAACGACAGCCTTGGCTTCTTTCAGGCCCAGACCGGTCAGTTCACGAACGACCTTGATCACGTTCACTTTCTTGTCGCCAGCTTCGGCCAGGACGATGGTGAACTCGGTTTGCTCTTCAGCAGCGGCAGCAGCCGGGCCAGCAGCGGCAACGGTAGCGGCAGCAGCGGTAACGCCGAACTTCTCTTCCATCGCCTTGATCAGTTCAACGATCTGCATGACGGACATTTCGGATACGGCGGAGATGATGTCTTCGTTGGTCAGAGCCATGACTCTAATTCCTGTATTGGGTGACGGCCTAAGGCCATCGAATTAAACAAAAAAGGTTGAAAGCAGATGCCGAGCCTTAGGCTGCGGTAGCTTCTTTCTGATCGCGAATTGCCGCCAGAGTACGAGCCAGCTTGCTGGTAGCGCCTTGGATCACGCTCATCAGCTGTGCAACAGCTTCGTTGTAGGTCGGCAGGGTCGCCAGCACGTCGATCTGATTGGCTGCGAGGAACTGACCCTCGAACGCGGCCGCCTTGATCTCGAACTTGTCCTGACCCTTGGCAAACTCCTTGAAGATACGAGCGGCAGCGCCCGGATGTTCGTTGGAGAAAGCAATCAGGGTCGGGCCCTTGAACGTGTCGTTGAGCACTTCAAACTGAGTGCCTTCAACGGCGCGCTTGAGCAGGGTGTTACGTACGACTTTCACGTACACACCAGCTGCGCGGGCCTCTTTACGGAGTCCGGTCATTGCGCCGACAGTCACGCCGCGTGCATCAACCACGACAGCGGACAGACCGGCTTTGGCAGCCTCGTTGACTTCAGCGACGATGGCCTTCTTGTCTTCGAGTTTAATTGCCACGGGTTTACTCCTGGATGTTACCGATTCGTCCAGCCGGAGCCGGACGGCGTTTTGGTGTCTGATTCGGTAAACGAATCGGGAGCACCATCTGCGTAGGCTTGAGAGGATCACCTCCCGGGTTTAAGGCTTGCGCCGCCTACGGTCTTGGATAGCCCCCGCCAGGCAGGGACCCCAATACCTGCGGACAGCGGGCGAACCCACTGTCCGACTTAGTTCATCAGCCTTCCAGCGAAGCCTGATCGATCTGCAAACCCGGGCCCATGGTCGTGCTCAGGGTAACGCGCTGAACGTACACGCCCTTCGAGGAGGACGGTTTCAGGCGCTTCAGATCGCTCAGCAGCGCTTCCACGTTCTGCTTCAGCTTGACCGGCTCGAAGTCGATCTTGCCAACGGAAGCGTGGATGATGCCGTTCTTGTCGGTACGGAAACGTACCTGACCGGCCTTGGCGTTCTTGACGGCGGTAGCGACGTCCGGGGTCACGGTGCCGACTTTCGGGTTCGGCATCAGACCGCGCGGGCCCAGTACCTGGCCCAGCTGGCCAACAACACGCATGGCGTCCGGGGAAGCGATGACGACGTCGTAGTTCAGGTCGCCGGCTTTCATTTCGGCAGCCAGCTCGTCCATGCCAACCTTGTCTGCACCAGCAGCCAGGGCAGCTTCAACACCAGGACCCTGGGTGAAGACGGCAACGCGTACGGATTTGCCGGTACCGTTCGGCAGAACGGTGGCGCCACGTACGACCTGGTCGGATTTACGCGGATCAACGCCCAGATTGATGGCGATGTCCACGGACTCCTTGAACTTGATGGTCGACAGCTCGGCCAGCAGCTTGGCGGCATCTTCGAAGCCGTATTGCTTGCCTGCTTCGATCTTCTCGGCGATAGCCTTTTGACGCTTGGTCAGCTTAGCCATTACACACCCTCCACGTTCAGGCCCATGCTGCGCGCGGAGCCAGCAATGGTGCGTACGGCAGCGTCCAGGTCAGCAGCGGTCAGGTCAGCCTGCTTGGCCTTGGCGATCTCTTCCAGCTGAGCACGGGTAACGGTGCCCACTTTCTGGGAGTTCGGACGAGCGGAACCGCTGGTGATGCCAGCTGCTTTTTTCAGCAGGACGGCAGCCGGGGTGCTCTTGGTTTCGAAGGTGAAGCTACGGTCGCTGTAAACGGTGATGATCACAGGAGTCGGCAGACCCGGCTCTTGGCCTTGGGTCTTGGCGTTGAACGCCTTGCAGAATTCCATGATGTTCACGCCGTGCTGACCCAGAGCAGGGCCTACGGGCGGCGACGGGTTGGCCTGGCCGGCCTTTACTTGCAGCTTGATGTAAGCCGTGATTTTCTTAGCCATTTGTTACTCCAAATGCGGGTCAAGCGCCCTGACGGGCTTCCCGGTTGCTATCGCGTTTATCCCAATGACGACAAAACCCCGCAGCCTAGGGCTGCGGGGTGGGGGATTCATTGTGCCGGTTAGACTTTCTCTACCTGGCTGAACTCCAGCTCTACCGGAGTAGAGCGACCGAAAATGAGCACGGCGACCTGGATGCGGCTCTTTTCGTAGTTAACTTCTTCGACGACGCCATTGAAGTCAGCGAACGGACCATCGATGACACGGACGGTTTCGCCCGGTTCGAACAGGGTCTTCGGCTTCGGCTTGTCGCCACTGTCGGCAACGCGACGCAGGATGGCATCAGCCTCTTTATCAGTGATCGGCGCCGGCTTGTCGGCAGTACCACCAATGAAGCCCATGACGCGAGGAGTGTCCTTGACCAGGTGCCAGGTACCCTCGTTCATTTCCATCTGCACCAGGACGTAACCTGGGAAGAACTTGCGCTCGCTCTTGCGTTTCTGGCCGTTCCGCATCTCCACCACTTCTTCGGTGGGGACGAGAATCTCACCAAACCCGTCTTCCATGCCGGCCAGTTTGACCCGCTCGATCAGCGAGCGCATGACATGCTTCTCGTAACCCGAGTAGGCATGCACAACGTACCAACGCTTAGCCACGGAACACCCTTAACCTACGATCATGGAAACCAGCCAACCCAGCAGGGAGTCGAGCCCCCAAAGCACCAGCGCCATTACCAGCACTACTGCCACTACGATCAGCGTGGTCTGAGTTGTCTCTTGACGAGACGGCCATACAACCTTGCGAATCTCGGCGCGCGCTTCTTTAGCCAGAGTAAAGAATGCACGCCCCTTGACGGTCTGCAGCGCAATGAAACCTGCAGCAGCCGCCATGACGAGGATACCGAGAACGCGATAGAAGATCGGTTGCGCGGAATAATACTGGTTGGCAACCACAGCCACCACCACCAGCACTGCAACCACAAGCCACTTCAAGAGATCGAGACGCGACTCTTTGGCTTCTACCTTCGCATTCATCTGCTAGGAATCCCGTTTAAAGAAGTGCCAGATCTTGAGAAATCTGGCAGGCCAGGAGGGAATCGAACCCCCAACCTGCGGTTTTGGAGACCGCCGCTCTGCCAATTGAGCTACTGGCCTAGAACAAAGTCAGGCCGACCATTATGCCGGCCTGATAGGGAAAGATCAACCGATTATTCGATGATCTTGGCAACCACGCCAGCACCAACGGTACGGCCGCCTTCGCGAATCGCGAAGCGCAGGCCATCTTCCATGGCGATCGGAGCGATCAGGGTGACAACCATTTTCACGTTGTCGCCCGGCATTACCATCTCAACGCCTTCCGGCAGTTCGCAGTTGCCGGTTACGTCGGTGGTACGGAAGTAGAACTGCGGACGGTAGCCTTTGAAGAACGGGGTGTGACGACCACCTTCTTCCTTGGACAGCACGTACACTTCGCACTCGAACTTGGTGTGCGGCTTGATGGTGCCCGGCTTGGCCAGAACCTGGCCGCGCTCTACGTCTTCCCGCTTGGTGCCACGCAGCAGAACGCCGACGTTCTCACCAGCACGACCTTCGTCGAGCAGCTTGCGGAACATTTCAACGCCGGTGCAGGTAGTTTTGGTAGTCGCCTTGATACCGACGATTTCCACTTCTTCCTGGATCTTGACGATGCCACGCTCAACACGGCCAGTTACCACGGTGCCACGACCGGAGATCGAGAATACGTCTTCGATCGGCATCAGGAACGGCTTGTCGATGGCGCGCTCGGGCTCGGGGATGTACGAGTCCAGGGTTTCTACCAGCTTGCGCACGGCGGAAACGCCCATCTCGTTGTCGTCCTGGCCGTTCAGGGCCATCAGAGCGGAACCGATCACGATCGGAGTGTCGTCACCCGGGAAGTCGTAGGTGTTCAGCAGATCGCGAACTTCCATTTCGACCAGCTCCAGCAGCTCAGCGTCGTCAACCATGTCGGCCTTGTTCAGGAACACGACGATGTAGGGAACGCCTACCTGACGGGACAGCAGGATGTGCTCGCGGGTCTGCGGCATGGGGCCGTCAGCAGCCGAGCAAACCAGGATCGCGCCGTCCATCTGGGCAGCACCGGTGATCATGTTCTTCACGTAGTCGGCGTGGCCCGGGCAATCTACGTGAGCGTAGTGGCGTACCGGCGAGTCGTATTCAACGTGAGAGGTGTTGATGGTGATACCACGAGCCTTCTCTTCCGGCGCGTTGTCGATCTGGTCGAAAGCGCGAGCGGAGCCGCCCCAGGTCTCGGAGCAGACCTTGGTCAGAGCAGCGGTCAGAGTGGTTTTGCCGTGGTCAACGTGACCGATGGTGCCGACGTTTACGTGCGGCTTGTTACGCTCAAACTTTTCTTTAGCCATCTTGACCGCCTCCCGTAAGGAATTGAGAAAGTCACGTCACCATTAAAACAAAGGCAGATATTTTCATATCTGCCTTTGCGAGATGGAGCTCATGAGCGGATTTGAACCGCTGACCTCACCCTTACCAAGGGTGTGCTCTACCAGCTGAGCTACATGAGCAAGACATAAGCCACAAACTTGGAGCGGGTAGCGGGAATCGAACCCGCATCATCAGCTTGGAAGGCTGAGGTTCTACCACTGAACTATACCCGCGGAGCTTGCGGCTCACGCTTGAAACTGGTGGAGGGGGAAGGATTCGAACCTTCGAAGTCTGAGACGTCAGATTTACAGTCTGATCCCTTTGGCCGCTCGGGAACCCCTCCGAGTGAGGCGGCATTCTACAGCCTGCCACCGCGTTGTCAACTGTTTTTCTTTAAAAAACTTGAGCTTAGCTCTTCGACAACGGCTCCAAGTGATTTCCCTTTTCAGGTGACCCCTGTGAAGCGGGCGCCATTCTATGCAAACTATTGAGGGCTTGCAACGCTTTTGCACGGCATTGTTTGTTTTTGCAGTTCAGGGAAATCCGGAGCCAGCTGTCGGACCAGGGAATCATCCACCAGTCGCGCACTTTCCGGGGTCACCTGCGCCCAGTAATCATGCTGCGAACGGGCCAGCTCGCGCACCAGCGCCTCATAGCCTGCGCTCTTCAGGCGCTCTACCACGCTGTCGGCGGAGTCCTTGCGCTGGAAGATCCCGAGGGAAATGCCGTCGGTAAGATCCCCCTCGGTGATGATATAGCTGTCGATCTTGCGCGCCTGCAGCTCGCGCAGCTGCCAAAGCGATGCCTGGCGCGAGGCCAGGGGTGGCAGATAAACCCAGAAGTCGACACCCGCGGAGGCATCGACGGTCTGCACCGATGCCTGGACATCCAGGCTCAGCAACCGCTGCACCAGTTGGCGCGCACGATCTTCCACGGGGAAACTACCCAGATAGGTACACGCAGCTGCGGGCGCAGCCGCCGGCTTTTCTTCGACCTGCCGACGCGCAGGCGCCTCGGAGGATTCGCTGAGCAGCCGAATATTCTTCTGCTCGCTATGAAAGAGGCTCAGCGGGGCGATCTCCTTGGGCCGGAGCGGCGCCTGCTGCTGATGCCAGACGTAATAGAAGACGTTCAGTGCCAGCAGGAAGAGGAAGAACCAACGCATCGATCAGACTCACTCGATCGGACAGGCAAGGGCCAGGCCGAGAAATACCAGATCCGGAAGCACGACAGCCCGCTGGAGCTCATCCTTCACCAGCTCAGCGTCACCTCCCGTCAGATACACCGCACAGTCATCGCCGAGCAGACGAGTCGCGAGCTCGATCTGCTCGCGAACAAATCCGCGCAGCATCAGCACACAACCACGCTCCACCGCCTCGGACGTTTCCTGTCCCGGCAGCAGGTTCTGCAACGCTTCGTGGGCGGCATCGTCGTCATACCGGATGCGACGCGTATGCGTACGCAACTGGCTGCGCATCAGCGGCATGCCGGGAGCAATGTATCCCCCCATATGCCGGCCCTCGGCATCGACCAGATCGGAGGTGACTGCCGTACCGAGATCGATGACCAGGCAACCGCGGCCAGCCAGGCAATGCCCGGCCACCAGGGCCAACCAGCGATCCATGCCCAGGCGCTGATACTCGCGATAGCCATTGGAGACGCCTGCGAGTTGCATGGCCGGTGCGGCAATCTGCACCGTTACCGCGAAAGCACCCTCCAGGGCGGCGCGCAGCGCCTCGGTTTCCTGCTCACTGCGGACACTCACCAGGCGACAGTAGCGGATATCCACCACCCTGTTGGCCTGGAGCTGATCGAGCAGTGCCTGGTCGGAATCCGCCACGCCACCGGCAACCGTCACCAGGTCGTGCTTTCTCACCACGCGCCACTTGATCAGGCTGTTTCCGCAATCCAACTCAAGAATCATCCGACAACCTCAGACTCAGCTCGCCTCCGCTGTAGCACTGCTCCTGGCCATCAACCAGCAGGCGCAACGCACCCCGCTCGTCGATACCCAGGGCGCGCCCAACGATATTATTGGAGACAGTGGACAGCGTGACCTGCCGCCCCTGCCATAAATGAAGGGACTCCCACTCCTCGCGACTGGCAGCAAAACCATGCTCGCGATGACGGGACAGGACGAACGCCAATTCAGACTCCAGCGCCTGCAGCAGTTCATTTCTATCGACCAGCCGCCCCAGTACCTCGCGCAACGAAGTCCAGGGCTGGTCGATACTGTCGGCCTTGCGCATGTTCACGTTGATACCGACACCGATGGCGACACTGCAGATGTCCGCCGGATCACCAGTGAGCTCCAGAAGAATACCGGCGATCTTCCTGCCTTCGACGAGAACATCGTTCGGCCACTTGAGGCCGACTTGCTCGATGCCCAGCGCCCTAATCGCCCGCGCGACGGCCAGCCCGACGACCAGGCTCAGCCCCTCCAGCTCCTGCGCACCACCACGCACGGTAATACCCAGGGTGTAATAGAGGTTGGCGCCAAATGGACTTTCCCACTGCCGCCCTCGCCTGCCACGCCCGGCCGTCTGCCGCTCACCCAGAACAGCGAACGGCGCCGCAGCGCCGGCGGAAAGGCGTCGAAGCACCTCGGCATTGGTGGAATCAATGGAAAACAGGACATCCAGCGGCCAGGGTTCCAGCCCCAACCGGGAAGAAACGATGCTCAGCGGCTCTTCCAGGCGATAGCCCTTGCCGCGCACGCGCTGCACGACCATGCCGTAGTCGCGCTCAAAGCCTTCGAGGCGCTTCCAGACCGCACTACGACTAACCCCGAGCAGAGCACCGAGCTCCTCTCCGGAATGAAAGCGGCCATCGCTCAACAATTTCAGCAAGGTCTGCATATCACCCCCGCAACAGTCAGGCACGCATCATATAGAGGCATGCCTGAATTGCCTATGCAGCAATTCGCCGGTTTTCCCGCGCCCAAAAGCAAAACCCCCGGCCAGCGATGCTGACCAGGGGTCTTGGGATAGGAGCTTGACGATGACCTACTCTCACATGGAGAAACTCCACACTACCATC